>CAVSXN010000009.1:0-116353 GCA_963731945.1 uncultured Verrucomicrobiae bacterium | reverse complement strand
CAGACTTCCGTTCCGCCTCTCTTATCAGTTTTGCGAGCTAGAAACGATGCTGAAGCGCGGAGATCTCTTCGCCGCAAAATTCGAGCCTCCAAATCTGCCCGTCCTAGAGCCGCAGATCGACCTTGAATCTGCAACCGAGTGAGCTGCTAAAGGCCGTGTACTGTCATCTGAAAGTATTCATTTTTGCTGTAGGGACCAAGGAACGAGTCAACCAGCTTCTGGACTTCTTTCGACGGGGGACGGCCCCTCCCGGATACAGATCGCCTTCGAGCTATCGCTGGTAGAGGCGCGAATTAGGAGTTTGAACTCTGACCGAACTCCCTTCGCCAACAGTTCATCCCCGCATTATCGAATCCTACAACCGTTACTCATTTCCCGTTACGAAGCCATGCGGCTTCTCGGGGTGTGTTCGTTCATACTGTGGAAGTGGAAGCTAACCGGGGTTCTTGAGCCGCTCGTCGTTGACGGCCAGACGGCTGCGTATTTTCTCCCCGACGTCGAGAAAGTTAAAGCCAGCGACTATCGTGACCGGCTCAAACCGGGACGGCCCCGCAAAAAGAGGGGGGCGACGGTATGAGCCAGAAGCTGATTGATAAAGCCGAGACGGCGCGCCAGATCGGGGCCAACAAGCCGGTCTCGATTTTCTTTGTAAATCAGCTTCTCGCGAAGAAGGTGCTGCCTTGCGTGCGAATTGGTTACCGCACCGTGAGAACTCCGCAGGATGCCGTCACGGAGTATGTCCGCAGCCGCACGGTCAATGTTATTTTAGCGAACTCGGCCGATCTGACCGCCAGCCCTCCGGGTTGGCCGCGTCCCGAATAACAGGACGATTCCTAGCGCGTCCTAGGCGCAACAACGGGCCAATTGTGCGTGGGCATTGAACGCCACACAATGCCGAGTTGCCCCCTGGCGTCACGATGGCTACGGTTGCGACCGATTCCCGCGCAACAAGTTCGGTCACTTTTTGGCGAGAAACGCTCGTCGGGCTGTCTCCAAAGAGGCTGAACCTTGCCAAATAGGATGACAAGAGCGCTTATGGCTCGCTCCACGAGTTTAATCTCTCTTCTTTGCTAAAGCGCGCCGAGCCACCTAGAGGGTCCGGAAAATACCAATGATTCCCAAGGTCACTGGCGCTGATTCTCCCTGGCTCGCCAAGGATGGCTTGCACTTCGTGTTTCGTCATACCAATTTTGAGTTGCCGCCACGTTTGTTTATCTCGCCAGCCTTCGGCAGAAGAGGATGACTGTTTCACGGTCTTGTCGATGGTTGCCTTTTCTTCGAGCGCCGCAAGACGCTGTTCGAGTTGGGTAATGCGTGCCTCGAGGCGGCGTATTTTGTCGTCCGTATCATCGCCGTAGGCTCGGGGAGATGATTGAGGCAGCGATGAGCACACTAACCAAAAGCGCGTTGAGCATAATAACGATGTAATGCTGTCTACGAGCTTGTGTGGCATTCAAGCACAATGCGAAAAAGCGGTAAAGGAATGGAGATCCCGGAGCTGCTCGGATGGCACTCCTTCCCTTTTACTTGCCGTCCTCCATTTCCTCAGACGCGCTTTTGCCGGATGCCACGGCCTGAATTTTAACAGAAAATTCGACGCAGTCTTAGACGGCCTCTTGTTCTTTGGATCAATGCTTTTGATAGGCCTTATACTTAACTGGCTTGCCAAGATTTTGGCGAAGGAGAATAAAGCTCCTGCCTGCCGTCGTTCACTTGTTCCAAGGGGAATTCCCTGCCCGTATACTAACGCCCCACAAAGGGACAAGATCCAAAAATCGAAGACGTGAGAACGACAGACTACAAAAAACTTCAAGCCGAGCGATCCTTAAAGCCTGAGGTGTCCCACAGGGAATGTTCTTTGGGATGTGTTGGATTGCCGGAAGGACAATCGTAAAGCGCTTCGATTGCAATCCTCACTTCCGGTCTTTAAGCGGTACGTAATGGTTGAGCGTCGGTCCGACGTAAATCTGGCGCGGACGGTAGATGCGCGTGGGTTCTTCCATCACTTCCTTGTAATTGGCAATCCAGCCGGGCATGCGGCCGATGGCGAACATCACGGTGAACATCTCCACCGGAATCCCCAGCGCGCGCATGATGATGCCGCTGTAGAAGTCCACGTTCGGATACAGCTTGCGCTCGACGAAATAGGAATCCTTCAGCGCGGCTTCCTCGAGTTTCTTGGCGATGTCGAGCAACGGATCGTTGAGATTCAGTTTGGCCAGCACTTCGTCGCAGGCTTTCTTGATGATCTTCGCGCGCGGATCGTAATTCTTGTAAACGCGGTGGCCGAAGCCCATCAGTTTCTTGCCGCTGTGCTTGTCCTTGGCGGCGTTGATGAACTTCGAGCCATCGTCGCCGGACTTGTGAATGTCTTTCAGCATCTCGAGCACCGCCTGGTTCGCGCCGCCGTGGAGCGGACCCCACAATGCGCAGACGCCCGCGGCGGTGCTGGCGAAGAGGTTCGCCTTGCTCGAGGCAACCATGCGGACCGTCGCGGTCGAACAATTCTGCTCATGATCGGCGTGCAATACGAGGATGAGGTCCAGCGCCTTCACGATCTGGGGCTTCAAATCGTAATCACGGTACGGCAGCGAGAACATCATGTGCAGGAAGTTCGCCGTGTACGTGTATTCCGGCTTGGGATAAATGATCGGCATTCCACGCGACTGCCGGTAAGCGAACGCCGCGATCGTGCGCACCTGGGAAATCAACCGCGCGACCTGCACCTGGAAACTGTCCGGGCTGTCGGACGAGAACAGGTCGGGATAAAAACAGCCGGCGGCGTTGATCATCGAGGACAGAATTGCCATCGGGTGAGCCGTGGCGGGGAAGCCCTCGAAATGATGCTTCATGTTTTCGTGCAGCAGTTCGTTTTCGGTGAGCCCCTCGGAAAACTTCCGGAGCTCGTTGCTGTTCGGCAGGTGGCCCCAGATCAACAGGAGCGCGACCTCGACGAACGTCGACTTCTCCGCGAGTTCTTCGATCGGGATGCCGCGATACCGCAGGACGCCCTGTTCGCCGTCGATGAAGGTGATGGCGCTTTTGCAGGAACCGGTATTGCCGTAGCCGTCGTCGAGGGTGATATGGCCGGTCTGGCTTCGCAGACTGGAGATATCGATTGCCCGTTCTTTTTCGCTGCCCTCGAGGGTTGGGAGCGAATACGTCTTTCCGTTTAGTTTGAGTTCAGCCATATCGTCTATACGTAAAATTTCCATCAGGCACGCACGGGTGCCGAACTTATTCAATAGATTATCGGGTTTAACCTTTGCGATGGCGGCCAACTTGGGTGTTGGGGAGCAATTGAACAGAAAATAGCGCTAAGGCGTTCAGTTTTCTGAAGACACGGCTATTTGTTAGTCCGGCGGTAGTCCCAGTTCCGCTCGCAACGCCATCCGCTCCTCTCGGTGACTCAGCTCCTTCGGCTCCGGTGACGGCTCGGCCAACTCACGGCGGTGACGCGCTTGAGGTCATGCTGGTTTGCCTCTCTCTCTCCGCCTGCGAATCATTCGGCTCCTCGCTGAGCTTATCCAGGTCAGCGGCGATTCGTCTGACTTGAGGCTGGCGGGTTTTCGCGCGTGAGGTAGGCGTGCTTTTTGAGCGGCGGCGCCCGTCTGCGTTTACCGTTAATCGCGGGTCCGGGAGGCTTTGGGCTCCCTCACTGCGCTCCCATGATTCCTCGTGGAAGGCGACGATCAATCGCCGATCCGCAGCAGTTCCTCACACTGCCGAAACTCGCCCTTAAAGCCCATGCTTTCGGCAACCCGGAAGCTCGCGATGACATACCGCTCGATTTGCCTGCCTGCGGCCGAAATGGAAGTCTGCGCCTCAGATCCCGGCTAGAAGAACAAACGAACACGAGCCATCTTTGAACGATGCTCTTGCCGTTAGAGGCAGTATAAGGGCAGCGGCATCTCAGGGTTACAAACGGAGTATTAATGCAAGTTGTTGACTGTTAGACACAGCCAGCACCCGGATTCGAACCGGGGACCTACTGATTACAAATCAGCTGTAAGGCTGGAGCGCAACGGCAACGCCAGCAAGTGCCCCATTGGCGAAAGTCGCCCTTAAAGCCCATGCTTTCTAGGATCCTGAAGATCGCGATGACGCACCGCTCGATTTCCTCACGGGATTTCGGTAGTGACCGGCCCCCGGCGAACCCACTGCCCCCTCTCTCGCTTGGCGCTGGTGGAAAAGAATTCTCACGCTCACATCGTAACAACCCGCATCCGAGCAGTGGCATCGATTCACCTGCTGTCTCCTGCGCGAAGAGGGCAGCCCTTATTGCAAGGCACCTGCACGTAACGCTGAATGCACGTGCGGGAGCGGATTGAAGTGAGGCTTACGCCGAACAGAATGGCCACAAAATGGCCCACGGCGGTATTACGCTGCGTAGCGGCGAACGTCACAAGTCGCTGATTATCAACGCATACAGCGACGGGATTCGAACCCGTGACCTATCGATTACGAAAAGTTCTGGCGTTACTCAGCGGCGAAAGATCTTGGTCACATCGAAGGACGTCCCCTCCTCACCTTTCGCCTCAAGAGTGGCAAGCACATGGCAAGCCAAGAATGTTGGTTTTCGACATTATCGAAGTAAGTCTCTGATAATCAATACTGCATCGCGTAGGACTCGAACCTACAACCAAGAGATTAAGAGTCTCCTGCTCTACCATTGAGCTAGCGATGCTTTCACCCGTGCAGAGTCTGCTGCCTCGACAGAGTGAGAATTTGTTACTTGACCGGGCCAGAGGCTGACAGACTCCTGCGCAGGCTGACAAGCGGAAATGTTACCGAGAGAGCCATCCGAGGCAAGGGCCACTGATAAACAATGCGCCGTTTTGCGCCCGACCGATACGACCGCCCGGGGCCCAAAGAATTCTTCGGCAAAGAAGCGGATCTCCGGCGGCCGCAAGCCTTGCAGCTTCGAGCCCTCGAGCGTTGCAGGGCGCCTTCCACTTCGTTTGAGCAATCTGCCTCAGCTTCTGATTCGGAAAACTTGCCCCATTCGCTACAGTTTTCACAAACGAACAAACCTGGATTGCGGGCAAAAAACAGCTGTCCCGCTCAGCCGACGAGCGACCCGATTTCCCGAACAGCGTCGGCGGAGAGGGCCAGATCGCAGCTCGCCAAGTCCTGCGTCATGTGCTGGGCGTCGGAAGTGCCGGTCAGGGGCAGGATTCCGACCGTCCGGGCAAAGCGAAACACGACCTGTGCCGGCGTGGCATTGCCGTGCGAAGCGAGGCCGATCACCAGCGGGTGGCGCAGCACCTCAGGATTGGCGGTCAGCAGCGAGAAGCCTTGGTAGATGATCTTTCGCTCGCCGCAAAACAATCGAACATCGCGGTCCCAGCCGAGCCGGGCAAAGCATCGATTTTGAACGAACGAAGGGGCCCCGGAATGGACCGCCGTCATCTGCTTGAGATGCCGCAGGGAGACGTTGCTCACCCCGAGGAAACGCACGCGCCCTGAATCGCGTTCCCGCGCCATGGCATCCCAAACCTGTGAATCATCGTCAGTCCAGCCATAGCCGGAAGCAGGCCCATGCAGGATGAAGCTGTCGACATGGTCGGTCCCGAGATGTTCGAGCGAGCTGGTCAGCGATTGGGCCACTTGAGTGGAAAGATCCGCCGCAGGGTCGTACGGCAACCGGCGATCCTGACCTGACCGATAGGTGAACTTGGTCTGCAGGAACAGCTCGCCCCGTGTGACGACCCCCGCCCGGTATGCGGTGGCCAGCCCCTGGCCTACTCCCGCTTCGAAATAGTGCCGGCGCTGGTTGGCCGTGTCGATTCCCCGGAAGCCCATCCGGAGCGCCAGTTCAGTGAGGAGAGGCGTCCGATTCTCCTTCCAGGCGGTGCCATAGAGAAACTCGGGAATGACTGCACCTTGATCCGCTGGCATCTCCTCAACTTGCCACGATTTCAACGCGCCCGCTCCAGAATCAGGAGGAAACCAACCGCTTCGGCTCGCGAGATTGCCGATTCCGTTGGCGGCAAAACGACCAAAGACCTCGCTGCCATATGGCGCTTTACGAGGTGAGCAGAGATGTATTACGGTCACACGCTCTCAATCCGCTTTGGCAAAATGGCTAACGTGCTCGTCCTCAACGCCGGCTCCGGAAGTCAAAAAGTGGCGCTCTACTCTCTCGACCCTGACGCAAAAGGTCCTTCCGAGCCGGTCTGGCAGGCAGCCATCAATTCCACGACGCCAGGCCAACCCGAGGATAAATTCCTTGCTCAGATCAAGTCGACGCTCGGAGAAGGACAATTACCCATCCCGAGGGATTGGCCACTTCAAAAGAAAATCCAGGCTCTGGTTCGGGCGTCGTGGGAGGGAACGTTCGCGGTGCTGGAGGGATCGCAGCAGGTTGACGTGGTCGGCCATCGAGTCGTGCATGGCGGTCTGGAGTTCAGCCACGCGGCGCTGGTCACTCGCCACGTTGAAGAGACGATTGACAGACTCGGAGAGCTCGCGCCATTGCACAATCCTGTCAGCCTTGACGGTATTCGCGCATGCCGGGAAATCTTGAAGGCTCCGCAGTTTGCGGTCTTCGACACGGCCTTCCACCGGACCTTGCCGGAAGCAGCCACCGTCTACGCGGGACCGTACGACTGGGTCGAGCAAGGATTGGTGCGTTACGGTTTTCACGGGACCAGTTACCGATACGCGAGTCGAAGGGCGCTCGAGATAATCAACCGGCGTGGCGATGAGAGCTTGTGCCAAATCATCTGTCATCTGGGCGGCGGGTGTTCGCTGGCAGCGGTCCGGGGAAACCGTTCTGTCGATACCACCATGGGATTCACGCCGATGGATGGAATCGCGATGTGCACACGTTCGGGAGCAATAGACCCTGGAATTATCCTTCACCTCCTGCGACACGGAACCGATCTGAATTCGCTGGAGCAGACGCTCAACAAGAAGTCCGGGCTCGCCGGTCTTTCCGGACTGCCTGGCGACACCCGTGTAATTTTTCCCAAAGCGCGCGAGAACGACCCGCGTGCAAAGCTGGCCATGGACGTTTTCATTCATCGCCTCCGCGCCGGCATCGGATCCATGCTCGCGAGCCTGGGGCATCTCGACGCGCTGGTCTTTACGGACGTGATCGGAGAAACCGAACCGGTCGTTCGACAGCGAACCTGCGAGGCTTTCGCTTTTCTGGGGTTGCGCCTGGATAGCGATCGGAATGCTTCCTCCCCCGTCGACGCAGATATCGCTTCGGCGGATTCTTCAGTCCGTGTCGTCGTCGTGAGGAGCCAGGAAAACTGGCAGATCGCCGCCGAATCGGTCGAGGCTTGGCGCACGGAAAAGTAGGCGAACAACAATTCCGGGCGAAATCCCCACACGGATTTTTAATGTTTCTGCCGAAAAACCATTTGCGGGTTCGCCTCGCAAGATCTCTCCCGAGCTTGGTCATCTCTGGCGTCTTCGCCACCGGCATCCTCGCGCAGACGCCGCCCGGAAAGCCCGCGAGAAACATCGAGCCGGGATTGGAGAATGCAGTGAGGTGGAAATGGCGCGTCGGGCCATCCGACGAGAAGGATTGGGGCTTGGAGTTGCCGAACCTCAAACGACCTCTCCCCTCGGCCTCCGCGCTTCCTCAGCCGGAGGATCGAGCCATCGTCTACGAGGTAAAGCGCGGTGATGCGCTGATTCTCATCGGCAAGAGGTTTGGCGTGACGGTGGCGCAAATTAAGGAGTTGAACGGGTTGAAAGACGACAGGATCCTCATCGGTAAAACGTTGAGGATCCCAGCCGTCGCCGAACCGAGCCCCACGGCTCCTCCTTCCCAATCCGGGAGCAAGGACGAGGCGAAGAAAGCCTCCGGAGGACGGCCAGGTTCCGCGACGGGGGCCGAGTTGGAGAATGTCAGGCTCCAGGTTTTCCTGGACCGCGAGCAGTTCTCGGCCGGTCCGATCGTCGGCAAACCGGGTCCGGCATTCAGGAAGGTATTGTTCAATTATCAAAGCACGCATGAAGATGCGAAGGATGATGCCGCGCTGGGAGCGAAAGCCCAGGCGGCCGTCGTCGATGTCTTCACCCGCTACAAGCTGAAGGCGGAAGATTTCCGATTCATAGCGCCGCCCAAGGCGGAGTTGGTCGACTCGAAGCGGCCTGCCGCCCCGCGTTCCGGGAAGCCCCTCGCTGACACTCCTGAAATGCCCCGGACCTATGAACAGCTTACTGCGAGTTCGATGCTCGCCTATCGCACACCGTGGGAGTTCGTCGCGGAGCGATTTCATTGCAGCGAATCCTATTTGCGAACCTTGAACGACAAGTTGCCCGCCATTCCGGCGAGCGGGACGGAGTTCTTGGTCCCGAATGTGATTCCGTTTGAAATCGAGAAGGCATTTGATGAGCCGCCCCAACCGCAGGCCGATCCCCAAAACCCGGTGACCGCCGCTGTCGTCGGTCTGTCGCAATTGAACATCTACCGGGGTGGCGCACTTGTGGCGGTCATGCCCATGTCGCCTGCCCGTCCCGGCCTGCGGGGGCGTGGAACCTGGACGATCCTTGACGCGATCCCGCGTCCCCGGCTCGCCACGCTCCAGGAAGAATGGAGAGAACAGCCGAAGCAAGCGGGTCCCCTTTATGGAAGCTCGACTCCGAAGCCCAAACCGCCACCATTTAAGCCGAAACTCGCGTCGGAACAATACCTGGCCGCGGGTCCCCGAAACCCCGCGGGCATCGTGTGGATCAATCTCGCAAAATCAGACAGCCAAGAGCCGCTGCCCTACGGCCTGCACGGGACAAGCATTCCCGACCAAATGAACACGCTGGAGAGTATCGGCGGCTTACGACTGACAAATTGGGATATTGTGCGCGCCGCGCGTCTCCTGCCCGCCGGCACGCCGCTGGAATGGAGGCCGCAATAGCGGGTCTCGGGTTCCTCTCACACGCCGCAGAATATCGGCGGCCGTCGCGGGAAGAACGTATTCCCTCCGAGCTTCTTTCACCAATGGTTCCAAGGTTTGGGGAATCGCCTGCTTTTCGGCTGGCAGACCGGCTTTGGCATGGCTCTCCGAGCCAAGCTCGGCCAACGGGGATGAAAATTGCTTGACGCCAGGCCGCGTCGTCGCAATGTTCTCGGTCAATCTTATCGAGAGTGGCAGAGGGACTGGCCCTATGAAGCCACGGCAACCGCCCCGGCCCGCTAACGCGGAGACGGGGGACCAGGTGCCAAATCCAGCTCCGGTGTGAAAGCGCCGGGGGCAGATGAGATGTGACAGCCGACTTTCGAGCGGTTAGTCGCTTCTTCATTTCCCACTCTCGGGCGGAGATCAGCTATGAACCAAGATCGCCCTTTCTTTTCCAACCTGAAGTGTCGCGAATGTGGGCGCTTGTACGATAAGGAGGCCATTCATATTTGCGAGTATGACTTTGGTCCACTGGAAGCTGCGTACGATTACGACGCCATCCGCCAGAGCATCAGCCGGGAAATTTTTGCCTCCCGGCCACAGAGCATGTGGCGCTACCGCGAACTGCTGCCGATCGATGGTGCTCCGACCGTGGGCGCCGAAGTGGGATTCACTCCGCTCGTCAAGAGTGACCGGCTCGCGGCGGCACTCGGAGCCTCGGAAGTTTACATCAAGAACGACACCGTCAATTACCCAACTCTGTCATTCAAGGACCGCGTTGTCTCCGTGGCTTTGAGCCGCGCGCGAGAACTCGGGTTCAAGGTTGTTGCCTGCGCCTCCACCGGCAACCTCGCGAATTCGGTCGCGGCCAACGCCGCCGCGGCAGGCTTGACGAGCTACGTCCTCATTCCCGCGGACCTCGAACAGAGCAAAGTTCTGGGCTCGCTCGTTTACGGCACGAACGTGATCGGCATCCACGGCGCTTATGACCAGGTCAACCGACTCTGTTCGGAGATTGCCGGCAAATATGGCTGGGGGTTCGTCAACGTCAACCTGCGTCCCTATTATGCCGAAGGCTCGAAGAGCATGGGTTTCGAGATCGCGGAGCAGCTTGGCTGGAAACTCCCGCGCCACACCGTCGTTCCGATGGCGAGCGGTTCGTTGCTGACAAAAATTCACAAGGCATACAAGGAATTCATCAGGACCGGCATTGTGGAGGATCAGCCATTCACGATCCATGGCGCCCAGGCAGGCGGCTGCTCACCCATCAGCGAAGCAATGAAGAAGGGTTTGGAAATCGTCAAGCCCGTGCCGAAGCCGCAAACAATCGTAAAATCCCTCGCCATCGGCACGCCTGCCGACGGCTACTATGCAATCCGCGTAATGAAGGAAACCGGCGGTCACGCCGAGGACGTCACCGACGATGAGGTCATCGCAGGAATACGTCTTCTCGCCGAGACCGCCGGGATCTTTGCCGAGACGGCTGGCGGTGTCACTGTCGCCTGCGCGAAGAAACTCATCGAATCCGGCAAGCTTCCGCGGAACGAGAGCATCGTTCTCTGTATCACCGGCCACGGGTTGAAGACGCAGGAAGCCGTGCAGGAGCGATGCGGAGAGCCTCGTCTCATCAAACCCAGCCTGCGGGAATTTGAATCGCTCATTGCGGGCGAAATCGAACCCCATCAAGCGCATCCAGCAACCATCAACCAGTAATCCAATGCCCACATCCGTTCGCATCCCAACTCCCCTCCGTAAACTGACCAGAGAAGAAGAAGTCGTTCCCGCCGACGGTGAAACGATCTCCGAGATCCTCGATAGCCTCGAAAAAGCCTATCCCGGCCTCGCGGAGCGCATCTGTGACGAACAAGGCAATATCCGTCGCTTCGTCAACGTCTTTCTCAACGATGAAGATATCCGTTTCCTTGAAGATAAGAACACCGCCGTGAAAGAGGGCGACGAAATCAGCATCGTCCCGGCGATCGCCGGGGGATAATTTCGAGAAGGTAACTGAAGACTCGGACATCGGACGAACGGTTCTCGCTTCTTTCAGTGGTTTGTGCTCTCTGTTAGGCCGATTCCCATGATCCTCACCGACGAACAAAAAGCTGCCATCTCGAAGTGGATCGAGGCGGGTGCGAGCCTTCCCGAGATCCAGAAGCGCTTGAAGGAAGAGTTCCAGATTTCCCTTACCTACCTGGACACCCGCCTCCTCGCCGATGACCTCAAACTTGCCGTCAAGGAGCCGGAGCGCCCGCCCGAGCCGCGGCCGCTCCCGGCCGCCGAGCCGGAAAAGCCGGAGTTGGGTGGCAAAGTTTCGGTTACCATGGATCAGATCACACGGCCGGGCGCAATGGTCAGTGGACGCGTCACGTTTTCCGACGGCCAGAAAGCCGAGTGGTATCTTGATCAGACGGGTCGCCTCGGCCTCAATCCCAGCACTCCCGGATACCGCCCCGGCCAGCAAGATGTGATGGACTTCCAAGTCGAGCTCGAGAAGCTCGCCCGCAGCCAGGGGCTTTAGTTTGTCCTCAGAGCCCGAAACCGCATAGACGGGTCCGCAGATGACGCACATTGACGCAGATGGAGAAAAGGACATGGAGACTGCGCAGGAATCGGAGTGGCCGGGTCTGGCGAGGCGTTCGACAGTTGTAGAGGTTCTTGTGCCAAGGGCCCGTGATAGACAGGCGGCTGGCACAGCCGCCTCTCCATCGGCACCCCACAATCTGCGTCAATCTGCGAAATCTGCGGATTCGTCCACCAATCCTTTTCGGTTTGAGACGAAGCTTCGTTAGAGCAATGTGGAAAGACATCTCCTGAGAGAATGCGTGTTCTCTATCTGGACTGCTTTTCAGGCATCAGTGGCGACATGGCTGTCGGGACTCTTCGGGATCTGGGTGTCGAGGAGAGCGTTTTTCTTTCTGCCATTGCTGCGCTCGGCCTTGGCGAAGAGATTCACGCCCATTTTGAACGCGGTGTCCGCCAGAGGATCGCCGGCTGGAAGTTTGAGACCCTCGCGCGAACCGGGCATGTTCACGACAATCACGGGCGCAGCTTTCGAGAAATCCGGGCTTTGATCGAGGAAAGCCGGCTCAGCGATTTCATCAAGGTCAGAAGCATCTCCGTTTTCCAACGCATCGCGGCCGCGGAAGGGAAGATTCACGGCATTCCGGCGGAAGAGGTCGCGTTTCACGAGGTCGGCGCCTACGATTCCATTGGCGACATCGTCGCCGCTTGCGCCGGGATTGAAGCCCTCAAGGTTGAGCGCGTGCTCGCCTCGTCCCTCGTTGATGGCGTCGGCTGGATAGATTGCGCCCACGGCCGCCTTCCGGTGCCGTCGCCGGCAACGCTCGAGATTCTCTCTGGAATATCGATCCGGCAAATCGAGGACCCGCACGAGCTAATCACACCAACCGGCGCCGCCCTGCTCGCTGAGTTTTCCTCGTCTTTCGGCCCGTTTTCCGAGATGCAAATTGAAAAGATCGGCTACGGCCTCGGGACACGCGACGACGGGCCGCGCCCCAACGTTCTCCGCGCGCTTCTCGGCGAGTGCAAGGACACGTCCCAGGCCGAGGTCGACGAGATTGTGCAGATTGAAACGAATCTCGACGACTTGAGTCCGGAGCTGGCGGGCGCCGCCATGGAACGCCTCCTCGCCGCCGGGGCGCTCGATGTGTTCTTCACCCCTGCCCAGATGAAGAAGAACCGGCCGGGGTTCGTCCTCACGGTCCTTTGCACCGAGGACAGGTCCTTGGATCTCACGCGCATCCTGCTCACGGAAACCACCTCCTTCGGCGTGCGCATGCACCGCGCGCAGAGGCTGAAGCTAAGGCGGGAATTTCAGGAGAGGGAAACACCCTATGGGCCGGTGCGAATCAAGTTGGGGTTTCTTGGGGACGAACTGGTGCAGGCCGTGCCGGAATACGAATCCTGCCGTGAGGTCGCCGAGCGTGCCAGCGTTAGCGTCAAGGACGTCCACGTCGCCGCCTGGATCGGCACCCCACCGAAACCGGAAGGCTCGAACCCCGGCTGACTTGCCGCGGATTTTCACGGCTGGCACGAACGCGAATCGCTTGCGGCTCCCCGATTCGTCTGTGTTCTTCGTTCTCGTGCTCGTCCTCGATTTTCCAGGAAGAATCGAGGCCGAAGGACAAGCACGAGTTGTTCGCTTGTCAGAAAATCTGCGAATCTGCGGACATCTGGAAGCCATCCCGGACGCCTCCTTACCCCTGCGTCTCCTCGTCTTGAGGGACGCGATTCGCGCCGCACACTCCGCGTTTGGAGGAGGCAACGAAATCGAAGAACGCTCGCGCCTCGTGGCTCCAACTCGATTCCTTTGCTCGTTCAAGCGCCTGCGAGACGTTGATCCCACTCCAGTAGACCAGCTTGAAGGCGCGCTTGATTTCCAGGCGGACTTCGGGCGTGAAGCCCGCCCGGCGTAGGCCGATGGCATTGATGCCGGAAAGCAGATTTTCGCCGTCCGCGGAAACGTATGGCGGGATGTCCTTTCCAAAGCGCGTGCCGCCGCGGACCATGGCCAGCGGCCCAACTCGCAAGAATTGGTGAAAGACGGTTCCGCCGCCGAGAACCGCGCCATCGCCGATTTCCACGTAGCCCGCGAGCAGGCAATTGTTGGCGATGACGACCTTGTCACCCAGCTTCACGTTATGGCCGAGGTGTGAACCGACCATGAGATAGCACTCGTTTCCGACAATCGTCGCCGACCCATCCTTGGTCCCCCGATGAATGGTCGCGTATTCGCGAAACGTGTTGCCATCTCCTATGCGCACCTCGCTGATCACCGTCTCCCGGAAGGCGAAATCCTGGGGAGTCGCGCCGATAATAGCGCCATAGCCGACAAAATTTCCCGTGCCAAGGGTGACACGCCCATCAAGGACCGCGTGCGCCTGAACCACGCAGCCCGCGCCAAGTTTGACATTTTCTCCGATGATCGCATGAGCGCCAACCTCGACATCGTCGGCCAACTGAGCCTTCGCGGCGACGATGGCCGTCGGGTGAATTTTCATAACGCTCCGGCTTCGCGGAAACTGAAGTATGGCGCTCTGCCTCCATCGGGCAAGCCGATGATGATGTGATCCAGGAGGGTGATTTGCAGGAGCTTCGCGGCGTCGCCGAGTTGCCGGGTGAGCCGGTGATCTGCCTGGCTTGGCGACGGATCGCCAGACGGATGGTTGTGAACAAGGATCACCGCGTAGGCGGAATGCACGATCGCGGGACGAAAGATCTCGCGCGGATGGGCCACACATTCGTTCAGCGAACCGAGCGCTACATCCTCCATCCGGAGCAGGCGCAATTTCGTGTCCAGCAAAACAACTTTCAGCGACTCGCGATCGCGAGCCTGAAACTCGGCGCCAAAGGTCGCATAGACGGCCTCCGCGCTATCGAGGACCGGGCGTTCCGCCGCGCCGCGGGCAAGCCGTTTTCCGAGTTCAAAAGCCGCCGCAAGCTCGGCAGCCTTGGCTGGTCCCATGCCAGTGGCCGTCTTTGAGAGTTCGGTAGCCTGGCAGCGCGAGAGAGCCCTGAGCGAGCCTTTGGCTCTGAGAAGTTCGCTCGCCAGCATAATGGCACTCTTGCCCTTGATCCCGGTGCGAAGAAAAATTGCCAGGAGCTCGGCATCCGTCAGCGAAGCGGCACCGCGCGTCGCGAGCTTTTCTCGAGGGCGGTCGCTGGCAGGGATTTCGCGGATGCGCACGGCGGGCGATGGCTGGGGCGGACGATCCGGAATCAAGTCGAGAAAGGATCAAGCCAGCCGGTCAACGAGCCCGATCAGATGATCGACGATGATCTGGAGCCCGTTGACGTAGCGGTTGACCGGAACGGGTTCCAGGGATTGGCGAGCCTCGTTGAGCATTCTTCGCGCAATCTGCGCCGCGGCGGCAAGGGATCCGGCGCGATTCAGAAGGTCGACCAGGAACTCCTCATCGACCGTGTCCTCCCGCAGCAAGTGATCGCGCAAGCCGGTGAGATCAAGACCCTGGCGATTCTGCAGGGTGAGGAGAACCGGCAAAGTGAATTTCCCCTTGCGGATGTCGGTGCCAAGCGTCTTGCCGGTTTCCTCCTCGGTTCCGGCAAGATCAAGGCAGTCGTCGTAGATTTGGTAGGCTGTGCCCACCTTCAGGCCGAAATTCTTCAGCGCCCCAATCACCGTCGGGCTGGCTTCGCTAATGAAGGCGCCAAGCTCGCAAGCCACCGAAAAGAGCGACGCAGTCTTCATTTCGATGATGCGATAGTAATCCGCCGTGCTCAGTTTCAGATCATAGCGCCTTTGCGTCTGAATAATCTCGCCCGAGCAGACGTCGGACGCGGCATCCGCGATCCGGCGGCAGATGGCATTGTTGCTGAAGCCGGTGGCCAGGCGCAGCGCATGGGCAAACAGGCAGTCACCCAGCAAAACGCTGATGGAGCTCCCCCACTTCGCATAGGCAGTCGGTTGATCGCGACGAAGCTCCGCGCCATCCATGATGTCATCGTGGACCAGCGTGGCGACGTGGACCATTTCGACGATGACGGCGAGATCGACGTGGCCGGAGGTGATGCGCCCCGAGGCTCCCCCGGCCAAAAGCGCCAGCACCGGCCGCAACCGCTTTCCTCCCTTTTCACAGACATAGGAAACGTAGCCCTCGACCGCGGGATCGAACGCCCGCGCCTGCGCGCGGATTCTCTCCTCGACCGAGTATAGATGCGTATTGATCAGCTCCAGCGTCTGAGCGAACGCGAGGGCGCTTTCCGGCGGAAGGCCGGACATTTTTGTGATTTTATTCACGAGTCCAGCATTTTAACCGCCCGCAACCTTGTCAATGGCTGATTCACTGTCCGCAGGGTTCACAGCTTGTTTCTCAGTGCCCGAAGGATCTCCCTAACGATGAAAAAAGGAACCAGCAGCGCGAGGGCAACGGAGACGCAGAGCAACGGGCCCGGAACCACGCGCGCGCGGTCGCGAGAGACGGCGATCAGAGCAGTTCGGACGGCCTCCTCGGGCGTTACGACAAAGGCGGGCATGGCTTCCGTATGGGACGCCCTCTCCTCGTTTCCCGGGCGGGACGCGACCTCATGGAATTCGGTCGAGATCGGACCCGGGCAAAGTGCCGTCACCGTGATCCCCTGTGGCCGCAGTTCAATCGCGAGCGCTTCCGAAAGGCTGGTCACGTATGCCTTGCTGGCCGCGTAAACGGCGGTGTTCGGCAAGGGGATAAAGCCGGCCACCGAACTCACGTTGAGAATAGCAGCGCGTCCGCCGAGCATCATCGATGGGAGGAGCAAGTGGATGAGATGCGTCAAGGCTGAGATATTCACCTCGAGAATCGACCTGACTCTGTTCCAGTCGCTCGACTCAAACGCGCCTCGATCCCCCAACCCGGCGTTGTTAATGAGAAAATCGATTTTCACGTCCTGCGATGGAAGCCAATTTACAAAAGCCAGGCGCTGATCTTCCCTTCCAAGATCCGCTCCATAAACAAGCACTCGCAGATTGCTGTGAAGGGACTCGAGTTCCGCCTTCAGCGCGTCCAATCTCTCCAGCCGGCGGGCGACCAAAACGAGCGAATGAGCGTGGGGTGCGAGCTGCCGCGCAAATTCCACTCCCAATCCCGAAGAAGCTCCGGTAATCAGGGCCGTGCAACCTTCGTAAAATTTCATAGCCGCGAACTTTCGATGATTGTCTTAAACGTATCCAGTCAAAAACCCTTTACGACCAAGGATGGTTCGCAGATTCGCAGCATCCTTGATTGCACGAACGCGCCCGTCCGCAACCAAAGTCTCGCCGAGGCCAGCCTTCTCCCAGGGCGCTCAACCGACCGGCATTACCACAAAAAAAGCGAGGAGTTCTATTTCCTGTTGGAAGGCGAGGGCACGATGGAAATCGACGGCGAGAAGCATCGGGTCGCGCCGGGCGACGCGATACTGATTCCCACCGGCGCCTGGCATCAAATCACGGCCTCCACCGCGCTTCACTTCCTCTGCTGCTGCGCGCCTCCCTATTCGCACGAGGACACCTACTTTACCTAGGCAGAAACCGCCGTGAAGTGCGAAGCGCACCGATCAAACTGCTGAAGCCGCGCTTGGTGCGGTTCGTTTCGCTGCCAGGACGGCTCTGAGGGATTTCTGCAGATTGGCGGGTCTTACGCGCGCCTTGTCCGTGCGCCACCCTGTCCTCCGCCGCCGGGCAGGACTGCGCGTCCGGAGAGGCCCCACGAGCAGCGAGAAAACCCTCTCAAGCAGAAGCCGGCCCTCGTCGCAAACTCCGACCAGCCGCTAGTTGGACTCGTCTTTCTTGCGCTCACCTTCCTCCTCCTTGTCGTCTGTCGCTTCGGCGGGAGCGGCATCGCGCGCCTTCTTCGCCTTGTATACCTCGCGGAATACCTTGCTGACCAGGGGAGCCGCATGAGAGCCTCCGTGGACGGTGTCGTCGTTCGGTTCGCCTTCATAGAGCGCGGCGAAAGCGTATTCGGGATTCTCCGCGGGCACGAAACCGGTAAACCATGCCGCGGTTCGCTGCTTGTTTTCAGGCCCCCATTGCGCAGTGCCCGTTTTTCCCGCGACCCGGACGCCCTTGACCTTGGCGGAGTGAGCCGTGCCTTGTCCGTCATAAACCACGTTCTGCAAAGCCTTGCGCAGTGTTTTGTCAATCTGGGGCGAAACCGGGATCTCTTCGCGAACGCGGTCGGGATAGGCCGCGACGACTTTGTTATCCAAACTCTGCACCTGTTTGACGAGCCGGGTCTGGTGAAACTTCCCCGCTGCGGCGATCACGCTCAATGCCTGAGCCATCTGCAGCGGAGTGATCAAGATGTCACCTTGACCGATGGCCATATTCGCGACGTCCCCTCTCTTGATCGAGCGCCGGTGAACGCGCCGCATGTACTCGTCGGTCGGAATGTTCCCCTCGTTTTCCGCATAAATGGGAATTCCCGTTCGTTTGCCGAGCCCGAGGCGATGGGCGTATTCGATGATAGGGTCGGCGCCGATCTTCAAGGCCACCTGATAAAACCACGTGTTACAAGATTGAGTGAGAGCCTCGACGAAATTCAGGTTGCCCGCGCCCTTCTTTTTCCAGTTCTTAAAGGTATGATCACCGATGGTGATGGCAGTGGGACAGTCGAAATGGTTGTCCGGCGTAATTTTTCCCGTGCCGAGGGCAGCAAAACCCACGAAGACCTTGAACGTTGATCCAGCCGGATAAGCGGCCCGGTAGGCGCGCGGCACGAGCGGATCGCCCTCATCGGTGTTGTATCGTTCGAAGACCTCCTTCTTGACCACCGGCACGAACTCATTCGGATTGAAGCCGGGCTGGGATGCCATGGCCAGGATTTCGCCGTTGTTCGGATCGATCACGACGAAGGCCCCGCGTTTGCAGCTCTTCGCCAGCACGTTCTCGCAGATGCGCTGAAGATCTTCATCCAGCGTGGTAATGATATTGTAGCCAGGCACGGGCGGGCGGGCGATTCGCTCCGACGTCTTATTGCCCGCGGCATCGAAGGTGACGTGCAACTGCCCCACCTGTCCCCGGAGTTCGCTATCAAAGACCTGCTCAAGTCCTTCGCGCCCCTGGCTGTCGGAGAAGATCAAGTCGTTGTTCTCGACCGGGCGCACCGAGAGGGGTGCCTCCCGGCCGGTGTAACCGATGATATGCCCCGCGAGCAGGCCATTGGGATAAAAGCGAACATAGGTCTGACGCAGAATGAGATTGGGTGTCACGCCACGCTGGACCACACCAAGTTCCTGCGGGCTCAGATCTTCGGCAATGTCCATCGGGAGAATGCCGCGATTCTTGTAGTGGTTAAGAATGGCCTCGTCGGAAACGGAAATCGGTTTCTTGAGAAGTCCGCTGGCCAGCGTCATCTGCTGCGCTGCGAAGGTGAGGATCTTGCTGTCCTGCCAGTCGAGCGGGGCGGGAAAACTGATGGCCAGGTTGTAACTGAGACGGGTCTGCGCCAACGGCTTGCCATTTCGGTCGGTGATCTGCCCGCGCGGCGCCGGAATGCCGAGCACAAAGGTTCGAGCCTTCTTCTGCGTCTCCCAGGTCGGCTTGGGATTCTCGACGAAGCCGGTGTTGTCCAGGAGGGGAGCCGCGTTTTGGGCACAAACGCCGTCCGGGGGCAGCAACGCAGCGGTGAAAAAGAGCAACAGCGCGACGCAATGCCGGGCCGGGATGGCGCTCATTTCTGCGCGACGACCAGGCTTCGCGTCAAAGCTGCTGAGCCACTTTCTCAAGCGTGTAGCATTCGATGATATCGTCGGGCTGATACTCGGAGAAATCCCCGAGCTTGATGCCACACTCCAGGCCGGCTCGCACCTCTTTGACATCGTCCTGGAAACGCCGCAGCGTTCCGATGCCACCGTCGTAAATCGGCTGCTTCTTGCGCAGGACGCGCGCGCGCGCGCTGCGGCTGATGCGTCCGTCGTTCACGTAGCAGCCGGCCACCTTTCCCTTTGAAAGATCAAAGACCTGCCGGACCTCCGCGTGGCCAATCACCGTTTCGCGCAACTCAGGCTCAAGCATGCCCGCCATGGCCTCCTTCACCTGGTCGATCAGCTCATAGATGATACTGTAAAGCTTGATCTGAACTCCCTCGCGCTTCGACACGGTTGATGCATTGTTCTCAACCTTGACGCTAAACCCAATGATGACGGCGTTCGAAGCGCTGGCCAGCAGGACGTCGGATTCCGTGATCGGACCGACGGCCGAATGAATGATATCGAGAGTGATCTTCGATTGCGGAATGTCTTTGAGCGCACCGACAAGCGCCTCGACCGAGCCCTGCACGTCGCCCTTGAGGACGATTTGGAGCGTAGGCTTTTGACCTTCGGCGATGTTGGCGAAAAGATTCTCCAGCGTGGCGCGCTGAGGCGCGGCGAGCTTGCTGTTTCGGATCTCGAAAAGTCGCTCCTCGCTAAGCAGTCGCGCGGCCCGTTCGTTTTCCATGACGACGAGCTCATCGCCAGCATTGGGCAAGCCGCTCAGTCCAAGAACCTTCACCGGCATCGCAGGACCGGCCTCCTTCACCGCCTTGCCGGTATCGTTGATGAGCTGTTTGATTTTGCCCCAATAGTTGCCACAAATGAATGCGTCACCCACACGCAAGGTACCCATGCGAACGATGACGGTCGCCGTCGGTCCGCGGCCTTGTTCGAGCTGAGCTTCAATGACGGTACCGCGAGGCGTGGCCCGCGGATCGGACTTGAGCTCAAGGACCTCGGACTGAAGGCTGATCATCTCAAGCAAGGCATTCACGCCGGTTCCCTTTGTCGCACTGACCGGGACGCAGATGATCTCGCCACCCCAGTCCTCCGGCGTCAGGCCTTTTTCCTGAAGCTGGGTCTTCACTTTGTCCGGATTGGCTGAGGCGAGATCGATCTTGTTGATCGCCACCAGGATTTGGACCTTGGCCGCCTTCGCGTGATTGATCGCCTCGATCGTCTGGGGCATGAGACCGTCATCGGCAGCAACAACAAGCACGACAATGTCGGTCACGTTGGCTCCCCGCGCGCGCATCGCGGTAAAGGCCGCGTGCCCTGGCGTGTCGAGAAATGTGATGGACTGGCCGTTGCGCACGACGCTGTACGCGCCAATGTGCTGTGTGATCCCGCCCGCCTCACCGGACGCGACGCGGCTCTTGCGAATGGCATCCAGGAGCGAGGTCTTGCCGTGATCGACGTGGCCCATGAATGTGACGATCGGCGCGCGCGGCTTTAGGGCCTCTTCCTTCGGCTTTTCGGGTTCCTTGGGAGCCTCGACCTTGACCTCGTGTTTGTGGTGTCCCTTCGAAGTGTCCTTCTTCTCCCGCTCAAGGACGAATCCATGCTTGTCACAGAG
This sequence comes from uncultured Verrucomicrobiae bacterium, assembly GCA_963731945.1. GTDB lineage: Bacteria > Verrucomicrobiota > Verrucomicrobiia > Chthoniobacterales > Terrimicrobiaceae > DASTFP01. The sequence goes on along the minus strand of CAVSXN010000009.1, from coordinate 95,668 downwards.
CTTCGCGACCGTGTCGAGTTCCAGGGTTTGATTGATATTGGCGAAGATCTGGAGCGCCATCAGATCGGCGATGACTTGAAAAGGTTTGATCCCGATGAGCGGGGCGAGATCCTTGACGGTAATCGACGTCTTGAGGTGGATCACCTTCTTGCCGGTTTCGGCTCCGGCGGCTTGAGGCTCCTCACTCGCGACCTCAGCGGGAGCATCCTTTGGCTTGGGCGGCTCCGGGGGCGGTTCGACTACCACGGCGGCTTTCAAGGGAGGCCTCGCCTGAATCTTCTGAATGGGCGAAAGCACCGACTTTGGCGCTCCGCCGTCCGCTTCCCTTCGCTTAACCTTTTTCTTGGGTTCCAGAAGGTCGAGCGTCTCAGCAGGCGCTTTGGGCGCCGGCGGCGGTTCCGAAGGAGCTTCTGGCATGGGCTTTGCGCCCGCGGAAACTGGCGGCGCCTTAGGCTTTGTAGCTTTGTCCTCGGATTTTGTGGTGGCCATCGCAAAGAGCGGGTAAAATTTTCATAGCCTTCTAGGAGGCTGCCGTTTCCTGGGGCTGCCCGGAGGCCCGGGCGGCATCGAGGATTTTTTGACCCTTGGCGACATCGCAGCCAAGCAACCCGGCGATATCATCAGCATCCGCGGTCAGGATCACTTCAATGGAATTCATTCCGCCAGCGGCGAGCGTCTGTGCCTCTTCCTCGCTGATTCCGAGTGCTTCGGCCATGGAGTGAGCCGCCTGGGCCTTTTGGGATTCGAGCACCTGCTCAGCCGTCTTGTCCTCCTCAATATCCACGTCCCAGCCGGTGAGCTTGGAGGTGAGACGAGCATTCTGGCCGCGCTTCCCGATGGCGAGTGAGAGATCATCCTTCCCGACAAGGACGCGCACGGTATGCGTTGCCTCATCGAGCGACAGGCTGCGAATATTCGCCGGCTTCAGCGCGGCTGCCGCGAATTTCACGGGATCGGGATCCCAGCGGATAATGTCCACCTTCTCGTTGTTCAGTTCCCTGACGATGTTCTTGACGCGAGCCCCGCGCATTCCCACGCAGGCGCCAACCGGATCCACCTTGGGATCGGCGCTGTGAACCGCGACCTTTGTGCGATAACCGGCCTCCCGGGCAATGGCTTTCAACTCGACGGTGCGGTCGGCAATTTCACTAACCTCGATTTCAAAGAGGCGGCGGACGAAATTCGGATGGCTTCGCGAGAGGATGATCTCCGGGCCGCGGGAAGCGTTGTCCACGGCGACAACGTAGGCGCGCAATCGGTCGCCGACGCTGTACTCCTCGGTCACCACTCGCTCCCGTGATGGCATCGTTCCCTCAAACTTTCCCAAATCCAGGATGACGTCGGATTTTTCAAAGCGGCGAACGGTTCCGCTGACGATTTCGCCGGCACGATCCTTGAACTCCTCATAGATCATGTCCTTTTCGATCTGTCGGATGCGCTGGTTGATAGCCTGGCGTGCGGCTTGGGCGGCGATGCGCCCGAAATCTCGCGGGGTCACCTCAACCTCGATCTCCTCTCCGGCCTGGATGCCGGGCTTGATTGCTCGAGCCTTTGAAATGAGTATCTCGTCGTGAGGGTTCTGGACCCGCTCGGCGGCAATGAGTTTGGCCAGCGCACGAATTACCCCGGATTTCGAATCGATCTCGATGCGCAGCTCGCGAGTTCCCGAAGTGAAATTCTTCTTGGAAGCCGTCAGCAGGGCGCTGGAAATCGCCTCGACAAGCACCTCCCGTTTGATGCTTCTTTCACGCTCGAGGTAATCAAGCATCGCTATGAGTTCGGAATTCATAAATCGCATTTCCCCAGATGAAAAAAGCGGGATGGGACCCGCTTCTTCGCATGGTTGGGAATGCCAGAATATGGATTGCGGGGCCCTGCAGGTCAAGGGCGAAGCCGAGGTGATTTTCTTTGACGCAGCCGGCACGCTGATCCGCCTGGAGCGTCCCGTTGGCTGGCATTACGCCGAAGTCGCGCGAAGGCACGGAATGAGCGCGGATGAGCAAAGGATGGAATCGGCTTTTCGGGCTGTCTGGAAGGCGCGCGCCCTTCGGCCTGCCTCCCTCGGGGCGCGGGAGGAAGACGATCGCCCCTGGTGGAAGGCGCTCGCCCTTGATGTGCTTCACGCGGGCGCCCCTTCGGCGCCCAAGATTGACGAAGACGCTTGGTTCGAAGAACTTTACGAGCATTTCGGCAAGCCCGGAGTCTGGGTTCTCTACGATGACTCGAGGAGATGTCTCGAACGGCTCGGCGGCCGATTCCGGCTGGCGGTGATCTCCAACTTCGATCGGAGACTACGGCTTGTCCTTGATGATCTCGGAGTCGCATCGAAATTCGAGCACATTGTTGTTTCCAGCGAAGCCGGATGCGAGAAGCCTCATCCCCGGATTTTCCGGCGCGCTCTCGAAGTCATGGACGTCGAAGCCGGTCGCTGCCTCCATGTGGGCGACGATCCCGAACGGGATTGGGCCGGTGCCGCGGCTGCCGGAATCGGGGTCTTCGCAGTGCGGCGTCCCGAGATTACGCTCGACGACCTAACCGTTTGTCCGGCGCCGAAATGAAAGGGTCGATCGGAAGGACGCAGCCGGCATGCGGATCCCGGCCCGCAGCACAGTTTTCTTCTTAAGGACCGGAATATTTTTGGGGCGAACGCGCCTGTAATCGCCACCCGAGCCGCGTGCCGCTGGAGAAACGGTTGTGCCAACCGCCTGCCTCTCAATCGCCGCTCCAGTTCGCGCGTCTCCGCTTCTCCGTTTCTCCATCCGCATCAATTTTGCCTCATCTGCGGATTCAGAGAAGCTTGCTTCATTTGTCACCGTGTTCACATCGGGGACAAGCTTAGTCCAGCGTGCGAATCGAAGGGTCAGCACGTTTCCCGGAAGCGTGCTATGGGCGATTTCAGCGGGCTCTTGGATCTCTCCGGAAAGGGGCGTTTTCCTGTGGCAATGCGGAGTGAAGCAGCTTAATTGCTCACCTCATCCAATGAATCGCCTCATTTTCCGTCTCGCCTGCGCGCTTACGGTTCTGCTCGCGTCGCTCGCGTCGACACGGGCGCAATCGATAAACGCAGCCGATGCGAATGCTGCCGCCTACGAAATTTACTCATCGGGCGACTACAAGGCGGCGGCCGCCGCTTACGAAAAGGTGCTCAAGGACTTTCCTACGGATGGGATCGCCTCCTCGGCCCAACTCCAACTGGCCTTCTGCTACTATTTTCTTGCGCAGTTTGACCAGGCGTCCGCCATCCTCGCCAAGGCCGCGTCCGGACCGCCGCTCTCTCCCGAGCTCAAGCAGATCGCCGAGGGGCTTGCGCCCCAGGTTCTCTCAGCCAAAGCCGCAACCATGCCTGCGTCGGATCCGAACCGCGGGAGCAGTTTCGATGAAGCGATCCGCAAATTCACCGGCTACATCAACGACTACCCTCAGGCACAGGATCTCGAGAACGCCATTTTCAGTCGCGCGGTCGCTGCATATCAAGTCGGAAACTACGATCAAGCTGTCAAGGATCTCGAACTCAATCTGCAGAAGTTCCCGCAGAGCGCCACCCTCTCGAATACCAAGAGCCTGCTTGCGGTCACCCTTGCCACCGAAGGAAGCGCCGAACTCATGAAGGGCGAGGCCGCGGCAAGGACCAAAGGCTTTGCGCTTTACAAACGCGCGGCCGACTACCTGCGCGAAATCATCAGGAAGAAGGAAGATATCGCGCTCATCAACGAGGCAAACTTTCAGCTCGGAGAAGTTCTCCTCAGTCAAGCCGGCTTCAGCCCGGAATCCGAGCGCCCGGCCCTCTATGCGGAAGCTCTGTCCGCTTATCGCTCCGTCGCGCCCAAAGAACAGATCGTCACTCTTCAAGAAGACAAGATCAGGGAATTTCCCTCAAGAAAGGCGGCTGCTCTGCGAGCGAATAACCCAAACCTGAAAAAACAACTCGACCGTGACAATGAGCGAGAGCTCAAGAAATTGTCCGACCTTCAGGGAAAACCAGATCAGACCGCTACCGCACTTTTGAAAATTGCCGAAATCTATTTCCAGCAAGGCAGGAACAATGAGGCGCGTGTGGTCCTCAAGCACGTGCGGCCTTTTTTGACCGATGATGAGGAAAAGAAACGCGCCCTCTACTTCGCGACCATGACTTATGCCCTGCAAAATGCCGCGGAACGGGCCACGGCAGGCTACGACGAGTTTCAGGCGAAATACAAGGGCGACACCCTCGCGGACAATCTGCCCGTCGCTCTGGGCAGCATGTACCTCAGTCTAAACAACCCCAACGAGGCGATTCGCTATTTCAATGAATCGCTCGCCATCTACCCAAACGGTCGATTCACGGGCCTTGCCGTCGTCCAAAAGGCGAGTGCAGAAACACGTCTCGGCAATCTCGCAGATGCCCTGAAGACATTTCAGGATTACCTGGCACAAAACCCTTCGCCCGAGCTCGCGGCGGTCGCACAAGCAGGAGTCGCCGGCATCCATAAGGACACCCGAAAATGGGACGATGCCATCGCCGCATACGACGTAGTCAAGACGAAGTATACGGGAACCCCCCAAGCCGTCGAGGCGGACTACTGGATTGGGATCTGTACCCAGCAGAAAGGTGACAATGCGGCGGCGGCCCTCATCCTGGACGCCTTTGCCAAAGCGAATCCCAAGAACGCGCTTGCCCCTCTTGCCCTCTACGCCAAAGGCGGCGCCCTCATTGCACTTGGCAAAAAGGAAGATGGCATCGCCACCCTGGCGGCCGTAGCCGAGCAATACCCCGACAGCCAGCCCGCTCCCTTCACCTACTTTATGCGCGCACAGTTGCGCGCAAGCGAGGGCAAGGCCGAGAACGTCATCAATCTGATGAGTCAATTCATCGAGAAATACCCGAAGGACGACAAAGTCTACTTCGCTTACGAATCCATCGCCCAGACTGAAATCAACGCCGGCAAGCCGGATACGGGGCTCGCTACTTACCGCGAGTTCGTCGATAAGTATCCTGAGAGCCCGCAGGCCGGTGACGCGATGTTCAAGGCAGCCGAACTCCAACGTTCGAGGGCCGATGGGCTCGGACGTTACAGCGGACTCGGCGAACAAGAGCGGTCGCAATGGAAAACGCTTCTGGAGGGCAGCATCGCCACTTCCGAGGAAACGATCAAAAAGTATCCCGACAGCGCTTCGCTGGCACTTGCTCTGCAAACACTCCTGCGATCCCAGCGCATGCTCTTGGGAGCCGAAATGAAGAATGCCTCCGAGGTTGAGCAATACTTCCAATCCCTCGCCGATTCCGCGCCCAGCCCAAACGCCAAGAGCAAGATCCTTTTTACGCTCGCGAATTACGTAGCCGAACAGGACAAGACCCGGGCTCTATCGATCATGACCGAGGCCTACAAACCTGAGATCGTTTATTCGCCGCAGGATATGGACTTCTACGGGCTCTCACTGATCGGACAGAAGAAGCTCGACGAGGCCGCCGCGACGTTCGAAAAGCTCGCCAAGGACTATCCCGTCCCCGCGGGCGTCACGCCGAACCAGGCTTCGCAGCTTGTCCAGGAGGCGCAAGCCATCGCGCTCTTCGGACAGGCTCGCGTCGCTCAGGAAAAAGGCCAGACGCCCGAGGCTGGCAAACTTTTTCAAGAGCTAAAGGCCCTCTATCCTTGGTCCCCCAAGGTGCTCGAAGCCGACTACGGCATCGCCCAGTCGCTCAAAGAGCAAGGCAAGCTTGACGAAGCGGTCACCTTGCTCGTCGGTCTCATCCGTGCCCCGTCCGCCACGGCAGAACTTCGAGCCAACGGCATGCTCCTTGGCGGTGCCATTATGGCCGAAAAGGCCAAGGCGACCGCGGACCAGCAGCAAAAGGACGAGTATCTTGGCGCGGCCATCGACTATTTCATCAAGATCGCCCAATTCTACAGCGGCGTGCCCACGGCTGCGGCGGAGGGTCTCTGGATGGGCGCCCAATTGCTCGAACAGCAAGCCAACGGTTCGGCCGATGCAAAATTCAAAACGCAGCAACTCGGAAGAGCCAAGACTTCCTATCAGCAATTGCTCAAAGATTACCCAAACAGCGAGTTTGCCGCAAAGGCCCAGGAACGTCTCACCGCGCTTGGAGGGTAGTGACCGCGCGGCTTGGGTGTATCGCGCAGCGGGGCCGGCGGGCTAAGGACGAGCGGCTTAAGTAATCTGGCACGGCTACAGAACCCCGTCCGTTTGCAATGCTTCGCGAGTCGTGGCCATAGACAAACTGGCGGACACGCCACGAACCGTGTAATGTGATCTTGGGAAGCATTGGCCGCGCTTGGAACGACAAAAGGATCGCCCCTTAGCCAAAAGGAAATCTCTATGAGAATCGACAGATGGAACCTCGTCACCTTGATTCTGGTCGTTGGGTCAACTGCGGCAGGTGAGCGGAATGATACCAACGGCAATAAGGCAGAGGATCCTCCCCACACTCACAACATGCTCGTTGTCGGCAAAGAGGGTGCCTTTCTGTCTCATCTTCCCATGTTCGACGCCCTGGACAGCAAGAAAACCGATTTTACCTCCCCGCACCGCTATCAGGTGATCCTTGAGGCAAGGTTCATCAAAGAAGGCAAGGACGTGACCGAGATCTATACGGAGGATAGAGAGCGCAACGTTGCAACGAAGATGTACACTCTTGAGCCGGCTCCCAGATTTGTCCTTCCAAGATTGTTTACGCCGAACACTCAAAATCGTGCCTCAAGTTCCTTTCGCGCCACAGTTTTTCGTGGCCATCTCGAGCGGGGTGGTGAAGCGATCAACGGCCTCGGGGATGTCGTCGTAGACGTAAAGAGAGTCGTCCACGCGCGCAAGTTCGAACCCTCGGAGGAGAAGCCGGAGAAGCTTCAGTATTTTCTGTTCGGCAGGGGCGACGAACTCTTCCTAGCCCATTTGATCACGAAGCCGCCAGATTTCGACCAGATTCTGTCCGTGAAAATAACGGGACACCAGTTCACAGACGAAGAGCTTAGCCGCGGAGTAAGTGTAGTCTTCGAAGACAGGAACAATACGGCAGCGCAGAGAATCAAGGAAAATGAGCATGCCCAGGCCAAGTCTCATGTAACTGGCGCGCATCAGTTCCTCGAGTTACAAGTTCAAGCAGGCTGCGAGGACTACTTTGAAGAAGGAGAACTGGCTGTGCCGCCAATCTTCCCTGAGCAGACATCGGAAGAAAGGAAAGCTGGATTTTAAAAGAGGCCAGCGAAGCGGACCACTTGCGCGTCGCCTGGATCGCGGTCAGGCGGCGCTTGTCACTACCACTCGCGTCGAACGCCCTTTCAACCCCATATCCACCCGTGAGGCCGCGGATCTCCTCGACGTTGCCAGGCCCCGCCTTCACGACATGGTCGGCGAGACCAAGGTTCTGCGCCACCTCCAGGCGATCCTCGACAAAGTCGACTCCAATGAGCTTGCTGGCGCCCAGTGCCTTTGCCAGCACGAGAGCGGCGAGACCCACCGGGCCCAACCCGACCACCAGAACGGCGTCATTTCCCGACATGCCGATCTTTTCGAGTCCTTCATAGACGGTACCGAAACCGCACGCCACCTGGGCGCCATCCGTATACGAGAGCATTGTCGCATTCATATAATGGTCACTTTGGTTAAGATTGATTCAAAAAGGCGCGATACGCTTGCGGTTCTCCGCGGCAACACAGCGATCCAGTCCGGCGCGGGAAGCAACTCGGCGTGGCAAAACCCTCTTTCGCATGGCCAATTCTCACGGGGCGGCAATCTGGCCGTTTACGTCCCAGAGATCTTCCCACGTTTGGTTCTCCTTCCAGAGGAACACGTCTCCCTTGATGAGTCGGCAATTGCGGTCGATCCGCGAGAGCAACTGCATTTCCTCTTCCGTGAGCGGATCCGCGACCACCGCTTGAAGGTTGCTCAAGTAGTTTCGGCGGTTGACAGAGAACGGGATCGGGATCTGTCCACGCTGCACGGCCCATTTGATGCAGACGACGGCCGGATGAACATTGAGCCGCCGGGCGATTCTCACAATCACAGGATCCTCAATGTCGACGGTATCACTGTCCGTCCGATCGCGATCGGGGCGGGCGGGCGAACCAATCGGGCTAAAACCGATCGGCACCATCCCGTTGTCGATGACGAACTGAAACAGTTCCGGTTGCTGAAAGTGCGGATGCAGCTCCATTTCGTTGCAAGCCGGTTTGATCTTGGCATCCCCCAACACCAGGCGGAGTTTCGGGATGGTCATGTTGGAGGTGCCAATGTGCCGCACCAATCCCATCGCCACCAATTCCTCCAGCTTGCGCCACGTCTTCATGAAGTTTTCATGAATGTAAGGCTTCGCATCCGGACTTCTCGAGGAGACGTCGCAGCCAGGCGCATGATAGTTTGGAAAAGGCCAATGGATCAGGTACAAATCCAGATGCTCGAGCTGAAGATCGTGAAGCGACTTTTCGAACGCCGCAATCACGTCACCCTCGGCATGCTTATCGTTCCATAACTTTGAGGTGATCCAGAGCTCCTCGCGTTTAATTCCTCCTTCGATAATTTTTCGCAGAGACGAGCCAATCAGATCCTCATTTCCGTAGACCGCCGCGCAGTCGAAATGACGGTATCCGACGGACGCGGCACCCAGCACCGCTTCGGCAATTTGTCCCCCCGCTACTCGATCCGATCCAAAAGTCCCGAGTCCAATCGCGGGGATCTTCGCGCCCGTGTAGACGGTCTTGTGTGGGACCATTTCTGGCTCGACGCCGTCTGCTGCGCGAGTGAACGGCTGAGTTGCGGCAGGCGGCTTCACAGATTTTATCGCTTTGCGAGGGGAGAACGTTTGCGTTGCATTGCAAACCTTTCGTCAAAGAATGCAATTCGATCGCAGACCTTGATTTTTCTAGACCCAATTCATTCGCCAGTCAAACAGCTTCCCAGCGACCAAGCGCTTGAGAGACAGGGAATCAATCGCGTTTGCATTCACCGAAGAATCGTCTATGAGAACGGAACCTGAACCCGAATCCAAGAAACCAGGGAAAGTGGCGGAAGCGCGGCGAGGCGTTTCGCGGATGGCGCGCTGGCGAATTCTTCTGTGGCTGTTGGTAGCCTGGGCTGTCGCGGCGTATTTGCTGGTTCCATGGATTTGGAAAACATACTTCCGGCACCACCCCGCCCTGGCCGACATTGAGCAGGTTACACACACAGGCGACGGGCATCCGGGCGACCCCCTCAATATCGGCCTCGTCGGAACAGAAGCTCAGCTCATCCGCGCGATGACGGCGGCCGGATGGTATCCCGCGGATCCCATCACATTCCGAAGCAGCGTTCGCATCGCGGTGGATTCGGTTTTCCGCCGCCCGGACGACGAAGCTCCGGTCAGCGCCCTCTATCTCTTCGGTCGCAAACAGGATCTGGCGTTCGAGCAACCTGTCGGTGACAGCCCGCGACAGAGGCATCACGTCCGATTCTGGCGCTCCGAAGAACGGGAGGACGGCCGTCCCCTCTGGCTCGGCGCGGCGACATTCGACGAACGCGTGGGCTTGAGCTACACAACCGGAGAGGTGACGCATCATATCGGCCCGGATGTGGACGCCGAACGCGATCGCATCGCGAAGGAACTCGAGAAAGCGGATTGGGCCCAGCAGGTCGATTGGATTGATAATTTTCACCACCGGCTCGAGGGCCGCAACGGCGGCGGGGATCCGTGGCGCACCGACGGGCGACTCGCAGTAGTGGTCCTGAAGGATCGTTCCGACCCTAGGATCCCGGACTGAAAAAAGGTCGCAAAGAACGCAACGGAGTGCCGGGAATTGAACCGGCCCGGCAGTATTGCAAAATCCTGCAACATGCCTATGCATTCAGAGGATATGGCTGGAGCTATACTAGCTGCTTGTCGGACTTGAGATCGACTTCAATTTCATACCTGGACCGCCCTGAACAACGTGACCCGAGAAACAAGAATTCGAATTAAGTATCCTTGCATGAACGGACGGACCGTTCGAACGGCCGCCACTTGGGAGCTCGTCGAGACATTTCAGACTGCCGCGTTCAGCCGAAGCTCGCGGCACCTGCGGATGATGGGCAAAGTAGCTTCCCATGACCGAAGAAGCAAAATAAGCTGACGCGGCAGAAACAGAATTTCGCGACGGGTCGTCATCGCGACCCAACCTCTCCATCCCGAAAACTTACGAACCTAAAGAATCAAACGAATATGGAAGCAAGCGTCCCACCACTCACCAGCCGTCCCGCGTGGAAGGCACTCCAAGCCCACCACGAGGAAGTCCGCCAAGTACATCTCCGCGAACTTTTTGCGAATGATGCCAAGCGCGGTGAGCGTCTCGCCATCGAAGCCGCCGGGCTGTACCTCGATTACTCGAAAAATCGCGTCACCGACCAGACTTTGAAGCTCTTGGTCCAGTTGGCGGAGGAGTCCGGATTGCGAACCCGGATCGACGCCATGTTCCGCGGTGAAAAAATCAACATCACCGAGAACCGCGCCGTGCTTCACGTCGCCCTGCGCGCGCCGCGCGACAGGTCCATCGTGGTGGATGGCGAGAACGTTGTGCCCGAAGTGCATGCCGTCCTCGACAAGATGTCAGCTTTTGCCGACCGGGTGCGGAGCGGCGAGTGGAAAGGGCACACCGGAAAACGCATCCGCAATGTCGTCAATATAGGCATTGGCGGTTCCGACCTCGGCCCGGTGATGGCCTATGAGGCGCTCCGACATTACAGCGAACGCGAAATGACGTTCCGCTTCATCTCCAACGTTGACAGTACCGACTTTGCTGAGGCGGTTCACGACCTCGATCCCGCAGAGACGCTCTTCATTGTGGCTTCAAAAACCTTCACCACCCTGGAGACGATGACCAATGCCGGGAGCGCGCGCGATTGGTCGCTCCAAGGTCTCGGCGGCGACACCAAAGCGGTCGCCAAACACTTCGTCGCTGTCTCGACCAACGGCGCAAAAGTCTCGGAGTTCGGGATCGACACCGCCAATATGTTCGGCTTCTGGGACTGGGTAGGCGGGCGCTATTCGATGGACTCGGCGATCGGCCTCGCGACCATGCTGGCTATCGGGCCCGATAATTTTCGCGCGCTGCTGGATGGCTTTCACGAAATGGATGAACACTTTCGCACCACGCCGTTCGAGAGCAACCTGCCGGTTCTCATGGGCCTGCTCTCCGTCTGGTACAGCGACTTTTTCGGCGCGCAGACGGTCGCGGTCCTGCCCTACGAGCAGTACCTCAAGCGATTCCCCGCCTATCTGCAACAGCTCACGATGGAGAGTAATGGCAAGTATGTCACGCTGGATGGGAAGTCGGTCACCTACGACACGTGCCCTGTCTATTGGGGTGAGCCAGGGACCAACGGCCAGCATTCCTTTTATCAACTCATCCATCAGGGCACTCATCTGATTCCCTGCGATTTCATCGCCTTCGCCAAGACGCTCAACCCAATCGGCCGCCACCACGACATGCTCATGGCGAATGTATTCGCCCAGGCTGAGGCCCTCGCCTTCGGCAAGACTGCCGAAGAAGTGAAGGCCGATGGCACGGCTGATTGGCTGGTGCCGCACCGCGTTTTTGAGGGCAACCGTCCTTCGAATACGCTCCTCGCCGAGCGGCTCACGCCCGCCGTGCTTGGCAAGCTCGTGGCCCTCTACGAGCACAACGTCTTCACGCAGGGCGCGATCTGGAACATCAACCCCTTTGACCAATGGGGCGTCGAGCTTGGCAAGGTTCTGGCCAATCGAATCATCCCGGAACTGGAGGACGAATCAGAACCTGACCTCCGCCACGACGGCTCCACGAACCACCTCATCCGCCGTTACCGTCAACTAAAATAGGCGGGCGCACTGAGCATCGCAGACAACCCCTAAAGATTATCGGGCTCGTCCAAACGGGGCGAGCCCAGCCGGATGCCTCAAAGTGCTCGAGTCATCTGGCGAATCCTCCTCGAATGAGGGACTAGCCGGCGACACGCTTGAGCAGCCATGTTCAGACGAATTCTCTTGCTGCTTGTCCCAGTAGCCATTCTCGCGAGCGCGCTCCGGCTCAGTCCGTCGCTTGTCTTTGTCGCCGCATTTCTTTCTCTCATTCCGCTGGCCAGCCTCCTGGGCGAGGCGACCGAGGAACTGGCGATTCGCACCGGTCCCAAAATTGGAGGACTGCTCAATGCGACGCTTGGAACGCTGACCGAGCTCATCATCATGTTTGCGCTGCTGCGTTCCGGGCAAATTCAGCTCCTCAAGGCGTCGATTGTCGGCTCCATTCTCATCAGTCTGCTGTTTACGGTCGGCGTCGCGGTGTTATTTGGCGGCATCAGAAACGGCATGCAGCGTTTCGACCGGCAGAGCGTCGGGCTCGCGACAACGACGATGATTCTCGCCGTGGTGGGCATGCTGGTGCCGACTTTTTTCTCCGTGGTGGTCGAGTTGCAGCGGAAGGCGCCCATCACCGCGGACTATCAGGATAAATCGATCGATGAGATCAGCGTAGCTGTCGCGGTCATTCTATTTCTCTTGTATCTCTTGACCGTCGTTTACCAGCTTCGCGCGCCCGAAGGCGAGGGATTGACGCAGGAGCGGCGCGCCAGCCGCGATTCTGAAAGGCCCAGGTGGAGCATGGGTCACGCAGTCGCGGTGTTGGGCGGCGCAACGGTTGGGATCGCCGCTGTCGGCGAAATCGTGAGCGGTGCCGTGGCGCCCTTTGGCGCAACCCTGGGGGTAAGCTATCTTTTTATCGGAGTTGTCATCCTGCCGGTGGCCGGGGCGATGTCGGAGATCCTTGTTTGTGTCCGTATGGCGCGTAACAATCGAGTGAACCTCGCGATTTCGATTCCGATGAATGGCGCGATGCAGGTTCCGTTGTTTGTTGCACCGGTCCTCGTCTTGCTAAGCGCCTTTAGTCCGGCGCCTCTAACCCTCTATTTCAGCGTCGTTGAGGTGATCGCCGTCGCGATTGCCGTAGCGCTAGCGGCCTATATCGCCATTGATGGCGTAACAAGCTGGCTCGAAGGGGCACAACTGCTCGCCCTGTGGGGTATTCTCGCCCTCTGGTTCTATTTTTATGAGCCCCGCCCCGTGCTCTTCTCGTAAGGGGAGGCTACGTTCCGCTCAACTCTCAACCACACGCAGCTGAATCGAATCGACCGCTCCGTCGCGCAAATCGTGCTCGAATATCTCCCGGGTGACCGTCCGCTCGATATCGGCAAGGGAACGATGCTTGCGGCGAAGGACCTCTCTGAGTGTAGCCACGTGCGGGTGATCGCGCCCCGCCTCCAGCCTCAAGCTTTCCGCCAGAAGCCGGCGCAGCCGGTAAAAAGGAAGATACTGCTCGGCCTCCAGCCGCTCCCTGCAGGATAGAAAAAGATCAAGTGTTTCGTTCCAGTCATCGCCGCCGAGCAAGTGCTCCCGTAAATCCAAAAGCATGTTCCAACTGTCGGCAGGAGTGCAACGAAACAGCTCCTCGACGATCCGCGCCGCGTCGGTCCGCCAGGACTTCCTGGCGGTCGGACACTTTCCGGCTTCAAGTGAAGAAGTGGACATCGCATTCATGATACGGATGTGAGACTGATTCGCAAGAGGAGCTTTTGCGCCGCGGGAGCGACCCGGGCAAGGGATCCTCGCGCGCAGTTGATGAGAAAGGCGGCGTAGCCCCTATCGTCTCCGGGAAAAATCGATCCGATCGCGGCCGTCGCTCTCCAACCTCACAAATACCGCTGGACCATCGTTACGATCGGCTCATAATCGCCGTGCGCCCGATCGTCACTTTTTGGTTGGGAGCTGTCTTGGTCAAGGACCAGGCTGCAACTGCAGGAAATCGCTTATGACTTCTGAGAGCAATCCAGGCGGCTTATACATGAGCGAAAAAGTGGCTTGGCTTCACTATTGTAGCGGCGAAGAGGCCTTGCCCGGAAGAGTTGTCATGGAATCGCTATCGCGGTGCGGCCTTCGCTCGTTTCCTCTCGATGGCAATCCGCCATCAGGCGCGGGCCTGCTCTTATTTGATCGGGAGACGCCGGAGCTTTGCGAATCCTTGCGCGATCACAGTCATAATGGCCTCAGGCGCGTGCTGGCGATCGCGATCACGCGCAGGGCACTCAATGTTAGGACGGTTTGGAATATGTTACAGGCAGGGGCATCTGATGTGTTTGCATGGGATCAACTTGACGATCCGGCAGCCGTGGTTGCCTCCAAGCTCGAACGATGGGAGCAAATCGACCATCTAATAATGCATTCGTCCGAGGTGCGAGAAAACCTCGTGGGGCAAAGCCCCGCATGGATTTCCGGTACTGCGTCGTGTGGTCGAATTGGCGCGCTTCACTGATGGCTCGGCGCTCATCGTCGGAGAAAGCGGCACTGGCAAGGAGTTGGTTGCCAGGTTGATTCACAGACTGGACTCTCGCCTGGAGAAGCGTGAACTGGTGATCGTCGATTGCACGACGATTGTGCCTGAGCTTTCCGGAAGCGAGTTCTTCGGCCACGAACGCGGCGCGTTTACCAGCGCGATTGCGGCTCGCGAAGGCGCTTTCGCGCTGGCCGATCGAGGCACATTGTTCCTGGACGAGGTGGGCGAGCTTCCGATCGGACTCCAGGCGGAGTTATTGCGCGTCGTGCAGGAGCGGACTTACAAGCGCGTCGGCAGCAACGCCTGGAAAAACACAAGCTTTCGCCTCGTCTGCGCCACGAATCGCGACCTTCTGCAAGAACAAGCCCAAGGCAGATTTCGCCGCGATTTTTACTATCGCATTGCTGCCTGGACATGCCGCCTTCCTGCGCTGCGTGAGCGCCGTGAGGACCTCCTGCCACTAGCGCGGCACTTTCTGAGGAAGCTTTACCCCGAACAGGATCCGCCTGATCTGGATACAGCCGTGCGCGACTATCTCATCACCCGCGAGTATCCCGGCAACGTGCGTGAATTGCGCCAGCTGATCACGCGTATGGCGCAGCGGCACGTCGGAAACGGCCCCATCACCGCAGGCGAAATCGCTGAGGAGGATCGACCCGCACCGGCAACGCTCGTGCAGAGGGATTGGCGTGACGACGGGTTTGCGCTGGCCATTCGCCGGGCATTGTCGCAGGGAACAAAGCTTCGGGAAGTTAGCGATGCTGCCATCGAGACCGCCATTCAGATCGCGATGGAGGAGGAAGGATCGACTCTGCGGCGCGCGGCTGGAAAGCTTGGCGTGACAGACCGGGCCCTGCAGATGCGACGCGCGAACCGCCGCAGACGGAAGCAGACCGGGGACGGAGACATCTTGCTGTGACGGGAGATAAATCAATGCCTGTTCGCGGCAGGAAACTGCTGTCCCGCCCAGGGATCTAGCGGCTCCGTGCGCGATGTCGCCGCAGGAGCTGGCATGTCAAAAAGCATATTCTGATTGCTGCGGACGCGTTCGATCAGCCTCAGCAAATTCCCGCCCAAAACGAGTTGCTCTTGTTCCGGGGGTAACCGCAGAGCCCGCACTTTGGCCAGCTCCACTCCCGGATGCAGCCACGGGCCATCCGAGCCAAAGAGGATTTTTCGAGCACCCGCGCGCCGCGCCGCTTGCTCGAGCAGATCAAAGCGTCGAACGCCCGAGGTATCCGTGAAGACATTGGGATGACGCACCAGACGGATCGATCAACGCCTGTTGCGCCCTCCAGTCATCGGAGAAACTGCCCAAGTGCGGAATGATGAATGGCACGTCGGGATACTCTGTCGCCAGCAACTCTACGACGGAGACCTCGCCCATCACGTCGTAGAGCACTGGCAGTGAGAAGGCGCGCGCCACCTCACAGATCTCGCGCGTGATGCGTGCGTCGTAGCGATGAACTTTGATACCGACGAATCCGAACTCTTCGACCGCCTCGCGCACCAGCGCCGCCACGCGCCCGCGGTCGCTTTGCGGATGAACGAACGCGAACCCGTAGAAACGCTCCGGCCGGCTCGCCACGATGCGCGCGACCTCCCGGTTGGCCACGGCGTAGTTCGAGTGAAATGCTGGAAACAGGACTGTGCGCTGTATTCCTGCCGCAGCCGCTCTGCGCATATATTTTTCCAGCGGCGCCGCCGTGTCCCACGGTCCGGTCAACCCGTCACCCTTTCCAGCGTGGCAATGGCAGTCGATGATCATGCTAGATTTCTTTGAATACCTGCTTCCAACTATCAGCGAATCCCACAGATACCGTGCGTAAAGCAGCCAGAGGCTTCGGCCTGATCGTCCTCTTTCGCGCTGCTTCCCAGTTCATTCAGAAATTCAAAGGAAGTCCTGATGGCATTGAAAAAGGTGGGCAGGTGAAACTTCTCGTTGGGCGCATGCAGGTTGTCGTCGGGCAACGCAAAGCCCATCAAGACTGTGGGAATCTGAAGCTCCTCCAGGAGCGTGTTTACAATCGGAATCGTGCCGCCCGATCTCAGGAACACAGGCGGCCGGCCGAAACCCTTTCGATAGGCTGTGGCCGCCGCCTGTACTGCAGGATGTTGCCGGCTGACGAGCGCGGGTTTGGCCGAAGCACTCGCGCGAACTTCGCTTCGAACGGTGGGTGGTGTGATCCTCGCGATGTGTTGACGAAACAGTGTCTCGATTTCGCGCGGATCTTGATCAGGCACCAAACGGAAGTTCAACTTTGCCGCGGCTTTGGCTGGGATGACTGCCTTGGCGCCGGGCCCTTGGTAGCCGCCGACGAAGCCATTGATGGTGAGCGCCGGACGCAGTGTCAATCGTTCATACGACGAGTAGCCGGGCTCACCCCAGCCACTCTCGGCCGCCGCGTCGCGGAGAATCTCCTCATCCGTAGGCCCGGTCGCTGCCATGTATGCGCGCTCGCGCGGGCTCCATTGGCGGACTCGGTCGTAAAATCCTGGTATTGCGACGGCCCCTTCTGCGTCGTGGAGACGAGCGATGATTTCGCACAGCGCCTGAAGGGGATTATGAACAGCGCCCCCGAAATTACCCGAATGGAGATCATGGCCGGGACCCTGCACCTCGAGTTCCACGCTCAACGCACCCCGCAGCGCATAAGTGATCGCTGGGCGATCCGGGCCAAGGATTCGCATGTCCGACACCACCGCAGCCTGGGCGGCCAGCGCTTTCCGGTGCAGGCTTAGAAACGGCGCGAGATTCGGGCTGCCGATTTCTTCCTCCCCTTCAAACAGGCATTTCACATTGACCGGCAGCGTTCGCCGAGTGCGCAGGCAGGCTTCGATGGCCTTGACGTGGGCGAACAACTGTCCTTTGTCATCGCACGCTCCACGACCGTAGAGATTATCGCCATGCACCTCGGGCTCGAATGGCGGTGAGTGCCACTCGTCCAGAGGCTCCGCTGGCTGTACATCGTAGTGGCCGTAGATCAACAGAGTCGGCAAGCCGGGCAAATGGCACCACTGCCCGAGAACGATGGGATGTCCTTTGGTTGCCACGATCTGCACCTGCTCGACGCCGATCTGTTTTAGATGCGCGCCAAGCCATCTCGCGCATTCACGCACGTCGCCGGCGTGTTGCGGCTGCGCGCTGACGCTCGGAAAGCGGACGAAATCCTTCAACTCCCGGACAAAACGCGGAAAGTTCTCCCGAGCGTAGCTGATGGAAGGGTCGATGATCATCCGATTACCCCGAATCAGCTAACCGTAGTCCCCGCTTCGCCGCTCGCGGCCGCGCCGTTGTAGAGGCGGTTTTGCCAACCGCCTGTCTCTCAAAAACCATTGGCACCAGGGCCTCTACAACGTCGAACCCTCGCCCGCGTTCGAAGGGGAAATGCGGCTGGCCGAAGCTGGACTGCGTTTTCGTCTCTCGCCACAGATGTTTTTCACCGGGATGGCTCGTCGGATAGTTTCGATGTCGCTGATGTTTGGCTTATTTGCCATCCACCGACCAATGCCACGGCTCGCTTGGCAGATTGTAGAAATCGAAGCGGTCGGCATTCGCGGCGAGCCAGCGGAAACCTGGATTGTCAGGGCCCATTTTGATTCCGTTGTAAGCTGAAGTCGATCGCGAGGCCTTTCTCATGATTTGAGGTGCCGGGACGCGCGACTTGCGGCGTGCATTGCGACGACGGCTTCTCGAAAATGTCGAAATCCGTCGGCCCACAATACTTCTTGCGCAATGCTATCTGCTCTTCACGCGTGCGAAAGCTACTATTGTGGCCGAGCCTGATGCCGTCCGCCTCGGCTGCAGCGAGCAGCGCTTCGAGCTTCGGAGCAATTTGCCGGGCGACTTTGAATACACTACGAACGGTCACGATGTCGGGCACCCCGGTCCCGCCACCTGTGCCGGGCGCGGAGCTGGGTCGCGCAGGCGCAGGCGCAGTGCCGCGCAGGATCGGCCTCACCAGGGTGTCTCGGATGCTGAGCCATTCCTGGATAAGGCGTTGAAAGTCAGATTCGCTGCGGGAAATGGCGCGGCCGTTGCGCTCGGGATGCCGCCGGAAAAAGATCAGATCGGTCAGGCTGTTTTCGTTGGTCGTGCCACTGCGCATGGCTGATCGGACAAGGACGCTCTCCATGCCGGAGGGAACGTACGTAGCTCAAACTGCCAAAGCTGAACTCCTCCTCTCCCGCTTCGCCGAAGCCTAACTCCGTTTCTTCTGATAATGGCAGCTCTGTGAACTCGAAGAATTCGGTTTCCAGCTCGCTCGGCGCGCCGCCCGCGGCCAGCTTGCGCCGCTCGTCCACCAGCGCCTGCTGCATTTCCGGGCCGACGATGCCATCGGCGCGCAAGCCCATCCGTCTCTGGAAGTCGCGGATGGCTTCGCGCGTTTCCGGGCTCATCATGCCGTCCACCGGGAGCTGCAGGCCCAGGATCAAATTCAGCGAGTGCTGCACCCAGCGGACATACTCGGTGCCGGGCTGCGACCGTTCCCGGCCAGCCGTGACTGAAACTGGCCATACCGGATAGATCACTGTGGATGGCCGAGGCGGACGGATAGGCGGGCGTGGGGGACGCTTGGGCGGCTTTGCCGAGATCACAGGCCGGCGAATCGGCAGCCGCGAAATTCGCCTGGCTTCCTGCTCCCATTCCAAGTCCGTCAACCCTGTCCCAAAGCCTTCTTCGTCGGAGCGATTCCCCTGTTCGTCGAATTCCGAGTAGGTCTCAAACGGCTGCGGTTCGAACGTGAACATCGTTTTCATTCTGCACCTCCGCTGTGCTCGGTTCGTCCGCGTGGCGGTGCATGCGTCAATCTCTTTGCGCGGGCCAGTCCGTATTTTCTCCCTTCGGCGATATTCAAGATGCCCGCGATATGCGCGGCCTCGTGCACCAGGGTTTGGGTGCTTTCGTAGGGCCGCGTCTCGTTCATCCAAGCACTGCCGAGCTTGATCCGTCGAATCCCCGCAAACGAGAGCCCGTTGTCCTTCAGCTTCGGATCGCAGGTGATCGTAAGCTTCGGATCGCTCAGAACCTTGTAGATCGGTCGCATATTGCGGATGAGCTTCTCGAAATGCTACCGAAAGACGCCTGGCGCACCTAATTCGTGCGCCCAGACGACCTTTAAACTAGCCACGTTTTCTGGAACCGGCGCATTAGGAGCAGGGCTCCTGATTGTTGTCAGCACAATAGCGTTAGGGTTACGAGGCCGGCAGTTATGAGGCATGTTCTTTCCAAAAAGCATGTCTTGGTAGTGATGCTGCACTTGCTGTGCGATTTGCTCCGATTGGTATTTATCGAAGCCCAGGTTGCCGGGGGGATTGGTATAAGCGTATGCGTCGTATCGCTTGTTCGCCCCTGACAACTTGGATGCGGCCGTAAGGGCCTCCGCTTTCCCCTGGCATTTAACCGAGTTCCACATAAAGGCGGTGGGTCCCTTCACAAAAGATGGCAAGGTCGGATCGGGGCCGTGGTGTTGTGATTGCCATGCATGTGCTAACTCATGAATCAGATCGACCGAACGCCAACAACAAGTCGTCGAAGGCCCGCAAGGCGTCGGATTTGCCCAGCACAGGACATCACCCATCATGATCACCACGTGCCAGCCGCCGCTGGCGAGATTCACGGCGAGAGTAAACTTTCGGCCGCTGGCTCCCAGTCCATCAGTGATGAGGATCTTCGTAAAATCGAGACTGTTTCCATACACTTTCCTGGCCTCGGCCTGCTCGGCTGGATCCAGGAAACGAGCCGTGGTCGGCAAGACGACGCCGGCCTTGCTCAGCGGTAAGGAACCTAGCGTCTCCCTGACCATTTTTATGAGGGTGTCGATTGTGACGGGCGCAGGCGCGGGTCCGGGCGGCTTGCGAAATAGACCGCTAAGATCGATCTCGACGCGACGGTTGAGCTTGCGGTCGTTTTCATTGCGCTCGGGATTAATGCGCAAACTCGTTTCGCCGGCGGACCCTGCCTGTAAGATCACCACACCGTCGATGGGTACCACATAGAGGGTCGCTACCGCGAGTCCCTGCGACAGTAGTGCGCTTTCCAGATCTTTGCTGACTTGGTCGGCGCGCGCCTGAGCAAGTGCTTTATTCGATTCCGGCGAGCCTTCGGCGCTGGTGTGTCCGATGATGCGAATCACGCCATAGGCCAGGAAGCCCCGGAGCTTGGCGCCGATGCACGTAGCGAGCCCCTTGATTGCCGCATCGTAGTTGGTTTGGTAGCCAGGCTCGGCGACCGCCTTGGCCTCGGCGAAGTGATCGATAGGAGCCGGCTTCGGGCAGGGCAATAGCGCCGGACTCCCGCAAGGTGACGGCAAGCTGGGTGGGGCGAAGCTCGCGCTTACCGGTACGCTACCCGATACCGGTGCGCTACCCAACGATCGCGTGCCTGTGAGCGTCCTCAACTTGGCTTCTGTCTGCGGCCCAACGATCCCGTCGACTATCAGCCCCTGGCGCTGCTGGAAGTTCCGGACCGCGCTGCGGGTGGCCGGTCCCAGGATGCCATCCACCGCCAGCCGGAGGCCCATCACCCGGTTCAACGACGACTGCAACCAGCGGATGTAGTCGGGACTGCTGCGGCTGGCCTCGCCCTCCCATTCCGATTCCGGGGGCCAGGGAAACGGCTCCGGCCTGAATGTGAATTCGCTCTCTGATCCTCCGTAAGCTTCAAACTCAAAGGGCTCCGCCTGAAATGCAAACAGACCTTTCATTGTGGACCTCCATTTTGGATGCTTGCCGTGCGGATCGCTGCTCGGATTCGAGGGCAAACGGATCGGAATTGAAGTGCGTCGAGGTTGGCATGGCCTTTTTCCGCGTCGTTGGCTGTAGCACCATCGTTGAATCACGAACCATCGGGGTCGATCTTGTCCCAGGCCCATTGCGGAGTAGTTGCTTCGACACCCAGGTTCTCGTCATAGTCCGCAACGCGCGCGCTGGCCGGTCTTGCGCCCGCCGGCGATGGGAACCAGTACTTGACGCTTGCCACGCCATTGGCCAGCTTCGAGGGGACCATTCCGAGATGCCGGGCCCAGAGAGCGACGCGCAATCGTTTCGCCATTGAATCCGGGGAGGGATCGTAGATTCCGGCGATCGCTTCGCTGTCGTGCGTCAGGCTGCGGCGATTCAGGTTGGCCGAGCCGATGATGGCGTATTTGTCGTCGACCACCATCATCTTCGAGTGCACGTAGGTGTTCTTGGCGCCCGGCGGACTCAGGAAAAAGACACCCACCCGAAGCACGGTGGGGGTAAGCTATGCGACCGTCCGCAGCGGGTCGATGAATTGCTGGCGGCGGAAATGCACCTGCTCTCCCAGCTCTACCTGGCAACTGAACGCGGCCATGTCGGTGATGCTGCCATGGGGGATCAGGATGATGACCTTGAGATTCGGAGTCTTCTGGAGCGCCTTCTTCAGCTCGGAACTGATCTCCATGCTGACCAGGTACTGGTCTTCGATATAGATGAACTGTTGCGCCTCGCGGATGGCTTTGAGGATCATCCGGTACGCCGTCTGTTCGCCACCCGACGCAAACCGATAGCCACCACCGTTGCCGTAGCTGCGCCCGATCTGCACGTACATATCGCCTTCCCATGCGGGTCTGCCTTCCTTGAGGCCGAGCAAGGGGCAATACTTGACGGGTCCAAGGGGGGGCGACGGTTGCGAAGCTTTTCGGCACATTCGCTTTCGCGCATGGCACGATCTTGCGGTGATAATCGGGCCATATGGTCCTGCCAGCGTTCCAGGAAGATCTTCAGCAGCTCATGGGCGGCCGGGCCCTGGATGCGGCAGTGCACGTCGTGGAACGGCGCGCCGTCGGTCGAGCCGACTTGGAGAATTCGATCCTCGTTGATGTCAACGCCGCCACAGAAGGCGATCAGGCCCTTCACCCCTTTCACGATCAGTATCTTCTGATGATGCGACCCATAGCTCAGCGTGCGGCCGTCGAGGATGGCCGCGCCGGTCGACAACCACTCATTGATGTGCATGACCTCGCCGGTGTTCTGGACATGCGCGACCGGGTTGGGACAACTGCTCTTCTGGTCCCACAGCATGGCCCGGACCTGAACGCCGTTCGCGCTCGCCTCGGCAAAAAGCTTGCGGACCGTCGAGGCGGGATTGCGCTGGATCAGCTCGAAGTCGTCTTGCAACCACCAGCCCAACAGGTAGATGTAGTGGTCAGGAGACTTTGCCGTCTTGATGTCTTCAACCATCTGCACGAACGTTGTCGCCCCGTCGATGAAGAAGCGCACGTCGTTGCCCAGCCACACCGGCTGCATCCGCGTCGGCGGACGGCCGCCGGTCTCGAACCAGTGCGGCGGCTGCTGGAAGCAAACCTCGACCCGCCGTTGCTCCTCGACGCTGAGGCCGCCGATCGGTTTTTCACCGCAGGATTCGACTTGCAGGTCGATCCGGCTGCCGCCGCCGCGCTCCAGCTCCTCCACCTGCTCGGCCAGTGCCTCGCTGACCTTCTCGGCCCGTCGCATTGCCAGGTCGTAGTTGTATACATCCGTGCCCTCGGGAGAGGCATGGCCGAGCACCAGCAACGAGTTGACCGGTTGCGACGTCTCCCAGCTGTGGACCACGCGTTCGGCGATCTCGAACAGCTTTTCCTCGTGCGCGTCCCGATCCGTCCGTGCCGGCCTGTTCGGAACCGGTGGGGTCGGGACGTCCTTGGCGAAGCCGAAGTACAGAACATGGCAATCCGTCCGGCTGACCACACTGCGTTGGAATGTTCGGGGGCGATCCGCCGCCGGCGGCCGTGGCCG
The DNA here is from genome assembly GCA_963731945.1 of uncultured Verrucomicrobiae bacterium. Lineage (GTDB taxonomy): Bacteria > Verrucomicrobiota > Verrucomicrobiia > Chthoniobacterales > Terrimicrobiaceae > DASTFP01. Next base: position 72,608 of record CAVSXN010000009.1, on the reverse strand, counting down.
AGACCGCCGCCGGCGGCCGGGGCGCGCCGGCGGCGACCAGCGCCGCCTCGGTCTTCGGCCCCACGATCCCATCCACAGCCAGCCCCTTGCGCTGCTGGAAGCTCCGGACCGCGCTGCGGGTGACCGGCCCGACGATGCCGTCCACCGCCAGGCGGAGGCCCATCACCCGGTTCAGGGACGACTGCAACCAGCGGATGTAGTCGGGACTGCTGCGGTTGACCTCGCCCTCCCATTCCGATTCCGGGGGCCAGGGAAACGGCTCCGACCTGAATGTGAATTCGCTATCTCACCGGCTCTCGGATCCTCCGTAAGCCTCAAACTCAAAGGGCTCCGCCTCAAATGCAAACAGGCCTTTCATTGTGAACCTTCATTTTGGATGCTTGTCGTGCGGATCGCTGGTGGCCTAACGCGTCGACCACCACTGCCACAGCGGCATCGATTTCTTCAGGACTATGCCGCGCGGTAAGGATAAAACCCAGCCGCGCACCGTTTCCGTCCGGCTTGGAATGCAGGACGGTCTGAATGCCCCGTCGCTCCAACCGGCCATGCAGCGCGTGTGGGTCGATGCCAGGCATTGGCTTGAGCGTCTGCACCGGGAACAGCCCGCCGCTGGCGCCCAGACCAGCTTCGGCGAGACGAGCGCGAAACTGCTTCACCCGCTCCACCAGCCGCCCGCGCAACGTCTCGCCGCAGCGCCGGTTCAAGGCTAGCGCATGGCAGGCCGCCTGCACGACAGCTACAGACGGCGGGCTGCAATGCACCCGCGTTTGGCTCTCTCGTTCAAACCGCCACACCGCATCCTGGCTCCCAGCAAGCACGGCTACCGGCACGCCGAATCCTTTCGCCAGAGAGCCGAACGAAAGCACGTCCGTGTCCGCGACATCGGTACCGGTGCAGCGAGCCCCCGCCACCCCGCCCATACGGCGCACCCGGGCAGGGACCATGGCCAAAATTCCCAACGCCTGGGTGTCGTCCAAAACAAGAGAGCCGCCATAAGCGCGCGCACCGGCCAGGTAATCCTGAAGCGGAGCGAAGCGCCCGCAGCCGGGGCAAAAGCCGCTGGTGACCACAACTGGGCGGCGCGCGCGGGTGCGGGTGCCTCCGGCCGCTTCACGCAACTGCCGGCGCAACGAGCGCGCGCCGTGGTGGGGAAGGGTGCGGACAGGCACGCCCCGGCAAGCCGCACGTTCTACTCCCCAACGGGTGATCGGATACACCTCAGCGTCCATAAAGATGATGATCCTCTCTCGTGCCAACTGTGCGAAGAGGTCCAAAGCCACGTGCAGTGTCGAAGGCGCCAGAACCGCGCCTTGGCACCCCATCAGTTCTGCCAGTCCAGCGGCCACGGCCTCCGCCCCCGGCGGCGCGACGAGGGCGCTGGGGGCGCCGGTGGTCAACTGCGGCCAGGGGCGCAGCGACCAGCTCGGGTGTTGCATCCCCAGATAGAGCGCGGAGGTGAAGTCGAGCATCGGCACACGGCGTTCATTCGATTCGGTGCATTCGATTTCTTCCCGGGCGGCTGCTCACTCCCGTTGCGTGCTGACCGACCCGTCTCTTTGCGCGACCGAGCCTTGCGCACTCCAGACATTTCTGGCAGGTGCAACAGCCCTGGGGCGCTCAAACGCGTGGATGGCACCGCCGCGCTGCGTTTGCAGCCGCCTCATGAGATGCACCGACGGCATCGTGGAATCCACGGGTTCCGTGCGTCGAGGTCCACGCCCGTCGCGGCGCGGTAGGCGTGGATGTAGCCCTGGATCTCGGGGCGCCAGTAGCGCGCCCAGTTCGCCGCCTGCGTCCTGGTCGTTGACGTCGCTCCAGTCGCCGTAGCGGATCGGAGAGCAGGATCTGCTCGCCGAAGACGGCCAGGTCGTGGAAGTGCGTGACGGTGACGTCCGTCCAGCCCTGCAGCGTCTTCATCGTGTCCACCTGGTCCATCCAGGCTCGGGTAGGGCACCATCGGCCGGCCGGCAGGAACTCGCGCATCTCGGGCCGCGCGAGGAGCCACTGCTGGATGAGCATCTCCACGCGCGCGGTCGACGGCAGGTCGCCGAACTGGTTGTGCGCGCCCTGCGGCCAGCAGCAGGTGCACCTCCTTGAGCGCGTTCAGCAGCGGGAAGGCGTCGGCGATGACCGTGGTGTCGTCGTCCTCCTTGTAGAAGACCGCGCAGCAGGTGCAGCAGGTTGTGGAACGCCTCGAGGAACTTCGAGCGGCTGTCGGCCGGCCGCAGCTCGGGCACGGCCTTGCCGTAGAGCGTCAGCCCGTAGTGGTGGTCGTACTCGTACGCGCGGCGCGCCACGGTCAGGCGGTGCTGCTCGTCCTGGATGTAGCCCCAGAGCAGGTTGTTCAGCGGCCGCAGCGGATCGATCTCGAGGTGCGCCAGCGGATCGCGTTCGCCGCGGCGCGCGCCGGTTCTGGAAGCGCAGGCTGATCGCGTTGATGGTCTGGACCAGCATCCCCTCCTCGTGCCAGTACGACCAGATCAGCTCCAGCAGGCATGGAGACTCAATCCGCGAACTCAACGACGCCTTCGCAATGGACTCGATCGATAATCGTCTGGTCCGAAAACGCATCTCTCAGGACTCGGTTGATATAAGGCAGCCTTCCATCCCCGAGATAATCCCTCAGTCTCTCGCTGATTTCGTCTAGAGAAACGGTCTCGCCAAGGTCAATGGCCTCTTCGCGCTTGTCGAACAGTCTCTCGCCTGTAGCCAGGTCCTTGCTCTCGATCTCCACGCCGCAGTTCAGCAGCAGAAAGATTCGGTCGCCGTCTTGAGCAGTTCGATATGCGTCCGATGCCGTAAATGTCAGAGCCGAGTTCCTCCATCTGCCTGTTCAACACCTTGTCCGTTCTCCCGCCAGTGAGCTCGCCCGCCTGCACAGCACGCGGTCGATGAAGTCCTTGTAGCCGCTCCCGCTGAAAGCGATCGCCTTCGTGCGGTTACGGATGGCCACCCACAGCGCCTGGTCCGCCGTCGGCAAACTCGCCGTCCGCCTCAAGCTGACAGGGATCGTGTCTTGATGGGCAAGCGGGCGATTTTGGACAGTGGCGTCCTCGCTCGCTCTGAGCGGCCGTCCGGTGTCGTCAGCGATACTGTTCCGCTACGATCCACCAGCCGTGCTTTCAGTGTATAGACACCGGGCCGCACATTGGTTGTGTCCCAGCGGGCCTTCGCCCGATCGGCGGGGTCTGGGACGAGGCGACCCACATTTTCGGTGTCGAACTTGATGTCGAGGTTGAGTCGCCTGAGATCCGGCCCGCACATGACGGCCTTCGCACCCGCCTGTGGATGCGGCGGTTCCGACTTCACCTTCAGAATCGCCTCGAGCTTCACCAGCGCTCCCTCCCTCACCACCACCGGTGCCGGCGGGTCGGTTTCGATGTCGATCGTTGCAGGCGCGATAACGGTGACCTCTGTCTCATCCCTGGCGATATCCTTGCCGCCCGCCCCCGGCTCCGTGAGTTTCGCCACGATTCGATAGACGTTTTGGGCAGCATCGGCCTCCGTTCTCCAGAGCCCCTCTGTGAAGCTTATTTTCGACTGGTCGCGCGGCGCGCTTGGAGCATTGAACTGCGCATTCTGTGTTGAAGCATTGCTCTGCGAGTTCGCCGGCGTTCACCGAGGTTTCGGCTCTGAGTTTGACGGCGTTCCCCGCCGTGACAGCGAGCGGTGCGGCCGTGAGCTTTATCGTGATGTTCTGTTGGTTAGGCATAATTCCTCCTGCGGTTGGACTGATTTTAAATGCTTGGCGCCGCGATCCTGGCGCGCGCCTGTGAAGCGCACACCTCGGACATGTCGAGGGTTCCTTTCAGCGCCCAATAGGTGAGCAGATCCGCCAGCAGCCGGCTTTCTTCCTCCGGGCTGATCTTTCCCTCCGCCCTTGTCTGGCCGATCACGGCGAAGGCCAGGGTCGGCGGCGCGGTCTGCATCCGGCGCGGCGCACGCTTCCACTCTTCGTGCAGCGCAACCAGCCGGTCCGGCTGCCGCTCGGCCACCGAAAGCGCTTCCCCTAACGAGCTGCCGCGCAGCGCGCGCGGGCGATGATTTACCATCAACGCCACGAAACTTGGCAACGTCTGCTCAAGGATGCCGATGAGCCGGGTTCTTTCTTCATCCAGATCCCGCGATGCGGATAAAGGGACTCCCACAGCGCCTCCAGCCGGTCCCATTGCGGGTGCGGATAGCAGCGCACGGCCCAGCGCGCAGCTCAGCTTTACGCGGATCCACGGGAACGGGTGCGGGTCGTCCAGATTGATGCGGAAGACGAACGCCCGCGGCAGGCTGACCACGGCCATCAGACCCGTCGTCGCCGCCACGCCCACTTTGGCCACGGCCCAGAAGTCGGCCAAGATCTCCGAGATCCAGCGTTCCCACAATCTGCCAGGCCACGCGTTCCCGCGCCGCCTTTCTGCTGCATGCCCGTCAAGCACCGGACGCAGGCGAGTCGACGAGGTCGAGCAAGGCCGCCGCCTGGTGGCCGACCTCGTGGACCAGCGATGAGGCGATGCCGCTGCCGATCATCCGCTCGCGCGGTATCCGGATGATCGGCCACCGGGTTCTCGCCGCCGCCCGGCAGCCGGGTGCGCGCGCGGCGGATGGCGGCGCCGTGGCCACGGTCGAGGTAGCAGACCACCGGCGGCGGCTCGTAGTAGCCGCCGGCAGCTCGCAGCGCGTCGGCTGCCACGGCGTCGAGTCCGGCGAGCCAGACGCCGGTCTCGTGCTCGCTGCGCTGCACGAGCGCGTCGGCGAAGATGTCGAACTGCGAGAGCATGGCGTTGAAACGCATGCGGAGGATGGTGAAGCGGCTTTGCGCGGCAGCCGGCGCGGCGGCCTGGCCATCGGCGGTGCGGAGCCAGCGGATAAACCTCAACACCAACTCTCGCAGTGCACAGCGTCCCTTGGCCAGGTAGCTCTCGATAGCCGTCTGCGCCCCGGGCGAAACCGCCGCTGCCAGGACTGAAGTCATCTGGAGCGAGAACGGTTTGACGCGCTCCAGCCGAGTGAGCAAAGCGCGCGCCTCCTGATCAAGGAACAGCGAAGCTGGAGAGAGCAACTCCATCCCTAGACTCCGAGCAGAATGATTTTGCCGCCACGGCGAATCCAGCGGCCGTTGCGAGAGCGCCCTCCTGCCGTCGGAGCAGCGAGCGGCGCGGCGCGTTCCTTCAGCTCCTCGATCTCTTCGAACCCGAATTCGCCGTTGCGGCCTGACCCCGCTCTGCTGTCCGCGAGTTGGGCGCGCTGTTGTTCGAGAGCGGCTCTAAGCGCCGCGATGATCCCGGCGCGAGCGGTCGCGCCTGGAGGCGTGGAAGCCGCGCTTTTTGCCGCAGTGCCTGCGAAGCGCACAAAGCGCCGGGCCATTTCAAATTCCCGATCTTCGAGGCTGAGTCCCTCAAGCTCGGCTTTGAGCACTTTGCTGGCGGCGGAGCCCAAAGCCGTCCCAACTGCTGTCCCGACTCCGGGAATGGGAATGATGCTGCCCAGCGCTCCGCCGAGAAAGGGCAGCGCCTTCTTGGCGACTCCTTTGAGCACGCCGCCAAGCCCGCCGCCAGATGAGCCGACTTTGCGGATGCCCGTCAAAGCCTTTTTGAACACGTCGCCGAGGAATTGGTCGAGTTCGGCCTCGCTGGAAACGGCGAGCAGTTCGCTCGCCAGCTCCATCTCCTCGACCTCGCTGAGCGGTGATTCAAGTTCGCCGGCATCGAAAAATTCGAACTCGCTCGCTTCGAATTCCTGACGCAGGCTTAGGGGTTCTGATTCCAGACGTGTGGTGTCGATGTCATGCATAATCTCTCCGATCGGTTATTTGCTTTTTGAGGTTCATTAAATGTCGAGCAGCAGGATTTCGCGGCCGCGCCAGATCCAGCGACCGGCCTGTCGCGAACGACAGGGCAACTCCCGGGGCCATCGGGGGCGCAGCGGCGCCGCGCAGCAATCCAGGCGCATGGCGCCGCGCCGCTTCGGTCACAGCAACCTTGGCGGCCGTGACCGGGGCGGCTGCCGCGGGCATCGAAGCCGCTTTCTGCGCAGCCGCGCCGGCAACGCGGACGAGTTGTTTGGCAACTTCAAACTCCTGGTCTTCAGGGCTGAGACTTTGCGGTTCCAATCCGGGGGGGCCACTTGGGTGCCATCGGACACCCCTTCGTCAGGGACAGGAAATACTCCCGCCGCGCTGCCGATGCCGGGAAGCGACTTTTTGATCGCGCCTTTCACATAACCGCCAAGAGCGCGGCCTACGGGCGTCTTCAACGCGCGACCGGCGACCTGGGTGGCCTTCCTGAGCAGCTTGCCGATGAATTGATCGAGTTCAGCTTCGTCGGTGATTTCGAGCAAGCTAGCGGCCTCTTCCATCTCCTCGATTTCGCTAAACGGACTCTCCGTTTCGAACTCGTCCGCCCGATCGGTGTCCCTTGCGGAACCATCGCCGTTACGGGAACGAAGCAGCCCCGGAGCATGCTTCCGGGCAGCGTTGAAGACGGCCCGCTTGGCGGCGGCCTCGCCGGAGCGCGCCCCAGCCACCTGCGCCGCTTTCTGCGCGGCCGAGCCGATAAAACGGACGAGCTGCTTGGCGACTTCAAACTCCTGGTCTTCAGCGCTGAGGCCCTCCAGTTCCAGCCCGAGCAATTGGCCGGCGCGGGAGGCCACTTGGCCGCCGATGGCCGCCCCTTCGTCAGGGACGGGAAAACCTCCCGCCGCGTTGCCGATGCCGGGAAGCGCCTTCTTGATCGCGCCTTTCGCGTAGCCGCCTAGGATGCGGCCCACCGGCGGCTTCAAAACACTGCCGGCGACTTTTGTGGCCTTCTTGAGCAGATTGCCAATGAATTGATTGAGTTCAGCTTCGTCGATGATTTCGAGCAGTCTGGCAGCCTCTTCCATCTCCTCGACTTCGCCCAACGGGCTGTCGATCTCGAACTCCTCCTCGTACTCTAGGTCGTGCATGTCGTCTCCTCTTATTGCTAGTTTGTTCAAGCTCCTGTCTCGCCCCGAAACCTCCCTCGGCAACGGTCAGCACCGGGCGTGCCAGGCCTCTTACAGAGTAGCTTGTCGCGACGATGCGAAGACTGCTTCGGAAAATCGCACTTCTAACTCAATTCTCCCGAAGCTCACTTCGGGCGGCTGGTGCCGGAAGCGCGAAACATCCTGGCGTGGGCGCTCTTGTCGGCCCAACTTCAACAATCAATTACGGTGTGGTCGAAAAACGTCCGCACAGGAAACTGTCTCCCATTTTGCTCTCAAACTTTCGTCGTAACTATTGCAACGACGCGCCACAGCTCTCTGGTAGTGGAGAGGGTCGGCGATGCGGGTCTTGTTTTCGAGAGCGGCAGCGAGTCGAGAAGTTCGCGGGGCGGCGTCAGGTCGCCCGCACTCCCTTCAGGTCCATGATAGCAAGGCCGGGAAGCGAGCCACCTAACAGTCAGCCTGGGTGAAAAGGCCGTTGATGTCGCAAATCATGTTGCCATCGAGAGGCCGCTGGCTGCGCGACGGCGTGCACTCAGAGCCAGCGCCCCACGCGACGCTCCCATTAGAGAACAATCTATCCTCGCGATTTTACGCAAACGGTCCAGCTCCCCCTCCCGTTCACACGAGGAGGCCCGACATACAATCGACAGGTCTACAGAAAGCCCTTAGAGATTTTTCAGGAAGCTCTTGAGCGGATCCGAAACTGGGGTTTCATCGCCAACTAATCGCCACTTGGAAATCCGGCTCGGCGCGACGACTGCCTCCTCCGACAAACGCGGAAAGCTTTCTGGTTCTCGTTGCCGATGCTATCGCCAGTCCTGACCGAGGCCTGGAACTCCTAAATCCAGCAGCCTCTAGAGATTCTTCAGGAAGCTTTTGAGCATCCAGAGGGTCTTTTGATGAACCTGAATCCGGCCAATGATGAGGTCCTGGGTTTCCAGGTCGTCCGTGGCGCCGGCCGCCTGACGCAGCGCATGCGCACTGCCTAGAACGATCTCGTGAGACTCTATCAGGTGGGCAACAAAATCCTTGGCCGGCGTGGGTTCGACCGGCAGCTCCTCGATAGCCGAGCCCTTAGCGAGAATTTTTAATCCGCCAATCGCCAGAACGTCCAAAGCACGCAGTCGCTCGGCGATTTCATCGATAGCCCCAAAAAGCTCCTCGTACTGGCCCTGGAAGGCTGTGTGCAATTGAAAGAAATTCGGACCTTGGACATTCCAGTGCGCGAGATGGGTCTGGGCCATCAGTGCGTAGGAATCGGCCAGAACGGTCTGAAGACCTTCAATCACTTCGTTGGATGCTTTCTTGATCGCTGTTTGTGTGCTCATGGTGTTTAGAATCGTCAATTGATGCTACTGCCGCTGCCAGACTTGCGCAACCCGGCATTATTCGGTTCCTTTCCGCATGGCGAAAACCCTTTGCGACTGGTCGAAAGGCGACATCGAAAGGCGCGCGGGTAAGTTGCTCAAGCTCGTCCGCGAACCGCGCTATTTTTGCCGCAGGTGCGCGCGGGTGGCCAACACTCCCAAAGTTCTCTGCAAGCCCCGCAGACTCCCGGAGAATGCGCCGGACGCGGGAAGCCAGTAAGACAGCCCGCGCGAGGCGAGGAGTGACATTGCCAGGGAAGACCCGAAAAGCGAAGAGTGACGACAAGAAGAATGCCGGTTATTTAGTTCGCCAGTTCGACAGAAACATGCCCAAATTTTTCCGCCAGACCCTCATTTTGCTTTCCCCTTCCGCCTTCTTACTCCTGCCTTGAAATCATGCCCTATCTTTTCCTGAGAGACACTCATAGCCTGCTTCGTTGGATTGTCATTCTTGCCGGCCTTTGGGCATTGATGCGCGTTTGGAGCGGATTTTTTGGACGCTCCGAGTGGACGAAGAAAGACCAGACGGCAGGGTTGTTATTCACTTCTGTTCTCAATCTGCAGCTTATCCTCGGCCTTATCCTTTATGGCATCAGCCCAATCACACGATCGGCGATGGCAAACTTTGCCGCAGCCATGAAGGATCCTACGCTCCGATTCTTCGCAGTTGAACACCTGTCCGGAATGCTTCTTGCCGTCGTGATTGCGCAGGTTGGTTACTCCATTTCCAAGCGCGCGGGAACCGATCGCGGCAAGTTTCTCAAGGCCGCGATCGCTTACTCGATTGCGGTCGTGCTTATCCTTGCCAGCATTCCCTGGCCCTTCATGAAATATGGCCGCCCTCTTTTCCCAACTTTCGACGGTTGAGGGGCTTGAAGATGAGCGACTTTGCGTATATTTTGGGCTTTGTAAAAGGAACTCATCATGAGGACAAAATTCTTGGTTGTCTTAACGCTTTTCTTGTTCGCGGCTTTCGATGTCGGTGAGGCTGGATGGCGCCGAGGATGGTATGGTCCAGGATGGCGCGGTGGCGTAGCTTGGCGCGGCCCAGGGTGGGGCTGGCGCGGCCCCGGCTGGGGTTGGCGCGGCGGCTGGGGTTGGGGACCGGGAATCGGCGTGGGCATCAGGGCACCGGGAATCGGCGTAGCAATCGGTGCCCCTTTGCCCGTTTACGGGGGTGTTTATGCTTCGCGACCGGCCCGCTATGTGGCGTACTCGGCTCCAACGCTCTACCGCGCGCAGGTGCGCCTTGCCGAGCTTGGTTATGACCCCGGTCCGCTCGATGGCGCCTTTGGCCCTATGACGAGCCGAGCTATCCGCAACTACCAGCTTGAAAATGGACTGCCTGTGACGGGACGTCTTGACAACCGCACTCGGGCCAGCCTCGGCGTGTGAAAACAACGCGTTCCGGATGAAGCTTCGCGGGGGACGGCGGCTCGCGCAGAGACTTTCAAAAGTCGCCTACGTACTGGGCAGTGAACGTATCGAAGCGCACAAGGGTTCCCGGAGTTGGAAGATCCAGCACAGCGTAGCAATCGGTGCCGACGATCTCCCTTGATTGGGTGTCCCAAACCATCACACAATAAATCTTACTCGGCGCTTTTTTGGGGCCGGCGTATCTGGAGCCCGGTTTTTCCATGTTCCTCCGAATTTCGGCCCACTGCGTTGGCGTAGGATCGCTGGTCCGGACCGCCAGATAGCGAGTGCCCGATTTGTTGAACGCATTTCGCTCTTGAGGCGAAAGCTGGTCAAAGGTGACGGTGGCGCGCTCGTCGGCAAGACGGACTTGTTCCGGCGTTGCCCTGTAGGCACCCACCGAAGGATTGTTGAAAACAACCGCCGCCGCATTTTGGAACTTCGTCAGCAACTCTTGGCTCGTCGAGCAGCCGCAGAGAAGGCCCGAAAGGCAAACCGCCACCGCGACGCGCGGCGAAAGTTTCATCGCAAAGGCCATTTCGTCAATGAACCAGAGGCGGACGCAGGTGGCCGGGCGGGCCGACTATTAGCTCCTTTCCCGCGGCGTGACCCAAAGGTGTTCAAGATACCCGTCCCGGAGCACCGTCAATCGCGCCCTGAGTTCGATCCCCTCCCCGACCAGCAAACGGTGAAGGTCATGCACGCTCGCAATCATGTCATGGTTGAACCAGATGATCAAATCCCCGGGGCGGACCCCGCCCTCCTCGGCGGGAGAGCCCGCGACGACTTCGTGAACGCGCACCCCCGTTCGCTGCGTGAGCTTGTGCCGGCGCGCGAGAGGCTCGTAAATCGCGGCGTCCTGTCCCGCGATGCCAAGATGGCCCCTCCGGATACGCCCATCCTTGATCAGCCAGCTCGCCACGAATTCAGCGGTCTTGCTCCCAATCGCGAAACAGATTCCCTGTGCGGCGGCGATGATCGCCGTATTGACACCGATTACTTCGCCCCGGCTGTTCACGAGCGGCCCACCGGAGTTGCCCGGGTTCAATGCCGCATCGGTTTGAATGACGTTGTCGATCAAGCGTCCTGTCCTGGACGGAAACGTCCGCCCCAAGGCGCTGACTATGCCCGCCGTGACGGTGTTCTCATAGCCCAGGGGATTGCCAATGGCCACTGCGATCTGGCCCACCCGCACCCGGCCGGAATCAGCAAACCGGACGTTGCGCAGCCCGGGGGCGTCAATCCTCAGCACCGCAAGATCGCTGTCAGGGTCATCCCCCACGAGATCGGCGCGCAACGGGCGACCGTCCGCCGTCTGCGCCAGGATTCGCGTTGCGCCATGCACAACGTGGCTGTTGGTCAAAACGAAGCCGTCGGGCGAAAGCACAAAACCTGACCCGCTGCCCGCAGCAACCATACGCCCCTTCTGTCCGGGAAACTCCGCGCGCACGTGCACGACAGCGGGGCTCGCCGCTTCGACGGCGCGAACCAAGGCCGACGAGTAGGCATCAAGCAGCGCGTCGTCAGCCTGGGCGGCGATTGGCTTCAATGGAGCATCCGTGGCCGCCTCCTCATCACTGATCCACTTCAATTGCATGGATGATACTAAGCGGCCGCCGCGAATCTGCAACTGATCAGCGAGGATCAGAACCCGCCGCACTCGCCGTGATTCCGGACTCGAGAAACTTCTCGATCATGGCGATGATCTGAGGGAGAGCGAAGATCTGCACAAAATGGCCGGAGAGGGCTACGCGAGCAATCCACGCGCGTGGCCGCAGCCTGGCCAAGGCCGCCTGGTCGAAGCGCGGAAAGGAACCGCCGATGCATAGCATGGGGACACGGCAGGCGGTTAGCGCTTTTTCCACGTCCAGAGTGGGAAACTGGCTCAGCAGAGCCACGGCGAGATCTTCGGGGAGCGAAAGCATGTCCGCAACGATGCCTTCGCAGAGAGACCCCCGCTCGAGCGGCAGGAAAAACACTTCTCTGACAAAGCGGGCAGCCACGGCGCGATATCCCTCGGCGCGAATACGGGAAAAGAGTCCTTCATAGCCAGCCCGTGCTTGCGCTGTGAGCGGCAAGGGGCCATCGAGACTCACAACACCCGCGACACGCTCGGACTGCTGACCAGCCGCCAGGACGCTAAGGAGGCCGCCCATGCTATGACCGACGAGAATCGCATTGAACAATTCCCGCTCAATCAGAAAGGCGGATAGAGACGCGGCGAAAGCATCCATCAGGGGCGGAGTGTCCTGAATAGGCGTCTGCCCGTGTCCGGGAAGGTCCACCGCGAAGACGTGCCGCGATCTCGAAAAATGCTGGAAAAGTCCCGCCATATGGCGGCGGTTGCAGCACCAGCCGTGCACGAGGATCAATGGCTTCCCGCCGGATTGACCTGCCTCATCAAATGAAAGCATTTCTGACGCCTCCTCTCCTTGATTCAATGTGACGCGCCCCATTCGGAACGCTTGCCAAGAACCAGACGACGGCGCGTCAAGCTGCCGGCGCACCGCGCTGCCACGCCGAGAGGTGTCATAAAAGCGACGCCATGAAAAGAAAGACAATCCATGTCCGCAGTTTCGTCGCTTCCCATCAGACAGGAAAGCCCGAATGCGATTCCAGGCGTCTGCGCCGAATCCCAAGCCTGAGGGGTTGCTCGACAGCCCTCTCGGATATCGCAATGTTCAGTGAATGACATTTCGTTATCTTTCCCTGCTGGCGGCCGTCATCGCAATGTCGCTGCAAAATGCCCTCCCTCAATTCGATCCTCCGGAGCCGGACTCGAATACCGCGCTCGGGGCACTGAGCATTCTTCCGCCCGAATATCAAGGCTACGTCATCAAGCTATCGGCAGACAATGGGGACCCGGACCCTCCCCAATGGTATGTTCTCGCTTACAGAGGCAGCCCGGAGGAGGGGCTTTTCAGCATCACGATGGCGAGGGGCGAGATTGTGCAGGAGAAACCATCTCTCAATCTCGGCGAGTTGTTCAAGAGTCCGAGCCCCATCGACGTGGAAAGAATGACGATCGATTCCCCTGCTGCCTTTGACATCGCCTCGCACTACGCGGCGGCCAATGGTCGAGATCTCGCTACCGTGAGCTACATCTTGCAACAGACCGGGGCTGACTCGGCTCCCGTTTGGCAGATTTGGTGCTACGATCGCGGAGGCCGTTACTTTGGATATCTGGAGATCGCCGCCACCAACGGCACCGTCATTTCCACCGATGACTTGCCCAGCACCCCGTGATCCAACCCCAGTCTTTGGCCCAGTCCATGCCACAGTCGCCGCCAGGCTCCGCCCGCGCGAGGTCGCGACGAGCTAGTTTGACCTAGTTGAAACGCGTGGACAGCGACGGGGTCACGAAGAACCGCCACGCCTCTTGAATTTCGAGCGCGCTGGATCGGTGAGGGTCAAGTTCCGGCAAGGCGTTGATGGGAAAGAAAGCAACCTCTGCGGTTTCATGACTCACCCGGGGGGCGCCACCGCAGAGATCGCAAAGAAAGAAGATCTTGTAGATCGAATGGGGATTTGCGGGGTAGCCGGCGCGATCGCGATCCACGATGGCTGTGACCAGCCGGGCTTTCACTTCGTATCCGCTTTCCTCGAGGCACTCCTTCTCAACGTTCTCCGCGGGAGTCAGGTTCACGTCAGCCCATCCGCCCGGTAACGTCCATTTTCCAGTCGACGCCTCCCTGATCAGCAAAACCTCACCATTTCGAAACACTGCGCCGCGAACATCGACTTTCGGCGTGGCGTAGCCGATCTCCGCCGGCCACTCGAAATCTGCCCGCACCACGCGCATGACCTCGCTGGCGATCTCGCGAAGCCGATGGAAGCGCTCCCGGTCGAAGGGATCGGTCGAATAAGTGATCCCGGCTTGCCCAATCGATGCCAACTCACGTGAAATTTCCAACATTGTGCGACTCTCCATTCGTTGAAATTAGCAATTCGCCACGCTTGCCGCGAATACCGATTTTCAAGGCTTTGTGCTGCTCGCTTCAACAACCCGCTGACTCTCCGCCCCGACGGTTGCTCCCGGTGGCGCGATCGGTTCAGCCCTCAGCGTCTGCGCTCCATAGAGTTTCATGAAGCGCTGTTCAGACTCCGGCGTGCCGATCAAGATGATTTCGTCGCCGCGCCTGAGGAGGGTTGACGGATCGGGATTGATTGTCATTCCCGTTCCTGAGCGAAGCGCCACAACGTTGCACCCTGTTTGGCTGGGTATCGCCGCCTGATCAAGCGTGAGTCCGTTAAGGGTATCCGGCACGCGGGTCTCGGCGAGGTGAAGTCCCTCGGCGATCACAACGACGCCGGCGCGCCGCAAATAGTTAAAAATGGTCGTCGCCCCCATGGAGGCGTAGGAAAGGACAAAATCGGCTCCCGCCCTGTGCAGAGTGGAGACGTTTCGCTCGCGTGTCGCCCGGCTTATGATCTGAATATCGGGCCGGAGGCGACGGCAATAGATCGTCAGATAAATATTCATGTCGTCATCGTGCGGTGTGATGACGACGGCCGGCGCTTGATCAATGCCTGCGCGCTTGAGGGTCTCTCGGTCGGCCGCGCTGCCTTCAATATAGGTCTCCTGATCAAGAATCCTGGCGGGATTGGATTCCACCAAGTGATAAGGGACATCGTGTTCCTTCAGAGCGCGCGCTATTGCCCGGCCAACGCGCCCTCCCCCAATAATGATCACCGACCCGGAACTTACGTGATAGATGCAGAAAAGTTCGTCGTAGTTACGAATCTGCTGGGCGGAACCCGCCAGAACCAGCACGGAGGTCGCATCGATACGTGTCGTGGCGCTGGCAATTTCGTACCGACCGCGCTTCCAGATTCCGATTACGGTTAATCCCGTGTGCTTGCGAAGCTTGCTTTCGGCGAGGGTCCTTCCCACCAGCGGAGTTCCGGCCGCCGTCGCTTCCGCAACCAACAGATCGCCGAACTCCCCGATCACATGCGCGCGCGCATCGACTCCGGTAATCCGTCGGGCGAGCGCCTGTCCCATCATTTCGCCAAGTTGAATCACGTATGAGCTTCCGGCCAACCGAAGGATCTCAAGGGAGTCCTCCGAACTCGCGGTGGTAACGATGGGAACGCTTTCGCTCATTTCGCGAACGGTGAAAGCGATGTTCGTATTCGCAAGATCGTTGCCCGTTGCGGCGACCAGGGCGGCCCGTTGCACCCGCACCAGCTTGTAGGTCTCCGGGCGGTCGCTCGCCGCCAGAACGACCTGATATCCCAGATCATGCAGGCGAAGCGCCTCGTCTAGATCGTTCACCAAAAGCGCATAAGGGTATCCGTAATGGGTAAGCTTATCCATCAGTGCATTGGAAACCGGATCGAGGTTCGTGAGAATGACATGGCCGCTCATTGACTCCGGCAGTTGACGCGGCGCCCTCGCCTCGGCTTGTGCCTTCATCCAGGGCGCATAAAAAAACTCAATAAATGTGAACGGCAAAAGAATGAGCAGGAACACCATACCGGAAAGAAGGACGACGATCGAAAATGCGCGCCCGACGTCGCTGGTGAAGGTGATGTCGCCAAATCCCAGCGTGGACATCACCGTAAGGGTCCAATAGAACCCCGTTATCCAACTGTGCTCTTGCCCCTCGAATACCATCAGCACATGGAAAAGGATGGTGTAGACCGTGACAAGGATGGCCAAAACCAGTGAGAAACGCAGCAAGAAGCGAATGTTGCGGCGGCTCTTTGCCGGCTTCAGAAAGTATGTGAGCTGCGAGGTGAGAAACTTCACGCGCGACGTCTCCGATCCCCGGCAGCGTGTCGAACTTTAACGCCGGTGTCGAGGTTCGAGACGTCGTCGGTGATCGCGACACGCCGACCACACCGCTCCCCGATGTGCGGCACGCAAGATATTCACTTCCTTCAACCAGGCTTCGGTTGCCTTTGCAAACGTGCCATCGTGGGATGACGAATGCGCAGGGCTTGCGCAACGTTGCCTTGGGAACGGTTGACATTCCGACTCTTGACACGACTCTCGTGGTCGATTCAGCAGTTCCTTTTCCGTCCTTTCCGTCTCCACGAGGTTTCTACCCGAGACGCAGCTCCATCCGGCGGGGCATTGGATCCAGACGCCCCTCTACGAATACGCGCAAGCTCGAATCTGCGCAGTTATCTTCTTCCCCTCGCCACGCCTTGTGTTTTGCCCTGGCGTTCTCCGCGTCGATCGAACCAGCGGCCACATCCTTGCTGAGAGCAATTCGGCCAACGCCTCGGCGTAGGTACGACTCTCCGTGAAACAGAAACCACGAAGGCGAAAATCAGGATATCGCGCGTGCGATTACCCAATGAAGTTTCCCGGGTCTCACAAAGAACCACTGCAAATGACTCATCCGAAACCTTTTAGCTGCGGCAGGTTAAGAACGAAGTCGTCTTCGGTGCTTTTCGACCCGCTCATGCGCGATTCGAGTGATTGCTCGAGGACAAACGCGACAACCGCCCTTCATCCGATCCCAGTAAACGATATATAGACAGCGTGAAGGAGACACATACCAGGAAAGAAGAGTCGCAGGCTGCGGCCAGGCAAGCAGGCAGGGCGCTAGAGGCGGGATTTGCCGAGGTCAAGACACCTTCTGAGGCAGCTAAGGTTCTTGACAGTATCGAGGAGGCGGCCAGCGAGACTAAGGAAAAGGATCTCCCACAGGCTCAGGACTCTGTTGATCCAGTCAAACAAGCTGAAGCCATCAAAGAGGCGGCCGCAACCGCGCCTCCGACGCAGCGCGCAGCCGTGGTGCTAACTGAGGCTGCTGCTCAAATCGCTGCTTCGCCCGTCAAGAAGCGGGAAGCGCTGGACGAGGCCGTTGCAGAGGCGTCTGGGCAGGCGCCGTCCAAGGATGAATCGCCGCAAGTCGAACACGGTCGAGATCTCCTAAGAAAGGAATTGATAAACCGCCTGAAGCCATTCGACGCAATCGATGCGGCGCTCTTCATCCGCATCAATCATCTTCCTCATCCGAAGTGGTTTGATGGTCTGATTGATCGATTCAGCTGGATCATGACCGGTGGACACGCATGGATTCTCGTGGTGCTCGCCGACGCGCTCGTGTGATCGTCATCGAGCTGTCAAGACCGCGCGCGCTGTGCTCCCTGCGCTGTATCTCGCAACTTATACTGTCGAGATTCCCATCAAGAGATATTTTCGCCGCCGCCGGCCGTTCATCTCCATTGTTCGCGCCATTGTCGTGGGGCGCAAACCGGGAAGCCATTCCTTTCCTTCGGGCCACAGCGCCGCGGCCTTTGCGGGAGCCACCCTGCTTCAAGCGCACTATCCAGGCGGCCGGCGTCTCTTCTTCGCAATTGCGCTGCTGGTTGCCCTTTCGCGCGTCTATCTGGGCGCACATTATCCTGGCGATGTCCTCAGCGGGAGTCTGGCAGGCAGCGCGCTGGCCAAACTCTACCAGAGTCTGCTCAAGCGCCTGAAATAGACTGTCCACGATCCGAACGCCGCGAGGCCTTCGAGACACGATTCAGAGCGTCCAATCGGGGCAATTTTTGCTTGAGTTCAACAACCGGCGAAAATAGGTCCCCTCTTTTTTTTACTCTCGCGAGCACGTCGTCATACTCGAACGTCAGAACCTTGGCATTCTGTCGCTTAACGGCTTCCGACACCTCATCCCATGTCACGGGGGTGGAAACGGTAGGGTGACTCTTCGCCCGCAGCGAATACACGTTGATCGTAGTCTTATGATCGTCATTCTGACTCCAATCCACGAGAACTTTGCCGCCCCGCAGGCTCTTTTGCATCTTCGAGACGATAACTTCGGGAAATTCCCGCTCCAGAAGCTGCGCGAGAGCATGAGCAAACGCCTTGGTTCTCTCATAAGTCACCGGGGTATTGAGAGGCACATAAACCTGGAGCCCTTTGGAGCCGGACGTCTTGGCGAAGCTCTCCATGCCAAGCGCATCGAAGGTCGCTTTCACCCAGAGCCCGACCTGGCAGCACAAGACAATGTCCGCAGGCGGGCCCGGATCCAGGTCAAACGCGAGGCTCGTCGGACGGGAAATGGCCGCCGCCTTGTGCAAAAACGTGTGCAACTCCAAATCCGCAAGGTTCGCTGCCCACACCAAGGCGGGAAGGTCGTTCATCATGCAGTAGTTGATGGCTCCTCCATCGGACTTGGCGACCCTGGTGGTCTCCACCCATTTCGGGCGATGGGAAGGGCACTTCTTCTCGTAAAAGAAGAGCCCGGCAACACCATCCGGATATCGCTTTAGGGTAATCGGCCGGTCTTTCAAATGGGGAAGCAAGACAGGGGAAATGCGGATGTAATAGTTGATCAAGTCGCCTTTGGTAAAGCCTGTCTCCGGATAGAGAACTTTGTCGAGATTTGTGACGTTGATCGTCCTTCCTCCCACATCAAGCTGTGATCCAGTAGCCACCTCGAGCGTAATTGTTAGCCCCCCGTGTTCGCGAAGTCTCGCCAAAGATCGGGAAAAGAAACAATTCCGAGACGCTCAACACCAAGGTTGGCAATGGCTCAGCGAGGAAACGCGAAAACCTGCGCTTTCCAAATCCCATTCTAAACGACCAGGCCTCGTCCGGGAAGAGGCTAACCCTTGTCTTTTCCCTTCCCCTTGTCTTTTCCCTTCCCCTTGTCCCCTTTCTCTCCTTTATGTCCTCCGCCGCCACTCTTCTTGCTTGCGGCACCCGCAGATTGCATCTTCTTCGCCTTGGACCTTTCAGCCCGGGGGGACTGCGAATGCTTGTTCGCCTTGGAGAAGGACGGACTTCCGCTCTGGGAAGCAATGGACTGGGCTCGCCCGGCCTTGAACTGTTGCGAGGAACTATTCGCCTTGGAATGCACCGATTTCGCATTCTTTGAGCGTTCCACATTGCCGTTGGAACGGCCCGTTTTCACTGAGTCCGAATCTGGACGCCCTTTGCGACCATTCGAATCATTTCCCTTCCACCTCTTTTCTGCTGGCGGCGATTGTTGGCCGGCCCTGGCGTTTACTTGAGAAGCGGTCTCTCCTTTCCCTTTTCCCTTCCAGTCGCGATTGCCGCCGCCTCGATGAGATTGCCCGTCCTGAGCCGGTAACGTGCTCCGGAATCCCTGGGGATCGCTGGTCTCGGAGCTCGCTCGGCGCCCACCCCGGCGATCTCCGTTGCTGGCGGCGTCGCTGAAACCCAATCGTGAAGGTCTTGCCACTGCCGGAAGCAGCCGTCCAGGATCATCGACGTCTCCCCGACGGTTGCGCGCATTCAAATTGTAGTAGGCCGTCGCGTTGTCGTTCTCCGCGCGTTGCCTTTTCCACTGTTGGCGTTGGGCCTTCCCACTCGGCTGCCAGACGCGAGCCGTGCCGCTGCTGATGTTGACGACATTGATCGTCCGCCCGGGATCGAAACCTCCTCCGCGATTGCGCTTCCATTTCTGCTTCCATCCCGGATTCCAGTCGCCCACATACACCCTGTCGTCGTGGCCAGTCGCAATCGTAGTTCAGCCATGAACCGACGGCAAATCCGACTCCAAATGTCAAAGCCGGTCCGAGATACGGCTCATATGGCCGCACGTACACGACCTCTGGATCGTAACGCGGCACATAGATCAACTCGGGTTCTGCCGGCACGATCCGAACGCAGGTTTCTTCCTTAACGATCTTCTGTTGCGGACAATCGACGAGGTTGCCCGCAGCGATTGCCTGGGCTCGGAGCTGCTGAATCGCATTCATCACGTCAGCCGGCTGATCGAGGAAGGCGACGCCGACCTGCGTAGTCCACTCAAGGTTTTGATCCATCCACTTTAGGACGTCCGGATAGCGAACGAGCGACTTGACGCTCTCGTCCCACGGTTGGTTCGCGACCTGCGCCGGATCGCCGTTTGAGGAGAGATAGCGCGCGGCAAGCACCACGTCGGACGGAGCCGTCGAGGCAGGCAGGATCAATGCGATGAGCGCATCCGGATACAGTGCGACGGGCGCGAGCAGCTGATTGAGCGCTTCCGGCGGGAGCTTCGGCACGGCGCTTTCCTGTGTCACCGGCGGAGGCACCGGTGGTTGGGGAGCCTGCGCCCTCAGAGAATCCGAGAAAATAAAGCACGCCAGCAGAGTGATCGCGGAGAGTTTCCAATCCGCTCTCGGACGTGAGACTCTAACGCAAGCGAGCATGATCCACTCTAACTTCTGAAACGCACGAGCGCCAGGTGTATTCACCCCTCAATTCGGATCAGGGCCGACCGACGACCCAGGCGAGATCATTTTGATCCGCGATTGGGCTCCCGCAAGCCAAGCCGCTATTTTAGGAAAGCCGCGACGAGGAACCAGAGGATCATCAACACACCGATGCTAAATTTCCCGATGATCCCGGCCGTCGTCCCCAGCAGCGTGCCCCACGAAGAACGTCCTGCGGGAAGGAGACCTTTGCCGCCAAGCAATTCTCCCGCCAGAGCGCCAATGAGTGGTCCGATAAAGATTCCGATCAAACCAAAGAACAATCCGACGATGGCTCCCAGAATTCCGCCAATCGCACCCCAGCGCGTCGCTCCGAACCACTTTGCACCGAGCGAACCGCTCACGATATCCAAGGCCTGTGCTGCGATCATCATCACGGTAAGAACAACCAATGTGGGCCAGCCAATTGACTGCAGCGCAAAATGATTGAGGACCGCGCCGCACAGGATGAGGACCGTGCCGGGCACCAACGGAATCACCGTTCCGACAAGGCCGATAAGCATAAGCCCCAAGGAAAGAAACCACCAGAGAGCTTGCACGGTCTCTTACTGTGCAATTGCCATCCCGACGTCGAGCACGAATGCCACAATCTCTCTCAGGCGGCCTTCGCAAACAATGCACAGGCCGTCTTCCTGATGGAAAGGACACGCGCACGGCGAACGCCGCTAACGATTATAAAGCAAAGAGGACCAAGATCATGAAAACCATTCTTTCTTTGGCGCTGATTTCCGTCGCGTTGACAACATCAGGTTGCCTCGTCTACGAGCGGCGCACGGTGCCACAACGCGTCGTTGTCCAAGAGACGTCCGTAGGCCCGCAAAGGGTAGTCACCGTTCTGCCGGCGGGCTACCGGACCCGCGTCTATCGCGGCGTCAACTATTACACTTACGACAATGTCTATTATCGCAGCTACCCCAGCGGCGGCTACGCGGTCGTTCAGCGTCCTTGGGATGATGATGACTGGGATGATGACTGACCTGGGGTCCGCCCCGGCAACGTGGGCGTTGCCGAGGTTCAGCAAATTGCTCGTTCCGCCCGGTCCTCAGGCAATTTCCAGTTTGGCGGCGGCGCGCTTCGCGATCTCGGCACGAGCCTGGAGAAGTTCGCTAAGTGACGCTCGCGTCGCGTCCACGATGGCCGCAGGGGCGGACTCCGGCGTACCGGCATCGAATGGAGGCTCGGGCGCGTACTGCAGATAAAGCTGAATTTTCTGAGCCACTTGATCGCCCCGCAAGATCGCAGCCAATCGCAGAGCAGCGTCGATCCCTGAGGTGACGCCGGCCGCGGTGACGAGCGGGCCATCCACGACAACCCGGGCGTTGACCGGCACAGCCCCGAAAAGCCTGAGCAAATCATGAGAGGCCCAGTGGGTCGTCGCCCGCCTGCCTCTGAGCAGACCTGCCGCACCGCAAACGAGCGCACCGGTGCAAACCGAGAAAACGATACCCGCCGCCTGATTGCGCAAGAAACAGAGAACTTCCTCGTCCTCCATGAGCGCGTTGACTCCATTCCCTCCCGGCACCAGCAAAACATCAAGCCGCGGAGCTTGGGCGAAGGAAAGTGTCGGCGTGAGAATCAGCCCCTTGATGTCACGCACCGGCGCATTCGTTTTTCCAATGACGTGAAATACGGAGTCGGGCAGCCGGCTCAGGACCTCAAATGGGCCCGTGAAATCGGCTTGATCCATTTCCTCAAAGACGATTCCACCAACGATCAGGGATTCGGTCGGGAACATCGAATTTCCAAGGTGTGGATGAGGAATGCAGAAGGACGCTAGCTTCGGTCCACGCTATACTTTCCGGCGCCAATGAAGATGAGACTAAAAAAGAGGATCAGCATCTCTGCCGGCCGTGACCATTCAAGAAACTGCTGGCTCGTTTTGTAAACCAGGACCGTCGCGACAATAAAATTGAACGTCATGAGAATCGTCACAGGCCGGAAGCAGCAGCCGATAACGATCAGCACGCCGCCCAGTGTCTCCACCATGGCCGACGAGAAACCCCAGAATCCCGGAAACAAGTTGATACCCAGCGCACTCATTGCCTTGCCGAGCTTTTCCCATTGATGAATGCCTCCGGCGAGTTTCGGCCAGCCGTGGAAAACCATCATTGTTCCAATGCCAAGGCGCAGAAAAAGCAATCCGATATCTCGATACTGGGAAAGCCAGGTCAGGATCATGGCAAAGTGATAGGTGACGAGTGTGCCGTGACAAGCGGAATTCCAAGACACGCGAGAGCACTGGATGATGAACTGCGCCGAGAGAGGAATATTCTCATTTTTTTAGCCGAAACAATTGACGAGGCTCAGTGATGTGCTAGCGTAACGGCCCGTTTGGTTCTTCCAAGCCCCGGAGTTCGGTAATCGAACGCCGGGAAGCAGGCGCCTTTTGGGAAGGTGCCATCTTTTCCGCTCCGGCGTAACAGCCTCGGGATGATAGCCCCGTCCGGTGAAAGTCCGGGGGGGCGGAAAAGATGGCATCCCGGATCCTGCCGATTTCCTTCGGTCTCCTGACCAATTTCTTGTCCAAGTGAGATTCGTGTGCCGGCCTATTTGTCCTTGTCTGGTTCCTTTCGCTCTTGTTGCTCTTTGCCGGCGAGCACGGGACGGAAGCTGGTCAGCGTCTTCAGCGTGTTGAACCAGAAAGGCGCTCCGACACTCAAGAGCGCGGCGCTGGCCAGGATTCCCCAGAAGTGCAACCAACCCGGAGTCCAATAACTATACCACGGCGTCGGGTAGGGATCGGGTATCAGCTGGAATATCAATTTGTCTTTCCAAATGGAACGGAGATTGTCCGCCGCATCCAAAAGCGCGGCCTGAGGAACGAGCGTCTCGTACTCGCGCTGCCATTTTTCCGCGTCCTGAATCCCGGCAGTCTGCAGGCGGGTCAATAACCACTCTTTGCCGCCTGCCAGGTCCGCGAATCCGGAAGGCTCGCCAAGCACGGCAAGCTCGGTTGGATGAGTTTTGATCAAACGTTTCATGGCTTGGACATACTCCGCCGATGGGCCGGTTGCGGGAGCGGCCAGGATATCGTTTGCCTTCTTGGTGAGAGCATTCGCGCTCGCGACGAGTTGCGAGCGCAATTCAGCATCGGTGGAGAGTTGCGTGACCAGTTTCAGGGCGTCCAGATGCAGCGCGAAGGCAACCAAGACTGAGAAAATGATCGTCCAGATGCGTGTATGCGTGACAAACCGCTGAGAGACGCGATCCATCACCGGGTCAAACCATCGGTTGATGATGCCAGGCAGCTGCTCAGCTGACCTCATCACCTGCGAAATGATCTGCTCCGCCCGCCCCGGATCATCCGGGAAAAGCTTCTTGATTTCGCCCGCCGCCAGCTCGAGGTCGGCGGCGGCTTTCTGATCGATTCGCCTCAGCGAATTGAAGAGAGCCGTCTGCCACGACTCCGGCATGCGCCGCGCCGCGTC
This sequence comes from uncultured Verrucomicrobiae bacterium, assembly GCA_963731945.1. Lineage (GTDB taxonomy): Bacteria > Verrucomicrobiota > Verrucomicrobiia > Chthoniobacterales > Terrimicrobiaceae > DASTFP01. The sequence goes on along the minus strand of CAVSXN010000009.1, from coordinate 49,252 downwards.
GCCTTCCCGCGCGCCGTCACGTTGCGGCGCTGAGCCGCTCACGGTGGCGTCAACGCGATCCCCCGCGCCAGCTTCCACGGAGGATCGGGCCAGCAATCGCAGAATTTCGATCAATTCGTCCTTGCGAATCACCGAAGCCAGCCTCCATCGATTAAACAACTTGGAGCCAAAGCGTGACAGCGTAGAATCGGAGATCAAGGGATGGCGGAGCACTTCCCGGGTGATCATTGCCGCGTGGGCTTTGAGGTTCGGATCAAGTTCCTTGAGCAGCGTTTCAATTCCCCAGCAAAGGTTGGTGCCGCGCAATCCGAGCAGCGCGGAGACAGACTGCGTGAGAACGGTGACCAGCAGACTAACGCCCGCGAGAATCACCACAAAGGCAATGATGGTGTCAAGATGCTCGAGTGTCATAGAGAGGGCTTGCCAATTTGTTTCGGACAAAGCGAGCGTGCAGTTCGCCACCCCGTCGTCGTCCATGCTTGCGGGCAGACCGCCCGCCTCAACTTCTCCTCGCTTTTCGGGAAAGCCGCGGCGAAAAAACACGCGGTGACCTTCGAGATCCAACTCGTCTTTCATGGAGGTCTGGCGGGCTTTTTTCTGCCGCCGCGACTGCGCCGGCAGATTCCCGTTTTTCGGAACTTGCGCGAGAAGACCTCGGTCAAAGATGTCATCGAGGCGTGCGGGGTGCCCCATCCGGAAGTTGATCTAATTGTCATTTCCTCCCTGAACGGAGAAGCGCCCGGTGATGTCGATTTTCGCTGGCAAGTGGAGACCTCCGTGCGGCTCGAGGTGTATGGCTTCCCCGCCCCCAGGGAAGTTCTTCCCTCTGCGCCGCGGCTGCAGACACCGAGCTTCGATCGATTTGTCGCCGACGGTCATCTGGGAAAACTTGCGCGCAACCTTCGTCTCCTGGGATTCGATACGATTTACGAAGCCAAAGCCAATGATCGCCGCTTGCTTGAGATCACGACCTCTGAGGATCGGGCAATTCTCACGAGGGATCGCCGGCTGCTTATGCATTCGATCGTGCGGCATGGGTATTGCCCGCGCTCGGTCGATCCCGCGAAACAAACAGCCGAGGTCTTGCGCCGCTTCGGCGCCCTTGATCCGTCGGGCCAAACGGCCCCCTTCTCTCGCTGCCTGGAGTGCAACGGGCTGCTAAAGTCTGTCCCGAAAGCAGATGTTCTGGAGCGACTCGCCGACGAACCGCTCACCCTGCGCTACTACGATGACTACCGGATGTGTTCGGCGTGCGGCCGAATTTACTGGCCGGGCACGCATTTCGACAAACTCGCCAGCCGTGTCTCGATGCTCATTGGGCGTTGACGGGGAGCGCACGCGGCCCGCGGGCAATTTTCCGGCGCCTCGCCGGCGACCCTGTTCGGCGAGACGCCGAACACACGCGGGGACGCGTGTGCCATCTTTGGTTCCCATTCCTCACGCGTCGACGATCACCACGGGCCCCGCTGTGCCCTGATCGCAGAGATCGTGCAGCCGAGGTTCGCTTCGGTGACCGCAGGGTTGATGCGCGCCACAGCCATAAAGAGCGCGTTCAACGATGCCTAACTGCGCCACGCGAGCCGAAGCGGTCTCGCCGGTCAATGGGCATTCGTCGGCGGAGGCGGAAAAGGCAAAGTTGGCCTCCTGGGCAAGAATCGAAGAGGAGCGATTGGTAATGGCGATCACCTTGGCGCCGTTCTTCCGCGCCTGCCGCACCGCATCGAGGACGCTCAAGTTCTGCCCGGAAAATGAGACGGCCACAGCGACATCGCCCTTTCGCAGCAAAGGCGCCGACATCGACATCATGCACCCGTCATCGAATACCGATGTCCGAAGGCCAATGCGCAAGAACTTGAAAGCCGCATCGCGCGCTACCTGCGCAGAGCTCCCCACCCCGTAAAGATCTCGTTGCCGGGCGCACCAGATGCACTCGGCGGCTCCCTCCAGCCTCTCGAAACAGGAGCCCGAGAATGTCGTTTCCAATGCGTTCATGGAGCTACCACATACCTTCTCCACAATATCCGCGGTGGTCCGATAGCTGGATAATTCCTGGCGTATTTCTCTTAAGGGAAGCCGGTTGTGCTCAGCGAGCGCAGCCCGAAGAGAACGAAAGCCGTCGAAGCCAAGCTTCTTGGCGATCTTGACGACCATTGCTTGCGAAACCTTCGCCTCGGATGCGACAACCTTGAGCAAGGTCCGGTCGTCGATCAGATGCTGACTCACCAGAGCACAAATAACGCGCGCTTCCAATGCCGTTAAACCCCCTAGACGTTCGCGAATGCGGAAGCCTACGGGTTTTTCGTTGGCCCCCTTCATCTTTGCTCCGCCCAGCCACACCCCGTCGCGCAAGACAACATCACGCCCTGTGGCCGGCTGGCGGCCGACTCCCACGCCTCGCACCGGATAACTCGCAGATCCCAGGAGAGCGTCAAGATGCGTGGAGGTCATAGCGCGACCTGTAAATCGTTTTATTTAATTTAATGTCAAACTATTTTTAATTATTTTTAACTTTTACGATTGCGCTGGCTTTGTGTTTTGGGAGGATAGTGGGATGCCGGGCCGGGCAAAGAGAACTGACACTCCGACGATCTACGACGTGGCCAGGGCTGCGCGGGTCTCCACCGCCACGGTCTCCAATGTTCTGCGAGGTAGCCGTTATGTGCGTCCGGAGCTCGAGAAGCGGGTTCAAGAGGCGGCAGCCGCCCTGGGCTACAGTCCCAATCGTGCGGCAAGAAATCTCCGCGAGCGTCGCTCCCGGACGATCGGCGTGGTCGTGCCGGACATCACCGTGGGTCTGTTTCATGGAATTGTTCAGCGCATTGAGCAGCGGGCTGTGTGCACAGACTACCAGATCGTCTTGGCTGACACGCAGGAGGACTTCTCGTCGGAGCGCGAACGAGTCCTGGCCCTGGTCCGGCGTCAGATCGACGGGTTAATCGTTGTCCCGTGCCGCGACGACTCGCCCGTCCTGGCTGACTTAAGGGAAAGAGGGATTCCCACAGTGCTGCTGGACCGCATCGGCCCGGACACAGATTTTGACAGCGTTTCGGCCGACAACGCCGCCGCGACTCGCGAAGGCACCCGACATCTCATTTCCCTTGGACACCGCCGCATCACGCTGCTCGCCAGCGATCCCGAGCTTCGAAATATCGCCGAGCGAATCGAAGGCTACTGCGAGGCCCTTCAAGAGGCGGGACTTTACGAATTCAAGGATGTTCGGGTCGTTGGCCACAACCCTTCGGTCGACGCCGTTAAACCTCTTCTCAAACCGCTCTTGCTGAGTGAGGCGAGGCCTTCAGCTCTCTTTGCCTTGACGCAGACGTTGACCATCGGAGCGCTTAAGACGATCTGGGAAATGGGACTCGACCTCCCAAAGAATCTCTCGTTGCTGGCGTATGATGATTCGGAATGGTTCACGGCGCTGAGGCCCATGCTGACGACCATTCGTCAGCCCGTCGAAGCTTTCGCGGATCAGGCATGGTCGATGCTCATGGCCCGCTTGAATAGCGATCGATCGCCTAAGTTACGCGTTGAAGTGCACTGCAGTCTGGTGATCCGCGAATCGACGGTGCGCAACGAAGCAGAGGCGCAAAATCCTCAACTGGAGATCATCTCAGGCGGAACACCCCTTGCCCCGCCCGGGCTCACGGAAAGTCGGGTTCACAGGCGTAAAGTTTTTTCGGCAAGCGATCATTGACCTTTGGCTTGAGCAATGGCTTGATGGAGCGGGAACAGGCTTAGAAATCTGCCGAGAGGCTGCCTTCAGCCTTGGCATATCCCCCACATTTTTATGAATCCCATCGGAATACACTTCGGATATTGGACCCAGCTCTGGGACGTGGACCAGCTCCCATTCGTCGCAAGAGCCCGCAAGACAGGCTTCGACATTCTTGAGGTGCGTGCTCAAAAGATCGCGCGCATGAGCAAGGCAGAGCTGGATACGCTCAAAGCCGCCGCCGCAGAGGCGGGTCTGGGTCTCACCTACAGCATCGGCATGACGGAAGATATGGACCTGGTCTCGGAGGATGCCGCCACACGGAAGAAAGGCATTGCTTTACTCGGGGATCTTTGCCGAGCGATGAAACATATGGGCGGCACGGTCATGGCCGGAATCAACTACAGTTCGTGGCCTCGTAAACTCCTGCCAGGCGAAGACAAGCGCGTGCTCACCGATCGAGCGGTTGAAGGCGTGCGTGAGGCAGTGAAAGCCGCGGAAGACTGCGATGTCATCTTTTGCCTTGAGGTCGTCAATCGCTTCGAACATTTCGTCATGAACACGGCGGCCGAGGGAATCGATTTCGCAAAACGTGTCGAAAGCCCCAATTGCAAGATCCTCCTCGATACTTTTCATATGAACATCGAGGAAGACAGCTTTCGCGACTCGATTCTCGAGTCCAAGGGGTGGCTCGGACATTTCCATCTTGGCGAAACCAACCGTCGCCCGCCAGGATTCGGGCGAATGCCGTGGGAGGAAATCTTTCGCGCCTTGCACGATATCGATTATCAAGGAGCTGTCGTCATGGAGCCGTTTCTGGTCCCCGGCGGGGAGGTCGGCCGGGACATCTCTGTCTACCGCGACCTGCTCGGCGGCGACGACCTCGATGATCTGGTCACGCGTTCGGCCCAGTTCGTGCGGTCCGAGCTAAAAAAATTCGCGTAGGTTCACGCCGGGCCAAACTCGCGATGGCCACAAGCAAGCTTTCCAGCTAAGATCCAATAACCAAAGCCCCCAACCCTATTCAGAAAGGAACAAAATGCGTAACATCTCCCGCTATGCAGCCGCCGCTGCAGTAATTCTTCTCAATTCGCTCCTGATCGCTCGTGTCCAGGCCGCGGAGCAGGAAATCGCCATCGTCGTCAAGATTGGCGGCATTCCGTGGTTCACCGCTATGGAGAAGGGCATCAAGGAAGCCGGCAAAGAACAAAACGTTAATGCCTACATGATCGGGCCCACCACAGCCGACCCCGCTCAGCAGGTGCGCGCGGTCGAAGACCTCATCGCCAAGAAAGTCAGTGCGATTGGCGTTGTGCCGAACGACGCCAAAGCGCTCGAACCTGTATTCGAACGCGCAAAGGCGGCCGGAATTCCCGTCGTCACCCATGAGTCACCGGATCAAGTGGGCAACGTCTGGGACATTGAAATGATCGACAACAAGGAATTTGGCGAGCGTCACATGAAGGACCTTGCCAAGTACATGAACGAGGAAGGTGAATACATCGTCTATGTCGGCGGATTGACAGTTCCGCTGCACAACGCGTGGGCTGATGCCGCCATTGCCTATCAGAAGGAGCACTACCCGAAAATGAAGCTGGTCGCCGACCGCTACGGTGTGGCCGAAAGCGTCGATGAAAGTTACAAGACTGCGCTGGACGCGATGCTGGCCCATCCGAATTTGAAAGGGATTCTAACCTTTGGCAGCCAGGGGCCGATTGGAGCGGGCCGCGCCATCAAAGAGCGTGGAAAGACTGAACAGGTTACTTTGGTGGGAGCCTGCTCCCCCAAACAGGGCAAGAAATTGGTGAAGGAGGGGATCATCAAGGTGGGATATATCTGGAGCCCGCCGGAAGCCGGGAAGGCTTTCGTTACCGTAGCGAAGATGGTGTTGGACGGGAAAGAGATCACGGACGGAATGGAAATCCCCGGCTTGGGCAAGGTCAGCGTGGACCCGCAGACGCGCGTGATTCGAGCCATCAAGGTCCTGAAGATCGATAAGGACACCGTCGACGAACTCGCTGAGATGGGGCTTTAGGTTGCGCCTCAGCCGTTCTTGGCGCCAAATCGACCGACGCGAAACGGAATAGGGATGACCTCCTCCTCAGCCAACAGCCCAGGTGCTGGCCAAAGCGCATCCGATTTCATCGAGATGCGCGGGATCAGCAAGCGCTTCGGCGGGGTGCGCGCCTTACAGGACGTCAGCTTGTCGATTCATTCCGGAGAAATCCACAGCCTGGCCGGAGAGAACGGGTGCGGCAAGAGCACCCTGATCAAGGTCCTTTCCGGCGTTCACGTGCCGGATGAAGGGGAGATCGTTCTGGAGGGCAAGGCCCATTCGCATTTGTCGCCCTCGGCCTCGCAACGCTTCGGGGTCCAGATCATTTACCAGGACCTCTCGCTGTTTCCCAACCTTACCGTCGCCGAGAACATAGCCTTCCGACATCACGTGGAGACGCCGGTGCGGGTGGCCAACAAAAACGTGATGCGCAAGCAAGCCCAAGCGGTCATGGATCGGCTTAAGGTGTCTCTGCCGCTGGATGAACTTGTCGGGAAGCTTCCCATCGCCACGCGCCAACTGGTGGCGATCTGCCGCGCGCTTGCGGCGGAGGCGCGGCTGGTCGTCATGGATGAGCCGACCGCGTCCCTGAGCCACCAGGAAGTCGAGGGACTTCTGGCTGTGGTTCATGAGTTGAAGCGCCAGAAGATCGCCAGCCTTTTCGTTAGTCACAGGCTCGACGAGGTGATGGATATTGCCGAACGGGTGACGGTGATGAGGGACGGCCGCAATTTTGGAACCTATTCCGTGAGCGAGCTTGATCGGCGCCGGCTGGGCGAACTCATCACCGGCCACGTGTTTGAAAGCAGCATCAAACCTCCGTTTTCCAGTAAAGCGGCTCCGGCGCTCGAAGTGCGTGGTCTCACGTGCACGGGCCAATACGCCGATATCGACTTCGAACTGCAGCCCGGGGAAATCCTGGGCCTGACGGGACGGATGGGCTCAGGGCGCACCGAGCTGGCCCTTTCGCTTTTCGGAATGAACCCTCCGGACGGTGGCGAGATTCGGGTCAAGGGAAAGCCGGTCCGGTTCGACAACAATCGCGACGCGATCCGCCAAGGCATCGCCTACGTTTCCGAAGACCGTCTTTCCCTGGGGTTGGTGATGCCTCAAACCATCGCGGACAACACCGTCATCTCGGTGTTGAACCGGCTGACAGGGCGGCTCGGTCTCATCGACGGAGCGCGCCGGGCTCAAACCATCGACCAATGGATTTTCAAGGAACTGCGCGTCAAGACCAAGACCGCAGACCGGCCGGTCCAACAGCTCTCGGGCGGCAATCAACAGCGCGTCGTGCTGGCCAAATGGCTCGCGACAGATCCGCGCGTGCTCATCCTGGATTCGCCCACGGTGGGCGTGGACATCGGCGCGAAAGCCGGGATCTTTCAGGTCGTCGATGCGCTCGCGGCTCGAGGTCTAGCCATTCTGCTTATCTCGGACGAGGCGGATGAGATCTTGCATCAAAGCCACCGCATCCTGGTCATGCGCTCCGGAAAAATCGTCGGCGCCTACGAACCGAACCGCATCAGCGAGAAAGAACTCCGCGAAGCCATTTATGCCTAGCAACACATCATTTCTCAAGAGGGCGTCTCGTCGGCATGAAGTCCAGATCGCAGCCATCGTCGTGCTGATGGCGATTTTTTTCTCCGCCCTCTCTCCGAGCTTTTTATCCGTCAGCAACCTGACCACCCTGCTGGAGAGCTACTCGGTGATGGCAATCATGGCGGCGGGCCTCTTGGTGGTCCTGATCTCCGGGGGCATCGACATCTCCTTTGCCGCAATCGCTGCGGTGACCCAGTATCTGGTGGCGACCATCCTCGTCCAACTGGGCGGAAACTGGTTCGTCGCTTTTGCATTGTCCGCGGTTTTCGGAGCTCTGCTCGGGACCGTGAATGCCTTATTGACCTATTACCTTCAAGCGCTGTCGGTGATCGTCACCATTTCGACGATGACCTTCTACTTTGCGATGCTCATGTTTTTGACCGACGGGGAATCCATCTATGATTTGCCGGACTGGTTCACGGCGACCATTGCGCCTTTAGGCATCCCATTTCCGGTGCTCGTCGCCGCGGTCGTCCTGATCGTCACCGCCTTCCTGCTGAACCGGCTCTCGATCGGCCGGCAGATCTACGGGCTTGGGGGCAACCTCGAAGGAGCAAAACGGATGGGCTGCAACATCGTGGGCCTCCAGTGCTTCGTGTATGGCTATTCGGGCTTGACGGCCGGGATCGCCGGATTGGTGCAGGCACACCGGGTCGAAGAGGTCGTGCCCAACGCCTTGATCGGCCGGGAGCTCGACGTGCTCGCCGCCGTCGTCTTGGGCGGCGCCAGCCTGCAAGGCGGCATCGGCACGGTCAGCGGAGCGGTCTTGGGTATCGTGCTGCTGGCGATCCTTCAAAATGGCCTCACGCTGCTTGGCGTGTCGTCCTACTCTTTCGGGTTCGTCACCGGCATCATCATTCTCGTCAGTGTGAGCGCGACGGCCCTCGCCGCCAAGCGCCAGCAAGGGAGGGCCATCGGCAATGTCGGCTGAAGTTACTACCTCCACCTCGTCCCAGGTGCCCCGGACGTCCATAGCGGATCTGCTCGGACGGGACCCAACCGTCACGATGCTGAGCGCTTTGATCTTGCTTGCCGCGATCGTGTTTGGCGCGCTGTCACCGTCGAATTTTCTCTCGGGAGATACCCTCCGCGCCATTGCCTTTCAGATGCCAGAACTCGGGATCCTGGCGCTTGCCATGATGATCCCGCTGATGAGCGGAGGCCTGAATCTTGCGATCATCGCGACGGCGAACCTTTCCGCACTGGTAATGGCTGCCATCCTCACCAAGATGTTGGGAGCCGACAGCGCGCCCCAGACAGTGGCTGGGGTGATCGTGCTCGCCTTGGGGACGGGACTGGTGACGGCGCTGCTGGTCGGGCTGATCACCGGGTTGATCGTGGCGTTTTTGGGCGTTCATCCCATCCTGGTGACGCTTGGCACAATGACCGCTTTCAAAGGGATCGCGGTCTATGCCACCAGCGGCGGGGTCATCGGCGGATTTCCGCCAGCGATCCTGTTTTTGGGCAATGGCACCTTGCTCGGATTTCCAGTGCCGATGCTCATTTTCATCCTCTGCGCCATCCTCGTTGCGGTGATCATGAACCATGCTCCCTTCGGCGTATCGGTGCGCATGATCGGTTCAAACGAAAAGGCTACCCGTTATTCGGGCGTGGCCACCGAATGGATGTTGGTAGGCGTTTATGTTGTGTCGAGTGCGCTTTGCTGGGTGGCGGCGGTGGTCATGATGGCGCGATTCAACTCCGCGCGGGCCGGTTACGCCGAATCCTATCTCCTCATCACCATTCTGGCGGCGGTGCTCGGAGGGGTGGATCCCAACGGCGGCTTTGGCAGGGTATTGGGGCTCGTCCTCTCGCTCATTTTGCTTCAGCTGATCTCGACCGGCTTCAACCTGCTGGGCTTCAGCCCGCACCTGACCCAGGCCATCTGGGGCGCCACGATGATCGTGGCCATCGCCCTCTGCCCTGGTGCGCGACCAGTGGATCGCCCGCCTCTGGCTGAAAAAAACGTAGCTGGAGTTGACGATGGACTACCCGGCCCTGGTCACCGCCGTTCTGGAGGAAAACAGGCAGGTGCTCGAAGCTGTGAATCCACAGCAACTGGAGCGGTTCCTTGAAGAGATACTCCGGGCGAAGACGCTTCACCTCTATGGCATGGGACGCATGCAGCTTTCGGTTCGAGCGTTCGCAATGCGCCTCAAGCATATGGGATTCGACACTTACGTCGTCTATGACACGACGAGCCCGCGAATTGGCGCCGGAGACTTGCTCATCGGGCATTGTGCGGTGACCAATGTCGAGTTGAACGTCATCCGTCTAGCGAAGGCGGCCGGCGCCAGGGTCGCATTGTTGACCGCTCACCCGGAGAATGAGCACGGTCAACTCGCTGACCTCTGCCTAAGGGTGCCAGGTCAGATTTTCGGTGGCTCCGAGGAGGTGAAATCGATCCAGCCGATGGCTTCGTTGCTGGAACAAGCCCTCTTCCTGTTCACGGATATCGTCGCGATGCTGCTGATCGAGAGAAAAGGAGTATCGCTGCAGTCGATGCAGGAAAGTCATACCAACCTGGAGGGCCTTCCCCAGTCGTTTGCCTGACCCCCTGAAGGCAGATCGTAATGACATTAGCCAGTTCCGCTGATCATCAGAGTCGGAGGCATCTCAAATCCGAATGACAACCTAGAGAATCACCCATGCCCAAACACCGACTACGTCCTGCTGTCCAACGGGTCAAAGTGAAAAAGCGCGCCGGGAAGCCGGGTCCTGCATGAGCGCACTGCTGGGCATCGATTTGGGAACCTCGAGCGTGAAGGTGGTAGTTTGCACGCTCGAGGGCGCCATCGAGGGAATCGGCAACGCGGAATACCCCATCCTCACACCGCTGCCAGGTTACGCCGAACAGAACCCTGAAGACTGGTGGCAAGCGACGATAAGCGCGGTGCGCCAGGCCATGCACGAAGCAGGGGGACCGGAATTGCTCGGGATCGGCTTCTCAGGTCAAATGCACGGTTTCGTGCCGATGGGCGCGGACAAGGCCCCGCTGCGGCCGGCGATCATCTGGGCCGATCAACGCAGCGCTTCGCTGTTGCCGGAGATTCAGGAACTGGTCGGAACGGAATTGCTGGCCACGACCTGCGGCACCGCGCCTGCAGCGGGCTTCCTAATCTCCTCGCTCCTCTGGCTTCAGAAAAACGAACCCGGCGTGGTCGACCGTGCTGCGACTCTTCTGATGCCGAAAGATTACGTTCGCTTCAGGCTGACCGGCGAATGCGGAACCGATGCCAGCGACGCCGCGGCCACAGGCGTCTTCAATGTCCGGGAGCGTGCCTGGGCCGACGAAGTGATCGACAGGCTCAAGTTTCCGCCGTCAATCTTTCCGAAGGTCCATCCCTCGGCGCAGATCGTCGGGACGCTCAGCGGCGGCGCCGCGCGGGAACTTGGCCTGCCCGCAGGCGTCCCGGTCTCGATGGGATGCGCCGATCAACCCGCACAGGCCGTCGGCAATGGGCTAATTGACCCCCCGCTGGGTTCCGTGACCATCGGCACGGGCGGTCAGGCCTTTGCGCCGCTGGCAACCCCGTTGTTCGACTCGGAGCTCAGGCTGCATACCTTCTGCCACGCCCCCGAAGGACGATGGTATCTTCTGGGAGCCATGCTCTCGGCCGGGATGGCGCTGCGCTGGCTCCGCGGGATCCTCGGGAGCGAGCGGTGGTCCTATGCGCAACTGGATCAGATCGCCGCCGAGGTCGAACCTGGCTCCGAAGGGCTGATCTTCCTGCCGTACCTGGTCGGCGAGCGTTCACCCCTGATGGACCCGAGGGCCAAAGGCACTTTCGTCGGTTTGACCCTGCGTCACGGTCCCGGGCACATGGTTCGGGCGCTTCTGGAGGGGGTCACCTTTGCCCTGCGCCAGATTATCGACACGATGGTCGACTGCGGTGCGGAGCTCAACCGGCTGGTCGCTTCCGGCAACGGATTGGCAAGTCCGCTTTGGCGTCAGATGCTGGCCGACGTCCTCAATCGACCCCTTTATCAAGGAAGGGACAAGCACGCCACCGAGCGCGCAGGCGTGGGAGCCGCCCTGATTGCGGGCATCGGAGTCGGCTCGATCAACGGCTACGACGGCGCGCAGCGCTTCGCGCCGAAATTCGATGCGGAGACCGCCCCGGACTCGCGGAGCGCCGAACTCTACGAAGTCCGTTACCGGCGCTTCCTTGATCTCTATCCGCGGCTGAAAGGCTGGTTCTCCTCGTGACATAGGCAAGACCTTCCGCAACAGCCCCGACACTAAGGACTCACCTGCCCCTTCCAAAAAATGAAAAAACTTATCTCCCTCGCAGCCCTGGTCCTGGTCCTCCAGCTCGCTCCGGCGGGGAATTTGCCCGCGGAGGAAGCAAAGAAATTAAAGATCGGAGCGCTCACCAAAAGCTTAGCCAACCCGTATTTCCTTCGGATGAAGGAGGGTTATGATTACGCGCAGAAGAAGCTCGGGGTCGAACTGGTCTTCGGCAGCACGCCTAAGGAAGAAGCGGACGTTGAGCAGCTGAACATCCTGCAGAGCTGGTTCACCGAAGGAAGCATCGAGGGCTTCGTGGTCACTCCCTTCCGGCCAACCTCGCTGAACAGCGTATTGACGATGGTCAGCCGCAAGAACATTCCGATCATCAACATTGATGAGCTGATTCCCGAGGAAGCCGCGACGGAGGACTCCATCAAGATCACGACGAGAATCGCTTCAAACAATGTGGAGGCCGGCCGACTTCAGGCTCAGCTCGTGCTTGCGTCGGTTCCAAAAGGCTCTGATGTCGCGGTGATCGAAGGCGATCCCGGCACCATCAGCAGCAGAGACCGGGTAGCGGGCTTCACCAAGGCCGCCAAGGAGGGCGGACTGAACATCATTGCCAGCCAGCCCGCCTACTGGAACCGCGACAAAGCCAATGAGCTTGCCACGACAATCATCAAATCTGCACCAAACCTAAAGGCCATCTCCGTCGCGAATGACGACATGGCCTTGGGCGTCCTTCGCGCGGTGCAGGACGCAGGCGCCGCGGGCAAGCTAATCGTCGTTAGCGTCGACGGCATACCCGAAGCGATTGAGGCGATCACGCAGGGTTCGCTGGCCGGAACGGTCGCGCAATACCCGGACGCCATGGCCTATCTCGCTATCGAGACAATGCTCAAAAAGCTCAAAGGAGAGACCGTGCCGGAAAAGATCGATTCTCCGATAAAGCTCATCACGAAGCAGAATCTGTCAGACGCGGAAAGATACTTCAAAGAGGAGTAGGAACCTAATGGTTGGACGGCGCCGCGAAGTTGTCTTTGCGCCGATCTGACAGAGTTCTCGACAATATCGTGAATTCGGCGAGTTCGACCTCTTAGAACGTCCCTGCCATTCATTCTATCAAATGGCACAATCATGGAAGCGGGGAGAATGGGAGTTTGCGCAGGATGCTCAGAAACCAGTGGCGTCAAATTGTATATCTCAAACGGCAGTTTTGTCATTTGCCCGATCAGGTGGTGTGATCTAAACGTTTCATAACACCCACGAACGAATTCCAAGCCGTCATTAAAGTTTCCCCCATTGTGAAAGCCCGTCCTTCTCAGCCACTCCGCGCCCGATGTGGAGCGATTTCGAAGCACTCTTAACTAACGAGCCCGTCCATGCCCTCTCCAGCATCAACCCCCCTGCGCATCGGCTTGTTCGGTATCGGGCTTGACTCTTACTGGCCGCAGTTCGCCGGCCTGCGGGAGCGTCTAATCGGCTATGTCGAACAGGTCGCCACGAAACTCGAGCGGCCCGGTGTCGAGATTGCGAATCTCGGGCTTGTTGACACACCGGAACGAGCCCGGGAGGCAGGACATCTGTTTCGTCAGGCGGACGTAGACGTGATCTTCCTCCACGTCACCACCTATGCCCTCTCCTCCACGGTGCTGCCGGTGGTGCGCCGGGCAAAGGTCCCCGTCATTATTCTCAATCTCCAACCCGGCGCCGCGATCGACTATCAGGGTTTCAACCGAATGGGTGACCGAACCGCGATGACCGGCGAATGGCTCGCTTGGTGCTCGGCTTGTCCGGTGCCAGAGATTGCGAATGTCTTCAATCGCTGCGGCATCGCCTTTCACCAGATCACCGGGATGCTCGACAACGATCCCGAGTGCTGGCGCGAAGTTGACGAGTGGATCGAGGCGGCCCGCGTGGCGAATGTCATGGAGCACAACCGGCTTGGCATCATGGGTCATTATTACAGCGGGATGCTCGACATCTACTCCGATCTGACCCTGCAATGCGCGTCCTTTGGCGGCCATGTTGAGATCTTTGAAGTCGATGAACTGGCTGCGCTCCGGCCCGAGATCTCCTCGGATCAAATAGCCGACCGGGTGTCGCATTTTCGGGAAACCTTCGATGTCCAAGCCGATTGCTCGGAGGCGGAGCTCGAACGTGCGGCACGCACGTCGGTTGCTCTCGACCTCCTCGTCGAGAGACGTCAACTGGGCTCGCTCGCATATTATTACCTGGGCACCGGTAACGCGGAAAACGAGGACACGATCAGCTCGATCATCCTGGGCAACTCCCTTCTTACCGCGCGCGGAGTGCCCGCGGCCGGCGAGATGGAGATCAAGAACGTTCAGGCGATGAAGATCATGGACAGCTTTGGCGTCGGCGGATCCTTCACCGAGTACTACGCAATGGACTTCAACGACGATGTTGTCCTGATGGGACATGATGGACCTGGGCACATCGCGATTGCCGAGGGCAAAACGAAAGTGCGTCCCTTGAAAGTCTATCACGGCAAGGTCGGGCGCGGACTTTCCGTCGAGATGTCGGTGAAACATGGCCCGGTCACCCTGCTTTCTGTTGTCGAAACGGCTAACGGCCGTCTGAAGCTATTGGGCGCTGAAGGGGAATCCGTGGCTGGTCCGGTCCTGGAGATCGGAAACACCAACAGCCGCTATCGCTTCTCGATCGGCGCCCGCCGATTCGTGAACGATTGGAATGCCAACGGCCCGGCGCACCATTGCGCCATTGGAGTCGGCCATATCATGGGCAAACTTAGAAAGCTTGCCGCCTTACTGGACATGGAGATCTCGGCCGTCTGCTAAAAGGAGGACATCGACCGCCTTACTGGCAATTCCGACGAAATAATCATGAACACACCCACGATCGAACTGCTCGACATTCATAAGTCGTTCGGAGCCACGCCGGTTCTTGAAGGCGTGAGTCTGCAGCTCTTTCCAGGCGAAGTGCACTCGCTGATGGGTGAGAACGGAGCGGGCAAGAGCACCCTGGTAAAGATCATGGCAGGTCTGCATCAGCCGGATAAGGGCGTCCTTCGCATTGAGGGCCGTGAGGCGGCGTTTCATTCCACCGCACAGGCCCAACATGCGGGCGTTGCCGTCATCTATCAGGAACCAACGCTGTTCCCCGACCTTTCAATCGCCGAGAACATTTTCATGGGACGGCAGCCCACACTTCGGTGGCGCCGGATCGATTACGCAGCGATGAATCGCGCGGTTTCGCAGCAGCTCTCTCAGCTCGGTGTTTCCCTTCGTCCGGAGGATCCCGTCCTCGGGCTTAGCATCGCCGATCAACAGATCGTCGAGATCATTAAGGCGCTCACTTTTGATGCCAGGGTTCTGATCATGGATGAACCGACTGCGGCGCTCTCGGCAGAGGAAGTGCGGCGCCTCTTCCAGGTCGTGGCGCGCCTGCGCAGCAAGGGCGTGGCGCTTATGTTTGTCTCGCACCGCCTTGAAGAGGTCTTCGAGATCTCGCAAAGAATCACGGTCATGCGGGATGGACGCGTCGTCTCCTCTGCCCCTGCGGTGGAGTTCACTCCGGATGATGTCGTCCGAAAGATGGTCGGCCGCTCGCTCGATGCGCTCTATCCGAAAGAGGACGTCGAACCCGGTGAAGTCGTTCTAAGCGTCAGGAATCTTCGCCGTGCCGGCGTCTTCAAGGATATCTCTTTCGATGTTCGACGAGGAGAGATCGTTGGGCTTGCCGGCCTCGTGGGTGCGGGCCGCAGCGAAGTCGCTCGCGCCATTTTTGGGATTGATCGCTTGGACGGCGGTGAAGTTTCGATCGGCGGACGTTCTCTTAGCCGTCACAATCCGGATGCGGCGATGGAGGCCGGCATCGGCTTCGTCCCGGAGGATCGCCAGCAGCAAGGATTGGTCATGGAACTATCCGTGCTGCGCAACGCGACCCTGACCGTGCTGGGGCGGCTCAAGCGTTTCGGCCTCGTTTCCCAGGCACAGGAAAAGAGCGTCGCCGCGGAATGGACCAGTCGCATGCGGCTCAAGGGTCATATTGAGGAACCGGTCAACATTCTCTCCGGCGGCAACCAGCAAAAGGTGGTCCTGGCGAAGTGGCTTGCGACGCAGCCGAAGTTTCTCATCGTCGACGAGCCGACCCGCGGGATTGACGTCGGCGCCAAATCCGAGGTTCACCGCACTCTCAGCCAGCTCGCGAAGGCCGGAATGGGAATCTTGATGATTTCAAGCGACATGCCGGAGGTGATCGGGATGGCGGACCGCGTGCTGGTCATGCATGAGGGCAAGCTTACCGCCGAGTTGTCCCGTTCCGAAGCAACCGAGGAGGCGATCATGTTCGCGGCGGCCGGACAGACGGCATCAAAATCATGATGAAGGAAACCACAGACAATTCAGGCGCGCAGTGGTTGCGCGTGCTCTTAAACAGCCGGGAGATCAGTTTGCTGATCTTGCTGGCAGCGTTAGTGCTGATTACCACGGCGCTCAATCCGCGATTTTTGAGCGCTCAGAGCATCAAAGACCTGCTGCTGAACGTCTCGATCATCGCCCTTCTGACCATCGGCCAAAGCATCGTCATCCTGATGCGCCAGATCGATCTCTCAATCAGCTCGATTGTCGGCATCACGGCGTTCATGTCGGGCACGATCTTTGTGAACCACCCCGGCACACCCACTGTGGTGGTTATCGGCGTGAGCATGCTTGCCGGTCTGCTGCTCGGGGGCTTGAACGCAGCTCTAATCGTTTGGGGGCGTATACCGGCCCTGATCACAACTCTGGGCACCCTTTACATATTTCGAGGCGCCAACTACGCCTGGGTTCATGGAAGGCAGATCAATGCGGCGGATATTCCAAGCACATTTCTATCGATCGGCACCAGTGTCTTCCTGGGAATTCCCATCCTGACCTGGATTGTCCTCCTCCTGCTGGTTTTCTTCTCCATCAGTCTGCGCCAGTATCGAGGAGGGCGCGAGTATTACGCCATTGGCAGTAATCCCAACGCGGCGATTCTCGCAGGAATCAACGTAAACCGCCGCGTTGCCACCGGCTTTCTGTTGTCCGGCATGATTGCCGGACTGGCGGGCGCGCTCTGGCTCGCTCGCTTCGGGACAGTCGACGCAACCGCCGGCACCGGTATCGAACTGCAGGTGATAACTTCAACAGTCGTCGGAGGTGTTGCCATCACTGGCGGAGTCGGAACGGTCGCGGGAGCCGCTCTTGGGGCCCTCTTGATGAGCGTGTTCAGCAGCACCCTGGTCTTCCTCCGCGTTCCTTCTTTCTGGCAGCAGGCCTTCCAGGGGGCGATGCTCCTGGTCGCCATTGCGTTGGATGCTTACATGGCGCACCGCCATGCCGAGCGCTTGCGCGTGAAAAGGAGTCATGTATGAGCGCACCCGCTACTCGTCGTCTCACCCGGAGGGTTAGCTGGGAAACCTTGCTCGCGATCTTGCTGGTTGCCGCGATCGCCGCCGGCGGAATTCTGAACCCGGATTTTCTCAGTGCCGCAAACTGGACAAACCTGTTGGCTAATTTCGTCGAGATTGCCCTGATGGCCCTCCCCCTCTGCCTTATCGTGATCGCCAAGGAGATCGATCTTTCGGTGGCATCGATTCTTGGCCTTTCGAGTGCGCTCCTGGGAGTGCTTTGGCAAGCTCGGGTGCCCATGCCGATTGCCATCCTGCTTTGCCTGTTGGCGGGCGCTCTGGCGGGAGCCATGAACGGCTACCTCATCGTCCGCTTCGGTCTTCCTTCCCTCGCTGTGACGATTGGCACCCTGGGCCTTTATCGCGGCTTGGCCTTTGTGCTTCTGGGAGACCAGGCGATCGCTGACTTCCCTCCCGAGTATACTGAGTTCGGCTACGGCGTCGTGCCCTTCACCTTCCTTCCCACGCCCTTCGCTCTGTTCTTGCTCCTCGCCGCCGTCTTTTGGGTTCTCGTCCACCATACCGCGTTTGGCCGGAGTCTCTACGCCATCGGCGGAAACCAGACGGCGGCGCGATTCTCCGGAATTAACATCAATCGCACCAAGATGCAGCTCTTCGTTGCGTCGGGAATCATCAGTGCGCTGGCCGGCATCATCTTTACCTTCCGCTTTGCCAGCGCCCGAGCCGATAACGGAACCGGATTCGAATTGAGCGCCGTCGCGGCGGTGCTCCTGGGCGGCGTGACCGTGCAGGGCGGCAAGGGGACCGTTGTCGGCGTTGTTCTCTCGCTGTTGCTGATCGGAGTCATCAACAACGCGCTGACTCTCGTGGATGTGTCAAACGAGATCCTGACGATCGTCACCGGATCACTGGTCATCTTCAGCGTCCTTCTGCCCAACTTCATCGCCACCGCCCGCGAAAAGCTGAGGGTGTTGGCACGTCAGCGGCAATCAGCAACGCCGCCGTCCCCATCCCGGCAATCTTCGTGAATCTCTTCCAAACCCCAACCACTAAATCGTATGAAAATAACTAACTCAATCACCAGGGCTCTCGCCATTGCCCTTGCGGTAACCGCAACCGCAACCCTTAGCCATGGCGAGGACAAGCCGATCAAGAAGGGCCTGAAACTGGCGTTTCTTCCTAAGAACATCAACAATCCGTACAATGTCATCGAAACCAAGGGATCGCTGGAGGCATGCAAAGAGATTGGCGCTGACGGCAAGGTCGTCGGCCCTTCCGAAGCTGGGGCTTCCTCACAGGTTCCCTACATCAACACGCTGATCACGCAGAGGCAGGATGCAATCGTTCTGGCCGCGAACGATCCGAATGCGCTGATCCCTTATCTGAAGCGCGCAATGTCTCAGAAGATCAATGTCGTCACCATGGATTCCGACACGACTCCCGAAGGCCGCAAGATCTTCGTGAACCAATCCTCCAGCGAGCTTATCGGACAACAGCAGGTTCAGCTGCTGGCTCAACAGATGGGCCATAGCGGCGAGTTTGCGATCCTGTCGGCGACTCCCAATGCCACAAACCAGAATACCTGGATCGAGTACATGAAGGAGGAGCTCAAGAAGCCCGAATATAAGGACATGAAGCTCGTCAAGATCGCCTACGGAAATGATGACGATCAGAAGTCCTTCACCGAAACTCAGGGGTTGATACAGGCATACCCCAACCTCAAAGGGATCATCAGCCCCACGACGGTCGGAGTCGCGGCCGCCGCTCGCTACCTCTCAACCAGTCCTTCCAAAGGGAAGATTGCTCTGGTGGGCCTGGGAACGCCGAACCAGATGCGCCAGTTCGTTAAGGATGGCACCGTCAAGGAATTCGCGCTTTGGAGTCCCGCCGACGTTGGCTATTTGGCCGCCTACGCCGCAGCCCATTTGGCGTCCGGAAATATCGAAGGCAAGGAAGGAGAAACCTTCTCTGCGGGCAGACTCGGATCACGGACGGTCGGGAAGGACGGCGTGGTGATCCTGGGTCCTCCGACCGTGTTCACGACTGCAAATATCGATCAATTCGACTTCTGAGCAAAGCTAACCACACAAATGCGACAGGCTCGACCTCCAGAGCCGCGTGATCGGGCGGACGGTGCCCTCTCGGAACTTTGCGGTTCCCCGACACCGCCTCCCGACTACCACCTCGAAGGAACACTCCCGAAACCATGAGTAACGAAAATTATCAGCTCGCGAGCGAAGTCTATGCCTCCTGGGGCGCCGACACGGAAGCGGCCCTCAGGAAGCTCGAATCGATTCCAATCTCGCTGCACTGTTGGCAAGGCGACGACGTCGGCGGATTCGAGCAGGCAGGGGCAACGCTGAGTGGCGGCGGCATTCAGGCCACTGGCAACTACCCGGGCAAGGCACGCACGCTGGGTGAATTGCGGCAGGACCTCGACAAGGCGCTCTCGCTGATTCCCGGCAAGCATCGCCTGAATCTCCATGCGATTTATGCCGACTTCGGCGGAGCAGAGTCGGTCCCGCGCAACCAGATCACCACCTCTCATTTCCAGACCTGGATCGACTGGTGCAAGGAACGCGGCCTTGGCCTCGATTTCAACCCGAGCTTCTTCTCGCACCCGTTGGCTAACGATGGTTTTACGCTTTCCAGCTCCGACACGAAGGTGCGTTCCTTCTGGATCGAGCATGGCAAAGCCTGCCGGCGCATCGCGGCCGACATGGGCAAGCAAGTCGGCTCTCCCGCCGTGACCAATTTCTGGATCCCGGACGGCTACAAGGATACCCCGATCGACCGCAAGGCGCCCCGCGAGCGGCTGGAGGCGGCCTTGGACGAGATTTTTGCCGAACCCCTCGATCCCAGGCACAATCTGGACGCTGTTGAGAGCAAGCTCTTCGGTATCGGCAGCGAAAGCTATGTCGTCGGCTCGCACGAGTTTTACCTCGGCTATGCGATCAAGAATCAGAAAATGTATTGCCTGGACGCGGGTCATTTCCATCCCACGGAGGCGCTGGCAGACAAGATTTCTTCGGTCATGCGCTGGGTGCCGGCCGTGCTCCTGCACGTAAGCCGCGGGGTGCGATGGGACAGCGATCACGTCGTCGCGCTCGACGACTTGACGAAAGCGATCATGGAGGAACTGGTCCGCGGCGATTTCCTTTCCCGGACCTCCATCGGACTCGATTTCTTCGACGCAAGCATCAACCGCATCGCTGCCTGGGTAATCGGGACCCGGAATGCCGTCAAAGCTCTCCTCATCGCTCTCCTTGAGCCGACCGCCAAACTGCGGGAACTGGAAGCAGCCGGCGACTACACGCAGCGCCTTGCGCTGCTGGAGGAGATCAAGACGCTTCCCTTCGGAGCGGTATGGGATGAATACTGCAGACGGCAGGACGTTCCCGTCGGAGCCAAGTGGTTGGACGACGTCAAGTCCT
This sequence comes from uncultured Verrucomicrobiae bacterium, assembly GCA_963731945.1. Taxonomy (GTDB): domain Bacteria; phylum Verrucomicrobiota; class Verrucomicrobiia; order Chthoniobacterales; family Terrimicrobiaceae; genus DASTFP01. Next base: position 28,834 of record CAVSXN010000009.1, on the reverse strand, counting down.
ACGAAACTTCGGTGCTTTCGAAACGAACCTGAACAAGGCAAACTATGAAACGCAAGGCCTTCGTGATGTCGGTTAATGCCGGAATGGAGGAAGAATACGAGAAACGCCATTCACCAATCTGGCCCGAGTTGGAGGCAGCGCTGAAGGAACACGGCGTGCTCAATTACTCAATCTTCCTTCACCCCGAGACTCGACAGCTTTTCGGCTATGCGGAAATTGAAAACGAACAGCGGTGGTCGGCGATCGCCGACACCGCCATTTGCCAGAAATGGTGGGCGCACATGAAAGATCTCATGCCAAGCAATTCCGACAGCAGCCCGGTCTCGCGCGAGCTGAAGGAAGTCTTCCATATCGATTCAAGCCGGAAGGACAAGCCGCCGACAGCGTAGTCTCCAAACCGATGGATCCCCTTTACTTTATCGCTTGTGATCTTGGCGCCGAGAGCGGACGCGTGATGCTGGCGCGTCTCGAGAATGGGCGGCTGAGTCTTGAAGAGATTCATCGGTTTCCCAGCGCCATGGTGCGTGTTCTCGGTTCCCTGCGCTGGGATGTGCTTCGGATCTACGAGGAGCTGAAGTCCGGTCTGCGCATAATTGCTAAGCGCGGCATCCTCGCGCGTGGAATCAGCGTTGATTCCTGGGGCGTTGACTACGTGCTCATCAACGCGGTGCACCCGATGATTTCGCCACCCTTCCATTACCGTGACGATCGCACGGCAGCCACGTATGAAAGAGTCCGTGAAAGCGTCGGCGCAAGATTGATCTTCGAGGAAACGGGCATCCAGTTCATGCCCATCAACACGCTTTACCATCTTTCCTCCGACGTCGAGAAAAGCCCGGCGCTGTTGGAGGCTGCAGACTGCTTCCTCACCATCGGCGACTACTTCAACTATCTCTTCTCCGGCGTCGCGCGTGTGGACGAAAGCAACGCCAGCACGACTCAGCTCTACAATCCGCGCACGCGTTCATGGTCAGACCGGCTCATCGAAGCATGCGGCATCCCACGCAGGATTTTCCCGAAATTGGTGAAGCCGGGTACAGTTCTCGGTCCCTTGCTGCCCGAGGTTGCCGCGGAGACGGGCCTAAATGATGTGCAAGTCGTCGCGAGCTGTTCACACGACACGGGAGAAGCGGTCGCCGCCGTTCCCGCCCAAGGCGACGATTGGGCATACCTTTCCTCAGGCACTTGGTCGCTCATCGGTGTCGAGCTGACCGAACCGCTCATCAGCGAGAAGAGCCGGGGGCGTAATTTCACGAATGAATCCGGCTATGGCGGAACGACCCGCTTTCTCAAGAACATCGTCGGCCTTTGGATTCTTCAGGAATCGCGGCGCGCCTGGGCGAGAAAGGGTCTCGATCTGGACTATGCCAGCCTGACGGCGGAAGCGGATAAAGCTGAGCCGTTCCGCTCGCTCATCAATCCCAATGCTGTGCGCTTCGCGAAACCCGCCGATATGCCGGAGAAGATCGCGGCATATTGCGGCGAGACCGGCCAACCCACGCCGGAAACTCCCGGCCAGTTCGCCCGCTGCATTCTGGAGAGCCTGGCGCTGTCCTACCGTAGAGCGCTTGATGAAATCGAAGAGCTTACCGGGCGTTCGATCGCGCGACTTCACATCGTCGGCGGCGGCAGCCAAAGCGTGCTCTTGAATCAGTTTGCGGCAAATGCCACCCGTCGGCAAGTCGTTGCCGGACCGGTTGAGGCAACCGCCGCCGGAAACGTTCTTATCCAAGCCATCGCCCTCGGGCATATCGACTCCCACCTGGCACTGCGCCAAATTGTCAGGGACTCCTTTCCTCTCGAAAGTTACCTCCCCCGCGAGGAGGAGAACTGGCAGGAGGCCTATCGTCGCTTTACCGAACTCAAACTTGAGACATAACCATGACCTACAAATTCGTTAACTACCTTTGGGATGACGCCCTTGCGTCCACACTCGATCCTGTCGGGCGGCTCGTTTACCGCTCAAATCTCCTCGGGAGTGATCAGCGCATCACCAACACTGGCGGTGGGAATACCTCCTCGAAGATCATCGAAAAGGACCCGCTCACCGGCGAGGACATGGAGGTCCTATGGGTGAAGGGCTCGGGGGGTGACCTGCGCACCTCCAAGCGCGAAAATTTCTCATCGCTCGACCAGCAGAAGCTCCTCGACCTTCAGAAGCTTTACGATAAGCGCGGCGACAAGGGTGTGAAGTCGCAGGCCGAGGACGACATGGTTGCGATGTATTTCCATGCCACCTTCAACCTCAATCCGCGCGCGAGCTCGATCGACACGCCGCTGCACAGTTTCATTCCGGGAAAGCATGTCGATCACATGCATCCGAATGCCATCATCGCGGTCGCGGCGAGCCGGCGCCGCGAAGAGCTCACTCAGGAAATCTTCGGCGAGGAGATGGCCTACGTCCCCTGGATGCGGCCCGGCTTCGAGCTGGGTCTCGCAATGCAGGATATCGTGAGAAAGACTCCGGGCGTGCGCGCGATCATGATGGGTCAGCACGGCTTCATCTCGTGGCAGGATGACGACAAGCGCTGCTACGAAGAGACGCTGCGATTCATCGAGAAAGCCTCGCAGTATATCGAGGACAAGTATCAAGCCAAAGGCGGCGACGCTGCGGCCTTCGGCGGCCCCAAGTATCAGTCCCTCGATGAAGGCAGCCGGCGCGCCGTCCTCGCCGGAATCCTCCCGTGGCTGCGCGGTCAGGTCTCACAACAAAAGCGTTTCATCGGAACAATCCAGGACGACGAGAAGATCCTGCGTTACGTGAATTCAAAGGACGCGCCGCGACTTTCAGGGCTCGGCACCAGCTGCCCGGATCACTTCCTGCGCACAAAGATCAAGCCCCTTTACGTTGATTGGAATCCTCAATCCGAAAATGCGGCTTCGCTAAAGCAGAAACTTAGCGATGGCCTCACAGGATACCGCAAAGACTATGCGGACTATTACGAACGCTGCAAGCATGCGAACTCGCCCGCGATGCGCGACCCGAATCCGACGGTCATCCTCATTCCCGGCCTCGGCATGATTGCCTGGGGCAAGGACAAATCCGAGTCGCGGGTTACCGCCGAGTTCTACAACTGTGCCGTGGAAGTGATGCGTGGCGCCGAAGCGATCGACGAATACATTGCCTTGCCTCAGCAGGAGGCGTTCGACATCGAATACTGGCTCCTCGAAGAGGCGAAGCTACAGCGCATGCCTGCGGAAAAGGAACTCGCCCGCCAGATTATCGTCGTCATCGGCGCTGGCAGCGGCATCGGTAAGGAGACAGCCCATCGGCTCGTCAAGGATGGCGCGCACATCGTGAGCGTCGACTTGAACAAGGAGGCCGCCGAAGCAACGGCCAGGGAGATCGAGGGCAAATACGGAACCGGCATCGGCGTGGCGGGAAGCGGAATCTCCGGATGCGGCCCGGCGGTCGGCCTGGCGGCAAACATCACGGACCGCAAATCGATACGCGACATGCTCGACCAGGTCGCGCTTGCCTATGGGGGCTTCGATTCGATTTGTGTGACGGCGGGAATTTTCGTGCCCAGCGATACTTCAGGCCACATCCCGGACGAGAAATGGGCTCTGACTTTTAACATCAACGTTACCGGCAGCTATCTGGTGGGGGACGAAGCTGCAAAGACCTGGAAGGAACAGGGCTTGCGCGGCAAGCTCGTCCTGACCAGCAGCGCGAACGCTGCGGTCGCGAAGAAGGGAAGCCTGGCATACGACACCTCGAAAGCCGCAGCCAATCACCTCGTGCGCGAACTCGCCATCGAACTTGCGCCACTGGTTCGCGTCAATGGCGTCGCCCCGGCAACGGTGGTGAAAGGCAGCGCGATGTTCCCACGCGATCGTGTCATCGGCTCGCTGGCCAAGTATGATATTCCCTATACCGAAGACGAGGAAACCGAATCGCTCGTAAACAAGCTCGCGCAGTTCTATGCGGATCGCACGCTGACCAGGTCGCCGATTACCCCGGCCGATCAAGCGGAAGCATATTTCCTGCTTGTCTCAGATCGGCTGAGCAAAACGACCGGGCAGGTCATCACTGTCGACGGAGGACTGCACGAAGCGTTTCTGCGCTAAGTTGCTGCTCAAGGCTGCCGTTTGAAAATTACGCTCTTCATTCCCTGTTTCGTGGACATGTGCTATCCGCGCGTCGGAATCAGCATCGTCGAGATTCTCGAGCGACTCGGGCACAACGTGGACTACCCTGAAGAGCTGACATGCTGCGGCCAGCCGGCATTCAACTCGGGATACTGGGACGAGGCGCGGCCAATCGCGGCGCGGGTGCTCGATCGCTTGAAGGACGCCGAGGCCGTCGTCATCGCCTCTGGCTCGTGCGGGGCAATGATCAAGAAGTTCTACCCGGAGCTCTTTGCGAAGACCGCGCTTTCCCAAATCGCAAAGACGCTGGCGGCGAAGTGCTATGAGTTCAGCGATTTTCTGGTCACGAGGCTTGGCATCACCGAGCTTGGCGCGCGCTTTCCGCACCGCGTGACGTTTCACGATGGCTGCCACGGCCTGCGCGAGCTTGGAAACAAGAAACAGCCGCGTGAATTGCTCGCGAAGGTGCGGGGCCTTGAGCTGGTTGAAATGAGCGAGGCGGAGACCTGCTGTGGTTTCGGGGGAACCTTTGCCGCGAAGTTTCCGATGATTTCAACGGCGATGGGGGAAGTCAAATGCGCGTCGGCGCTTGAGACCAAGGCTGAGTTCATCGTGTCGAACGATGCGAGCTGCAACATGCAGATTCAGGGGTTGGCAGATCGTCAGCATTTGCCTCTGCGCGCGATCCATCTCGCGGAAGTGCTTAATTCGCGATGAGCGCGGCTGCCGAGCAGTTCAAGCACGATGCCGAGCGTCTGACGCGCGATCTGCGGCATCGCTCGCTCATTCAAACGGCGCTCAAGAAATACGAGGCTGCGCGGGACGCAAAGAAGTCCCGCTACAGGGACTGGCAGTCGGCACGCCAGACTGCGGCGGAGATCAAGTGGGACGCAATCAATCATCTCGACAAGTATTTGGAGGAGTTCGTCGGCAAAATCGAGGCCAGGGGCACAAAGGTGCATTGGGCCAGCAACGGCGAACAAGCGCGCCAGATCATCCTGGGCATCATCGGCGAGAAGAAGGCGCGCTCGATCATCAAGTCGAAGGTGATGACCGGAGAAGAGATCCATCTCAACGAAGCGTTGGAAAAGGCCGGACTCATTGTGGTTGAGAGTGATTTCGGCGAGTACATCGTCCAGCTCCGGCACGAGGCGCCGTATCATTTTGTTTTCCCGGCGATGCATCTCGTGCGCGGCGAGATCAGCGAGTTGTTTCAAAAAGAGCTCGGTTCAAAACCTACCGACGAACCCGAAGAACTTATGATGATCGCTCGTCAGGTTCTGAGGGGCAAATACATCACCGCCGACATCGGAATCAGCGGCGCAAACTTCGCGATCGCCGAGACAGGGATGATTTCCATTACCGAGAACGAAGGGAACGCCCGGCTCACCTGTGCGCTGCCGAAGGTGCATATCGCGCTCATGGGGATTGAGAAAGTCCTTCCGAAACTCGAGGATCTCGCACTCTTTCTGCCCATGCTCGCCACTGCAGGCGCCGGACAGGCAATGACGGGCTACAACTCTTTTTACGGCGGTCCGCGCCAGCCCGGCGAATCCGACGGCCCGTTGGAATTCCACGTCGTGCTGCTGGACAACAAGCGAACGCACCTCCTCGCCGACCCCGAGCAACGCGACGCCCTCCATTGCATCCGCTGCGGCGCATGCCTGAATGTCTGCCCTATCTATCGCAACGTCGGCGGCCACAGCTATGGGACAACCTATCAGGGTCCGATCGGTTCCGTTATAACGCCCCACCTGCGCGGACTTCAGAATTGGAAGCATCTCTCCTATGCTTCCTCTCTTTGCGGTGCCTGCACCGAGGCGTGCCCCGTGAAAATCGATCTGCATCACCATCTCCTTCAGAGCCGCCGCAACGCCATCGCCCAACGGCCGATCTGGTGGGAAAGATTCGCCTTCAAGGGTTTCGGTTTCCTGATGAATCGACCTGCCTTGGTTGCAATAGCAAGCAAGCTGGGCCGCATGGCACAGATATTTCATCCGCTGGTCAAAGGCACCCGCTTCGATCCAGCGCGTGCCTGGACGCGCTCGCGCGAATTGCCGGTGATTGCAGGACAAACGTTCCGGGAATTCTGGAGGTCGCGGCGGCGATGAGCGAGCGGGAGAGTATCCTCGGTCGCATTCGGGAGGCGCTTCATGTCCCTGCTCCCGTCCCAGGGATTCATGATCACAACCGATTGGCGCATGGCGCCTCGGAAGCCGAGGCTGCGAAGCATATACCCGAGTGGCTGCCGGCCGTCGGCGACTCCTTCGAGGAGCGAGTCGAATTATTCCGCGCCAACGCGGCGGAACTCAAGGCGGACTTCCGATTGCTAGGCGATGCCCGGGAATTGGAAGCGCAACTTCGCGCGCTCGCGACGGCCGAGAGCTGGAAAACGATCGCCAGCCATTCCGGTGAAATGACCGATCGAGCATGCGCTGCTCTGGCGCTGCCCCGGCTTGCCACTGATCAGAGCTACGACGCTAACGAACTCGAGAGGTGCGATGCCGGGATCTCCGAATGCGACGCGCTTGTCGCGCAGACCGGCAGCGTGCTCGTGTCGAGCAGAAGCGCGGGCGGACGCGCCCTCTCAGTGCTTCCCCCTCACCATGTCGTTCTCGCTCGACACGAGCAACTCCTTGCAGACTTGCCTGCGGCGTTCGCTCTCCTGAAAAGCAAATACGGTTCAAACTATCCAAGCTTCATCTCATTCATCACCGGTCCATCCCGGACAGGTGATATCGAGCGAATCCTTGTGCTGGGCGCACACGGACCCAGAAGGCTCACGATCCTATGCGTCTAGCATTCGCATAGTTGATTCTCGCGGCCAAATATCGCCCCGCTGGCGCGACGCGCGACCGTTTTGACTATCATAATCTACTGAAGCGGCCTGAGGACACCCCGGCGCAGTCCGGCATACCACTTCAATCAACAGCGATCAGGAAGCTGTCGCGGTGAAATCAGTCTCTTGCTTTTGAGGGCGAACATGAGCTTGAAATGCGACTGTTCGGCAACCGCTTCGCTCAAAAGAGAATGGACGAGGTGACGTTTTCCATATATAAATTGACGTTACTCCCCGCCGGCGTATGCGCGACTATTTTGTCTACCTCCCGCAACAGCCGCCGGGCAACATCTGGGGGTGCACGGCCACCTCGGTCGGCTTCGCGCGAGTAAAGCCCCACACAAAGTATCCTCCCGCCCGGCACCCAGCGGACCATCATTTCGAATGGGCGCAAGGGCGGGTTCTGCAGTTCTATCAGATCCTTCTCATCTCCGAGGGTTCGGGCATCTTTGAAAGCGAGCACACGCGCGAGCCACGGATCGTCGAGGCCGGCTCGTTGATCATCTTGTTTCCGGGCGTTTGGCACCGTTATGCTCCCGATTCCGCTGTGGGCTGGGCGGAACATTGGATCGAGTGCCAGGGACCGATCTTCGATGAGGCCGTTCGCACCGGAATCGTGCAACCGACCCAGCCGATCCTGCATCCGGGTCTTGAACCTGATCTCTTGCGATGCTTCGAGCGCTGCCATTCGCTGGCAGATCGCGGCGCACTGGCGAATCAACACCTCCTTTCCACGATGGGCGCGCATCTGCTCTCCGTGATCGGCTACCTGCAAAGCGCGCCGCGATTCGATCGCCGGATCGACGAGTTGATCGAACGGACCCACGCACTCATCGCACTTCGCTGCCAGGAACGCCTGAGCCTGCCCGCGATCGCCGCGGAGCTCGGCGTGAGCTACTCGCACTTGCGGCAAACCTTCACGGAGCGAATCGGTCTTAGCCCGAAACAATATCATTGCCAGGTCCGCTTGCAGAAGGCGCAGGAACTGCTGGCGAGCACAACACGCTCGGTGCAAGAAGTTGCAGACATCCTGGGTTTCCATTCCGCCTTTCAGCTTTCCAAACAGTTCAAGGACCATTTCGGGCAGGCGCCGCAGCACTGGCGCGCGAAACAGCTTCAAAGCGTTCGCCCCAAGCCCGTGCGTCCACGTCAAAAGAGCGACAGATGAAACACCGATGCGCCCGGATGATCGGGCGGCAGAGGCGGTCCCCGCATAGCAATGGGATCCTTCACGGTCGCGCGCATGCTTTTCATGTGCGGCCTTAAGAATCCATGTCTATCTGTGTTTCATCCGTGGCCTTAATTCTTGCGGGTCATTGCACACTCGAGGGCGCGGTGGCGCGCCAAGGGGGTTGGCCGCCCCTTGGGAAGTAAGCTGGTTACCGCCTCGTCGCGATTGACCTTTGCCGTCAAGTGCGCGTGAGGCTAGTTTCGCAGGACAATGGCTACCAACAACAGGCAGAGCACCGCCACGCACGCCTTTGGCGCGCCTGGAATCGAGCCGCGCTGGACACATAGCGCAAAGGAGGGCATCGGGACGGCTTACCACACAAGCTGCCATGTGTGGTTCACGATCAGCCACGGTATCCTCAACGAGATTTATTATCCAACCGTCGACCAGCCTAACACCCGTGACGTCGAGTTGCTCATCACCGATGGAGAAAGCTTCTGCCATGAGGAAAAACGCGACCTGCTTCACGAGGTGGATTATCCGGAACGCAATTGCCTGCTCTACCGGCTCACCAATTCCGATCCGGCCGGCCGCTACCGCATCGTCAAGCATTTGCTGGCAGATCCGCACCGCTCGGTGGTGCTCATGCAGATAAGGCTGGAAGTGGCCGATGAAGCGTTGCGAGGAAAACTCAAACTCTACGCCCTGCTCGCGCCGCACCTGCTGCGTCGCGGCACCGAAAACTCGGCGTGGGTCTGCGAGTTCGCAGGTCGCCACCTCTTTCACGGAGCGCGCGAAAGCGTTCACCTCTCGTTCGGTTGTGAGCCGGACTTTACGCAGCGTTCGGTCGGCTATGTCGGCGCGAGCGATGGTTGGCGCGACCTGATGGATAACTTTCGCATGGACTGGGAGTTTCGCGCCGCCGAACGCGGCAACATCGCGCTTCTCGCGGAGTTGGATGCCTCGCGCGAGGAATGGACGCTCGGCATCGCGCTCGGTCGCAGCGCGCAAAGCTCGGCGACGAAGCTCTTGCAATCGCTGGCCGATCCCTTCGAGCGACACCGCGAAGGCTACGTGCGGCAATGGCGACGCGCGGCGATCGATGAGCAATTCGACTTTGGCGCGCACACCGGCGACGAGGGAGGGATGTATCGTCTCAGCCGCTGCGTGCTGCTCGCGCACGAGGATAAACTTTTCCAAGGCGCCCTGATCGCCTCGCTGAGCATTCCATGGGGCGAGACCCGGAGCGACGACGAAATCGGCGGCTACCACCTTGTCTGGACGCGCGACCTGGTGCAAAGCGCGACGGCCCTGCTCGCGACGGGGCAAAGTGCCACGCCCTTGCGCGCCCTCATCTGGCTGGCATGCATTCAAAAGGCGGATGGAGATTTTCCCCAGAATAGCTGGATTGACGGCCACGCCTATTGGAGTGGCGTTCAACTCGATGAGATCGCTTCGCCAATCCTGCTGGCGTGGCGGCTTCGGCGGGAGGACAAGTTGCCGAGCTTCGATCCGTGGCACATGATCGCCAAGGCCACGCGCTTCTTGATGCTGCAAGGACCTGTCACGGGCCAGGAACGCTGGGAAGAACAGTCGGGCTATTCGCCCTCCACGCTTGCAGTCCTCATCGCCGCGCTGGTCTGTGCCGCGGAGTTCGCGACCTGGCGTGGCGAAGATGAGACCGCGAAGCTGATCCTGGCCTACGCCGATTGGCTTGCGGCCCATCTCGAAGACTGGACGGCGACGTCGTGCGGGGAGCTCGTGCCGGGCAAGCCACGCCACTATGTGCGAATCACCCCTGCCGACCCACAGGCAATCGACCCGCACCCAGACGTCAATACCCTGGAAATCCAGCTTGCCAATGGCGCTGGACGGCACCCTGCGCGCAACGTCGTCGGCGGTGATTTTCTTCATCTTGTGAGGCTCGGGATTCGCGACGCCAACGACCCGTTAGTGCTCGATTCGCTCGAGGTGATCGACCGGACTATTCGCCGCGAGCTTCCGCAAGGCCCGTGCTGGCGCCGCTATAACCACGATGCCTACGGCCAGAAGGATGACGGCTCTGCGTTCGATGGCACCGGCACCGGCCGCTCGTGGCCGATCCTGACAGGGGAGCGCGGCCACTACGAACTGGCCGCCGGTCGTGATCCCCTGCCTTATATTGAAGTGCTCGGGCGTATGGCAAACGAGGGCGGTATGCTTACCGAGCAGCTATGGGATGATGAGGACTTGCCAGGAGGGCGTTTTCGGCGCGGAGAGCCCACCGGTTCGGCAATGCCGCTCTGCTGGTCTCACGCTGAGTATGTCAGCCTGGTTCGCAGCCGGCGCGATGGCGTGGTGTTCGACCGCGTTGAGCCCGCCTACCAGCGCTACGTCGCGCAGCCGATACCGAGCTCGCACGAGATCTGGAGCTTCCGCCATCAGACGCGCCATATCCCGCCTCGGAAGACATTGCGCTTGCTGACCGGCGCGCGCGCCGTCGTGCGATGGAGCGACGATGCGTGGCAGAACGCACACGACGCCGAGACGGAATCGAGCGCTTTATCCGACCTGTTCTTCGTTGACCTTCCGACGGCGGACCTGAGCGTGGGCACAGCGCTTGAGTTCACCTTTCATTGGTCCGAAACCGGGAAGTGGGAGGGAAAGAACTTCTTTGTGACCATTGCATGACCCTGCAGGGAATGCTCCCCAAGCCCGGGGAAACCTGAGCGAGAACTGCTGCTGTCACCCCCATCAGGAAGGGAATCGGCGCAAGCCCAACGCTTATCGACAATAAGCGCCAAACTCTGTCGCATATGGGACAAAGTTTTGTCGGTCCGACACGCGCGGCGCCCGACGCAACGGAAACACGTTTTAATCATCCACCTCCACGAGATCGCATGCGCCGCAACCCGGAAGCCGCCGATCTTAAAGGGACGCAGACCGGTCGCGCCAAAATGTGCCTTCGGGATGAACAAGGAGGCCCTGGCCGACGGGAACAGCCTCGACGGCGGCCGCAGCATCCTCGACGCCCCTGTTCTGCGCGGGAGCGCTCGGCGGAAAATGGTGCCGAGGCGGCGCAAGAAAACGGAAAGGAAGGCGATGCGGTTCGAACTCCTTTTTCGCAAGGAAGACGAAGCACGGAGGCAAAACGGCGGCGAGGACGAAGGAATCCAAGTCGCTTGAATGGTTGGGATGAAGCACGCACGGCTGGCCCGAGGAATGTAAACCCGTGGCCCCACACCGCATGTCTCCGCGGTCCGGCCGAATTCGACGCCTTCAGGCGGCCCAATGCCAGAATCAAAATCCTCGAAGGAAAATGACGTGCCTGCGCGGTATCGAACCACGAATGTGGTGTTTAAATGACGACCCCATTCCGGGGCGCGCGCCAAACGTTTCTGCCGGTGCGCTCTTGCATTCTCCGGTACCGTTGAACGGTCAATAAATTTATCTAAGCACTTCAGCGGTCCCACTCGTCACTTTTTCATTGTTTTCTAATCGCTCCTTCATAAAAGCTCTCAAGAGTTCTAAACAAACGAAATCCGGAAGAGGATCATCAGGGAGTTTTCTGAAAATGGGCACGATTGTGCGGGAGGATTGCTCGTATTCCAAGGCACGCCGCGCAATAGGTTCCGTCAGCGCCGTGCGGCCGCTTAGTGACAGGGAATTGACTAAGTATGACGTGGAATGTCGGACCCAACTCGGAGCGGCAGAGTTGCATCGTCGGCGAGCGGCGCGAGCCTGATCGCGCGAACAAAAGGAGAAGAATCAATGTCATTTAGCGATACAATTTTGGCGCAACCGAGACCTTCAAGTGTTCGCGAGGTCTCCTTGCCGCGTCGTGAAAAATACCATCCCTCACCTTCGGATTGGCGCGATGAGGTTCTCTATTTCCTGTTGCCGGATCGCTTTAGCGACGGCGGGGAAAATAGTCGCCCTCCGTTGGATCGCGGCAACCTGCCCGCCGCGCGTAACGCGACGTTCCGGTTTGATCGCTGGTCGGAATCCGGCGGCTCCCGCTACCAGGGCGGCACCATCAAGGGAATCGGCTCAAAGCTGGATTACTTGAAGGGCCTGGGAATCACCGCTCTTTGGGTGGGTCCGGTTTTCAAGCAACGAATCCATGGCAATACGTTCCACGGTTACGCGATCCAAGACTTTCTCGAGGTCGATCCCCGATTCGGAACGCGAAAGGATCTGGTCGATCTTGTTTCCGCGGCGCACGCGCAGGGATTGCGCGTGATTTTGGACGTCATTTTCAACCATTCCGGTTGCAACTGGCTTTATGCCAATGGACAACGAACGCCACCGTACCAGCCCTTCCCAGGCTTCTACCAAAAAGGGGACTGGCTCGGTCCCGACGAGGAACCTGTCGCCACGATCGGCTCAGCCGATGGCAATTCGGGGATCTGGCCAACCGAGTTGCAACAGGACGCCTATTATACTCGCGCGGGAACCGGAAGCCTTGGCGCGGGAAGCCTTGACGACCCGGTGGCAGAATTCCGGCGGACCGACTTTATCGAACTGCGGGACATCAATTTTGACGGAACAGAGGCTCTCGACGATCTGGCTCGCTGCTATAAGTACTGGATAGCGCTGACGGACTGCGACGGTTTCCGGCTCGACACCCTCAAACATGTATCTCAGGAGACCGGTCGGAGCTTTTGTGGCACGATCAAGGAATTCGCAGCAAACCTCGGGAAGGCCGATTTCTTTCTTGTCGGTGAAGTTGCCGGCTCTGACAACGATGCCGCACGCTACCGGGAAGTTCTCGGGCGCAACCTCAACGCGACCCTCGATATCGGGGGTATTCGCCCGACCCTGGGCGGAGTGGCCAAGGGACTAATCGCGCCTGACGCCTATCTGCATCTCGCCAAGGTCTGGGACGATGAACTCGGTTCGCATCGCGATGGTGGCGAACGTCACGTGTCCATCCTCGATGATCACGATCACGTATCAGGTCCAAAGATACGCCTCTCCACGGATGCAGCCTCGGATCTGCAGATTGTGGCCGGCACGGCTCTTCAGATGTTTTCCCTGGGCATTCCCTGCATTTATTACGGATCCGAGCAGTCCTTCGCCGGGCCCGAGAGGGCGGTTCGTGACCAGTTCTTGCCGGACTTCAATTCTGGTCACGACAAATTCCTCCGCGAAGCGATGTTCGGTCCTGAGCACCCGAGACGGAGCGGACGGGAGGGGCTTCTCGCCGGCGCGCAAGGGCTCGACGCCGATCTGCCGGGATTTGGTCCGTTTGGAACGGCCGGACATCATTGCTTCAATACGACGTCTCCCGCCTATGTGCGAATGGCCGCCCTCAATGCCACGCGCAAGGCTTTTCCTGCACTGCGCGTCGGACGGCAGTACCAGCGACCGATTTCGAATTTTTCAGCGCCGTTCCGTCTGCCGAACGCGGGCGAATTGATTGCCTGGTCGCGAATCCTCGACGACGAAGAAATCGTTTGCATCGTCAATGGGCACGGACGAGAGCGCCGCGGCGGGGATGTCCTGGTGGACGCGAAACTGAACAACAGGAGCGGCGCCGTATTTCAAGTGATTGCGAATAGCGCGCAGGCCGCCGATCCGGGCTTCGGCGGCACTCATCCCGTCGGCGCGCAACTTCCCGTGAAGTTTCGGGACGGCACTGCCTTCATAGAAATTCGCGACGTGAATCCCTCGGAAATCGTCCTGCTCTCCAGTCGTCCGTAACTGGACGGCCAGCGCGCGACCAAGAAACAGGCCGTCGATCCTGCTGCCTTTGAGCTTTACATATTCGTCTCCGACGAGTAGGAGAAATTCACCCCCAAAATTGTAGATTCCCCCGAATATGAAAAAGCTCCTCTGGATGTTGTGTGCCGGAGCGGCCTTCTCTTGGGCCGGCTTGAACGTTGCTCAAGCCTGGTCCCTCGAGGAAGCCGCGAAGGATTACAAAGGAACCGAAATCAAGGTCATCTTCCTTGATCGTCCGGGTTACCGGGCCGCGATCGAAATGCTGCCGGAATTCGAAAAGAAGACCGGCATCAAAGTATCCTACGAACTTGTTCCCTACGAGAACAGCCGGGAAAAGGAAGTCCTGGACTTTTCCGCGCAAGGCGACCTCGCGATCGCCCTCGTGGACCTCGTCTGGATGGGTGAGTTCGCCGAATCGGGCTGGGTCGTTCCCGTGGATGAAATAAAGAAGAAGTTTCCGGACCTCATCGATCCCGACCTCGATCTGGATGATTTCTTTCCGCTCCTCCTGACCGCGTTCGGATCGTGGAACGGCGTGCTCTACGGCTTGCCATTCGATAACTACTCCGGCCTCCTCTACTACAATAAGGACATGCTGAAGGCTGCCGGTTTTGATAAGCCGCCGGCAACCTGGGACGAACTCATCAACGACTATGCCCCGAAGTTGACCAAAGACGGCAAATACGCGTTCGCGCTCCAGTCGCGGCGCGGCGAAACCCAGTCTTGCGATAGTTTCATGCGCTTCCTCTGGCCTTGGGGCGGCTCCCTGTTGGATCCGAAGTTCAAATCCAATCTCATGGATGTAAAGTCCCAGACCGGACTCGAGTTCCGTGAAAAGCTAATGAAGTATATGCCGCCTGGAATCGTCGACTACGACCATAGCGAGACCGTGAACGCGCTCGCCCAAGGCCAAGTGGCAATGATTTGCGAGTGGTCCGCCTTCTACAAGACCCTGACGGAACCGACCTCGAAAGTCAAAGACTCCCTTGGAATTGCACCCGAGCCGAAAGGTCCCGACGGCCGCAAGCCCGCGCTCGGCGGGTTCTCCCTCGCGGTGACGACCCAGGTTGATGACAAGAAAAAGGGCGCTGCGTGGCTCTTTATCCAGTGGATTACCTCGAAAGCAAAGGCGAAGGAATACGTGGAAAAAGGCGGCGTCAGCGGACGCCAATCCACCTACAAGGACGAAGCGCTTGTGAAAAAGTTCCCGTTCATTCCACCGATGGTGGAGTCGTGGCAGCAGGGAGTTCCAGAGTATCGCCCCCGGTTCGCGGAATGGCCTCAACTTTCCGACATCGTGGCCGAGTGGGGCACCAAGATGATGAGCGGCCAGGCGAGCGTGAAGGAGGGATCGCAGAAGATCGGCGAACGGGTGGAAGACGTATTGAAGAAAGCCGGCTATTACGACGGCAAAAAGGCGTTGGCTCAATGAGGCGCGCGAGAAACGAACATTAGGGTCGGCGACTCGCGATCGCCCGCGCCAAGTGGCCGTCTGGCGACCCTACCGGATCTTACGAACCCTCAGACGGACATGTAACTCGTCAGCTGCGTCAAGAGGATCAATGCCGAGATGAAAGCGAGAAAGGAAAAGAAAACCTACTCCTCGGGAGCATGGTATTTCCTTGCTCCCGCGGTGATCGTCTTGTTTCTGGTGGGGATTTTTCCGTTGCTCTTTGCCGTCTGGAACTCGCTGCACCAGTTTATCCTTCCCAAGGTCAAGTCACAGGGAAGCATCTTGGGAATCTGGCCGCTCTTTGATGCACCGTTTATCTGGTTCGGAAACTACCTGGCGCTGCTGACCGACCAATCTTTCCGCGAGGCGCTTCTCCGGACTTTGCTTTTCCTCATTATCAATCTGCCGATTCAATTGGCTCTGGGAATGGCGATCGCGTTGCTTCTGCACAGGCCCGGCAACGAATTCCTTAAGAAGATCGACCGCGTTGCGCTGGTCATTCCCCTGGCGACCACATTCGCAGTCGTCGGACTGATGGGCCGCCTCATGTTCAATCGGGATTTCGGAGTCCTCAACTATTTCTGGGGTCTGATCTTCGGCAAAAAAGTGGATTGGCTGGCCGATCCGAATCTCGCCTTCATTTCCATTTCGATCATGGAAAACTGGCAGTGGACACCTTTTTGCGCCCTCATCTTGTTTTCGAGTCTGACGATGGTCCCGCTTGAAATCGAGGAAGCGGCCCGCCTCGAAACCGAAAAATGGTGGCACATCCTCTGGAAGGTGCAACTCCCCTACATGCTCCCCGGCATCACCATTATCCTCATCCTGCGGACCGCGGACATCCTGAAATTGTTCGACGTGGTCTATACGATGACGCGCGGCGGCCCAGGCTCGGCGACTGAACTCGTCAGTGTCTACATCCAAAGGATCGGCTTTCGCGTTTTCGACCAGGGAATGGCCTCCGCCCAAGCCGTGGTTCTGCTCATCCTCGCGACCATTCTTTCCCGCCTCTACGTGAGATACGTCTACAAGGAAATCTAACTCTGATGAAATCAAGTGATTCCAGTCGCGGCAGGGGCCTTAAACTCGGGGACGTTTTCCACTTTTTCGCGTTGCTGCTGGTGCTGGTGGTGTGTGTGTTTCCTTTTTATTGGATGGTGACGGCGTCCTTCAAAGAACAGCCTGCCATACTCTCTTCGACTCCTCAGTTTTTGTTCGAACCGACGCTGCAGAACTACGTGGACGCCTTCGGCAAGTTCGACATTCTGAAGAGCCTGAGGAACTCGCTTTTTGTCGCTTTGGTTACCGTGGTGCTTTCGCTCGTGCTCGGGACGCCGGCCGCTTACGCGATTGCCCGGTTCGAGTTCAAGGGAAAGCGCGATATCTGGTTCTGGTTTATCTCGAACCGAATGCTCAGTCCGATCGTTGTGGCGCTTCCGTTTTTTCTTATTGCTCGCAACTTGAAGCTGCTGGATACGCCCTGGGCACTTATCCTGATCTACCTTACCTTCAATGTGCCGATCGTGGTCTGGATCTGCGCGGACCAGTTCCGCAATATTCCGAAGGAGTTGGACGAGGCGGCCACCCTCGAGGGCTACAGCTCATTTGCGATCTTCTGGAAGATCGGGCTCCCGCTGGCCATGCCGGCTCTCGCCGTCTCGGCAATTTTTAGTTTTATCTTCTCCTGGAACGAATTGCTCTACGCTCTCATCCTGACAAGAAGCGAAGCCAAGACCGCGCCTGTCGTCGCCACGAGTTTCATGAGCGGTTATGAGTTGCCTTGGGGCCAGATCATGGCGACTGGCACGCTGGTGGCACTTCCCGTGATCGTTTTTAGCATGATCGTTTCACGCCAGTTGGTTCGGGGCTTGACGGCCGGTGCCATCAAGTAGCGGGAGGGCTGCCCTCAAACGGATCGCAGTTTCCGGAAACTGCGGAGTAATCGTCCGGCTGCGATTTTGCCGGCATCGGCGATTCGAATTTGCTTCCTTGGGAAACGAAGTCCCTCAAGCAACTTGAATCGCTCGCTCATCGGAACCAAAGAGATAGATACGATCGGCGGGCAGATACAGCGTCACGGTCTCCCCGCGCTTTGGAGCGTGCGAGCCATGCAGCTTTACCATAATCAACGGTGCTCCCGGGGCGATCTCGACATGAAGGTAGGTCTCGCCGCCGAGATTTTCGACAATGTTGATGAGCCCTTGTACGGGCGTCGATGATCCTGCGTCTTCCAGTTCGATATGTTCAGGCCGGATGCCGACGGTGACCGGTTCGCTCTCCCTCCAGCCATCGGCGTGCAACGGAAGGGTAAGACTTCCGAGCCCTTCGACCTCGCATGAGATCCCCTTCGCATCCGAGGAGCGGGCCTTTCCGGGAAGAAAGTTCATTTGCGGAGATCCGATGAAGCCAGCCACAAACTTGTTCACTGGGTGTTCGTAGAGGGCCATCGGAGTCCCGAACTGCTCGATGCGGCCGTCTTGCAGAACAACGATCTTGTCCGCCATTGTCATGGCTTCGACTTGATCGTGGGTCACGTAGACCACCGTGTTGCGAGTCTCGTAGTGCAAGTTGAGCAACTCCACTCGCATCCGGACCCGGAGCTTCGCATCCAGGTTGGAAAGCGGCTCGTCGAAGAGGAACAATTTCGGCGCCTTGACGATACAGCGTCCGATGGCGACGCGTTGACGCTGACCTCCAGACAGCTGCTTGGGTTTGCGATCCAGCATTCCCTCGAGATGCAAGAGCGCGGCAACGCGCTCGACCCTTTGTCGAATCTCTTGCTTGGAAACACCGTGGAGCTGCAGCCCAAAGGCTATGTTGTCAAAGACGCTCAGGTGCGGAAAGAGGGCGTAATTCTGGAAGACCATCGCCAGGTTTCGCTTCGAGGGATGGACAAAGGTGATGTCCTGACCATCGAGCACAATCTTGCCGCTGCTGACGGTTTCCAGACCGCAGATCGAGCGCAGGAGTGTGCTCTTGCCGCATCCGGACGGTCCGACAAAGACGACGAATTCTTCTTTTTCGACCTGAAGATCGATGTTCTTCAGAGCGTGAAATGAATCGTAATATTTCTCGATCTGAGTGAGTTCCAAGTAAGACATCGGGTGAAGCCTCTCTAGTTTTCGAATCCAAAACGCTGCGGAGGGGGTCGCGCCGCGGCGCGAGGATTAGATAAAATAGTCGCCCACGCTGCGAGTTAATAATTCGCTCATCGCGCGCACAAATCAAAGCGGGCCCTGTCGCCGCATCGGTGATCCTCGGCATTTCTTCGGTCGTCAGAGATCGGGTTGCTCGGATCGCCGGAAATGCGCTATTCTCTCGCGAAGTGAACGCACTGACCTGGTTGTTCCTCTGCGCGCTTTTGGCCTCCGTGGCCACCCAATTGTGGCTTGCGAAGCGCCAGATCCGTCATATCCGCGCGCATCGGAACGCGGTGCCCGACATGTTCGCGGAGGCGATCTCGCTCGGGGCGCATCAAAAAGCCGCCGACTATACGGTGGAGAAAACGCAGCTGGGGATGGCGGAGACTGTGTTTGGCGCTTTCACACTTCTCGCATTTACCCTGGGCGGTCTTCTCGATTGGCTCGGCGCGCTTTGGGCGCGCGTATTTCAGCCGCAGGGCCTGGCCCACGGTGTGGCATTCTGCGCCAGCGTCGCAGTTCTGCTTGGAGCGTGCGAGCTGCCGTTTTTGATCTATCGCATCTTCATCGTCGAGACCCGTTTCGGCTTCAATCGCATCACGCCGCGACTTTTTGTCGTTGACCTCTGCAAGCAGACGGCCCTTGCGATCGCGTTCGGCCTCCCGCTCTTGCTCCTTGTCCTTTGGCTTATGGAAACGATGGGCGGTCTGTGGTGGTTCTACGTCTGGATCGCATGGATGACGTTCAACTTGCTCATGTTCATTATTTTCCCTACGTTCATCGCCCCTCTCTTCAACCGCTTCACTCCGCTCGAAGATCAAGGCCTTGCGGGCCGGATTGAGGCGTTGCTTCGGCGCTGCGGATTTCGCCCGAGCGGCCTCTACGTGATGGACGGTTCCAGGCGCTCGAGCCACGGCAACGCCTACTTCACCGGTTTTGGCGCGACGAAGCGCATCGTGTTCTTCGACACGCTGCTCGCGCGTCTGACACCGTCTGAGATTGAAGCGGTTCTCGCTCACGAACTCGGCCACTACAAGCTTCATCATATCTGGAAGCGTGTCGCGCTCCTGTTTGCGGCCTCGTTCGGCTTGCTGTGGGGACTCGGTCAACTGATCGGCAAACGCTGGTTTTACGAAGGCTTGGGCGTTTCCAGTCCAAGCACGGCGGCCGCGTTGTTGCTCTTCATGCTAGTCACGCCCGTGCTGACTTTCTTTTTCCACCCGCTCTTGAGCTTGTCCTCGCGCCGGCACGAATTCGAGGCCGATGCCTACGCGGCAGCCAACGCCAGTGCCCTGGAGCTCGGAAGCGCCCTGGTGAAGCTTTACAAGGACAACTCCTCCACACTCACCCCCGACCCGCTGCACTCCGCTTTTTATGATTCGCATCCGGCAGCGTCGATGCGGATCGCACGCCTGAGAACGGCATAGGCGGACCTCCGTAGTCACCCGCCGCCGCCGCCGCTTTTCGGACGGTGCCGGTCTTCTCGAACTTTTTCTGCAAGAAACCTCTCCCGTCCGCCTGTCCCGTCTTCAGGCGCGGCGATCGAGAGCAATAGGAAGGCGTCAAAAAAATCAATGTGCCGATGATCGCAGCGCCAACCAAGAGTCCACCCGCGAGACGCAAGAAGTCGCCCGACGCGGCGCATCGGATTAGCCACGCCCAGACGACTACGAGATTCACGGTCGCGAGCACGAAGAACACATGGGGAATCGACTTGCGGAGATCGCTCCAGTCGAAATCGTGCCATCCCGCCAACTCCAGCCCCTGCTGGGCACGACCGGCAGGAACCAGCCCATAGGCCATGAGAAAGCCGATCCCGACCATCACCAAAAAACTTAGGC
Source organism: uncultured Verrucomicrobiae bacterium (assembly GCA_963731945.1). Taxonomy (GTDB): domain Bacteria; phylum Verrucomicrobiota; class Verrucomicrobiia; order Chthoniobacterales; family Terrimicrobiaceae; genus DASTFP01. The sequence continues at coordinate 8,592 of CAVSXN010000009.1, read as the reverse complement.
CAAGCAGAAATTTCAGAACTCTGCGAATCATAAACCTCATAGTGCGCGCAAGAATCCTACCATACGAATCCCATGCGGGCGCGGTTGTCGAAGTTCGGATGGCAGTCCAAAGCGGCAATCCTTTCGCTAATCCGTAGAAGCCTGGTCCTTCGAAACACCCGGAGGATCGCCCGATTTTCACCGCTAAAGTCCGCTGCGAAACTCTGTCGCATATGGGACAGAGTTTCGCACGTCAGAGCCGTTTTTCGGCCGGCAGGGAATGCCGCCTATCCCCGGTTCGTAGACCAAGCCGCTGCCATCCGCCTCGAGCTCAATCCGGGGCATTGCCACGGCAGGGCTTCGCAAAACGCGGCGACAAACGCCTCCCGATGACGCTTTCCGTCAATCGAGAGGCCGAGCTACGTTCTCCCTTGTTGTTTGCCGCCACCGACCGCGAACACGAAATTCGGTGACTCGACCGTGCCGTTATGACGCTTTGCCCAACAGGCGCCGAATCCCTTCGCTTACCTTGTCCGAATCGAAACCGCCGAATGGGACCGGACACTCGCCGACGCACAGGTTTCAGAACTTCTGTGCGGCCCACCAACCGTCCGTTGTTTCTCCCGGCTAAAGGACGCCACGGTCACCGAGATCGCCGTGGCTGGGATTCGCAGCAACGCGCTCAAAGTCGCCGGGCAGGGCCAATCGCACACTTACGAGACGAAGAAACGATTTTCGCCAAGAAGGCAGTTTCATCTCCAAGCTCCGAAGCTAAGGAGCAGCGAGCCGCGTGATCGCCTCCTCCGCTAGATCCGGAAGAAACAGGTGCGGAAACGGCGTCTGCCACGCCGTCCTCTCGGCCTCTTCGATCGCTTTTCGAATTCGGGCTCCCTCGCCCGGAAAACGGGTCTCGTACTGCGTCTGCAATCGACCCTTCAAGTCACTGAGCGCAACCAACAACCTCTGGCAAAAGACGCCGAGATTTTCCCGCTCAGCACAATTGGGTAATTCACTCATCGTTCTAAACTCCACATATTGTATTTGACTGGACGTCTATTATCTAAACAGGAGAAACAAACTTATACGGATGACGCAACCTTTCCCGCGCCCAGGAGGTCGAGCGCGTCTGGATAAATGTCGCGTAAGACATCGGCATCGTTTTGAATGCGAGCCTGGGTCAGCGCGCCTTGGATGAACATGAACAGCGTCCGGGCTTTGGCTTTCGCATCAGGCGCCACGATGAGGCCTTGGGCATGCGCGTCGCGAATTGCCGATTCGAAATAAGTCATCTTTCGATCAAGGATCTCCTGAATCTTACCGCGAAGCATCGTATCCTGGGTGCAAACCTCGCTGCCCAGAGCATAGAGCGGGCACCCCAAAACGGCCCCGCACTCCTCTTTAATCGCAACCAAACGCTCGTAATTGAATTCGAAGTAGCGCTCCAACCGCTCCAAAGGCGGAACGGTCGGAGAAAACATCCCATCAAGCTGAACCTGATGCCTCTTCCAATCAGCATCCAACGCCGCCGCTGCTAAATCCGATTTGGACTGGAAAAAATAGTAAAAACTTCCCTTCTTCACACCAGCCTGCTCGCAAATGGAATCGACCGAGGTTGCTCCGTAGCTGTTCCCCCAAATCATCCTCAGCGCCGCGCCGGTCAGACGCTCTTTCGCCATGCTTGTTCTTGGCATGCGACAAAATCCACGTTGTTGACTAAACAGTCAACTATTGTTTCGGGAAAATCGCAAGCAAGTCACCGAAACGGGCCCGAGCACGCGGTCCAAGATGCCAACCCACCGCCCTGCGTGCATTTCATCCAGCTCGGCATCTAGGTAAACTTATCGTCGCTTTCCGTCGTCCAAGTGCACGATAAGAGAGTCAAGTTCCCTACAGGCGCTCCGGAGCATATCCAGCAGGTCTGCGGCGTCACTTTCCTCAGGCGCTTCCCGCCTGGCAAGCCGTGTCCATAACGCTCCCGTGGCCAGCAGAGCCCCGGCCAACTGTTGACCCAATTCATCTTGAAGCATCTCCGCCAATTCGGTTCGAATTTCTCGCGCTTGTTGTGCAATCACAATAGCGGTTCGCAGGTCGAATGGTGTCCGCTCGGGTCTGTTCGGCGCCCTGAGACACCTTCCCGCCACAACCTGAGGAATTACTCAGGGCTGGTTGTTTCGGATAACGCACCCGCGCATGGCCCTCATTTGGTCGTTCGCCACGTTTTTTTGGCTCCGCGAGGGGCCGTTGGGCGTCCAGGTGATCGATCCGCCCATTTGAGGTATGTCGAAGAAGCTGCTTCGCCGCGAATCGAATTCAGCCGCCTGCCAGGGCGAACTGCCCTCGGGCAACTCAGCAGCACCTCGCCTGCTAACTGTGCTCATTGCCTTTCCCGGGGTTGAACTCTTCAGTCAGATTCGTCTTGGTCGCGTGGCTGACGTCTGACTGGCTGGTCGGGACGCACATAGGCAAGTTGCCCGCTGGCGTCCGGTTCCATTTGGTAGATGTCCCAGTTTGACACGCTCTGGCCAATGACCCGTGACACCTCGAGCTTGTAGGCAAGCAAGGCCTTTTCGCCATCGCTCCGAAGATTGATGGCGCCATAGACCGCGACAAAACGATCGAGGACATCATCGAGGGCCTCGTTGTATTTCCTTCTTAGTTGCACCCGCTCTTCCTCGGTCGCGGCGCTGTCGATTTGCGCCTGGAGCTCCCGCAACTTTTTGCCTGCCTTTGGATCGGCAGATTCGCGCGCAGAACGCGCGAGTTCGGTACCTGAAAATCAAAGGACGCGGTCCGCGCCCGTGCGCACCGATGGCGCCCAGGGTGTCGGAGCGCGGATGCGCGTGCGATTCCTGGTCGCCGCTCGAAATGATCGTCGCGGCGGGGTGGACGGCGGTCAGGAATTCGTCGGTGAAATCTGCACTCCCGTGATGGCAGCACTTCGCGATGTCGGCGCCGAAGACCAATCCAGTGCGACGGATCATCTCGTGTCGCTCATCGGCATTGCGCGGCGGCTGACTTAGCCCCGCATATTGCTGCATCACGAAGGTTTCCGACGAGCTGTTGAGGTCACCACCAAGCAGCACGCTCACTGCGCCATACTGGAGGCGCAAGACCACGGAGTGGCCGTTCTTGGTAACGCCCCTGTCGAGACTCCCAGCATGCGCTCGACGCGGGAACCAACGTAGCCGACGCATCCCATCCGAGCAGGTTTCAAGAAGTGGCCCGAGCACCTGGAGCTGAACCGGATTCTCCAGACCGAATCCGGCCACGAAGGTCGCGGCGCGCGCTTCCGCCGCGAGCATCTCGATCCTTCCCACGCGTCCCGAGGTCGCTGCCGCGTGCAACAGCGAGGCATACTGTTTCTTGCTGACCCGGCCGGCGGAGCTCGTCTGCCAGCGGCTTGTCTTGGCAAGGAAGGCCTCGAGCGCGGCGCGGTCAGTCATCAATTCGTCAATGTAGCGCCGGCCGTCGATCTCGATGTGCGCACCTAGACCATCCGAGCTCGTGTCTTCCATGATTCCGTTGTGATAGAGAGCCTCGAACTGGATGTTCGGTTCTTTAAGGAGCGGACCAAATGCCTTGCAGTGATCCAAATCGGGATGGGTCACCACGCCGGCCTTGAAGCGGAACGGCCGCTCAAATCGGCCAAACCGCCAACGCAGGAAACGATACATGCTGTCGCCTTCGCCTGCATCGATGACCAACGCTTCGTCCTGCGGCGTCACCACCAACGCGCCGTCGCCCTGACCGATGTCCACGAATACGATTTCCAGGAGCCGCTCGCGCTGGAGATTCTTGCTCGGCACCCAACCATCGGAGCCTCGCGCTCGCACTTTCACGATCCCATCACTCTCGTTCTCGACAACCTTGATCCAGTCACCCCAAAGCAACTGTTTGATCTGTTTCCGACTTTCTCGCCCGGCATAGAGCGGCGCCGAGGGATAGCCCGCGTAGCAGATTTCGTTGGCGCGGAAGGAGGCTTCGTCAGGCATGTCGGGTGCGCGCACGCGTCGCGCGCATTCGACTTATCCAGGCATATTCGAGGAGAAAAGAAAAGCGGATGTGACGGATTTGTTGACATTGGGCAGCCGGCGAGAATTGCGCACACGGAGCTACCGCGTCGCACCGGCCGATCGCCAATCGACCCGGAAGTCGTCTATCGCTCGCTACGAAACTGGCGCCGTCCTGTTGGCCGGTCCGTGCTTCGCGTGCGCATCTCCGTTTCTCCCCTTGGCGCAACAAAGCTGCCGCAATCGTCTGAGGTTGGGTCAGCGCGGATAGTCAATCGATTAGCAGCCCATCGCCCATCCGTCCGTCGGTTGAACGGTTCGCAGGCGCCTGTTATGATATGCCAAGTTGCGTCTGGCAATGGGCGCGATGGACCTGGAGAAATCGTCGATGACCGCTGCAACAAATCGTGCCGAGAAGATTGTCACCGCAGGTGTCCTCATCATAGGCAACGAGATTCTGTCAGGCCGTACCCAGGACGTGAACCTCGCCTACATCGCCCGGGGGCTGAACGAGGTTGGCGTGACCCTGCGCGAGGCGCGGGTAATCCCCGACGTGGCCGCGACCATCGTTGCGTCCTTGAACGAGCTGCGTGCCAAGTTCGACTACGTCTTCACTACCGGCGGCATCGGTCCGACGCATGACGACATCACGCTGGAGTGCGTCGCGCAGGCTTTCGGGGTGCCCTGTACGCTCCATCCCCAAGCCCATGCCATACTCAAGGATTGGTACAAGGACAGGCCCGGCCAGCTCAACGCCGCGCGGCTGCGCATGGCGACTGCGCCCGAAGGTTCGACCCTGATCATCAACCCGGTCTCGCGCGCTCCCGGCTTTCGGATGGGAAACGTCTTCGTGATGGCCGGCATCCCGCAGATCATGCAGTCGATGTTCGACTACGTGAAGCCGACATTGGAAGGGGGCCGCCCGATAATATCGCGCAGCGTATGCTGCGATCTGCCTGAAGGCCTCATCGCCAAGGGCCTGGAAGACGTCCAGAACCGGCATCCGGATTGTGACTTGGGCTCTTATCCCTGGCAGAAAGCCGGCAAGTTCGGCACGAGCTTGGTTGTGCGAGGCCGCGACCCCCAGCAGGTCGACTCGGCCACCCGAGAGATAATGGACACCGTTCTGAGCCTCGGCGGCCATCCCGAAAAGGAATAGCCCATCAGGACACAGAGCCTCCCTGTCGACTCCGGTGGAATCGAAGGACGAGTTAGCTGAACCGACCATACGATGAGGAAAGGCCTAAGATAGTAGGCCTTGCGTCACACGCGACTATGGCCTCGATCTTATGTTAAGCATGAGGAACGAAGCAACGGCGACTAGAGCGTCTCTCAGAAATCCCTTCCGAAAAGCGCACCGAGAGGCCACGATGTTCAAGTAGATCTGGGGAGCGCACGCGTCCCGCGTGCAATTTCCGGCGTCCCGCCGGAAAACTCAGTTCGGCGAGACGCCGAACACCACACGCGAGGGCGCGTATGCTCCCCGGACGCTTCGGCGCCGCCAGCATTTCGGAAACTTCCTATGAAAACCGCTCTAGTCCCGGCTACTGTCCTGCTCGTGGCTGGAGAGGCCAGACGATCCGGCGCTTACCGACACTTTGTCTCCGGTACGGTTCCGTCCGACCAGCCGAAGTCAACGCATTTCGATTGCTGAAACGATTCCTTTACGCGAGAAGCATAAAATTAGCTAACAACATGCCGCCATGAAAAACTGTGTTGCAATATTGATCGTCGCTTTGGCTACCGCGGGGATTAGTGCGGACGAAATTAAATCCGATCAGCCAGTCTCGGTTACAGGAAAGCTGGGCTTTTACACAGACAAGGAGGACGGGTTTACGATTACCATTACCGCCGACCATGTGGTTGTCCCGGCTAACGCTGGCAACTGGCACAATGCTGTACCGAAGTCAATTCCCGTCAAACGTGTCGCTCTCGATCTTTCTGACAATGATCCTCGACTCAAGGAACTAACGAAAAGAGCCTCTGAGGGTAAAATCGTGACCCTGCACGGTTCGTTTCGGCTTTGGGAAAGACACATAAAGCTGGGCCGTCGTGACGTCCTGATATTTGATTTAACTCCCTAGCGAAGAAGGGTCCTGGTGCAAGTTTCCGAGATTTGAGGCTGGCGGGCAACAGTGGATCGTCCTGACTTCGTCGGGCCTTGCGCTTGGCTTCGCCCCTTCACTCGCGCTTCGTGCGCGGCCGTCGAAGACAATCCAGCACCCTGGAATTTCGAGGCACTGACGGATGCACGCGGCTGGATTTTGCCGTAGGAAGAGACTAGTAAACTTCAGATCATGACCCTGGACACAACTTACTATTACCGGTTGACAAACAATTGCCTTGGCGCAAATACGGCTCTCGATGTGAACCCTGACGGCAGCGGTCGTCTGATGATGGCCGCCGTTGGGGACTTCAGCGGCCAGTACCTGGAGACTTGTTGACGTAGGTGGGGGCAAGTACGCTTTTAGGACGCTCTATCTCGGCGATGATTTGTCGCTGGATATAATCAACGACGGAATCGATACCACTCCCTGCCTTGCCCAGACCGGGAACTGCTCGAGCCAGTCCTGGTCGGTAACCGAATGGGGCGATGGAACACATAAGCTCACCAACGACTTTACAGGGCCAGCCAAGTCGCTGAGCGCGCATGCTGATACACATGCTCCGTTCATCGTCACCGGCGACCATGCGGGCCAGCATTGCTACACGGTGCAGCGCCACGAACTCGCGGTCTTTTCGCGCCGCGCCGGCGAGCAAACGATCCCGCCAACAACCGCTGAACCCCATTGCGCCACAGTCGTTAATCGCTCCACAATCCGCTCACACTTTGCGCAACCGAACCATTGCCAGAGGTGTTGGAGCCGCTGGCTCGCAAGCGGAGTGAGATCTTGTTCGACGAGGTTGAATAGGGTATTTGGTATTCATGAGGGTTCTATCTGTCATCCTGGCGCTCTTAGCCTCTTTGCTAGTCATCGGATGCGCTTCTACAGAACCACGCCGCTCCTTGTTCGAGGACTCCCACGGGTTCAAGCCTACTGCCGCTTACAGGGTGGCGCAATAAGCGAAACCCAACGACGCTTGAAGGCGCAACGACTCGCGTGAAAACTCGGGGATTCGCTATCTGCCGAATCGCGTCCCTAACCGCTAGGAACTGTTCGGCGGAAGCGTGTCGAGTCTGTAGATCTTATGTCACGTCCCCCCTTGTGGGGGCCCACGCCACTTCTCCAGCGAACGATCCATGGGTTCCATGCGAACCACGGCAGTTTGCAGCTGCGGCAGGCGAGTTCGAGGGGCCGAATCCGGTTAGCTTCCGTTTAGCTCACCGGGATCACGCCGGCGTTGCGCAACGCTTGCCTGTAGTCGGCCCCGGTCGGATCCGCCGGGAACGTCGCCGCCTTCGGATCGAATTTAAACCCAGTCGCGGGCGTTGCCTACTCGCAGGTTAGTGCTTGTTCCATTGGTTTTGATCGAGACACTCTTAATCGTCGCGATATTTTTATTGGAATCAATCTTCTCGCACGCGACATGAACGTGATTGTCGCTGTCGGAAGTCTGGGGGTAGTAATAGTTGGCCGAAGACTTCTTCCAGTTTGTGAAGTTAGCTGTGGGCAGTTCAAGTGACATGGCTTTTTCTCTATCCTGCAGATCGTTGGTGTTATTGCTTGGAAATAGCTCTTTTACCGGATTTGCGGCGCCGCTGGTTGCGCTCGCGACGACTCAGCCCATGTTCTCATAATAAAAATCGAAAGCCAACTTCTTGGTCTCAAAATCAACTCCCAAATTATTCTTGTCGATAAACCGGAGTTAACTCGGATGTGGCCCCCGTAGATGTTCGGAATAGGTGACAGAACTAACGTCAGTGGCAATGACCGTCAATAAGCTTTTCCAGGTTTCCCAATCCGTGGCGGAAACGTTCGGGTTGGGTTGGTAAGTCCCCGTGCAATCAAAGCCCACCACGGGCATCCTGGTGCAATTGCGGCCTATACGAATAGGCTTGCACATGCTGAAAGAAAGGCGCGTGGGCTGGCCCTTCCTTAGTACATAGTAGGGATCCTGGGCGAGATGATTTGGCTGGCAATGTAGGGGTAGCCGAAGGCTGTAGCGAACTGGGGGCAACGCTGGGTTCGGCTTTAAGTTGATCCTCAATCAAGTCCCAAACGGTCATTGCTTCGCATCTCTCAGCTTGCTATTTGCCGATTCGCTCTCTTCTGGGAGCAGTTTGATGTGAGAAGCCTGTTGGAGCGACTTCGTCAGGTTTCGTGGCTGGAGACCTCATCGATGAGAACGCCAGAAGAGACCGGAAGATTAATCTCGTAACGGACACGTAGTTTCCATTGGCAACTTCCCTCCTTGCTCGGGTTGAAATCCGAATCGTGCTCCGGATCGCTGACCGCTTCTGCTAAAGCAAATACGCGCCTGCTACCTCCCGGCGCGTAAAGAAAGAGATGATCGCCCGTCCGAATGCTGGGTTTGTTTGCCTTGCGAAATCCGACGTAATCCTGCTTCCACTCAGCTATGGGGCTTCTGGCCGAACCAATAAGTTCTAACCACGTTGCCATAATGTTGTCTCCTTTATGTGGCGACAACCGTAGCCATCGCG
>CAVSXN010000008.1:0-186988 GCA_963731945.1 uncultured Verrucomicrobiae bacterium | reverse complement strand
TTCGAGCACTTCCTCCATTTCTGAGGAAATATAGATGATAGACAGTCCCTCCTTCGTTAACTCGCGCAAGAACGATTGGATTTCGAATTTCGCCTTAACATCGATTCCCCTCGTGGGTTCATCGAGAATCAGGATACGACAGTTTTTCAAGAGCCAGCGCGCGATTATGACTTTCTGCTGATTACCCCCGCTTAGGTTCTTTATAGGCGTCTCTGTGCGGGAAGTCTTAATTCCGATTCGGCGGATGTATTCCATCGTGCTCTCAACCATTCGACGCCGATCTAAGCCATAGATTTTCCTGAAGCGCTCAAAGCTGGCAATGCAATGATTTTCTCGTACGTCAAGATGGGGAAAATTCCTTCCTTCTTGCGCTCCTCCGGGAGATAAACTAAGCCGTTCTTTATGGCATCCGCAGGACCATGATGAACCACTTCCCGCCCGTCGATTAAGATCCGGCCGCGATCCGCCTTGGTCAGTCCGAAGAGGCACTTTCCCACCTCCGTCCGGCCGGACCCGATCAGACCTGATACCCCGAGGATCTCACCACGCCGCAGTTCGAAGCTCACCGCGTCAAACTCCCTCTTGCGAGCGAGATCTTCAACTTTCAAAACGATTTCGCTCGTTGTCGTATCTTTCGCCTCCGCCCGCAGCTTTGACTTGCTGAATTGCCGCCCAGCCATTTGACGGACCATCTCATCTTTGTTCGTCTTACGCGGATCAAGCTCCCCGATATATGTGCCGTCACGAAGCACAGAAATGCGGTCTCCGTATTCAAGGATTTCATCCAGGCGATGGGAGATGTAAAAGCTCGCTCCGCCCCGTTCTCGGAAGCGTAAGATGAATCCGAAAAGACTTTTTGCCTCGCGATCGGTTAACGCGGCCGTTGGTTCGTCAAAAATGAGAATATCGGCACGAGTGGCCGTGGCCCGGGCAATCTGGACTAATTGCTGGGCGGCTGCACTCAAATCCCCAACTTTGCTCTTTGGATCGATTCTGTCGTCGATTTCAGCAAGGTGTTCCTCCGCGACACGGCGGGTGGCCTTTTGGTCGATGCCGAGCCATCCACCAATTTGATTTCCGAGCACAATGTTTTCTGCTACGGACAAGTGCGGGCAGAGGTTAAGCTCCTGGGGTGCGATCGCAATGCCCGCCCCATGGGCGTCCACGGGAGAGCGGAAGTGCAACACTTTGCCATTTCGCGCGAGTTCACCGGTATCTGGCTGCAGCTTGCCACAAATGATGTTCATGAGCGTGCTTTTGCCCGCACCATTCTCACCAATGAGCGCATGGACTTGTCCGTTGCGAATGTCCAAGCTGACATTTTTGAGAGCGTGCGTTCCCGAAAAACTCTTTGAAACGTTACGCACCTCGAAAAACAGCTCGGCCTTGCTTTGCAACTCCGGCGTATCCATCGTCTGGTTTGCTGCGTTCGCGCCGTCCAGTTTCTCAAGCCGCTAGTCAAGCCGCCGACATTGGCTGAACGCGATCGTTACTTGGCAGCTTGCTTAAGGGTATCGGCAGTTACCAACAATATGCCGGTATCGTGATCTTGGGGTATCGTCTGCCCCCGGTTCATCCCGACAAGGTACCTTTAGACTCCAATAGCCGATCTCCCATTGGCGTTGAGCCATGGTGCACAGGATCGTGCCATCCCTAACGAAGTCCAGCGTCTCGGGAAGATTGTCAAATCCTCCAATCAGGATCTTTCCCGCTTTACCGGCGTTTTTCACAGCCCGCGCCGCCCCGATCGGATTGCTCGCGTTGCAGGCCAAAATGGCATTGAGATCAGGATGTGCCTGCAAAGCACTCTCGGTGACCGACACAGCCTGCTCGAGATTATCATTGTCGGGCTGTTCAAACACGATCTTTATATCTGGGTACTCCGCTAACGCCTTCTTGAATCCCTCGACGCGTCCCTGGTGCTCTGGAGCCGTCAGGCTTCCCAACAGAATGGCCACTTTACCTTTCTTACCCATTTTCTCCGCGACGTACTTCCCACACTGGTACCCATCGTCAACGTCTTTGCTTCGGCCGACAAAGGGATACTTGGGCCCAGCAGTTGCGTTGAACGTCAGGACATTGAGCTTTGCGGCAATGGCCTCATCCAGCAACTGTGAGTTCGTAGCCGGGTCCAATGCCGAAACGCACAGCCCATCGGGCCTGCGGGAAATGGCGGCTTGGATTTTCTTGTTCTCTTCATCGACATCGGCCTGAGCCGGCGCATCCCAAATGTACTCGACGTCTATTCCTTCTTTCTTTACTTCCCCCACAGCATACTCTATCCCTTGTCTCACCTCATCATACCAGGGATGAACGAGTTTCGGGATGTAGATGAAGGTCAGCTTCTTCGTGATCGGTTTGAGTGGCGCCTGCGCTGGTTGGTCCGCCGCAAATCCGGCGGTACACAAAGCAAGGCCCGCGATTGCAAGCAGGGAGGGAACTATTTTGCGTGGTTTCGTGCTCATGGTAGTTGGTTTTATGTTTCAGTTTTTTTGTTGTAATTGAAAACGAACCCGCGCGAGCAAGCGCATATTGCAGCCGCCTCACGCCCGTCTGAACGGCAGGTCCTAAGACATCACTAGCCCTCCATCTACGTTTACCGCCTGTCCCGTAATGTAGGCGGCGTCATCGGACGCAAGAAACGACACCAGCCCCGCAATGTCTTTAGCGGTGCCTCCACGTTTAAGTGGAACTCCTTCAATCCATTCTTTCATCAACTCACCGGGTTGATAGTTGCCAAGAAGCTTTCCCCATTTCTCGTCATTATACGCCCACATGTCCGTTGCGATAATTCCAGGGCAAATAGCGTTCACCGTTATCCCGTGAGGCGCCAATTCCTTCGCCAGACTTTGGGTAAGTCCGATCACCGCGAATTTGCTCGCCGCATAATGCGGGGTGTAGATAAATCCTTGCCGCCCCTGCGCTGACGAACTATTAATCAAACGACCGCTGCCTTGCTTGATCATGTATTTGGCAGCGGCTTGACAGCATAAGAACACTCCCGTTGTGTTGACGGCCATCACAAAGTTCCAGTCTTTTTCGGTCAGGTTTTCAAGCTTCTCAATCGTTATGACACCAGCGTTCTGAATGGAAACATCCACGCTCCCAAACCGCTCTGCTGCTCGCTTATAGAGGTCTTCGACCTCGCCTTTATTGGTGACGTCACAAACGGCTCCGAAGGCACCGACCCCAAGTGTTTTGATTTTTTCGGCGGCCTCTTCGACTCCTGAAGCCTTATCCGCAAGAACGAGGTTTGCCCCTTCTTCCGCGAAGCGCTCCGCGATGCCCAGCCCGATGCCGCGACTGCCGCCGGTCACCACAACAGTTTTGCCGATAAAACGTTTCATCATAAATACTGCAGCTAAACTAGGTAGGTAGTTAACTAGTAGTTATATTATGCGATAATGAGATTGCCGTATGCTTAGGACGGCGCCTCAACGAGGATCTTAAGGTGAGCGCTATGCGGGTCAGTCAAAGCGTCGAATCCCTGCTCAACTGCGTTTTCGAGTTTCACCTTGCCGGTGATCGCTTTTTCCACCGGAAGCTTTCCGGAAGCCACCATGCTTATCACGCGTGGCCACGCGGTGTTCTTATAAGCCCAACTACCGCGGTAGGTTAGGTCCTTTGTCACTAGTTTGTGCAAGTCGATGGCCGTGGCGCGCGTGGGAAGACCCACCTGCACTATGGTCCCGCAACGACGCACGGAATCCATGCACAGCGCTACTGCTTTCTCGTTTCCGACGCATTCAATGGCGACGTCCACCCCGACATTGCTTTCCGTCTGCCCTTTGATGAGCGCAGCCACGTCCTGGCTTAACGGATCGTAAATGCCGGTGCACACCTTCCAGGATTCCACGAGTTCACGGCGGACCTTGTTCGGTTCGGAAAGAAAAATTTTGGATGCGCCGGCTGCAGAAGCAGCTAACACGACCAGCGCTCCGATGGGTCCCCCACCGGTGATGAGGATCGTGTCTCCGGCCTTGAGATCACCGTGTTCGATCGCATTAACCGCGACGGCTCCGGGCTCAATCATGGCGCCCTGCTCATCGGAGACCTCGGGCGGCAACTTGGCGACATTGTAATCGTATACCAAGCACCGCTCCGCCATCCCGCCCCACGGGTAGCTTAAGCCAACCACCGACAGGTTATCGCTCAGGTGGCTCCAACCACGCCGGTCGTAGTAATCCCCGCCCGGAATAACGTTGGGCTGAATGGACACGCGATCCCCAGGACGGACGTTTTGCACCTCGGACCCGATTTTGACGACCACCCCGGAAAACTCATGGCCGAGAATCAAGGGAAGAACAGCTTTCGAGAACGGGTGGGGCTTCTCCGGTACCTGGATTGGGCCGTGATTGTACTCGTGCAGATCAGTTCCGCAGATTCCACAATATGAGTTTCTTACCACAACTTGGTGAGGACCGCATGCGTTAGGTTCCTCGACGTCTTCGACCCGCAAGTCTTTCCTGCCGTGAAAACGAAGCGCTTTCATATCATTGGTCTACTTATGATTTACCGAGACCCCGCGCCCGTAGTCGCACGTAACCGAAGGTGGTTCCACCCTGGGTATGATGAGGAGAAAAGGTCTGGGGAACTGTTACCTCTAGGGAAACATTGCGTCTCGAGTTGTCAATATAGATTTGCACTAAACAGGGAAATTTTTTGGCGATCCGGTGTTAATGCAACCCGAGTTCTTTGGAGTGGGCCGTCCTGTGCAGTGCGGTGCTGTTCTATGCTGCTCTGTTAGCCGACCCAACCAACCGAGTTCCATGCGTTGCGTCCTGTGCAGCACCATGCTGTTCTTTGCTTCTCGCCATTACTGACCCTGCGCTACTCCCTCTTAGCGTCTTTCTTAGCTGGCCTGGCCGCCACTTCCGACAGAACGCATGATCGAGCAGGACGTGAATGCTCGACGCTGCGGTCCATCGGCTTGGAGTGTTTACCCGGGCTTGGAAAGACCATCTGCTTTCTGCCAGACCACGCGGCGCACCGCTGAGCGTCAAACGGGCTGGCCACCTCCTACGGTGCAATAATAATCACCTCCACCCGTGCCGCGTGTAAGGCTTGAGCTAAATCGGCCGGCGGCTCTTTATCGGTAATGAGTATTTGCATGCTTTCGATCGCCCCGATGCCAGCGAAAGATCGCTTGCCCAATCTAGAAGAATCCGCCACAACTATTGTTCTTTGCGCAGCAGCGATCATTTCTGAAGCCATTAAGGCTTCTTCGGGAAGGTTTGCAGTGAGTCCCTCTTTGGCAGTGATCCCGTCAACACTGATGACCGCAGAGTCCACGTTGATCTTTACTCCCGAGATGATCATTGGGCCCACCGTCAGCCGCGTGTCCGACCGGCATTTTCCTCCAAGAACGTAAACGTCGGCACCCGTTACCAACTCGAAGGGTAAGTCAAGGCTGTTGGTGACTATTCTTACGTTACGGCAGCCTAGTGCTTCGGCACAACACCTCGTGGCGAAGCCTCCGTTTAGAAGGAGCGTTTCACCGTCTTTAATGAGCTGGTCAAGTGACCGCGCAAGGCGCACTTCTTCGAAGGGATGGCTGGGTACCCCTGGCATACCCTTGCGTCCTTGCGGCACCGAATTTTCAGTTGCGACAGCACCCCCGTAAGTCCGGTTGAGCAGGCCCTGATGGGCCAAAAGGTCAAGATCTCGGCGCGCGGTATCTACGGAAATTCTAAAATGATTCGCCACTTCTCTGACAGTCAGCTGCCCTCGAACGCGAAGGAGACGCAAAAGTTCAAGCTGCCGTGCGACCGGGAGCGATGGACAACGGCCATCGTCGGCAATCCTCGTCGCAAAGTTATCGTGGGTGTTGGGACCTCTGCGGTTCTGACGCCAAGCTGGTTTCGCTGCCTCGTCGACGGGGTTTTCCTCAAAACAAACTGGATCCATGGTTGCGAAAAATCACGGAATTTTTGGACATGTCAATATATTTGTTCATTTAAATGAACTTTTGAAAAACACGCTTGCCGTATGCTGTCTCGGACCGAGACGGTCTTCGGCCGCTTGTGACGAGCGAGCGGCCTCCCGGAAGTCTTGCGCGGCCTGCTCGAAGTTTGCCGCTTCGAGGTCGACCTCGAAGGGGCTTTTTGCTTGCGGTGTTCACCGGTTTTCCGCCCGCTGTGATACCGCCGCCGCCTAGCGATGCCTAATCCCAGACGCTAAAGGACTTGAGTTTGCACTGCTTTCATCGAGCGATAGCCTTTTTGGACGAACCCCTGCCACCTGACGGGCCGCCACTACCGCCCGGAGCACTGCACCAAACACCTGTTGGAGGAAGGCTTCTTGATTGTCGGCGCGACCGTTTAGCGAAGTAAGTGGTCTTTTTCGATAGTTCCTTTACTTTGAAAGTGATGCGATCGACCATGCTGTTTGGAAACAGGGTCAGCGCTGCGAGACGCTCGGCGAGCGCGGCCATAGCAAGGATGACCAGCCCGATCTACGCCAGATGATGACAGGGCCTAACCATCGACGTCCGGGGCGAGCTAATTTGCGGCGAATGGTAGCCGGAGAGCACGGCTGACGTTGATAGTCTGGTCCGGTCACTATCAGGATGCGGCAACGTCTGGCCCCTGGTGGAGGTCAAGATGGTAGCCGATTTTGGCCTTGTCAGCCAACCTGGCAGCCGTAAGCCGCTGGGTCCAACTGCGCCTTGAGCGTCAAGGGCAGGAAATTAAAAAAGACGCTCCGAGAAGAACACATCATCTCCTCACACATGGCTTTTGACAATATCTCCCTTGCATGGCAGGAATTTTCTAACTGTTATCCGAGGGACAAAAGCTGTTGTCGCACCGAACGTTTAGCCGCCCATGAAGCAGACCAACGGTCTCGTCCCGATCAAGCGCGCCAAAAGGGGCCGTAGGAAAGCTACCCCGACACTACTTCTCGGTCAGAAAAACACCCTTGCGAAAGCCACTTGGCTTTATTACCACCAGAAATTGACTCAACAACAAGTCGCAGACGAGCTAGGCTTGTCTCGACCTACGGTGGTTCGCTTGCTACGCCAGGCCCTAGAACAAGGCATCGTTACGGTTTCGCTGCGTTGGGACGTCTTGAGACAAATGGAACTTTCAGCCCGGCTCGCAAAACGATTTGGGCTGAAGGAGGTTTTCGTCGTCCCGACCTCAGTCGGAGACACCGCCGCCGACGTCCTGCGCGCCGTCGGCGAAATGGGAGCGCTTTACCTGGAGAACAACATTCAGCCAAATCAGGTGATCACCATCAGCTGGGGAAAGACACTTTTAGAGGTTGCACGAGCCCTGAACGAAATTCCTGTAAAGGGTGCGATGATCGCTCAGTCCTTCGGGGGATTAAACAGCGGACACACTTTTAACCCTTATGGAGTGGCGTCACTGTTCGGTGAAAAACTTCATGCACCCGTTTACCAGTTATATGTCCCGGCGATGGTCGCCTCCAAAGAGATTCGGGATCTTTTCATGTCTGATCCCGGAGTCCAAGCAACTCTTGCCGTCGCACGACGTGCCTCTGTGTGCATGGTCAGTGTGGGGAAGGTCGATCACAGTGCCACTGTGGTGCAAACCGATTTTTTGGATGCTTCTACCATGGATCAGATGAGAGCGCGAGGTGCGGTGGGAGACATTTCCGGACGTTACTTCGACATCAATGGCACAAGAATTCTTGGAGACGTGGACGATCGTATCATGGCCTTGTCCTGGGAGGACTTCCAGTCTCTTAAAAACGTTGTGGCGGTCGTCTGCGGTCTCGATAAAAAGAACGCGATTCTTGGAGCCTTGCGCGCTGGACTGATCAGCCGTTTGATTATTGATGATCACACGGCGCTTGCTCTGCTAGAGGAGAGTGAAGACTAAGCGCTTCGGTTGGCATTCCCACGATGTTGATCGGCTTGGTTTCTAGGTGATCGTCAACCTGTAATGGGTCGCCTCCGGTCTTTTTTGCAAATTCGACCGTGCCTGCAAATATCAAACTCGGGAGAGATCTCGCGCTCAATCTTGCGCAGGAAGGCCAGCCACTCCTGATGGCGATGACGCGCGTTCGGTCTTCCTACTCAATCACCTGGGCGAGGATCTACCCAACTCAATCGCGTTTCGCGGCGGTATGAGCAAGAACCTTGCCCGAGAGGCCACAGTCGTCATCGCCAGGGGTCGTCGTGACAATCGGGTCGACGGTAACAACACGCGGCCCTGGGCTTCGGAATCGGCGACTGCTCAAGCAGGACGCGACACGCTGCGCAAGTTGAGTGTCGTGCTCTCCAAAACAGCAGCAGTATCAAGTGAGCGTGACTCTAGGAAATGCATCGGCTCGACTCGTCTGTTGTTTGGATGTCGCGCTATCCATTGGTGAGGTGCGAAGACATTCCTACGGTCAGAGAGGCCGAGCCATCCGGTCCGCTCGATCTGAAGCCGCTTAGAGTAGAATCTCCGCGACCTCCTTCCATGTATGAACGCGTATATGCCTGTCTGAAGATTCGAAGTGATTGTGCGGCGCCGAAAAGAGATAGGTCGCCCCAATAAAACAATCGAGATTCTTAACGTGGTCATCGATCATGATGTCGGCCCGGATAATCCTTTTCGATCCGCAAAAGACCATCCTTTGCCACGAGATAAAAGGAAAGTGTTCCTGAAGCCATTCATACTTCTCGGCGAGACTATTAGGATATTCCGTCGCAGAGCTGACAATATAGACGTCATAGACTTGATGAAGGCGGTAGAGAACGTCCTGACTGTCTTGAAGAACGGGCGCATTCCGGAAGAAGCCGCTCGTCAGGATATACTCCCTGGCACGCTCAAATGCCTCCATTTCGGGAATCCCCCTGACGTCCTCAGCCGACCTTTTCCTGCCCGTGTGTCTCTCATCAAGGGCCACGTATTGTTCAAACACATTGGCAATAACTCCGTCCATATCGACTGCGATTGTTTTCATGCGGGTTTGAATTAAGACGCTGTCCGAATGATCGCCTCAAGCATTCTCTTGTCGGCGTATTCCGGATGAGAGACCGAGCCCTTATTTTGGGAGTGGGAGCAACAAATCGGCTGAGGGGCGCTTTACAGTGTCCACCGCCGCTCTTTCGCGCAACCGGGAGGGAGGCGGAGCCGCGCCTTGTCGTATTTTTACGCGCTAAAAAAACATAGTCGGCGGATAACAAAAAAGCATTGCCCACCCGGCCCGGTTGTAAGATGGAGGCAGCATGACCTCCCTGACGACGGCTGAACTTCGTGGCTACCAGCAGATTTGTGGAAAAAACGGTTCGATCATGGTGATTGCCTGCGATCAGCGCGGCGGCATCCGCAAGATCCTGGCGAGCACGCCCGCAGAGCAGGCCGAGATCACCGACGCCATGCTGGGCGACACCAAGTCGGATGTTGTTCGCTATCTGGCAAGCCAGGCACCCTGCGTGCTGCTTGATCCTGTCTGTGCTGTGCCCCGTGTGGTGGAAGAGGCCGCCCTGCCCCGCGATGTGGCGCTTCTCATCGGGCTCGACGCCTCGGGCTATGACACCGATGCCTCCGGTCACTACCTTTCCCGCCTCGCCCCCGGCATCAATGCCAGGAAGGTGCGCGAACTCGGCGGCACCGGCGGCAAGATCATGGTCTACTTGCGCGCCGACCATCCAGAAGCCAACCGCCACAACATGGCGATCCTTCACCAATGCATCGAGGACTTCGCCAAGGAAGATCTGCTGCTCGTCGTGGAGTTCCTGACCTACGCCCTCCCTGGCGAGGACGCGGCGGCCTACAAGACCAAGTTTCCCTCATTGATCGAAGGTGGCACACGGCTTTGTCTCGACGCCGGAGCAAAGGTGCTCAAGCTTCCGTACCCGGGAACGGCGCAATCCTGTGCGGCGATCACCGCCATGTGCGGTTCCGTTCCGTGGTCGGTTCTCTCGGCTGGCGTCGATCACGAGACCTTCATGGGTCAGGTTGAAATTGCCATGGCGAACGGGGCTTCCGGCGTCATCGCCGGCCGCTCCCTGTGGAAGGATTGCGTTTCTCTGAACCGCGCCCAGCAGCGGGATTTGCTGGTCAGCAAGGCCGTCCCGCGCCTCGCGCAGATTCAGGCGATACTGGAGCGCTACCCGCGAAATCTGCAACGGGCAGCCAACGGCTGAGCATGTCGAATGTCACCGCAATCGGCGTTGATATAGGCGGAACAAATATCCGTGCGGCACGGATTTCGTCAGTTGGCGAAGTTCTCGAATGGGCGACACATCCGACGGCAAGCAAGCCATCACTGGTTTCAGCCCAGATAGGCGACCTGGTGTGGTCGCTGGATGACAAGAACGTCAAGGCAATCGGAATCGGAATCCCTGGACGGGTCGATGCCCGCCTTGGACGCGTCCTGTCAGGCGGTTACGTCGATCTCGCGAGCATATCGCTCGCCTCGGTCCTGCACGACTCCTTTCAACGGCCCATATTCATCGACAATGATTGTAACATGGCACTGGTCGCCGAACACACCATCGGCCGGGCCCGGGAGGTTGCCAATGCCGTGATGTTTACGATCGGCACCGGGATTGGTGGCGCGGCGATCATGGACGGGACCGTGCTGCGCGGCCGGGCGGCGGCGGGCCAACTCGGTCACATCACCGTCGATATCAACGGCGAGCAATGTTTGTGTGGCAGGCGTGGCTGCGTCGAGACGACGAGTTCGGGGACAGCATTGAGCCGCCATCTTGCTGCAGTGGGACTTGATGCAAAGACGTCAGTGGAGAATCTTTTGGCGCGGTCTTCGGGTGGAGACGCAATCGCGACTTCTGTGCTGGCCGCCTGGGCCAGACCGATGCGTATTGCCATTGACACCGCGGTTGCAGCCTTTGATTCCGATTTGGTGATCCTTGGTGGTGGCCTTGGTATTGCGATGCATCAGGCACTCGCCAATTTTCCAGCCTTGGCGCCCTGGTACCAATGCCCGGTGGAACCGGCCGCACTCGGCGATCGGGCCGGGGTGATCGGCGCGGGTCTCAGCGCGTTGACGAACCTGGCGCGAAACTCATGAAACGGGCGGTTCTCGTCAACGGTCTTCCCGCCTCTGGCAAGAGCACCGTGGCGCGAGCCGTATCGCACACCAGGGGGTGGCCTCTGCTGACCCTGGACACGATCAAGGAGGCCTTCTTCGCTCATTTGGGAACCGGTGACCGCGAGTACAACCGGACGCTCGGCAAGGCCAGCTATCTGGCAATCTTCGCCCTCGCCGCAGACTTCGCGGATGACGCAACCGTGGTGGTCGATGCCTGGTTCGGCTTCCAGCCGCTCGATGTCCTGGAAGCCCACCTCGCCCGGGCGGGGATAACTCAAACCGTCGAGATTTGGTGTCATGCACCGGGGGACGTGCTGGGTGAACGCTACCGGGCCCGGATCGAACAGCGCCACTCGGGCCACCTCGGTGTGTCCTATATTCCCGAACTCGTCGAGCTGGCGAAGCGGGCCCAGCCCCTCGGAAGATTTCCACTCTTCGACGTTAACACAACCCGGCCACTTGATAAGGCAGCGGTGGCCGCCTGGCTCAATGCCGAATTCGCGCCGTCAAAATCGGCCTGAGCAGGAAGCCTACTTGCCGACCATCAGGCGGACGATCTCGTCGCCGGTCGTTTCCTGCGGTCTGCGCTCACCGACCTCTTTGCCGCGGCGGAAGACCACGATGCGGTCGGCCACTTCGAAAATGTCGATGAGATTGTGCGAGATAAAAATGATCCCTTTGCCCTGCGCCTTGAGCGACTGGATCAGGGCGATGACTTTGCGCTGCTCGGGCACACCCAACGCCGCCGTCGGCTCGTCCATGATGACGAGGCGCGCGTTCCAGTACATGGCCCGGCCGATGGCGACGGCTTGACGCTGGCCGCCCGAAAAGGCGGAGACCGGCGCATCAAGGCGGACGACATGAAAATCCAGCTTGTGCATGGTTTCCTGCGCCGCCTTCGCCATGTGCGCACGGTCGATGACGGGGAGAAATCCAAAGAGCTTTTTCATCGGCTCGCGGCCGAGGAAAATGTTGTCTCCGATGGTCAAATTATCGGCCAGCGCCAGATCCTGATAGATCGTCTCGATGCCATTATCGCGGGCTTCCTGCGGCGTGGCGAAAGCAATGCGCTTGCCATCGAGATAGATGTCGCCCTCATCATAGTGGAAAACGCCGGAAATCGCCTTGATCAGCGTCGACTTGCCCGCACCGTTGTCGCCGGCAAGGGCCACGACTTCTCCGGGGAAAATGTCGAGCGAGGCTTTCATGATTGCATGGACGCCGCCGAAGCTTTTCGAGACGCCCTTGACCGAAAGGATGGGAGCGGGACTACTCAACTTGCCGTCCTCCCAGGAAGCGCCGCTGGCTCTGGTCGACCAGCACGGAAATGATGATCACGCAACCCACCGCAATGAATTGCCAGAACGAAGGGACATTGATGAAGACGAGGCCGTACTGGATGACGGCGATGACCAGTGCGCCCGCCACCGTGCCCCAAATGGTGCCAGAGCCGCCAAACAGGCTGGCGCCACCGATGACGACGGCAGCGATGGAATCGAGCAGCAGCGGTTCGCCCGCCTGTGCCGCGCCCGCAGAAAAGCGGCCCGAATAGAGCGATCCGGCAATGCCGGCCGTGACCGCCGAGAGTAAATAGATCTTCATCGTCAGCTTCTTGATATTGATGCCGGCGCGGCTGGCGGCGGCCTTGCTGGCTCCCATGGCATAGGTGTGCTGGCCGAAGCGGGTCTGTGACAGAAGATAATGCATAATCAGGCAAGCGATGGCGGTAATGATCACGAGCACCGGAATGCCGAGAACCCGGCCGTTGCCGATATAGCTGTACCAGGGATTGGAAACCGGAATGGTCATGCCGCCGGCGAGGAGAAAGGCCGAACCGCGAGCCACGCCGTACATGCCAAGCGTGCCGATGAAGGCAGGCACCTGCAAATAGGCAATCATCCAGCCATTGACCAGGCCGGGGATGAAGGCAATGGAAGTGCCGGCGAGAAGGCCGATCAGCATGGCCGGAAAAGGTCCAAGGCCAAGCTGGAGCGCAACATAATTGGCCACGTGGGCGGCAATCACCGAGGCCAGCCCCATGATGAAGCCGAGCGACAAATCGATGCCTGCTGAAATAATCACGAAGGTCTGGCCGAGCGCCAGCATCAGCGGAGCCGTCGCGAAGACGGAGATCGACTGCAAATTATAGATGTTGAAAACAAAACTCTGGCCATAGGCGATTCGCGACCATGTCTCGAAGAAAACCGCGAGGAAGATCAGAAATAGCCACGCCCGCAACTCGGCGATGCGGATGAGGATCGACTTGCCGTTGGTTTGGGATTGTCGCTGCAGCCATGACGGATTTCCCCGGTCAAGCTCATGCCACTGGCCGCCACCCATGCAATGGACGGCGGCCAGTTTGCTTAGGCACGTATGCTCATTTGCTCTTGTAAAGAAACCTGGAGACCTTCGGATCGTCGATATTGTCCTTGGTCATCACCGTAAAGCCAGTGCCGATGGCGGTCGGAACCGGGTTGCCGGTGGCATGGGCGTAGGCCACTATGAAACCAAAATACCCGATTTCGGCGGGATGCTGGGCGATGGTCAGTGCGAAGGTGCCATCCTTGAGTTGGGCCACGATCGATTCCGGTGCGTCGAAGCCGGCGATCTTGATCTTGCCGGCTTGGCCCGCCTGGGTGACGCCATTGGCGGTGCCGGCGGCCGAGAACAGGTTGGCACCGAAAACACCGGCCAGATCCGGCACGCGGCCAAACACGGCCTGCACCTGGGCGGCGGCCTTGTTGGCATCGTCATCGTTGAACTGGGTCGGGAGAACTTCGATGCCGGGATATTTCTTCATTTCGTCCTTGAAGCCTTCTTCGCGCTGATCGGTCGTCGAGATTCCGGGCTTCACATTGGAAACATAGACCTTGCCCTTCTCGCCGATGGCTTTGGCCAGCGCGCGCGCCGCCATACGGCCGCCGAGCACGTTGTCGGAAGCGACATAGGAAATCGGGAAGTCCGCGTCACCGGTACCCGTCTGGAACACGCCTGTGCCGATATAGGTATCGACGCAGACGATCGCGATGCCGGCATCGTGTGCCTTCTTCAACGGTGCGATCAGCTGAACCTTGTCGGTGGGCGCAATCAGAATGGCGTGCGGCTTCTTGGCAATGACCGCATCGAGAACGGGAACCTGCAGCGAGACGTTCCATTCCGCCGCACCCTGATAGATGAGTTCGGCACCGACGGCCTTCGCCGCGGCTTGCGGCACCATGGTGCATGGTGACATAGAAACCGTCAGCCGTCAGTCCGGGAACAAGCGCAATCCGGATCTTTTCTTGCGCCGATGCCTGCCCGGCAATCAGCGAGGTGAATGCGACAGCGGTTGCTGCGCCCATTATCTTTACAAATGAACGACGTTTCATGGTTTCCTTTCTAAATGAGCACAGCACAGGAACGAGCCCCGCTGTCCTGGAATTGAGCATCGGTGAAGGTGATTGTTTTGCACGACTTTGGTGTGGAAGCATGGCTGGATAGATTGATGGGGGAGAGCGCCGGAAGAACACCGGGCAATTGCCTTGCGAATACTGGATCTTGAGCTCGCGGTCGAGCAAAACTTATCTCGTGAGAATATATTTTTAGACGCGCGCAGTGTCTTACCGGGCCTTGATAGGCTGTTACGCCGTGAATCCATGACGAATTGAGCGGCATCTGATACGCCTCCGGTGAATTGCGCTTCGCCAAACGATACTACGGAATAATGGCGATTTTAATGCCTGTCCGGGCCCACGCGAGTTCAAGCGCTTTGCTATATTCTGCCAGAGGAATCTCGTGGGTCACGAGCTCGTCCACCTTGACCTTTCCGTTTTCAAGGTACTCGAGTGCCCGTGGAAAGGAATTGAGCTGCGCGAAGGAACCCTTGATCGTTACTTCGCGCCGCATGATATCGGCTGGTTTGATGCGAGCAAGGGCGTCGTCAGGATAAACGGCGTAAACGAGAACCGTGCCGCGGCGGCGTACAAAACTGAGAGCATCTTCAAGCAGTGTCGTCGAGCCGGTCGCCTCCACGATGTAATCGAATCCGCCGGGACTAAGCTCTCGCAGGCGGCGGCGATGAACCTCGGGGTCTTTGCGATCGACCGCGACCACATCGTCGGCACCCAGGCGGGCGATGAGATCGAGTTTCGGGCCCGCCGGGGCCGCCACGATCACACGAGCTGCACCATTCAGTTTGAGCAGCTGAGCTACCACTTGTCCGGTTGGACCTGCGCCCATCAAAAGCACGTCGCTGCCGGGCTTCATCGCGAGGACCTCCATGCCGTGACAAGCGCAAGCGGTGGGCTCGATCATGACTGACTCCCGGACAGAGAGCTTTTCAATGGGGAACACGCGATCGGAGGGAAGTTTGATGTATTCTGCAAAGGCGCCGTTGATCTCGACTCCGATACCGCCGAGGTTCTCACACAACAGATCATCGCCGCGCTGGCAGTAGAAGCATTTGCCGCAGGGGATGGTGGTGCTCGCTGTGGCTCGCTGACCCTTCTTAAGTCCGGTCACTTCGGAGCCGAGCTCAACGATTTCACCGGAAAATTCATGCCCCGGCGTCAGCGGGAAACGTGGCCCAAAGTTACCCTCGTGAACGTGCAGGTCGGTGCCACAGAGGCCGCACGCGTGCACCCGCAGCAGAACTTCATCGGAGCTTATCTTAGGGATGTCAATATCACGGTAGGTAAACTGTCGAGGGGCGTCGTAAACAATGGCTTTCATGTTGGAGGTAGGGTCTAATGGTCTCTGGAACTAAAGGGAATGAACTGTGGGCTAAGCTAATGGACTGCGCCAAATCTGTCCTTCCTTGAAAGGCCAACGGGCGGGTCTCCGTGCACGGATTGCCAGATTTCAAGCGCCGTTCTGAGGGACATGGGCGTTAGTTTGTCATGATAACAAACCAAGTCAACGCTTTTTTTTTGAGTTTTTGCCGAAGCACAGTTTTCTTGAACTCGGTGCGATTTTGACGCGCCCGGCTCGAAGGGCAGTTGCCGCCGCGACAGGGCTATGAGCAGCCAATTGTTGCACTCGCGATAAGAAGCTAGCGCGGCTTCCCGCTTTCAACGTGCTGGCGAGTGAGCCCTTTCGGGGAAGATTCGTTCGAAATCCTTCAAAAAATTGCTGTCCGGCACACTAAAAATCCGGTCGAAGACCAGGGCCGCTCCCCCAAGGGCCGAACTGTCCTCGCCAAATGAGGAAAGGTCGATTTCCAAATTCTCGACCGTCGGAAAGCACCGCTCGCGAAGGCGCCGTCTGACATCGCCCTCTACGAAACGGAAAAGTCCGGCTAACGATCCGGCCAGGATCACACGTTTCGGGTTGAAGAGATCGGCTAGGTTTCTGATCGCGACGGTAAGCCACTCTCCCCATATTCTGACAGTTTTTCGGGCATTCGGAACCTCTTTCGCAAGGTCCCGGAGAAGGCTTTCCACGTCTTTGGCTTTTCCCCCGACGCTCCGGTAAGATGCGAGCACGGCATCCCGACCCAGATGAGTTTCAAGAAAGCCCATACCTTCGGCGTGGCCGGCGTTGGCCGGGTCAAGGGTAAGATGGCCAATTTCTCCAGCAAGGCCGTCGCTACCTCGAAAAATTCTTCTGTCAAAAATCAGGCCGGCTCCTACTCCGACGTCCAAGAAGAGCAGGCAAAGATCGCTTTGACCTTTCCGGCGGCCAAACGAAAGCTCGGCCAACGCCGCGGCGTTGGCGTCATTCTCGACAAATATCGGGATGTCCAACTGAGATTCGATGACGCTCTTCAAATCGACATGATGCCAGCGGAAGGTCGGCGCGCTTCGAATCACCCCTTGCGTATCGACGAGCGCCGATACGGTGACGCCGACGCCTCGCAAGCGATCCGAACCCCCTAGCTGAACAGACCACACCGCCTGAACAAGATCGACGAGTTCTCGACAAACGGCCTCTGGCTTTGTGGACCGCAGCTTTGTAGATTTTCGATGAATGATCGAGCCTTCGAGATCAATTAAAACGAGGTGAATATGCTCGACGTTAATCTCCGCCCCGAGAAAAAATGCTCCCTTCGGGTTCAATTTTAACCCGGTGCCTGGCCGGCCCGTTGCCTGCGTAATGAAGGACTGTCCGGCCTCAATAACCAGATCCATCTCCATTAACTCGTCTGCAACCGAGGTGAGAGTAGATCGCGTCAGATTCAGAGATCGTGCGAGTTCAGCCCTTGAAAGGGTCCCCTCCTCTTTGAGCAACCTCAGGACGCGAGTTTGGTTAATGTGACGGATTAGACTCGGTGTCGCCATCGCATCCATCAATGGACTCCCAGCAGGTTGTTTGTCAACATTCAAAACAAAGTCGCTAGATCTTCTTCGAAAATTCTAGCCCATGGTTAACCGAGACCGCCGGTTCCCCCAGCAACGCTCTCAAAGCCGAGGATCGAAATGGTGGCGCATTTTGACTCCGCGGGGTTGGAGGGTTCAGATCCTGGCAGATTTGGACCGATCAGGCGGATCGGTGCTCAATAATGTGCCGTGTGCGCCGTTTCCCTTACGCCCCGCGGCTGTCGATGCCGCGCTCGTATTCGCCGGATTTCCGCAATTCGCGTTTCAGGACCTTGCCCGCCGCGTTCTTCGGAAGCTGTGGGACGAGATGGACTCTGCGCGGGACTTCGTGCCGGCCGAGGTTGTCGCGGCAGTGCTGGCGCACCTCCTGCGCGGTCGCCTGCGCGCCCTCCTTAAGTGCGACGAAGGCAACGGGGATCTCGCCGTGCAGCTCGTCGGCCTCGCCGACCACGGCGGCTTCGCGCACTGCCGGGTGCTGGTAGAGGATCTCCTCGACGATACGCGGATACACGTTCATGCCGTTGACGATGATCAGGTCCTTCTTGCGGTCGACGATGAAGAAGTAGCCGTCGTCGTCCTCGGTGCCGAGATCGCCGGTGCGGAACCACTCGCCGAAGAAGGCCTCCTTCGTCTCCTCAGGGTGGTTCCAGTAGCCCTTCATCACATTCGGGCCGCGGACGACGATTTCGCCGACGGCGCCGTTAGGAAGCTCGTTTCCGCGGTCGTCGACGATCTTCATCTCGACCGTCGGCACGGGCAGGCCAACCGATGCGGGCTTGCGCACCCCGCCGATCGGGTTCATGCAGGTGGCCGGCGAGCACTCGGTGGGTCCGTCGCCCTCGTAGATCAGCTTGCCGAACTTCGCCTCGAACTGGCGCATCACCTCGACCGGCAGCGCGGCGCCGCCGGAGACGGCGAACTTCAGCGGGGCGAACTTTGCGATCTCGGTGTCGGGCAGGCGCAGCAGCACGCTGAACATGCTCGGCACGGCGGGCAGGACGGTGATCCGGTGGGCCGCGATCGCGTCGGCCACGCCCTGCGGCTCGAATTTCGGCACAGGCACGACCGCGCAGCCGTGCGTCAGCGGAAAGATCAAGCAGACCGTCGCCGCGAACGCGTGGAACATCGGCAGCACGCAGAGCAGCACGTCCTTGCCCGGCTCAAGGTGCAGCGCCTGGCGGATGCTCTCGACGTTCGACGCGAGGTTGCGGTGCGTCAGCATCGCGCCCTTTGGGTGCCCGGTCGTGCCGGAGGTGTAGAGAATGGCGGCCAGATCCTCGGCCGGGTTCAGTGCCGGCTGCGGGAC
The DNA here is from genome assembly GCA_963731945.1 of uncultured Verrucomicrobiae bacterium. Lineage (GTDB taxonomy): Bacteria > Verrucomicrobiota > Verrucomicrobiia > Chthoniobacterales > Terrimicrobiaceae > DASTFP01. The sequence continues at coordinate 168,376 of CAVSXN010000008.1, read as the reverse complement.
CGGCCCGGAGGCCGCCAGCAAATCGGAAAACGGGATGTCCCGCAGTGGATTCTGGGCCCCGATGCAAACTTGGAGCGAGAGACTTGGGACCTGGGATTTGATCGCGTTGACCGCCTCCGCAAACGCCTCGAAGTAAACCAGTGCCTTCACGCCGGCGTCCTTGAGGATGTAGGCGACCTCCTTCGGGTTCAGCAGCAGGTTCACGGGCACGACCGCCGCACCCGCTTTCAGAATGCCGAAGTACGCGATCGCGAACGCGTCGCTGTTCACGCAGTAGAGCCCGACGCGGTCGCTCGGCGCGATGCCGCGCGCCGCCAGGCCGGCCGCAAACTGGTCGGTCGCCTGGCCGAACGCCGCGTGCGTCGTGGTGCGTCCCTGGAAGTGGATGGCGGGCAGCGGGCCGAACTGTGCGGCGCTCGCGCGGAGGAGGTCGACGAGTGAAGACATGGTGCGAGCATACCGGCGGCCGGGGGGGCCTGGCAATGCGGGTGCCGTCCCCAAAAAAAGGTTCCCTCCAGGCGCGAGGGACTACGATGAAGGACGCCGGAGGCGCCTGGGGCGAAGATGGCACTGTCAAATGCCTCCAATTGGCCAGCGCTCCGCCGCCCCGCGTCGCGGAAGCTGCGATTGCTTCAGGAACCTGAGATCCGGCTCGGCGGAGCGAACGGCGCTGGGGGGCCGGGGGTTCAGATTATTCTTTTTGGCAGTTCCAGATGCAACTGCACGAGCTCAAGGTTTCTCGACCGGATCTCGGTTCTCCTGGCACCAAACGTCTATTTCAGCGCATCCACGGCGGTTCTTTCGATGGTGAGTCCCTCTTTGTAACGTTCCATGAAGGCCGTAAAGCCGTGAACATCCCGCTGATCGGGAGCTATCGTCGTGCTATTGACTCCCGCAAACACTTTGCTGGAAAGATAGGCCTCCAGGGATTCTTTCTCTTTCTTGTGGAGGATATAGGCGGCAAGCAAGGCGATTCCCCATGCGCCCCCCTCGCCTGCGGTCTCCATCACGGAAACGGGAACGTTCATCGCCGCTGCCATCATCTTCTGACCCACTTCCTCTGTTTTGAAGAAGCCCCCGTGACCGAGAACCTTGTCGATCTTCACCTGCTCCTGCTCAAAGAGGATGTCCATTCCGATCTTTAACGTAGCCAGTGCCGAGAAAAGATGCGTCCGCATGAAGTTCGACAGCGAGAAGCGGCTTTCGGGCGTACGGACGAAGAGTGGACGCCCCTCTTCAAGGTGTGTGATCGGCTCGCCCGAAAAATAATTGTAGGCTAGAAGCCCGCCGCCATCCGCATCACCCGTGAGGGCCCTTTTGTACAAAATCTCAAACAGCTTGGATTGACTGATCTCCACGCCAAGCGCGTCCACGAATTCTCCGAACAGACCGATCCATGCATTCAGATCGGTTGTGCAAGTGTTGCTATGGGCCATCGCCACGGGCTTGCCGCTGGGCGTCGTCACCATATCGATCTCGGGGTGTAGTTTCGAGAGCTCCTTTTCCAAGACGATCATGGCAAAGACGGATGTTCCTGCGGAAACGTTGCCCGTTCGCTCGGCAACGCTGTTCGTCGCGACCATGCCTGTGCCTGCGTCGCCCTCGGGCGGACAGAGCGGAATATCCGTTCGCAGTTGTCCCGTGGGGTCGAGCAGCTTGGCGCCTTCTTCGGTGAGCACCCCTGCGGCCTCTCCCGCCACAAGGACTTTGGGAAGAATGTCCTGGAGCTTCCAGCCGATGTTTTCTGTTTTGAGCCGTTCGTTGAACTGCTCGATCTTGCCTGCCTCGTAGTCGTTGGTCTTGCTGTCGATAGGGAACATGCCCGAGGCGTCGCCAACGCCCAACACCTTTTGTCCCGTCAGCTTCCAATGCACGAAGCCTGACAGCGTGGTCTGATAATTGATGTCCTTGATATGCGGTTCCTTGTTCAAGATCGCCTGATAGAGGTGGGCGATGCTCCAACGATGAGGAACGTTAAATTGAAACAGTTGAGTGAGTTCCTCTGCTGCCTGCGCGGTCGTGGTGGTTCGCCAAGTACGAAACGGGACGAGTAGATTTCCGCCCTTATCGAATGCCATATAACCATGCATCATGGCGCTGAAGCCGATGGCACCGATGGTCTGCAGCGGAGTGTTGTACTTCTCCGAAACCTCCTTGCTCAGCTTCCGATAACTCTCCTGCAAGCCTGCCCAAACATCTTCGAGACTGTAGGTCCAGACGCCATCTTCATATCGGTTTTCCCAATCATAGCTACCCGATGCAATCGGCGTATGATCCTGGCCGATCAGCACGGCCTTGATGCGAGTCGAGCCGAACTCAATGCCAAGAGCGGTCTTCCCGCTCTCAATTTCTTTTGGGGTATCGTTCATTTCATCTCCCATGATTTGAAGTCACTACAGCAAACTTATCTCTCAGGGAAGAGGCAGTTCTCATTCCAAGTCATCTCTGCGCAAATTACGATTGGAAATTACAGGGTCCGCATCGGTGAAGCGAGCGGGCGCTGGCGTTTAGGGCGAGGAAGGAAGCCTCGAGTCCATATCGCATGCCTTTGGTAAACTCGAGCGTTTCCGGCGATTTTGTCAAAGCCTCCACCCGCGAAGAAGCGCCAGAGAGTTGCCCGGCCGATGATCTCCTATTTACTGATGACCGACGATGGGATGCGGCACATACGGCTCTTCCAGGTATGCGACCTCTTCCTGGGTCAGTTTAACGGACAGAGCGCCGACGGCATCTTCCAGATGCGTGATCTTGGTTGCCCCGATGATCGGCGCCGTCACCGGCTTCTTCTGTAACAGCCAGGCAAGCGCGATATGAACGCGCGGGACCCCATGCTTTTCCGCGATTTCCGCGACCCGCTCCACGACCTGTCGATCGGTTTCGGCTGTCGCATCGTACTTGCCTTTCGCGATTTGATCGGTTTCGGAACGAAGCGTGCTTTCCGACGACCAGTCACGCGTCAATCTTCCGGATGCGAGTGGACTATACGGGATCACCCCGATCTTCTCCTCGCGGCAGAGCGGCAGCATCTCCCGCTCCTCTTCGCGGTAGATGAGGTTCAGGTGATCCTGCATCGAGACGAAGCGGGTCCACCCATGCTTCTCGGCCACGTGCAGCGCCTTCTGGAACTGCCAAGCGAACATGGCGGAGGCACCGATATATCGGGCCTTGCCGGCCCTCACCACGTCATGCAGCGCTTCCATCGTCTCCTCGATGGGGGTTTGGTAATCCCAGCGATGGATCAGGTAGAGGTCCACGTAATCCGTCCCAAGCCGCTTCAGGCTTTTGTCGATCTCGCTCAGGATCGCCTTGCGCGATAGCCCGGCGCCATTCGGTCCCTCGTGCATTTTGCCGTGCACCTTGGTGGCGATGACGACCTCGTCCCGATTCGCGAAGTCCTTCAAAGCGCGTCCGAGGATCTCCTCACTCTTCCCAATGGAATAGACGTTGGCGGTATCGAAGAAATTGATCCCCAGCTCGAGGGCTTTCTTGATGATCGGCCGGCTGTTTTCCTCGTTCAGCACCCATTTGTGAATCCAACGTTCCGCGTCCCCGAACCCCATGCAACCGAGGCAGATTCGAGACACGTCCATTCCGGTGTTTCCTAACTTTGTGTATTCCATGTGATGTTCCTCTCTTTCATTACCTGCGTTCAAACCCTCCATGACGACTACTGTGGTCGGGCGTATTCATCAAGATGACGTATTCACCGTTCGATGATTGGAAGGATCACGCACCGGTGTCGCGCGGCATGACCTTGACTGCTACGGAGCGAGCGCGTGCGCCGAGCATTGAGCTGAGATAGGGACTGCATTGTATTTCGCGCAGTAGGCGTCGTCGACGAGCTCGTTGATCGGGCCATTGACGCTCTCGAACAGGACTTCCCTTCTCATGCTGGCGACAGTGATCCGCCCCGCCTTCTGCCGCACCGCAGCCTGGTACCAGCGAGATCTCTGACCACTGTAGGCGCGCACGTAGAGCGCTTCGCCGACGACGACGGACCAAATCCAGGTCGGGGTGCCATAGGTGAAGCCGTCCTCACAGAAAGGCTTATCCTCGGCCCTATCGGATCTGTTCACTTGTTTTGCTGGTGGTAAACTAGAGGGCCCCCAACTGTGAAAACGACCGAGACCCGGGAGCCGGTCGCAAGCTGCTTGAGGAGCTTGCCAGAGCGAACGTTTGCCGGGCCAACCGCGACTGATCTCGGCCTTGCGTGCTCATGTCGCACTGACGCGTGAGAACTGCAGGGTGACGGGGACGAATAAACTGACATTGTAGACTCTTGTGACATAGATTCTGAAGGAGACCGTCGCTCATCGATCACGCGACTGCTCTCGGATTCGTGCGGACCCTGTCGTATTCTTGCGGAAAAGCGGTGGGTGCTTAAGCCTTATAGGACGTTGCGGAAATCATTAGGCGTTTAGCCCGCCACCACAGGTCTCGCTCAGGATCGCCTTACGCGAGAGCCCGCCACCATTTCGTCCCTCGTGCATTTTGCCGTGCGCCTTGGCGGCATGACGATTTCGTCCCGAATTGAATCCGCGATAGTCATTGATCAGCCCGAAGGTGCAGTTCGGTCTCCGCATATCCTGATGCGGCTCCGGAGGAGGTTCAGCTTCATTTGAACGGTGGCAACTTTCGGCACCCTGGACCAAATCGCCTGGATCATTGACTCGCGGGCCGACGGAGTCGAGCGCCGTGTCAGCCCCGATTCCGTTCGCCCATTGATGGGGCCATTGAGGCCACTCCTTTAATCTGTTCCATTTCCGGAGGCAGCGGGAGTGAACCTGGCCCTCGCGCTGAACGATAAACCGGTTATCTTCGCTATTATGGCTTCCGTTTGCGCGGCGTCGAATCTCACAGGATTCTTTCACGCCGCATCGCTCGCCAACTTGGAAGAAAAGCGGATGATCACAGTGCACGGAGCCGACCGTCCGGTGCTGCTCTGCTGGCACGAGGGTCAGGTATTCGCGCTCGACAATCGCTGCCCTCATATGGGATTCCCGCTAAGTAGAGGCAGCCTGGACTCCGGTTTACTTACCTGCCCCTGGCATCACGCCCGCTTCGATCTGCGCAGCGGGTGCACTTTCGATCTGTGGGCGGACGATACACCGGTGTTCAAAGTGTGTGTCGAAGGAGACGACATCTGGATCTCCAAGGTGCCAGTCCAGCGTGCTGATGCAGCTTTCCATTCTGCACGTTTGCGTCGGGGTCTGGAGGAAAATATCGGGCTGGTCCAGGCCAAGAGCATTGTTTCGTTGCTCGCGGAGGGGGAGGGAGCGAAAGGTGTGATTAGGGAGATCGCCAAATTCGGTGCGCGACATCATCGAGTGTGGGGAGACGGGATGACCATGTTGAGCCTGGTGGCTCGGCTAGGTCCTTGCCTTGGGGAGACCACGCTGGTTTACGCTTTGGCTGCCGCGGCGCGCAGGGTCGCTGGAAACTGTGCGGGACAGCCGATGCGACACTCTCCAGGACCTCTCCATGGAGAAGGATACGACGAGGAGCGCTTGCGCGAATGGATGTTTCACTGGGCGAAGGTCCGCCACGATGAGGCTGCGGAGCGGACGTTGCTCACGGCTGTAGGCTCGGGCCTCACGAGAGAAAAACTCAACCGCATGATCTTCGAGCCCGTCCAGGAGCGGATCTATGCCGACAAGGGACACGCCCTCGATTTGTCAAATAAGGCGTTTGAGTTACTGGAATTTATCGGCTGGGAATACGCAACCGAAGTTCTACCGCTCATTGTGGAACATCTAACACAGTCGCGGTCCGAAGAAGAACAGGGAACATGGAGGGCGCCAGTCGATCTCGTTGCGCTCATTCACTCAGCCGAGGATGCGCTACACAAGAAGCCGCCAGGGACGGGAAGAGGAACCGTGTGTCAGACGGATTTCTATACTCAAATTCTTGGAGAAGACCCTCAGGCGATTCTCGGAGCCGTGGCTGAAGCAATGTATCACGGTGTTCCGCCGGTCGAGGTCGCACAACATTTGGCACTCGCGGCCGCGTGGCGCTTGGCGCGTTTCCCGGAGTCCAACGATCTCGAAGATTGGTTCGCGCCAATGCACACTTTTTCGTTCTGCAATGCGCTTCATCGGGTGCTGGCACGGGGGGAAGCAGGGGCGGCACTGGTCCGCGGACTCTTTCATGCAGCCATGTCGATCTATGTAGATCGTTTTCTCAATATCCCTCGCGCTCAACTGCCGAGCGAACAGCCAATGGAGAACCTGCCGAGTGGGGCTGACGAATTGCGGGAGACGCTCCTCTCTGCTCTCAACCAGCGGAAGGAATGGTCCGAAGTGCCACGTCTCGCGCTCCGCTATTTGCGTCTGGGCCATCCAGAGGCAAAGTTGATCGATACACTCACTTTCGCGACCGTTCGCGAGGATCTGGACTTCCATAGTCTGCAGATTCTCGAAGCTGGCTTGACCCAGGCAGCGGAATGGCTGCCGGCCAGTGCCGAGCGCGAACTGCTCTATGCAGCAATCTGCCGGCACTTGGCTGCTCATTGCCCGACACGACGTAGCTCCAGCCAATCGGTGGCGGTCGCCCTGCGCCTACAGAAAGGGGATGAAATCCACGCCGAGTAAGGCAGAGATAACCTTTTTCTGCCCGCAGCATGGGAAGGCTGATCACCCGGGAGGCGGGGGTCCATCCCGCCAATCCTGTCAGTGAGCAGGCATCAAAGCCGGGTGCGCACCCGTCGATGCGGCATCGTGGCGCAGGCCGTATGGCTCCCGCTAGGCCGTTTTGAGGACAAGCTTGCCAAGATAGTGCTCGTCAAGCGCGCGATGCGCCTCGGCGGCTTGGTCAAGGGGAAAGCTCCGCGCGATATGAACCTCGAAGCGCCCGCTCTCGGGCAGCGCCGGAGATTCGATGAGCCTATTGAGTTTCTCGATCGCCTGCGGGTCGGGCATTCCGTCGTACGCCTTGGCTTCAATTCCAGACGAGGGCTCCGGCGTGGGTTCGACGCCGTTGGGGTACGCGACGCGTCCACCCGCGCGCATCCCGGCAAGAGCTTTGTTGGCCGCGGGTCCGCCAGCGGTGATTAGCGCCGCATCAAATCCGTTCGGCGCGAATTGGCGAGCGGACGCTGCGATGTCGTCCTTGTGACCGTCGACAACCGCGTCGGCACCCAGCCTCTTGACCAGCGCCACGCCGTCGCTGCCGGAGGCAACGGCGAATACACGAGCGCCCATGCGTTTGGCGAGCTGCACGGCGAGGTGGCCGATGCCGCCACTGGCACCGAAGATCATGACCGATTCGGCGGACTTTAGAGCGAGAGTATCATCCAAGCCGCGAAGCGCGGTCATCGCGTCCACGGGCATCGCGCCCGCCTGCTGGGTCGTCAGCTTGCCGGGAATGCGCGAGATCTCGCTCGCCTTGATCGCAGCGTACTCGGCATAGAAACCGCCCTTCGGATTCACCAAGCTGAAGGCGTAGACGCGGTCGCCCGGTTTGAGGTCCTTGACGCGATCGCCCACGGCCGCAACGGTGCCCGCGCCATCGGAGCCAAGCACATACGGAAATTTCGGCTCAATGCCGAACAGCTTCGCGAAGCCGCCCTCGCGCTCGAACGGGTCCCATTGGCCCACCCCGGCCCACTCGACATGGATGAGCACCTCATCGGGATCGACCTCGGGCACTGGAAGCATTTGCAGTTTCATCGTCTCAAGACCGCCGAATCGATCGAGCGCGATCGCCTTCATTGTGTTCTGCGTTGCCTGGTTCATAATGTGTAATCTAGCTCTGGGTGGCCAGCAGCGCGAACGGCTTCGGTGTGCGACGCACTCCGCGCGAAAACAAGCGCGTGCACGACCGCGGCGGCTCTGATGTGTCGATCGCGGTCGGACGACCACGTTGTCGATCTCGATCCGGACTTTCAACTAAAAGACCCTTGGGTCACGCGCGAGTTCCGGGTCTTCGACCTGATCGCTCAGCGCTTGGGGCTTCCACCCTACGTGAACCACGGACTTGGCATGCTCGGCTTTTGACGGTCGCTGCGCTTGGCGTTAGGCCGCTTAGTCAATGCGGGCAGGCCACGGCGCCGGCATATTCCAGTTCCATCATGACCCACTCGCGCCGAGCCGTGCCGAAGCGCTCGGCGATCTCCGACAGCGTGCGGTCGAGCTGCTGCACCGGCTTGAGCGCCGGCGCCAGCGGCAGGCGCGGTTTGCGTTGGGCAGCCGGCTGCGCCACGAGCACCAGGCCGCTGCGGAGCGTCACGGGACCCGAAGCCGCGGCGTCGACGCTGACGCGCCCGGTGCGCGACCAGGCGTCCGCCGCGAACGCAAGGGCGATGTCGTCCATGCCATCCCGGACGTCGACGCTCCAGCGCTCATGGCGCCAGAACGCCGCTTTGTTGAGGAGATAGCTCCAGGCCCGGCTGGAATTCAGCCCGAAAAGCGAGCTGTCGTGCGCCGGGCTCCAGGAGTCCACCCCCAGCTCGGTGGCGAGCGCCTGCGCCTTCCCGCGTCCGTCGATCGCTTCCACCAGCGCGAGCATGGTCGGCACCGACGCGGTGATGCCGGTCGTCGTAGCGACGGCGCCGTCGACCACATAGCGCTGGTGCGGCACGTACACGCAGCCCGGATGGCGCTTAAGCAGGGTCTTGCGGTAGTACCAGTGGGTCGTGAAGCGCCGACCATCGAGGAGGCCGGCGCGACCCACGACCAGCGCACCCGCGCAGACGCCGATGATGCGGGCGCCTCGATCGGCCTGCTGCTTCAGCCAGGCTGCGATCGCAGGGTTGTTGTCGTCGCGCATCGCCGGGACGATCACGTAGTCCGCGCCCGAGGGATAAGCCCGGTCGAAGCTGGCGAGATCCTGCGCCACCTCGACCTGCAGCGCGGGGTACAGGAAGACACGGCCGCGGCGAGGCGCCACCACCTGCAGGTCGGCAACGCCGGCACGCCGCAGCACCGCATGCGGCAACAAGAAGTCGGTGGTTTCGGTGCCTTCATTCAACGCGAGGACTGCAACCACCGGCTTGCCCGAGCGACGCGGTTTCAAAGCCTCTACGAAGGCCTGCGCCTGGCACTCGGCCATCGCCGCATTGACCGGCATCGGTGCTACCTGCACACCGGCTCCGGTTGCTTCCAGCGCCACCGCCTCAATGACCGGCCAGGTCAGCGCGAAATTATCCGATCTTCTGTAGACTCGCACGGAGAAACCTATGCTTGCCCGCGCCGCGCGACAAGGACGGGACCCATCCGCGCTCAAGCGCTCTCCTGGGCGGAGCCAAAAATGTGGAGTCTTGCGCGGCGGGAATAACTTTTACGGGTGCTGATGGCGCCTTTGCTCCTTTGAGCTCGGCATGCCGTGGCAGGGAAACGAAATCTTTCATCAGGCACCAACCCTCCATACCAACGCCGTCACGGTTTTTTGGTTTTTGCAGGCTGGTAAGTGCGATATCGTCTTCAATGAGTTTTCGCTTGATTGGACTTACCCTCGCAACTTCTTTCACGGTTTTCGGATGCGCGAGCAGTCGGACGGAATCCAGAAGCGATTCGCGCATGTGGCGTGCACAACTGCAACGCCAGCAGGAAGTGGTTCGGAATCAGGGTCGCATTGGCTATATCGGCTACGAAGGGCCGTCATCCAGGTGAGATCCTGGTTCTATGAGACGCACCGGAATAAGGATTAGCTCATGAAACCGACGCGGCGCGATTTCATCAAGTTTGTCGTAGCGGGCGCGGTGACGAGCGGGTGTCCGTTCAATCTCGAGTTGCTAGCGCAGAGCGCGGAGAAACGCGCGATCGTGGACAGCGAAGGGCACACCATTTGCCATCAGGTTCGAGACCTGATGGCCTTCGACTTGCCTCGCGTCTCTGCCGCTCATGATCTGGTCATCGTTGGAGGCGGCATGAGTGGGTTGACCGCCGCGTATCTTTCTCCGAACCTCGATTGGCTGCTGCTCGAAAAGGAACCTGATTTTGGGGGCAACGCCTACATGATGGATTTTCGCGGCGCCGCCTACGGCACCGGTTCGGCGTTCGTGGAGAGCCCGGTGGCTGCGGATATGGCCATTCAGCTCGGTCTCAAGCCGCTGCCCATCGATAACCGGGATGGAAGTTTGATTCAGGGAGAATATGTGCCTGACACCTGGGGCGATGGCCTCGACCTGCTTCCTTACGCTCCGCGGGTGCGAGAAAACTTCAAAAAATTTCGCCAAGCGATGCTCGCGATCGATGTAGAAAAGCGCTCCCGTGAACTGGACAACACTCCGTTCTCCAAATTTCTTGAAGGCTATGCGCCGGAGATCAAGCAGTGGTTTGACGCTTATGGTCCATCGAATTGGGGCGCGCTCAGCCAGGAGACCTCGGCGATGGTGGCTATTGGCGAGGTCCAGGCGTTGGGCGGTGAAGAGCGCAAGGATGAGCGCTCCACCTGGCCCGGAGGGCTGGGCGCTCTGTCCAGGCGACTCGTTGACAAACTGCAAGCGAAGTCCAGGGAGCGCATGCTTACTGGCGCCACCACTCTCGCGGTCCGCCCGCAGAGGAAGGAGGTGCATGTTTCGTATATGCAGGGAGGCCGGATTACGACCGTGGCAGCGAAGGCGGTGATCATGGCAACGCCAAAGTTTATGACCGCCCAAATAGTGGAAGGCCTGCCGCGGGAGCAGCGCATGGCCATGCAGAAAATTCGCTATGCGCCTTATTGCGTCGTCAATCTGATCTACGACAAAGTCGTTTTTGACAAAGGCTACGACACCTGGTGCCCGGGCCACGCCTTTACCGACTTCATTGTGGCTGACTGGACCATCCGCAACGATGCCGGCTATAAGCGCGCTTACAACATACTGACCTGCTACACTCCGATGCGAGAAACGAAACGAAGTCTGCTGCTCACCGAGGAAGGCGCACGCGACCTTGCCGCCAGGGTCCTCGCGGACGTGAAGAGTGTCCTGGCGAAGCCGGACACCGATCCTTTGGAAGTACACATCTATTGCCGCGGCCATCCCATGCATATGGCCACGCCCGGCAACTACACCAGGGTGCTACCGTTGGCGCGGCGCCCGCTGGATCGCATCTTTTTTGCCAACACTGATTCCATAGGCCCGGTTTCAACCACATCGACCGCCATCATCGCCGCCCAGCGCGCGGTGGCACGTGTAAAGATACTTTTTCATCGGCGAGTTCAGGCTGTGACGGGATAGCGTGCAGCCACCGTCCGGTTTCACCCGGTAAATCGATAAGTGTGTCAGTGGCAATCCGCTCAGCCGGCAACGTGTCGCGGATGAGGCTCGCGGCCGAGTCGTTTCCGACAGCTGCGATGAGGCGCGCATCCATCTCAGCGCGGGCGGCGGCGATTGCCTGATTCAGGCCTTTGCCGCCCAGTCCGCCCTATGTGATGCGCGCGTTGAGAGTCTCCCCTGCTCTCGGCGGGATCTCCACGCGAAACGCGTGATATCCTGCAGGCGGTTCCAAGGACATGGAGCATCGGGGACTACGATCGGGTGAGCCAGCCCAGTGCCTGAATCCAGAGCCGCTTGTAGCCCGGCCATCCGACGAAGGCGTTTGGCAGCCAATGCGGCCCGATATCGGACGTCCATGCGAGGGTACGGCCATTTCCATGGCTTCCAGCCACAAGCAGGGGATGGCCACCTTGATCTGCCGGGAGGCGCGCAATGACCTGCACATCCTGACGCTCCTTGACCTTCACCTCGTTCACCCCAAGCAGGGCGGGCCATGGTGTGTCGAGTCCCGAGACGATGGGGTGAGACGGCATCGCTATCTCGGCGACAATGCCTTCAGGTGCTTCGAAGCGATCGTCATAGGGAAGACAGGTAACAGGCAAGACCTCTTCGACTGCCGTCCTGTGCCAGCGGGCCCTGCCGTCGATCCCCTGAAACGAAAAGTAGCCGCCGATCATCATGAGCCCGCCGCCCCGGGCCGAATATTCCTTCAGAAGCTTGAGGCGGTTGGGGACCGTTTTTCCCTGAAGCCAGACGTCGGGATGCAGCAAGAGCGTATTCGAACCGATATCGGACAGCAGAATGGCATCGTAATGTGCTAGTCCTTCCAGTGAGAGTGGAAAGTCGAGGGCCGCTTCATGCGCCTTCATGTAGGTCAGCTCGAATGGGCTGTCCTTCAGGGCATCGACGAGCGGTTCGGCCCCCAAGTGAAACGTCACGCTTGAGAACGTGTCCCATCCCTTGGTGTGATTTGCCGAAGTGACCCAGCTTTCGCCGACGAGTAGAATCTTCTTTTTCTCCATGGTTCCTCCAAGCCTCACGCGGCGTGAAACACTTTCCGCGGATTGTCGATGCTGGGGGTCATAGAGCCGGAAGTTGTGGCGGCTTTGGCACTCAGCGACCGACCGTTTTCATGAGCTGTTCGGGATACCGCTCACCCTCGACCTGGATCGCGGCCGCAGCGCGCACGACCTCTGCGAGGTCATTGGCAGTGAGCTCGACGTCGGCCGCGCCGAGGTTCTCCTCGAGCCGATGGAGCTTGGTGGTACCGGGAATTGGCACGATCCACGGCTTCTGCGCCAGCAGCCAGGCGAGCGCGATCTGCGCGGGTGTCGCCTTCTTCTCGACGGCGATGCGCTTCAGCAGATTGACCAGCGCCTGGTTCTTCTCCAACGCCTCCGGTGTAAAACGCGGCAGGATGTTCCGGAAGTCGCCCTCACCGAGCTTGGTGTCCTTGTTCATCGCGCCGGTCAGGAAGCCCTTGCCGAGCGGGCTGTAGGGCACGAAACCGATGCCCAGTTCTTCGCACGCCTCGAGAATGCCATTGGTCTCCGGCCCGCGCGTCCAAAGCGAATACTCGTTCTGCAATGCGGTGACCGGTTGCACGGCGTGCGCGCGGCGAACGGTCTGCGCGCCGGGCTCGGACAAGCCGAAATGCTTAACTTTCCCATTGGCAATCAGCTCCTTGACCGTGCCCGCCACGTCCTCGATTGGCACGTTCGGGTCAACGCGATGCTGGTAGAAGAGATCGATGGTCTCGACACCCAGCCGCTTCAGCGAGGCGTCGCACACCTCGCGAATGTGCTCGGGCCGGCTATCGAGGCCCGCCTGCTTCTTAGTCTCGGGGTCGATATTGAAGCCGAATTTTGTCGCAATCACCACCTTGTCTCGGAACGGAGCAAGCGCTTCACCGACCATCTCCTCATTGGTAAAGGGGCCATAGACCTCGGCGGTGTCGAAGAAGGTGACACCGCGTTCCACTGCCGCGCGGATCAGCGCGATACCCTCGTCCTTACTGAGCGAAGTGGCATAGCCGAAGTTCAGCCCCATGCAGCCGAAGCCGATGGCTGAGACCTCCAGATTACTTTTTCCGAGTTTGCGTGTTTTCATTTTTGTGATGTCGTTGATGTGCGCCCGAATCGTTCGTGACATTACAGGACTATGGAGTTTAACGCACGGCCCTATTTCCCGAACCACTCGAACAGGTACGCCAGTTCCGGACCCTCTGGCCCCTCGTAGGCGAGCTGGGCGATGAGCAACGCGAACGGCTCGGTGTAACAAGCGATCCGCAAGGGTCCAGCATCCACCGGATCGAAACCCACGTCGCGGATTAGCTCAGCGACAATCTTCCTGCTGCCTTCATCGTCACCGCAGTAGGCCAGACTTGGCCAGGCTGGCTTTGCGCTTGCCTTCGTGCACGTCGAAAAGCACTTCGCTGGGCACAGTCTGAAATGCCGCCACAACCCGAGTCTTCGGAATCATGTTTGCAAATTCCTCCGCGCCCGACGAGCTGTGGGCGACGACGAGTTCGGTGTTGTCGTCATTCATCGGCAGCGAGCAGGTCACCTTCCCCGAAAGATCGCCTGTCTGTTTCCGCCGGCGAAGCCCTTCACTCCGGCGCTTCACAGATCGCTAATTGTTTCTGTGCTTGCTTACCTCGACTCTTGCATCTCCGCTAAAGGAAATGAAATGCCGAGCGACTTTGCCGCAGCAAAGCGCCCAAACTCCCGAGGGTTTCAAGATCCTCTCAGCCGACGGCACGGTCCGGACCCCTCTCTTACTCCAGTTCGTAGGTAACCGTTACATTTCCGGAACCAACTGCGGCAGCAAGCCCCTCAGTGTCATTGATGCGTCCGAGCCTGGTATAGCTGTAGGATGTAGAGAATGTCTTATAGAAAAGCACCAGGGTATTAGAACCATAAATCATCAAATCGCCGTTTTGAATCTTTCCGGGATTGGATGCGTTTGTCGGCAGGTTGGCTGATAAATCAAAATATTTCTCGTTTCCGTTTAACTCGCTCATCTTGATGGTCATAGGCAACATGCCTTTGAATGCGGTTGCCGTGGCATTGTCATCGAGTGTTGCGGTTAAGGTATTGGAACCAATCTTAATTCTCATTTGATTGCTCGCTGAATTAGGGTTACTGGGAAGTGCAAAACCGGTGAAGATGGATAATACGGAGAAAATACTTATAAGTGAATGTTTCATGGAATTTGTTTGCACCTTAGAATGTTAAAGGATCACTCACACAACGACCACATCGTTGATTGCTCTGCGTTGAATAGCTGTATTTGCGCATGGAATTGTTGTTAGCGCAACAAATCGAAAGCCAGCCGGCATCCTCACCTGTGGACAAGTTCCGTATGGTTTGAGCATTGCAGCCGGCGCCGAGAACGTCCGAGATTCGGCCACAGGTCCGACCCGCATACGCACGTGAGCGAGATCCGGAGGATGGCATCGGTCGACTCGGATCTTCGGGGCCTCGCGCTCCCCGAACCGCACGTCGCGCGGGGCGTAGAGGACAGCTCCTCTCATGGTTTGTCTCCTCGTTCACATGGTGTATCCGGGTTTCTTGTCGAGCTTCTCGGGCTGGCTCAGGATGTCCGGCTTGCAGACTTTGTCCTTCCAGTCTCTTGCGCTGATTTTTTCGAACGCGACCGAAACCGACTCGTCGCCGTAATTGAGAACGTCCATCACGGTTTGGGCGATTCCTTCGGCCGGGCGGCTCTTCTGCTCTTCCGATCTACCGGCCACAGTTTGACGATTACAAGTGGCATCGCCGACTAGCTTAGTCCGTTGATCCCTGATGACGCCGCGAATCACGGCACCGTCATCCCGCCGTCCACGGTGAGGGCGTGGCCGACCACGTAACTCGCCCCCGGACTGCAAAGCCACAGCACGACAGAGGCGATTTCCTCGGGCCTGCCCGCGCGTCCCATCGGAACGCGCTTCGCCATCTCGGCGTAGGCCTGCTCATCCCTGTTGACGACGTCGCGGGCGATCTGCGTGTCGATCAGGCCGGGATTCACCGCATTTACGCGAATGCCGCGCTTGACGTATTCGAGCGCGGCCGTCCGCGTCAGGCCGACCACCCCGTGCTTGGCGGCGATGTAGGAAGCGATGCCGGGGTTGCCGGTCAACGCGCCGACCGAGGCATTGTTGATGATCGCGCCGCTGCCTTGATGTTCCATCGGCCGCAGTTCGTGCTTCATGCAACTCCACACGCCCCGCAAGTTGATCCCGATCACGCGATCCCAGTCTTCGCGGGTGCTATCGGCGATCGGAGCGATCCGGGCCATGACCCCGGCGTTGTTGAACGCGGCGTCGAGTCGGCCGAACTCGGCGACAGTGCGATCCACCATCGCGGCCACTTGGGCGTCATCGCTCACATCACAACGGATGGCGAGTGCCTTGTGACCGGCGGCGACGAACTTCTGCACCGCCGCCTTCACCGCGTCTTCCTTGAAGTCCGCGAGAACGACGGCCGCGCCCGCCTCCGCGAACGCCTGCGCCGTCGCGAGTCCCATACCTGATGCGGCCCCGGTGACGAGTGCCACTTTGCCGCTGAAGTCCAAAGGATTAGTCATGACGTGATTCCATTTTCAGTTGCTCCATTCGTCACGTCTTGTGCGAAGCCATGCCGATGACGAAGCGATAGCGGCTGCATCGGGCAGGCCTTGGGCACGTGGAGATCAATAGATCGAATTGATTCGCGAGCCGCTTAATTGCGTCAGCGTCACTCCACAAAATTGCTCATTGTGACGAGACAAAGTCGACTTACTTGAAGGTCCTGATCGTCCTAAGTAAGTGTCTTGCATTATCGCCCTTCCATATCGATGACGAATCGATACCGAGCTTGCTTGTCGAAAACCTTTTTCCAGGCGTCATCGATTCCGTTCATCGAGATTTTTGTGATCTCAGGCTTGATCTTATTGAGAGCGCAGAAATCAACCATATCTTGCGTTTCCTGGATGCCTCCTGTGTTCGATCCTGCTAGTGCGTTTCTATGCAGGACGAGATTCATCTGACCGATTTCATTTGAGTCGACAACTTTACCGACGCCGACTCTGCAGTAGGTGGCATCACGCTTTAAAAGTGGGATGAACGGATTGAGATCATGCTTGTAAGGAACAGTATCCAGAGCAAAATCGAACGCATGCTTAAGTTTAGAGAAGTCAGCTCTGTCTTCGTTAATAACAACTTCTTTTGCGCCGAAGCGTTTGGCATCTTCAATTTTGTCCGGGGAGGTGGTGAAGACAGTCACTTCTGCGCCTAGTGCGGCAGCTAGTTTGACCGCTAAGTGCCCCAGACCACCCATGCCAACAATTGCAACCTTTTTACCAGGAGATACGCCCCATCTGCGGAGTGGTGAGTAAACGGTAATCGCTGCGCACAACAGCGGACCTGCTTCTGCGAGATCAATGGCGTCAGGAATATTGATTACGAAATCTTCGTCGACAACGACGAAGGTTGAATATCCGCCCTGGGTAATCGTGCCGTCCTTATCTTTTGAACCGTAAGTTTGGGTATTTCCGTTCAAACAATAATTCTCATGGCCTGCCTGGCACTCTGTGCAGATACGGCAGGAATTCACCATCGTCCCAACACCAACGCGGGCACCGACTGTGAACTTGCTGACACTTGATCCGACAGCGACAACTTCACCAGCTAACTCGTGACCAACAATTTGCGGGTATTGAATCTTTCCCCAATCTCCGCGAATCGTGTGGATGTCAGAATGACAGACTCCGCAGTAACGAATCTTGATAGCTACGTCTTTAGGACCAAGAGCGCGTCGCCGGAACTTCATGAGCTCGTGGGGACCGGTCGGAGAATAAGCCGCCATACCTTCAGTGGGATACGGGCCATTGCCAATCGCAACTGAATCCGTTGCGTTTGCTCCCTGTGCAGGTTGTAAGTTCAGTAGGTTTGCAGCGCCGACGCCCGCTACCGCAGTCGCTGCCGAAACAATAAAGTCACGTCGTGAGTGACCTACGGGTCTTGATTGTTCAGTTTTATCTTCGTCGTTGGTTTCTTTCATTGTTTTCTCCCACCTATCCACCCCCGACGGGCTGCGCTCATCTTTGGAGTATGGATTTCGATAGCTCATTTGAAACAAAGCGTATGGCTTGCACATAGCACCTCCTTGAATTACGGACGCAGCAGCGTCTTGATCGCGCGGCGTTCGTCCATCGCTCGGTAGCCCTCCGCCACCTCGTCGAGAGGCAGGGTCAGGTCGAAGACTTTGCCGGGGTTGATCTTCCTGTTCCACACCAGGTCGATTAGCTCGGGCAGGAAGCGGCGCACGGGCGCGGGGCCACCATGGAGACGGACGTGGGTGAAGAAGAGTCCCTCGCCGTCGAGCTCTACTCCGTGCGGGACGCCGACGTAGCCCACGGACCCGCCGGGGCGGGTCGAATTGATCGCCTGCATCATCGAGTCGTGCGTGCCGACGCACTCGAGCACCGCGTCAGCACCGATTCCGTCGGTCAGTTCCTTGATGCGGGCAACGCCCTCGTCGCCGCGCTCGGTCACGATGCCGGTCGCGCCAAACTCGCGGGCGAGCTTCTGCCGGGAGTCGTGACGGCTCATCGCGATGATCCGCCCGGCACCCATCTGCTTGGCGGAGAGCACCGCGAGGAGGCCGACGGCGCCGTCACCGACGACCACGACGGTCGAACCCGGTTTCACGTTCGCCGCATCGGCAGCGAACCAGCCGGTGCCCAGAACATCCGACGTTGTCAGTAGGCTCGGGATCATGTCGTCCGGAGGAACGTCTGGCGTAGCGACCAGCGTCCCGTCCGCGAGTGGCACGCGCAGCACCGGTGCTTGTGCTCGATTCATGAACTCGCGGTGCATGCACGACGACTGGTAGCCGGCCCGGCAGTGAGGACAGGTGTTGTCGGAAGTGGCGAAGGATCCGATAACAAACTGGCCGGGCTTGACCGAAGCAACCGCACTGCCGACCTCCTCGACGATGCCGCAGTATTCGTGCCCCATCGGCGTCGGCTCGGGGAACGTGCTAATGCCGCGGTAGGGCCACAGATCGGACCCGCATACGCAGGTGGCCGAGATCTGGATGATGGCATCGGTTGGCTCGATGATCGTCGGCGCGTCGCGCTCCTCGAAACGCACGTCGCGCGGGCCGTAGAGAACGGTTCCTTTCATAGTTTATCTCCTTCTTTGCTGCTTATCGGATCGTCTAACCCCTCGACAATGAGGCCGTGGCCGATCATAAGACTTCCGTCTGGGCCGCGCGGCGAGAGAACGGCGGCTCAGGTCCGCACCTTTTCTGTGTATTCGATGTCGTTGTGGGGTGCCGAAGCAGTTTCAACACGCGGCAGCAGTATCCGGCAAACGCGCGTTTTCCGTCTGGCCCCTTTTGCGCAGTTGCCTTGTCGCTTTTATAAAAGTTATTCGCTCCTTTGGACATATCTGCAGCCATCGTTGACAATGGCCCGGCCAGAAGTGCCAGCGACATAGCGAGATTTCTCATTTGGTTTCTTGCGTTTAGCTGCGCCTGAAGCTGTTCCAGGCATGGCAGCAGTATCCGACATCGCGCTTTTCGTTCTCGCCCGATCCTGCTCAACCTAGCGCGTACTTGCGGTAAAATGACCGCACCAACTCCCTAAAGGGTGCTACGGAACTCGGTCGGTGTCACACCGGTCACGCGCCGAAAGACCTTCGCGAAATGGCTCGGACTGGTATAGCCGACCTCCAACGCGACTTCGATCAGACTGCGCGAGGTTTCGCGGATGAGCTGTTGCGCCCGGCTGATCCGCTCGCGCGTCACAAACTGGAGCGGCGACATTCCCGTCGCCTGCTTGAACACCCGGGAAAAGTGAAACGGACTCAGTTCCACCAACTCCGCAAGCGTCTCGGTTGAAATCTCCTCAGCGAGTTGCTCACGCACGAAGTCCTCCACCTTGCGTAGTCGCCAAATTGGCAGGCCACTGTGGAAATCGGGCTTCTCCGCGGCTGCGGCGATGTATTTTTCGACGAGATATGAAGCAAACAGTTGCGCCAAGTCTGCGACGCGTCTGCTCTTGCCCGGCGTCCGCGCAGAGAGCATCTCGGCGCACGCGAAGCAAAGATGCGCAAGCGCTTCATCACGCCCAGCGTAGTCCATCACTTCCACTTCTTCCGTCTTGCCGGGAAACGCAGCTTCCAAAGCCGTAAGAAACCGAGCCACCGCAATGTGGACTTGGACAATTTCGAGTTCCTCTCCCTCAGGCGAAGTGTGGCACACTTCATAGGGTGTCTTTGAGCGGGTGACGAAAAGGTAGCCGGGGCCAATCTGCCGTTTCAGCCAAGCCTCGCCAATCTCGCGCTCCCGGAACTCAGCCGAGCCCGCGAGGCTGCAGGAAATTAACGGCTCGGGGGTTGCGGGCACGAGGAAACGATCTACCACGTTCGCAAATCGGTAACGCCGCACGAAAAGCTCTTTCCATTGAAGGGAAGCGCTGTCCGCCACAACTTCGCCGGCGGCATAACGAGAGAATGCCGCTGCGGTTGTCCGGTCGGGGGTGTTCATAAATGCGTACAGTCGCCATCACTTTCGACTGCGCTCATCCGCGCAAAGAATATACATTCATACTCTGACGGAGCCCCAAAGGGGCACGCAAAAAGTAACGATGGATCGTTACTTACGGTATTGCTCGTCGCTGACCTTCTCCAACCAATCGACGACCTTCCCATCGAGCTGTTCCTGGATGGCGATGTGCGTCATGGCCGTTGTCGGCGCCGCGCCATGCCAGTGCTTTTCCCCGGGCGGGACCCACACCACATCGCCAGGCTGAATTTCCTCGATTGGGCCACCCTCGCCTTGCACCCAACCCAAACCGGAGGTCACGATCAAGGTTTGACCCAACGGATGCGTGTGCCATGCCGTTCGCGCGCCGGGCTCAAACGTGACGATGGCGCCGCTAACACGCGCGGGATCGGTTCCCTTAAACGGTGAGTCGATGCGCACCGTGCCAGTGAACCAATCGGCCGGGCCTTTGGCAGACGGTTGTGAACCATTTCTTTTGATTTCCATGTTGATCTGCTGTGTTTGGGTTAAAGGGGCGTCGACTTCCGCCCGGAGAATTGCCGGGGAGACGAGCACGGCGCCCGTGGTTTTCAGAAAGCTGCGTCGGGAGAGGGCCATAGATGTCAATAGAGAATTTCGGACTATGGATTGGTGAAGCGATGATCTGTGGTGAGTTTACCTGGGAAGTGGCTACTCTCGGGATCGTGCGGCAGCTGTCGCCATCCTGCGCAAACATTCGCATCTCGACTGGCCCACTCTTCCAAAAGTCAACATAGCCGTCCGAATTGGCAGGCTTCCGTCGCTTTTTCCTCGGCATCGCGGAATTCCTCTAAAGCTAGGGAGCACTTGACTTGGTGTTCGCACCATCAAAAATGACCTATTCTTTCGAAACATCCTTAACAATGTTAATCGCATTCAGGGTTCTTGGGAATCCGATGAATGGGAGGCAGAAAGTGATGGCCGATACCAAGGTATCGCGGCTGTTTCCGACCTTGAGATTTCCAGTGGCGTGCGACTTTATCTGGACATCAGTTCCTCCCAGAGCACAGAGAACACATAGGATCAATAGTTCCCTCGTCTGTAAGTCTAGTCCCGCACGAGTGTAGAAGTCGCCAAAACAAAGTTCCGTGAGGTACCTTGGAAGGTTCTCTCTTTGTTCTTCTGGCAGCGTGCTAATGGTTTGCTTGATTCTGTCTCCATAGATGGGAAACTGGATCTCTCGTCCTTTTTCGAAACGGTCTCCTTCTCCAATTCGCCTCTGACTATCGAGAGGCAGCGAAATTCCCCGACTCAACATGACCTCATTGACGATTCTGATCGCCTCTTGCACCCTTGGGAAGCCAATGAATGGTGCACACTGGTAGAGAGACTCCTTGATCTCAATAGGTGTCACTCCGATATTCAGTGCTGCCCCGGCATGGGCCCGGACTTCGGAGAGGCATTGAATGGTCGTTAGGACCACGAGTGCAATTAATTCTCGTTGGCGGTTATCCAGGCTGCCCTGATAAAATAGTTCTCCGTACGTGAAATGCTTCATGATGTCGAAGAACTCGGGATCGAGATCTCTCCCACTGAGCTGCGTACTTCCGAAGAGTTCGTGCAGCTTATCCTCAGCTCGCTCGATTCTATTCCTGTTTTCCCCCCTCTTTTCGATAGAATTCTGCTGGGCCTGCACATGCACGGCGAAGCGGACAAGCACTGCGAACACCATGCTATGAACGAGAAGCGATTTCCATCGGGAAGAGTGAATATTCATTGGGGCGATATGCTCTTAAACTATAGTCTTTGAGAGGAAATACCGCGAGGGTTTGATGTTGATGATCCGGTGTCACTCCTCTTATGTCGGGATTTCCATGGTTGATTGCGGTGTAGCCGAGCCAAAGACCTCCATCTCGAACTCGCGAAAATTGCTGTCCCGAGCCTGTCAATTCCCGGACCCGGAGTACCAACTCGCATGGGTGCTCTGCCTCGACTTACAGGTCCTGGCGGGGGCCGGAAGAGGATCTCGTTCACGTCTACATCCTCCGGCTGGCTGATGGCGAAGGCGACCGTCCGCGCGACGACTCGGCGGGAATCGCGATCTCGTTGCAGAACTCGTGGATGCTCCCGGCCATATCCGGCGCGGCCACGCTGTTCGGCACTTCCGTCGCGACCGCGCCCGGCGAGATCACGGTCGTACGGATGTTGTAGGGTTTTACTTCCTGCCGCAAACCCTCGGAGAGAGTCCGCACGGCATGATTGGTCGCCGCATGAACCACAAAGCCGGGACCGACCTTATGACCGGCCGCAGAGGTAGACATTGATGATATGCCCGGATTTCTGCTGCTTCATATGCGGCAGCGCCGCGGCAATGCCGTCCAAGACGCCCTTGATGTTGACGTCGATCGTGCGGTCCCATTCTCGATCTTCAGGCGCTCGAGTGGTGACTGCGGCATCAGTCCGGCGTTGTTGATCATGACGTCGATACGACCATACGTCCGCACGGCGGCAGCGACCAACCTTTTCACCTGTTCGCAATCAGTGACGTCCGTAGCGAGCGGGAGTGCCCTGCCGCCATCGCTGGTGAACGCGTCTGCCGGGGCGTTGCCTCGCCCAGACCGCAGCTCGCGCCGTTGATCACGACGACTCTTCCTTCGATATTTCTATTTATGGTCTTGACTCCTGCTTGCCCTTTCGAGGGATGGCGTATTTAGGCAAGATCGCTCGCTTGATGATTATGCGAACTGGTCGCTCTGCCGCTGGTAGACCAAGGGCCCGCCAACTGTAAAAACGACCGAGACTCGGGAGCCCGTCGCAAGCTCCTTAAGCTGTTTGCCAGGGTGAACGCTTTCGCGGCTAACCCGGATTGATGTCGGCACTCCGCGCGCATTTCTCGCTGGGACGTGAGAAATGCAAGGTGACCGGTAAGAATTAACTAATATTGTAAACTCGTGTGACATAGATGCTCGGCAAGAGCATCAATCATCCAACGAATGGCTGCTCTCGGGATTTTGCGGTCCCTGTCGTATTCTTGCGGAAAAGCTGTTGCGCCTTTCTTTGCGCAACTGCGAAGCTACTGCCTCACCGCCCACCGAAAATGCCTGAGCAAATGGCGCGGACTCGCGTCGTCGACTTCGAGCGCGATTTCGATGAGGCTGCGGGACGTATGCGCAGTTGCTGCGCTTGCCGCAGGCGCTCGAATTGCAGAGGCGTCATCCCGTCGCCTGCTTGAAGGGATTTTATCCACCAAAAAAGGCGCATGAACGCCCGCCCCGCGGTCGCCGCGAATTGATCTCGCAGTGATGCGCATTGTGGTGCCCTGCCGCGTGAAATCAGGACTCCCTTTTCAGCCGTCTGTGTGCGCG
This sequence comes from uncultured Verrucomicrobiae bacterium, assembly GCA_963731945.1. GTDB lineage: Bacteria > Verrucomicrobiota > Verrucomicrobiia > Chthoniobacterales > Terrimicrobiaceae > DASTFP01. The sequence continues at coordinate 145,304 of CAVSXN010000008.1, read as the reverse complement.
CGAGGGACCGGCGTCTGTGGACGCCGGTCCCGGTTCCGAGCATTTAAAGATTTTTCGCCTTCTTGTAGAGCTGTTGGGCGATCTCCATGATTTCCTCGGGCGCGTAGTTTGGGGCAAAACTCGAGGCAATCCCGGCGAGATGGGCCAGGTTGGCCCCCGCGGGAGGCGCATCGACGAACTCCAGTTGATTGCTTGTCCCCACACCCTCGACGTAGCCTTCGGGAGCGGTTCCGGACCAAAGCGTTGCCGCTTCCTTGTAGTCCTCGGGCGAGAACCGATAGAGCTTCAAATGAAGGCCCTGTTCCATGAACTTGCGTGCCTCCGGGAAGACCGCATTGCCAATATTTGGAATCGGCAGCATGTCGCTCATTTTCACGCCAGTCAGCGACTCGATCGCCCGGGCGTAGGCTAATGCGTGGACGCCACCGCGCACAAAAAGATATCCCAGCATGGTGCGGGCGGCGGGATTGTCGGTCATCTGATAAACGCGGAGCTTTTGCGTCCGGGCGCCGTTCTCAAGAAAAAAGTTGTGCAAAAGGTCTAGAATCAACACTCCGCAGAAAAGACATATCACCGATCCACCCGAACCCGCGTGATCTACAGGTCAAAGCGGTCTGGGCAGAGGCGATGTAATGGCCGCCGAAGATCCCTCCGGGAAGACTTTTCCATGGGGCATCTCCAGGGTTCTCCGAGTCGTCGAAATCGGTTCGCGGACCGTTCAGACATGAGTTGATGGCCGCGGAAACAATCTCAATGTGCCCGCCTTCCTCGGCTGCGATGTTGTTAATCGAAGCGCAGCCCAATGGCCGGATCTTGACTCGACTACTGCATGGCAGTCGTTGTTTGTTTTGTCCCTCTGCGTGGACATCTCACCGAGCGTCATCTCCGGAGTTCCTGGACATTCTTGGCGGCGACAGGGTCGATTTCGGGTGAGGCGGGCAATTCAACGGGCAATTTGTCAATGCGTAGAAACATGATGTTGGTAGTTGGTGGTTTGCGGGGACGCCGGAAAATCTGGTGGATTCTGCGGACATCCGCCGCTGCCCTGGACAGTACCTTTCTGCTTCCCATAGGAAAATACTTAGTTCTTTTTCGAGCTCTAGGAAGAAACTCTGCAAATCCAACAACTCAGGTATTTCGTGGCCCTGGCCGAGGAGGGCAGCTTTTCGCGGGCGGCCGAGCGCATGCGTGTCGCCCAACACTCCCTCAGCCAGCAGATTCAAAAACCGGATCTAGAGATCAATCAGCCGCTTTTTGATCGGCTCGCCCGCGGGACAACGCCGACTGCCGCCTGGGCGAGTCTTTTGCCTCTGGTGCGCAAGATTCTGAACGTCTTGATCGACGCCCAGCGCTGCGTCGAGGAACGTGCCGGCACGATCACCGGCACGGTGAGAGCCGGTATTATTCCCACCATCGCGCCCTATGTCATCGGGCCTTTGCTATCCGACTTTCGGCGGGAATACCCGCACGGCGCCGTCCATGTCGTGGAGGATGTTACGGAAAATTTGATTCGCCTGCTCGAGGTCGGCGAGATTGACGTCGCCGTGGTCTCGACCTGCCGCACCGGAGCCGGCTTGCGGCGGGAGCTGTGGGCACGTGAGCCGCTTCTGGTGGCCGTGCCGAGAGAGCACCGCCTGGCCCATCGGCGCCGGCTGACGTGGCGCGATCTCGCGGAGGAAACATTCTTAACCCTGCACGAGTCTCATTGCCTTTCACGTCAAATCCGCCAGTGGTGCCGGCAGCACGCTATCCGGCCGCAAAAGCCTCTGCCGCTGGTGCAGCTCTCTACGGTGCTGGCGATGGTCGCTTCTCACCAGGGCATCTCGCTCGTGCCGGATCTTCCGAAAAGTCCAGAAAACCTGCCTCATTTCTTACGCTTTCACCATTGCGGATAAGCGGGCCTCGGCTCGATACCAGAGCAAGTCCTGCGTAGCCTTCATGGAGCTCGGCCAGAAGGTCGTGCGGCGGCTGATTGCTTCCGCAGCATGAACGCTCGTGCACGCTCTGCAGCCTCGCTTATACCGCAGACGAATCGGAGGCGAGCACCAAATGATCCGGGAGATAGGTCAAAGAACTACGTTCCGAAAGACCTCGTAGGTCGGAATTCCAGAAACAAGCAGTCTCGAAGGGCTCTCTATCGGAACCTGATCACGCATGTTGCTCGCCGGAAGACGACTTCAGCGAACCCAGCCCGTCGACCGCAGGCGGGAGATCATGGCGAACTCGCAGGCCGGTCGGCCTGACATAGCAACTCGGCTCCGACCCGGAGAGCGCGCTGCTTCGATATTAGCCCGCTTGAGGCCAGAAAAGCGGCGCGCTGTTTTCTCTTAGAGGGCGTTGCGGAACTGCGTGGGGGCCATGCCCACCACCCGCCGGAATACCTGAGCAAAATGGCTCGGGCTCGTGTAGCCGACTTCAAGCGCGATTTCGATCAGGCTGCGGGATGTTTCGCGGATCAGTTGCTGCGCTTGCAACATGCGCTCTCGGGTCACGAACTGCAGAGGCGTCATCCCCGCGGCCTGCTTGAACACGCGTGAGAAATGAAAAGGACTCAGCTGCGCCAACTTAGCCAGCGTCTCGATGGAGATGCTTTCGGCGAGGTGCGCGCGCACATAATCCTCGATCTTGCGGAGCCGTGCGATCGGCAAGCCGCCACGATAGTCAGGCCTCTGCCATGCGACGTTCGTGTATTTCTCGACAATGTGAATCGCCAGCAGGTTTGTGAAGGCGGCAATGCGTTTCGCGTTGCCCGCCGTTCCCGTCGAGAGCAACTCGGCGCAGGCCAAACTCAAATAAGCGAGCGTTTGGTCGCGGCCAAAAAACTCGCTCACCTCTACAGCAGCGACCTTGTCTGGATAGACTGCTTCCAGCGCTGCGGTGAGCTGATCGATCGCAAGGTGAATGTGGACAACCTCCAGTTCTGCTCCCAAAGGTGAGTTCCAGCGCAATTCGGAAGGGGTCTTCGACCGGGTGACGAAGAGGTCTCCACGCCGCACGCGGCGGGGTAGCCAGGCGCCGCCAATCTCACGTTCCTGGAACTCTGCCGAACCCGCGATGATACACGCGATCAACGGCTCGGCCGTGGCGGGCACGAGAAACCCATCCACCACGCGAGGAAAGCGGTAGCGTCGCACGAAAAGCCCCGGCCATTTCAGGGCTGCACTGTCCGCGACCACCTCGCCTCCGAGATACCGGGGAAATACCTCGGCGGTGGTGCGTTCAGGGGTCTTCATGAATGCGGATAGGTCGATGCTGCCCGACACATAAGTCCATAGCGAATCGGGATTGCGAAGCTACTCGCAAGTCTTTCACCCGGCTGGTCGGAGCGCCAGGCGGAGGCAGGCAGGCGTGCAGTTTTTCGGCGGAATTCCCGTTGCTTGGGAAATCGCCATGACTCTGGACCGCCTGCACCCGCGCGAGGAATATACCTGCATGGCTCTGACGGGGCTCCCCCGCACTCGCACAGAACTTGTTCATCCTATAACGGGTCCCCCTTCTTACCATCGGCCCAAGTTCGCCGTCCAAGCCGCCAACGGACGCCTGCTGTGTAGGCAACATAATAGCCGAGCATGATGGATCCAAGCGCCAGGGAGCCGGCTACACCCGCCGCCTCCAGCCACGACGGATCGGATCCGGACGCGCGCCATCCATGCCAGATTCGCCAGACCCCGTAGAGCAAGCGCGCCGTCACCGCGAGGGTGATGATCAATATCAGCCAGCGGTTGGGCGTGTAGTAGAGCGCCTTTGGCGTCTCCTCCCACCGGGTCAAGGCGAGTCCGAGCACGCCGAGAAGACATCCTCCCGTGAGACCGACGAGAGAGTATCTGAAGGCGTCCGAAACCCAAAAGCTGGTTATTGCAGCCACGTAGAGGAAAAGCACGGCCGAGAGAACGATCATCACGAGGTTCACGGTCGCCACCCATCTGCGACCGAGCCGGCGCACCGTGCCTGCGCGGTAGCGCAGGACCAGCGACAGCGGCATCGCGAAAATGAGCGCGAGGAAGGCGAGGAGCAGGAGTGCGAAGAGAGGAATCAGCGGCACTCTGCAAGTCTACGCCGAAAACGGCTTCGCCGCCCCCGCTTCCTCACGTCCGGGACATACGGAGCACGCCCTCCTCGGTGCGGCGCTGCTCGTTCGCACAGAGGCCCACCATGTTTCGGAAGAGCCGTTTGATGCAGTGGTGCGGACTTAATTGACATACTTAAGTAATGCGATATACATATGTAAATCTATTACTAAATCAGCCTAACAACTTTTATATTGCATACTCCATTATTGATATTGTCGCCATGAGAGTTGACGCTGAGCGATTGCTGAAAGAAGCCCGCGCCCTCGCCGAGCAAAAGCGGCGAAGGGCGAGCAAACTCACACCCTACCGGGATTTCATCGTCAATGCCGTCAAGGAAGGCATTCCTCTAACCACGGTCCGCACAATCCTCAAAACCCGGTGCCAGCTTGAAGTAAGCTACAACAACCTGCGCGGCTGGATTCATCGTCAGCCGGAATTTCGGAAATCCGCCCAAGCCCGTGACACCGCTCCTGCGCGAGTTATGCTATCGGAATGAGGGCCACCCTTAGGGAAGTCGCCGAGCTTGCGAAAGTATCGGTAGCCACGGCTTCACTGGCCTTGAACCAGGGAGAGGTCAGGGAATCCACCCGCGCGCGGGTTCTGGAGTGCGCGAAGCGGCTGAACTACGTGCCCAATCGCATCGGGCGCACGCTGAACACGGGCAAGTCAAATACCATCGCTTTACTGATGATGACGTCGGTTCAGATAGCCAACATCGTTCACAAGACGTCGCTATTTTACTACTTGCAGCAGGGCGTTTTGGCGGTCGTCTACCAGGCCAACTACAGTCTGCGGCTTGATGTCAAATCGCATGAAGATCCCGACTTGATGGACTACTTTGAGCGCGTTGTGGGAGACCGAACCCTCGATGGCATCATCATCGTCCCGCAATACCTTCGCGACTACCCGTTTCTCTATCCACTTCGACAACGCTCGTTTCCTTACGTGATGATGCGGCCGGCCTGCTTTGGAGCCGACGTAAACTACGTGGATCTGGATAACTACCGCGGCGGACAGCTGGTTGCTCAGGAGTTTGCCAAGCGGGGATGCCAGCGAGTGGCCATGATCAATGGCCCCGCAGCGCACGTGGATGCGATCGAGCGCGAGCGCGGATTCTTTGAAGGACTGATCGCGGAGGGGGTCAAAAAGGTAACCAAGCGCTACGGTGACTTTACAATCCCGAGCGGGACGACCGCGATGGAGAGCATTCTCACGGAATTCACACCGGACGGGGTCTTTTGCTCCAATGACTACATGGCCGCCGGGGCGATGAAAATTCTGCGAGGGCGTGGACTGGTGATCCCCGACGACGTCGCCGTCGTTGGGTATGACAACACGGATCTTTGCCTCGCGCTCGATCCCACCTTGACCACTGTGGATTACCGCGCGGCCGAAGTCGGTCGGTGCATGGCGACGCAACTGCTTGCGTTGGTGAGCGGCAAGGTTAAGAGGGTGAACGAGGTTATCCGCCCTTTTTTGGTGGAAAGGCAATCGCACTTAAAAAGGGCATGACCCCCAGTTCGGCGCGCCGCAGAGGCAGCTCTGGGCGACTTTGGCTTTCGATACCAGACGAAAATCTCGTCTAGTTAAGGCCGTTCGCAGAAGAAATTCCGAAATGTTGGCAGCGCCGAGTCGTCTAGGGCGCACGCGTCCCCGCGTGCAATTTCGGCGTCCCGCCCGAAAACCCTGTTCGGCGAGACGCCGAATACCACACGCGGGGACGCGTGCTCCCCAGACCTATCGGCACGCCGGTCCTTTCAATTCAACCATTGCGTTGGTTTGAAAATGCATGAGAGGCGTCCTGACCAGAGGCCGGAAGCGGTTCGTGATTCTGCGAAAGTCTTTTGGTTGGTATTTCCCGGTTCGGCGCGGGCTTCATAAATTCAGAAACCGGCGCTGACAGGGATTTACTCCTTCCGCCCTGATCTGAAAATGGCCAGATTCAAAAACTGAAACGTATTAGGTATATCTTTACAGATATAGGCGTTAGATAAAATATTCTGCCGAGCTTGTCCTAATTACTCTTATATAATATCGTTTATTGTTATTTGACAGATTGCTTTTGTATGCGATTATACTGTAATTCTGAAACGATTCGTATACAACGAACCCCCCGATGTGCGCCCAACCTCATTTTGACTTCACTGGTCTCGGCCGCCGCGTGTGCCGGGAGCTGGAAAGCGTTTTCGAAGAAGCCGACCCTTCCCAACTCGAGCTCTTGAGCAAGGAGCTTCTGGCAGCCCAGCGAATCGTTTGCTACGGCGTCGGCCGTGAAGGCCTGATGATGGAGGCCATCGCCATGCGCCTGATGCATGCGGGTTTCAAATCTTACGTCGTGGGCGAAATGGTGACACCGCCCGTGGGTCCCGGGGACCTTTTTCTTGTCAGCGCCGGGCCGGGGCATTTCCCCACCGTCGAGACGCTTTTAAACGTGGCGCGAGAGGCTGATGGCCGCACGGCTGTCATCACTGCTCAGCCCCCGCGCGCCGCGCAGATGCCTGTGGACGTTTTGATCCATTTACCCGCGCAGACCATGGTGGATATAGCTGCCGGCCGAAGCATTCTGACGATGGGTACTCACTACGAGGTTTCCCTCCTGCTGTTTGGCGACCTTCTGGTTCAGCGGCTTCTGGAGCTGACCAATCAAAAGCCTGAAGACATGTACACCCGGTACACCAACATGAAGTGAAAGCCCCCCTTCATCTCATCCGCTCTCAAACATCACTCCTACAAACACCCTAAACCCAAAAAACAATCCTCTATGAAAACAAGAATCCTCCTGGTCGCTGCGCTTGCCACGTCCCTTCTGCCGACAGCTCGCTTAGCGATCGCTGCAGAGTCCGCCGGAACTGCTGAGAAAATCGAATCCGTCGATTTGGAAAAGACCTTCGGCCCCGTCCCGGCGCCGAAGGACTCGATGCGGTTTGCGTATGTCACCAAAACCTTGATCAATGAATTTTGGCAGGACGTTGCTGCGGGCATCAAGAGCGAGGCCGGCAAATACAACATCAAGTTCGACGCGCAGGCCGCCAAGGACGAGTCTTCGCTCGTCGAGCAGCTGAACTTGGCTCAGACGATTCTATCCCAGAAGCCAACCGCCCTTTTGCTTTCGCCCCAGTCGGATTCCAACCTGGTGCCGGCGATCCAGGCGGCCAAGAAAAATAATATTCCCACCGTCGTCATCGATGATGCGCGAACCGAAGGCGCGAACAGTTACGTCGGAACCGACCAGGTCGCCATCGGGGCCAAGGCGGCGGAATTCCTCCACCAACTCTATCCCGATGGTGGAAAAGTCGCTCAAATTGAAGGTCAGGCAGGCTCCCCCAATGCGCGGGCACGCATCAAAGGGTTCACCGAGACGCTCAAGAAATACGACAACCTCAAGTTGGTCGCGAGTCAACCGGGCAACTGGGATCGCATGACAGCCCTCAACGCCACTTCCAACATCCTGCGCCAGCATCCCGATCTCGTGGGAATCTACGCCAACAATGATGGCATGGCGCTTGGCGTCGTCGAAGCGGTTAAGAAGGCGGGCAAGCTCAAGCAGGTTGCGATCGTCGGCACCGACGGCATTCGCGAGGCGAAGCGCTCCGTCGCTGATAACGAGATGCGCGCAACGGTGGCCGAGTTTCCTTATGATGAAGGCAAACTCGGTGTCGAAGTGGCTTTGCGCATCTTAGCCGGTCAGCCCATTCCGCCGTGGGTCGTGTCGCCTCAAGCCGTCATTACCGCTGAAAACGTCAAGGACTTCCCCAATCCCCCTGAATTCAAAAAATAAGGAAGGTTATGCCCGATTCACCGGAAGGAAGAACGGAGATGTCCGACGTCGAACCCAAGATCCTCCTTCAAGCGCGAGGCATCGCCAAAGCGTTCTCCGGGGTTCAAGCGTTGAAGGGTGTGGATTTTGACCTTAGGGCCGGCGAAGTCCACGCTCTGATGGGCGAGAACGGAGCGGGCAAGTCGACGCTGATGAAGATCCTCTTCGGAGTGCAGCAGCCCGATTCCGGCACGATCGAGATCGAAGGCCACGGCGCAGTCACGATCCAGGACCCCCGGCACGCGCTGGCCCTTGGCGTTGGCTTGGTTAGCCAGGAGCCGAGCCTTATTCCTCAACTTGACGTCGCGCAAAACATCTTCCTCGGAAAAACCGAAGCCCTCGGTATTGTTCCGCGCAGTCAGTTTCAAGCGAAAGCGCGCGAGATTCTGAAGCCGATAGCTCCTCGGCTTCCAGTCACGGCCAAGGTTTCTTCTCTCGGCATGGCCGATATGCAAGTCGTTGAGATCGCACGCACCTTGGCGCGGGGCGGCCAGATTATTGCCTTCGACGAGCCCACCTCCAGCTTAACGCCTGCGGAGCGAGACGGCTTGTTCGATCTGATCCGAAATTTAAAGAAAGGCGGCAGGGGAATTGTCTACATCACGCATCGCATGCCGGAAGTCTATGCGATCACTGACAGGGTCACCGTGCTTCGGGACGGTCAGCTGGTAGCCAGCCTGGCTACCAGCGAAGTAAGTCCAGACGATCTCATCGACATGATCGCCGGACGCCGGCTAGCCGACGAACTGATGCACCCCGTCCACCGCGAGGCCCACGGCGGCAAGGAAGCCCTAAGACTCGAAGGGGTATCCGTTGCCGGAAAATTGCACGACATCGATCTCACTATCCACGGCGGTGAAATCTTCGGGCTTGCCGGGCTGGTTGGCTCCGGCAGGACAGAGCTCGTGCGGTGCATCTTTGGGGCCGATCCCAAGGACGCCGGGACTATTCGCGTAAACGGAGTACCCATCGAGATTCGCCAACCCTCGGACGCAAAGGCGGCCGGAATCGCCTTGATACCGGAGGACCGCCGAAAACAGGGACTCGTGCCCGTGATGGACGTGGAACGCAATTTTGGTCTCGCCAACTATGGGCAATACGCCCCCTCGGGAATCTTGCGGCTCAAACAGCGGCGTAAGGACATCGAGCGCTACATCCAGGAAATGTCGATTCGCCCACGTCTCGCCGGCGTCCGCATTCGCAACCTTTCGGGCGGCAACCAACAGAAGGTGATCATCGCACGATGGCTTCAGTCAGGAGCCCGGATCTTCCTCTTTGATGAGCCGACCCGGGGCATCGACGTGGGCGCCAAGTTTGAGATCCACGAACTGATGCGGCGCTTGGCAAAGGAGGGTTGCGCCATCCTGGTGATCTCGTCGGAATTGCCCGAGGTCATGGCGCTTAGCGATCGGATCGGAGTCATGCGCGGAGGCCGTTTGGTCCAAACCATCGATGACTGTTCCGGTCTAACCGAAGATGCACTTATGAAATACGCTAGCGGGGAGGTTAAGTTAAAATGAACGATGTAAATTTGGATAAAAAGTCAGAAAAGCCTCCCAAAGAGGAGCAAGCTATCGTCCCTCCAAAAAAGGGCGCCCAGCTTGAATGGGTCAGACGCGCGAGTGTCGGCGCCGGCGTTGCGCTCCTTTTCGTGGTTTTCTCTGTGCTGACCAGCAGCTTCTACCAACCAGCGAACATCCTGGACATCCTGCTGCAATCCTCGATCAACACGATGATTGCAGTCGGCATGACCTTGGTCATCATGACTCGGGGAATCGACCTCTCCGTCGGATCGATGGTGGGACTCACGAGCATGATCACCGCCAGCGTGCTCCCCCACAACCTCTTTCTGGGAATCGCGGCCGGAATGTTGCTAGGCTTGATCTGCGGTTTGATAAATGGACTCATGATTGCCAAGCTTAAGCTGCCTGACTTCATTGTGACGCTCGGCATGCTTAGTATCTACCGTGGTGCAGCCCTGATTTATACGGACGGCAGACCCATCTATGGCATCGACGAAAGGTTTCGATCCATCTTCGCCGGCGAACTTGTCGGCATTCCGACACCGGTGCTCCTTGCGGTGGCGATCGCTTCGGCCGCGTACTTGCTCGTGCGATACACCGCTTTGGGCGAGCAAATCATTGCCGTGGGAGGCAACGAGGAGGCAGCCCGGCTTTCCGGAATCAACACCGACCGCGTAAAGATTTGCGTTTATGCCATCTCTGGTTTGCTTTCGAGCATCGCCGGTTTCGTTCTCATCGGCCGGGTCGGCGCCGCCGAACCCATTGGCGGCAACGGGTTCGAGCTGCAGGCGATTGGCGCAGCCGTAATCGGTGGCGCGAGTCTGTTTGGCGGCGAGGGCAACCCGCTGGGTTCTCTCATCGGCGCCTTGACCCTGGGCGCGATGCAGAACGGCTTGACGTTAATGAACGTGCCGTCGTTCTGGCAATTCGTGGCGACCGGCGCAGTCGTGATCCTGGCAGTGTTTGTCGACCAAGCTACCCGGAAAAGCCAATAGGCATCGCTAATTAAACGTCCACCGACACCGTGCAGACTCCACTCGAAAATCAATTCGCTGGGCGGAAGACCAGCGGTGAGCGGCCTATGCCGGTTGCACAATCTGTGATCGACCCGCACCATCACCTCTGGGATCTCGGGCGCAACAAATACCCCTGGCTCCAGGAGCACCTCCTGACGCCGCGGCTGGAAGGCGACGTGAGCCCAATTGCCAAGGACTACCTGCTGAAAGATTACCTCGCGGATGCCCGCAACCAGAACGTTGTCAAATCGGTGCACATCGAGACCGGATGGGATCCGTCGGACCCGGTCGGCGAAACAGATTGGCTGCAACAGATGGCGGACAAGCACGGCTTTCCCCACGGGATCGTTGCGCGCGCGACGTTGGATTCCCCGGACGTGGAGCAAATCCTGGAGGGCCACGCCCGCTACAAGAACATTCGCGGAATTCGCCACGCCATCAATTGGCATCCCGATCCCGCAAAGAGCTATGTCAACCGTCCCGACTTGATCAGGACGGATGCGTGGCGGCGCGGATTTGGGCTGCTCCGGCGCTTTGGCCTCTCCTTTGACCTTCAGCTCTACCCCGCCCAAATGGCTGACGCCGCGGCTCTCGCACACGCTAACCCTGACGTCCTGATCATCCTGAACCATGCCGGCATGCCAGTGGATCGAAACGAGGAAGGCCTTCGCCTTTGGCGGCGCGGCATGCAGGAACTGGCCGCCGCCGCCAATGTCGTTGTGAAGATCTCAGGCAAAGGAACAGTCGACTGGAACTGGACGGTAGAAAGCATCAGACCCTTCGTCCTGCAAACGATTGAGGCATTCGGCGTTTCGCGCTGCATGTTCGCCAGCAACTTTCCCGTCGACAAACTCTTCAGCGACTTTGACACCCTTTACGCGGCCTTTCGCGAAATCACAGCACCCTTTAGCGCCGAGGAACGTCGGATGCTCTTTCACGATAATGCCGCACGTTACTACCGGCTTTTGGACGTTGCGGAACGAACCCTGAAGTCACCTCCGAGCTACGCACCTTTGTCTTTATGAAATACGCTACCAGGTTAAATTCCTTCGCTTCCCGACCAGAAAAGTTTTGGGGAACGGCAAACTATAAGCCAAGCGCGCTCGAATTAATCCAGCGAGCGAGCAAGGTTAAGGGCCTCTCTGAAATCGACCTGAATTTTCCGGATCACTTCGCCGGCACGACTCCGGAAGGGATCATTTCGGCTGCTCGCGATCTGGGATTGACGGTCAACGGACTCGCCATGCGGTACTACTCGGACCCAGGGTTCAAACTCGGCGCATTCACCAACCCCGATTCGCGCGTTCGCCGGAGCGCAATCGATCTCACCAAGCGAGCCATGGACGTTCTCGAACAAACGGGGGGGGATTTACTGACAATTTGGCTCGGCCAGGACGGTTGGGAGTATCCGTTTCAGGTCGACTACGAAACGCTTTGGAAGGCGGAAATCGAAGGCATCCGAGAAGTCGCCGATCATAACCCTCGCATCAAAGTAAGCATCGAATACAAGCCCAACGAGCCTCGCTCCTTCAGCCTGCTGTCGAATCTCGGGATGACACTGCTCGCGATCAAAGAAATCGATCGTCCCAATCTTGGGGTAACCTTCGATTTCGCTCACGTTCTCTACGCGGGGGAGCTCGCGGCGTTTGCTGCCGCCATGATTGAGCTCGAGAGCCAGCTGTTGGGCATCCACCTTAACGATGGCTATGGTCACCGCGATGACGGGTTGATGGTTGGGACCGTTAATTTCATGCAAACCTTGGAGGTGCTGTTCCAACTCATCCGGAAAGGATTCGACGGCGTCATTTACTTCGACACCTTTCCCGATGTGTCCGGCTTAGACCCGGTGGGCGAATGTGAGAACAATATCGCCATGGTAAACTCCCTTTGGAAACTGGCCAAGGAGCTAACAGGGCAATCGGACCTCCTGGAAGCCATTGGCCGTCAAGATGCGGTGGCTAGTCAGGGTATCATCCGGCGCGCCATCTTTGGACATAAGGACGTCCCGACCAACTAGCAGCAGCTACTCCCTGAACGATGCGGCGGTGGCGGTGGCTCCATTGCCTAAAAGACTAATAGCCACCGACAACGTGCGTTGAAGAAGAAAGGAAAACAATGAAGTTATTACAGGATCGAGTCGCTGTCATTTCAGGCGCGGCGACGCAGAAGGGTATCGGACTGGCGACGGCGCAGCTTTTTGCGGAACATGGGGCTGCCGTGGCGCTTCTGGACCTTGAACGGCAAGAACCGCAGCGGGTTGCCGCCGCCATCGGAGACGCCCATCGCGGCTACGTGTGCGACGTGACCAAAAAAGATCAATGCGAAGGTGTGGCGCAACAAGTGATCCAGGATTTTGGCGCCGTGGACATTTTGATCAATAATGCAGGCATCACGCAGCCCATCCGCATCATGGGCATTGAACCTCACCACTACGACGCGGTATTGGATGTCAACTTGAGGGGGATGTTATATCTCTCTCAAGCCTTTATCCCGCACATGATCAGCCGCGGTCGAGGCTCAATCGCTTCGACCTCCTCGGTTTCGGCGATCACAGGCGGCGGGTTCTTTGGCGGACCGCATTACTCTGCGGCCAAAGCCGGCATGCTTGGCCTAACCAAGGACATGGCGCGGGAGCTTGCGCCCAAAGGCATTCGGGTCAATGCGATCGCCCCCGGAATGGTCGATACCGAAATCCGCGGCGACCTGATGAGTCAGGAGATCTTTGACAAAATTTTGAGCACGATCCCGATGGGACGTATTGCGAGCCCCACGGAGATCGGGAACATCTTTTTGTTCCTGGCCTCGGACCTCTCGTCGTTTGTGACCGGTGCGACCATCGACGTAAACGGCGGCATGTTCATCCACTAGAGCTGCTAAGAAAGACGCAATGCAACCTCCTTCGAGCTGAAGTGCGAACACTTAGCCAAATGGGTAAGACTTGCCGGTCTTGTAGTCGAAGGCGCAATCGTCCGTTCAGCGAAAAAACCAACGGTTGAGTCGTGAAAGGCTCGCCGGAAAGAAAAGTTTGAAAGTTATGACGGCCAAAAACAACGAGGAAAAGAGTGCGCGGTCGCACGCCGCAAACGAACAGGAATCACCGGGGATCTCGTCATCAGCTGTTGCCGTGCTTGGCAGCCTCCACCTTGACATCATGGTGCATGCCCCAGACCGGCCGAGAAAGGGCGAGACATTGCCGGGCCACGCCTGGATGTACAAGGCAGGCGGCAAGGGAGGAAACCAGGCCGTGGCCGCTGCTCAGTTTGGCGCCCAAGCTTTCATGATCGGTCGCGTGGGCGATGACGATTTTGGTAAACGCCTGTTGAGTCATCTGCTGGGTGCCAACGTCGATACGAAGCACGTGCGAATCGACCCGGCCGCCAGTTCCGGAATGAGCGTGGCCATCATTGACGCCGAGGGCGACTACGGGGCCGTCATCGTTTCTGGCGCCAATCTCCAGCTCGCTGAGGAAGACGTCCGCGAAGCGCTTGACGTCATCCAGCATGCAGGCGTTCTTGTGCTTCAAAACGAGATTCCCGATGCCACGAATCTTTTCGCGGCGGAGTTTGCCAAAGCGCACGGCGCCCGGGTGGTTCTCAACGCGGCTCCGGCCCGACCTCTTGACCCCAAGTTGCCCAGGAACGTCGATATTTTGGTCGTCAATGCCGTTGAGGCAGAGATGATGTGCGGCGTCGCGGTGGCGAGCCTCGCGGCGGCCGCGGAAGCGGCCGCGCGGCTATCAAGCCAAGTCGCCAACGTAATCGTCACGGCCGGGGGCATGGGCCTGGCGGTTGCGGAGTGCGGGCAATCGCCTCAGGTCCACGCGGCTCATGCCGTGACTTTAGTCGACACACACGGCGCCGGAGATACGTTCATTGGCGCGCTCGTTGCCCGATTGGTCGACGGGTCATCGCTTTTGGAAGCCACTCGCTTTGCCAATGCCGCGGCCTCGCTTTTTGTCAGCACACCGGTTGACCAGAAGAAATCTGTCACATTCGACCGGGTAGCGCAGTTTCTCTCTGAACCTAAGGGGGCGGCGTCACCCCTGCCGTAGCGTCCAGGGTCGCCGGTTTAAAATGCCTGGTATGAGCAAAAGCGCGTTGTTGGAAGCACCGAAGCTAGCCGGCCTCGTTCCTTGGGCGCGCCGGGAAACGCCTTCATGCTGCTCAGGGAGCGCGAAACAAGCCCCGCCGCCCGCGCCGACCCTCGCGGTACGGCTGCGTGCGCACTTGTCCAGTTTAACGGGTTTGGAAGCCTGCGCGCTCTTCACTCTCTTACACCGACGGGTTACCGGCGAGGACACCTTGCTTAAATGCGCGGCCGCGGAGACTGGTGTGTCGGAAGCCCTGATCGTTAAAATCGCTAAAAAGCTAGGCTTTGCAGGCTTTCGCCAATTGCGGGAGGCTTTGGGCGAACACAACCGCTTGGCCCAGACGGATCTGCACGAGGAGCTCTGTGTCGCCGAGGGAGCCTGCGCCCGGCTCCAAAAGGTTCTGCGCGCCTCCGTCCGAGCGCTCGAGCAGGGCTTGGCACGCGTGTCGCCCGAAGCGCTGGAGCGGGCGGCCGATTGCCTGCACGCAGCCCGCCAGCGCGACTTTTACGGCGAGGGCGGCTCGGGCCAGGTGGCCCGGGATGCCGCCCACCAGTTTCTGCGCATCGGGGTGCGTGCTTCCGTCTTTGACGACGGCCAGCTGATGCTGATGTCGGCCGCGCTGCTGCGGCGCGGGGATGTGGTAATGGCTTTTTCGCATTCGGGCCAGACGGCGGCGGTCGTGGAGGCCGCGCGCCAGGCACGCCAAAACGGGGCCCACCTCATCGCATTGACCAACCGGTCAGACTCCCCGCTGGGTCGGGAATCGGACGTGGCGCTTTGCGCCAACCTGGACAGTTTGCCATGGGCGGGGGAAAATGCGGCGGCGCGCTTGGTGCAGCTCAGCGTTCTGGACGCGCTCCTGAGCGCCGTGGCCCAGAAAGATTACGCCGCTGCCGAGGCGAACCTTGGCCGCACCACCGCTGCCTCCGGCCGGAGTGGTTTTTAGGCCGTGTTCGGTGAGAAAGGTGAGCAGAATGTCGAGACCAAAGCCTAACGATGGTGCGTCGAGTTTAAACGTTGTCATCTAGCTCATTCATAACTCCAACCGGTTGAGAGGAGATGGTTACTTTAGTGGGAACATTCCGATGGTTCCATGCCACTGCATAAACACTTACCTTACTTTACGTCGTAAATTTATTGTTTGGAGATGCTGTTGACGCAATAGATAACGTACTGATCTTCTGCATAGAGTGAATTAACCAAGAGGCACCGGTATGCTTAAGAATATTTCCTCCGTTATCAGCCCTGATCTTCTGTGGCTGCTGGGTTCCATGGGTCACGGCGAAGACCTGGTCCTCGTCGACCGTAACTTCCCCGCAGTCCGGGTTGCCAAACAGACCTCGACGGGACGGCTTATTGAACTACCCGGCCTCGACATTCCGCAGGCGGCGCGGGCTATTCTCTCCCTCATGCCGCTCGACCACTTCGTGGCGGAGCCCGTCACCCGCATGAAAGTTGTGGATGACCCGGACAGCTTTCTTGACATCCATAGGGAGGTGATCGAGATCGCCCGCGAGGCGGAAGGTCGCGAGGTTAAGATGGGTGCCCTTGAACGTTTTGCTTTCTACGAGGCCGCAAGCCAGGGCGCGGCGGTCGTGCGCACCTCTGAATTCCGTCCTTACGGTTGTTTCCTTTTCAAGATGGGCGTTATTTTTGACAGCTGATGAGCCCTGTCAACGGTTCGACCGCTGATGTTCTCAGTCGCTACACATGGGAATCGAACCGCACGGCGGGATCCCGCTCCACCTCACTCAGTGAAATCTTGCTCTTTGCCGGGTCGTAAAGCGCCGGTCGCTCAAAGAGGATTAGTCATTCGTCGTTGGGTAAATGCGCCGCACTCGCGGTCTTTTCTTGTGGCCATAAATTTGCCGCTTGTCCGTTCTGCCGTTCGAATTTGTCTGCACTCTAAGACAAAGGTTTCACCATTGCCGATCGTTCTGGTGAAAAGCTCGCAGTGCAAGGGAGCGGCGCCTCATGGTTATCCAGGCTACTTTACAGCGTAAAGTTTTTTTAGGCAGAAGGGCTTGACCTGCCACCCGTGCGGCCCCGATCTTTGTGCGCAGCTTAAAAGGGATTTGTAGAAAAACAAACCCTCATGAATCGCGCGTAAGTTATCTTTTAAAGTAGAAATCACGTTTGCTAAAAATTCACCACCTTGGGGAAAGCAGTCGGACGTATCGAGTCTCGACGCTTTGCCATAACTCCTTCCTAAGCACAATCCTCAAATTCCACCGATTAAACCTACTTATGATAAAGCCGCTCTTTTATAGAAAGATTGCCGTCATCTCTTTACTGTCCCTGACGCACTTTGTAACCATTCCCGGCCACGCGGCCGACAACGACGTGGCCGTGGTCGTGAAGATCGGCGGCATTCCGTGGTTCACCGCCATGGGGAAAGGCATCAAAGAGGCGGGCAAAGAAACGGGACTCAACGCTAACATGCTCGGCCCTACCACAGCCGACCCGGCTCAACAAGTTCGGATGGTGGAAGACTTGGTTGCGAGGAAAGTGAAGGTGATTGCAGTGGTCCCCAACGATGCCAAAGCGCTAGAGCCGGTGTTCAAACGTGCCCAAGATGCAGGCATCCCCGTCATCACCCACGAGTCGCCCGACCAACTGGGCAACACCTGGGACATCGAGATGATCGACAATAAGCAATTTGGGGAGTTGTACATGCAACAACTGGCCAAGCATATGGGTGAGGAAGGTGAGTATATGGTTGTCGTAGGTGGGTTGACCGTTCCGCTGCACAACGCCTGGGCCGACGCCGCCATTGCTTACCAGAAAGAGCATTATCCAAAAATGAAGCTGGCGGCAGATCGTTTCGGCACGGGAGAAAGCCTCGACGAGACTAAACGCAGTACCCAGGACACGATCCTGGCACATCCGAATTTAAAAGGCGCGCTGGTCTTCGGAAGTTCGGGCGTGGTCGGCGCCGCCCAAGCGGTGAAGGAAGCGGGTAAAAAGGATCAGATCGCCGTGATCGGCACCTGTTCGCCCTCCCAAGCCCGCAAACTGATTCTGGAGGGGATTATTCGCGAGAGCTACATCTGGAATCCCTTGGAAGCGGGAAAAGCGATCGTCAACCTGGCGAAGCTGGTGATTGATGGCACCCCGATCGTCGACGGGATGGACTTTCCTGGTTTGGGCAAGGCCACGGTCGATCCGGAAAAGAGGGTGATTCGGGTAATCAAGGTTCAGCCTATCAATAAGGAAACTGTCGCGGAGTTGGCTGCGATGGGGTTGTAGCAATGGCTGGCGTGCAAGGTCCCTCCAAGCTGGGCAGGGACTAGACCCTCGCTCCGCTGATCCGAGCAGACTTTTGCGGAAAACTGATCTCTTCTTCAAAATCTCTAAGACTAAAAAGGCATCCTGTTTGGAGCACCCTCTTCGACTTGTCGCCCTGGAATCAGGAGCGCGAAGCGCTATCCCATGACTGAAGCATCAGATAGCCCTCAACAGCGGGAGGACGGCGCACTCCCCACGTCGAAAGGCGAAACGTCTTTCATCGAGATGCGCGGGATCAGCAAGCGCTTCGGCGGGGTGCGCGCCTTACAGGACGTCAGCTTATCGATTCATTCCGGAGAAATCCACAGCCTGGCCGGAGAGAACGGGTGCGGCAAGAGCACTCTGATCAAGGTCCTTTCCGGCGTTCACGTGCCGGATGAAGGGGAGATCGTTCTGGAGGGCAAGGCCCATTCGCATTTGTCGCCCTCGGCCTCGCAACGCTTCGGGGTCCAGATCATTTACCAGGACCTCTCGCTGTTTCCCAACCTTACCGTCGCCGAGAACATAGCCTTCCGACATCACGTGGAGACGCCCGTGCGGGTGGCCAACAAAAACGTGATGCGCAAGCAAGCCCAAGCGGTCATGGATCGGCTTAAGGTGTCTCTGCCGCTGGATGAACTTGTCGGGAAGCTGCCCATCGCCACGCGCCAACTGGTGGCGATCTGCCGCGCGCTCGCGGCGGAGGCGCGGTTGGTCGTCATGGATGAGCCGACCGCGTCCCTGAGCCACCAGGAAGTCGAGGGACTTCTGGCTGTGGTTCATGAGTTGAAGCGCCAGAAGATCGCCAGCCTTTTCGTTAGTCACAGGCTCGACGAGGTGATGGATATTGCCGAACGGGTGACGGTGATGAGGGACGGCCGCAATTTTGGAACCTATTCCGTGAGCGAGCTTGATCGGCGCCGGCTGGGCGAACTCATCACCGGCCACGTGTTTGAAAGCAGCATCAAACCTCCGTTTTCCAGTAAAGCGGCTCCGGCGCTCGAAGTGCGTGGTCTCACGTGCACGGGCCAATACGCCGATATCGACTTCGAACTGCAGCCCGGGGAAATCCTGGGCCTGACGGGACGGATGGGCTCAGGGCGCACCGAGCTGGCCCTTTCGCTTTTCGGAATGAACCCTCCGGACGGTGGCGAGATTCGGGTCAAGGGAAAGCCGGTCCGGTTCGACAACAATCGCGACGCTATCCGCCAAGGCATCGCCTACGTTTCCGAAGACCGTCTTTCCCTGGGGTTGGTGATGCCTCAAACCATCGCGGACAACACCGTCATCTCGGTGTTGAACAGGCTGACAGGTCGGCTCGGTCTCATCGACGGAGCGCGCCGGGCGCAAACCATCGACCAATGGATTTTCAAGGAACTGCGCGTCAAGACCAAGACCGCAGACCGGCCGGTCCAACAGCTCTCGGGCGGCAATCAACAGCGCGTCGTGCTGGCCAAATGGCTCGCGACAGATCCGCGCGTGCTCATCCTGGATTCGCCCACGGTGGGCGTGGACATCGGCGCGAAAGCCGGGATCTTTCAGGTCGTCGATGCGCTCGCGGCTCGAGGTCTAGCCATTCTGCTTATTTCGGACGAGGCGGATGAGATCTTGCATCAAAGCCACCGCATCCTGGTCATGCGCTCCGGAAAAATCGTCGGCGCCTACGAACCGAACCGCATCAGCGAGAAAGAACTCCGCGAAGCCATTTATGCCTAGCAACACATCATTTCTCAAGAGGGCGTCTCGGCGGCATGAAGTCCAGATCGCAGCCATCGTCGTGCTGATGGCGATTTTTTTCTCCGCCCTCTCTCCGAGCTTTTTATCCGTCAGCAACCTGACCACCCTGCTGGAGAGCTACTCGGTGATGGCAATCATGGCGGCGGGCCTCTTGGTGGTCCTGATCTCCGGGGGCATCGACATCTCCTTTGCCGCAATCGCTGCGGTGACCCAGTATCTGGTGGCGACCATCCTCGTCCAACTGGGCGGAAACTGGTTCGTCGCTTTTGCATTGTCCGCGGTTTTCGGAGCTCTGCTCGGGACCGTGAATGCCTTATTGACCTATTACCTTCAAGCGCTGTCGGTGATCGTCACCATTTCGACGATGACCTTCTACTTT
This sequence comes from uncultured Verrucomicrobiae bacterium, assembly GCA_963731945.1. Taxonomy (GTDB): domain Bacteria; phylum Verrucomicrobiota; class Verrucomicrobiia; order Chthoniobacterales; family Terrimicrobiaceae; genus DASTFP01. Next base: position 125,405 of record CAVSXN010000008.1, on the reverse strand, counting down.
GCGATGCTCATGTTTTTGACCGACGGGGAATCCATCTATGATTTGCCGGACTGGTTCACGGCGACCATTGCGCCTTTGGGCATCCCATTTCCGGTGCTCGTAGCCGCAGTCGTCCTGATCGTGACCGCCTTCCTGCTGAACCGGCTCTCGATCGGCCGGCAGATCTACGGGCTTGGGGGCAACCTTGAAGGAGCAAAACGGATGGGCTGCAACATCGTGGGCCTCCAGTGCTTCGTGTATGGTTATTCGGGCTTGACGGCCGGGATCGCCGGATTGGTGCAGGCACACCGGGTCGAAGAGGTCGTGCCCAACGCCTTGATCGGCCGGGAACTCGACGTGCTCGCCGCCGTCGTCTTGGGCGGCGCCAGCCTGCAAGGCGGCGTCGGCACGGTCAGCGGAGCGGTCTTGGGTATCGTGCTGCTGGCGATCGTTCAGAATGGCCTCACGCTGCTGGGTGTGTCGTCCTACTCTTTCGGGTTCGTCACCGGCATCATCATTCTCGTCAGCGTGAGCGCGACGGCCCTCGCCGCCAAGCGCCAGCAAGGGAGGACCATCGGCAATGTCGGCTGAAGCCGCTACCGCCGCGCCGGCGCCCGCCAAGAAGGCCTCTTTTGGCGAGTTGCTCGGGAGAGATCCGACCGTGACCATGCTGGCGGCCTTTATTGTTCTGGCCGTGCTGGGCTTTAGTGCGCTGGCGCCGGCGCGATTTCTTTCCGGGGAGACGCTGCGAGCGATGGCCTTCCAGATGCCCGAGCTGGGAATTCTGGCCCTGGCGATGATGATTCCGCTGATGAGCGGAGGGCTCAACCTGGCCGTGATTGCCACAGCGAATCTTTCCGCGCTGGTGATGGCGGCCATTCTCACCAAGATGTTGGGGCCGGAGAGCGCTCCGCAGGCAGTGGCGGGAGTGATTGCGCTGGCCTTGGTGGGAGGACTGCTGACCGCGTTGCTCATTGGCTTGCTCACCGGCGTAGTCGTGGCGTTTTTGGGCGTTCATCCCATCCTGGTGACGCTTGGCACGATGACCGCGGTCAAGGGCATTGCCGTCTATGCCACCAGCGGGGGCGTGATTGGGGGTTTTCCTGAGGCATTGCTCTTCCTGGGCAACGGGACCTTGCTGGGCTTTCCGGTGCCGATGATCCTCTTCATCCTCTGTTCCATCGTGGTGGCCGTCATCATGAGCCATGCTCCCTTTGGGGTGGCCGTGCGCATGATCGGTTCCAACGAGAAGGCCACCCGCTACTCGGGGGTGTCCACCGAGTGGATGTTGGTGGGCGTTTATGTGTTCTCCAGCGTGCTGTGCTGGGTGGCTGCCGCCGTGATGATGGCGCGATTTAACTCCGCGCGGGCCGGCTACGCCGAGTCCTATCTTCTCATCACGATCCTGGCCGCCGTCCTTGGCGGAGTCGATCCCAACGGGGGCTTCGGCAAGGTGCTCGGACTTTTCCTCTCCCTCATCTTGCTCCAAATCATCTCCACAGGCTTCAACTTGCTGGGCTTCAGTCCCCATCTGACCCAGGCCATTTGGGGAGCCACCATGATCGTGGCCATCGCCCTCGCGCTCGTGCGCGACAAATGGATCGCCCACCTATGGCTAAAAAGGACGTAGCGCAATTTAGGCTCGACTGAAGAACTGGTTCTTTTTCGACGAAGGAGCTGTGTGCCACAGCAGCAGCCGGACCTAAGACCGCCTTATTCCTAGATATGAAAAAGTTCGCCCTGTTTGCAGGTTTGTTATTCTCCTTAATCCTGGCCGACGGTGTTTCCGCGCAAGAAACAAAGAAGTATAAAATCGGAGCACTGACGAAAAGTTTAGCCAACCCATATTTCCTTCGAATGAAGGAAGGCTATGACTATGCGCAAAAGAAGCTCGGAATCGAACTGGTGTTCGGCAGCACGCCGAAGGAAGAAGCAGACGTGGAACAGCTCAACATCTTGCAGAGCTGGTTGGCCGAAGGCAGTTTGGACGGTTACGTGGTTACCCCGTTTCGGCCGGCTTCCCTCAACAGCGCCTTGACCAGGGTTAGTCGCAAGAACGTTCCGATTATCAACATCGACGAGCTGATCCCGGAGGATGCGGCTAAGGCAGATGACATCAAAATCGCTGCCAGGATTGCTTCCAACAACGTGGAGGCTGGAATACTCGATGCTCAGCTGGTGTTAGGTTCGGTCCCGAAAGGTTCGAATGTGGCGATCATCGAAGGCGACCCAGGAACGACCAGCAGCGCGGAGCGGGTGGCGGGTTTCACCAACGCCGCCAAAGAAGGAGGACTTAACATCGTCGCGAGCCAACCCGCGAACTGGAATCGCAAAAAGGCCGCGGAGCTCGCGACGAAAATGTTGGAGGGTGACCCCAATCTAAAGGCGATCTTCGTCGCAAACGACGACATGGCCCTGGGGGTAGTGGGCGCGGTCCAAGCGATTGGGGCAACGGGAAAGATAGTCGTGGCGAGTGTGGACGGCACGCCCGACGCCATTGATGCGATAAAGCAGGGTCTGCTCACCGGGACGGTGGCCCAGTATCCAGACGCCATGGCTTATCTGGCCATCGAGACGCTGGTCAAAAAGCTGAATGGTGAGACAGTGCCGGAAAAGCTCTATTCACCCATAAAACTCATCACCAAGGACAATGTGTCGGATGCCGGCAAGTATTACAAAGACGAGTAAGATATGTCGTCCGACCGACAATGTGGTCTCACGGAGAGAATATGAGATTTCTGACGCGAGTGAGCCACGAAGCTTTCGTAATGGCGGTCTATGGCATTACACCGAACGGAGAATCGCCTGCCGCTGGTTTATTTCCCCTTTCGGGAGGCGCCCCGAAACTGCTCCAGTGCAGCGATGGGAAGCTCATTGGACTTGTTGAAGGATTCTATCCAGCTGCTCATCGGTAAATTTGCCTTGCGAGAATGCCGGCAGTTTTCTCACGAGCATTTCATCCAGGAAGGCGAGCACGAACATGCGCAGCTTCCTTTTTTCGGCGGTCTCCTCGGGCGACGGCGCGTCGCTCTCCGAAGGGATATCCATGCCGGATGCTTCCAGCAATTGAGGATAAAAGGCATTGCCCTTCGGATGATTCTGGAAGTCCTTGAGCATGGAGTTTCTCGTCAGCTTCGGGTAGACGGTCTGCGTCGTCGCCTGAACCTCAATCGTCTCTTCTAGCGGGAGATCCCGCGAGCAGCCGCCAACGAGGACGCTGAATTTTCCCGAACGAACATTCCAATCATGAAGGCCGGTGTCGTAATAGGCGAAGTCGCGCTTGCTTAGCTTGAACTTCACGACCTTCTCCTCGCCAGGCGCGAGCGAGATCTTGTGGAAAGCCTTCAGTTCTCTTTCCGGACGCCTGACCGCGGGGTTCTGCTCATGAAGATACAATTGAACGATCTCCTTGCCCGGGACATTGCCTGTGTTTTTAACTGCGACTTCGATCGTCACGCCGTCGGCATCCTTGATCGACGGGGCGCTGGCTTTGATCCGGGTGTAGGCAAACGTCGTGTAACTCAGCCCAAAACCGAAAGGAAACAACGGCTCAACCTCCTTCTTGTCGTAGTATCGATAGCCAATGAAGACCCCCTCGCCATAGCTCGCCCGCCTGTTCAGTGCGGGAAAATCGGGGAAGGTCGGCGTATCTTGGAGCCTCTTCGGGAACGTTTCAGAAAGTTTGCCTGACGGGTTAGTCCGACCCGCGATCACATCGGCGATGGCTCCGCCGCCAGCCTGGCCGCCGAGCCACCCCTCAATGATGGCCTTCACCCGGTCCGCCCATGGCATGGTGATCGCCGAGCCGTTCATCAGAACGACAACGACTTTGGGCTGCACGCTGCTGACCGCTTCGATCAGTTGATTATGTCCGCTGGGCATCTCGAGCGACAAGCGGTCGAAACCTTCGGATTCGTAGCTGTCCGGCAACCCGGCGAAAACCAAAGCGACATCCGCCCCTGCCGCCACATTTCGCGCCTCTTCGAGCAGTGACTCCGTGACATCGCCTTCGGAATCGTAGCCGGCCGCGTACGCGAATTTTCCCTCGCCATCGGCCATACTGACAAGCTCGTCGTAGGCATTGGACACTTTCGTGGGGTTGACTTGCGAGCTGCCGGAACCCTGATAGCGCGGGGTCCTGGCGAACGCGCCAATAACCGCGATCTTTCTTAGCTTCTTCAGGTTAAGTGGCAGGATGCTCCCGGCGTTCTTTAGCAGCACGATGCTCTCGCCACCAGCCTCTCGCGCCAGAGCGTGGTGCTCCTCCCTGTCGAAAGTGGCGTTTTCCTGACGACAGTCCTTTGCCTTGAGAATGACGGCGAGCACTTGCGCGACCGACTCGTCCAATCTCGCTGCCGATAGATTGCCACTTGCGACCGCTTCGATGATTCTCTTGCGGTTGTAATCGCCGGTCCCCGGCATCTCGAGATCGGTGCCGGCGCGGAGACTCTCGACGCGGTCATTCACCCCTCCCCAGTCCGACACCACGAATCCGGTGAATCCCCATTTGTCCCGCAAGATATCCTGAAGAAGCTCCTTATGTTCAGAGGCGTAGACCCCATTCACAAGGTTGTAAGCGCTCATCACCGACCACGGCTGAGCGCCTTTCACGGCGATCTCGAAGGCGGGAAGATAGATCTCGTTCATCGTGCGCTCATCGAGATCCGAGCTCGTGGCCATCCGTTCAAACTCCTGGTTGTTCACCGCATAATGTTTCAGCGAGGTGCCCACACCCTGGCTTTGAACCCCTTCGATGTAAGCGACGGCCATCTTCCCGGCCAGCAAAGGATCCTCGGAGAAATACTCGAAATTCCGACCGCCAAGGGGTGAGCGTTTCATATTGACGCCCGGCCCCAGCAGAATCTGCACATCGCTGGCCTGGCTTTCCAGGCCCAGGGCAACGCCAACCCGTCGGATCAACTCCGGGTTCCAGGACGAAGCCAGTGCGGATGCCGTCGGAAAGCAGGTCGCCGGCACGCTCTTCACGAGCCCGGCGCCTTGCCCTTTTCTTACCCCATGGGGACCATCCGTCACGTAAATCGAGGGAATTCCGAGCCGTTCAATCCGGTGCGTCGCCCACCATCCGTCACCGGTGAGCAAGAGCGCTTTTTCTTCCAGTGTCATCCGGCCCACCAACTCTCTGGCACTCACGTGATAGTCGTCACTCATGGTCGAAACCTCAATTCAGCCGCCATGTTCCGAAGACGCCTTCCTCCCACCAATGGAGAAGACACTTTCGGAATTCCTTCATTAAGGTTTCCGGCTTCCTCATCCCGATGGTGACGTCGCGGACCCGTCCCTTCGGGCTTCAATTCAAAAGGCGATCTTCCCCGCCTCATACCGCGTCCGGCGAGACCGGCTGATTCAAAATCGAAGAGTCTCCGGCTGAACCGCCGATAGACGACCCATTCGTCCGAATAACATCCTGATACCAGGAGAAGCTTGCCTTCTTGATGCGTCTTAAATCCTTCTGATCCGTTTCATCGCGATTCACATAAACAAATCCGTATCGCTTTTGATATCCGTTGAGCCAGCTCAGCAAATCCGTAAAAGACCAGCTGCAATAGCCAATCAGGTCCACGCCGTCACTGATTGCCTGCCTGCATTGCGCAAGATGAGAATCAAGGTAGGCGATTCTATAAGCATCATTAATGACATCGTCAGGTTCCAAGGAATCAAATTCCCCCAGGCCGTTCTCTGTAATAAATACGGGAAGATGGTAGCGGCTGGTAATGCGACGAAGGCCCACACGCAGTCCGATGGGATCGATCGCCCAATCCCAATTCGAAGTCTCCAGATGCGAATTCCGTGCCGTCTTGTATAGTCCCGGAAATCCGGTTGCCTCGGTGGTGCCCTTTTTACCGGTCACGTTAAAAGCTCCCTCGGAGACCCCGTCGAGCGGGTTGGATTCGTAGGTCAGCGTATGATAATAGTTCACGCCAACAAAGTCGGGGGCTCCCTGTTGGAGCAACTCGAGGTCCCCTTCTTTGATTGTCGGAGCCAGCCCTTGCCCCCTGAGGTAGTCCAAGGCCGCGCGCGGGTATTTGGCCCAACAATAGACATCGAGCCACCAATTGTTCGTAAACTCTTCCGCATTTTCAAACGCAAGAATATCATTGGGGTGACTCGTGCTCGGATAAGCCGGGGAATAAGCAAAGCTCGGTCCTATCCTGCCGTTCGGCACATGCTTCCGAAAGGAATCGATTGCCTTGGCATTTGCCAGGAACGCGATATGATTTGCTTCATAGAACCGCTTGCGGTCCTTCACGCCCGGCGGATGCAGGGCCGTCAGGAAGGCATGCTTGGAGTTGAAATTCTGCTCGTTGAGAGAGACCCAGTACTTTACCCGATCGCCGAATCGCTTATAGAGAGCGACGCAATATTCGTTGAAGTCTCCAATGATTTGTCGAGACTCCCAGGCCCCATAGTCGTCCATCAGGCTTTGCGGAACGTCCCAGTGATAAAGTGTCAAAACCGGCTCAATGCCATGGGCGAGGAGCTCGTTGATCAGACGATCATAGAAATCCAAGCCCGCTTCGTTGAGCTCTCCTTTTCCCGCGGGATAGATTCGGGGCCAGCTGACAGAGAAGCGATATGCTTTCAGGCCCATTTCCGCCATTAGGGCAATGTCTTCCTTGTAAAGATGGTAATGATCGACAGCCACATCGCCATTGCTTCCCTTATAGGTCTTGCCTGGTATCTTAGTAAAGACATCCCACACGCTTAGCCCTTTGCCATCCGCGTTCCAGGCGCCTTCGACTTGATATGCTGCGGAGGCGGATCCCCACAGAAAATCCTTCGGGAAAGGTTTTAAATGAGTATGAATCACGCGCTTCTCCCGGATGGTCGGTGACAAGATGTGATGGACGAAAGCGGAGGCGGACTTTGCGCGTTTGGAAACAATCCACGATCTTTAAGGACGGTGTCGTGCGGGGTTGAAGGACCTGCAAGCATGGGGAAGATTCAGAATGCGGCAGCGGGTGGCTCGTGTCAAGAGGGCCAACGGGTGGGACGCCGCGATATGATGCCATCAGGCGGCTTCCTCCCCAATTGGACTTGTCCTTGACTTTATTTACCCTTTCGCCAAACGCCCCGAAATTCGCGACTATTCCTCAGCGTTTGCGCTTTCAAAGTCCGACCCTCTCGGTGACACTCGACGCGTGACCGCAGTTCCATCGGTCCGTCGCTGAATGAATGCGTCGCAAGTACTTGCCGAGCTGTTTCGGCTCACAGGTGCACTGTGGCCTGTGAACCCGGCTACCGTTGCGGATCTCGAGGAACTGAGACGCCGCCTCGCCCATAGCTTGTTCGACATGCCCGGTGACGGCGCCTCTTCGTCCCTGCCGGCCGCGTCCGACGCGGCGGCGCACGGGGTCCTGATGGAGCTCAAGGCCATCACCGCCACCGTGGAGCTCGAGCGCACAGCGCAGGGCCTTGCGCCGCCACGCTCGCTTATTCTTCGCCGCGAGCTCCCGCTTCACAGCGCTCATCAAAGCGAAAGCTTTCCCGCGCGCTCGGGAGGACACGCCGTGCAGCGCACTTTCGGTCCTATGTTGGAAGAGCGCGAGCGCTTCGTGTTCTTCGATCTTATCGAGGCTGCGAATTTCCTGCGCGTGGTGCGCGGCGGCAGCGCGCCCTTTCTGCTCATCCCGGCGGGGGCGACGAGCGCCGATGGCATGACGTTCACGTTCGGTCCCGGAAGCGTCTGGATCGATGCAGGGCTCCTCGCTCCGGTTGCCATGGGCTTCACAGGATTACGAGTCGCCGGCGGCACGCTGACGGTCCGCGGGGTTGCCAGCCAAGCGGGCTCACGCATCATCGCGCCGCCGGAGGCGAGGTGCGCTCTCACGCTCGATCTCGCTCCGCCCGCGATCCCCGCCCCCAATGCTGCGAGCCCGGGGCAGGACGCCGGCATTGCCATGGCTGTGCGACCGGCGCAGGCTCAGTTTGAGTTTTCTCCGAGCGGTGTGCGGCGCATCACGGCGAGCGCCGGGTCGCTGACTGTTTTCGGCGTCACCGTGAATCTGACGCGCAACGACGAGCCGGCGCGGATCTCGGATTTCACTGCTGGCGTGCTGGTGCCGTTCGACGCGAACACGAGCTCCCTCGCTCCGACGGACGTTCGTTCGAGCCTGTTCCAGCCGGCTGGCACTTGGAAAATAGGCGCCGCGGGATGGCTGCTGCCGGTCAGCCTGACCACAAATCCAGACGATCTGAGCGAAGCGGCCGATGCCGGCGCGATGGCCATCGCCATCGACGGCGGGCTGCGAGCGACCTGGCTCGGGCTCGAAGCGGGACCGTATCACGCCGAGCGCGCTCTGCTCGCAGTCGATTCCCGAGAACTTGCGCTGGTCGCCGATGGCGGCGGCGCACGCATCGCGCGGCAGGAGATCGCACTGTGGCGCGACTCGTCGCTCGAGTTGCGCTTCGAGAATCCGTTTCGGTTGCAGTTCGTTTCCTCGCGCACGGGCGCGGAGGCCGTGGGCACGACCACAACCCTCGTGGCACATCTCGAGCGGCCGCTCCAGGCCGATGGCCACCGCCCGCGCGTTCGCATCGAGCGCGCCAACTTTCTTCTCTCGCAGCAGGCGGACGGCGAAACCGCGCACATCCTCGCGCGGCGTGATGGACCTACGGATGAGATTGCTCCGCTCGCACTCTCGAATGCGCTGCTCAAGACCACGGCGATCGAAGAACTGAGCGCCGTCGGCCTGCTTGTCGATGGCAAACAGCTCGCGGGCGCTTCGTTTCGACTCACCTACGGACTCCACTCGATCCTCCCCTTCCTGCCGGACCCGTACACCGCGAATTTCGAGTTGCCACGCACATCACCGTCCCGCATCGCGCCGGCTGCGCTGATCGCCCGCGTCTCGTGGCCAAACCCGCTCAGCCCGTCGCTCAGCTTCACCGTGTCCTCGCGACGCGGCGAGCCGCACGACATCCGCGGGCTGCTGCCAGCCGCACCGCCGGTTCGCGAGGAGGAAAACGAGCAGGTCCGGGAGCTGCGCGCGCTTTTCGACCGGGCGCTCGGCCACGCCGCACCGGAATCCGTGCTCCTGCTCGACGTGTCGAGCCATGCCGACCAGCTCGGCGTAGGCGTTGGGTTCAGACCATCGCGGCTGACTGTTCCCCCGCCGATCACGATTCAGAATCTCGACCTCGCCGCGCCCGGCTTTAACCTGCGTATCTTCATGCTGCCGCAGGTGCAGTGGGAACCGGTGCGCACGGAGCCCAAATCCATCGTGCCGCCCTTCCCGGAGAAGCTGTATTCGGTCAACGACGGCGGGCCGACACTGATCGGCGTCCAGACGGTCGAGTTGATTCCCATCGCGCCAATCCCGGTCACATCCAGCTTTCTCGAAGCCTATCGCGCGCTCACGCCGGCAGCCGTGTTGTTCACGCTCCCCTTCGGGATCAAAGCGGTCGCAACCCTTGGCGTTCAGCGAGTGCCAGGAGTCGAGGGCGCTTTCCTGCCGCGGCCAGATCTGCAGCTCAACCAGCCGGAGTTCGACCGACTCTCCGGTGCGCGCCAGATCACGCTGAGCGCAGCGGTGTCGCCACACCCGAAAGTCAGCCCTTTCCTGCCGGGCGCGGCGTTCCAGACAAAGAACGGAAGCTCGCCGGCAGACCCGACGTTTCGGAGCGTCCTCGACCTTATCGAGGGTTTCTTCAACGGCGCGTTCGGTCCGGGCAGCCCGCGTCCGCGCGTGCCGGTCTCGCGCATCGATTTCTCCGGCTACGGCGAAAGCTGTTTCAGCCAGTGGGACGAACCCGAGACGCAGGTCGGCGTGTCCACGGTGCGCTTCGATGTCGTGCGGGGGCGGACGAGCTACGAGGTCGTCCGCGTCAAAAGCATCCTCTGGCCCTGTCAGGCGCCCCTGGTCCGCGAGATCACCATCGAGCGCAAGCTGAACGGCGCCGTGATGCGCGCCGACAGCGGATGGGTGGCGATCGGCCCAGGCCTGTTCGATGCGCCGAATTCGCAATGCGTCTTCCACACCGGCGTAGTGAAAGCGTTTCACAATATCCGCGAGATTCGCGACACACGACAGTTCGTCGGCGTCGCGGGAGCGAAATTTCAGGCAGTTTATTTCGATACGGACATCGCGTTTGAAAATGTGAGGCGCGGACAGAATGGCACGGGTCGTGACCGGCACGGCGAGCCGGTGGCTTTCGTCGGGGCGCAAGACCAGCTCGGCTTTGTGCAGCACGAGCCACAAGGCGGGCCGGTGAGTCCCGATCAGCTCGCCGCACTGTTTGCAGATCAGGGACCGATCGGCGGCCCTGTGGATTGCGAGCTCGACGTCGGCAAGTCCGGCCAGCGCATGCCGGTCGCCACCGTCCATACCAGCGTCGCGCCCGCTCCGCCGCCCGCGAAACCGGAGTTTGTTGTCGCGGCATTCGGCTCCCTTAAATTCGCGCAGGCCGGCCAGTGGAGTTTTGGCCGCGTGCAGCGGCACGGACCGACACACGTGGGCAACGAGGAAGCAGAGCTTCAACCCGTCGACCCACGCTTGGGCATTCCGGTCGTTCGCCAGGGAGTCGTCTCGCTTTCGCGCGCGGCCAATCCGTATCCCTATCGCTTCGCCGATCCCGCCGACCTGCTCCGTGCCACTGATCCGGACGCCGACTACGGACTCCTTTTTGCGGCCGAGTCTCATCGCGTGCTTTTTCCGCGGCCAATCATCAAACCCAACGAAAAGCGCATTTCGAGCGAAGTGCCGCCGCTGTTCGCCGATCCATACGCCTTGAGTGCCGGCGTTCTTTTCCCAAAAGACAAACAGTGCATCCCGTTTCCGAACGCGAATTACGGCCTCGAGATTCCCGGCGACGGCCTGCTGCGGCTCACGCCATCGCCTTTCAAATTCACCATCCCGCAGCGCACTCACGAGCTCGTGACATATTCCGGCGGTCGCCTCGCGCTGGAGTATTTCGACACCAAGCCCGGTCTCCGCCTGGCGACCGTCGAGCTGAAAATCGATTCGACGCAAACACCGCCTCACTCGCTCGTCCTCGGGCCGGTGGGCGTGCTGGTCGATGTTGGTCCGTTTCCCGGCCTGATGCGCGTGGTCAGCCGGCTCGAAGAGCACAGCCCGGCGAGTTTCGTGTCACCCATTGTCCGCTACGGCTCGGTGCTCGAACCCGTAGGCGAAATCATCACCATCCTGCAAAGCTTCGGCCTGCCCAACCCGCTGGCGCTGATCCTGCCGTTCGCCGGCGATCCGCATTCGAAACTGAAGGTCAACTTCGCCATCGACATCGGCGACCTTTTGAAGAAGACCAAGCCGCACGCACCGGCTCACGAGACGCAGCGCGTAAACATCGGGGCGGTGAAGTTCGGCGGCGGAATGAAAGCGGGGGTCGAGCTCGGCTTGGGAGGCAAACCGGAATGCACGGCCTTCGTCGAGCTTTCCGGCGATGTGCAGCAGCAGTTGCTACCCGGCCTGTATGTCGGCGGGTTCATGCGGTTCAAAATCCAGAGCAGCACCAAGGTCGAGGACAACGAAATCGAGCTGGCCATCGGCACGATCGGCTCCGTCGGCGGTGATCTGATCCACGGGTTGCTGGAGGTCGAAGCCACGGTCAAATACGGCTACATGCTCGTCATCGGCGATCCCATCAAGCCGGGCGTCGTGCTTGCCATGGAAGCCAAGGCGAAAATTTTGCCAGCCAAGCTCAAGGGTCTTGTGGCGATCACGTTCGAGTGGGAGGGGCAGGCAGTGCTTGCGCCCAAGCATAATCCGCAGGACCCGGAGGACTCGACGATGCTCATCGAGGCGAAAGTCACCGCCGCGGCGAACGTCGGTCTCGCGCTGTTCATCGAGGTTGGCATCGAGGTCGAAGGGAAATTCGAGCAGGAAGTCCCGCTGAAAGTCATTGTTGCATTGGGCATCGCCCTGGGCCTGGGCATCCTGCCGCCACCTTAAACCACCATGCCCGCCGCCGACGCACGACTGAGCCTGCTGGCTTTTCCACAGCGATGGAGAAACGGAAAGCTGCGACTGCGCGCGCTTGTTTTGCCCAAAGGCAATCCGCTCGACCCGCTCGTCGTCGGTGCGCCGCTCTTTGCGCAGGCCTCGCTCTCGCTCGATGCGGTTGTCATTCCAAGCCTCGATCGTTTGCCCGATCCTGCGGACGCAGTTGTGCGGCTCGCGTTCAATATTCCCTCGCCGGCTGCGCTGGCGCTGTTTCAGGAGTTGTCCGGGCTGTTCAACATCAACCCGGCTCCGCCGGCTGCCAGTCCGCTTCCGGCGCAGACGCAGATAAAGAAATACCTGATGCCGAGCTACCGCGCCGCATTTGCTTTTGAGCGACCCGCGCCGTTTTGCTTCGTCGATCACACTTACGAATGCGCGCTCAAGGACGCCCGAATCGCGTCGATGCCGCCGCGGCCGCCGCCCACCGACGAGGTAACCTGGGGGCAGGTGATCGCCTTCGCCTTGCGCAACCCGGAGCTGGCGCGGCGCCTGGGGTTGATGTTCGAGACCGAGCTCGACTTCACGCAAACCAATCATTTCGCGCAGGGCGGCTGGCTCTATGCCGATCTCAACGCCGCCAGCGACTACGCCGGACAGGCAGCCGGACAACCGGGACTGGTCGCGCGTTATGCCGCGCGCATTCCGCCGCTGTCAAAAAACCGGTCGCTCTTCGCCGCGGCGCTCTTCCCGGTCGGCTCGTCCCCGGCCCAGGCTGGCGCATTCGATCCGGTCTTTGTCGAGGCGGAATTTTACGACGATGGCTTCGCGAAGATCGTGCACGGCTCGCAGCCGCGCACGGGCGAGGTGATCGATACCAACCCGCGCGGTCTGCCGGTGAGCAAGAGCGTGGGTATTCGCCTCGGCTGGGATGACGAGCAGATCGTCACGCGGATGAACCGCCAGATCACGGCCAGTCCATCGGATCCGAAGAACCTTGCCGTCGATGCGCCGACGGGCATCGCCGGCTATCGCGTGGATGTTCGCCGAGCGGGCACGATCAAGTGGCATTCGCTGGTGCGCGTGCGCGGCAATCTTCAGGCGGGCACCATTTCGATCGGGCTCGTTGAACAGGAGCTCTCCGTCGAAGCCGTCCCCCTTCAGCTCCATGGGCAAAAGATCGGGGATTATTGGCTGCCGACGTATTTTTCGACCTGGCGCGGGTCTTCGCTGGTGGTCAGCGATCCGACGGAGTTCGAACTCGCGTCGCAACCGGCCATCGCCCAAAACCAGGTGCTCCAGGCAGTCGGTGCGGATGCGGTGCCGCTGCGATTCGGAGAAGACTACGAGTTTCGCGTCCGCCTCACGGACCTCGCTGGCGGTGGACCCGACGCCGAGTCAGACGCTCCCGTGAATCCAGCACCCGCTCCCGTCGCGAGGATTCCGTTCCGCCGGTTCACGCCCCCGAAAATGGTCACGCTCGATCCCGAGACTCCCGCGCAGCCGGATCAGCCCGTCACGCATGTTTCCGTCCGTCGGCCATTGCTCGGATATCCCGACCTGGTGTTTACCGGCTTTGCAAATGCGCGCGCGGATCTGCTGGCTGACGCGCCGCACGCACAAGCCGAGCAGCGCGAGCCCGGCGTCCCTGATCCCGATGTGACAACGCTGCGGATCGAAGTGGAAGTCCGTGATCCCGCGTCAGACGATTACCTCCCGCTTTACGCAACGACACGGGAGTTTCCTGCCGATCCAAAAGCGGCGTGCCAGGTTTATCTTCAATACAAGGATTTCAAGGACATCGCCGCGCTCACGGCTGTCTATCCGAAAAAAGCGGAACCTGGGATCGGTCCGCTGATTTTGCCCACAGCGCGGGAGACGCGCCTTACGTTTACCGCGGTCGCGCGAGCCGACCCAAACCGCGACTACTTCGGCGCTGAACGGGCGCGTATCGGAGCGACACCCGTTCTGCTCACGGTTCGCGCGCCTTCTGTTGATGAACGTTTCTTGTTCGTTCCGCAAAATCCGGCGGCGCAGTTCCAGGCAATCCTCATGCAGCCGGAGCCCGCCCCGGGCGGAAATGTCGAAGCGCAACTGGCGCTTGCCGGGCGCCGAAGTCCAGCGTCGGAGGATCCCGCACACCGGCTTGCGCGCCAGCTCGGCCTCGAAGTTTCCAGCCTGACCTTCCACGGAAAACCGGAACGCCGCACCATCTACAGCTGCTCGGCCGCGCTCCGGCACACGCTTTCACCGGATCGCTCGGCGATCACATTTGCCGCGATGAACGATCTGGTGCGCCAATGGATCGTGGTCATCAGGGTGCGGATCAATCGCGACTGGACATGGGACGCGCTCGCGCCGGTGAGCTTTGCCGTTGATCGCGACCAGACAATACGCGTCGGAACCATTGACATGCCGCCGGCCATCTCGCGCGCCGCGCTCGCGCATCCCGACCGAACCGGCACCGATCTCGTTTTTTTCGATGCGATTGATCCGAAACCAGCACCCGGCGAGCTGCCGAAAGAATTGCTGAAGCACTACTCGGTCACCCCGCTCTTCCGTGAGCCGCCCCAGCTCAAGGATGAGCCGCTCGAATGGAGCGTGCGTCTGCCGGTGGCAGCGGCGCCAGTCCAGACGCCGAAGCTGGTGTCCGCCGGGCTCGCATCGTCCGACTACATCGCCGCCGAGGATTACTCCTCCACCGAACCGCGCGAGCGAATGCTGTGGCTCGAGTTCGATGCACCGCCATCCGATCCTCAGGACAGGTATTTCGCGCGCGTCCTCGCCTGCGCCCCGGATCCCCTGCTGCTGATCGATGACGAACCGATTCCCGAACGGCGCGAGCCGCCCCTCCCGGTCGATCCCGAGCTGATTCGCGTGATCAGCCCGGGACAGTCGGCGGATGACGCTGGACTGGACGCCATGCAGCCGCTGGTCCCGGCAGCCGACCAGCAGCGCTGGCCACGACATTTCCTTGTCCCCCTGCCTCCCCGGATCATGCCCGAATCGCTCGAGCTGTTCGGTTTCTTCGTTTACGAAATTCGTCTCGGCCACGACGCGAGCCGCTGGTCCACAGCTCAGGCGCGGTTCGGTCCGCCGCTGCGTGCCACCGGAGTCCAGCATCCGCCGCCTCCCCTCGCCTGCCAGGTAATGCGCGGACCTGAAGCCGTTCTGGTCAGCGCCCCGTTCGCGACGCCGATCTTCGATGGCCGGAATCTGCGTCCGCGAAAGCCGAAGACGCAAATGTGGGCGCTCTTGTATGCGCAGGTCACGCAAGCGGACGGCGCGAGCCGGCGCAATGTGCTTCTCGCGCGCGCCGAGATGCAGCCGCAACGGGAGCCCGGCGATGAATTTCACAGCGATCTCCCGGTGGCGTTCGGGCAGGCGCGCTTTCCCCAGGCGAGAATCTCGGGGCTGCTTGCCTCGCTCGGCCTGGCCCGCAGCGCGTCCGTCAGCGTCCTGGCCGCCGAGCTGCTGCCCGAGCCGATTGTGGATCGCATCGGCGATCCTCTCGGCACCGGTCTCGGGCAGGTTCGAATCCTGCGGACTTCTCCGCTCACACCCGTGCCGCCGATCTGTCTCGGTTGAGCGGCCATACTGAGCGCGTGCTGCAGCGGCTTCAGGTCAAAGCGCAGGCGAGTTGCCATGCGGATTCCATCCGGCCCTCAGTCGAGTTGCTGAGGCGGTGCCGGCGCGTCGCCCGGCTTCCCTCCTCGGACCCCTGATCTATAATCTGTGTTCGATCCGTGCCCATCCGTGGCTCAACGCTCCCCGTGGGGGAAGGTGCTGCATTTCCTCTACCGCTGGCGCCGGTATTCAGTAGGAGAAAGGCCAGTTTCCTTCCGGAAGAGCCTCGCAAAGTGGCTTGGGTTTGAGTAACCGACTTCAATCGCGATCGTGATCACGCTATTTTTGGTTTCGCGCAAGAGACGCCGCGCGGCGTCCATTCGGAGTTTGATTTGATACTGCGATGGCGGAACGCCCGTGGCGCGCCTGAACAGTCGGTTGAAGTGGAACTCACTCATGCCGGCTTGCTCAGCCAGTCGAGCGAGGCTGAATGCCTCCGCGATGTGCTCCGCCATCCAATCGGCAATCCGGCGTAGCTTGAAGCCCGGCAGCGATGACGTCTCCCCGCGCAAGGCTTCCGTGAGCGCCACGTAATTTCGCGCGAGATGGACGGCGATCGCTTGAGCGATTCCCCGGACGAACAGGCGGCTGGCCGAAGGCCTCATCGCCTCCTCTCGCAATTTTTGCAGGAGCGGAATGAGCTGCGGATCCTCGAAACCGGAAAAGGTCTCGAAGGCGAGCGTGCTCGGCATTTGCGCCAAACACGTCCTCGAGCGCCTCGTTGAAAAGCGGGAGGCTGAGAAGGACGAGGACGACCTCAAACGGCTCAGGGGTGAGCGTTCTCCACCGAAAGTCGTAAGGCGCGCCCGCAGCAGTGAGGAACAGCGAACCCCTCTTCAGGCGGGTGGTGACCCACGGCCCGTCGTCTTCGCGCTCTTGTGCCTCAGCCTCGCCGGAAGTAATCCAGACGATGAAGGGTTCGGTCACGGCCGGCATGGTGAAAACCTCGGCGACCGGTGGAAGCGAGAAGACGGAGAGTTGAACGTCCCTCCACGCGGGGCCTTTGCTGGCGGCGATTCTCTCGCCCACGGCGTAGCCGTCTAGCGCTTCAGCGGAAGTTGTCTCCGGAACCGGCATGCTTTCGGTTTCCAGTTATAGGGTGCCGGTCCGCCATTTACAACCGCTGCGGATGACCCGTCGGAACCGGGACGAACACTCGGCGAGGCGCCCCCGGGCAATTTGGAGCAACTTCAGAACAGGTCGCGCAAAGGCACGTGCGACGCCCGCGACGGCGCGTGCTATGGACAATACCGGCGAGCACCACGCCGCAACTAATGACAACCTCAGAGACAGGACCTCAAAATGAAGAAACGAAAACTTGGAAACAGTAACCTGGAGGTTTCGGCCATCGGGTTGGGCTGCATGGGCCTGAGCTTCGGCCTTGGCCCCGCCGCCGACAAGAAAGAGGCGATCGCCGTAATCCGCTCCGCCGTCGATCGTGGCGTCACCCTTTTCGACACCGCGGAGGGCTACGGACCTTTCCTCAACGAGGAGCTCGTCGGCGAGGCGCTGCAACCGGTTCGCGACCGGGCCCTCGTTTGCACGAAGTTCGGCTTCAGGATCGAGAAGGGCCAAATGATCGGTCTCGATAGCCGGCCTGCGCATATCCGCAAGGTCGTCGAGGGTTCGCTGAAGCGCCTGCGGACCGACCATATCGACTTGCTCTATCAGCACCGCGTCGACCCGGCCGTGCCGATGGAAGACGTCGCGAGCGCGGTCAAGCAACTGATCGCGGAAGGCAAGGTGAAGCATTTCGGGCTTTCGGAGGCGAGCGCCCAAAACATTCGCAAGGCTCATGCCGTGCAGCCAGTGACCGCGATCCAGGACCATTATTCCTTGTGGATGCGCGAGCCCGAAACGACGAAGTTTTCGGTGTGCGAGGAGCTCGGCATTGGGCTCGTCGCCTGGGGACCGCTCGGACAGGGCTTCCTCACCGGGATGATCACCAAGGACATGAAGTTTGACGACCCGAACGACCTACGGAAGGATTTTCCCCGCTTCACGCCCGAAGCGCTCGAGGCTAATTTCAAAGTGGTTGACTTCCTCAAGGATCTCGCGGCCCGCAAGAGGATTACGCCGGCGCAGATCGCGCTCGCCTGGCTGCTGGCCCAGAGGCCGTGGGTCGTGCCGATTCCGGGCGCGACGAAAATGGAACACCTCGATGACAACCTGGCGGCTGCCGATGTGCAGCTGACGGCCGAAGACTTGAGCACGATCGACCGGAATTTTGCCACGATCGACATCAAGGGCGCTCCGTTGTCGAAGGCCCTCGACGCCGCGGTCGACCGTTGAAACCGCTTTGTCAGCGGGGTGGGAGCGTCGCGCCCGCCCCGACGAAAAGCGCCAGCATCAATTTAAGGATCTGCATGATGAAGACACGCACTCTTGCACCGCTGGAAGATCCGAACTCGGCTATGGCAAGATGAGCTTCGCTTCCCGCTATGGTTCGTCGCCGGAACGACCGGAAGCGATCCGCGTCATCCACGGCGCCTACGAACGCGGGGTTACTTTCTTCGACACGGCTGAGACCTACGGTCCATTTACCAATAAGGAGCTGGTCGGCGAGGCGCTCTTCCCATGACCAACATCCTGATCCTCGGAGCCAACGGCCAGATTGCTCGTGTGGCGATCGACCTGTTCTTGAAGCATACCAATGCGCGGCTGACGCTTTACCTGCGCAATGCCCGGCGGCTCAAGTTGTCCGGCCCGGCCGACCACGTGCGCTTGGTCGAAGGCAATGTCCTCGATACGAAGACGCTGGAGGCAGCCATGGCCGGCCAGGATGTTGTCTACGCCAACCTTGCCGGCGAGTTGGAGCAGCAAGCCCGATGCATCGTGAGGGCCATGGAGAAGACCGGCGTCAAACGCCTGATCTTCGTCAGCTCGATGGGCATCTACGAAGAGGTTCCGAATGAACGTTTTGGCAGCATCCTCGACCCCTATCGCAAGTCAGCCAGCCTCATCGAAGCATCCGGACTCGATTATACCAACCTGCGGCCAGCTTGGCTCAACAACCGGGACGAAATCGATTACGCGACCACACCAAAAGGCGAGCCCTTCAAAAATCCCTCCGAGCAGGTATCGCGCAAGAGCGTGGCGGATCTCGTGATCAAACTGGCGATGACACCGAGGCTCGAAGTTCGGAGCAGTCTGGGAGTCCATAAGGCATTGTAAGGCAGCCACACTC
Organism: uncultured Verrucomicrobiae bacterium; assembly: GCA_963731945.1. Taxonomy (GTDB): domain Bacteria; phylum Verrucomicrobiota; class Verrucomicrobiia; order Chthoniobacterales; family Terrimicrobiaceae; genus DASTFP01. The sequence continues at coordinate 106,697 of CAVSXN010000008.1, read as the reverse complement.
ATGCTCAATTAGCGGAGGACGTTTCTGAAACTCACAGGGACGGCGGCGGCAACGCTCGGAGGTCCCCACCATCGGCCGTTCGCAAAACGCCCCTCAACAAAGCAACCCAAGTACCGAGATGCAATCAAAAGAAGACACAATGCTCAAACCGAAAGCCTACTCCGCCAAAGCCTACTCCGCGGCCAGTGCGACGTCGCTGCTGGCTTCCAGCACGATTCCGCGCCGCGAACCGACCGAACACGATGTGCAGATCGAGATTCTTTTCTGTGGCATCTGCCACTCCGACCTTCATTATGCACGCGACGAGTGGCATAGCTTCACGCCGACGGTCTACCCCTGCGTGCCGGGCCATGAGATCATCGGCAGGGTCACGAAGGTCGGTTCGGCAGTTACGAAATTTAAGCCGGGCGACCTCGCGAGTGTCGGCTGCCTGGTCGACTCCGACCAAACATGTCCCCAGTGCCGAGCTGGCCTTGAGCAGTTCTGCCCAAACCAGATCCTGACCTACGGCTCCCCGGACAAACACCTGGGCGGAGTCACCTACGGCGGATACTCCGACAGCATCGTCGTCGATGAACGCTTCGTTTTGCGTGTCCCCTCCAACCTCAATCTTGCCGGGGCCGCGCCTCTGCTTTGCGCCGGAATCACGACCTACTCGCCGATGCGTCACTGGGGCGTCACCAAGGGCAAGAAGGTCGGCGTGGTCGGGCTCGGCGGGCTGGGCCACATGGCCGTGAAGTTCGCGGATGCGTTCGGAGCGCACGTCGTTGTCTTCACCACCTCGCCCAACAAAACGGAGGACGCGCTCCGCCTGGGTGCCGACGAGGTCGTCGTCTCCCGCAATGCCGATGAGATGAAGAAGCACGCCGGCAGCTTCGACTTCATCCTCGACGCCGTCTCCGCCGACCACGACATCAACGCCTACCTCAACCTGCTCAGCCGCGACGGACACATCACCCTCGTCGGTGCACCCCCGAAGCCTCTGGGAGTCTCGGCATTCGCCCTAATCGTCGGACGCCACAGCCTCTCCGGCTCTAACATCGGCGGCATTCCCGAGACGCAGGAGATGCTCGACTTCTGCGGCGCACATAACATCACTACCGATGTCGAGATCATCCCCATCCAGAAAGTTAACGAAGCCTATGAAAGAATGCTCAAGTCCGATGTGAAGTATCGCTTCTGCATCGATATGGCTTCTCTGAAATCTGAGTAAACCGCCCATTCAGGAACAGCGCGACCGCTAAGGGTTCCGGAACGTTCATCGAGCACTCCAAGCGGTCCGGCAAGCCGTTCTCGCCATGCCTGCCAACGACGCGCTGCGTTTGCGCCCGATCATCATGACGTCGTTCGCGTTCATCCTCGGCTGCGTGCCGCTCTGGTTCGCGTCGGGATCAGGCGCCGTTGCCAGACGTGTCATGGGCACGACGGTGATCGGCGGGATGGTGGCCGCGACGCTCATCGCGATCTTCCTCATCCCCGTGACCTACTACGTCGTCGAGCGTTTTGCGGCCAACCGCCGCCAGCGCGTCCCGCAAGGCGTGGCCGCAGCGAGAGCAGCACCGAGATGGGCTAGCCATCGGTTGCGGTTGCCTGAAACAGGAGTTTCGGCAACGGACCGGGCGTCGACCAGCAATCGGCAACGCCCGGTATGAGCAAATATCGCCGGTGGCTGGCCGTGCCTGAATCAATCTGCCCGCCGAGCGGACGCACCTGCATCGCGGACGCCTTCGAGATTGGACCGAACTCGATGCAGGAGGACGACAAGCTGGCGGCGTTCGCTTGCGCTCAAGCCCTTGATGGCAACTTCTGAAAGTTTTCGGACCTGTTGCTGCAGGATTCGGTGGACGCTGCGGCCCTCGGGGGTTGGATGGAGGGGGACACTCCGACGGTCCCCGGCGCCGGTCTGCGCTTCAAGCAGTTTCTGATCCTTCAAGCTCCTGATCAAGCGCGCGAGCTGTCCCTTATCCTGCCTCAAATGCGCGACCAGATCCCGCAGCGTCGCGCCGGGGCGCCGGACAAAGAAGCCGAGGATCTTGCCCTCCATGTGCGTCAAACTGTACCGGCTCTCGCGGAGCACGCGGTACTGCTCCGAGCGAAAAAGATGCATGGCGGTGTGGATCGACTCGAAGACGTCATCGGCAACCTCGGCGGTCTTTTTGTTGACATTAGCAACCTTCGTGCGATTCATGTAGACATTATCAACTAATTCCTCCTCATGCGAAAGTCCTATTTCGAATGCGCCATGCAGAGCATCACCGCGAGGTGGAAGCCCGGTCGTCCGCGACTGGGCCGGGCGGGATCACCGTCATCTTCGGCGCACACGGCGCCGGCTTCGTGCCAGGGAAACGGACTGCCATGGAGCGGCGAGCCAGCCGATCGCGCCGATCGCCGAACAAGGAAAGCACAAGATATCTGCTATGAAATCCTGGATCACCACACCGAGAGTAACGGAACTCCTCGACGCACTTTACGCGGACGCAGCCACTAACGATCCCCTGGTGCGTAAGGCAGCCGAAGAGTCCGGCGCGTTTCGTGAGCGAGGAGCGGGTTTTTACAAGAAAATGCGAAAGGCCTACATGGCTGTCGGCCCGGACTTTGGCCATCTGCTTTATGGCCTTGCTCGAAGCGCCAAGGCGAGAACCGTGGTGGAGTTTGGCACGTCCTTTGGAATCTCGACAATCTTTCTGGCGTCGGCGGTTCGCGACAATGGAGAGGGCAAGGTCATCACGACCGAGTTTGATCCGGAGAAGGCGGAGCGCGCCAAGACGAACCTTACGACCGCCGGGCTTGACGAATGGGTCGAGGTTCGCGTCGGCGACGCCTTGGAGACCTTAAAATCCAATCCTCCTCGCGAGATCGACATGATCTTCCTTGATGGAGCCAAGGGGCTTTATCTCGATGTGCTGAAACTCCTCGAACCTCACCTGCGAACCGCCGGAATTGTCGCCAGCGACAATACCGATCACGAAGAAGTGGAGGCCTTCCTGGACTATATTCGCAATCCGGGCAACGGATACATGTCTTCCGCGATTCTGACCGCTGGAGGGCATGGAACCCGAGGGCACGAGGTCACGGTCCGCAATTGAAGCCTTGATCCAATGAGCGAAAAGCACCAGGAGACATTATCAACCATTGCCAAACCTACGGAATCCGTTTCGCGAGCCCACCTGGGAGACTTCCGAAACGAGGCGCGCTCAGCCGCTTCCTAAGCTTTGCGGATCGACTGATCCGAGTAGTTCGTAGGCGCAGGAAGCCCTTGTCGATGAAAGCGTTTTATTTGGGAATGTTCTCTGGACTCTCGGCACTGTCGGCCGGAGCGAACGACGATGGCCAAATTGACAAATCAATGATCGTGGAACCCAAGCCAAGCAGTTGGGAAGCCTTTCCGGACAGCACGGTGACGGCTGACGGGATTCTCACGATAAGAGCCGACCGCAGCGAACTGTCGAGTAAACTTCATGCCAATATCTTGTACGCGACAAAGTCTGGCGGACCGCTCCACCTCCACATCATTGAACCCAGGCCGGCTGAGGGAGAAGAGCGTCTCTTTCCCTTGGTCGTTTATGTTCAGGGGTCCGCGTGGCTCAAGCAGGACATCGGGCAGGAAATACCCCAATTGTCCCGGTTTGCCAGCAAAGGCTATGTGGTCGCTGTGGTCGAGTATCGACCCTCAACCGTCGCGCCATTTCCGGCCCAAGTTAAGGACACCAAGACCGCGATTCGCTTCATGATGAAGAACGCCTTCACTTACAGTATCGACCCGGAAAGAATCGTGCTCTGGGGTGATTCCTCCGGTGGTCACACCGCGGCGATGACTGGCGTCACGCTTAACGACCCGGACCTGAGCGACGAGCCTCCCACCGATGGGCCGCCGCTTCGCTTGCAGGCGATCGTTGACTTCTATGGGCCCATCGATGTGAGTAAAATGAACCTCGAGCCCTCGACCCAGGATCCCCGCGACGCGAAATCGCCGGAGGGGATGTTTATCGGAGGGCTTAATGTCTTGGAGAACCCCGACAAAGTAAAACCGACGGTTCCCATTGCCTATCTGGACAAAGCAAAGGAGATCCCGCCTTTCCTGATCATCCACGGCAACAAAGACCGGCTCGTCCCTTTTGGGCAAAGTGTATTGCTCTATGACGCATTGAGGCAAAACGACAAATCCGTGGTGATGTACAAACTCGATGGGGCGGACCATGGCGGGTCGCCGTTTTGGACCGATGACGTTCTAAAGATAGTTGACGACTTCTTTCGCAAATACCTCTAAGTGGCGTACCGCAACGCCTTTGTGCGCTCTCGTCACGCCCCTTGCAGTTCTCGAAGCGGTCGGGACCAGTGTGGCGAACCAGACTGTCAAGGGCCGCACTCGGTGTGGATGGTCAAAAATTGGCGAAGCTGCAAGCGGAAGCGGAGAGCATGACACCATTTTCCTGTTAGGAGACTTTCTCATGCTCCAAAAAACCTCTCACCGTCGCGCACACCCGTTGGTCCGATTCACGATCCGCGGGTCAGGGCCGGAATGAACGGACCTGTCCCCACCCAGACCGTCTCCGGGGTACGAGCACCTTCCTTCACAGTTCCTAAGAGAACGGCCCGCCGCGCATTGGCCTTGATATTTTTGTGGGTGAATGCCGCCATGGCGCAAACGTCAACCTCTCGAATCGTGAGCGCCGCAAATACTTTCCTTTCGGCACTCGATCAGAAGCAGCGGGGGAGCGTCCTGTTTGCATTTGATGACGAAAAGCAGCGGGTCCGCTGGTCCAACTTCCCAACGGTGGTGGTTCCGCGGGGGGGCCTGAGCATGGGAGAACTGAACGCGGCGCAGCGTTCCGCCGCGCTGGCTCTGGTTTCGTCCGCGCTTAGCCGGAAGGGTTTCCAGAAGGTTCAGGAAATCATGGAAGGCGACGAGCTTCTCAAGACCACGAGCGAAGGCAACAACCCGCTGTTCGGCAAGGATCTCTATTACATCTCCATCCTCGGAACACCCTCCGAAAAAGATCTCTGGATGTTGCAGTTTGGAGGCCACCATCTGGCGCTCAATATCACGATCTTCGGCGAACGCGGCGTTCTTACGCCGAGCCTGACCGGCGCCCAACCCGCTGTCTACTCAGCAGGCGGGAAAACGGTGCGACCTCTCGCTCAGGAGAACGATAAGGCTTTCGCTTTGCTGAACGCCCTTGACGAAACCCAGCGAAAGCAAGCGATCCTGAATTACCAAGTAGCCGATCTGGTGCTCGGACCCGGGCAGGATGACAAGACGATCCGGCCCGAGGGCCTGAACGCTTCCGCCATGAACGAACAGCAACGCGCCATGCTGCTCGATTTGATATCGGAATGGACGGGCATCGTTCACGAAAGCGCGGCCGCAGCCCGAAGAGCGGAGATCGAAGCCGGCCTTGTCGAGACCTGGTTCGCCTGGAGCGGTCCGACAACCGTTATTGCGGGACACAACGGCACATCCTATTACCGGATTCAGGGTCCGAAACTCGTCATCGAGTACGCGCCTCAGGAGCAGGGCGGCGATCCCTCCATGCATGTCCATACCATTTACCGCGATCCGGCGAATGACTACGGCCGAAGGTTCACAGCAAAATGAAAACACGACTGGCTGTCGCCGGCGCAATTCTTCTGTCGACCCCTACCCTCGCGCACAGGCTGGATGAGTATCTGCAGGCCACAACCCTCTCGATAGAGAGAGATCGTGTTCAGGCGCAGATCAGTCTGACGCCGGGCGTCGCCGTGTTTCTCATGGTGCTCGCCAAGATCGATACCGATACCGACGGAGTCATCTCAGATGCCGAGCGACAGGCCTACGCGGAGCGGATCCTTCACGATCTGTCGCTCACGGTTGACGGCCATCGTTTGCGGCTCAGGCTGGTGTCGTCGGAATTTGCAAGAACCGAGGAGATGAAAGAAGGACGCGGCGACATTCGACTCAAGTTCAATGCGGATCTGCCCCGCAGCGGCCCCAATCGAAGACTCATTTTCGAAAATCATCATCTGAGCCCGATTGCGGCTTATCTGGTAAATTGTCTGGTCCCGCGAGACCCGGGCATTCAAGTCACGGCGCAGAAACGCAACTACGAGCAGTCGTTCTATCAATTGGATTACGCGCAGGCCGGGGTTGGTTAAGCCCGCTGTCATTCGTTTGGTGGTCAGGCGCGCAGGGATGGCTGGGCCCGGCCGCACTTCTTCTGCTCGCGCCGCTCTCATTGCTGTGGCGGCGGCGCACCAGAGCTGAGAATAATGCGACCCCGCAACAATAGGCGACTCTCCATTTTGGACCGAAGACGTTCTCAAGTCGTTGACGCCCTCTTTCGCAAGCCCGGCCTGGCACGCACAACCCAGGCCGGCGAAGGCTGAGATCAGCTTTTCTCGCGACCAATCAAAACGCCCGCCGGCGGCAGATCCGAACTGCCGAACAGGACGTCGAGGCCTTTCAAGATTGGAAGCTGGACGGTGAACGGATTGTAGTTGAAAAAGCAGCGCAGAGCGCCGAGGCGCCGGGTTCGGACACCGTGCGGAAGCTTCATGATTGGGAGGTTCTGCTTACTGGCCATCATCTTTACCAAGTCTTCCAGCCAGCGGTCGTCGGGCAAGCCGGCCAAGTAGAGAAACCGTTCGTGGCTGAACAGCGCACCCTGCCCATCCTCAAACCGGGCGACCGGCTCAAGGTCGCTCGCCACCTGTTCCACCCAGGTTTCGGCCGCATAAGACTCTCCGTTCCATTGCAAAGACCTCGGCGCGAAACGGGGTATGCTATCGACTCTCAACACTCTCAATGGGAGCAGTTCCTGAAGCGGACCGGGCGGCAGGTTCTCGGGGATCCGGAAGTTTGCGGTCTTGGAGCCTAGCCGAGGGCCGAAGAGGACCAGTCCCGATGAGCGACGCAAAGCATCCAAAAACTCAGGCCGTACGATCAGAAGCGGGGGCACCAGGATCAGCCTGTAGCCGGTGAGATCTGCCTTCTGAGAGACGACGTCGACGTCCAATCCCAGCCGGCGAATCGCGCGGTAAAACCGGAACACCTCGGTGATGTAGACAAACTCACTGGATTGCGGCTGGATGTTGATTGCCCACGCCGATTCATAATCAAATACGAGGGCAACGTCACCTCGTTGCGGCGCCTCTCCGTCAAGTATGGGAAGCTCCTCTTTCAGTTGGGCGATCTCGGCGCAAGCGATATCCGGTTCGCCGGTAGGAAGATTAAGCCCGGAGTGATACTGTTCCTGCCCGAAGGGTGCTTGCCTCCAGCGAAAAAAGCTGACGACTTCGGCACCATGGGCGAAGGCCTCCAGCGCCCAGAGACGCGCCATTCCCGGAAGAGGAGCCGGATTGTATGGAGCCCAGTTGACAGGGCCCGGTTGCTGTTCCATGACCCACCAGCGGCCTTGGCCGCAGGCGCGATAGAGGTCATGATGGAGGGCGACATAGTCCGGATCGCCGGAACGCAGGAAATGCTTGCGGTGCGCTTCCGAAAAAAGAGGAAAGGACGCCAGAAAGCCGAGTGGATAGGAATCCCAGCTGGCAAAATCCAAGTCGCCAGCCACATCGAAATGCTCGAACTCGGTGAATCCGGCCATAAAATTATGGGTGATCGGCCGCCCGGGAGAAAGCCCGCGCAGAACGTCCACTTGAAGCCGTTGAAACTCTCGGACCATGTCGGAGCTGAAGCGCCGAAAATCCAAACTGTGCGCCGGATTCGGGTCAGTGGGTGTGCGATGCGGCAAATCGATCTCATCAAAGTTCCGGTATTCCATGCTCCAGAAGACATTGGCCCAAGCCTGGTTCAAAGCCGCGACATCATCGTAATGCGCTCGCAGCCACTGCCGAAAGCGCGACCGGGCTGCGGCAGAGTACGAAACGGCTGTGTCATGGCAGCCGAATTCGTTGTCGATTTGCCAAGCGTAAACGGCCGGATGAGCACCCACCGCTTCAGCCAGCTGGGTCACGATTTGCCGGCATTTGACCCGATATCCCTCATGGGAAAAGCAGTAGTGGCGTCGCGAACCGAACGCCCGGGGCAGGCCATTCCTATCCAGCGCAATCATATCGGGCATTGAATCAACCAGCCACTTTGGAGGGCTCGCTGTCGGCGTTCCGACGACCGCGGCAAGCCCCTCATTTTTGACAATGTCCAGAAACCGCTTGAGCCAGGTGAAGCTAAACTTTTCAGGTTCGGGCTCGAACCGGCTCCAAGCGAATTCGGCGACGCGGACGAATTTGATTCCTAAGCTGTGCATTCTCCGCAAGTCCTCGGGCCAACGAGCCTCATCCCAATGTTCGGGGTAGTAGCAGACTCCTAGCGAGGGCGTTGCACGTTTCTTTTCGGACATGGTGAAATTAAAGTTAGATTTAGGTTCAACGAGAAGCCTTACGTTTGCGAAGTGGCCGGGAACGCCTGACCAGGAGCACGCGGAAGGCGGGAGAGCTAAGCGACTTTAGTTTTTGCTCTTTCGGGGACTCGTCGGACCCCCAAAGCTCCCGGCTACTTTTCCAAATTTTTCCTGGCGTCTCTCAAGGCGGCTTCAGGAGTGGCATCGCCGTTTGTTGCGGTCTCGAATGCCGCTTTCATCGAAGTCCAAAGCTTGCCCATCTGAGGAATATTAGGCATCACGACACCGTTCAGCGCGTTCTCATACGTGCCCTTAATCAAGGGATCCTTGGCGCTCATCTCGTCGGCAAGAGCTTTCACCGCGGGAACACCGAGCGGCGCGTCGGCATCGATGGCCTTCAGACCGTCCGTGGTGCAGATGTATTTTTCGAGAAACTGCATTGCGAAGTCAGCGTTCGGGCTCGAACGGTTTATCAACGCCGTCTGAACGCCCACGAACGGCTTGCCGGGATTTCCGGCAACCCCGGGTAACGGCGCGAGAGCGAAATCGACCCCGCTCTTACGAATATTCGCCCAAGCCCACGGACCGTTGACCATCGTCGCAAGTTCGCCGGTGGACAATTTTTGTTCTCCCACGCTTTGGTTGGAGCCCTTCGGAAGCACGCCCTCGTTGATCAGGTTCACGATCGCCTTCAAACCCTCGATCGCGCCGGCATTGTCAACTCCGATGTCCTTGACGTCATAGCCGCTCTCGGTCCTCTTGAAAGTATAAGCTCCGGCGCTGGCCAGGAACGGAAAGCCAAAGTATGGGGTTTTGTAGTCCCACATGATCGCGATGAGTTTGGGGTCCTTGGCCTTGAGTTCTTTGGCAAATGCAGGAAATTCCGAGAGCTGGGCCGGTGGTTTCCCGGTGACCAGCTTCTTGTTGTAGATTAGCGAGACACACTCGAGGGCCAGAGGATATCCCCAGGTCTGCTTGTTGTGCGTCACCGCATCCCAGGACATGGGGATGAAGGCTGCCTTGAAATCCTCCTTAATCTCCAGCGGCTTCAACAGACCCGCATCGGCCCATTCTCCGATTCGGTCGTGCGCCCACAAGAAGATGTCAGGACCTTTGCCACCCTGAGCGGCAGCCTGGAATTTCTCGGTGATCTGCTCCTGGGTTTCCACCTTAACGGGAACCCCCATCTCTTGTTCGAATTTCTTGCCGAGCTCAACCCAGGAGCGAAAGCCCCGGTTATCGCTTACCCAGAGGAGGAGTTCGCCGTCGGTCCACGAGAATGCCGGAATGGAGGAAACGAATACGAAGACTGCAAAAAAAAGGCTGCTCTTCATAAATTGATAAGAATTGGGGGGACACTCGATGCGAGGTGAGAAAAGGCCAATGAAGGCCTAACCAATCGCTTGAGCGCCTGACATCATTATAGTACCCGGATTTCGCCTGTCCAGTGGCAATCATTTCCGCCCACCTCCTCGCACCTAAAGGGGTCCGGGGCGAATTCTTCCCCAAACGTGTATCCAACACGGCGTCAGGGTTTCTTCGGGATGGAGCCTAGGATTGCGACCGCCGCACACTTCGCCTCAGCCTTGGAGATCAAGTTTCAAGAATGCGAGAGGCTTTGAAGCGAACCTTCCAGCAAATGCTGAAACTAGCAACCAGCCGGCGGCTTTGTCACTTGATTGAGCTTCCCAGGGCGTCGATGCCCTACTCTATCCCATTAGACGGGTAACTTTGGCACCGTAGCGTCCAACTACTCTGCACCGGGACAGACACGGGGAAGAAACGCATGAAATTTGAAACGAGACATTCCGCCTTGGTCCTCACATCGACTCCGTAGGAGTATCTCTCATGAGCTGATCTTGTAAACACCGCCTGTGAAGCACCCCCCATTAACTGGTTTCCCCTTTACGGTTTGCGCGGTCTGATCTATACAATGAACACAACTATGAAGCACCCCCTCAGAAAACATCCCCTCACTCGCTGGTTTCTCTTTGCGTTCTCCCTCGTGGCAGCGTGCAGTCTTGGCCAACATGCCCAAGCGGCGGAAAAGAAACTGAAACTAGCCTTTGTCACCAACAACGCCTCGGATTTTTGGACGATCGCGCGCGCGGGAACCAAGAAAGCCTCGGAGGAACTGAAGAACGTCACAGTGGAATTTAAGATTCCTGAGGACGGCACGGCCGCTACCCAGACGCGCATTCTTGATGATCTTCTGTCCGCGGGCATTGACGGCATCGCCATCAGCCCCGTCGACCCCAAGAATCAAACAATCAAGCTCGATCAGGTGGCTAAGCAGGCGCTACTCTTTACCCATGACAGCGATGCGCCCGACAGCAAACGTGTCTGCTATGTGGGCACTGACAACGTCGCGGCCGGGCGGCAGGCAGGCGAACTGATCAAACAAGCGCTGCCCGAAGGCGGTAAAATCATGATCTTCGTCGGCACGCTCGACGCCCAGAATGCCCGCGAGCGGCTCAGCGGCATCAAGGAAGTCCTGAAAGGCTCGAACGTCGAGATTATCGACACTCGCACCGATGACACCGACCGCGTGCGTGCCAAGGCTAACGTGCTGGACACGCTGGTGAAATACCCGGATGTCGCCTGCCTCGTCGGATTATGGAGCTACAATGGTCCGGCCATCTTGAATGCGGTGAAGGACTCGAAGAAGATAGGGAAGGTTAAAATTATCACTTTTGACGAGGAAGAAGAAACCCTGGCGGGAGTTAAGGATGGGTCGATCGTCGCCACAGTCGTTCAGCAGCCGTATGAGTTCGGCAAGCAAGCTATCACGCTGATGAACAAGTATCTGAATGGAGATAAATCAGCCGTGCCGGCGGACGGTCTAGTCATTGTGCCGACGCTGGCGATTACCAAAGACAAGGTGGATGAATTCGCCGCAAATCTGAAGAAGCTGCGCGGCAAATAAGTAGCGACTCCCTCATCAGCGGCCTCCGAGTGTGTCAGACTGAGCCTTATGCTGAGCGCTGGCAACGCAGACCGGCTGCTTGAACTTAAGGGGATCACCAAGCGCTTTCCCGGAGTTCTCGCGTTAAGGGACGTAAGTTTCTCGGTCGGCCAAGCCGAGGTAGTAGGCCTGATCGGCGAAAACGGCGCGGGCAAGTCTACGTTGATGAAAACCCTTGGCGGCGTCCACCAGCCGGACGAAGGGGAGATTTTCTTTGCCGGGAAAAAGGTTACCATCGCCAAGGTTGCCGACGCGATCGCGCTGGGCATCGGGTTTGTCCACCAGGAACTCAATGTTCTGGATAACCTCGATGTAGCCGCCAACATCTTCATGGGCCGCGAACCCCTCATGGGCGGACCCTTGCGGCTGGTTAACCAGCGCAAGATGTGGGCCGATAGCGAAACGTACCTGAAGCGCTTGGGGTTGGTCATCTCGCCTCGAAAGACCCTGAACGAACTCTCAATCGCCCAGCAGCAGATGGTCGAGATCGCCAAGGCGCTCTCGCAGAACGCGCGTGTGATCATCATGGATGAGCCGACCAGTTCACTGACGTTGTCGGAGACCGACCGGTTGCTGGCGACCATTAGAGACCTTCGCGCCTCGGGTGTCAGCGTGATCTACATCTCGCACCGGCTCGGCGAAGTCGAGCAGATTGCCGACCGGGCCGTGGTGCTGCGGGACGGGCGCAACGCCGGGGAGTTGGCGCGTGGCGAGATTAAACACGAGAACATGGTCGCGCTAATGGTTGGGAGGAAACTTGAAGACCTCTTCGTCAAGGGAAAAGGCCCCCAGGAGCGAGGTTATTTCCGGGTCGAAGGCCTGCGCACCAGCTATCGGCCGCAGCACCGAATCAGCTTCGACGTGGCCAAGGGCGAGATTCTGGGCTTTGCTGGATTGGTGGGGGCGGGTCGCTCCGAAATGTCCCAGGCCATTTTTGGGGTTGAACCACCTCTGGAAGGTACCGTCCGGCTCGGAGGTCAGGACCTTAAAATCCGCAATGCGCGGGACGCGATTGATGCCGGCATTTACCTGGTGCCCGAAGATCGACGCCACACCGGACTGATCACCAGCATGACCGTCCGAGAAAATATCACCATGCCGGGCTTGAGGCGCTACTCGCGCGGATCGCTGATCAGCCGGCCACGCGAAGAAGAGGTCTCCAAACGCCAGGTCGCCGCCTTGCGCGTTAAAACGCCCTCGATCGAGACGCGGGCGATGAACTTAAGCGGTGGCAACCAGCAAAAAGTGGTTCTCGCCAAATGGCTCTCACTCGAGCCGAAGGTGATCATCTTTGACGAACCTACCCGCGGCATCGACGTAGGAGCCAAAGTCGAAATTTATCGACTTATGCGCGAACTGGCGGACCGGGGAGTGGCCATCATCATGATCAGCAGCGACATGGAAGAAGTGCTTGGGGTGAGTGACCGCATCGCCGTCATGCACGAGGGCGACATCACCGGCTTTTTGCTGCGTGAACGGTTTTCGGAAAAAGCAATCATGAGCCTGGCCACTGGCCGCAAAGACCCTCAACAGTAGTCTTTTCGCAACCCCCCTGTTCTTAGAAGCCCCCTGCCCTATGAAGAAGGAACTCGGCATCACCGTTCTCTTGATTGTTCTGTGTGTGATCGTGGCAGTGTTAAACCCGCGATTTTTAGGCGCCTCCAACCTTACCAATATGGCGCGGTTAATCGGCATGTACGGGATTTTCAGTATAGGGGTGGGCCTGGTGATTATCACGGGCGGCATCGACCTATCGGTGGGTTCGGTGTTTGCCTTCCAAGGCGTGATCCTGGCTATCATGTTGCGTGAATGGAACTTGGCGTGGCCGGTGGCAGTTTTGGCGATCATCATTGTCGTCATGTTCCTCGGAGCTGTGCACGGTTGGTTTATCGGATATATGCGGATGCAAGCCTTCATCGTTACTCTGTGCGGGCTGCTCTTTTATCGCGGACTGGCGCGATTTATCGCCGATGATGAAACGAAAGGGTTCGGAAGCTCCGGCTTTGAGCTGCTGCGCAATCTGGCGACGGGCAGTATTGGGCCGGTGCCGATGCCGTTTGTGCTTCTGATCATCGTCGGGATCATTACTTATATCCTTCTCCACCATTCGGTGTTTGGCCGCTACCTCTACGCGGTCGGGCGAAATGAGGACGCCGCACGTTATTCCGGCATCAACACCCGGTTGATCATCTTAAGCACCTATATCGTCGAAATGTTGCTAGTCGCTATTGCCGGTATTCTCATCGCTTTCTACACCAACTCGATCTCGCCCGCAAACCACGGCGCCACCTACGAACTTTACGCGATTGCCGCGGCGGTGCTCGGCGGCTGCAGCCTGCGGGGCGGTGAAGGTTCAATCATCGGGATAATCATCGGCACGGCCCTGCTGCAGGTGTTACAGAATCTGGTCAACCTGCTGGGCATCCCGAGTTCATTGAACTTCGCCGTTATGGGCGCAGTCATTTTCCTCGGGGTCCTTGTGGACTCGATTTCGAGTCAGCGCCGTCAGAAGCAGCAAGTGCTCGCCCGCGCGCCAGCTCCGACTCCTCCCACGCCAGCAGCCAAATGAACGTCCGTCTGCAGCGAGACAGATCCGGAAGCCGCCGAACCCGAAAGGGTGAGGAAGGGCCAAATCAATCCTGCCTCAGGAGCCAACAGTTTCATGGCTGGCGAGCCGCGCCAGCGCCGATCGTTTGGGATTCGAGCCCTTGGGTTCGAGCGGAGCGTAGCGGAACCGGCGAACGTAGTTCGAGCCGAGCGCAGCAAGCGATCAGCTCGCAGTCTCTCTTTCACCCGCCTCAGCGACAAGCATGCGGGGTGCGAATCGTTCGGTCAGGACCGGACCGAGAATGGAAGTGGCCAGCATCAGGACGAGCACTGCGTTGAGCATCCTTTCGTCCAGCATCCGCTGACCGTCCGAGTTGACCGTATGATAGGCGACCAGCGTTGCGGCGAGCGTGGCAGCGACCTGCGGCAGGGTCAGCGCCCAGATCGTCAATCGTGCGGCCGGCGTGTAGCCGAAGGCGCGGCCTACGACTGTGGCAGCGATCCACTTTCCCAGGACGAGCGTGGCGATGATTCCCGCGACCAACGGGAGGCTGCCGAAGACACTCTGCGCGAAGGCGATCGGATCGATGAGAAATCCGGTCGCCACAAAGAAGCAGGGGATGAAAAGGGCCTTGCCAAAAAAATCCAACTTGACCTTCGCCGCATGGTCCCGCACCGCGCCGTTGACGGCGAGCCCCGCCAGGAACGCCCCGACGATGCCCGGCAGGTTGATGAAGTTTGCCAGCATTCCGGCTAACGCCATGATGCCGAGCATCAGGACGAAGACGACGTCCTCGTTGTCCCGGACCTTGCCCAAAACGTAGGCGCCGGCACGACTGAGCCCGAAAAGGATGAGGGGGACGAAGACGGCGATCTCGATGAGCTGGGCGGAAAGGGCAGGCAGCGAGAAGCCCGTCGAAAAAGTCGAGACACAAATCGCGAAGACGATCAACGACAAGGTGTCCGAGAGAACCGTTGCGCCTACCGTAACGATGATCGGTTCGAGCCGGGTCGCGCCGAGACGGCGGATGATCGACAGACCGAGGAGAGTATGGGATGCCAGCAGCGACCCGATGACAATCGCGGGAATGATGGCATACCCGAAGGCGAGCCCAAACAAGGTGCCGAGCAGCAACGGCACCATGGTTGTCGCCAGGCCGAAGATGATTGACCGGGTCTGAGCCTTGCGGAAGAGGGTGATGTCGATCTCCAGACCGGCCGAGAACATCAACAGGAGTTTGCCCAACTCCGCGAAGAAGTTGGCAACGGGTCTGTCCTCACCGAAGAAGCCCAGGACATGCGGCCCCAGGACGACCCCGAAAAGCAGCAACCCGACCATCTCCGGGAACCCGAAGCGACGGGCAAGTGGCGGAACGCCGGCGATAACCGCGATGACGATGGCGAACTTCGCCAGGGGCGGCAGCGCCAGCACCTGCGACCTCAAAGCATCAAGTAATTCCATCGCGCTCGGCGAAGAGGAGCAGCTTAGATCCGGCTGCTTAAACGCGCCCGCGGTCCTGCCCTACTGCGTCTCGTCGGCTTCCATCGACGTGTAACATGGCAGCGGATTCGCAGGCGGGATCCGAAGTAGCCGTCAGGATTGGTCGAAGCGAGGAGCGCCTTATCGTAGTTTCGATAGCGCGCTCAAGAAGGGCCTTCCGGAGAATAGTGCACCACGATGACAGATGCCGGCTTCATGCTCCGCGGTCACTTATCACCGTCTCCAAGAGCCCGAGCGACCGTAAGCCCCGTGGAAGGAGCCGGAGCCGCCGCCCCACGAAGCCGAGCCACCGCGGTAACCGCTGATATGTCCCGATCCATCATCCCATGAGGCGGTGCTTCCGCGCCATCCTCGGGCGTATCCGGAGCCATCGTTCCAGGAAGCGTAGCCTCCCCGCGCGCCATAAGCACGCCCGTAACCATTGTTCCAGTAGGCCGAACTACCACCATAGTAGGCGCCATGATAGAAGCCCGCTCCGCCGTAATAGGCTCCACCATAGGTTGCGTAGGAGCCGTAGTCGGAATCGTCCTCATAGACTCCAGTGCAGCCAGTCTGGGAGACCAGAAAAACCGCGCCGACAGTCATCGTTGCGATGAGAGAGAAGAGATGTTTCATAAGAGTTTCATTGATGGCCCGGATCAGCGGGCCTTTGGCTTGATCACAGAGACGAAGGGGATTTCGCGGGCGCCGGCCGGTTTTCGAAAGGAAAAATCTCCGGCCTTGAGCCACGGATTGAGATTCCAACTCAGGAATTCAACCAACACGCGCGGAAAATTTGCCCGGTCCGTAAAGGTCACCGCGAGCCGCCAGGGCAATGCACGCTGGCCCGACCCGATCCAGACTTCCCAATTCACGCCAGGAGACCGAAATGCCAGATGCTGGCAGGGGCGTCCGTTGACCACCGCCGGACCGACGACAATGCCGCTGATCAGTTTCCGCGTTAATACTTCATATGGGTCGCTAAAAAGGAAGGGGGCAGTAACGAAGCGGATACCAGTCTCCTGCTGCATTGCAGGGACCATGGTGTCGATTGTCGACGGGGCTTCAACCGTGGAATAGACCTTGGTTCCGGGAGCGAAGGCGGAGGCCGTGGCTCCATCGAAATAGAAATCGAAATTGGGGGCCTCGCCAGTGAGCCGGGCACGCAGCTTGTCTGGCCGTTTAAGCGCGACCTCCGCGGTGGAGAAAAGAGTAATGAACTGGCCGGTTTTCGCGGGCACCTCGACGACGGTTCTTGAGCGATAGGTAAGCGCCTCTGCCGCGCCCAGCGTCGTGCTCATGCGTTTGAGGGCTTCGAGGGCTTGTGGATCGACGCGTGATGTGGCCTGTGCCGGCGCTTCCTCCGCCCGCACGGTGACGGGTGCCAGAACTGCGAGCACGGAACAAGCGGTCAAGGCGGTCGTAACGAGATGGTATATTTTCATAGTCGGATTACTGTTTGGACGAATTACATTGGGAAATTTGCCTTCATTCGCCGTTGTCGCGATCGAGCACACCAGTTTGTCAGAAGTTCGCAAGAAGCACAGGGGCAATTTGCCTTGAATCAGGAATCTTCACAGACCGGTATAGGATGGAAGGCATGGTCCGCCGGTCATTTGAGCGGGTTGGGTAGCTGTTTCTCTGAAAACTTGATTCCGCGCTCGGTCAGCGCTTCGCCAGTCATCGGCGACACAACGCCCGTGAGAGCCACCAGGTAGCCGGTTGCGGGAGTGCTAAAATGCGTGGCCTTGAGCGCGGTCATGAATCGCTCCGTCATTGGTGTCCACGACACGTAGTCCCATTGGATCGGGACGACCACGGTGCCGTCCTTGGTCTGGCAGACGGTGAGGCCGTTGAGATGGGTGATGCGGGCAATCGGCGCAGTTTCGTTCAGCTGGGCCATAATCTCGACGCTCTGTTGAAAGGCGAGGGCGTCATGTTCGTCCTGGCTGTTCGCGGCCTGGAGGATGAACTCGCCCTGACCGGGAATGTTCCCAAGTTGGCCGAGGGCGGCAACGATCAGAGTCTGGGTAGTGGGTGAAATGGCGTTGTTGCTCAGGAAAGCGTTCGCGGCATCAGGAGCGATGCCCATGTTATTGGTGAGCAGGTCCAGGTTCATCTGGCGCAGTTCGCCGGGACTCTTATCGCGCAGCGAAGCCTGCAAGGTTGCGGTCCAATTGAGTCCGTGGATAGTAGCGCCAGCCGCGCCACCGATCGCGCCCATCCCGAGGCCGACCGCAAACTTTCCGAGGAAGGCTGGCCACGCCACTTTGTTTAGCTCACTCTGAAAGACCTGGTTGTTGCAGTAGGGATCAACCCCGAGCTTGAGCGCGAGGTCGCGTTTAGTCTTGGCGAAGCCGCTCAAGTTTTCGACAAGCTGTCCTTGGCCAAGCCCGGAGTCATTCCCTTCGGTGACATTCTTCAAGGCCTGTCCGGCCTGATTGAGAAAGCCAAAAATACCGCGCGGCACGCTGGCAATTGTCGGGAGCGGATTGGTGATCAAGTCTTGTGCCACATTCAGCGGTCTCGCTGCAGCTTGCGCCGCGGCCTGGGTGAACTCAGTCGTCTGCGACATGGCTTGCAGCGCAGCGATGCCTTTGATCTCCGCGACGCGACGCATGAGCATGTCATTGCCATCCGCGGTAAATACTCCGAAATCGGAATCGATCGTGAAGGCGTTGGCCCCCGCGTAGGTCGGCACGGGATCGCGTACTTGAAAGTTTGGTCCCTGGTAAAACTCGGCTTTTAAGATCGCGGCTGCGCTGAGCGTCGGCGGAGCCTCGAAGACTCCCGGCGGAGCAGTCGCAGCTGGCGCTGGCGGCTGATCCTGCGCGCGCAGCGCGGCCGTGAAAGCAGCCATGAGGATGAAAACGAATCTTACTGTCGCGTCTGGAAATAGCATTTGTTCTGAAGGCTGACGGGTCTTCGGATCAGGATGTCCGACGGAGATTATGGCCCTTGGACACAGCGGAATCCAAGGTGGTTGCTTCCCGTATTGACCTCTCCCTTGCCGCGCGTGCCCACGATGTAGCGGGTGCAATATTGCTCGTTGCAGAGGAACGAGCCGCCCTTATGGACGCGCTTTTTCTCTGACGGCTCGGCGGGATCGAACGGTTCTTCCGGACCCTGCGGATTCCGCGTGACGCTGCCCTCCTGGGCAAGTTTTTGGTAATAGTCGGGCCGATACCAATCGCTGCACCATTGCCAGACGTTGCCCGCCATGTCGTAGAGGCCGTAGCCATTTGGGGGAAACGATTTCACGGGCGCGATACCGGCAAATCCATCCTCGCCTACTATCCTTAACCGGGAATCGTCCCTGATAGGTGTTTGCGACGAACTCTCCGCCCGGCTTGAACTCATCGCCCCACGGGTAAAGCTTTCCGCTCAAGCCTCCCCGCGCTGCATACTCCCACTCGGCTTCCGTTGGCAGTCGCTTGCCGGCCCATTTGGCGTAAGCTACCGCGTCCGGGTAGGCGATCTGCACGACCGGATAGTTTTCCCTGCCCTTTAGGTCGCTCTGTGGACCTTCCGGGTGCCGCCAGTTCGCGCCGTGCTGGTAACGCCACCATCGGTAATGATTGGTCAGCGGCACCGGGCCGGATGTCGGAGTGAAGACGATCGAGCCGGCCACAAGGCTCTCCGGCGGCGCAGTCGGAAACTCTTCCTTGGTCGGCGTGCGTTCCGCGATGGTGACGTAGTTGGTCGCCTTGACGAATTTCTCGAACTCAGCGTTGGTGACAGCCGTCGCGTCCATCCAGAAGCCATCGACGTAGACGCGATGTATCGGAAGCGCATCGGCGACCGTGGCCGGTGAGCACGAAAATTTTCCGTCGCACTTTCCGTCGCTACCCATTGAGAATTCGCCACCCGGGATCCAGACCATGCCGTCGGGAGCAGGGCCGGCGCGGAGAGTTTTATTTTGCGCGGTAGATGCGAACGCCGGACTCTCGGCTTCCTGGGCGAAGATGGGAGATGCCGCGACGAGGCAGAACGCGATCCAACTGGCAAGCAGGGATCCGGTATTCATCACCGGGCCCAGAGACTGCCTTTCGGGTAGTCGGAATTCACGCTCAGAGCTTCCGTTCGACATGCTTGATGCCGTCGCCGATGTCATTGAACCATTTCTTCGCCTCTTCGCCGCCAGCCTTCATGCCTTCGCCAACCGCCTTGGCAGCCTTCACGGACGACTGCGCGCCCTTCTTGAGTTCTGTGCCGGACCACTTGGCCGCTCCCGACAGGCTCTCACCGGCCTTATTGAGCGCATTGCTGGCATCCCTGCCTGCCTTCATGCTCTCCTCCGCGGTCGCGTGCCAAGCCTTGGCCAGGGCATGGTCCACATGGGCGAAAGTTTTCTTCAACTCGTCGTCCGACTTCACCGCGCCGCTCTTCACGCTCTGTCCGAGTTTTTTCAATTCGTCTCCGGCTTTCTTCACGCCCTCTTTGGCGCTTCCGGCGACTTTCTCGGACTCTTTGCTCACGCTGGCGGCCGCCTTGTCGATGGACGCGGAGGCTTTTTTCATGTCGCCTTTGAGGAAGGACTCGTGAGCGGCAGCCATGGACTTGTCCGATTCGCTTGTGAAATCGCTCGATGATGTTTCTGCAAAGGCCGCCGGAATGGCCACCATCATGAGGGCCGCAGCGCTGAAGTTGCGTAGCAATGAGATCTTGTTTTTCATAGGTATCGCTTGGTTTGGTTGATCGAAGATGAGTCGTCGTGGCTACGGCACCGTTGCGGTCAGCGTGCGGCGACTTCGCCCAGGCCCAGGATTTTGAAACCGGGCCTGCTCTGGGTGTCACCGTTGACTGGTTTGTCGGTTAGAACCATTGTCGTTCCCGGCAGCACCACGCTGCGCACGCCGGCGATGAAGGCGGCAGGAATGCCCGCACCCGTGGCGAGTTCGGTGAAGCTCGGATCGTTCGATGCGGGTGCACCATCGACGCGCACCCACTTGCGTTTGCCTTCCGCATCGGCGCCATCGAGGGCGCTGTAAACGTGCATCCCGTTCACGCCGCGCGTAAAGGGCGCGCGACCGATCTCTATGCCATTGCGATACACATAGACCTGCTTGTCCGCCGCGGTGAAAAGGATTGTCATCGGCCCATGGTCCGATTTCTCCGGAGTCCATGAGAATTCTCCTTGCGCTAGCGGTGCATCGGCGGCAGGCGGTGTCGCCTGCGAAAAAATCATCCCCGGATGGACTGTTTCGCGCGGCGCGGAGTGCTCATCCGCAATGATCACAGTACCGCCCTTGGTCGTCACGGTGAAGAGCAGCTTGGAAAACTCCAGCGGCAGGCGCACGCAGCCGTGGGAATCCGGATAGCCCGGCAGATCGCCCGCGTGCAGCGCGATCCCGGTCCACGTCAACCGTTCCATCCACGGCATCTCCGCGCCTTTGTAGATCGTCGAAAGGTGATCCTTTTCCTTCTCGAGGATATCGAAGACACCGACCGGCGTCGGATGCCCTGGACGTCCCGTGCTCACGCTGCTTCGCGCGATGCGGATGCCATTCCGGTACACGTAGGCGATCTGCTCCGGCTTACTCACCACGATGAGCACCGGCCCCTCCGGCGCGCGCTCCGGTTCCCAGACAAAGTCGCCTGGCTTTAGCTTCTCAGTGGCTGGCGGCACCTGCTTGCCCTCGGTGAAATGCTCGGCGGACACCGGTAGCACGAAGAGAGAGGCGACGGAAAGCAGGGCGCTGGTCAGCGCACGACGGATGATGTTTAGTCTTGGCTTCATGGATGGAGGGTCGAGTGTGTTGGCTTATGGCTCGAACGCGAAGACTTTTTTCCAATCGTTTTTCATACTGATGACGTTCCAGCCATCCCTCTTCGCCTCATCGTAGAGTGCCTGGGTAAAAGCGCCGACCTTGGTGTCCGGGAGTCCTTGAGCTGGACCGTAGGCATACTCGCGCTCGGCGTCGTCATGCAGGACGAGCATGGAAAGCCGCGCGCCGTCGCCGGCTTTCGTGTATTCGAGCATTTGGCGGTCACCGGTCGAATTGCCGAACGCCGCGTAAGGCCGGCGGCCGATCATCAGGTGAATGCCCTCGGGCTTGCCGGCGTTGTTGTCGTTGAGCAGAAGTTTGGGCTCCTTGATCAGGAACGGCTTGCCGTCCTCATCGTAGCCGTACTTGGTTACGCCCGCGGTGCCGACGACTTGTTCCGGCGGGATACCGTAGGTCTGCTCGGAGTACTCGCGCACGAAATCCTGACCGCCGCCGGTGACAATGTAGGTCTTGTAGCCGCTGGCGCGCAGATACTGCAGGACTTCTTGCATGGGCTGGTACGTCAATTCGGTGTAGAGCCGGTCGAACCGCGGGTGCTTGGCAGTGGCGAGCCACTTCTTCACCTCGGCTTGGAACTCGTCCACCGACATCCCTGTGAGCGTAGCCGCGAGGATTCTCTCGAGATCTTTGATCGAGAGCTTGGCAATCGCTTCCCGATTGCCCGACAGTACGGTCTTGAACGGCTCGATCTTCTTGAGCCCCGGTTTCTTTTCTGCCAGCACCGGCACGCGCTCCAGGCAATACATGACCTGGGTGTACATCGGATGCTCGACCCAGAGCGTGCCGTCCTGGTCGAAGGTGGCAATTCGTTTCTCCGGCGGAACAAGCTTTGCGCCGCCGGTTTCTGTAGTCTCGCGCACAAAATCCAGGATGGCTTGCTTGGCCTGGCAACGGGGCTCAGTTGCTGGTCTTGGGTGCGCCCTGAAGCGCCTCGAGCACCTGGTCGAGGCTGAAGCTGCCTGGCGGCATCCTCGAAGGGATCGCGCGTGATATCCTTGAACTGGGTCCATTTATATGTAACGGGCGCCCCCAGCGCAGAAGCACCGGTCGAGCCCATCATCGTGTCGTAGAACTTCCAGTTTTTGTAACGCACCGCCGACAGGGTCGCGCCCCCAAGCCGCGCCTGGAGACGGCTCCGGATCGGCGGCCTGCATCGACAAGCCGGCTCCGATCAGCGCGGCTGTCACCGCGAGCAGCGGTGAGCCGATAGGGATTAGTTTTCGTTTCATGAATCTGCCTCCGTCTTCTTCGCTGTTCGCTTTTGAAGCCTTAATACCATCCCGGACCCCACCCTCCCCAGCCACCCCATCCGCCCCAGTCCATTTCTGATGCCTCCAGGTTCATCTCGGCGGCTTCAACCTTTTCGTCGGCCATTTGCTTCTCCAGATGGAGCTGGCGGTATGCTTGGTACTGCTTTGGACCACCGACATAGGCTTGGTTGTTGGTGGCGTCCGGGAAGACGTAGTAGGTCTTCCCGCTCCTCTGAACCGAGGTCACTTTGCCCGGCGGAAGAGCCTTGAGTTTCTCTTCCTGCGTCGCGGTCTTGGGAGTAACGACTTTGAAACCGGCGGCAACGAGCATGTTTTCCGTGCTTTGGGTGCTGGCGCACCCCGCGGCCACGGCGAGCAGCGTGATGGCACATAGCATCTTGAATGAAATGAGGATCTGCTTCATGGTTTTCTGTATGATGGCGTTGGTTTCTCTTGGGAGATCGGGAGGAATTGGTCAAGCTTCATCGAGGCGCACGGCGGGTGAGACGAAGGTTTGATCCGCAAGCGCTGCCCGAATGGCGGGCAGGAGGTCCGAAGCGAGTCGCGTCTTGACGACATAGCCGAGGCCGCCCGCGTCAAGCGCGGCGCGGGCGTAGTCGGCGTCTTCGTGGACCGTCAGGAAGACGAGGCGGGCACTCTGATGCGAGCTTAGGAGTTGGCGCGCCGCTTCGATGCCGTCGAGCTGCGGCATGGTAATGTCGAGGACGATAACATCCGGATGAAGCCGCTCGGCCTCGGCGAGGAGCTCCCGTCCATCGCCCACTGAACCGACGACCAAACATTCGGCAGCCAGCGCGTCGGCCGTCAGCGCAAGCATCGCCGGATGATCATCGGCCAAGAGCACGCGCGGGCGTTGCGTGGAGCCTGCGCCGGAGATGGAGGAGGGGGCGATCACCTGCGCCGTCATAGCCGACGCCGGATAACTCCGATACTGTCAAAACTGACAGGTATCACGTGTAAACTCACGTGTGCTTTTTCAACTCACCCTACGAGCGCCCGACGAAGCCACCGGGAACTCGACGCGGACGGTCAACCGACGCAAGCAAATCCTCGAAAGCCGACGCCGGGTGAGTTGTTCACAAAACTGACCGTCATTATGCTACTTTTTTGCTCCGTTGCTCCCTAACGGAAAAGGTAGCCGGAAGAGCGGGGCAGCATCTCATCGATACTCAGCTCCGCGGGATTAACGTCGGCCGTTTGATCTACCGAATGCGACCATCGACCTCCGAAGCGAATTCACGCTGATCTTTCTTTTCAAGCTCGGCTTGAGCCGGAGTAATCTGATCTTCTTTGGTGGCGCATCCGATGACTAGCAGGGAGACAAGGACCGCGAATGTTGCAAAAGGCATGCTCATTAAAAAAATTCATACCATTTTCAAAATCGCCGAACAAGAGAAACTTGGCCAGCGTCGATCGCATGAGGGACGAAATCTGGGCTACAATCCATCGCAGACGCCGCTTCACGGGACTGATCCTCGGCCAGTTTCATTACTTTTCCGCTTATCCTCGTCATTTGACCTGCGCGCTCGGATCTGCGCGAGGCTCGCTGCACTTCGCCGATGCGCTCACCCGGCCGCACCGTCACGAAGGCGTTTGCAGACGAAACAAGCGCACTGGACCGCACCGGGGTCCAATGACGCCACGGACGTCGTTTTGTGGCGCGGTCACAACGAGCACCTGTCCGCGGGCCAGCGCCGGGCGCACCAGGGCTTCGCCGTGGCAGGCTTCGTGGCGAGTCGGAGGAACACGCCCAGCGGCACGCCTCTAGTAATTAGCGGCGTGACGTAAGTCTCGCCCGCGAGCGTCTGCTCGATCGCGGTGAACAGCTCGCCCGACGCGGAATTCTTGGCAAATAGCCTCACGCTCCCAGGCTGATCGCCAGCAAAGTCCGGGTGCTGGTTTTCTCTCTGGTTTTCCCATTTTGGGAAAGGGTTTCGTTCGATCGAAGTTTGAGGCGGGGACGATAGATTTCATTTCATAAACGCGTGGTAGCCGGTCAGGGCGAACTGAACTCCCATGGAAAGGACGATCAATCCCATAAAGCGCGTGAGCGTGTCCCGCAGGAATCCGCCGCCGCCCCGTTTGCCGCCGAACCGCGCGACGAGCACCATCGCCAGCCAGGTAATCCCGGTCGCCACGGCGATGGCGACCAGCGACGTGACCGGCAATTTCGTCCGGGTGTGGGCCACGGAGAGCGTGATGACTCCGGTAATCGTCCCGGGGCTGGCGGCAAAAAGAATCAGCGGTGTGAGCGATTGCGTAGACTTTGCATTCGCGCCGGCCGGTTGCCCGCTGAGCATGGAGAATCCCATCCACGCCAGCACTCCGCCACCTGCCACCATGAAGGCGTCCAGTGACACGCCGAAGAGGTGCAGCAACTGCATCCCGAGCAGGGCGGCGAGCGTGAGGATGACGAAAACGGCGGCGCCTGCCTTCGCGTCGTCGGTCATCTTCTCGCCCAATGAACGCCCGGCGACTGCCCGCGCAAACATCGCCGCACAGATCGCTGGATTGATCAGCGACAGCACCGTGATGATGGCTTGTAGTTGTTCGTGCATGGTTGCTTTTCGATCACGCCGGAAAACGGGTGGCGGATTTGGTGACGCTGATATCCCCGGCCGTGCGCGTCCCAAACGGCCGCCCGGCGCTCAGCGTCCATCCCAGGCGTCATTGCAAATTGGTGCGATGCCAGCGCGTTAGGCGCGAACGGTAAGGCCGAGCTGACCGAGCTGATTCTAGGACGGCCGGCTGTCCCGGGCCTCGAAGCGCCGCGCTGAGCTGTGACTGACCGAGCAGGGACACCTAGTTCGCCGGCGGTGGTGGCGCCGTCAGCGCCAGGGAACGGCCAGTGCGCTTCCGGTAGACAATTTCGAACACGAAACTGAGCACCAGCACGGCGACCAGCGTTACCCAGGTGCTCGCCGGCCCGGTGTCGATCGTGTAGCCCAGCAGCAGCACGAACAGCGCCAGGTTCAACACC
The DNA here is from genome assembly GCA_963731945.1 of uncultured Verrucomicrobiae bacterium. Taxonomy (GTDB): domain Bacteria; phylum Verrucomicrobiota; class Verrucomicrobiia; order Chthoniobacterales; family Terrimicrobiaceae; genus DASTFP01. The sequence continues at coordinate 81,329 of CAVSXN010000008.1, read as the reverse complement.
ACGGCGACTACCAATAGCCAGGGCTTTGCACCGGTATCCCGGTAGACGCGCAGATGCCCCGCACTCACGGTTCCGTACACGATGAGGAAGGCCAGGCTGGCCATCTGGCCCACCGCCGCCAGCGGGAAGAACAACACGAACGCCGCGGTGATCGCCGCCGCGACAAACAGTCCGCCAGTGCCGCCGCGCCACACCCCGCGGGCGAAATCCTTGGGAGTTCACCGGATTTCGCCACCATGTAGGCCAGTTGGCGTCCCCGAACATGGTCGCGTTGACCCCGGAAGCCGTGGCCAGCAGCGCTGCAACGCCGATGACGACGAAGCCGATCCGCCCGAGATCTGCTGCCCCGCCTCGGAGAGCACGTGGCCCTGGTTGGCATCCATGGCGGGCAGGCTCAGCGTCATCACGACGACCGCGCTTACCAGGATGTAGACGACGATGACGATGCCCAGCGCGAGAAACATCGCCCGCGGCAGTTCCTTGGCGGGGTTGCGCATGTCCCCGGCGGAATTGGTCACCACACCGAAACCCTCATACGTCACGTACAGCAGGCCCGCAGCGAACAGCACCCCGATCCAGCCGTGGGTGCCCGCTCGGCGAATCGCCCCGGATCGGCTTTGGTCAGCCCGAGCACCACGAAGACGGCGAGGATGGCCAACTCGATGCTGATGACGAAGAGTTCGGATCGGCCGACGAACTTCGTGCCGACCAGGTTGACGATCACAACGGCGATGATGAGCGCGATGCCGATCGCCTTGGCCGACCAGTCCGGGGTCTCCCAAGGCAGTAACGCCCGGACATATCCGGCGAAGCCGGCACAATACAGCGCCATCGCGATGATCCAGCCGAGGAACTGAAATACGTTGAGGCCACCCGCGATGACGCCGTCGCCGAAGCAGCGGATGAGGAACTGCGCGGCTCCGCCGCGGCTCGGGTAGCGTGCGCCGAGCTTTGGCATAGGAGTAGACGCTGAACACGGTCACCGCGCCACCGACCAGGAACGCCAGCGGCACCCACACGCCCGCCGTCGTCGACGCGAGTCCGACCAGGGTGTACAGCCCGGCGCCCATCATCCCGCCGACCCCGATCGCGGTAGCGCTCGCGACGGTGATGGAACCCGGGCGGGATGACCCAGCGGGGCGTGTTGCCTGGTCTCCGGAGGCCTCGGCCGTCATGGCGCCGGCACGCCGGCGTGGGCTGCGCCGCATACGAACAGCGTAACCCGGGCGGTGTTATCGCCGGGGTTCTTCCAGCGATGCCGAGTGCCGCTCCTGATAGGAAATCGCTTTTGGCCCTCCGGGGCGTTGGCCCGGAGTCTGAAGCCGAAAGCGTGCGTTTCCATGGGCGCAGAGTGACAAAAGTGGGCCCGGAAGTCAAACACGGGCTTTTTCGGGTTGCGGGGCGCGCCCGCAACCCGAAAAAGCTGCCGCCGGAGGGCTGGGGACCGCTGAACAAGGGGTGCGAGAGGTTTTGAACCGTTGCCGACAGAGAGGCGAATTAGCTTGTCAAGCACGCTGACTCGGGCAACGCTGCAAGCGGTCTTCGATTGCCGGTTCATTTGGGAACGAAGTCCCCGGCCCAAATCTGAACATAGAATACGACATTATCATTGTCGGGAAAGTGTGCGTTTCCATGGGCGCAGTGGAGAATTGGGAGCAACGCTTGCCAAGCTTACCAAACTGTAATGCTCGAGAAAGCTACCGGATAGGCGAGCGTGGCATCTTCGTGCCACAAGAAAACATATATTCATGAACTCATCCGCTTCTCGTCTCCTTAACCGCAGGAAAGCTGTATGGACCGTCCTTGTGATGGCTGGCGCCCTAGCCGGTCTCCAGGCCGCTCAAGACTCCGATTCCGCGATCACGCTGAAGCGGGACACGCAACCCGTGGCCCGCGGCCAGTGGAAAGCACTTCGTTTTCCGATGTCGTCAAGCGCGTCTCGCCAAGCGTCGTGAAGATCACCACCCAAGTCTCGGCTCGAAAGATCGCCGTGGCTCCCAACGGATTCCCGGGCTTCGACGGGGAGCGTGGCGCTCCCGAAATGCGCCTGATACCTCAAGGCGGACTCGGCTCTGGCGTGATTATTAGCCAGGACGGCTACATCGCGACCAACAACCACGTTGTCGATGGCGCCGTCACCGTCACCGTGACGCTGACCGATGGTCGGGAGTTTACCGGTAAGGTCATCGGTCGTGACGAACAGACCGACATCGCCGTCATCAAGGTCGAAGCGGAAGACCTTTCTGCCGTTACCTTTGCGGACACGTCCAAGATCGAAGTGGGCGACCGCGTGCTTGCCATTGGCAATCCCTTTGGTATCGGCGAAACGGTCACGAGCGGGATCGTCAGTGCGAAGGGTCGTCACGTCGGGATCCTTGCCGATGTCCAGGGTTATGAAGATTTTATTCAGACCGATGCCGCGATCAATCCCGGGAACTCTGGCGGCGCGCTCGTCGACGTCGATGGTCGCCTCGTCGGTATTAGTACCGCCATTCTCAGCCGCAGTGGCGGCTTCCAGGGCGTAGGACTCGCTGTGCCGGCCAACATGGTGGCGCAAGTCGCTGACAGCCTTGTGAAAAGCGGCAAGGTCATCCGTGGATACCTCGGCGTTGGCATCCAAAACATCACGCCGGCACTTACTGAATCATTCGGGTTGAAGAGTAACAAAGGTGCTCTGGTCTCGGAAGTCGTGGCCAACTCGCCGGCCTCCGCAGCTGGCCTCAAGGAAGGCGACGTTATCGTTGCCGTCAACGGACACCCCGTGACTGATGCCAACGAGCTTAAGTTGCAGGTGAGTTCCCTGTCGCCAGGCACAAAGCTCAACCTCGACGTCCTTGCGCGACGGCGAAACTAAGGAGTTCAGCGCCATCTCCGGCGAGCGTCCTGGAGCGCCGCATTGTTGGACAGTCAACCGGATCGCTCTCCCGACGCGACGAAGGCGCGCTCAGAGGCGTTGCTGTCGACGACATCGATCCCGAAGCGCGCCGGCAGTTAAACATTCCATCGCAAGTTAAAGGCGCAGTGATTACAGAAGTTGCATCGGATTCCGCCGCGGCTCGCGCTGGCATCAGCCGGGGTGATGTTATCCTGGAGATTAACAAACAGCCGGTGACTTCGGCGGAGGACGCTGTTCAGCTCTGCGCCAAGGTCGAAAGCAAGAAATCCTTGGTGAAGCTTTGGTCCCGCGGGAGCAAGGTTTTTGTCGTCGTTGACGAGACAGATTCCGACAAAGCCGCTTCGTAGTCGATCACGCGGATTCCGTCGCAGCCTTGGGCCGGGCGGGACAGTCCCAGAGCATGTCAGCTTTCGCCCCAATGCGAAAGTGAAAGCAGGATGTTTTATGCAATCGCAGCTGGCCCGTCACTCGACGACGCCCGCTACGGCAAATTGGCCTTGCGTGCCAAAGCGTGATTCATTTGTTTCTGTCCCGTTTCCAAGCGATGGCTAGCTTATCAATCCTTCAGCATGCGCGTCCTCGTCGTCGAAGATGATGCCAAGATCGCCTCGTTTGTGACCCGCGGCCTCAAACAGGCCGGCTACGCGGTTGATCACGCTTCCGACGGCGAAGCCGGCCTAGCCCTGGCCGAGTCGACGGATTACGACGCGGCGATCGTCGACGTGATGCTGCCCAAGCTTGACGGCATCAGCCTCGTCAAACGCCTCCGGCTGGCGCGCCGGCTGATCCCGATCCTCTTCCTGAGCGCAAAAAGCTCGGTCGACGATCGCGTGCGCGGGCTCCAAAGCGGCGGTGACGACTATCTGACGAAACCGTTCGCATTTTCCGAACTGATCGCGCGCGTGCAGGCGCTCATCCGCCGCGCCACCTCTTCGCCCGAGGCAACGAAACTCGTCGCCGGCGACGTGACGCTCGACCTCGTCACCCGCGAAGTCACCTGCGCCGGCAAGGCCGGTCGAACTGCAGCCTCGCGAGTTTTCGTTGCTCGCGTTTTTGCTCCGTCATGCCGGTCGCCCCGTGAGCAAGACGATGATCCTCGAGCACGTATGGGACTACAGTTTCGACCCACAGACCAATGTAGTCGACGTCGTGATGTCGCGTCTTCGCGCCAAAATCGATGCAGACCACGAACGTATCGAGACCATCCGGAGCGTCGGCTACGTTTTCCGTCCCCATGCTTGAAAGGCTTCGCCAGTCTCTCGCGCTCGGGCTCGCTGTTCAATACGCACTCGTCTTCGCGCTGAGCGCTACGATCTTGTTTGGCGTGCTCTACTGGGTACTCGCGCGTGCGCTCGAGGAGCGCGACCAGGCGGTCGTCGAGCAGCGCGCGGCAGTGCTTGCGCGCGCTTACGCTGACGCCCAGCTTGGCGCGGTTGTCGAGCGACTCAACGGCGGCGCAGCGCAGGATGGAGACGCGTGGTTCGTGCGCGTGATCGATCCGCGGGACGGACCCATCTGGGTGAAAGCGCCGCCTGACTGGGTGCAAACCGTCGTCCAACGCATTCCCATTCCGGAATGGGGCGTATCCGCGGAACGCGCGATCCCCACCGTGCGCCTGCCGCAAGACGCACTGCGGGATTACGCGATCGCCTCACGCACCCTTTTCGACGGACGCCTGATCCAGGTTGGCCGCAGCGCGGACAGCCGCGCCGTGCTGCTCGCGCCGCTGCGGCGCGCCTTTGGCGCGGTAGGTGCCGTCGTGCTTTTTCTTTCTGTGGCCGCCGGCACGTTCCTCGCATGGCGCGCGACGCGTCCGTTGCGCGAAGTCTCCGATACAGCGCGCCGGATTCTCGAAACCGGCGACTTCGCCGCGCGAGTCCGGGCGCCCAACGGCAGCGGTGAGCTGGCCATCCTCGTCCGGCAGCTCAATACTCTCCTCGATAAAAACGCCGCACACGTGCGCGTTCTGCGCGAAACGCTGGACAATCTCGCCCACGACCTTCGCACGCCTCTCGCGCGGCTTCGTGGCACCGCCGAACTCGCACTCCAGGACGCTCAAGACCCGGCAGAGGCGCGCGCTGCGCTCGCAGATTGTGTTAACGAGTGCGATCGTGTCCTCCACCTGCTCGAGGCTCTGCTCGACATCTCCGCCGCCGAGGCCGGCGCATTGAAGTTAAACCGTGATCGACTTGATGTCCGTGCCCTGGCGGACCGTGCTGTCGATCTTTACCGCGAAGTCGCCGAGGAGAAAAGGATCACCTTAGCGCTGGAGGAGCCTGCGCAAGCGGAGATTGACGGCGATGCGATCCGCCTCGGCCAGGCGATCAATAACCTCCTCGACAACGCGCTCAAATACACACCTGCCGGCGGTCACGTCGCGCTCGCCATCCGCGCCGAGACAAACGCGATCGTGATCACCGTTACTGATAATGGCCCGGGCGTACCGTCTGGCGAGCGCGAGGCTATTTTCCGTCGCCTATATCGTGGCGATGCTAGTCGCTCACGGCGCGGGCTCGGGTTGGGCCTCAGCCTTGTGAAAGCGATCGCGGAAGCGCACGGCGGTACCGTCGCGATCGACGATAGGCCCAGCGGCGGCGCGCGTTTCACGATGAGGCTGCGGCGGTGATCGAACCTGTCGGAGCCCTTTTTTGGGTCCGTTCGAAAAGCTCGTGATCGTAAACAGTTTCGAGCTTGCAACTCTTGAGCAAGAACTTACAGGCTCTGGCCAAAAGACCCGAGCCTTTAAAGCCCGAAGCCGAGAAACGTCGGAAGCCAGCTCTCGAAGTTGGTGAACCAGAAGCGATGAACGGGCTTCTTACCTTCGGGTGTTCCAGGGCCGCTCTCTTCCTGGTGCTGGAAATGGTCTGGCACCACCGGCTATAACGGGGTCGTTTGACGAAAGTAGAGTCATTGATCGCACGGAAACTGACGTTGCGCGGAATCCCATACAGCGTCGATAATACAAACCAGAATAAAAGGGTTTCTAAATGAACGGGAGTGGCAACGAGCGCGTGCAAAGAGCAAGCCAGTTGAAGAGAATTTGGTGCTCCAGAATTCTGGAGCACGAAAGCAGGTCCCAAGCCCCGTTGGGGAATATGAAGATGGCGGTCGGCTCGTCAAAACCGGTCCTACGCAGTGGTCCTACCTTGTCAAATACTCGAGGAGTTGATCACTTCTCGATTCTCTCGTCCCACTCTTGCATTGGAGTCCGCACCCAGGCAGATTGCCCTTCCCCGCCAATGAACGTCCGGATAACTCCCAATCTGGCATGATATCCGAAAATGACAGAATCCCTTGTTAGGCCGCTTATGCACGTCACTGACCTTGCCATTAACAAGACGCTGGGGATGCAGCTCGCGCCTGCGGGCAACGGCCACATCTTGGAGATGCCGGAGTCGCCGCTTGCTTCTCAACCACGTCGGCACGGTCCACGCGAGTGTGCAGTTCGCGTTGGCCGAGGCGAGCAGCGGTGAGTTTCTTGTTGCGCCATCTGGGCGAAGCACAGAGTCAGGTGTTCGCCGTGCTTCGCACGTCAGACGTGAAGTTCCGCAAGCCCGCTCACGGCGCGTTGCGCGCCTCGGCGCGGTTTGCTGATGGCGTCGCTGATTCATTGTCCGCTGAGCTGGCTTCGCGGGGGCGCGCGTTGGCTTCCGTGCTCGTCGAGATTGCCGACGCGCAGGGAGTCGTTACGATGACGGGACAGTATGACTGGTTTTTTACAGCGACAGACCAAGGCGGCCTAACCCTGAAGTTTCGTTTCGGCGAAGCCCGGAATGAAACTGGTTCTTGAACAAGCCCGCGGTCGGACGTCTGGCAATAGCTGCTCTGGTGCTCCGGCCCTTCATTGGACCTGCTGGCTGCGCCACAGCGCCCTACGAGACCTCCTTTCCTCGCCCGGAGTAATCAGCATAGCAGACGAGCATTCTTCCCCGATTCTTCGGCGGCTTCATTCGAGCGTCGAAGCTTTTGTCTCCGTGACCCTAAACGTCTCCACCGCTCCGGATGCTTGATACACGTTCAGCTGGACCTTAGCGAATCATTTTGCGAATCAGAGCGTTTGCACTTCGGGTCGCACGGTCTTAATAGGCTTAATACCATCCCGCACGCCGGTTTGCCCGTGTAATCGAACAAGCCCTGCAACCTGACGCCGGCCAGGACCTTTCTTGCCGCCCCCAACTCTCCCGGATTCGGGATGTGCACGCGAGGCTGGATCAGGATCCAGGGCGTCGGAAATCTCCGATACTGCCAAAACTGACAGATGTCCCTAACGGCTGCCCGGCCCGAGTTCAGATGCGCTTTTTCAACATTCCGTGCTCGAAGGCGTATTGCACCAGCTCGGCGCTCGTCTTCACGCCAAGGTGCTCCATGATCGTGTATTTATGAAAAGCCACGGTGCGCGGACTTACCTGGAGAAGGTCCGCAACTTCCTTCATCGCGCGGCCTTCCGCGAGGAGTTGCAATACTTCGCGCTGGCGCGGGGTCAGCTTCTCCGTGGCAGGCTTTGTGGCCCGGCGGAGGAAAACGCCGAGTGGAATGCCTTTAGTAACGAGCGGCGTGACATAGGTCTTGCCCGCGAGCGCCCGCTCGATGGCGGTGAAGAGCTCGCCTGACGCGGAGTTCTTGAGCAGATAGCCGGACGCGCCCAGTCCGATCGCTTCCGCGGCAACGTCTGGGTCTTCATTAACCGTGAGGAAGACAAGCCTCACACCCGGCATTTTTCGGCGAAGCTGGGCGCAAGCGTCGATTCCGTTGAGGAACGGCATTGCGATGTCGAGGACGATCACATCGGGTCCGGTGCTGGCCGCGAGTTCGAGGAGAGCGCGGCCGTCGCAGGCGGTGCCCACGATTTCGCAGTGTGGCTCCAGCAAACGCCTGAAGGCTTCCAGGAGCATCGTGTGGTCGTCGGCAAGAAGGACGCGGGGGCGGCGGTTCACTGGGGCACGGGTCTTTTGGTATCGTCAAGAAGAATCATCGGTTGCGGCGATGGGCACGCGGACGTCGATCCTTGTGCCTTTGCCCGGCATGCGACTCGATGGAAAGCCGCCCATGCACGAAACGCGCTCGCTCGGCCATGCTGACCAGGCCGAGCGAGCCATTGGCGCGTATCGTCTCCGGGTCAAAGCCGACGCCGTCATCGATGATGGCGAGGCGAAGCTCGCCGCCATCCATGGCCAGTTCGACTCGGGCGGCCGTCCCGCCGCTATGCCTGATCACGTTGTGCAGCGCCTCCTGCGTAATACGGTAGAGACAAAGCGCCGTGTCCTCCGGCACCGCTCGCGGCACGGAGCGATTGGTAAACTCGATAGCCATCTCATGCGCCATCGCGAGCTCCTTGCAGAATCCGCGCACCGCCGCCACGAGGCCGAGTTGCTCCAGTTTCGCCGGATGCAGTTCGTGCGAAAGTCGGTGAACTTCGGACGACAATCTCTTCACATCGGCCGAGAATTCCTGCATCCGCCCGCTGATCTGTCCGCGCTCCGCGGGCGGGTTTTGGCCAAACATTTCCAGCTCGACGGAAAGCAGCGCCAGGCTCTGGCTCAAGTCATCGTGCAATTCGCGGGCAAGCCGCGCCTGCTCCTCTTCTTGCGCGTGGATCAGCCGCCCGCTCAGATCGTGCGCTGCCTCCTCGGCGAGCTTGCGAGCCGTGTTGTCCAGGGATGCGCCGCGCATGAAAACCGGTTTACCAGCAGCGTCAAACTCGACCCGGCCGCGGGAGGCGATCCAACGCACCCGGCCATCCGGCAGCACGATCCGGTATTCCTTTTCGTAACTCCCGCCGGTTTCCCGCGCCTTCGTCAGGGCCTTGTTGACAGCGTCACGATCTTCCGGGTGCAGCCGTCCAAGGAAACGGTGTATGTCCAGCTGCTCCCCCTTCTCGAAACCGAACAATTGTCGCCATTTGTCGGTGGCCCAGATTTCGTCCCCGACGAGATCGCGAATCCAGATGCCAAGGTTGGCCGCATCTGCGGCGAGACTCATCCGCTCTTCGCTCTCGCGCAGGGACCTCTCGGCCAGCCGGCGACGGCGGCGTTGAATGAGCAGCGCGCCAATCAAGAATGCCTGCAGAGCGCACAAGGTGACAGCACCAAGGATAAGCCTGTAAGTTGCTCCCAATAGGTGGCCACTCTTAACCGGACGACGCTGCCGGGCGGCAACCGCTCCTCGTCGATGTGCCATCGCCGGAGCTCGCGCCAATCGAACATTGGCGCCGCCTGGTGCGACTCCGACCGAGCCGCGGTTTGCGCGTCTTCGCCGGCGAGGATGCGTATCCCCAACAGGGCCGCTTTGCGGCCGATCTCCTCAAACGTTACCATCGCTCCCCCCGACAATCCCGTGCCCAAGATAAGTGTCGTAGCAGCCGTAGATCGGAGCGCTGCTTGTCGGCGCGAACAAGGCCAGCGCCTGACGCGAGGTGAAGGAAGCGCCAGCGGCATCCTCAAACATCGCCAGATAGAGCACTAATGTGTGATCCGACAGACGCGAAAGCTCGGCGCACAAGTCCGGCAGCGACAGGTTGGTCAGCCAGCGGAAGCTAATGCGATCCGCGAAACTCGAAGTCTCGCGCCGAAATTGCTCGGCTGACTCCAAATCCCTTGGGTGTGCTGCCGGCTACCACCGCAACATTGCGGGTGTCCGGCTGCAGGGCGAGAGCCAGTTCCAAGGTGGATCCGGCAGGTCGGAGCATCGGAATCCCCGCGATCTTTGCATCGGGCATCTCTTCGGAAGATCCTCAGCGTCCACCGAACAATGCACAATCGGCACATCGGTAAACAGTTCCGCCCGGTATTTCAGCAGAAACTGCACGGCCGGTTCGCCTCCCGCAGTCATCAGGTCGGGCGGCCACTCGCGATACTTCTCCCGCAAAAAATCCCGCTCACGCTGCTGCTGCGTCTCGCCGGGAAATCGGGACACGTCGAGGAATTCGCTGTGAAACGCCGCGAAGGTCGCCCGGATGGCCTCATCCGCGATGATATTGGCCGGCAGCAGCCGCTCGTCCGAGTAGAGCACGAGGACGCGTCGCAACGGCTTTGAAGACGCAGTCTGAGCAACCACGCTGCTGCCTGCCCACGCCATGATCAGGAGCATCGTGGCACCGAGACTAAGGAGTCTTACCGTCACCGCCGATGGTTTGACCATGTATTCACCGCGAGGAAACGTCATGATCTTTCGGCCTTAAGTGGGAGGACAAGCCAAAATCCCGTTTGATCGCGAACTCCTCGCGCTCAGCCTCCGGTTTTTGACCTGCCGCTCACCAAATTACACCTCAGAATCCATCACCGCGAGCGCGTCTTCGAGTGATGGGAAGCAGGTCTCGGCCGCAAAGCCCGCCAACAATCGCCGCTGAGATCCCTCAAAGAGGCCGCGTCGACGAAGCTCTCCTGTTCAGCAATGCTGAATTGTGGTAGAAGTCTTTATGAGCATGCCACCTGCCATATTCGCGCTCCTTGCCTCTTTACTAATCATCGGATGCGCCACCAAGGAAGATCAGATTACTCCGGCCGAGGCCGCGCTTGAAAAGAAAGATCAGCGTGGATGGGCTACAGAGGAGGGTCGCATTCGGTAGATCAACGACCAACGGTGATTCTCTATTTGTTCAGCCAATTACGCGAGGTTCAAGAGGTGCCGGGTCGGCGAGCATCGTGAATGGACGATTGTGATCCTCTCCCGCCTTCCCACCCGCCTGTTTTCTGCTGCTTCGAACTCCCCGCGTGCAATCACCGGCGCGGTTGGCAAATTGGCGCGCCGAAAATGGACAAATGCCGCCTCCCACCTGCGGCTCCGTCCCCCTTCTAATGTGATTCTTCGTGCGTTTACCGAAAGGATCCCTAACGAGAGGAACGCGGCAAACCCGGCAACAAACGACGGAACGTTGTTTTCGACCGAACGATTTACTTCAAAGCGACCTCGTTCCGATATTGGATGTAGGCGCTGCGTGCCGCGAGATAGGGATCCAAGGTGTTTTCGGTGGCTGCATCGTAAATGCGAAGCTCATGAGGCAAGGAGCGCACGACATTTGTGGAGGGGATCGCAATCACCCACACGGGGGCACCAAACGCGGTTGTCACCCAACTCACCGGGTTTAACGCGGAATCGCCAACATATCCAACGGCGTCACGCAGGCTACTCGGCCCGAGCACAGGCAGCACAATATATGGGCCGCGTCCGATACCCCATTTGGCAAATGTCTGTCCAGTGTCCGCGGCAGGCACCTCGGCCAGCGACGGGATGCGGTCGGACAGGCGCACGATGCCTCCAATGCCCCAGGTGGAATTCACGAGAAACTTTTGAAGTTCGCGCGCCGCGCGATCGAACTTCCCTTGCAACGTGTCGTTCACGAGACGAACCGGGACTCTCACGTTTTCGAAGAAATTGTCGAGTCCCTTGCGGACCGGTTTGGGCAAGACGGTCTCATAGACTTTTGAAATCGGCCGAAACAGTATGGTATAAACGCCATCGTTAAACCGAAAGATGGCACGGTTGACGGGCTCCCAAGGATCGGAAACCAATACAGTGCTGTATTCGTCGATTTCGGCCTCTTCAGCTTTCACCGGCCTCGCCTTGACTTTATTGTCTCCCACCGCGGCAGCGACAGTTGGCTCGGGCCGCTTCCGGTTGTTGGAGGCGCAGCTGGTCAGGAGTAAAACTGACGACACTGCAAGAAGAAGGAACAGCAAAGATATTAGGCGTTTCATTGGGGGCGGTCCACGGATTGAGAAAGCGCGCTAATTACTGCGTTCGAGCCACCCTTCTTAAATTGAGCATCAAATTGGGTTCTGTAGTTGGCCACGAAACTCACGCCTTCAACCACCACATCGGTAATTCGCCAGCCCTCGGCTTCCTCCAAGCGATAGGTAACATTATACTGACTGCCCTGATAAAGCAGAGTGGTCGGCACCTCCACCCGACCGGGTGCGAGAGTCGACGCCGTCTTGAATTTGACGACCGGCTGCTCGCCTAGAGTGAACTTGCTGCTGTATTTGCGGATGACCAAAGTTGTGAAGAGCTGAGTAGCCTTCCGTTGCTGATCCGGCGTGAATTGGCGCCATCCCGGACCGATCGCCCTGCGAGTCATGGCGTCAAAGCTCATATACCTTAACAGCACAGGCTGCAAGCTCTCCGTCAATGCGCTATTCGTAGGGGCGCGATCGGCGACCTTGAGGACCTCGTTCACTGCGCTTTGCAGTCGCTTTTCGGCTTCGGTAGTCGCGGCCACGGCCACGCCGTGGAGCAGGTTCAAGGTGGCAAATAGGTAGAGCGGGCGTAGATTCACGGTGAAGGTTCCTTTTCTGTTTCCTTATCGACACTGCCGAAAGCCGCCTTGCCGATCAAGGACTCAAGATCGATCGATGATTCCGTCATCGTGATTCTTGTTCCGGGCGCCAAATACGTATCATCCGCCCCAGGAGAAAGGGAGACATATTTGTCGCCGATCAGCCCGGTAGTTTTGATGGCGGCCATGGAATCCGTCGGAAGTCGGAGCGCGCCCAGGATTCGAAGGGTTGCGATGGCACTATAGTCCGCAGGGTCTACCCGCACCCCGTCCACACGTCCGACGGTCACGCCCGCCACAAGAACGCTGCTGCCACTGTGTAAGCCACCGGCGTTGGCAAAGCGGGCCTCAACAAGATAAGTGTCGCCACTGACCAGCGATCCCGAGCCGAGTTTCATCGTCAGGTAGGCCACCGCGGCGATTCCCAGCAGCACGAAGGTCCCAACAAGAAGCTCAAGCTTACCCTGTTTCATGAGTCGTCGGATTGAATGTCCTCCCCACGGCGGATGGCTGCGAGAGAGTTGCCAAGCGTATCGGCACTGTCGCGGAAACCGCAGACCACGGGATGGGAGGAAGCGGAGAATTCGGCGGGCGTGCCCTCAAAACAGATTCGCCCTTGGTCGAGGAGCGCGACGCGGTCGCTGGCGACCAGCGCCTCGACCACGTCATGGGTCACGATGAGCGCGGTAAAACCGAACTGGCGCTGGTATTTGGCAATCATGGCGAAAACGGCGTTGCGGCGCAGCGGATCAAGGCCGGCGGTCGGTTCGTCGAACAGCACGAGTTCCGGACGGGTAACGATCGCGCGGGCAAGCGCGAGACGCTTTTGCATGCCGCCGGAAAGCTGGCTGGGATACCGATCGCCATGATCATCAATTTCAAGTTGTCGCAAAGCTTCGAGGCTGCGCTCACGAATCTCATTGTCTGTGAAGTCTGTCGTCTGTTCAAGCGGGAGCGCCACATTCTCCAAAGCCGACAAAGAATCGAAGAGGGCGTTGCTTTGAAAGAGGAAACTGCAACGCCGGCGAAACTCTGCGCGCGCGGCAGGATCGGCGAAGCTAAGAGGACGTCCGTCAAAACTGATCTGTCCTGCATCAGGCTGCAGGACGTCTGCCAGGCATTTGAGGAACACCGACTTGCCGGCGCCGCTGCGGCCAAGCATGGTAAAAACGCTACCGCGCTGCACTTCGAGTCCGACTCCCGCCAGAACAATATGGTCGCCGAAGCGCTTGTGGAGATCTTCAACATGAAGCAGCAGGTCTCGTTTAACGGTGACCATCTTCAGACCAGAAATGAGGTAATGACGTAGTCCGCCGCCAGGATGACGATGCTGGAATGAACCACCGCCCGAGTGGTGGACGCGCTGACGGCCCGGGCGCCCGTTGCCGAGCGACACCGATGCGCGTTGAAGCCGTGATACGCGCAAATACTGATGGTCAAGAGACCAAACGTGGCCGCTTTCATGAAACATTCCCTCACATCCTGCGATTCCACGGCCCGCTCCACTGACGACCAATAAACGCCTGGATCCACGCCGAGCAGCAGGGAGCCCGACAGGCTGCCTCCCCACAAACCGATCGCTACGAACAGGGCCGTTTGAACCGGAAAAACCAAGAGGGCGGCAATCAAACGAGGGGCCACCAGGTAACCGTGACTGCTCACCCCCATCGTCTCCAGCGCCACGATCTGTTCCGTGTTGCGCTGAATGCCAAGCTCTGCCGCCAGGGCGGAACCCGCCTGCCCCACAAGCACCAGTGAAGCGAGCACCGGTGCCATTTCCCGAACCAGACTGAGCGAAACCAGGGCCCCCAGCAAACCTTCAGAACCAAAGCGATTGAGGACGTAGTAGCCCTGCAACCCCAGGACCAAACCAGTAAATATGCCCACGATTAAGACCACAGGCATACAGAGCGCGCCCTGCTCGTAAACCGCGCGGGCGATCCGCCGCGCCAGCCTTCTGGATCTCACTGCACTTCTGAACGACGTCCCGGTAAAGAGAGCGAAATCGCCAAGTCCGGAAACAATCTGAAGGGTCTGCCTGCCAAGCAATTTCAACATCCGATGGATTGTTGGCACGAAGGAAAAGGTTGTGCAATGCCACGGTTGCCTGACATCCCAAGGTCCCCGCTCCTCTTCGGTCCGGAATTTGGGCGTTGGCAGGCGATGGAACAGCTTTCAGCTCGTCGCCCGAAAACGGCGAACGGCGGTGACACCGAGCACGACAAATACAATCAAAACGAGTGCCTGCGAAATTCCGAAAGCCGGCTCCGTCTGAGTTGGCGCGAGTTCCCTCAATGCCGGGGTCTTTTGGAAGAGTTGCGCCACCAGCACGAAAAAGTTCAGGTAAAGAGAGATCAGGGCGGTCAGCAGGTAAATCGTGCCCCAGACGCCCGCGAGCTTGCGCACGTAAAGCGCATAAATCGCCATCGCCAGCAGGATCAGGGAAAGGATGCCCACGGCGTAGGCCGGCGTGAAGCCGCGGAAGGGGAAAAAGAATCCGGTCACGCTCGTCGCCACGGTGGCCACCAAAAAGAGGGCGGTCCAGCGGCCGTGGCTTTTCCCGGCGAGCCAGCCGCCCACGACGACAAGACCCGCGACGAGGCCCGCAAGGCTGATCAGGATATGAACGAGGGTGAATACAGCGAGTCCCATGGTGTTTTTCAGGAGGAAGTCAGGATTTGAGGAAGGCCAGCAGGTCGGCATTGAGCTGGTCCTTGCTCGTGTCGCCCAGGCCGTGCTGAACACCACCAGCTGCCCGGTGCCCCAGTCCTTGTAGTAGATTGCCGTTCCGTCCTTGGTTGTGATGGCGTCATGGCTGGAAGAATCAAAATTCGCCTCCGCTATTTGAGGAGTCTAGCAAATTCCGAGTCGTCGGGGCCGAGACGCGGAAGCCGCTTTGGCGCCGCCGAGCGCGCGGAGAGCTTGGGTGGCCGCGCGCCAGCGTATGCAGGCCTCCGGACCGGCCGCGGTCGCCAATGTCCGCCATTCAAATTGGGCGACGTCGTAATTCTTAGCGGCGATTCTGTTGATGTTTCCGAAGAATGCCGGATTGAGAAAGAATGAAAATTGCTACCTGGAACGTCAACGGCATCCGGGCACGGCAGGCTCAAGTGCTCGAGTGGATTGAGCAGGAGAAGCCGGATGTCCTCTGTCTGCAGGAGATCAAGGCTGCGTCCGGCCAGGTTCCGGCAGCCCTGTCCGAAATGCAGGATTATTGGTGTTACTGGCATGGCGCGAACAGCTATTCAGGAGTTGCTCTACATGTCCGGAAGGACGTATGCAGGGATTGTCCGTCGTTTTCGCACCCTCCGTTCGATATTGAGAACCGGATCGTTCTCACGAAGGTCGGTGATTTGACGATCGCCTCAATTTACGTGCCAAACGGCGGCAAGGACTTTCCGGCGAAACTGCGTTTCCTCTCGGCATTGGAAGCATACGCCGGTGCTTTCCAGGCAACGGGCGCGCCGCTGATCCTCTGCGGGGATTTGAATGTTGCCCGCGCGGAGATGGACGTGCATCCGAAGGAGCGAAAACCCCGCGCGATTGGCCAGCTTCCTGAGGAGCGCGCACTCTTCGAGCGGCTCCTGGGCTGCGGTCTGGTAGACCTCGGCCGGGCACTCGACCCGGACAACGACCGGATGTTCACCTGGTGGGCACCGTGGCGGAACTTGCGCCAACGCAACATCGGATGGCGGCTCGACTATGTTCTGGCGACTGATTCACTCGCGAGGAGGGCGGTCTCCTGTCCGGTCGAAGCGGACGTGGGCACGAGCGATCACGCGCCGGTGGTAGCGACCCTCCAGATCTGACTCAGGCGCAGTCCTGCGGGCGTACGACCCCCGGGGCACCCGCTACAGCTCCGTCATTCGCGGAAGCATCCGTTGTTTGCGCGGTCGCCGGCCGGAAATCGAGCAGATCTCGCTCAGCTTCCATTCGATCGCCGGCCGCCAAGCTCATGATGTTCGAACAGGGGACGGACGAGATCTCGGGTGATGGCGGTGAGCCTCGGGCATCCCAAAAAGCGCCACTGCCAGATCGAACTCCTGGCGCAGCATCTCCAGAACGAACTTGACCCCGGCTTCCCCACCGACCGCCAGTCCCCAGAGTATCGGACGCCCGACCAGCACTGCTCGCGCGCCATAAGCCAGGGCCTTGAGCACGTCAGTCCCAGCGGTCGATCAATCTGCGGCGATCGGTCCGTGATTCCTGGTGGAAGCAGAAACTTGAACCGTGTCCTTTTCCACCGAACTCATTCGTCGGTATTCTGAAAGGCCGAGGTGGCATTGCCGATGCCAATCTCACAAATGAAATTTCTACCAAGGAAGACGAAATGAAACCCGTAGTGAACCAGAAAGGTGAGAACAGCGCGTGCCATCCTCGAATCGTTTCGCGGGAGGAATGGCAGCGAGCACGTGACCAATTGCTTGTGAATGAGAAAGCCGCCACCCGGGCGCGAGATGCGCTGGCCGCCGAACGCCGCCGATTGCCGATGGTCCGTATCGAGAAGGATTACGCCTTCGAAGGACCCAGCGGGAAAGTGCGCCTGCCTGATCTCTTCGAGGGACGCCGCCAGCTCATTGTCTACCACTTCATGTTTGCGCCCGATGTCGATGGCTGGCCGTCGGCGGGCTGCCCCGGATGTTCGCTGGTCGTTGACAACATTGGTCATCTGGCTCATCTGCACGCCCGCGACACTTCTCTCGCGCTCGTCTCGCGCGCGCCGCTGGTCAACCTCGAGTCCTATAAACAACGTATGGGTTGGACGCTCCCGTGGGTTTCTTCCGCCGGGACAGACTTTAATGAGGACTTCGGCGTGACGACAGCTGAAGGTGAAAACTTCGGCCTCAGCGTCTTCTTGTACGAAAGCGGCGCTGTTTTTTCCACCTACTTCACCAATGCCCGAGGCGTCGAAGTCCTTCTCAGCAACTTCACCCTGCTCGACATGACACCGTTTGGACGCCAGGAGGAATGGGAAGATTCACCCGCCGGATGGCCGCAAACCCCGCCCTACGAGTGGTGGCGCCGCCATGACGAGTATTGAGGCCAGTCCTCATTCATTCGCAGCATCAGCCAAGAGCACTATGCCAAAGATCACCCCATTCCTGTGGTTCGATAACAACGCCGAGGAGGCGATACAGTTTTATGTCTCCATCTTTAACAATTCGAAAATTCTGAGTCTTCGCCGTTGGGGCAAAGAAGGTCCCGGACCGGAAGGAACCGTCATGACCGGGACCTTCCAGCTCGAAGGGCAGGAGTTCATGGCCCTCAACGGTGGTCCCCACTTCAAATTCACCGAAGCCATCTCCCTCTTCGTGAGCTGTGAAACGCAGGAGGAAGTCGATGAACTCTGGGAGAAACTGTCCCGGGGAGGGTCCGTGCAACAGTGCGGGTGGCTGAAAGACAAATATGGCCTCTCGTGGCAGATTATCCCCACCGCTCTCGGTGAGATGCTGGACGACCCTGATCCCGGTAAGTCGCAAAGGGTGATGGCGGCGATGATGCAAATGGTGAAGATCGACGTCGAAGGCTTGAAACGCGCCTACGAGCAGCGATAGCAAACGGAGCCCCATTGCCTGTATCGACAGGCCGCAAACATCGATATCTGAAAAACCGGCTTCTGCCCACGACCGCGCCGATTTAAGGCTTAGGGTTGCATTTCTCGCAACTCCTCGGCCGATTATTCAATCAGCCCGGCGGCGGAGAACTCAATGCCGATACTGCGGCGGATCATGTCGAGGGTCGCCATCGTGTTAAGGGATGCGTCGAGGGGGCGATACGGCGTCTCCAGGTCACCGGCGGTGACGCGCCGGGCGACTTCGGCCGCTTCGTAATACAGGCCTTCGAAGTGGCGTCCTTGAGGTTCCTCATAGCGCAGAGTTTGCGACCCGTCGGCGGAGGCGACAACGAAAGGGCCGGGAAGGTGAAAGGAACTGTCAAATCGGATGGTTCCTTCGGTGCCGACGAGCACAGCGTTGGTTGGCGTGAAGCCATAGAGGGTCGTCGAAAAGACTCCCTGATTCCCGTGTGCGTCGGTAAGAATGGCCGAAAGCTGGCCATTGACGCCGCTGGGATTCGGTTGCCCGACCCCCACGATGTGTTTGGGAACCCCGAAGATCTCAGTCAGGAATGAAACCTGATAGGTTCCCAGGTCGAGGAGAGGA
Organism: uncultured Verrucomicrobiae bacterium; assembly: GCA_963731945.1. Lineage (GTDB taxonomy): Bacteria > Verrucomicrobiota > Verrucomicrobiia > Chthoniobacterales > Terrimicrobiaceae > DASTFP01. The sequence continues at coordinate 63,001 of CAVSXN010000008.1, read as the reverse complement.
CCGCCAGCCAGTTTGGGATCGAAGATGCGGTGACCCGACGCAAAGTACTCGCCGTACTCCGTATAGACGGCCTTTATCTCGCCGATGGCCCTGGTTTCCAGCAGTTGGCGAAGCACATCAAATTTTGGAAGGAAGAACGTCCAAAGCGCTTCGGCGAAGAACAGCTTTTTCCGGCGCGCCAGCTCCACCATTTCGGCGGTTTGGGCGCGATTAAGAGCGATGGGCTTCTCCACCAACACGTGCTTGCCGGCATTAAGTGCCAGCATGACCCCCTCATGGTGCACATTGTGGGGGGTGGCAACGTAGATAACATCGAGATCGTCGGCAGCAACAAGCTCGTCATAGTCGCCATAGGCTTGCTTGAGTCCCATGCGGGAAGCGAATTCCGCGGCGCGTTTTTTGCTGCGGGAGCCGACCGCGGCGATATCCTGCTTGGTGTGCGCACGAACCGATTCAATGAATCGCTCTGCAATCCACCCCGAGCCCAGAATTCCCCAGCGTATCGCAGGCGCTTCGCTGGCGGGCTTGACTCGAGATGCCGGTAACGATGTGGGGAATGGCATAATACTTCTTTTCTCCTCTGCGCAGGCGCCTTCAAGGACCCTGCAGTGCTTTTTTATTCCACGGGCGCGATCGAGTCACGCGCAACCTCGTCTCTTTTAGACGCTCCGCAGTATGGCGGATTTTGCGCCTATGGGGTAGCTCTCGGCGTCCTCGCCGACATCGAAGATAGTCCTGAGGCCTTCGCCGTATCCAACGGCAAACTTTACGTCTGCTCGAGTGCGGGCTCACTGAGAAAGTTCAGGGCCGATATCGACAAGAATATCGAAAAGGCAGACAAGCAATGGCTGCGGATAAATGCATTATAGTCTCACAGTCGCGGCCACCATCGTCGCGCGCCGCCGAAATCCCAAGAATGGAAACCGAATGGCGTGCTCCGATTGGTCCCAGAAACCCATTCATGCGAATCGCTCGCCGGGTTGGCCCATTAGGCCTTCCTGTTATCGTCTCCTTCGACACCCATGATCGTTCGAATATTTGTCGCGCGCGTTCTTCCCGGTCACCAAACCGAATTCGAGCGCAAATTCCGTGAGATTTCCCTCCCGCTCGTGCGAGCGCAGCGAGGCTTGGTCTCCGTGGTGATCGGGCGACCCGTGCCATCGTCACCTGACGAGTTCGTCGCGATTTCAACGTGGAAGGACGAAGACGCGCTCCGGGCTTTTGCGGGGCCAGACTGGAGGCGCGCCGTGATTCCGGCGGGCATGGAGCAGCACATGCGTGAGAGCTGGGTTCATCATTTCGAAGTGATCGAATGACGTGCGGTGCGCTGGGTTGGACGCGCTCAGCGCGTCCAACCGCAATCACTTTTTCTTCCGACCGCGCTCGTCCCGCCGCCGCTCGTGTTCGGCAGCATCGGCGCGGTCCCTTCTCAATCTTGCTCTTGCCGGATCAGCGAAACCCGCCCGCGACCACGAAGGTCTCGCCGGTGATCCACGAGGAATCTGACGACGCGAGGAACACCGCGGCCGGAGCGACGTCCTGGGGCTGTCCGATGCGACCCAACGGTGTCTGCGCCTCGACTTGCTTGCGAAAATCGCTCTCGACAATCCCCGCGGCATGCACTCCCTCGGTTTCCACCATCCCGGGATTGATCGCGTTGACCCGGATATTGCGCGCACCGAGTTCCTTGGCCAGAGACTTCGTCACCGCGTCAACCGCCGCCTTCGTGGCGCTATAAACCGACGCTGATGGGCCCGCCGCCGTGCTGACAACCGAACTAATGTTGATGATGCTGCCGCCGGCCGGACCGAAGTGTTTCAAGGCTTCCTGCGAGGCCAAGATCAGGCCGAGCACATTCAAATCAAACTGCTTGTGAAAGTGCTCTTCGGTGATGTCTTCGAGCGGGGCGAACTCGTAGACGCCCGCGTTGTTCACGAGAATGTCGAGTTGACCGAAGGCTTTCCTGGTCTCCGCAAAGAGACGCACGACCCCTTCCTTCCCGGCCACATTGGCTTGCACCGCGATGGCTTTGCCGCCCTTGGCGGTGATCTCAGCAACGACGCGGTCGGCGCCTTCCTTGCTGGAAGAGTAGTTCACGGCCACAGCCGCGCCTTCCTCCGCGAGATGCTTGGCGATCGAGGCGCCGATTCCTTTCGATGCTCCCGTGACGATGGCGACTTTGTCCGCCAGTTTTGATGTCTTTGTGCTCATAGTGTGTTTTGGTTGACTGGTAGTATAATGTTATTCTTAAAGTAACAATTTAGGTTCAAAAGACTACGCCTTCTTCAAGTCGGCGATCACCTCCGCCAGGCTGATCTTCTCGAGACTGGCTTCCATGGATTTCTGCGTCTTCTTCAAGGCTTTTTCCAGGGAGGACTTGATACCGCGACTCACCGGGCAGGCCTTCTGGATCGGGTAGCGATGAATGGCGAAGGCCTTTGGGGCGTCGATCGCTTCGTAGATATCCAGCAACGAGATCTTGTCCGCCTCTCTGGCCAGCCAGCACGCCCCGGCCTTGCCCTTGGCCGTATCAATCAAACCGGCCTTCGCCAGCCTGGAAAGCACGCGACGGACAAAACTCGGGCTGGTATTCACGCTCGTGGCCAGATGACGCGAGGTGTGATCCGCGCGGCAGTCGTACGCCAGCCCCGCCGCGAGGTGGACCGCGATCGAAAACTGGGTGTTCACCGCCATGAATGTTACTTTATTAGTAACAAAATAAAAATGTCAAGCGATCTTTTGGCTCAAACGCCCGTGTTCGAGAATCGACACCGCCCGCCACCTCGTCCTGGCTAAGCCTTTTCCGGGATACGACGCGGCGTTCTTTGGATGCCCCCAGCCTGGACCGTCATTTGCTTTCGCCCGGAGGAAGGCCCTTCAAGGGAAGAACGGAGGCATCAGCACTCATTCCTCTCTCTCGCTCAAGAAGGAGATCCGCCTGCAGGACTTCGGGTTGACGATGCTTGGAGAGGCCGCTTTCTCTTCCACCAGAGGATATATCCCGTGATCGCCAGGATACCCGGAGCTAGCCCGCCCAGGGACCACAGAATTTTTACAGGCAACGCTCCAAAGCTTCCGTAATGCAATGGAGCAAACGAATCGGTGAACTGATTCCAGAAACCGGTCGTGCGAATATCGACCAGACCTTCGAGGGATCCCGTTTGGGAGTTGAAAGTCACTGACGAGCCAAATTGCCCGCGCAACGCATGTTGGTTCTTCAGCCTGCCATAGAAGGTTATGGGCTCGTCGATCCTGGCTGGGAAGCGAAACGTACGTCCATTCGAAGCCGGGAATTTGGGTTCGCGCTTGCTCGAGCAATCCTTCGAGCGAGAGCGTTCCGGCCCTCACCCTGCCCTCGATTTTTGGAGGTGGCGGGTCTGGCCCGTTCAGAAAATGACCAATGATATGTGTGAGATTCCAGTAGGCTCCCGTGAAGCCGAGAATCAAATTAAATCCTGCCGAGGAAATTCCGACCATCTTGTGCAGATCGGAAAAGAAGATGCGTCCGCTCGAATTCCAGCGCAGCAGGAGAAGGCTTTTCCAAAAATTCCGATAGATCCACACTCCCGAGATCCCCAGGAGGCAAAGCAGAGCCGCGAAGACGCCCGCCACAAGAGTTCCGGCATGTCCGCCGAGCAAGGTATAGTGCAATTCGAGGAGCCACCCCGTGAGAGTCTGGCTGGAACTTGCGGGCGTGCCGTGGATCGTTCCGCAGGCGGGATCGATCCAGAGCACCTTTAGATCGCCCCCGGCATGCGGAGCCACGAGGACTTCATCATTTCTCCCTTGAGACCGCGAGGGACGCCAGCCGACAGGTTCGTAATCGCTTAGTTGCTCTTCGAGCCGTGCGGCCAGCGCATCGAGATCGAGGCGCTCCGCGGACTGGTCCGCCGCCCGCACTCGTTGCGGCATCACGAGGCACTCAATTTCCTGTCGAAAGACCAGGGCGCTGCCAGTTAGACCGATGACGATCAGGCACAGCCCGGCGATTAGGCCCATCCAGGAATGCAGGTAAAAGAGAAAACGCCTCATCAAACTCCGAAATGCATGGGCAGGTCACTTGTCCATGGGAATTGGATTCTATCGCCGTTCGTGTGGAGGACGCTGGCGCAGGATTGCGTTTTTCTAGTGGCGCCTTGTCCTATCGCAAAACGCCGACAATTCTTAGCAAGCGTGCGTTAGCAGAGATCTCGCGAGCTCGCCATGGTCGACGGGCCCAACGCCATACGCCTGATGCGCTTTCTCTTCATCCGCCGCATTTTCCTCTCCCTCGCGGGACTGCTTCTCCCCGCGAGCGCCTTCGTTTATCCGCTTGATTCGAGAGCGCAAACGGAGTCGGCTGCCGAACCGGACCCGAGGCCGGCGATTGTCCGGGAAGACGCTCCGACGCTCGAAGAAGTGGTGGTCACCGGGCAGGCCAGCGAAGACGGACCAGCCTACGCCGCGCAGGAATCAGGAACGGCGACCAAAACGCGAACGTTGCTTTTGGAAACACCTCAAGCTGTTTCCGTGGTCACGCGCAAGCTCATCGAAGACGAAGGAGTCCAGGATCTGGAGGGCGCCCTGAGAAACGTGGCCGGGGTTAGCGTGGGAGGCTATTACAACGAATGGGATTATTACCGAATCCGAGGCTTCGACGCTTCAAACACCAACACGTATCTGGACGGATTACTCGCCGACGGCGCACCCTACGAGGAGATTTGGGGATTGGAGCGCGTCGAAGTCGTCAAGGGGCCTGCCTCAACTCTCTTTGGGCAGGGCCCGCTCGGGGGATTTGTCAATCTGGTGAGCAAACGGCCTCGGCCGGATCTTTTTGGTGAAATTCAGTTCACCGCCGGCTCATTCAATTACTACCAGGGGGCCTTGGACATTAACGTTCCCGCCAACAAGGATCAGACGATTTACGCCCGTCTCAATGCGCTGTTTCGCTCTGCGGGTTCGTTCGTCGATTTTGCGGAGTCCAAACGAGTCTTTGTTGCCCCGGCGTTTACCTGGGAGATCGGCCCTGCGACATCGCTGACGATTCTGACAAGCTACCGCGACGATTGGATGAATTTCGCCTTTCCGTTGCCAGCGCGCGGGACGGTCTTACCCAATCCCAATGGAGAAATTCCCATTAGCCGCTACATCGGGAACCCGGCGCATCCCAATGATGAATGGGAGCGCATCATCCGAGTCGGCTACGAATTTGATCACCGCTTCAATGAGTCTATCGGGCTCGTCCAAAACTTTCGCTATTTCTGGCTGGACTGGACGAGCAACAATCTTTCCTATCCCCAATTCCTGAGCGAAGACGGCCGCATTCTGACCCTCCAGGGATACCGAGCAGTGGGCAATTACTATGGTTGGCGAATAGATTCCGCCAGCGACTTCGCGTTCAGGACTGGCCCGTTCGATCACATCGTGTTGCTCGGGGCCGACTATCGAAGCACGACCCAGGACTTTACCTCCCAAGACGCGAACACGATCGAGCTCGATGTCTTTACGCCAAACTATGATGCGCTGCCCCCCTATGTCTACGGCCCAGAGATGACCAGCAAAGAGACTTACGGCGACTTGGGCATCTACCTGCAAGACCAGGTCAAGCTCCTCAAGAACGTCACGCTCACGGCAGGTATTCGCTATGACTACTCCTACTTCGACATCCCCATAGCGTTCGGCACGGATGAGTCCGGCGGGTATTTCTCGGAATATGCGTTCTCGCCGAGAGTGGGAATCACTTACGAATTTCTCCCCGGCGCGGCCGCCTACTTCAACTGGAGCCGATCTTTCAATCCGCAATGGTTCTCTACCGATGCGGAAGGAAAACCGGTCGCGCCAGAGACAGGGGAGAACTTTGAAGTCGGGCTCAAATGGTCGCTCTTTAACAACAGACTGGTGGGCTTGCTCTCTCTCTACCAGCTCACGCGAAACAACGTCGCCACCCTAGACCTTTCCACTCCCGATCCCTTCGATTCGACCGTCACTGGGCAGCAGAGAGCGCGCGGCTTCGAGCTTGAGTTGGCAGCCAATCCGATCCCGGGCTTTGAAATCGTCCTCGCATATACCTTCATCGACGCAGAAGTGACCCAGGATAACGTGATTCCCATCGGCACGCCCCTGCAGGGAGTTCCAACGAACAGCTTCAGCAGTTGGGTGAAATATACAATCCAGGAGGGTCCGCTCCAAGGCCTCGGGCTAGGGCTCGGAGGAGTCTATTACTCCAGCCAATCCGGGGACATCGAGAATACTTTTGATCTCCCGGCCTACGGGGTGATGGATACGGCCATCTATTACAAAAGAGGACGATACCGCGCCCAGGTGAACTTCAATAATGTTCTGGATAGCCGCTATTTCGTCGGATCTTACGATGAGGTTTACGTCTTGCCGGGCGCTCCCTTTAACGTGCTGGGAAGTTTTACCGTTGAGTTCTGAGAGATTATCATCTCGGTTCTAGTCGAGCCTGAATCGAACGGGAACTTTCACGGCAGAGGAAACCTTGACACCTCCGATAGTCGCCGGATGGAACTTCCATTTGCGCACCGCCTCGAGCGCCGAATTGTCGAGAATTCGATGACCGCAGCTTTTGATCAGCGTCACCGATTCCGCTTGCCCAGCGGAGCTTACCATGACCCGAAAGAGGGCTACACCTTGCTGTCGGTTTCGCTTCGCTTCGGCGGGATAGACCGGAGGAGGGTTCCGCAAGTAGTCCGCACGAGCCGACTGCGCCCTACTCGCCGCCGTCGCGGGACTGGACGCGGCTGCCTGCTCACTCCGCGTCGAACTGCGTGGCGTGCCGGACGCGACTGCTTTTCGCCGCGGCGGCTTGGCTATTGGAGTCGGAACAGGTGCCGGTTGCGCCCACTGATCCGCCTCTTGAGCCACGACTGGCTCCGGCGTGGCCGTAGGTGCGGGCTCCTGAACGGGTGGCATTTCTGCCTCTCGGACTTCTTCCTGGATGCTCGGTTCTTCCGTTGCAGCCGGTTCCTCCATTACGACGGGTTCCTCCGCCACGACTGGTTCCTCGGTCACGACCGGTTCCTCCGCCACGGGCAGAACCTTCGGGGTCGCTTCGTATTCCACGAGCTCCACCTCAGCCTGCATTTCCTGCGGCTCGGTCAGCGCGTGCCCTCCGGTTCCCGCATCGACCCCGAACTCCGCTGCCACAGTAAGGAGAAATCCTCCAGCGAGAAAGAACGCACCGTGCAATGCTACGGATAGCGCCTGGCAAAGCCAAGGTCGCCATCGAAAGGACGCTGCGCCCTCGAACGACATAGGGCTCACTGAGGCTCCGGACGAACCGTTCGAATTACCAGCTTGTTCAAACCTCGCGTGCGGGCGCTGTCGAAGACCTCGACGACGAGACCGTACGAGCAATCGTAGTCGCCTTGCAGGACCAGGCGTGTTTCCGGATCGCTGGCGATAAGCTGACTGAATCTTTCCTGCAACATGGATAGCGTGATTGGCTCTTTGTTAAGAAACAGCTCACCGCTCTTGGCAACGGACACCGTCTGCGTGTGATCCGTTTGGTCTTGCGGTCTGGCGGAATTAGCTCCAGGCAGGTTGAGATCGATGCCCTGATTATCAATCATGGAGAGGGAAACCATCATGAAGGTAGCCAGAAGAAAGAACATGATGTCGATGAAGGGAATGATCTCGAGACGCGGTCTCCGGCCGGACTGCGGAGAAGGAATGGCGGGCATGATCTATCTTTCGTGACCAGCCAGGACGGCTTCCGGTATTGAACTTTTGTCGTGCTTTCCGACAAGAAGTTCAAGATGGCTTGTTGCCTCTTCGATCTCTCTTCGCCGCTTCTCAAGTCGGCTGCTCAAGTAGTTGAGTGGGACGATCGCGATGATGGCTACGGCGAGACCGAAGCTCACCGCGATCAGAGATTCGGCGATACCACCGGTAATCGCCGCAGTTTGTCCGGCCACGCTCTCGCTTCCCAGCACTCCAAAAGCGCGAATCATGCCGATCACGGTGCCTAACAGGCCAAGCAATGGGCCCAGAGTCACCGCCGTGTCCAGCACGGTGATGCCACGGTTGAAGAGATCCAGTTCCCGTCCGGAAGCTTGAATCAAAGAATTGGAAAGCGAAATGTCACGGTGCTCCAAGCCAAAGGCAAGGATGCGAGCCAATCGGTCGGCGGATCGCTGCCCCTGGCGAGCGGCTCCGTCGAGATCGCCGTGCTCCACCGCGCTAAAGACCTCTTTGATCCCTCCTGATTTTGCGCGTCGACCTACCGTCAGGAGAAACCAGAGACGTTCGAGAACCACACCTCCGGTGACAATGGACAACAAGAGGATCGGCCACATGATCGGTCCACCTTTCTGAAAAAGTTCCCAAAGTCCAATCATCGCAGAGAGCGTTCGGATACAAAACGGTCCGGTTTCATAATTCGGAGCAAACGGTAACAGATTATCCGCTCGTCCGGCTGACGTAGGCTTGCGATAAATTGACGCTTACTTGCGCCGCAGCGGATGCGGTCTCAGCCTCTCGCTTCGAAAAGCGCGCTTACTTCTCTCAGTTAGTTGCCCGGGGACACGAAGCCGCTCTGTCAGGCATCCGTGAGCCGCATGTCGCCCGCCAAGGCAACCGCGATCTCCAGCTGGAGATATCGGAGTAGCTCTTCTCGCCACCAGTGCTCCGCCCTCAACGCCGTAGGCCTGGACAAGCAGAGGGCTACTTGCGTCAGAGGCCTGTTTGGATCCACGTGCCGATCACTGTCTCGCGATATATCCGACGGGCCGCCGGTAAATCCCCAGTCCGACTCAGGAAGCACCCCCACATCCAAGATGTCCACAACGAGCAAGTCTCCCGGCTCGGCCCCATCGACTCCAATCGGACCGCTCAGGTAATGCACTTTCGTCAGGTTGACATCGCGAACGTCGTTGGCGCTTTCGTCGTTGGAAATTTGGCCGCCGGTCCAGTCCACGCATTCCACTCGAAACTCCGCTCCGGGCTTGACGGTCGCAACCATCGGAATGTCGGGGTGCCATCGGTTGTGCAGCACATCTTGCGTTTCCGGCGCGCTCGATAGGTCAATCCTGATCAATGACTCTGGCATGGCGTTCTCCCGTTTCGTTTTTCCGATTGAGTTCCGACCCTTCGGAAAAGCTGCTTATCCTTCTCCCGAATGAAAAGCAGATTTCTTGGAAATTTTCGGCGCGAGGAGGGTCTGCAGGCGGAACTCGCCGGCGTTTCCTTTCGGGTTGGACCGGCCGACTCCGGGCGCGCGTTGCGGGAATTGACCTTACGGTGTGGGCGCGGGATTTCGATCGGAGAAATGCGTGCGCTGATGCCAGTAGGGATAGGGAGGAGTGCCTGCGCTGACGGCGTCAAGTCTGGCGATTTGATCCGCGGTGAGATTCCAGCCGACGGCGCCGAGATTGGCCCGAAGCTGCTCTTCATTGCGCGCTCCGATGATCAAGGTGGCGACGGTGGGTCGCTGGAGCAACCAGTTGAGGGCGATCTGCGGGACGGTCTTTCCGGTTTCGGCGGCGATCGCATCCAGAGAATCCACGACGGTGTAGAGGTATTCCTGCGAAATGTTAGGACCGGCTTCGACGTTGGATTGGCTTTGACCGCGCGTGCCCTCCGGAATCGGCTGTCCGCGGCGGATCTTGCCAGTGAGCCTCGCCCAGCCAAGCGGACTCCAGACGACCGCACCGACCTTTTGATCGAGTCCAAGGGGCATCAACTCCCACTCGTAGTCCCGACCGATTAGCGAATAGTACGCCTGGTGCGCCACGTAGCGAGCAAGGCCATGCTTTTCGGACACGGCGAGCGATTTCATAAGATGCCAGCCGGAGAAATTCGAGCAGCCGATGTAGCGAATTTTCCCCGCCTTCACGAGGTCGTCCAGCGTGCTGAGCGCTTCCTCGACCGGCGTGAACGCGTCGAAGGCATGGAGCTGATACAGATCGATATAGTCCGTGCCGAGCCGTCGCAGGCTAGCTTCCACCGCATTGATCAAATGGTGGCGTGACGACCCGACGTCGTTCGGCCCATCGCCAGTGGGGAAAGTGCCCTTGGTGGAAATCAACACTTTGTCGCGACGGCCCTTGATTGCTTGACCGAGAATTTGTTCCGCCATTCCGGAAGAGTAGCCATCCGCGCTGTCGAACATGTTCAGGCCCGCTTCGAGGCAGATGTCCACAAGACGCGTGGCTTCCGGCACGCCGCTGCCGCCCCAGGCCTTGAAGAATTCGTTGCTTCCACCAAAGGTGCCTGTGCCAAGAGTCAGAACCGGGACTTTGAAGCCCGAGCCGCCGAGATATCGATATTCCATACGAGGTGCAAAAATGAGTCGCCGGAGGCCGAGTGTAAATGCTGATGAATGCCCCGATGCACGGTGGTGAGCAGACGGCGGCCAGACGGTTCACCGCTGCGAGCATCGTCGACAGTTGATGCGGCGAGGAGACGTTTGCTCAGAGCGGACCCACGGCCCACGGGAACCATCAATTTTGAAATAAGCGCGAAGCGGTCCCTCTTGATTCCGCGAACGCCGTTCGTTGTGACGCGCGAATTACCTGGCCAGTAAAATGACCAACACCTGAGCCGCAACGATGCGCAGGAGCATGGTTAGCGGATAGACGGCGGCGTAAGAAATCGACGGCGCGTGCGAGCCCGCGATCGTGCTGGCGAAGGCAAGCGCCGGGGGATCCGTCATGCTGCCTGCCTGCAAACCAAGGATGGTCATGTAATTGAGCTTGAGGACCACCCTTCCGAAGATACCGGCCGCGAGGACCGGGACGACTGTGATCACGACGCCGCAGATCAACCAAAGCAAACCGCTCGGCGACAGAAGGGTGCTGACGAACTGCGAACCCGATTTTAGCCCGACGCAAGCCAGGAAGAGGATGATACCGAGTTCGCGGAACGCGTAGTTGACGTTGCCCGGCATATACCAAACGAGTCGTCCGATATTGCCGACACGCGCAAGCAGGATGGCAATGACCAGAGGCCCTCCCGCGAGGCCGAGCCGGACGGGCACCGGCAACCCGGGCAAGGCGATGGGAAGCGAACCGGCAAGAATGCCCAAGACAATGCCGAAAAAGACGGGAATGAAATTTGTTTCATCGAGGTGCTTCGGCGAGTTTCCGAGCTCGGCGGCAACCTGCTCGAGCACGCGGGCGTCACCGACGATAATCAACATGTCGCCGAACTGCAGCCGTACGTCTGCGGTGGCCATCATCTCGACCCCTCCGCGCCGCAGCCTGGTGACGGAAACGCCATACTTCGCCTCGAAACCAAGCTGGCGCACCGTCTTGCCTAGCACCGGTTTGTTCGTCACGATCACGCGTTTGAAGGTGACCTGGCCGGGCGCCTTCATCAGATCTTCGTCGCTGCGAGTTCCAACGATACGCTGGAAGCCTTCCAGATGAGGCGCGGTGCCCACCGTGAGCAGCACGTCGCCGACATGGATCACCGACGCGCCGGTCGCGACTTGCACTTCGGATTCGTGGCGCCTCTTCAACCGCGACACGGTCACCCCGGTTTCATGCAGGCCGGGAATTGCGTCGATGCGTAAGCCGTCGAGATTCGGATTGTCCACCCGAAGATTCAACCGCTCGATTGGCTGGCCGCCGCCCGCGCGTTGCGACTTTTCGAATTTCGCCGCCTCCTCGTTCACATCGATGCGAAAAAGAACCCGCACGAGGATCATGCTGATAATGATCCCCACGATACCCAGCGGGTAAGCGACGGCGTAGGAGAGAGCAGGCACGCCAGAAAGTGCCTCGGCCGCATTCATCCCGATCAAGGTTTGCTGGGCGGCGCCGAGCGAGGGCGTATTGGTCGTTGCGCCGGAGAATAAACCAGCCGCCGCTCCAAATGGGATTTCGAAGATTCCGGCCAGGATCGCTGTGAGAATTCCACCACCGATCACGATCGCCGCCGCCAGGCAATTGAGCACCAGTCCTTGATCCCTCAGCGAAGCGAAGAAACCGGGACCGATCTGCAGGCCAATGGTGAAGACAAAAAGGATCAGCCCGAACTCTCGCAAAAACTCCAATGTGTGGTGCTCCAGATGAAAGCCAAAGTGGCCGAAGAGCAATCCCGCAAACAAGACTCCGGTCACTCCGATTCCTATTCCGCGAATCTTGATGCTTGCGCAACCCAACCCGACGACCGCCACCAGCGAAATCAGAAGTATCGAATACGCCACCGGGTTGGCGGTCGCGAAACTTTCAAGCCGTTCCATTTAACTTCACGCTTGTAGGGGTTCGAGCCGGAGAACGCCAGCGTGATCCCTTCATTTCCGTAGGGCGCGATAACGCGCAGCCCAAGACAAACGACTTCATAGTCTTCACCAAGCCCCAGGAAGCCGTCTCGGGTTTGCTTAGGTGTTCCCATCCGCTTTCATGGGCTTCGACCACGCCAGGGCAAATGAAAACACTGCAGTCAAAAAGATCACGGTTCGACGATACGAAGCGCTATTTCGCGTCAAGCTGGCGAAAAAGATCCTCACCAAAAGTTCTGCACATCTGCCAATCTTCAACTAACCTTCGAACCTCTATGAATCTTTCCGCCTTTCTTTCGCGGGCCGCGCTGATCTGTCTAACTCCTCTCCTGATGGTCGGATGTATGAGCTCCGCGCCCAACCCGGGAGGCGTTACTCAAGTCTGGGTGGAAGAATCCGGCGTTCGTGTGCTGCGCAATGGGCAGACTCTCGCTGTCATCAAACCCAAGATGCCAAACGTCGAACATTGGAGACTCATTCAGAACGACACCGCCATCGTCATTAAATCGCGCGCCAGCAAGGCTGGCCTCGCGACCATCGAACTCTTCGACATTAACTCCGGCGCGTTATTGAATAGCGTGACGGCTTCTTCCCTTTACACCGGCCAACCCGCGTGGGCCAGAGGGCTCGAGGATCACTGACCCGCATCGAAGATCCACCAACTCCTGGCATAGCAGTCGAGATAGGGAGTTCTGCCGCATGATCGGTAGCCTCAGCGGCAACGCGGATGAAGCCATCACTTGAGAGCGACCGGCTATCGTCCATCCCCCGGTTGCGGCACGGAAGGAATTAGCTGAGGTAACTCGTAGGTCCTGGATTCTTCTTGCAACTCCGGCAGATAGCTTCCTATACTAAATTTCGCATAACCCAAAACGGATGGCGAATGTCGTCAACGCCTTCGTCGCCATGCTCCGGTCAGGACGGCGCTTGGTCGATAAATTCCTGCCGCCACGCGAGTGGACGGTGCCGGTGATTCTCACGGCGGGAACTTTCTGCGGGCTTGGAATTGCGATTCTGCACATTTCAAACGCAACCTCGTATCTCTCCGACGACCCGCGCGCGTGCCTGAACTGCCACATCATGGCGCCGCAGTTCGCCACATGGCAGCGCGGCAGCCATGCGCGCGTCGCGACGTGTAACGACTGTCACGTGCCGCACGACAATATCTTCCGTAAGTATTTCTTTAAAGCCATGGACGGCTCGCGCCACGCGTTCATGTTCACTTTTCGCCTCGAGCCGCAGGTCATCCGCGTGCACGAGCCGGGCATCCGCGTTATTCAGGAGAATTGCATGCATTGCCACGAGCATCTGCTGCAAGACACACGGCTCTCCGTGGCGACGGGAGAAATGGCGCTGCACGGCGAGGGCAGGCTCTGCTGGGATTGCCACCGCGAGACCCCGCACGGCAGCGTGAACAGCCTCGCATCGGTGCCGAATGCGCGCGTGCCTTTTGTGAGTCCGGTCATGCCCGAGTGGCTGACCGCCTTTTTGGAAAAGAGACAAACCCACGGGCCGGAACGCGACTCCGGGCCGACAACAAAGTAACAAGACTATGAGACGCATCTCCGATATCGTGAGCGAGAAGGCATGGGTGGGCTGGCTGCTGTTTATCGGCACGCTGGTGGCGGTGTTTTTGATCGGCCTTCTTGGCGCTTCAATCATCGAGCGACGCCAGGAGGCGTTCATCACGCAGCAGGTCAAACCCCTCCCTGAATGGGAGCCGCGCAATGAAGTCTGGGGCCAAAACTTTCCCCGCGAATTCGAGCGATACGAGATGACGGCGAAGACCGACTTCTTCAGCAGATATGGCGGCTCAGGAAAGATCGATCTGCTGGAAAGGAACCCGCAGAACGTTGTCATGTGGGCCGGCTATGCCTTTTCGCGCGAATACCTCCAGGCGCGCGGACACTATCACGCGATCACGGACATTCGCGACACATTGCGCACGATGGTTCCTCAGCCCGGCACATGCTGGACGTGCAAGAGCACGGACGTCCCACGGTTGATGAATGAGATCGGTGTCGCCGAGTTCTACAAGAAAACGTGGAAGGAACTCGGCCCGGAGGTGGTGAACCACATTGGCTGTCAGGATTGCCACGACCCGAAGTCCATGAATCTGCGTATCACCCGGCCGGCACTGGCCGAGGCCTGGCAGCGGCGCGGGCTGGACATCACAAAGGCCTCGCACCAGGAGATGCGCTCGCTTGTTTGCGCGCAGTGCCATGTCGAGTATTACTTCCGGGGCGAGGGCAAGTATCTCACCTTCCCGTGGGACAAGGGCTTCTCCGCCGAAGAGATGGAAGCCTACTACGATGAAGTCGGCCACGTCGATTGGGTGCATGCGCTCAGCAAGGCTCCGATGCTCAAAGCGCAGCATCCCGATTACGAAGCCTACCGCACAGGGATTCATTCCGAGCGAGGCGTTTCGTGCGCCGATTGCCACATGCCTTATCGCAACGAGGGCGGCGTGAAATTTACCGATCATCACATCAGCTCACCCCTCCAAAATATCGCGAGCTCCTGCGGGGTTTGTCATCGCGAGAACGAGGAGACGCTACGGCAGAACGTTTACGCGCGCCAGGACCGCATCGACCAGCTCCGCCGGCTGGCTGAGGACAGCATTACAAAAGCGCACATCGAGGCAAAGGCAGCGTGGGACGCGGGCGCGACCGAGGCGGAAATGAAGCCGGCGCTGCAATTGATTCGTGGGGCGCAGTGGCGCTGGGACTGGGTTGCCGCTCACAATGGAATGGGATTCCATTCGCCGCAAGAATGCGCGCGCGTGCTCGGCACGTCCATCGACAAGGCCGGTTTGGCCCGGCTGCAAATCAACCGCATTCTCATGGCGCATGGCGTGATGGATCCGGTACCCATTCCCGATCTCTCGACCAAAGAAAAAGCGCAGGCCTACATCGGGCTCGATATGGCAAAGCTGACTCAGGAAAAGGAAGAATTCCTGCGCACCGTGATCCCGCAGTGGGACAAGGAGGCGGCCGAGCGACAGGCGGCAATGGGCAAGGCACCGCCGAAGGAAAAGAATGAAGAGCAGAACTAGCCCGCTTATCCCACACTCCGGTGGATCAGGATTGGGCAATGCTATGGTCGCCAGGAGATGAGGACGACCAAGGCATACCCAGGATGATATGGGGCGGAGGACGAATCCGCTGGCGGCCAAACGCTTAGCAAAATCGCCGCCAGAGTGGGAGATAAGGGGGCTAGCCCGGATTCGCCGCCGATTGGATTTGGCGACGCGGCACAAAAGCCAGAGCCATGATCGCAAGTTGGCTCAGCACGAACATTCCAAGCCAGAATGGCGCGCCGTCCATAAACCCGTAGGAATGGAGTCCGACGCCCAGCATGTTGACGCCAAACCACGAAAAGCTTGTGATCACGTTTCCAAAAACTGTGCACGCCATCAGCGCGCGGTCGCTCACAAGCCGGCCCCAGCGAACGTGCAGGAGCACAGCGTTCCATAGCACGATGAGCAGCGCGCCATTTTCCTTGGGGTCCCAGCCCCAGAAGCGTCCCCACGATTGATCGGCCCAGATGCCGCCCAGAATCGTGCCGACGAAGCTGAAGAGGAGCGCAAAGCACGTAACTCCGTAAACGCTACCGGCGTTGTTAAGCCCGCGTATCAGTCCGACTGCGGCGAGCGCGCCTGCCACGAACGTGGCGGAATACCCAATCGTGATCACGACAACATGCGTCGCCAGCCAGAAGTTCGAATCGAGCACAGCGCGCATGACCTCCACCGTGTCGCCTTCCGCGCCGAGGTTGAGCGCGATCACGAGGGTGAGAAAACCGATCATCGCTGCCACAGTTGCGCCAATTCCGGTTCGTTGAATGCGTTCAAGAGCAAGGCCGGCTGCGACGGCGGCCCAGCCAACAAAGATCGCCGACGCGTAAAGGCTCGTCACGGGCGGTCGCTCCTGGATATACATACGCAGAAGCAAGCCGATCGTGTGGCCCGCAAACGCCACGAGCAACAGAACAATCGCCATGGCACGCAGCGTGCGCGGCCACGCCAGCCATGAAACGCAAAGGGCGAGAAATGCCGCCACGTAGAGCGCGGCGCTCTTGCCGAAAAGATCCAGGCGATTGAACACCGCTTCGACCTCCGCGCGCCTCGACGCCTCAGGGAAGTGGCCCTTTAGCCAGGCGAGGAGTGAATGGACATGACCATTGAACTGCTGACTCGAATTCGCGGCGAAGCTCTGCACGATGTCGCTGTAAGCTATAACGTGCGGCGGCATCGCGTCATCGCCAAGGCTTCGCGTGAGGCTTTCGCCCAGGGTGATCCACTCGCCACGCGGCTTGTTCGAATGCGGGTAGGCGATGGGCCGGAAATGAGCCAGGTCGGCGGCCGCGGCGTAACGCACGAGTGCTCGCTGGATGGCCGCAATCTGCTCGTCGGTCACTGCGCTTGATTCATTCTCGCGAATCCTGCGCACAACCGGCTGCAACTCGCGCTCATGGTGCTCCAAAAGCAGCGCAAGCGCGCCGGAATCGCCCGCATTCAGGCTGTGCCGCAGCCGCCAGTAAAGCGTCACAGCGTAATCCAGCTTCAGCACCGCGCGCTGAAAGTCGCTCCGCTCCTCGCGCCGAAGCTTCCGGGCGAAGTCGGCCTGCTCGCGTAGCGCAGGCCCGTGCCTGCGGATGTCATTGAACGAGAGAACCCGCTTCGGCCCGGGCTGCTGGCCTAGTAATGCAAGCAGGTCTGGATGATGAATCGTGAAAACAGGATAGGAATCGGCCGATTCCGGGCGCGCCAGGAGGGTGAGCAACCAACTGGTCGCATCCAGCCGCTGCCCTTGCGGCGTCGTCAGCTTCTGTTTTCCGGACATTGTCAACAGCGCGCCGCGGGCGAGCGTGCCGAAGCACTTGAGCCGCCCGTCGGCCATCACGGGCAGACTTGCGAACGCGTCAAGGTCCGGGGCGCTGCGGGGAATGAAGTGCCAAAGGCCCGAAATCAACCACGCGCCCGCAAGAACCGCGGTTGCGAGAGCAACGCCCACAGCCATCGGCGCCGCCGCAGTGGGCTGGAGGTCCCTCTGACGGCGCGATCGAGCGAGATGCGAGACAAACTGCCAGATCAGCCCCGCGCCCACCATCGCACACGCAACGTACGGCAGGAGCCAGCCGGGATTGCGGACGACCTGGAGAATCGAGGTGCGATCATCGTTCGCGAAGCTCGCCTGGTAAAGCGTCTCGCCTGCGTGCCTCAGGGGCTGATTCATCGAGATTATCACCTCACGGTCTTCGTTTTTCTGCGGATTCCTAAGCCGCACACGGCTCGCGAACCGACTTGGGACTTCGGTGCCGGGGTGCCGCTCGTGCGCGAACTTGATGAGCTGGATGGAATATGGCCGGTAGAAGCGCTCCGGCCGCATGGCGAGCCAATAGCTGCGCCCGTTGTGTTCGAATCCTTGCGGTTCGTCGATTGCCGTCGAAACCATCCAGGTGCCGAGCGGGCCGTCCCCCCCGATCAACTCGACCTCGGCGCTGACGGTATTGCGGCCGTCGGTCGTGACGTCGCGCGGTTGCTCCATTAGGCGCAGCTGAGCGCCGATGCCACGGGTCGCTCGAGGGGCGCCCGTTTCAGCAAGCGACGCTGACAAAAGCACGCGCGAATTCTGATAGTAGCGATGAACCTTTACCCGAAAGGGCAGCGTTTTGTGCTCGATGAGGTTGCCGGAGCCAAGCCGTTTTTCCGCGATGGACCACACTCGGTCGTGCTCTGGCGACGAACTGTCAACGATGACGAGTTCTGCGCGTCGTGGCGCTTCGCTGTAGGAGCGCGACGCGCCTTCGTCGAGCGTCATTTCTGTTTCGCGCGCGAAGAGCCCGGTGATCAGCTCGCTGAGAAGCAACATAACAAGTCCGCCGTGGATCGTGATCAGCGGCGCCTTTTTCCAGGACCACGTGAAGCGGCTGGCATGCGCGGCAATCAAATTTACCAGCAACAGCCCACCCAGCAGCCAGCCGCCGGGAAAGACGGGCAGCTCGCCTCCGCCCAGCGGCACCCAAACCACAAACGTGCGGATGTAGCGGCTCATTACCTCCCAGATGCCGAGACGCGTCTGAGCCAGAGTTGCCATGAACACCAGCATCATCGACAGCGCCAAAAGCACGACGGTGAGGCGCAGCGAACACAAAAACCGGAACGGACGCAGATTCATTGGCTGCGAAACTCGGCCGATTCCAGGACTTCGAGGAGCGCGGGCTTCTGCGCAGTAGTCAGCGCGTCGTCGCCCGTCATCTTGAAAAACCACGTCTCGCCTATTGCCGCGACAATTGCGCCGATGACCCGCTGCCTCTTGTCCGGTTGAGCCTGCTCGTTGGCGAGATCGACGATCACAAAGTCACGCCCAGCCAGGGCCCGCCTTTCGATTATCGACTCGAGGTGTTCCGCATCGACAGCTTCGAGACCAAGCTGTCCACGCCAGCGGTTGATGTTCGCAAGCAACCCGCCCGACTCGCCCTGAAAGCTCGTCACAGAAATATCCACCTTCGCCCCGTCTGCTCCCTCGACGACAAAGCTGGCTTTCCGCATCGGCGCCGGAGGCTGGCGTTGCCAACCCGCAGGGGCCTTCAAGTTGATTGCGGAGGTCAGAGCGGAATTCTGCGCCTGCTCGATCTGTTCGCGCACCGCTGCTTTCCGCGGGAATGTTTCCTTCGGCGCCTCGTACTCGCGAACGTCCGCCCGCTCGCAGCTCACGACAAACGCTGTCAGCGTCAGCACCAGAAACCTCTTCATTTCAGTCACGAAACTGGGCGATGGGGGCATGCACGGCCGGGCAGCGCGACACGGGCTTCGATTTCATCCTAAATCCGAGAAAGTCAGCTTCGATTTTGGAGGGCTGAACCGTCAGCTAAAGTGGGGCTTGCCAGCCATGAGAAACAAGGGATCGTAGCTATCCAGCGCACGCGCGTAATGAGCTCGTTCGAATGCGCTCGGGTTCGAGCAATTCTTGTGACTCACCAGTCCTTTGACTTCCGCGATCGACTCGTGCCGGTTTCTTTCGAGCCACTCCCGCAACTCCCGCTCCAGTACGCGGATGTCTTCGATGCCGTGGCGGAGGAGCACCGAGCAGAGCATCGTCACGTCCGCGCCGGCGAGAAGCATCTTGATGGCATCGCTCCCTCGATGAATGCCGCCGCTGGCAGCCAGGTTCGCGCGAATGCGGCCGTGCAGGATGCCCACCCACCGCAACGGAAGTAGCATCTCTTTCGGCACGCTAAGGACCGGCGTCAACGCCACATCCAACTTTCCAAGATCGATATCCGGCTGGCAGAAGCGGTTGAAGAGCACCAGCGCATCCGCGCCAGCGTCATCGAGCCGTCGAGCCATGTTCGCCATGTTGCTAAAAAATGGGCTCAACTTGACCGCGACCGGGATAGCGACTTCCGATTTCACCGCTTTAAGGATTTCGATGTAGACTTGCTCGACCTCGCTTCCGCTGCAATCCATGTCCGTGGGAATATCGTAAATATTTAGTTCGAGCGCGTTGGCGCCTGCCTGCTCGATCTGTCGAGCGTAGTGGACCCAGCCGCCTGGTGTCGCGGCGTTTAAGCTGCCAATGATGGGAATGCTCACATTGTCCTTTGCCTGGGCGATGTGGTCGAGATAAAGCTCGGGCCCCACTCTGAAGTCTCCAGGTTTCGAGCTGGTCCGGAGCTGTTCTTCGAAGACCGAGTGAAAAACAACGGCGGCCGCGCC
Organism: uncultured Verrucomicrobiae bacterium; assembly: GCA_963731945.1. Lineage (GTDB taxonomy): Bacteria > Verrucomicrobiota > Verrucomicrobiia > Chthoniobacterales > Terrimicrobiaceae > DASTFP01. The sequence goes on along the minus strand of CAVSXN010000008.1, from coordinate 43,055 downwards.
GGCGTCCTCAAGGCGCTTTACGTCGTCGATATTGCGCGTGAGCGGCGAGGCCGAAGGCACCAGTGGCGTGCGCAGATTCATTCCAAGGTAACTGGTCGATAGATCCATCAGGGTATTTCCTATACGTTAAGCTGGCAGCAGAGATCCTCGTTAAATTGCGTGGCCACGATTTCTCCCCTGGCTTTAACAATGAGTGGGTGAAGCGCGGCGGTGATAGAAATAGCCGTTTACAGCCAGACACAGCAGGGCGAAAAGAGCCATGCCCGTGTAAGCCCAGGCGGGGCTGCCAAGGTACCCCATCGTCCATCCCAGCAGGAGTGGCGGAACGAAGCCTCCGAGCGCTCCCACGCAACTGACGATGCCGATCGCTGCGCCCGCCTCTTTTGCGAGCACCAGCGGGATGATCTTGAAGACGCTGCCGTTGCCGAGCCCCGCCGCCGCGCAGATGACGAGAACCGCGGCAAAGAATCCTGCAAACGCGTCCGGCTGGAGAAAGGCGGAAAGGCTGAAGCCTCCAACTGCCATGGTTCCGATCGAGATCGAGGTGATCAAACCCGCCCCCAGCTTGTCCGCCAACCAGCCTCCCAGGGGCCGCATCACGGTGGCGATCGCCGCTGCCCAAGGCGCGAAAAACAGGGGATTCGGCGGTCCCCCGGGTGCCGCAGCAAAGACCTCTTTGATGATGAGCGGCAGCGACGCGCCCATGGCGACGAAACAGCCGAAGGTCAGGAAATAGAGCGTCGAAAGCACCCAGGTGTGCAGCCGTTTGCCAGCTACGAGCTGTGAAGCAAGTGTCTTCGGCTCGGCGGGATAGTCCTTGGTTCCGAACCAGATCGCGGCGGAACAGATCAGGATGATAGGGATCCAAACGAAAGCGGCGTTCCCGAGATGGATGGAACGAACGGGGGCGCCGGGAGCCGCCTCAGACGCACCGAGCCACGAAAACCCGATAACCAGCGGGATCGTAAACTGGGCGATGGTCACCCCGAGATTCCCCAGGCCGTTGATGCCGAGGGCAGAACCCTGAAGTTGCTTGGGAAACCAGAGCGTCACCGTCGCCATCGACGTGGCGAAATTCGCCCCGGCGATTCCGGTCACGGCAGACCAAAAGAGCAGCACCCAGTAGGGTGTCGTTGGGTCTCGCACCGCGAAGCCGGTTCCAAGCGCAGGCAGGAGCAGAAGCAGAGTGACTGCCGCATAGCTGCGCCGGCTGCCAAAGCGTGAGACAATGAGCCCATAGGGAATTCGTAGCAGCGAGCCGAGGATCACCGGCGTCGCGGTAAGCCAGAAGAGCTGGTTTTTCGTCAGACCGAAGCCGGCGTCGTTAAGCTTCACCGCGATGGCCGACCACATGAACCACACGGCAAAGGAGAGCGCGAGCGCAACCGCGCTGATGGCGAGTGTCCGCCAGGCAAGAGCCGCGTTGGCAAAGGCCTCCGCTCGCTCCAAAACAATCGGGACCCGAATCGGCAGCGGCAGATAGCTGAGGGTCACCGCGCCAGCGAGGAACAGCGCCAGTGACCCGTAGAAAGCAGTCCAGGCGATGTTCGCGTGGCCGGCCAGCGAAGTATTTACGCTCGCGCTAAGCAGCCAAATTTGCAGGCTGACGATTAGAATGAGGACACAAATAAGCCCGACAGAGAGGACGTTGGTCTTTGCCGGGTGCGCCTGGCTGAGAGCTTGTCGAGTCGCGGCCATGGCGGTTTCGGACTAGGCACTGTGCTCGTCGTGCTTCGACGGCACCACGAAAATTTCGTCGCCGCGGACTTCGAGCTGGAGCTGTGGCAGCGCGCGCTGCGGCGGGCCTTGCAGCGGTGCGCCAGTGCGCGCGTCGAACCAACCGTTATGGCAGGGGCATTCGATCTTCCTCTCGTGCGGCTGGTAAAACACCGCGCACGAAAGATGCGTGCACTTCTGCTCAAACGCGCGCCATTCGCCGTTGCCAAGATTAATGAGGATATACGGAAGGGCGCTGCCCGGAAGCGTGAACGCATGGGTACCGCCGATTGGCACGTCCTGTGTTCTGCAGATGAGATGCTCGGCAGTAATTGGTGGATGCGGAAACAGCTTGTCACGCACCGCCACCCACGCGCTCCCGGCGGCAAGAGCTCCGGAAACCACCACGAGGTATTTGGCAAACTCGCGCCGGGACACGTGCTGGGCCTCAACGCGGTCGATCGGGAAATCGGCGGCCCACGCGGGCTTCGACTCCAGAGGCGCTTCGGGCTCCTTTTTCATAACATCAGTCAACCACCAGTTCTGTGCTGCCCTTGGGCATCATGACGTTAACCTTGGTTTTTACGCTCTGTTTGCCAAAGCGAAACGTGTTCACGGGCGTGCTGTTCGGACGCAACTCGCGCATTTTCTCACGCGTGCCGTACCAGAGTGCGCCGCTCGGACAAACAGTGGCACACATCGGTTTTTTGCCCACGCTGGTCCGGTCGTAGCACATGTTGCATTTGATCATGAGCTGCATCGGCTCCGCCTTTTTCGGGACGCCAAATGGGCACGCGTAAACACAGTTCGAGCAGGAGATGCAGCGCGCGGTATTGGCGCTGTGAACGATGCCGAACTCGTCTTTCTGAATCGCATCGGCAGGGCACACTTTGGCGCACGCCGGGTCTTCGCAATGCATGCAGATCTGCACGCTGGTTTGCGGCGTGTAGTAACGATCGACATAATCAACGCTTACCATCGGAGTCTGGCCGTTCGTTTCGCACTCGGCGCACGCCATCTCGCAGGCGTGGCAGCCAATGCAACGCTGCGGGTCCATGAAGAATTCTTCTTCTTGCTTGAATTGGAGGAGCATGGTCGGTGGGAGGTTAGGTAGAGATGCCTGGAACACTAAAATCTTGCGCAATCATGGAGCGGACTCCTTCGGGGCTTGGGCGAGTTCATGAACCGGAGGAGGTTTCGGACTGGGGTGTCCGGGCGAACCACCGCTCGGCTGAAGGCTATCCTGTTTCGGAAGAGGCGCTCGTTTCCCGAGCGGCTCCAAGCGGACGGCGCTTACTTTGAACTCCGGAATCTTCGAGACAGGATCGAGATGTCCGGAGGTAAGCTGGTTGATCGATTTCTTGCCGGCCCAGTGATAGGGAACGAAGACGGTGTCCTCTCGGATCGTCTCGACGAGCTGCGCGGGAAACTCCGCGCTCGCGCGTCGCGACACCACGCGGACGATTTCGCGGTCGGTGATCCCGTACTGCGCTGCCAGTTTGGGATGAATTTCCAGCAGCGGCTCGGGATATTGATCGACCAGCCTGCCGATGCGGCGGGTCTGCGTGCCACTGAGATATTGCGAGACGACGCGGCCGGTCGTGAGGATCACCGGATATTCGGCGTCGGTCACTTCGCCCGGGTCCCGGTAGCTCACGGCATTGAAATGCGCCTTGCCATCCGGCGTCTTGAATTTGCGATCCTCCCAGAGCCGCGGGGTGCCCGGATGGTCGAGGCTGGGACACGGCCAAAAGACGCCCATGTTCTTCTCGATCTTCTCGTAGGTGATGCCGAAGTAATCGGCGGTGCCGCCTTTCGAGGCGACGCGCAGCTCGTTGAAAATGTCTTCGGAAGTCCCAAATGAGAAGTGCTTCCCCGCCCCGAGGCGGCGGGCGAGTTCGAGCAGGATTTCGGTATCCGTGCGCGCTTCTCCTGGCGGCGTCACCGCCTGCCGGATCCGCGTAACCCGGCCCTCGGCGGTGGTCACGGTGCCTTCCTCCTCTTCATGCAGGGAGCCGGGGAAGACGATGTCGGCGTAGTGTGCGGTTTCGTTGAGGAAAAAATCGATCGCGCAGTAGAATTCCAGCTTCTCCACCGCTTCGCGGATCATGTTGTTGTTGGGCAGGGAGACGACCGGGTTGAAGCAGATTGAGATGAGCCCTTTGATCTCGCCCCGGTGAATTGCCTGCATAAGCTCGTATGCGGTGAGCCCTTTCCCCGGCAGTTCTTTTTCGTCGATGCCCCAGACCTCGCTGATATAACGCCGGTGCTCGGGATTTTCGATGTCACGGTTGCCGGGAAGCTGATCGCACTTATGACCATGCTCGCGCCCGCCCTGGCCGTTGCCCTGGCCGGTGATCGTGGCGTAGCCGCAATACGGCTTGCCAATGCGGCCGGTCGCGAGCACGAGATTGATACAGGAAATCACGTTCTCGACTCCCTTGGAATGGTGCTCGATGCCGCGCGCGTGCATCAGGAAGCTGGTCTTCGCCCTGCCCCACCACTCGGCGGCACGCATGATTTTTTCTTTCGAAATGCCAGTGACCCGCTCAGCCCAGTCCAAGTCGTAATCCTTCACCGCCGCCGCGGTTTCGTCGAAGCCGCTCGTGCAGTTGTCGATGAACTCGTGGTCAAGCCAGTCATGTTTGACGAGCTGGTGCAGGATCGCGCCATAGAGCGCCGAATCGCGGCCTGGCCGGATCGGCAAATGCAGATCGGCTGTGCGCGCGATCGGAGTCAGCCGAGGATCGACGACGATGAGCTTCGCGCCGTTGTCGCGCGCCTGCCAGAGCCAGTGGGTAAGCGTAGGAAACGTCTCGCTGACATTCGTGCCGCAGATCATCACCACCTCGGCATGCTTGAGATCGGAGTAGTTGTTCGAGCCGCGATCGAGGCCGAACGCTTTCTTGTTTCCCGCGCCTGCGCTGACCATGCACAGCCGGCCATTGTAATCGAGATTGCGCGTTTTGAGGGCAAGGCGGGCGAACTTGCCGACGAGGTAGCTCTTCTCGTTCGTCAACGAGACACCCGAGAGCATCGCGAAGGCATCGGGCCCGTATTGGTTCTGGATGCGATGGATTTCCGAGACCGTGCGACTCAGCGCGTGCTCCCAATCTGTGCGCTGAAAGCCGGTGCCCTCGGCTCGCTCGAGTGGATGCAGCAGCCGGTCGGGATGATTGTTCTGAAGGTAACGCTGGACGCCTTTCGGACAAAGCCGTCCTTCGTTGAACGGAAACTCTTCCCACGGCTCGAAACCGACGACCTTGTTGGCTTTGACCAGCAGCTTGATGCCGCATTGCATCCCGCAGAAGCAGCAATGCGTCTCGACGATCTTGTCCGGCTCGTCGCGGCCGGGATAGCCCTCGCGTGGAGGATAGTTCAGATGCGGCCCGAACTGCGTTGTGAGCGCTTCTTCGCTGCTGGAAAGTTTGGCCATAGCGCGAGACTAGCCGAAAAACTGCCCTGATTCCTTGCGCGCGGCGAGATGCGCCTTCGCAAGCGCGGCGCGCTTTCCCTGCGGGCTCAGGTCGAGATGCGAGCCACCATCCTCGAGGTCGAAGTTGAAGCCAAGCTCCTTCGTGACCACTTTAAGGTCATCGATCTGCATCTGCGACGCAAACGTCTGGCCGGTGTGCGGGCACACGGCCTGCGGGCCCTCGGCGCCGGCCTTGCGATACATGGCGATCCCAAGCTGGGCGGGCCGCTGGATGATGTGGAAAAACTTGCCGAACGGAATCCAAATCAGAAAGAGGATAACCGTGATCGCATGGGTCACGGCCATGAACGGATAGTACTTGCCATCCATGAAGTCGTAGTCCCACGTCAGCCCGAGCCCGGTGACAGAAATCGCCAGTAACAGGATCAACGGGAGCCAGTCGCCTTCGAACGTTTGAAGGGCGATCTGGCCGAGGTCGGTCAGCCGGCGCCGCATGAAAATCAGCACACCTGCGATCACCATCAACGAGCACCAATCGAGGATGTGAAAGGTGTTGTAAGCGATGAAGCTGTTGAGCGGAAACTCCATCACTTTGAACCCGAAGGTGTACGCTTCGTAGGTGCTGATGCCGCCCTGTTTCAACCCGAAGTGAATCCAGCCGAAGGTCAGTGGGATCGTAACGGCAAATGCGATCATGCAGCCCCAGGACATGAGAAAGTGCCCCCAGAAACGGCGCGGTCCCCGGTGCGCAATGAAGCGCTGGCACGGGAAATCCGCGATGAAATGCTTCACCAGCTCCCAGCCGTAGGCGAGGGTCTTGCCGCTGAAGAGCAACTCGAACGATCGTTTGAAAAAGCGCCATGTCGGCGGTCGCTGAAGCCACACGACGTAACGGTAAACAATCGCGAATGCCGCAAACAACGTGCCGATGAGATACGGCACCAGCGCAGCGTCGAAGTTCTGCAAATTTCGCGAGCCCACGAAGACACCGACGACAAGCAGCAACGTCGCCAATGCGGCGACTCCAAGCGCCCGCAGGTTCAATGTGCTGAACACAAGGTCTCTCTTATACAAATCCAGCAGCCCCGAGCCTTGATCTATATCAATCAATTGCTTAAATTAATCTGGCCATCTCCCTGGCCATGGCGAAGCCTTCGCGTTACAAACCTCTTGTCGTTGCAAGTTCCTTGCTTCGCTCGCGAATCTTCGCAGGGCTTCCTGCTGCCGAAATCGCTGAGATCAGCGCCTTTTCCGCAGTGAGGGATCTAGAGAAAAACGAATATCTCTTTCACGAGGGAGAGCCATGCGAAGCCTTCTTTGTGGTACAGCGAGGCGTGATTAGTGTCCACCGCGTCAGCGCGGCCGGAAAGGTGCAGGTCATCCATGTTTTTCATTCCGGCGACTCCTTCGCCGAAGCCGCACTCCTCTCCAGAGAGGGTTATCCCGCCAGCGCGCGCGCACTGACGCCCGGGGCTGTCATTGTCTTGCCGAGAGTTGAATTCATGGCCCTGCTGCGAAGGCGGCCGGAGCTTGCGTTGCGAATGCTTGCATCAATGAGCCAGCACCTCCGAACGGTCATCGCCTTGCTCGATGACCTGACGCTGAAGAACTCGGAGGCACGCTGCATCCACTGGCTCCTGAGGCAATGTCCCCTTCCCTACGAAAGCGCGCCCTTCGAGATTCGACTCGAGCATCCCAAACGCATTGTGGCAGCCGAGTTAAACATAACGAGCGAGACGCTCTCGCGCTCGCTGGCCAAACTTCGCGACAAAGAACTCATCCGCACAACCGGGCAAACTATCCTCGTCCATAACCCGCAGCGGCTTGAGATCACCATGCGCCAGCTTCTTGGCGAAGCATCAGAAGAGGTGCCGAAGTAAATTTCCCTTTGCCTCTTTCCGACCGACAGGCGGAGATTCGGTAACCGAATCGCGACGAAGCGTGAGTCTCACGCCGCCGGGGCCTCGGCGCCTTCCAACTCCTGACGTGGCCCAAAGAACTCGAAGTGAACCTGCGAGGCGGGAATGCCCCACTTTAGCAGATTGTGATAGATGCCCATCATGAAAGGCTTCGGTCCGCAGAAGTAATAGTCCGCGTCGCGCTCTGGCAGCATGTCTTCGAGCAATTCCGCATCGATGAACCCTTCGCTGTCATGCCAGCGCATGGCGCGGTCCTCCTCTGAGGCTTCGTTGTAACGATAGTGGACGTTGAGGTTTGCGTGGCGTCCTGCAAGTTGGCGCACGAAATCTCTAAAGGCATGCACCCGTCCATTCAGAGCGCCGTGCACGAAAAATACTTTGCGCTCAGCTTGAGCTTTTAACACGCTCAGGAGGATGCTGAGCACCGGCGTGATGCCCACTCCGGCGGAGAGAAGCATCAACGGACGTTCGTGTCTTTCTGTTAGATCGATAAAAAACTCTCCGCAAGGAGGGCCGACTTCAAGGTCAGTGCCTTCCCTGGCCGTTTTGTGCAGGAAGCCGGAAACAAAGCCCTTCGATTCCCGCTTTACGCTGATGCGGAAGCTGTCTTCACCGGGCGCATTGGAAAGGCTGTAGTTGCGCATGGTTGTTTGGCCGCGTTCATCCGGTACACGTATCGTGATATACTGGCCAGGTTTAAACTCGGGCAATCCCCCTCCGTCGGTGGGTTGCAAATAAAATGAGGTGATCACTTCGCTCTCCGGCGCTGTGCGCACCACGCGGAATGGTTTGAAGCCCGTCCATCCATGCTGGGTCTTGGCTTGCACCGAGTAAATCTGCCTTTCCCGGGCGGTGAGAATCTCCGCGAGAAATCCATAGGCCTCAGTCCAGGCCGCAATCACCTCATCGGTCGCTCCTGCACCGAGAACCTCGCGAATTGAAGCCAGCAGGTTCTCACCCACTATGGGATAGTGCTCCGGCAAGATGCGAAGCGACGCGTGCTTCTGCGCGATGAGCTCGACGGCTCCGCCCAGCACTTCCAAGTTGTCGATATTGGCCGCATACGCGCAGATGGCCGCGGCGAGAGCCTTCTGCTGCGAACCCGCGCGCTGATGCGCGGGATTGAACAACGGGGCGACTTCCGGATTGTGCGCGAACATCCTCTTGTAAAAGTGAGCGGTCAGGGTTTCTCCGTGCTCTTCAAGGATCGGAGCCGTGGCTTTTACGACGTCGATGGTCCGTTGGGGCAACATATTCTGGCTCTCGTGTGAGAGGCGTACCCGTTGCTGAAAAGTTTGGCCAGCACGAGAATGCCCTCTCTTGATCTAGATCAATAGTTTCCAGATTTTTCCAGGCTGGAATTCGCTTCCCGCGATGTCTTCGGGAGTCTAACTTTTCGACATAGCATAAGGCCGTCCGCGACGGCCAGGAGAACGCATTCGACACGCGGGTCAGCACGGAGCTTTTTGTTCAGGCGATCGATGGATCTTGCAGATTCGTCCTTCGGATCAATTACCCGGCCATTTTGGAGCATGTTGTCGAAAACAATCAGCGCATTGGTTCGCAGACGCGGAAGAACCAGCTCGTAGTAGAGATCGTAGCCGGGTTTGTCCGCGTCGATGAAGGCGAAATCGAACCGGGGCTTCGCGGCCAACGCCTCGAGTTCTGCCTGCCCACCGCCAAGGCGCAACTCGATCCTGCTTTCGAGGCCGGCGCGCGCCCAGTAGCGCCTGGCAATGGCTGTCCAATCCGCGTTGACGTCAATGCAAAGCAGGCGCCCCTGGCGCGAAAGGCCCCTGGCAATGCAAATGGCGCTGTAGCCCGTGAATGTTCCGATCTCAACAGCGGAGCGTGCGCCCAGGGCGCCCACCAGCAAGGTCAAAAAAGACCCCTGTTCGCGGCTGATGAGCATTTGGCTGATGGAGCCAAGCTTTTCGGTTTCGGCTCTTAAGTCATCGAGCACCGGGTCGCGGGGACTGCTCCGGTGGGCTGCAACGTAGCGGTAGAGGTCCTCGTCCAGCACGACAAATTTCAAGGCCGCCGTTGACTGCCGGGGAATTTTTGCTGGCCCGCTTTTCCTTCCCGATTCCTTTGAGGATGTGAACGTTCTTTTCGATTGGGGAGTCATTGCGAATTAGCCAATATCATCTTTGGCGCGCCTCGATTCCAATGTCCTTTCGAGCGCGCTTCCCTGCGAAACCTTCCGGGCGTCGGGAATGCTGGCCCCGCTGTCAGGCAATTTTTTCGACATTGCGAATCGCGAATCGGGCTTCGATTCGCCATCGCGCTCTCCGGAAACTTCCAGTATCCTAGCTCGTGAAAACCGTAGAATTAAGTTTGCCGGAGGTCGGATTGATTGCCGGAACCCGTGCGGTCCTTGGTGCCGGAGTCGCCTTGCTGTTGGCTGACAAGCTGGATCCCAAACAGCGCCAATCAGTCGGTTGGACGCTGACTGCGATTGGTCTGCTGACGACGATTCCTTTGGTGCTCCAGGTTCTTGGAAAACGAAACCCGGATCGAAATGCAGAGCAGTCTTAAACAGGGCCCTCGCGGCGACCGCCTTATCGCCAACTGCGAGAGCCTGCCGGCTGCAGTTGAGGCGCTTGATCGCGCCGGGCCCAAAGCTCAACGGGTTGCCGCGCGACTCAGGCGGACAACTCGATCTGCACCTTAACACTTTGCGGGGGCATATTCGACGCAAAGTCAAATGCGGCAATTGATTCGTCAAAGCCAAATCGATCGGTGATGAGGGGCTTGACGTCGATCTTGCCGGCGCCCATGAGCGCCAGCGCCCGTGGAAAGACGTGTGCGTAGCGGAAGACGTTCTCGATGCGCGCCTCCTTCACCTGCGCCGCCACGATATCCAGCGGAACCGGCGCCCCTGGCATCCCAATGAATACCACGCAACCGCCCGGACACAGCGCTTCGAACGCGCTCTGGATCGCGCGCGCATTCCCGCTCGCCTCAAAGACGATGTCGGCTCCCCAACCCTCCGTCGCGTCACCCACCACCTCGGCGATGTTCTTCTCACGCACGTTCACCGGCGTCACCCCGGAGTACTTTCCCGCAAGCTCCAGTTTTTGCGGCTGGACGTCCGTGATAAAAACCTTGCTGCAACCGCCCGCCAGCGCCGCGAGCGCGGTCACCATGCCGATCGGGCCCGCACCCACCACCACGGCGACATCCCCCGCTCTGACACGTGCCTTGTTCACCCCGTGCATGCCAACGGCCAACGGTTCCACCATTGCGCCTTCGGCAAAGGAAACATTGTCAGGCAGCTTGAAAGTGAACGCTGCCGGATGGACCGCGGTCGGTCGAAGAATTCCATGCACCGGAGGCGTTGCCCAGAATCGCACGGCCGGATCGAGATTATACATTCCGAACCGCGTCGCGCGACTGTTCGGATCCGGAATTCCGGGTTCCATGCAGACGCGGTCTCCCGGTTTGAGATTCTTCACCTCGGCTCCGGCCTCCAGGACCACGCCCGCCGCCTCGTGACCGAGAATCATGGGCTCGCGCACAACGAACGGGCCGATGGCGCCGTGTTGATAATAGTGAACATCGCTTCCACAGACCCCAACGGCGCGCAGACCTATGCGCACGTCATGGGACCCGAGCGGCTCGTCGATGGAGAATTCCCGCAGTGACAGTTTATGTTTTTCCTCGAGGACAAGAGCTTTCATGGATGAAGTTTTTGGGGTTAACTCACCGTAACTCAGACCATCCAAGAGCCGCAAGTCCCCAGAACGAAAGACTTGCGTCGCTCGGGAAACTTGTTGACTTTTCCGCCGCGCCTGGGTCATCAAAGCATGAAATGCAACTAAGACTTACGGGACAGGTCGCACTGATTACCGGAGCGAGCGCGGGAATCGGGCAAGCTTGCGCGCGCGCTCTTGCAGCCGAGGGGGCGAAGCTCGTGCTCACCGCACGCCGCCGGGAGCGTCTGGACGCTCTCGCCTCGGAAGTTCGGGCCCTGGGAAGCGAGGCTGCCATCGTCACCGGCGACGCTCGTGACGAGGAGACGGCACGCCAGACGATTGCCGCCGCGAAGGAGACTTTTGGGCGGCTTGACATTCTCATCAACAACACGGGGGTGGGCAATTATAAGAATCTCGTCGAGACGAGCGCGGACGAATACGACGAAATGATGGATGTCAACGTGCGCTCCACGTTTCTCTTCACCCGGCACGCCGTCCCGATCATGTTGGCACAAGCTTCGGGCACCATCTTGATGATCTCTTCGATGGCCGGCATCTACGGCTTCGGTGGCGAGGCCGTTTACTGTATGACGAAGTTTGCTCAGGTAGGATTTGCCCAAGCGCTCGACAAGGAACTGCGCCCGAGCGGCATCAAGGTTGGCGCGATCTGTCCCGGCGGTGTCAAGACGGAGTTCGCCCTGGGAAAAGGGCGCACGGAAGCGAGCGTGGCTCAATCCGACATGCTGGAGCCGGAAGATGTGGCCTCGGCAGTTCTCCTCGCCTGCACGCAGTCGGGCAAATCGCGCATCATCCAGATTCAACTGCGCACGATGGCCGAAGCGCTGGCCTGAGAAGGCAAGACGTCGCTTGGGCCCTCAGCCCCGTGTCTCGCTGATCAGGCGCAAAACGGGCGCCTCGTCTTCCTCGATGCCAGGATAGCGCCCGACGTCGGGGTTGGCGAAAAAGTTATCGTGCCGGTCGTCGTTGGCGGTTGAGACTTCGCCAATGATGCATTCGTCGGAGTCCGGACAAAACTCGTGATAGACGCCAGGGACCAGCGTCACCCGGGATCCGGCTTGCAATTCGATGATCGCGCCGGAGGAAACGTGCTGTTCCTCGTGATTCACCGGGATCGAAAAAGTCTTGCTTCCGCTTTTCGACGGCTCACCCGCCCACACTTGCACCGCAAGTTTTCCCCAGCGGCAAATGATGTCCTCCTTCTTCTTTTGATGCGCATGCGCGGGAGTGGTCATCCGCTTTTGGGCGTACATAAGCTTTTCGCAATATTCCGGCTCTTCGGCCAGGTTGACGAGAACAAGGCCAAACCGCCGCCAATCGCCCAACCCGAAATCGGTGATGTCCCAGCGTGCGTTGGGAGGCAAAGCCCAACCGTGGGCGCCATAACAGCGCATGGCAGATTGAATGAGGAAATTGATTTCGCTGCGTTTCATTGGGGTCGCCTTCTCGATTACGTTAGATCAATCGCGCGCTTTTCCGCATGGGACTGCAGGGCCGCCGCGAAAAGCTCGTGGCTGGCCACGGCCTCAGCCGGCGTGACGCAGCCGAATTTATCATCGAGTTTTCCAGCGCGTTCGGCCAGGAACGCCGCCCACATCTGCAGGAAACAATCCGCAAAGCCCGGCTCGAAAATCCCTCCGGTAATAGTCGGAAACGGCACTTGGAAACCCAGATCGGCGCGCTGCCAGATTTGCTCCTTGCCACGCTGGAACGTCCACAGGGTCTTTGGCTCCTTCGTGCTGAACTTCACACCGCCATCGGTCCCAAGGATCTCGATGAACCACGTATTCGTCTCGCCGGGAGCCAGACGCTTCATCTCAAACCGGATTGGGACGTCACTTCCTTCGCTCTCAACGTCGGCGTGCAACAGGGCATTGTCCCATGTGTCGCAGGGCACCATCGCACCTTTTCCGTCGGGGCGTTCGTGATAGACCTTCTGCAATTGGGCGTAGACGCGGCTGGGTTTCCAGCCGAGCCGGAAGGGGATATGGACCGTGTGCATACCCAAATCGCCCATCACGCCGATCTCGCCGCAGGTCTTAACCTGACGCTTCCAGTTGGCCGGCTTGGTGGGATCGAGATCACTGCTGTGGTGGAATCCGGAACGGATCTCGAGCAACTTGCCAACGCTTCCAGCGCGCGCAATCTGGTAGGCGCGCTGTGCGCCGGGAAGAAAAGGGAATTCGGAGCTGCAACGAACAAAACGCCCGGAAGATTCTGCGACACGGGCGATGTTGCGGGCGGCCTTCAGGTCGATGCCGAAGGGTTTCTCCGCCAGCAGGTCCTTGCCGGCGCTCAATACATCAAGATAGATCGCCTCGTGGAGGTGGTGAGGAACGGCGACATACACAACGTCAACCTCCGGCATGGCCAGTAGTTCACGGTAGTCGGCGGTGACGAGCTTGACCGTCGGCACCTGCCGGAACCACTCGCGCTGCTTCTCGACCAAGTCGCAGATCGCCATCAACTCCGCCTCGACGGGAAAACTCTCCAACACAAACCAACGACCGATGGCGCTGGCCACTTCGCGCCCCATCAAGCCGCCGCCAATGATGCCGATTCTTGCTCGTATGCTCATGATTTTTGCCTCCTAGCTCAGGAGTTTGGCGGCGTCGGCGGCAGTGGCGCCATCATGCACAATGGCCATGAGGGCCTTCGTCATTCCCGAGGGGTTTTCGTGCTGGATCACATTGCGACCATAGACTATGCCTGCCGCCCCCTGATGGATGAGCGCTTCGGTGCGTTCCAGGATTTCCTTGTCCGGCGCCTTTCCTCCACCTCGGACGAGCACGGGAATCCCTCCGGCGATCTCGATAACCTTGTGATACACGCTCACGTCGTCGGTCGGATCGGCTTTGATGATGTCCGCTCCCAGCTCAACCGCCTGTCGAACGAGAGGAAGAATCTTGACCGGATCGCCATCCACCATGTAGCCGCCGGCGGTCGCGTTGGTCTGAAAGACGAGCGGTTCGATCATCAAAGGCATGCTGTATCGATCACACTCCGGTTTGATCTTCAGGATATTCTGAATGCATTGATCGCCCGCTTCCGGCTCATTCGGGATGCGAAAGAGGTTTACCACGACGCAAGCGGCATCCAAACGAAGCGCCTGTTCGACCGGGTTTTCAATCATGCGGCTGAAGAGGGCGCGAGGGAGCTCCTTGCCGTAGACATTGGCCACGTCGGTCCGCAGCACCAAAGACGGCTTCTGGCGCCCCGGCAGCGATTGCAAGAGTCGAGCCTGACCGAGGGTCAGTTGAATGGCATCGGGCGCGGCCGCAACCAGGGTTTTGACGGCATCGGCAAGATCTTCGATCCCGGCAAGAAAGCCATACTCATTGAAAAACCCATGATCGACAGCGACGTCGAAGCAGCGGTTGGATTTGGCGTTAAAAAGACGGTTCAAACGATACGATTTCATGAGAAGCTTTGTCGAGTTGGGGCGTCGGCAGGGGCGTGAGCCAATGTCGATTGCATGATCTCATCGCGCGCCGGAAAAAACCAGCTTAAGATCCGCCTGCCCAAAACGTTGACTGGGCTTCCAGTTCGCGGGCCCCACAACTCTGCAGCCGGTTGAGTCCCCCCTCTCCACCTCCAAAGGCGAAGACCACCGCAGCCGGGCAATGCCATTTCATCCAGAACGCCGGGCTTAGGACCTCATGGGGAAGGTTCGCTCGCCACGGTGGCAGGAACCTTGATCAAGCCAAACAGACTCCGCGGTCGCAAATCGCGACAGCGCTCAACGGCAAATGAGCACGGGGCGCACGGTCAGGCGAAGAAGCTCGTCGAGAGGGCTCTTCGGTCCCAACAGGGGATGATGGCTGTAGCCTCCGATGATAATGAGATCGCATTTCGCTTCCACGGCGCTGTCGCGGATTGCCGGCGCAATCGGTCCGCGTCGCTCAAAACTCTCTGCCTCAATTCCGTGCTTCCGCAGGTGCCGCGTGGCGACCGCCACGGTTCTCTGCATGGCCCATTGATCGCCCTCAGGCGTGGCAAAGATCACCAGGGACACTTTGTAACGGCTCGCCAAATACGTGGCGATGTAGAGCGCCTCCTTCGACTTCGGGCTGCCGTCGTAGACGAGCAAAGCCCGCTTGAGCTCCTGGGCAGGTCCGGGAACCAGAAGAACGGGGCGCGAACAGTGCTGAAGGATGTCGCGGAGGCTCGCTTCGCTCGCTGGCGAACGGTCGATCACGACGAGGTCGCTCCATCGAACACGATCGCAAATACCCTCCGCCAGATCTCCGACCTCCACAGCGAGTCGTCCCGGAATGCCCGCGTCGTGGCACGTGCGATTGAACACCACGCTCAGCGCGCGCACTCCTTCAGAGTCGACCTGCTCCGGAGAGGAAACCAGGTGCAGGCCGTGAACTGTCGCATGCTCGGCCTGCGCAATTCGGATGGCCAGTTCCAGTCCGTGCAAACCCGGCACGGTTTCATCGACGAGAACGAGAAGATCCAGGAAGATCGTGCCTCCTTCCCGGCTCGCAACCCGCTCACGCCGCCACTCACCGACAGGCGGACCGGCATCGAACGCGGGCGGCAGGACCTTCTCGAGAAACCTCTTCCCGACACGGCTGATTACTCGATCGGGCTCGCGGCTGCGCTGGGCCGCGAAATCGACGGCCGCATTCTCGGTCCGGATCTCCCAATGGAGCTGTTCTTCGAGTTCGGCGCGGTGCCTCAAAATCCACAAATAGAGATCAGCATGGCTGCGGCCAGGAAACTCCGAGAGGATATCCCGTTTCCGAATGACTTCGATCACCGGCGAATAGATGGTGTCGTACCAGTGAGTGACCGCTTCTTCAAACGGGACTTCACGCTTTTGATCGAGCCCCATGAAATAGTGATGCACTTCGATGTGCTTCACCAAATCGGCGTACGCTCCCGGCGAAGTGACGGTGATGTCGGCGTCCGGTCGCAGAAAATCGAGCCGCGTGCATTCCAGAAAATCGGCGAGCTCGGATTTCAGGATGAGGTCTTTTGGCTGAACGTCAGCCGAAAGTGGCACCCTGGTTTGCACATTGGTGACGTAGGCCTCAATGTGCGTGTGACCGCTCTGCCGGGCCACTGACACGCGGTGGTTGCCATCGTTTACGAAGTAGGCGTCCCCAATTTGAAAGAGTTCGACGGGGGGCAGACCCGCGCTCTCATTGGCCAGAAACTCGACTTGGGCCCACCTGTCCCTGTCGCTGTCGCGTCTCGGCAAAAAATCGCGCGTAAAGTCCTCGTATCGCCCAACGCTGCCGACGATGGAATCAAGCGGAACATCCTTGAGGACGCGCCGATTTCCGCGAACCCCTCGAACCTTCCGGCGCACGTCCTCAAACGAAAGAAGCTCGGCCGACTTTCCCGTCAATGAGGAGATGACCTTCTCCAAGTCAGCGCGCTGCCGCGCGCGCAGAAAGTCATCCTTAGCTGATTCCTTCGTTTGTGGCATAGGTCCTCAAGCTTTACTCACGATTGTCACACCGCCGCACCGCCGAGCCCTCTCGTATGGGTAGCGGTTCAAGACAAGGGCGCACGTTGTTGGAAGATCAGCTCAGACTCGCCTCCGAACCCGCCTGCAGCAGTATGAATCCCGATCACGGAGGCTAGGATAATGCAGGCGCGTCTGCAACTGGAAATTCCTGACGCCATCGCCCTTCGAACCGCGCGGGAGCCGCATTCAGAAATTTCTGGCATTTGTCTGCGTATGGTCGGATGCTCGATTACGCTATGAGGGCGCAGCAGCTTCGCATCTACGCGTTGGCTGACATTCATTCGCCCGATAGTTTTCGCATGGCGCAACTCTCGCCGGAAGCGTACGACCTCGTCGTGACGCTCGGCGATATCGATGAAGGCACGCTCGACTATATCGCCTTTATGACGCATGGCATTCCGTTGCTGGGTGTGCCCGGAAACCATGATCCGCAGGAGGGCGTCGGTTTCGAAAGTCTGCACGCGCGCTCCATTGCTTTCCGCGGTTTGCGATTGGGCGGCTGCGGAGGCGGACCCCTCTACAAGAAAAATACTCCGAACCATTACACGGAACGGCAGGTCTCCAGATTTCTGCGGAAGATGCCGTCCGTCGACCTCTTCATCTCTCACGCGCCGCCGCCGAGCGCGGCTTTGAACGGCGGTCTTGTCTCGCCCACGGACTATATCCATCGAGGATTCGAGGCCTTCGATGCGTATCTGCATAGCGCCCGGCCGCGTTTCTGGCTGCATGGCCACCTGAGCAGGCGTTACTCGTGCACGGTCGATGGAACCAAGGTCATGGGAATCTGCGGCGGACAGCCGTTGATCCTTGATTTCTAAGAAGCTCTCTGTTCCTGCCGCGAAGGTCCGGGCGGGATCGATCCGGCGAGCCTCGGGGTCAACCTCGCATGCTGAGCCGTCATAGTATTGGGCAGGGACAGGTAAAGACTTTGGGACTGGCCGCCGTTTTGCGGATGTTTGTTGCCGAGCGTGTAAGAGGAGCCATTCTCGGTGATGATTCCCCCCGGAAACCTGGCGACGACTACCGAGGTGCGCACGAAGGCGCCATCGGGGAATTTTTGATGGTTTCTGATCGCTCCCACACATCGAACCCCGGCCTCGCTCCGGTGGAGCATCCAACTTTCAATGATAATGGGTTTCGGGACCATAGGCTATCGGCAGGGGGAGTCCGGCAGCAGCCGATGATTTAAAACGGAAAACTGCGGCGACTGCAAGTCTTAATTCCGTCGGGTGGGGGTGAGAGTCGCGAATTTGATGTGAAAACAGACCTTTTTTCACTTCGCTGAAGCGCCGTCTTGCACCTGACGGCCGGTACGTTACACATCTCCCGCCCTATGAGTAGATTGGAAGGCAAGGTGCTCGTCGCGCAAGGCGGCGGTCCAACCGCAGTAATCAACCAGAGCGTCGTCGGCGTCACGCTGGAGGCCCGGAAGTTTACCCAGGTCAAGGCGGTCTACGGCGCCATTCATGGCGTCCAAGGAATCGTCAAGGAAGACTTTCTGGATTTGACACGCGAGACGACGCACAACCTTGAGCAGGTGGCTCGGACACCCTCATCAGCGCTCCTCTCGACGCGCGACAAGCCGAACGACGAGTATTGCGCGCGGATGTTCAAAGTCATGCAAAAGCACGACATCCGCTATTTCTTTTACGTCGGCGGAAACGACTCCTCGGACACCGTGCAAATCGTGAATCAGCACGCGGAGGAAGCCCACTACGAATTCCGCGCCATCCATATTCCAAAAACGATCGACAACGACCTTCTGCTTAACGATCACTGCCCGGGATTCGGCTCGGCAGCGCGATTCGTCACCCAGGCGTTTATCGGCCTGAACCTGGACAATCGCGCGCTCTCCGGCGTATTGATTGGGGTGGTCATGGGGCGCCACGCGGGGTTTCTCACCGCGTCGTCGAGCCTTGCGCGAAAGTATGTCGATGAAGGCCCGCATCTCGTTTACCTGCCCGAGCGGCCATTCTCGACCGACAAGTTTATCTCAGACGTCGATCGGGTTTACAGGGAACATGGACTTTGCACGGTCGCGGTCTCGGAGGGGATTCAGGATGACAAAGGAACGCCGATCGCTCTCACTTTTAGGGGCAGCGCAGAGCGCGACGCGCATGGCAACGTGCAACTCTCCGGAACCGGCGTGGTCGGGGATTTGCTGGCGGAACAGATCAAATCCAAACTCAAGATCAAGCGGGTTCGCGCTGATACCTTCGGTTACCTGCAGCGATCTTTTCTGGGAGTGGTCTCCGACAGGGATGCTCATGAGGCTCGCGAGGTGGGCGAGATCGCCGTGCAATACGCCATGTGGGACAACGTGGACGGCTCCGTAGTTATTCGCCGGCCGGTGCTGAACTACAGCGTATCATACGATCTCGTCCCGCTGGCAAGCGTGGCCGGGAAAACACGCGTGATGCCTGACGAGTTCATCAATGCCGAGGGAGATGGAGTTACCACGGCGTTTTTCAACTATTGCCGGCCACTCATCGGATCCAGTGTCCCCGAGCCCCATCGCCTCCGAGCTCCGCGCGTGCCCGCGCTGCCCGAGTGATCCTTTTCTCCGCTTCTCATATTAGACTCAAAGCGCATGACCGACAGGCTCTTCGACCTTTCCGAAATCATCGCCTTGGTGATCGGGGGAACAGGGGTTCTGGGCGGGGCGCTGGCCGAAGCGCTCGCCACGGCGGGTGCCGCGGTCGCGATCGCCGGCCGCAATGAGGAACGCGGCAACGCCCGGTGCGTGCGCATTCGAAGCAGCGGCGCCAAGGCCGAGTTTTTCCGCGCCGACGCCTCGTCGCGCGAGAGCCTGCGCGCGTTGCGGAAAAACGTAACTGCCAAGCTTGGGACAGCCACGGTGCTCGTCAACGCCGCGGGAGGCAACGACCCGCGTGCCACCGTCACGCCGGAAAATCCTTTCGAGAAGATCTCTTCGGAGGCCTGGTCTTCCTGTTTTGACCTCAACGTGACCGGAAGCATCCTGTTACCGTGCCAGGAATTCGGGCCGGCGATGTGCGCGGCTGGCCAAGGCAGCATTATCAACATCGCCAGCGTTGCCGGGCATTTGCCGCTCTCGCGCGTGGTCGCCTATTCGGCTGCGAAAGCAGCTGCCTTGAGCCTGACGGCGTTTCTCGCGCGCGAATGGGGACGCTACGGCGTGCGCGTGAATTCGATCACGCCCGGATTCTTTCCAGCCGTTCAAAACCGGCGCCTGCTTTTCCAGGAAGACGGCTCGCCAACCCCGCGCGCGGTTTCCATTCTCGACCACACGCCGATCGGGCGGTTTGGCGAAGCGCAGGAACTGGCGGGCGCGGTTGTTTTTCTTGCCAGCGACGCGGCGAGCGGGTTCGTGACGGGAGCGGATATCCGCGTGGATGGCGGATTCCTTGCTCAGACGATCTGAGAGCAAACCGAATGCCGGAATAAATTTGCCGAAGTGGTGGCAGCTCCGAGGGCTCTGGGGAGCATACGCGTCCCGCGTGTGGTGTTCGGCGTCTCGCTGAGCAGGGTTTTCCGGCGGGACGCCGGAAAATTGCACGCGGGGACGCGTGCGCTCCCCGGACCTTTGCCGCGCCTCGGCCATTTGGGGATCTCCTTCGGGCTTTGCCCCAACCTCGCCGCTCGCCCAGCGACCGCACGGACCCGCTACTCCGCCCTCCGGACGCCCACCTCATCCAGATGCCTCAACATGTCGGCGGGGTCCTGATAAACTCGGTAGGCGCCGGCCTTTTCCAGTTCGTCCCGTCCGTAGCCGCCTGAAAGCAACCCGATGCCAAGGGCCCTCGCACGCTGGGCGGCCAGTAAGTCCCAGACACTGTCGCCCACGACCACCGACGCGCCGATCTCCACCCCCAATTGCCGCGCAGCAGCCAAAAAGAGGTCGGGATTCGGTTTTGCATATCGGACTTGATCTCTCGTGATCACTGTGGTCTTGCGAAGGTCGACACCCAGTATTTTCAGGGCGGGTCCGGCGCTTTCCATCCGCCCGCTGGTGGCGATGGCCCAGGCCACTCCCGCTTCGGAGAGATAGGCGAGCAGTTCGCATGCTCCAGGCAGTGGGCGAACTTGCGTAACCAACCCCGCGTAGGCCTCGGCATGCAGGCGTTGCAATTGCGCGGCTTCCTCCTTGGTGATCTGATGTCCTGTTTCCCGACACAAGGCGTTCACGAAAAGACCGCCACTCATTCCGATGCGCCGGTGAATACGCCACACCGAGAGTTCGATACCGGCCTTTTCCAAAGCCTCGCGCCAGGCCAGAACATGTTGGTAAACGGTGTCCATCAGAGTTCCATCCAAATCAAACAGAAACGCTGGGGCGTCTCCGCTGGACTTTTTCGTGGTGGATTTTCGCGACGGCTTTGGGCTCATTGTTTGATCTATTTGGGAGGCATCCCGGCAGCAAAAAGGATCGGTGCCCTTCGCGAGATTCGCACAGAGGGATCAACCCTCCAAGGTTTTGTCTCTGCGAAAATTCGCCATGGGAGTCGTCGGATGTCCACTCGGATACTGTTTTTTGGCGTTTCAGCCGTTTCTCACGGTCGTCCCATCCACCCAAGTGCTGCCAACCAGCGTTGCGCGAGGAAAACCGGGGATGCCGCACTCGTTGTTGTGAACCATGCCGATCACCATCTCGACGGCGGCCTCCCCGACGACGTCGTTGTGCTGATTCATTCCCGCCCAATCTGGCGAATCGTCGCGCCACTCCAATTGAATGAGACCGACGTGCCGAGAGGCCAGGATTTCGGCGTCCTCGATCCAACGCCGCACGACGTTGTAAAGCGTGAGGAGGGCGTCCGGGTTCTCCCGTTCAAGCCACCGCCGGAAAATCGCCGGCTCGTCGCGCGCTCCTCTGAGCAGATAAAAGGCCTTCGCCCTGCGCGCGACCGGCAGGCCTGCTGTGCGATCTGGACACCGGCGCTAAACCTCCCGTCCACCAGGCGGTCGATCACCTGATCGAGCACAAGAGCCGGACGCTTGTAGCCCAACTCGAGCGCCTTTTGAAACGCCCTGAGCGCGAGCATGTGATGATCCGTGCAGGCAAAGGAGAGCGCGGGATCACGCGTCCGAACACCCGTCACCACGGCGGGAAATTCCTCCCACGTCGGAAGGAACCTCGCCGGCAGCCGATTTTCCCGCATCAACGACGATCACCCCGCGGATGCCGCGAGCCCGCAGAATCTTGTTCAACCGCGGACCGTCCAGCGCGGCATCGTGCAACCAGAATTGATCCAAGGTATAACCGAGCTGGTCTGCGCGCCGCTGACAGCCCCGCACATACGTAGGAATCGTGGGATGGGCGCGGAAGGCATGGGGATCCGCATGCGCGTTCAGCAGGGCAAGGCTGGAGTGAAATCGAGGCGAACGCACCCGGCGAAGCTCCGCCAGAAGATGTGCCACCGTGGCGTTCTTCCGGTAGTTCAGCCTCTGAGCAAGGTCCGTGATCCGCCGGCGAGTCCGCTCGGGAATTTGCGGATCATTTCGTAAAGCGAGCGAGACCGTGTTCTTCGAAACCCCGGCCGCCCGGGCAACATCGCGCATGGAAACGGCCGCCGACGCCACCCCGGCATTACTGTCAAGTAACTTAGCGCTTTACCAGCGCAAACTGGAGGGGATACTGATCTTTCTCATCCATTCCTCCCCTGGTATTGACTATGGAACCAACTCGGTGCGCACGGTGATCGGCCATTGTCCGTCCTATCCCGTGAAACCCTCCCATTTCCCAACCCTATGAAAATCCCCACTCCCGAAATCTGGTTTGTCACCGGCTCACAGCATCTCTACGGCCCAGGCCCGCTCCAGCAAGTTACCTCCAACTCGCAGAAAATCGTCGAAGCGCTTGTTCTCTCGAAGAAGATGGCGCTCCCCCTCGTCTTCAAATCCCTGGTCACCAGACCGGAGGAAATTCGCCGAGTCTGCCAGGAAGCCAGTAGCGACCCGAACTGCGCAGGTCTGATTCTTTGGATGCACACGTTTTCTCCCTCGAAAATGTGGATCGGCGGATTGAACGCGCTGCGCAAGCCGTTCCTCCACCTGCATACCCAATTCAACCGCGATCTGCCCTGGAGCGAGATTGATATGGACTTCATGAATCTCAATCAGGCTGCGCACGGCGATCGCGAAGCGGGATTTATCCACACGCGATTGCGTCTCGAGCGCAAGGTGGTGGTCGGGCATTGGTCGGATGCGGAAGTGCAGGACCGTATCGGGGCCTGGATGCGCGTGACGCGTGCATGGAACGACTGGCAGGGCGCGGAATTCGCGCGCTTCGCCGACAACATGCGTTACGTGGCGGTCACCGAGGGCGACAAGGTGAGCGCGGAGGCGCGTTTCGGATACTCCGTCAATCACCATGCCGTGGGCGACCTGGTCCAGCATGTCGACGCGGTCAGTGACACCGCCATCAAGAGCCTCTGCGCCGAATACGAGGAACGCTACGCGGTCGCCGCGCCGCTTCGCAAGAACGGCCCACGGCACGAATCACTACGCGATGGGGCGCGAATCGAGTTGGGTCTGCGGTCGTTTCTCGAGGACGGAAATTTCAAAGGCTTCACCACAAACTTTCAAGACTTGCATGGTCTCAAGCAGCTCCCCGGCCTCGCCGTTCAGCGCCTCATGGCCGATGGATATGGCTTTGCAGGCGAAGGCGATTGGAAGACGAGCGCGCTTGTTCGGGCGATGAAGGTCATCGCCGCGGATCTCGAGGGTGGCACGTCCTTCATGGAGGACTATACCTACCACCTCTCGCCGAAGGGCCATCAAGTGCTCGGCTCGCACATGCTGGAGGTTTGTGAGTCCATCGCTGCCGGAAAGCCAAAGCTGGAAGTTCATCCTCTCGGGATCGGTGGCAAGGAAGACCCCGTGCGTCTGGTTTTCGATGCGCCGCCGGGAAACGCGATCAATGCCTCGGTCATCGATCTTGGCAATCGCTTCCGACTGATTGTCAACGAGGTCGAGGTGGTGAAACCTCAAAAACCGCTGCCGAAGCTCCCGGTCGCGCGTGCGGTCTGGGAGTGTCTGCCCGATTTCAAAACCGCCTGTGCGGCGTGGATCTACGCGGGCGGCGCGCACCACACCGGTTTCAGCTATTGCGTCACGACCGAGCACATGGAAGATCTTGCGGAAATGGCCGGCATCGAGATGGTTGTCATCGACGCGAAAACCGAAATCCGAACCTTCAAACAAGAGTTGCGCCAGAACGAGCTCTACTACCACCTCGCGCCGGGTTTGGGACGCCTGTAGCGGCCCCGAGGCGGCCTGCGACATGCGGGAACGCATCTGGTCCCAACGACAATTCTTGCCCAAAACAAAATGAGCTACCGAGCCGTTCAGGAAGAGTGTTACGAGGCGAACCTGCAACTGCCGAAATTCGGCCTCGTGGACCTCACTTTCGGCAACGTCAGCGTGATTGACCGCGGCAGCGGGGTTTTCGGCATCAAGCCGAGCGGCGTGGACTACACCAAGCTCAAGCCCGAGGACATCGTGCTCGTCGATCTTGAAGGCAAGCAGGTTGGCGGGACGATGCGCCCGTCTTCGGACACACCGACCCACCGGCGTTTGTTCCAGGGTTTCGCAAGCATCCGAGCCGTCGTGCACACGCATTCGCGCAATGCGGTCTCATTCGCCCAGGCCGGAAGAGCGATACCTTGCTTCGGCACCACGCACGCCGATTACTTTTACGGCGAGGTACCGGTCACGCGGCCGATGACGCCCGAAGAAGTCCGCAGTGCTTATGAATGGGAAACGGGCAACGTCATCGTCGAGAGATTCCGCAGCCTGGATTTCGAACACGTCAGCGCCGTCCTGGTGCATGGACATGGGCCCTTCGCCTGGGGGCCGTCCGGCGCGAAGGCGGTCGAAAACGCGCTCGCCCTCGAAATCATCGCCGAAATGGCCATCAAGGCCCTTCAGATCAACCCCGCGGCGACTCCCATTTCTCAGGCGCTCCTCGACAAGCATTTCCTGCGCAAACACGGCCCCGGCGCCTACTACGGCCAGTAGCGCGCCCGGTCAATCGCCCGTGCGGCGCAGTTAGCTGTCAGCCAGCGGTCGGTCCTTGCGCGCGGATATTGTTGGTCCGCACAAGATCCGAAGCTATTTGAAGGAAATGCTCCGAGATCTCCGGTTGCGCGATTTTCGCTGTTTCGATGAGCTTTCCTTCGAACCCTCCCCGGGCCTCAATCTCATCGTGGGCGCGAATGCCCAAGGGAAGACGTCCCTCCTCGAGGCAGCATGCATCCTGCTCCGGTTGCAGTCTCCGCGTTCGAGTTCCCTGGCCGCCGCCGTTCGCTTCGGCCGGCCGGGATTCGGTCTGGACGGCCACTGGGCCGAGCGGCATATGCATGTAAAATTCGTGAAGGAACTCAAGGCGTTCGCTTTGGATTCCAAGCCGCAGTCGCGCTCGGCCGACTACCTCGCCGTCGCGCGCGTATCGTGGATTTCCAATGATGACATGCAACTCGTTCGCGGCTCCGGATCCCACCGCAGGCGGTATCTCGATTTTCTCGGCGCGCAGATTGCGCCGAACTATCTCCGGCAACTGCGCACCTATGAACGCGCTTTGCGTTCGCGCAACGCCTTGCTCAAGGAAAATCGACCGCGCCGGGAGGTCAATGCCTTCGACAGACCGCTGCTCGATGCGGGCGAAGCGCTGCTCGCCGCGCGAGCGGGGCTTTGCGCCGACCTCAAGCCGCGAGTCGCCGAGGCTCTCGGGCTGATCTCAAACGGCTCGGAGTCGCTCGAGATTTCCTACCAGCCCGGAAGCCCGCCGGCGTTCGCCGCTGCTCTTCAGGCCAGCTTCGACGAGGAAGTCCGCTTGCGAACGACAGTCGTCGGGCCGCATCGCGACGAAATCGAGATCCTTCTGGAGGGTCGCGATGCGACAGCCTTCGCCTCTGAGGGTCAACAACGCTCAATCGCCCTCGCGATGAAGCTGGGTCAGGCGCGCGGACTCGCGGCGTCCGCAGGCCGGCCCCCACTCTATCTGATCGATGACGTGTTTGGCGAACTCGATCCCATCCGGCGCAACAACCTTCTGGCGGCGCTGCCCGCCTCCGCTCAAAAATTCGTTACGGCGACTAGTCTTAGCTGGCTGCAACCGATCGCAGATGCGGTTTTGTTCGTGCTGAGAGACGGCATGATCGCGCGAAGAGCTGAAGGGTGACTCTTGCGCGGTGCGTTCGGCGGAACGCCGAACACGGCACGCGGGGACGCGTGCGCTCCCCAAAGGAAAGAAACCCGCATTGCATGTCGTTCACATTAAGGGTATGGCCCGCGCTATGACGGAGACCGAGGCGTTTGTGACTCTGAACATGCTGCCGCGCATCGGCCCCGTTCGCGTGAGAAGGCTTTTGGAGGTCTTTGGCTCGCCCCAGAGCATCCTGCGGGCATCGCCGCCGGAACTCCGTCGGGTTCAAGGAATCGGCAGCGAGGTCGCGGAATCGCTCGCAAAATGGGAAGCCTGCGCGGATCCGGCCATGGAACTCGCGCTCGTGCAGAAATTTGGCGCTGCGATCATCACTCAGAGCGACCCGTCCTACCCGGCGCTGCTTCGTGAGATCCACGATCCTCCGATCGTCCTGTATGTCTGGGGATCATTGAGCGACTCCCACGCCATCGGTATCGTCGGCACGCGCAAACCGTCCCACTACGCCGCCGAGTGCGCGAAGAAAATCGCCTATCAACTTGCCTATGCAGGCCTCACCGTCGCCAGTGGGCTCGCCAGGGGCATTGACACCGCGGCGCACCAGGCAGCGCTCGCGGCAAGAGGTAGGACGATAGCCGTTCTCGGGAGCGGGCTCGATCGGCTTTACCCTGCCGAGAACCGCGAGCTCGCCGAAAAAATCTCATCCTCCGGCGCGGTGATTACGGAATTCCCGATGAGTACCGTTGCGGACCGGCAGACTTTCCCGATGCGCAACCGGATTATCAGCGGCCTTTCAGCCGGGTTGCTCGTGGTGGAAGCCGGCGCGACCAGCGGCGCGTTGATCAGCGCGGCCCAAGCCGCCGAGCAGGGTCGCTCGATCTATGCCGTGCCGGGGCGCATCGACCATCCGGGGGCCATCGGCTCAAACCGCCTGATCCAGCAAGGGGCCAAGCTCGTGACAAGCGCGCAGGATATACTTGACGATTTCGGACTGCTCTTTCCGAGAACGCCGGATCTCCAACGTCCCTCTCCGCAATTGAACCTTACGCCCGCGGAGCAGTCCGTGCGCGAATCAATCGGTGATGACGAAACGCCCATCGACACGATCATTGCCAAATGCGGGTTGCCAACCCACGAGGTCTCTTCTACTTTGCTCGCCCTTGAGATGCGTAAGCTGGTCAAGCAACTTCCCGGCAGCCGCTTTGTGAAAATTCAATAACATGCCAAAAGCTCTCGTCATCGCTGAGAAGCCCAGCGTCGCGGCCGACCTCGCTCGCGCTCTCGACAAAGTTCCCAAGAAGAATGACGTCTTTGAGGATGATGATTTCGTCATCACTTCGGCCGTCGGCCACCTTGTCGAACTCTGTTTGCCCGGGGAGATGGACAAGAAGCGCGGCAAGTGGAGTTTCGCGAACCTTCCCATCATTCCGGAAGAGTTTGACCTCAAGCCGATCGAAAAAACGCAAGCCCGCTTTAACCTCATCAAGCGGTTGCTTAAGCGCGCTGACATCGAGGAGGTCATCAACGCCTGTGACGCCGGCCGGGAGGGCGAACTGATCTTTCATTACCTGCTGAAGATGGCGGGCAACAAGAAACCCACCCGCCGCCTTTGGCTGCAGAGCATGACTGCCGAGGCCATTCGCGACGGGTTCGCCGCGCTTCGCGCCGGCGCCGAAATGGCGCCACTGGCCGACGCGGCCGTATGCCGCAGCGAAAGCGACTGGCTGGTCGGAATCAACGGGACGCGGGCCATGACGGCATTCAACTCGAAGGGTGGAGGCTTCCAGTTGACGCCGGTTGGGCGCGTGCAGACACCCACCCTCGCCATCCTCGCCGAACGCGAGATCGCCATCCGCGACTTCAAGCCCCGCACCTATTTCGAAGTCTTCGGGGACTTTAACGTCTTGCCAGGAGCGGGCTCTCCGGCGTCCGGAGCGGCGCGAAGCTATCGAGGCCGTTGGTTCGACGAAAACTTTAAGAAGAACGGAGGCGAGGACGCGCGGCCCGAACGCATTTGGAAAAGGCCGCAGGCCGAGGCGATCGCTGCAAAGTGCGCCGGAAAGCATGGCGTTATCGAGGAAGAGAAGAAGCCGTCCACGCAGATTTCGCCTCTCCTTTACGACCTGACGACGCTCCAACGCGAAGCCAATTCGCGCTTCTCGCTGAGCGCGCGCCGGACTTTGCAAATTGCCCAGGCCCTTTATGAAAAGCACAAGGTCTTGACGTATCCGCGGACCGATTCGCGATATCTCCCCGAAGACTATCTCGGCAATGTCAAAGCCGCGTTCACCAAGTTTGAAAATCCCGACTTGGGCGCGCACGCCAGAAAGGCGCTTTCGCAGGGATGGGTGAGACCCAACAAGCGGATTTTCAACGATGCAAGGGTGACCGATCACCACGCCATCATTCCGACAGGCGTTTCGACGAAGCATCTCGATGAGGTCGAGATGAAGATCTTTGACATGGTGGCTCGGCGCTTCGTCGCCGTCTTCTATCCGCCCGCGCAGTTCGAAATCACCACACGGATCACGCGCGTCGAAGGCGAGACCTTCAAGAGCGAAGGCAAGATCATCGTCGATCCCGGCTGGCTCGCCGTCTACGGCAAACAGGCCGCCGGCGAGGGCGAGCAGACACTTTGCCCGGTGGCCAAGGGCGAATCCGCCGAAACTCGCAACGTCGAAATCACCGAAAATCAAACCAAGCCGCCTGCCCGCTTCTCCGAGGGCACGTTGCTCTCCGCGATGGAGGGCGCGGGCAAGCTCGTCGAAGACGAGGAGCTTCGCGAAGCGATGAGCCAACGGGGTCTCGGAACTCCCGCCACCCGCGCCCAAATTATCGAGGGGCTGCTCCTCGATGGCTACCTCAACCGCCAGGGCCGTGACCTGATCGTCACCCAGAAAGGACTTTCATTAATCAGCCTCCTTCGCGGAATCGGCATTCAAGCGCTGACTTCACCGGAGATGACGGGCGAATGGGAATTTAAGCTCAAACAGATGGAACATGGCGCGATGCCACGCCCCGAATTCATGCAGGGGATCCGCCGCTTTGCCGAGGAGATTGTCACCAAGGCCAAGAATTTCTCCAGCGACAGCATCCAAGGGCAGTTTATCGATCTCGATGCACCGTGTCCAAAATGTGGCAACACCGGATTCAAGGAGTCCTACAAAGCCTACGAATGCAAGGCCTGCGGGCTCGTCGTCTGGAAAAGCATGGCCGGTCGCGAACTCGAACGCGACGAGGTGAAGATCCTGCTCGAGAACAAAACGGTTGGACCCCTTGAAGGTTTTCGCAGCAAGCTCGGGCGCCCGTTTTCTGCAATCGTCAAGCTCGATGGCGAGTTCAAGCAAGCCTTCGATTTCGGCGATCCGGCGAACGGCAACGCGCAGGTGCTCGATTTTTCCTCGCTGCCCACGATCGCCCCGTGCCCGGCCTGCAAGTCGGGCACAGTCCACGACACCGGGAGCGCCTACCAGTGCAGCAATACGGGGAAGTGCAAGTTCCGAATGGGCAAGTCCATCTGCCAGCGCGAGATAACGCGCGAACAAGTCATGAAGCTCGTGGAGACCGGCAGAACCGACCTCATCCCCCGTTTCATTTCAAAGAAAGGCAAGCCATTCTCAGCCTTTCTGAAGCTCGAAGGGGACAAGGTCGGCTTTGAGTTCGAAGAGCGAAAGCCGACGAGGAAGAAGCCTGCCGCCAAGACCCGAACGGCACAAGCCGCAGCGTAGCCCTTCTGGCGCGTCCGTCTTTCTCGGGTCTCACCGGGAATCCGGCGCAACGACGAGGACGAAATTTCGTATTCAGCTTTCGGATCCGACCTCCGCCGCAACCTTCAGCCGAAGAGCGTTTAGCTGGATGAAGCCGGTCGCGTCATTCTGGTTGTACGTCGCCGTCGGATCGGCCTCCATGGTTGCGATATGCGGGTTGTAGAGGCTGACCGGGCTTTTGCGACCGGCGGCGATGATGTTGCCCTTGTAGAGTTTGAGACGCACCGTTCCCGTGACGTTCTTTTGCGATTCCGTGATAAGCGCCTGGAGGGCCTCCCGCTCGGGCGCAAACCAAAAACCGTTGTAGACCAGGGTGCTGTATTTCGGGATGAGCGAATCGCGCAGATGCATGACTTCGCGATCCATGGTGAGCGATTCCATTTGGCGATGCGCAAAGTGCAGGATCGCTCCGCCCGGCGTCTCGTAGACGCCACGGCTCTTCATTCCTACGAAGCGGTTCTCGACCACGTCAGCGCGCCCGACCCCGTTGCGACCGCCGAGCCGGTTGAGAACGCGCATGACCCAGGCAGGGCTAAGCTGATCGTCGCCGTTGCCGTCGTAGTCGAGAGCGCTCAGAATTTCCCAAAGTTCCGCATGCACGAGACCCACGCAATTTCCTTTTTCAAAGACCAACTCCAGATAATCGGCCCGGTCCGGCGCGTCTTCCGGCGACACGCTCAGCTTGTACATGCGGGAGTGCTCCGGCGCTGATGCATCGAACCACGGGTCCTCCAGCATCCCGCTCTCGAAACTGATGTGAAGAAGATTGCGGTCCATGGAGTAAGGCTTTCTTGCCGAGGCTTCGACCGGAATTTTCTTTGCCTGGCAATACGCGATCATCTCGGCGCGGCCCGGAAACTGACTCCGAAAGCGTTCGTCGCGCCATGGAGCGATCACCTTCAGTCGCGGGGCGAGCGCGGCCGCCGTCAGCTCAAAGCGAACCTGATCATTTCCCTTGCCGGTCGCGCCGTGCCCGACGGCCTCCGCGCTCTCCGCTTTGGCGATCTCCACCATGCGCTTGGCGATCAGCGGGCGCGCGATACTGGTGCCCAGCAAATACTGCCCCTCATAGATCGCCGCGGCCTGCACCATCGGAAAAATGAAATCCCGGGCGAATTCCTCGCAGAGATCATCGACGTAGCACTTGCTCGCTCCGGTTTTCATCGCCTTCTCTTCAAGACCCTCCAATTCCTCCTCCTGGCCGATGTCCGCGCAGAAAGCGACCACCTCGGCGGAATAGGTTTCCTTCAACCAATTCAGTATCACGGAGGTGTCGAGTCCACCGGAATATGCGACGACGATTTTCATGGAGGGCGGAGTTTCGCGCAAAGGACGCGGAGGACGCAAAGGATTTCATGAAAAGGATTTCTTTCGGCCTGCGGGTTGGTTTGATCTATTCGGCGCCAAGCAATGTACGACCTTACACCGGTCGAGTGGATTCTCTCCGCGTTCGCCGCCATCTGCATCGGGATGGCCAAGGCGGGTTTTGGCGGGTTGGGGATGCTCGCGATCCTCATGATGGCTCGCGTCCTCCCGCCTCGGGAATCGACGGGGGCGATTCTTCCGATGCTGATCCTTGCGGATATTTTCGCCGTCTACACCTACCGGCAGCATGCCAGGGGGCGCCTCGTTCTGAGGCTGCTCCCTCCGGCTCTGGCCGGGATCGTCTGCGGATGGCTGCTCATGCCACACATCCCGGCGCAGAGTTTTGGGCAACTCATCGGCTGGCTCACCATTGCGTTGATTGTTCTCGTGCTCGTCCAGAAGTTTGCGCCGCGGCTGATGAATTTCGCGGTTGAGCATCCCGGAATCGCCTGGCCTTTCGGGTGGCTAGCCGGCTCGACGACAATGATCGCCAACGCGGCTGGCCCGGTGATGACCATCTACCTGCTCGCCTGCAGGCTTCCCAAGTTCGAGTTTGTCGGCACCGCGGCGTGGTTTTTTTTCGCCATCAACCTGTTCAAGGTACCTTTCAGCGCTTCATTGGGACTGATCAATGGAGCCAGCCTTGCGCTGAATCTCTTGCTCGCTCCCGGCGTAATCGCCGGAATCTTCGCGGGGCGCTGGCTGCTCGGCAGGATCAATCAGGCCGTCTTCGAGTGGCTGATGATCATCTTCTCGCTGCTGGGAGCGTTGCGCCTCGTTCTTTCGTAGCTTCGGTCCGCCAATCAGGCTGCGGAAGCCGGGCTGCCAACCCCGTTGACTGCCTCGACCACAACGCGGTCTCCCTCAATCAGCGCAACCCGCACCCTCGCGCCGCGCTCGAGGAACTCCCCATCCGTCACCACATCCACCAGCGCGGCGCCAAATTCAGCCTTGCCCGCCGGTCGCAAGATTGTTCGCGCCACTCCTTCCTCCCCCACCCTGACGCGGGGCTCGAAAAAAGAGGGCGTGCCCTCTTTCCGACGAAGGTCCCGAGGGACTTTGCGTCGCAAGGATAAGCCTGTTGAAGAACGGAAGGTCGGGGAGAAATCGAGCCAGGGCCGAAACAGCGAACACGAAAAGCACTACGGCGATTGCGAGATTCAGCAAGGGCCGCATCAGAACGTCCAGCGAGATCTCAAAGGGCTGGCTCGGATAGAAATCGACCATTGCGAAAAGCAGTGAACCCGTCATCAGCGCGGTTCCGAAGCAGCGCCAGAAACGTCATTCCCGGAAAGAAGAGCAACTCGATCAGCACGAGAAGCAATCCGAGGATAAATACCGCGACAACCTCGAACCCCGTCAGCCCTGCAATATAGTGCCCGGCAAAAAACAATAGAAAACAAACCGCCGAGAGGATTCCGGCGACCCCAAAGCCAGGCGACTTGAACTCCAGATAGGCACCGATCATGCCTCCGAGAAGGAAGAGGGGGGCGAGGACCGTGATCCATTGCGCGATCCGTTCGAAACCACTTGGCTCGATGCGAACAATGTCTTTGACTCGCAATCCCGCCTTCTCACAGAGGTCGTCGAGATTCGAAGCAATGCCTTGCGCGAGCAGAGGCTTCCCGTCGTAATCCTTGACCGCTTCCTGCGCGCTCAACGTGAGCAACGTCCCCTTGGGGTTGATTACTTTATCACCGATTTTTACTTCTTTTTCTTTGTTGATAAAAGCTTCGGCCAACTCCGGATTGTAGCCATTTCTTTCAGCCGCACTGCGGAAATATCCCGAAAAATAGGAAACCACTTTCGAGTTTATCGTCTCTTGCAGATCCTCTCCTCCCCCGCTGATCGGTGCCGCGGCCCCGATGGCGCTGACGGGAGCCATGTAAACACGCTTGGTAGAGAGAGCAATCAGCGCGCCCGCGGATCCCGCATTGGTGTTCACGTAGGTCAATGTGGGTATGGTGGATTTCATCAGCGCTCCCAGCATGTCCACCGCCGCCTTGAGATTCCCCCCATAAGTATCCATATCGATGATCAAAGCCGAGGCGCCGGCGGCTTCAGACTTCTTCAAGATACGACGAAGAAAGTAAAATTGAGCCTGAGTAACCTCCCCGCTCAAAGGAACTACAACGACCGAGCCCTTGCGAATATCCTGCTCCTTGGCGCGCGCGGAAGCAAAAGTTGATATCAACAAAACCAACGCCAAAAGAAATCGTATCACAATATGAATCTCCCTCGCGCCAAATTGGCCCGCAAGGTATTTTGAGCCCAGTGTCCCGCATCTCTGAGGAAACCATCCAGCGCGTCGCGGAAGCCAATGATATCGTCGAGGTCATCGGCTCCTATTTTCCGCTCAAACGCGCCGGGGCGAGCTGGCGGGCTCTCTGCCCGTTTCATCGCGAGAAAACGCCCTCCTTTCACGTCAACCCGCAGCGCCAATCCTATCACTGCTTCGGCTGCGGCGCAGGCGGGACTGTTTTTCGCTTCGTCATGGACTACGAACACCTGGATTTTCCCTCGGCGGTGCGCCGGCTCGCCCAACGCACGGGAGTGCCCGTCCTCGAGGATGCCGGGAGCGAAGGGGACGATCGGCGTCATGCCTTGCGCAAGCGCTTGCTTGCCCTGCACGCCGAGGCGGCCGCCTGGTTTCACAATAACCTGCTGAAGACCCCGGCCGCGCAGGAAGCGCGCAATTACCTCAAAAAAAGAGACATCTCCGTCGAAATTGCCAAATCCTGGTTGCTCGGTTATGCCCCGGATTCTCGAGACGCCTTGATGGACTTTCTCCGCGAGAAGCACTTTACAAGCGATGAAATTGCGCAGAGCGGCCTGGCGGCAGCACGAGACGAAGAGGGAGGTCTGGACGCCGGGGTCCAAAAGCCTAAATTCTACGCCCGTTTTCGCGGACGCGTCATGTTTCCGATCCGCACCGACTACGGAGAAGTGATTGCATTTAGCGGCCGCGTGCTCGATCCCGATGCCAAGGCCGCGAAATACGTCAACTCGCCCGAAACACCGCTCTTTACCAAGGGCCGTGTGCTCTACGGACTCGACAAATCCAAGCGAGCTCTCATCGAGGCGAACTCCGCCATCGTCTGCGAAGGACAGCTCGACCTGATCAGGGCCTTCGAAGTCGGCGTGCAAAACGTGATCGCGCCTCAGGGCACCGCGTTCACGCCCGAGCAGGCGCGCCTGCTTCGCCGGTTCGTGGAGGCCGTCATTCTTTGCTTTGATTCTGATCAAGCCGGACAGGAGGCTGTCGGCCGATCGCTCCCCGCCCTTCTTGAGTGCGGTCTGGATGTCCGGGTTGCTTCATTGCCCAAGGGGGAAGATCCGGATTCTCTTATTCGCAAACAGGGCGTCACACGCTTTCGAGAGGTTATCGATGACGCGGAGGGCTTCTTCGACCATGCGCTGCGGCGCTTTGCACGGATGGGGGCTCTCGACGATCCCGCAGGAAAATCGTCTGCGGCCCGATCGCTCGGACCCCTCGTGGCGGCGATCAAGGACAGTGTCCTCCGCGAGGCGACCGCAAAAATCATTTGTGCGCGTTTGGGAATCACCGAGGCCACCTTCGCCACGCGGATGAAAACGGATTCCGTCCCCAACGCGACCGCGCAGATCGAAAGCCGGGTCAAACCTTTGGCGTTGAATGAAGGAATTCGCCAGCTGTGCCGGCTCTCCCTAATCGATCCCGAGATAAAGGCGTGGCTTGCCCAGCGATCGTCTCCGGCCGCGCCCGAACTCGGCGAAGGCGGGGATCTGCTCGAGAAGATCCTTAAGTCTTCGCTTGCCCTCCATCAAGCGCCGGCCCGGGCGGCGTTCGTGTCCGCCCTCACCCCGGAGGAGGAGATCACTGTCAACACGCTGGATTTGGATCGTTCGCACGAGCATGTCGTGCTGATTGCCCAGAATCTCTGGTTCGGTCTTGCTGCGGCTTTCTATCGGAATCAGCGCTCAGTTGCGGCAGCTCAACTGCACAAGCCGGGGCTCTCTCCAGACGAAAGAACGCAGCTTCAAGTCAGGGTCGCCGAAGCCAGCAAACAAATTCTTGACCTGCAAAGCCGCCTGAACGAGTTTTAGCGGCTCTTCCCGAAGCTACCTGGCTGCGTTGAAAACTTCCTACAAACCCACCAAGTTGAAGGCGGACCCGGCCTTCACTCACCCGAAGACAGTCAACCTCCTCAAAAGACCCGTTCCGAGAACCAAATCGGCCGAGCCGGGCAAGAGAGCCATGATCAAGGCTTTTTCGTCCCGGCCCGAAACATTCGTGCGCCATCCGTCCGCCGCCGGAACGGATGGTGAATCTGGTGTCATGCCGGTGGGATTGGCGCCGGGTTCTGTGCAGGACCTGCAAAAAGCCCTTCAGGAGAAGGTCCGCGACCTTATCAAGCTGGCGAAGGAGCAGGGCTATGTGACCTACGACGATCTCGACGAGGCCTTGCCCGAGAGCGTGAACGATCCTGACAGCATCGAATCGGTTATTACGCAGCTTCGTGCCGTGGAGATCGAGATCATTGACTCGTCGGACGTTGACCGCGTGAAAGAAGTGCGCAAGGACGGCGAGGAGGAGGAGGAAAAGGACGAGAAACCGGATACAAAGCTCGATATTCTTGACGATCCGGTTCGCATGTATCTCAAGCAAATGGGGCAGGTGCCCTTGCTCACTCGGGAGCAGGAGGTCGAGATTTCCAAGCGCATCGAGGAAGCCGAGCTCAAAGTGCAGGAAATCTTGTACCAATTTGGCTTTATCGGACGCGCCCATCTCGATCTTGCGCAAAAGCTCATCGACATGCGCGAGCGTTTTGACCGCGTGATCCTCGACAAGAAGATCGAGAGCCGGGAACGCTACATGAAAACCCTGCCGCGCCTCTGCCAGCAGGTTCGGAAGCAGGCTGAGACTGTGGCTTCCCTGTATCGCGACAAGATCTCCGGACACAAGAACCCATCGGCGCAATGTCTCAGGACCTACGAAAGGGCCCTCGCGACCCTGCAGAAACTTTATCCGAAATTTTACTTCAAGCAGAAGGTCGTTGAGGACTTTGTGACCCTGGCCGACGAAAACCTCCGGGTCCTTCACACCCTGACTCACGAGCACGACCGGCCCCCGAAGAACTCCGACTCCAAGACACAGCGCAACCTGAGCCAGCAAATTCAGGAAATGCAGCTTCGGAATTGGATGACCACGGAAGAGCTCATCGAAAGGCATCGTGGGCTGAAAACCTGGCACCGGAAGGCTCTGAAAGCGAAGACCGAAATGGTCGAAGCCAACCTGCGCCTGGTTATTTCCATCGCCAAGAAATACACCAACCGCGGCCTCTCCTTCCTCGACCTCATCCAGGAAGGCAACATGGGCCTGATGAAGGCGGTCGAGAAATTCGAGTACCGCCGCGGTTATAAATTCTCGACCTATGCCACCTGGTGGATCCGCCAGGCGATCACCCGCTCGATCGCCGATCAGGCGCGCACCATCCGCATCCCGGTGCACATGATCGAGACGATCAACAAGCTGATGCGTGTGCAGAAACAGCTGGTGCAGGAATACGGACGCGAGCCCAGCCCCGGAGGAAATCGCCGAGGAGATTCAACTTCCAGTCGAGCGGGTCCGCGCCGTCCTCAAGATGGCCCAGCAGCCGATTTCCCTGCAGGCGCCCGTCGGCGACTCCGACGACACGAGTTTCGGCGATTTCATCGAGGACAAGGGCGCGGAGAACCCCGCCGATCAGGCCGCCATCGTCCTTCTTAAGGACAAGATCAAGGACGTGCTCGACACCCTGACCGAGCGCGAGCGCCAAGTGCTCGAGCAACGCTTCGGCCTGGTGGATGGCTACAGTCGCACGCTTGAGGAAGTGGGCCGCCAATTTAAGGTCACCCGCGAACGGATCCGGCAGATCGAGGCGAAGGCGCTCCGCAAAATGCGCCACCCCACCCGCATCCGCCAGCTCGAAGGCTTCCTCGAGCCGCAGGATTGGTGATGCCCGGCTCGCGAAGACCGCGAGTTCAGGACTTTTTTCCCGGCGGCTTTCCCGGCGTTCCCTTTCGATCGCTGCGTTGCTGGCGCCTCATCTTCGAACGAGCCCACTCCGGCTCAGGCTCCGCTTGCGCTAAGGCTTCGCCGCGGTAAATAATATCACCATGAGCTGGGAAGGATCGACTCCGGAGAATCTTACAGGCTCAATGATCGTCGCTCATCCCCGCCTGCTCGATCCCAATTTTCGCCGGACCATTCTCTTCCTTTCGCATCATAGCGCCGAGGATGGTGCCATCGGCCTGATCCTGAACCGCCCGCTCAAGAAGACCTTTGGCGAGGTGGCTGCGCAAAAAATATCCGACAACTTCAAGAATATCGCTCTCTACTACGGCGGGCCCGTTGCTGCGGATCACCTCACATTAGCCAGCCTGCAATGGAGGACAAATCCCGCCTCGGTGGCCTTTCAGAGCTTCATGGGAAGCATCGAGGAAGTGCATATTGAGCCGCAATGGAGACTCGGTCTGCGCGCCTTCGTGGGTTACGCAGGCTGGAGCCAGGGACAGCTCGAAGGTGAGATCGAACAGAAGGCCTGGCTCGTTCTCCCGCCGGCGCGCGAGTTCATCGAAATGAAGGAGCCGGAAACCGCCTGGCGCCGGATCATGCGCAGTTCGGGACCACTCCTGAAGCTCCTGGCAGAGGCCCCCGACAACCCGGAGATGAACTGAACGCCCGGGAGCCTGCCGGCCCTAAAGAATAGCCGCGCCTTCCGACGGAGACGGCCCCGTGACAAAGTCCCGCTCGTCAACGCCCGCCATCGAGATCCGAGTGACCGTCGGCAGCCCCACAGATTCCGTCTGCGAACGACCAGCTACCACTTTTTCATTCGCCAGAGCAAGAAAACGAACCCCCCGGCGATAAGGGCTACGATATTGATGAACCAGAACGGCCAGCTGGCCGCTTCCATCGGAAGAGGCAGAGCGACGTTCATTCCGAAAAGCCCAATCACGAAATTCGTGAGCATTATCGCCACCATCCAAATGGTGAACTTCTTGATGAGCGTGTTCAGATTGTGGCTGACGATGGAAGCCCGCGTCCCCATGAGGTTGCCGAGCACCTGCGTGTGGATATCTGCGCGCCGGTAGCACTGCTGGTTCTCGATGATCAGGTCCTCAAGAACGCCGACTTGCGCGCCGTTGAAACCGAGCTTCCCGGATAAAGCCTTCAACCTTTCCAAGAGCGCGCCATTCGAGGTGATCGAATTCAAAATATAGACGAGGCTCTTTTCGAGCGCGAACATGTTCAGCAGATACTTGTTCTCCAAAGACGTATTGATCCGGCGCTCCAGGGAGTCGGAAAGCATATTGATCGCCTTGAGGTGACCTTCGAAGTGCATGGTCGACTGATAGAGCAACCGCAGAATGACGTCATGAATGGTTTCCACGGGAAAAGGAACGCGGCCCTCGAAGATCGGCGAGTCGTCCGCCATCACGATGACCAGATACTTCTCGTAGACAAAGATTCCCGTCGAGGTCAGCTTGAGGAGGAAATTGTCATCTGCGCAGAAGCTTCTCGGGCGCTTGAAGATGATCGCGGCGTGATCAGGCTCCAACTCCAAGCGCGAGAGCTCATCGGGATCGAGCGATGATTGCAGGGTATGATAATCGATGTTGTAGTGCTCCTGCAATTCGGCTTCGTCGTCGATCGTCGGCGAAATGTAGCCGACGATCTGCGCCTCATTGGGCTCGCAAGGCACCAAGCGGCCGCTCTCAAGTCGATAGAAGCTGCGACGAGACTCCCGGGACGCTTCGAGCCGCAAAACTTCTGCGCGCCCACTCGGCGCCACTTCGATCGCGCTTTCCGCAGTTGAAGCCATGCTAGACAGTCCTCTCAGTTCCAGAGTCTGTCCAGTCCCCGGCGTATGCAATCGAAAAGTTCGTCAATCTCCGCATGAGAGATGATCAGCGGAGGCGCCAGGGCGATGAGGTCATGGATGCCGCGCACCATGGCGCCCTCCTCGCGGATCAACGACCACGCTTTGAGACCGAGCATGCTCGAGGGCGTCAGAGCGTCGCGACCTTCGCGAGGGATCAGCTCGACGGCCGCAATGAGACCGTAGCCGCGCACTTCCGCCACCGCGGGATGGTTTCTCATTTCCTCAAGTTTGCTTTGGAAATAGGGTCCGACGTCGTTCCTCACCCGCGGGATGAGGCCCCGTGCTTCAATCTCATTGAGGTTGGCCAGCGCCGCCGCACTGCAGGCCGGATGGCCGCTGTAGGTAAAGCCGTGAGCAAAATATCCCCCGCCCAGCAGCGCCTCGGCAACCTGGTCGCAGAGCATCGTCGCGCCGAGCGGCAAGTAGCCGCTGGTAAGTCCCTTGGCGAGGCAAATGAGATCCGGATCCAAGCTCCAAAGATTGCTGGCGAACCAGTCGCCCAAACGCCCGAAAGCGGTAATGACCTCATCGGCGACAAATAAAATCTCGTTCTCCAGGCAGAGCTTTCGCAGGGAAGCAAGGTATCCAGCCGGCGGGACGATGACTCCGCCCGCACCTTGAATCGGTTCGGCAAAGAGCGCGGCGATTGTTTCGGCGCCCTGCTCCGCAATCACCCGGCGAGTTTCCTCGACGCACCACTCCCCGTAGCCTTCGGGACTTAGCTCCGTTCTGGCGCCATAGGCATAGGGTCCCGGCACATGAAGGAAATCAGCCAGCGGAAGATCGAACGGCTGCTGACAATTTGGCAGCCCGGTCAGGCTCGTCGTAGCCAGCGTCACCCCATGGTAGGAAAATGTGCGAGAGAGAACCTTTCTCTTTTCTCGCCGGCCCTTCAATCTCCAATAAGCACGAATCACCTTCAGCGCAGTCTCGTTGGCCTCCGAACCGGAATTTGAAAAGATTGTGTGATTGACGCGGGCGGGCGCTATTCCCGCAAGAAACTTCGCGACATGGATCGGGGGTTCTGTCGTCGAGTTGAAAAACGAGGGGTAATACGGCATCCGTTCAAGTTGATGGGTCACCGCGCGCACAATCGCGTTCGAACTGTAGCCGAGGTTGACGCACCACAATCCCGCCAATCCATCCAGGATGCGGCGTCCACTCTCGTCAACGAAATAGCAGCCATGTCCTTCGAGGACAATATGCGTTCCGGACCGGTGCAGGTCGGCATGGTTCGTAAAGGGATGCAGCTGAAACCTTCGGTCTTGCTCCTGAAGATCCAGGGCGAACGATTGAGCCATGGCAAGAATCTATCAGCTTCCGCAGGCAAAGGCGAGAAACCGCGGGACGGACGCCGGTTTTTTTACGCTTGACGGGGCCCTCATGTGTGGGTTGATAGCGCCGCATTTCAACGGGGAGAAAAAACTTATGATGAGCGAATCGCTGGAGGCGATTTTCCAGCACGTCATTTGGAACTTTTGTTATCTGAGTGTTCTTCTCGGGCTCTCGGCCTTCGGCATCCACCGGTATTTCATTATCTATCTCTTCCTGAAGCATCGCCGCAAACGAATCGAGCCGGCTCAGAATTATCGCGAACTGCCGTTTGTCACCGTGCAATTGCCGGTCTTCAATGAATACTACGTAATCCGCCGTCTTATCAGAGCGGTCAGCCGCCTCGACTACCCGCGAGACAGGCTTCAAATCCAAATTCTGGACGACTCGACGGACGAGACCCGAGAGATTGCCGCCAGCGAAACCGCTCGCTGGAAAGCCAAAGGAATCGACATCGAGCACCTTCATCGAGACAATCGAGTGGGCTTTAAAGCCGGAGCGCTCGCGGCTGGCTTGGACAGCGCAAAAGGGGAGTTCGTTTTTATTCTCGACGCCGATTTCGTCCCGGCACCTGATACTCTGAAGCGCACCATCGATCACTTCACGGATCCGAAGGTGGGGATGGTCCAAATGCGCTGGGGGCACCTGAACCGGGACTACTCGCTGCTCACGAAGGTTCAATCCTTGTTTCTGGATGGCCACCTTCTCCTCGAACAAACCGCCCGCAGCCGAACCGGTCGATTTTTCAATTTCAACGGGACCGCTGGCATTTGGCGAAAGTCGTGCATTTCCGATGCCGGAGGTTGGCAGTACGACACGCTCACTGAGGATATGGATCTCAGCTACCGGGCCCAAATGAAAGGCTGGCAGTTCATTTACCTCCCCGATGTGGTCGTGCCCGCCGAACTTCCGGTTGATATCAACGGTTTCAAATCGCAGCAGCATCGCTGGACGAAGGGATCCATCCAAACCTGCAAGAAACTCCTCCCCGAGATCTGGCGTTCGCGCCTCCCGCTTCTGATCAAGCTTGAGGCAACCGTCCACCTCTCTTCCAATTTTGGCTATCTGCTCCTCGTCCTCCTTTGCGTGCTGGTTCTCCCGCAGTCATATAGCACTCATGGCGCGATGTACGCCTGGCTGGTCGATCTTCCGATTTTCTTCGCCACTTCCGTTTCCATTGCACTGTTCTACATTGTGGCGCAAACGCACCTCAATCCACGCGGCTGGTTTCGCGAACTCTGGATGTTTCCCCTCACCCTCGCCTTGGCAACGGGGATGTCCGTCAATAACGCTCGCGGAGTGATCGAAGCCATTCTCAATCACCGCTCAGAATTCAGCCGCACACCAAAATACGGCGTGGAAACTGATCGCTCGCCCATGCGCCATGTCCGTTACGTGCCGCTCAAATCCTGGCTCCCCCTCATCGAACTGATCTTCGCTCTTTACTTCGCGTTCTGCACCTGGAACGCCGCAACCATGGGACATTGGCTGTCCGTGCCGTTTCTCATGATCTTCCTAGGCGGTTTCGCCTATGTCGCCTTAAAGTCCGTATTGTTTTGGATTCAACAGATTGCCGCACTGAGTCCGTCGCGTTCCGAGGCGTGAGGGCTCATCGCCTCATCGTTCTGCTTCCGCTGCTGCTCGTCCTGGCGGGCTGTGCAACCGACACGCGCCATGTCCTTCTCGTCAGCACGTCGGATCAGGAAATGCTCGTGTTGCGTGACAAAATCAAAATTGCCCAATACCCGGTCTCAACTTCCAAGTTCGGTGTAGGAGACGGGCTCAGCAGCAACGCCACGCCGATCGGACTTCTGAGAATCCGGAAAAAAATCGGCGCCCAGGCTCCGCCTGGTGCGGTCTTCAAATCGCGGCGTCTCACGGGAGAGGTCCTGCCCGTGGACGCGCCCGGGCGTGATCCTATCGTCAGCCGCATCCTCTGGCTCGATGGCCTTGAGCCTCGAAACCGGAACGCCTTCGGCCGTTACATTTATATCCATGGCACGCCTGAGGAACGCAATATTGGTGTGCCCTCCAGCTATGGATGCATTCGCATGCGTTCAGGAGATGTCATCGCCCTCTACAACACGGTGGGAACCGGCGCCCGCGTCCTCATCACCACTCAGCCCTTCAAACGAAGCGAAGCAATCCGTTGATTTTAGACGATTAATTTCTTGCGCCAGTTAGGTCTGCGTCTAGATTGAGCGCTGCAATCGCGGGGTGGAGCAGCCTGGTAGCTCGTCAGGCTCATAACCTGAAGGTCGTAGGTTC
This sequence comes from uncultured Verrucomicrobiae bacterium, assembly GCA_963731945.1. Lineage (GTDB taxonomy): Bacteria > Verrucomicrobiota > Verrucomicrobiia > Chthoniobacterales > Terrimicrobiaceae > DASTFP01. The sequence continues at coordinate 1,002 of CAVSXN010000008.1, read as the reverse complement.
GAATCCTACCCCCGCAACCAAATTTTAGCCCCGGCACTTGAGGAAGTTGCCGGGGTTTTTTGTTGATTTGCAGGAACTTACAGAGAGAGAATGCGGAATTGTCATCAAATTCGCGCGAATTCGATACAGGACAGGAAACAGATAGAACTCACAGGAAGTGATTCGAAATTGTCCGCCAATTGTCCGCCCGATTTGTGATTTAGGCTCAGGCGCCCCGGCACTCCTTCGCGCCACCCAAGATTCCGCTACTACATTCGAACAACTGATTAGTCAGCGGCTTTTTGCGCTAAGCTCCATGCCCTGCGCGAATGTCTGCCGGCTTCCGGCGCGGGCTTCATCGTTGACTTCCGCGGGCGTATCCCCTCAACCTCGCCGCATTAAACGCCGCTTCCGACTCCAACGTGTGAACCAACAACCTTGAGGTCGAAAAGCGCTTTCTTATCTGTGATCACATGATCGACACGAGCATCGAGCAAAGTGAGCCACCGGGGAGACGAGAGGAGGATAGAACACCACCGTCGATCCCGCACAGGTCTCCAAGGCAGCACCGACAATACCAGTTCGTCATGTGCCAAAAGCGCTTGGGTCCGACCGACCAGCCTCGGGTGCGGCCTGAACCGGCCGATCATCACTTCTACGATGACTACCATCGTAGCGGTTCGGTGGCTGGGGTTACGTTCCAGGTATTCATCCGAAGCTTCCAATCATTGCCCTCACGAGTAAGAATCCATGAATAGTGGCCCTTGAGTTGTATATGATCGCCCGTCTTGCCTCGAATAGTCACACTCCATTCTCCACTTGACGCTATATTGTCAGCCGTACCAATAATCCGAGGAGGATTTTGATCGCCCTTGCTCAGCTTGTTGCTGTGGCGCCATTCCTGGAAGTCGTCTCTAAACCATTTCTCGATGGCCTGTCGACCATAAACCGGTCCTGTGTTCGTCACTAAAACCGCGTCTTCCGTGAAAAACGCGGTCAAGGCGGCCGCATCGTTGTTGTTTT
>CAVSXN010000007.1:0-117943 GCA_963731945.1 uncultured Verrucomicrobiae bacterium | reverse complement strand
CGTCATGTCTTTCAAACGGAAATACTCCCACCAATCCGCCTTGGATTCCCGGCGATGCCAATCGAGAAGGTTCGCCAGCAACCAGCGCGCGGCATCTTCCTCGTTCTCGCAGCCCTGGATCAGAGGAGACACCCCTCTTCAGTGCCTCTGCCAGCGCCGCAGTCTGCAACTGGCGTTCGCCAATGCTTTCGGGCGGAGCGCCATCTGACATTGTCGGACGGGAGATGCAGTGCCCGGCTTGCACCAGTGCCTGCCGTTCGCGCTCAAGCCAGTCGCGTAAGGATCGAGTCGAAAAACAATCGTCAGCATTGTAGAGGGCGATCGTTTTCCTGACGTTTTCATCTGCTTCGTTCGGCTGCCCCAGCTCCAGGGCGTGTTCCATTTGACGCATTGCCCTGCGAGCTTCTTCCAACGCCACCGCCCGCCGAAAGTCATGAAACACCTCGAGCGCCTTCAGCGAATATTGCTCGACGCTGGCGCGAAGCGCGCGCTTCAAGACGGTTGAAGATCGATGAACAATCCGGCTCGCAGCATCCGGTCGATTTCGTCCTCGCGTGTTGAATGCCTGCCCATGAGCCTCTTGAGAGCCGAGGGCTCGTAGGATGTGAAATGGTAGATATGCATCGCCGGATATTCCGACCAGCGCCTCATAACCGAATCGACGAACCATTCGAACGCCCGCTTTTCCTCGTCCGCCGTCATCGCCCAGCGCCGGTCATACATCTGTTGACCGGTCTGATCTTCCCAGGCGAAGCCGAAGAGGTATTCCCGTCCACCCAGGCCCACAAAAGGGTCCCCTTCCAGGTCGAAGAAAATGTCTCCGGGTGAAGGCTCCGGCAGCAGCGAGAGACCATGTTCATCAGTGACTTCGAATACTTCATGAACAGGCTGGCCACACTTGCGGCCGGCTACCTGCACCCGCGCTTGTTCGCGGACCTTTGACGTATCCCTCTTTTGATCCGTGGTCAGGGCGATTCTGGATCGGCAGCGGAAGGGCAGCCAGTCGCTCGACGGTCGTTACTTCCCAGGCCGATAGTTGCTTGCGTTGCAGTCTGTTGATTCCTGCCACCAGAGACAAGTGATCCTGCTTGCGCCACTCCGCGTCGCACTCTTGAAACCAGCGGCATATTTCGCAGTGAGCAGTTGGTTCCGCAAAAGTCGTGATGCCATTTCGATTTTGCTCAATCGCTCTCTCCAGACGCGCTTTGACGAAACGATAGTATGCAGCAAAATCGAGCACCCGATATTGCTCCGGCTGAAAATCCACTCCGGGCGGGACCACGTACATCGACTCCGGAAGAACTCCCTGAATGCTCTCCAAGAGCTCGGAATAGAGCGACAGTTGAAGGATCGTTGCCGCCTTTGTTTCACAGGCGAGCTTGCAGTCGTAGACTTCGTAAGACCAGCCGCCGAGCTTGCTGGCCCGCTCAACTCGCCGCAGCACGTCCGACCGCCCGAACCATCGCCCGTTTGCCATGGTTGCCTGGGCGATTGCCTCAACGCCGCTTTCCATCGCAGCACGCGTTTCCGCCAGTGCTCTTTCAGAGTCCTCAATATCCCGCAGATTGAGAACGGACACTCCCTGGGCTTCCAAATGCGCGAGATAGGCGTTTTCATGCGCCATGCCGCGCTCCTGGAGCACCTCGGCATCCGGGGAATGCCAGGCCGGCGCAGGTCTCGCCCCGAGCGACACAGCGAGATCCAGGGATGTCAGATGATGGCACGCCAGATGATTGCTAAGATCACTGGCTGACAGGCGGATAATTCCGGAGCCTGCCTTCGCGATTAGGCGAATCTCATCGCTACCGAGCTCCTAGGCGACCCATTATTCGTCCGAGCGCGCTACGTCGTTGCGTGAAGGATTTTGATGTCCAGTCACTACCGACCAGGCGTATGACATCTCACGTGCACGCTGTGCGCATGAAAAGTAGATGTTCGGCAACATTCCTGGTCGATACAATGCGTTCGGGAAAAAGGAGGTGAAGTTAAGCGCGCTATCTTTATACGCGTAGCTACCAAAGCCGTAGCCAAATGGCCTTTCGGTGAGCTCGATTTCGTTCATGGAGAGAGCAAGCTTCACACCGTCAGTGTCCGACGTGGCCTTTACGGGGAAAGACTGCAAGAGAAATAGTCCGTTACCATATCGGGGGTGTGGTTGATCCGCCATTGCCTGGCACAGGGACGATCGATCCCCGTATGGGAACTCTACGGTGAACCCTGCTCCGCCCGCAGAAGCGAGCAAGGCGGGCGGCTGATTCATGAACCTATCGACAGCATCTTGAAATTCCGCAGGAGACCACCGAGAAGGCTGTCTGCCCATCGGAGCGATCAAGGTAGCAATGATTCCGGCCATCTCGTCGGACAATGCCTGGGAGAAATGCGTTTTGACGGCGACCCTTTCGCCTCAGAAGTGGCAAGCAAGTGGCAAACCAAACTTTTCGCCTCAACTATTTAGCGTCGCAAGTGGCTGATATTCAACTGGCTGCCTCGCATGGATTCGAACCATGACAAAGTGATCCAGAGTCACTTGTGCTACCGTTACACTACGAGGCAAATAAGTATATGATCACCAATAGGTTAACGGATTGGGCCGCGAGTGTCCCCGAAATCTTTGGTGACGTGAATCGTGTGTTTCACGGACCGAACTTACAAGAAATTTTTGAGAGCGCGAGTCCCGAGACAAAACGGCATCTCGCGAAAGATCACTCCGAACCGCCTCGGTTGATGTTCTGCGGGTTTGGCGGATCAATCGTCCTCAAGAAGCGTGTTGCAACCTGACGTCCCAGCCAAACTTAGCGGACCATTCCCACTATGCCAATCCCGCCCTCTGGAGATGGGAACTAGTGAAGACGTCGCTGAGTGCGCTGTCGTGGTCAAAAACCCGGGCCCGTGCGGCGCACCATCTGGTAACGCGATCGGATCCATACATCTTTAGGAGCGTTTTCTTGTCAATTCCCGAGTTCTTCGACCAATGAAAGGTGTACTTAATGCCTGCCTTCGTAAGCTCGTCCGTTAGCGTTTTCTCAAAACGCGGGTAGTGCGGGTCATTGACCATCGCAAACTCAAAGACAGCCGTCTTGGGTGCATGGAGCGTGAAACCGAAGAGCGATTGCGTCGGGTGAACCAAGCGAACCTGGGCGATGCTGGGAACCCTCAGGTGTCGGACGACTCCGCTGCTAACCTCGATCATTCCTGCCGCGTCGTCGATCGAAACACCTAGGGCCGACTCAGAAATTCCCTCAAAGTAGGAAATCGTCGCGGCAAAAAGCTGTCCGGGGGTGCCGCGCACTTCGCTGAGGATCGCGTTCTCAAGATACCATTTGAACTGGAAGCGAGCCTTCTTTGCGGCGCTCAAGATGGGAAGATTCAGACCAATGCCGGGCGTGAGATCACCCGGGGCCAAGCCGTGGCCTCCTCCAATATTCCACACAGGCGCCGGCGTGGCATGGCCCGGTTCGAAGGCGACCCTGGTGGCAGAAGCCTCAAGGATGACCTTCCTGTCATAGGGATTGAAGATGAACTCGTAGTGGTAGGGGGCCGCCAGGTCTGTGTTGGCGATACCCGATAGCTCGCGCAGTTTTTCATGCAGGCCGGCCTGGTTGATCTTGCGCACCTTTGGAAACTCTAAGTGATAAATCGGATCCGTCTCGATCGCGACCGCTGAAATAATACCAAAGCTGCCGAAACTCACCAACGCCGCGTTGAAGACATCATCATTTCGAATGGTGACGGCGGAAAGTCTCCTGGAAAATTCCTTGTTCAACACAGGGTACGACTCGCGTTCGAGCCAGCTGCTGGTTCCACTGCCCGTCACGAGTTGCAGGCCAACGATGAAGTCCGGTGTGCTTCCAAACCTGACCGCCGCCCCATGCGTACTTCCCGAGACGGCCCCGGCAATCGTTTGCCCGGCACCGATACCGGAAGTCTTGAGCGCTCGTCGAAGACTCGAGCCTCTCGCACTCTCCAGATGGAAATTCAACTCACCAATCGATTTGCCGCACTGGGACAGGACAAGATACGGACGGTTCTCCTTTGCATAGTTCTCTTCAAAGTACTTGTCCGGAACATCAAAACAGCCGTTTAGCAATTTTGTGTTGACGAGCCATCCGTCCGTGATCGCGATATTGCTTAGAGCCCATCCCGAGCCCAACGCCCTCACCCGCTTGCCGTTTTTGCGCGCGTCTTGAATGATGGCTTCAAAATTCGCCGCAGCTTGCCTTAGAATGCCGAAGTTACCCTGCGCGGTCTCAGTTGGCCCCGGATTGTAGACATCAATGAGATCGGCGAGTCGGGTCTTCACCGTCCGATGAACGTTTTCCCAACTTCGCGGGCCGCTTCGCCGAATCATGGTCGTCCCCTACTCCAGGGGTCCGGATGGGGCCGACGGCTTTGCGCATCGATAGCTCACATCCAGGGGCACCCAGATACCAAGCGTCAGAACCGTCGCCGTCGCATAGAGCGGATTCGTTTCGATCTTGACTTCTTCAATCCCAAGCCGCGTGCCGTCAGCGAGCTTGCAATCATCCACGCGCAGGTCCTGCCGGACCAATCCCCAAAACAGGGAGTTCAAGGTCTTCTTTTTCGACCATTCACTGGCCGGTTGGTTGCCCAGGTGCAAACCGCCGGGACCACCGGTCTGGTAGACGTGATAAGTAGAGCAACCCGCCATCGACCAGAAACAAACAAGCACGATCACAGCAAGGAAGCGGCCCGTTGCGGCGCCCCCTATTCCGCGCTTCTCGAACATAGATTCCTGCTCTTGTTAAGCTAATGAATAGCCTCATTGCTATTTTGGGAAATCGCACGAATCTGTCAAGTCTGCGCTTCGTCGCGCGGCAGTTGGCGTTCAAGCCCGGGTCCGAAGTGTCTTCATCGCGACCTCGGCGAGGTCGCGCGTCGCGACCATCGGGAACGCGACGCCGGGCGCTGCGGAGTCGCCATGTCCTGGCGCTTGCTGAACCCGGGGACCCCATTGAAGTCCTCGAAGCAGAGGCGGCTCATTCGTCCACGCGGTCCGACAAATTAGTCAACGAGCCGCGAGGTGAGCTAATTTTCAGCGGCCGCGTGGCAAGCGCACGGACGCAGTTCGCGACGCCGCGCAGTCCGGGCGGAAGCTATTTCGAGCCTTCAGAAGGAGCGTAGACCTCAAACTTCGGCAGCGCCGGGTTCATTTGATCCCATGGCTGCGCGTCTGAGGTGAAGATATCGAATCGCGGACGAAACCAGCTCGGATCATCCAAACTCGAAGCACAGATGCCTATGAAGGACGAGGCGGGATTGACCGCTCCCAGAAGCCGGGAACCACAGTCCGCACAAAAACCACGCGTGTGCGTGCCACCAGCTACGCTCGGCGTGGTATAATATTTCGGTGAGCCTCGTACGAGTTTAAATGCCGTCGAAGGCACAAGGACTGCGGGGGAATAGGGACCGCCGCTAGCCTGCTGACAGTCGCGGCAGTGGCAGCAAAACATCTCGAGCGGTTCGGCCGTGCATTCGTAACGAATCGCGCCGCAGGCGCATCCGCCGTAAAATGGGATGGTCATAAGGTTATCTATGTGAGTTGGAGTTCACGAAGTTTGAATTAGAGCTCTGTCTGCGAATTCAAAGCATTCTCTCTGCGCAGAGGACGCTCTCTCGCCGAGGCGGAGCGCACGGATTCCTGTTTTGTTGACCACGTCACGGCATCTCGTGTTCTCATAAGCCCTTTTTGCGCAGAGGAACGAGTGGGCGCAGCCGAGGGTCGCTCAGGAAAAGCCCGCCCCACACCAGCGCGGCGATATAGACGGGAAACAGGGTGTGGCTAAGCAATGGACTGCCGATGCGCACGTGCGTGGCGACGGCACCCCCCAGATAGCCCGTGAGCAGAACCGCACCGAGGAAGCTGGTGGGCGGGATCACATACAAAATGGTGCAGGCCAGGAGCACGATCCCGAGACCGACTATGACGCTCTCGGGATACCCGAGCTGAACAGTCGCTTGCACGACAAAAGCCGGCTTCAGCAGTTTCATGACGCCGTCCATTAACAGAAAGAGCACCGCCAGGGCGCTCATGAGGCGTCCAGTCCATAGCCTCCCCTTGGAGAGTGGAGCCATGCGAGCAGTCGATTGGTCCAAACTGACCGTGGTGTTCTCGCTCATCGAGTCGTCCTCCTCTATTTCTTCGTCACCAGAGTCGCGAGCTGGTCGGCACATTGGCCCCAGCCCTGGTGGAAGCCCATCTTTTCGTGCGTCTCGCGGTCGGCAACCGTCCAGTGACGCACCCGGGCGGTATACTTGGTCTTGCCGCCCTCATTCTCAAATGTCACGATCAGCGTCATAAACGGCTTCTCAGACGGCTCCCATGCCTCGGTGTAGGCATCGGTAATGACGAGTTTCTCGTTTTTCACGACTTCCAGATACACGCCCCGGTTTGGAAGATCGTTGCCATCGGGACCGCGCATCACGATCAGATTGGCGCCACTCGGCCGAACGTCGAGTTCCGCGACGGGTGTCGTATAGGGCAGAGGAGCGAACCACTGCTTGAGGAGTTCGGGATCGGTCCATGCCTTGAACACGCGTTCCGGCGGCGCGTCGATGATGCGAGAGATGACCAACTCTCGATCCGACGCTCTCCCGGGGCGAGCGGTCTGATCAAGGGTGTCTTTCTCTATCTCTGTTTTCGAGCTCATGAGTTTTATTCCTATTGTTCCACTGTGCGTCTGATTCGATCGGAATGTTCGCTAAGTGACTCAGCGAGTTGCTTTCTGCCCGTAGGCCCCAGGTGGTTCAGGCCGGGCATGCGGACATCATTTAGTCTCAGGATCTGTCGTGTTTGATATGCAACGGACGAAGGATGCCGTCAGGGACATTTTTGTTGAAGAATTTGCGCCAAGAGCCGTGCCAATCCGCGAAGCCGGCCTTTCACTCACGTCCGATCGAAGGCATCATGATTCTTTCAGTTCGAAGAGAGCCGTGAGGAAACAGAAAGGAAACAAAATCCAGCGGTTCTCGGAACCACGTCCAGAGCGCCCGTTTGGAACCCCGCCCTAAGAGATGTGCCGCATCGAGAGGAATCTTTCGCAATGCGAGCTAACCTCCCGCCATCGCCCCCACAATCAGGAGCGGCTCCGCGCCGCTCCCGATCGCGTCCGGCAAGTTAGCTTCTGGCGATTCGAGGGACAGGTCTTCCCTGCAGGCGAAGAAGCGAATGAAAGGCCTGCGTTCGAGGGTTTCACGGTCTCGAATCGTCCCGCGCAGGACCGGATAGCGTGCTTCGAGCGCGTCGAGAACGGACCGCAGGGTAATCGGCTCCGCGACCTCGAGCTGCACATCGCCCTCAACGCGAGCCAACGTGCGTAAGTGATAGGGAAGCACAACTTTGATCACGGCAAACTCTGAACTTCGACGGAGAGAACTGCCGGAAGGTCGCGAACGATGGAGCTCCACGTGTCGCCATCAGTGGCTGAAAGGTAAACCTGCCCGCCGGTGGTGCCGAAGTACACACCGCACGGTTCCATCGAGTCCACGGCCATCGCATCGCGCAGCACGTTGACGTAGCAGTCCTTCTGCGGAAGACCCTTCGTGAGCGCTTCCCATTCATTCCCGCCCGTGCGGCTGCGGTACACGCGCAGCTTCCCGTCCGGAGGGAAATGCTCGGAGTCGCTCTTGATTGGGACAACGTAAACCGTCTCAGGCTCGTGAGCGTGAACTTCAATTGGGAAACCGAAATCGCTTGGCAGGTTTCCGCTGATCTCATCCCACGAGTCACCGGCGTTGTCGGTGCGCATCACATCCCAATGCTTTTGCATGAACAAGACGTCCGGGCGCGACGGATGCATAGCGATGCGATGGACGCAGTGTCCGACTTCCGCGTCGGGGTCCGGGAGTTCGTATGGTGACTTCAGCCCGCGGTTCACGGGCTTCCACGTCCAGGCGCCGTCGTCGCTTCGGAAAACGCCCGCCGCCGAGATGGCAACAAAAAGCCGGTTCGCATTTCGCCGATCGAGAAGAATCGTGTGCAAGCCCATCCCGCCCGCGCCGGGCTGCCAGAGATGGCCCTTGGCGCTGCGCAACGCGGGAAGCTCCTGCCACGTGCTGCCAGCGTCCACCGACTTGAACAGCGCCGCGTCTTCCGCCCCGGCATAAACGATATCCGCATCCGTCAGCGAGGGCTCGAGGTGCCAAATGCGCTTGAACTCCCACGGATGCTGGGTGCCGTCGTACCATTGGTGCGTGCCGGGCGCCCCGTCGTATTTGAACTCATTGCCGACTACTTCCCAGCTTTGCCCGCCGTCATCGGAGCGTTGGATGATCTGGCCGAACCAACCGCTGGTCTGCGAAGCGTAGATTCGGTCTGGCTCGGCGGCCGAGCCCTTGAGATGATAAATTTCCCAACCCGCAAAATGCGGGCCGCTCACATCCCACCGCCGGCGGCTGCCATCGGAAGTCAGAATGAACGCGCCTTTTTTTGTGCCGACTAATACTCGTATTTTACTCATGGTCGTCAGATCGAGGAACTCGCAGCGAGGACAGGGCAGGTGATTCCAAGTTCATACACTATAGGACGAATGACGTAGTCAATAGGGGACGACCGCAGTGATCTTTTGCTGAATTCAACCGCTTTGGGTTCACTGGCCTTCCTTCCGGAAACATCATCTTACCGCGGGCATGATTGATTTGTCAGGCAGTGGTCAGTCAGGGATCGGCCGACTCCGAGACTTCCGTTGGAATCATTTTGATCAGCTCGTGATCTTCCTTTCCCAACAAATAGAAGGCCACGAAGGCCGCTTTGCCCGTCCCGATATTGTCGAATCGAGCTATTCGGGTATTCGCAGGCTCGAAAAACGCGTCACCTGCCTTCAAGGTCTTCTCCGGTTGCCCCTCTATCTGAAACTCGATTTCTCCCTGAACGATATGTCCCACGACCGGGCAGGGATGGATGTGCAGTCCTGTTTTTTGAGCCACCGAGAGTTCGATTTCCGTAATTTCCACTCGGTCCACGACCTTGGGGCCCTCTATGGCCGCGGTAAGCAGCGCCTTTCGCGTAATGGAATTCATGCTCTTAGCCGGCTGCACCTCGTCCGCTCGCAAGATCGAGCATACAGAAAGTCCGACGATTGCCAGGAGCGAGTGATTGCTCATCTTTATGACACTTAAGGATTGCCTTCGGGGACGCCGGCACGGCGGATCCGCGCGCGGAGAGTCGTGCGGCAGGCAGACACAAAGCTGACCCAACAGAAGTTTCGGCGATGTCGGTGACAGTGCTGGCTTGCATCCAGATACCACGATTGCATCTCTCGGCAGGGTTATCAATGACTGCAAGTCGAATCCTCATGCTCGCTCGTCCACATTCCCGGACCTCTCACGCCAGGCTAGACGGACGAGCGATTTCTTGACTTCCGTGGACCCGCGAGGCGCTGCATTCCTGGCGGGTGAGCGGCACCTTTTGGTGTCGCTCAGAGTTCAGCGAGTCCGAACTTCACGTCTTCCGCCGATGGACTCAGCATCTGATGCTGCTCAATCCAGGCAGCACGATCCCGAAGTGGACTTGCAGCGCCTCGTTGTATTCCTTTTCGTCCGCCAGTTCGCGTTCTCGGCGCTCGGCGCCCCCGGTGGATATCAGCCGCATCTGGCTTAGCGTCACACGGCCCTCTTTGGTTGCCATCGAGCAGACGCGCTGCTGCGTAAAGTGTGATTCCGGCGATGTTTGGTGATACCGGCACATCTCCGCGTAATCAACATATCCGCGTGGCTCCAAGTCGAAGCGGTATTGCGCGCACCATTCGCTACCCTTGTCCCGCCGCATCAGGATGAGGTGCCGATCGTCGGCCGCGTCGATGCGGTAGGCACGCTCCCTCTGCGCCTGCTCTGCCCGCTCATCCAACAGCAGCGGCTCACGGAACGACTCACCAAACCCAACGTCCGCCAGCCAGCGCTCCCGGAGCGTGACAAGCAACGCCATGTGGTCGAACTCCGGCCCAAACCTCCCTTCGGGTCTCATCACGCCGCCAGAGAGCATTGAGACGTCAAAGTTTAGACCCCGCAGCAGAGCCGCGAACAATCCGTTCAGCTCGTAGCAGAACCCGCCCCGCCGGCGAATCACGATCTTCTCGAAGAGGGCCTCGTCCGTAAGGACGATCGGCTCCTTGGCATGGATGCTCAAGTTCTCGAAGGGGACAGCGAGCAGGTGTGCCACATGCAGCTCGCGCAGAGTCTCAGCTGTGGGGGCGAGCGGACCCTTGTAACCGATACGTTTGAGGTAGGCGCCAGTGTCCATCCCAGTTCCTCTTCCGCCTCAACATACCGAAAGTGTTGAACGCAGGCAGTCCCCTTATGCAATCAATCGCGATCTACTAAACTTTGTCCCACATGGGACAAAGTTCCGTACGGCGGGTTCTTGGTTCCTGGCTTGCACCTCAGATGGTCGGTGGAGGGATGTTCGGCCTAACCCAGTTGCGTCAAGGCGAGGAGATCGGACGCGTCGGGAGGCATCTGAGATTGACTGACCACGACCGCTCGTCCTGCACGGGTCGCATCGCTGCCGAGTCGACTGAGGAAAGCCGCGGGGAAGCCGACATCATGGCGCTGGAGGGCCCCGAGCTCACGCTGATTAATGAAAAGCACCCAAGTGGCCGAGTCACGCCGGCCGCATCGAAGCCGGTTGAAGAAAGGCGCCGGGCTCGGTTTGGGGATATGTCTCGGGAGAAGGTGACCGCGGCCGACGCTCTCTCGATGTCATGTTATGCAGAATCTCGCGGCGGTTTTCTGAGCAGTCCAACTCCGAGCAGAACCAAACCTACCGCCAGGACTATTGCGCCCACATAGGCAAGGTAGATCAACTGGTTCGGGGCGTTCGCAGTGGGGCTCAACACGGACAGAAAGAATGCTGCCGGCAGCAGAATCGCCGAAGAGGGAACCGTTGAGCGCACAACCTTCTTCAAGCGCTCGGAAAGGTTGGCCTCGTCGACGTAGAGCAGCGTTATGAGCGAAAGAACCAGCAGAACACCAGCATGCGCGTGCCCTGCTCGCCAAAGGTCCTGGCGCAGCGCGTTCTGCTGATAGCGAGGATCATCGACCAGCAAGCCGAGGAGGGCAGTGCCCCCGTAGATAACCGTGGGCAAGATAACCAGCAAGATGCCGGCTGCGCGACGAGATTGTGCTGTCATAGTCTTTACGGTCGTGGAATTGCCCCGCACGGGATCATTGTTCAAGAGTCTGCATCATACCCACAGCGCACTCAATGACGGAAGCGCGCCGGCCGCGCCCGGCGCCAAGGCCGCAAGGAGGCCTTTCGGGTGCGCACTGCCCGAAACCGCACTGCCTTGACCACCTTGCGGCAAACGTGCCGGCTTGGATGGTCAGGTCATTCGATAAAAAGATCCCCCGGGTGCCCGCAGCCTTTTAGGCCTTGTGCGACGCCGGCTCTTCGATTCACCGAGGTCAAGAGCGGATCCGCAGGGCGAGATTCCATGCGAGTATCGGTCGATCTGGCGCCATGAGAAATGCAAGCTAGATTGGGAACAATGCCGTCTTTCCAATTTCATACCGGTATCATGCGGTGGTTCGAGCAAGAGTTCGGGACCCCCAGCGAGCCGCAGGAACGCGGCTGGCCCGCCATTCAATCCGGTGCGCACACACTCATCTCCGCCCCAACCGGTTCAGGGAAGACTTTGGCCGCTTTTCTGGCTTCCCTCGACCAGTTGTTTCGCGAAGGTCTCGCCGGCGACATGCCGGATGAAACCAGAGTCGTCTATGTGTCTCCCCTCAAAGCACTCAGCAACGATATTCATAAAAATCTCGAGCAGCCGCTGGCGGCCATCCGCCATCGACTGCACACCGCTGAGGGACAAGACGTGGATATCCGTGCCGAAGTGCGGACGGGCGATACGCCAGCGGCGAAACGACAATCCATCATCCGCAGGCCGCCCCATATTTTGGTAACGACGCCCGAGTCGTTCTATCTGCTGCTGACCTCGGAGTCCGGCCGCCGGTTGCTCAAACCCGTGCGGACCTTGATCGTGGACGAAATTCACGCCGTGGTCGGGAACCGGCGCGGCTCGCATCTCGCCCTGAGCATGGAGCGACTGGCCGCGCTCGTGAAACATCCCTTGCAGCGCATCGGTTTGTCGGCCACGCAAAAGCCCATCGAGGAAGTCGCCCGTTTTCTCACCGGGACGCGCGATCGGGGCGACGGACCTCGATGCGAGATCGTGGACTGCGGCTACAAGCGCAGCCTGGACCTGGCGATCGAGCTGCCTGGCTCGCCGCTGGAGGCCGTGATGTCGAACGAGGTTTGGGAGGAAGTCTACGGTCGGCTGGCGGACCTCATCGATGCTCACGCCACGACGCTCGTCTTTGTCAACACGCGGCGCCTCGCCGAGCGCGTGACCCATCACCTGGGGAACCGGCTCGGTCAGGACAAAGTCATGTCGCACCACGGCAGCCTCTCAGCCCAACTGAGACTGGAGGCGGAGAACCGCTTGAAACGAGGCGAGCTCAAGGCCCTGGTGGCCACCGCCTCCCTGGAGCTCGGCATCGACATTGGATCCGTCGATCTTGTTTGCCAGCTGGGGCCGACCCATTCCCTGGCGACGTTTCTGCAGCGGGTCGGCCGCGCGGAGCACCGCCGCGGCGGTCTGCCAAAGGGACGCCTTTTCCCACTGAGCAGGGATGAACTGGTCGAAGGAGTCGCCTTGCTTCACGGAGTCCGCAACGGAGAACTCGATAATCTCATCATGCCACAGAAACCGCTGGATGTGCTCGCGCAACAGATGGTCGCCTGCGCCGCCTGCGAGGTTTGGGAGGAAGAGAAGCTTTTCGACCTCATGCGCTCGGCCTACCCGTATCGCGAGCTGACCCGCAACGAGTTCGATGATGTTCTTCGCATGCTTGCGGAGGGATTCAGCACCAAACTCGGCCGGCGCGGCGCATTGGTTCATTATGACGCTGTGAACCGACGCGTGCGCGGCCGGCGTGGAGCGCGCCTTGTGGCGCTGACTTCCGGTGGCGCCATCGCGGACAATGCGGACTACCGCGTGCTCCTCGAGCCAAGCGAAACGTTCATCGGCACCGTCAACGAAGACTTCGCGGTCGAAAGCATGGCCGGAGATGTTTTCCAGCTTGGCAACGCCTCCTGGCGAATTCTTCGCATCAACTCCGGCGCCGTCCGCGTGGAGGACGCTCACGGACAACCGCCAGGAATTCCCTTCTGGTTGGGCGAAGCGCCGGGGCGCTCGAATGAGTTGTCGAGCGCCGTGTCGCGATTGCGCGTCGAGGCGGAGAGGAGGATCGCGGTGAGCCAAAACGGGACCCGACCCGCGGAAACCCTGGCCGCCTGGCTTGCGGCCGACATGGGCCTCACCAGCTCGGGCGCGCGGCAGCTTGCTGACTACTTCGCCGCGATTCACGTCGCCCTCGGTGTCGTCCCGTCACAACAGAAGCTCGTGCTGGAGCGCTTTTTCGATGAATCCGGGGGCATGCAGCTCGTGCTGCATTCGCCGTTCGGCGTTCGGATAAACCGAGCCTGGGGTCTGGCGCTGCGCAAACGATTCTGCCGCTCCTTTAATTTCGAGTTGCAGGCGGCCGCGACCGACGACGCCATTGTGCTTTCGCTGGGAACCCAGCATTCGTTTCCGCTTGATGACGTTTTTCACTACCTCAAGAGCAATAGCGTTGAAGAACTTCTGATTCAGGCGCTCCTGGACGCTCCGATGTTTCCAATCCGTTGGCGGTGGAACGCGTCCCGAGCCCTTGCTTTGCCACGCCAGCGCGGCGGACGCAAAGTGCCGGCGCCACTGCAGCGTATGGAATCGGAAAACTTGCTCGCGGCGGTATTCCCCGACCAGCTTGCCTGCCTGGAAAACATCGCCGGCGACCGCGTGGTTCCCGACCACCCGCTGGTGCAGCAGACGATCGCGGATTGCCTGGGCGAGGCGATGGACCTTGATGGTTTGACCGAGGTGCTCAGACGCATCGAGACCGGATCCGTGCAGTGTATCGCTCGCGATTTGCCCGAGCCATCGCCGCTTGCGCATGAAATCCTCAACGCCAAACCTTACGCGTTTCTCGACAATGCGCCGCTGGAGGAGCGTCGCACGCAAGCAGTTTACCTGCGGCGGACAACGACCTCGTCAGACTCCGAACTGGGAATTCTCGACCCTTCTGCCATCGAAAAAGTCTCCACGGAAGCGTGGCCTCGCGCGACGAATGCCGATGAGCTTCACGAGGCCATGCTGTTGATGGGCGCCCTGACGGAGAACGAAGTCCGAACGACGACGGGCGGTTCCACGGAGTGGCTGGACTTGTTGGCAAGCGAAACGCGCGCCGCCAAGCTCTCAAACGGATTCTGGGGGGCGGCGGAGAGGCTGCCCATGCTGCGCGCAGTCTATGGCGATTCCGTGCCGTCGCTGCCAATACAGGCCTTGGATTCCAAGAAATCGTGGGAGCGCCCGGATGCCGTTCGAGAGCTCGTGCGCGGCCGAATCGAAGTGATTGGCCCGGCCACCGGAGCGACTCTCGCGCGTTTCTTCGAGATCCCCTCCTCCGAGATCGAAGGTGCGCTCCTTGCGCTGGAAGCGGAGGGCTTTATCCTGCGAGGCAAGTTTCATCCGGGCGTGGCTGAAATCGAATGGTGCGATCGTCGCCTGCTGGCCCGAATTCATCGCCTAACGATCCACCGACTGCGTGCCGAGATCCAGCCGGTCTCGCTCGCTGAGTTTCAGCGCTTTCTCCTCACGTGGCAGCGAGTGAGCGCCGAATACCGGGTCGAAGGCCAGGAAGGTGTAAAAGCCGTGCTGGAGTTGCTCGATGGCTACGAGGTGCCGGCGTCGGCTTGGGAGCCTGAAGTGCTGGCGCTGCGAGTCAGGGATTATGCGCCGGCTTGGCTCGATCAACTCTGTCTCACCGGCTGGATTGGCTGGGGGCGCCTGACTTCGCCGCGAAATCCCAACGGCCGCCTGGCGACACCGGTGCGCTCCAGTCCGATTTCCGTTTTCACGCGAGAGAACCTACCCCACTGGCTGACACTCTCCGCCCCGACGCGGTCACCTCAGTTTGGACCCGACGCAACGCAGGTATTGGAGGCACTCAATCGCGAAGGGGCGCTTTTTTTCGGTGAGCTCGTAAAGCAGACGGGGTTGCTGCCCTCCCGGGTCGAGCAGGCCTTGGCAGAGCTCACTGCACAGGGCTCTGTGACCGCGGACAGTTTCGAAGGGTTGCGCGCGCTCCTCATCCCGGAGGAAAAACGCCAGCCATTTGCCCATTCGGAGCGGCGCAAGCGCCATCGGGCCGTCACCAGCGTGGAGTTTGCCGGACGCTGGTCAGTGCTTCGCGCCTCCAATCGCCCCGAGAATGACCGCCATGAGTCGCTCGAGGTCTACGCGAGAGTGCTTCTTCGCCGCTATGGATTGATTTTCCGGAGAATGATCGAAAGAGAATCGTTCGCCGTGTCCTGGTTCGAACTCCTTCGCGTTTACCGGCGGCTTGAAGCTCGAGGCGAGATTCGAGGCGGGTATTTCGTGAGCGGCGTGAGCGGGGAGCAATTCGCGCTGCCCGAAGCGATTGGATTGCTTCGCTCCATTCGCAAGAAAGGAGTTTTGGCAGGTGACAAGTCTCTTCCGAACCGGTTGATCCCGATTAGCGGAGCCGATCCGCTGAATCTTGCGGGAATCCTCGCGCCCGGCCCGCGCGTCGCCGCCATCACGGCGCACCGTATCCTCCTGCGCGACGGGTTGCCCATCGCCGCGCTCAAGGCCGGAGAACTCGTCTCTCTGGAACCTCAGACAGACAAGCCAGACCAGCAAATCGAGCGAACTCTCCGCGTCGGAACGCTATCCCCGGCTCTCCGGCCCTACTACGCCTGACCAATCGTTCCTCCTGATGTGCCGGAACTCGCGGGCAACCGAATTGAGCCGCAAACTAGGCATTCAACAGCCGCTTCCAGTACGGCTCCAAGGCATCCAAGAAGGGCCCGTCGCTCTCTGGCGCCGGAAGGTTAACGCCCGAAAAGACGACCCACGATTCGCTGTGCACGAGGGTTTCGCCGGCGGAAATTCGCCTCAGCGGTCCCAGGGTCTCGAGCTCAAGAAATTCTGCGTTCGTAAAGGTCTCAAAGTTCGAACCGAAATCCGGGTAGCTCTCGCTCTCAATGAACGGAACGCTCTTCATAAACAAATGATCGCCGAGAACATAGGCAGCCCATCCTTCCGAATGGCGCAGTCCGATTTTGAATGGCTGGCGTTGAGTCTGGTGCAAACGGATCATACGCGGTCCGACGCGAAATCTCTCGTCCGAGAGATCTGTGAATGGCCACGCGACGATTGAGCGATTGGGCAGGTAATCCTGAGGATGCGTTCCCTGCGGCGGCTGCGAGAGAACCGCATAACCGCCCTCCGCCATCACGGAAAGTGCCCAAGGAGCGACTTCCAGTGGCCGGTCCCCCTGATTCGTGATTCGATGCTCCACGGTGACTTTCGGAGTCATCTTTTCCAACCGAACGACCATTTCCCTGCGAATCTTCGCAGGCCCCTCAATCAGATTGGCAACCCTGATCGTAAACTCGTCTTCGATCGAGTGATTCACCTCCGAATTGTCGAGCGCGTAGCAGAGACTGTCATCCTTGCCAAAATCTTCCGGGGCGGTCCAGAGCCGGTGCCCGCCACGAATCTTCCAGGTGTCTTCCTTCGACTTGCCGGCCTGCTCGCGGACCAATTTGAAGACGCTGCGACCCTGAGCGGGTCGGCAGGAAATGATGCGCGGTCCCACCTCCAAGGTGACGATGACTTCGACAAAGTCGTTGGATAGCCTCAAGTTTCTTTCCCAGCCGGCAAAGGACGAATATTCAGCAGCCATAAATGTTCGCTAATGTTTCATGAGATGGTTACCGCCTTGCTTCGAAACAGGTTTACCGTTTCTGGTTGCGCCATTCTGCAACTGAAAGGCGGCAAGCCGCGCAAGAGCAACTCCATGTCGCTCAATACCATGTTTCCGATCTCCGTAAAGGCTTCTTGAATCCCGCCTGAGCGGTGAGCGGAAAGAACCACATTGGGAAGATCCCGAATCGGATGCTCTTTCGCGAAGGGCTCTTCTGGAAAGACATCCGTCGCCACTTTGAGATGGCCCGATAAGGCGGCGGCCGTCAACGCCTCAAAGTCGACCACTCCGGCCCGGCTCATGAGCACGAAAAGCCCACCCGGCCGTATAAGAGAAAATTCACGCGCACCCAGCAAGCCCTGGTTTTCCGTTGTCACGCTCGCAAAGACAAACACCGCGTCCGATGATGAAAGCACCTCGTCCAGGCCGGCAGGCGTGCAGTCGTTATTCAGGATTTCCCGTTCGGGCAACCACGGGTCGTAGACTTTCACCGGACACCTGAAGGGCCGGATCATTGGGCGAAACGCCCGGGCCAGGTCGCCGAAACCAATGATGCCAACGCGAGAGCCCGTGAAGAGGAAGCAATCCTCATTGCTCTTCAAGCCATACTCCTCCTTCCTTTCGTGAAACGCGCGATCGTTCCGGCTCACCCCCCTTGCGAGATCCAAAGCGAGCGCAAGCGCCATTTCGGCGACGGCGACGGCAAATGCCGGACTGGCGACGAGGACGCGAATCCCATGCGACAAACAATAGCCGTAGTCGATGTTCGGAAGAAAATTGCCTTCAACGTTGAATATCGCCCGCAACTTTCCGCCGCGCTCCAGCCTCTCGCGAGGCAGGGCGGTTTGACCGATGATAATCTCCGCTTCAGGCAATGCTTCTTCCAACAGCTCAGCCGGCATCGGACCCGCTTCGAAGATCGTGAGATCGGCAAGCTCGGAGAGACGACGCTGTGCCCTTGCATCAAAAATCAGATCAACGGTGCGCGGTTGCGGGTCGATGATAACTTTGGGTTTGCTCATAAGGGGGCCTGGCTGACAGTTTGCTTGCCGAGGGCTGAGATCGACGCTTTCGCTCGAGCCGTCAGCTAACTCATGCTTGCCGATGGGGGCGAATATATGCAGCAATAAGGCTCTCCTCCAAGACTCTTCGCTCATGCAGCAATCCTCGACCGATCTTCAACCAGGTCCGAATTTTCCAGGAGCAATTCGTGACAAAAACCGGTAAACTAAGGCTCGAGTTATGTCCTCCATCCTTCCTTCCGATCCCGATCCGTCCGTGCATCCAGAAGAATTCTTCGACTTCCTGCTCGAAAAAATGCCCGACCAGGTTTACTTCAAGGACCGGAACGGACGGTTTCTTCGCGCAAGCCGCGCGGTCGCCGAATACCTCGACGTTTCCAATCCGGAGGAAATCATCGGCAAGACCGATTTCGACTTCTGGTCGCAGGAAACAGCGAAAAAGTGCGCTGACGACGAGCAGAAAATCATGGAAACAAGAGAACCGCTGATCGGGAAAGTCGAAAAGCTTGTTCATCCCGATGGCCGGATCACTTACGATTATTCGACGAAGCTGCCGCTTCTGGATTCCCGCGGCGAGGTCGTCGGGATCTGTGGCATCAACAAGGATTTCACGGCGATGAAGGAGATGCAGGATGCGCTGGCGGAGGAACGCAATCGGCTAAAGGCGACGACTGCCGAGTTGGAAGCGAAGAATGCCGTTCTTGAAGCGGATCTTCAATTGGCTCGCGAGGTCCAGGAGGCTCTTCTTCCGCGCGACTATCCGACGTTTCCGGGATTCGGGGTTTCCGGCCAGAACGCGCTTTCTTTTGCGCATTGTTATCTTCCGGCGGCCGCGGTCGGCGGTGATTTCTTTGATATCTTCCCGCTCTCTCAAACCCGCGCAGGCATTCTGGTCTGCGATGTCATGGGCCACGGATTACGCGCGGCGCTGATCACCGCAATCATAAGAGCCCTGCTGGAGGAGCTTCGCCCCATGATGCACCAAGCGGGCCGTTTCCTCGAGGCTCTTAACCTTCGCTTGCGCGCCGTCCTGGAGCGTGTGGAGGAACCTTTTGTCGCGACCGCTTTCTACATGATCGCGGACACCGCTGCAAAAGAGGCGTCCTATGCCAATGCGGGCCACCCTGGCCCGTTTCACATCCGTCGCAAGGCAGCCACCGTTCAGGGAATGAGCTCGGACCGCAAACTAAATGGTCCCGCCTTGGGAATTTTCGATTCAGCGTCCTTCCCGACTTCTCGCATTCCCTTCGACAATGGCGATTGCATCGTGCTTTTCACAGACGGAATCTTTGAAGTTTATTCTCCCGAGGGAAAGGAATTCGGCAAGGAGGCGCTTGCGTCCGCGTTCCAGCGCCATGCAAAGCTCCCTGCGGATCAACTCTTCGCCGCGGTCTTGAAGGAAGTGCTCGCGTTCTCCTCGAGGCCGGACTTCGACGACGATGTCTGCCTTGTCGCAATCGAACGCGCGCATGAATAAGGTCAGCCTCCTTCGGAAAGGCAAGGCGCCTCGGCGTAGACTCTCACATTCGTCAATCGTTTCGGAATTTCCTCATGAGTGAATACAACAATCTTATACGCACTGCTCTAATCGGCTTCGGGTTTGTCGGAAAAACCTTTCACGCTCCATTGATCCGGTCCGTTCCGGGTCTTGAACTAAGTGTGGTCAGCTCTCGCCACCCCGAAAAGGTGCGAGAAGACCTGCCGGCGGCGAAGGTTGTGGCCGATCCCGAGGAGGCGGCCACTCACTCTGAGGTGGACTTGGTGGTCATCGCGAGTCCGAACGAAACCCATGTTCCCCTTGCAACTGCTGCGCTGAGCGCGGGGAAACATGTGGTCGTGGACAAGCCGTTTACAATCACCCTGGCGGAAGCGCGAAGACTTGGCGAACTGTCCCAAGCGAAGGGGCGGCTCCTCTCCGTTTTCCAGAATCGGCGGTGGGATAGCGAGTTCCTTGCGGCGCGAACCATCATCGAGGAGGGGCGTCTCGGGGAAGTTCTGCATTTTGAATCGCGCCTCGACCGCTTCCGCCCCGAAGTCCGGAAACGCTGGCGCGAAGTCGCCGGACCAGGGGCGGGCCTGTGGTATGATCTCGGACCCCATTTGGCCGACCAAGCCCTGCAGCTATTTGGATTGCCCGAAAAGATCACGGCAAAGCTCGTAAGGCAGCGCCCTCAGGCGCAGACCGACGACTGGTTTCACGTCTTGCTCGACTACGGGCGGCTTCAAGCCATCCTCCATGGTTCGCTAATGGTGGCCGGAGGCACTGCTCGCATGGCTATCCACGGCACCCTCGGCAGTTGGCTGAAATACGGCTTGGATGTGCAAGAAGAACAACTCGTTCGCGGCGTGGTTCCCGGAGAGAGCAGCTGGGGGGAGGATCCGCGTCCGGGCATTTTCTACAGTGGCTCGAACAACGAAACGCTCGAGCTGCCCGCGCCCAAGGGCGATCACCGCCAATACTATTTTGGCATCCGGGATGCCTTGCTCAATCAGGGACCGAATCCTGTTACACCCCTGCAGGCAATCGCGGTGATGGCCGTGTTGGAGACGGCGATCGAATCTTCCGCGAAAGGGCAGGCCTTGTCGCTGCCGCTCACAAATCAGGAACGCGCCGATTGGCGAGCGTAGTCCGTCAGGACTTGGCTCACCCTCGCGGCTTGTCGAGGGGATGCGCCCGCCGTCACAGCGTTGCGGGGTCATTCATCGCCGAGCCTTCGAGCGGTTTCATAGGAAGTTTCCGAAAGGTTGGCGGTGCCGAAGCATCCGCGTCCCCGGATTTACCTGAACACCGTGGCCTCTGGAATCCGTCGCGGCCGCGCCAAACTCACGATACCGCCTGATTTCTTTTCGGCAGGATAAGCCACTCAGCCTCGCGATAACTCATCGAGTCCCGCGATGACGTCGTCCGTGAGAGACACATCGCTCGCCCCCGCGTTGGCGCGAATTTGGTCTGGCGACTTCGCGCCGGGCAGGGCGACCGTAAGCCCTGGCTGGGCGATCACCCAAGCCAGGGCAAGTTGGGCGGGCGTACAGGAGAACTGCGGTGCAAGTTCGCGCACACGCTGCGAAAGAGCGAGATAACGCGGAAGGTTCTCCTTGGCAAAGTATTTGCGGTGATGCCGATAGTCGTCTGCGGGCGGCAGATGCTGCGCATCGTACTTTCCGCTCAGCACGCCCTTCCCGAGGGGGGAATACGCCATGATTCCAACTTGATTTGCGATACAGAAGGGACGTTTATCCGCATCAATGGTGCGATCTGCCAGGCTGTAGGGAAGTTGATTCGCCGCAACCACACCGCGCCGCAAAGCGGCACTTAGCAGATCGTTGGAAAAGTTACTGACAGCGAAGCCAAGGATCTTTCCCTGCTCCTTCAAAGTGTTGACGATCTCCATGGTCTCTTCGATGGGCGTCAACGGATCCGGCCAGTGAGCAAGGTAAAGGTCGATACGATCGGTCCGCAGTCGCTTAAGGCTCGCTTCGCAACGTGCGGCGATATGCGCCGCGCTCAGGTTGCACGTTCGACCGTTGATCTGCTCGTCTCCAAAGAGAGGACCGACTTTGGTGACGATGATCGCCTTTTCGCGGCATCCGAGTTCTTCCAACGTCTTCCCCAAGATCTCCTCGGCCAGTCCGAGACCATAGCCTTCCGCCGTGTCGAAGAGATTGATTCCGGCGTCGAGCGCGGCTTGGACCATGTCGCGCGCAGCTGTGAAGTCGTTCGGAGCAGGCACATAGCCGTGCTGCCCATAGTTGCACCCCGGCCAGGACATCGTTCCGAGACCGATCGCGGAAACGTGCAGATCGGACCTGCCAAGCTTTCGATATTGCACCGGTTCAGCCTAGCTGAAGCGATCTGGAAATCAACGCCAGAGGAGGCGGAATCTCTCAGCGGACGTTCGGGGGCAGGAGCGGTTGCAGCTTCTTAATATCCTGTGCAGCGTCACGATGGCAGACGAGCAAGGCGTCTGCGGTCTCAACGACGATCAGGTTTTCGACTCCACAGAGCGCGATCAGCCTTCCATTGCTGAGAACGACGTTGTTGCGGGAATCGTGCTCGACGACCTCGCCGCGCAAGGTATTTCCATCCTCATCGTGCCCGAGGTGATCTGGAAGCGCGGTCCAGGAGCCGACATCATCCCAATCGAACGCCGCCTTGAATGCCAGGACCTCCGAGGCTTGTTCCATGATCGCGTAGTCCACCGAAATCTTTGGAAGCTTAGGAAAGCGCTCCGCGAGGTAGCCAGTTGGATCGCCCGCGGGAAAGTCGCGGATGAATTCACCGAGCGGCGGAGCCAGGCGCTCGGTTTCACGCTGAAAAACCTCGGCCCGCCAGATAAACATGCCTGCGTTCCAGGCGTATTGTCCACTTCGATAATAGGTCTCGGCCGTGGGAAGATCAGGCTTTTCGATAAAGCGAATGACTTTGTGAACCGAGTCGTGGCCATCGCCGAGATGCAGGTAACCGAAGGCGGTCGCCGGGTAGGTGGGAGGGATCGCAAAAGTGATCAAAGCGTCCCGCTGTCCGGCGACCTCAGCCGCCTCGATTAGCTGCCGTTGAAAGACAGGAATGTTGTGAATTACCGCATCGGCAGGAAGCAGCGCGCAAATCGCATCCTTGTCGCGAGCTCGCGCAAAACCCACGGCCAGGGCGCAGGCCGGAGCTGTGTCGCGCTTTTCCGGTTCTGCGACGACGTTCTCGGGTGGAAGAAAGGGCAGTTCCTTGCGAATGGCTTCGGCCTGAGCCGCGTTCGTGAGAACAAAGACCCGGTCCCACGGGACGAGATTCTCGACGCGGCGCACGGTAGTTTCCAAAAGGGTCCGGTCGCTCAACAAACGGAGCAGATGCTTCGGCGTCTTCGAGCGGCTAAGCGGCCAGAATCGCTCGCCGCTCCCTCCCGCAAGAATGTAGGTAAAGAGATGGTCGGACATGGCGGCAGTTACCAGAGGATGATGTTCGCGACATTAGCACAAAGCAAGCCTCCCGTAGTGGCAAGCTTCGCAAATCGAGCCTCGCGCTCCCGGAGGCCTCAACAGAAGATTTCCCCCGTTTCTCCGGAGTTGGAATCCAGCCGCCCGTCACGCTGGGATCCGGCGATGGCTAGTGCTGAAAGATAAATCCCTTCTCCTTCCGGATTACGCGATACTTGGTCTCCGTCTCCCCCTGCGGAGCCTGCGGATCGACCGGAGCTGCACGCGCAGCGGGAACTTCATCTGGTGCGATCTGCGAAACAGAAGCATAGCTTTGCGGCTGCGCGGCTCCATCGGTGGAAAGGCCCGCCCAAACGCCACCATGATCCGGGCAATACCGACGCGGAATCATCAATTCTGGAAGCTGGGCCTGATACATAGTTCCCGAGGCCTCGCACTCTGGGGTTGCAATTGCGCTGGAAGCGCGACAGAGCTGAACTGCCTGAAGATTGCCCGGAATCGCGAAGTTCTGCGCCAAATATTTCCATGCCGAGGCGTTCTGAATGAAATCCACCCAGATCGGCAACGCGAGTTTGCTCCCGTAGCCGCGATCTGCAATCCGCTGGGGACGGTCCATCCCAACCCACACGCCGCAGGTCAACCGAGTTGTGTAACCCACGAACCAGGCGTCCTTGTAGTCGTCGGTTGTCCCCGTTTTGCCAGCCGCGGGAACGGTGAGGCCAAAAGAAGCCGCGGCCGTCGCAGTGCCTTTTCGAATGACGTCGCGAAGCAATTCATTCATCACGTAATCCACGGCGGGAGTGAGGCAGCGAAGCTCGGCTCGCGACGCCTTGTAAATCGTCTGGCCGTAGCGGTCCTCAATGGACTCGATGATGTAAGGCTGCCTTCTGACCCCATTGTTTGGAAACATTGTATAAGCGGCGGTGAGATCCTTGAGTGTCGTCTCGAAGGCCCCAAGATAGATTGCCGGAATATCGGGCACGTTTTCGAGGCCCGCTTTTAAGGCAAGCTCCCTCACCAAGTTCCGTGTGGCAAACTCGCCGACGCGCACCGTCATGGTGTTCCGCGAACGGATGAGTCCGAGAGCGGCGGGTTGCAACCCTTGGTTCTGACCGTCCGAATTCTCTGGCGACCAAGTCGTGGTAACACCCGCGATGTCGCCTTGCCGGATCGGCGCGTCATCGACGAGAGTTCCCGGAGCCATCCCCTGACCGAATGCCGCGGCATAAACAAACGGCTTGAACGTGGAGCCAATTTGGCGCTTGGCGAGCAGAGCACGGTTGTAGGGACTTTCCTTGAAGTCGCGACCCCCGACGACGGCTCGGACGCCGCCCGTCTCGTTGTCAACGGCTACCAGAGCTCCCTGGACATGCGGAGACTCGCTCTCCTTCGGAAGGCCGTCCTGAGGGGGAGTGTCAAGGGCGGGGACGCGTTTGGGATGCGGCCAGCCTTTTTCGGATTCGAGCGCGGCAAGCTTTGCCTCCACAGCTTCCTCTGCGATCATCTGAAGACGGCGGTCGATGGTCGTGTAGATCTTCAATCCCCCTCGATCGATAATCTCTTTGGGAAGAAGAATTGCCAGGTCGCGCATCACGGCATCCATCGCATAGTTCTCCTGCGCAGGGGGAAGTAGTCTCTTGGAGAGCGGCATCGGCTCAGCAAGTGCGGCCTTGGCTTCGGCGGGGGTGATCATCTTGAGCTCCTCCATCCGCGCGAGAACCTGGTCACGCTGCGCGAGAGCGGTGCGGGTATCCTCAAGGGGACTTAGACGGTTCGGGCTGCGAATCAACCCGGCGAGAATGGCCGCCTCGGATAAGGTGAGGTCGTTGGCGGATTTTCCAAAGCACGCCCGCGAAGCGGTCTCCACACCATACAATCCGACGCCGTAATAAATTCGATTGGAATACGCTTCGAGAATCTTCTCCTTGGTGAGACTTTTCTCGATGCGCAGAGCAAGGAGCGCTTCGATAAATTTTCTTCGCCAGCGGTCATCGCCCAGGGGAAACGTGTTTCGGGCGAGCTGCTGTGTGATCGTGCTGGCCCCTTCCTTTACATTTCCGGCGTTGAGATTGCGGATCGCCGCCCGGGCAATTCCCGGAAAATCGACGCCGTGGTGTTCGTAAAACCGCGAGTCCTCCCTCGCCAGCAAAGCTTTAATGAAATTCGGAGAGATCTGTGCCCAAGGCACCACGTAACGAACTTCTCCCTCGAGCCTACTGTAGCGCATGCCGGCGTAATCAAAGACCTCGGAAATCGCGGGAATTCTATCCAGTTCAGCGAGATCGAAGCCGTCAGCAATCTGCCGGTATTCCCGATACCTCGGATAAGCGAAGAGGAACGCAGCCACAGCCAGCCCGGCGCCGAGAAGCGCCAGGAATACGATCAGGCGTTTGACGAGTCTTGCCATGGCTATGATGACCTCCGCAGTCTATGATTTCGCACCCCAAGTCAACGATTGGATTTTCAGGAATCTCCGTGCAATATAGCCGCATCGCGCGCTGTTGCCTTTCGCCAATTACGCTCAAGCATTCGTCGGAGCCGTATTTCTTGTTTGCCCGAACGAACAGTTTCCCCAGAATCGATTTGCCGCTCTGTCGGTCTTGCCAACCGCGCTTTCATTGTTTTCTTTCCCTATCAGTCCACTAGACATGCAACCACCCGTGTTCGGCGACAAGCGGTTCCCAGATAATCCCACTTGTCTTCGCCCGCCCGCTTTGTAGCCTGCCCGCTCAGATCATGACGTTGGCAAACCTCTTATCGGCCGAGCAGATCGTGCCGGACATGAAGACGACGGCTCGCTGGGAGGCTATAGGGGAACTGGTGGATGTGCTCGTGAAAGCAGGCAGGATCCGCGACGAGGAGCGTGAACTCGTCCTGGAGTCGATCAAGCAACGCGAGCAGACGATGAGCACCGGAATCGGCTTCGGCATAGCCATCCCTCATGCGTCCTCGGACATCGTGGAGGAAGTCGTCGCGGCGTTCGGGCGCTCCACCATCGGCATCGAATTCGACTCTTTGGACGGACAACCGGTCTTCTTCATCGTGCTCTTCGTCGTCCCAAAGGATCAGTTTCAGACTCATCTTCGGACACTGGCAGCCATTGCGAAATTTCTAAACGACAAGGCAGTGCGGGATGAACTGAGCAAGGCCAATGACGCCGCGCAAATTCTACGGGTTTTTGAAAGTCGGTCGCCAAGAAGCTAAATGGCGACCCCGCGCGAACTCCTTGGCGAACGGCTCAAATTGGCTTTGGTTGAAACGCACCCCGGGATGGTGCCCGAGGTGGTTCCCGCCACCGACCCCCGGTTTGGCGACTACCAAAGCAACGTGGCGATGGTCCTGGCAAAGAAGCAAGGGACCGCACCGAAAAGCCTTGCCGGGCAGATTATCCGCAATCTGGATGTTCAAGGTCTTTGCGAACCGCCCGAGGTGGCGGGCGCCGGGTTTATCAACTTCCGGCTGACGAACGAGTTCGTTGTTCGCAGGCTGGCGACGGTGCTCCGGGATGACAGGCTGGGCGTCAGCGTCGCGAAGGACAGGGAGCGGATCATCATCGACTTCAGCTCGCCTAATGTGGCCAAGCCAATGCACGTCGGTCACATTCGCAGCACGATTCTTGGAGATTGTCTCGCCCGGATTGCGCGTTTCCTCGGCCATGAGGTGATCACGGACAACCACATCGGCGATTGGGGAACTCAATTCGGCAAAGTCATCCTTGGCTGGAAGCATTTTCTCGATGAAGAGGCTCTCGAGAAAAATGCCGTCGCAGAGCTCGCGCGGCTCTATCGCAAGGTCAACGCTCTGGAGGAAACCGACGACGGGATCCGGCGAGGCGCCCGCGAAGAGCTCGTCAGACTTCAGCTGGGGGACGCGGAAAACACAGGAATCTGGAGCCGCATTGTCGAGCTGTCCTGGCGGGAATTCGAGAGACTCTACGGCCTCCTGGGGATTCATTTTGATGAGCGGCTGGGCGAAAGCTTCTACAATGACGCACTGGCACCTCTCTGCGCCAGATTGACGGCTCAAGGCGTAGCCGAGATGAGCGAGGGAGCCCTGTGCATCTTTTTCCGCGACATTCCCCCGCTCGCGGACAAACCGGTCATTATTCGCAAGAGTGACGGCGGATTTCTCTATGCCACGACCGATCTCGCAACGATCGACTACCGTGTCAAGAGGTGGAATCCTTCCGCGATCTGGTATGTCGTGGGCGCGCCGCAGTCCCTGCATTTTCAACAGATTTTCGCCGCGGCGCGACGCATGGGTGTGACGGCAAATCTTCGGCACATCGCCTTCGGAAGCATTCTCGGGGAGGATCGAAAGATCATGCGCACGCGGACGGGAGAAAACGTGGGCCTTGCCGAGCTGCTCGACGAAGCCATCGAACGCGCCAAGGCCATCGTCGCGGAAAAGGCATCGGCTCCGCAGGATGCGGAAGAGATCGCGCGAACGATTGGTCTGGGCGCGGTCAAATACGCCGAATTGTCCCAGCATCGAATGACGGATTACGTCTTCGAATGGGACAAGATGCTGTCTTTTCAAGGCAACACCGCGCCCTACCTGCAAAACGCTTACGTCCGTATCCGCTCGATTTTCCGCAAGCTGGACGGGGAGTTCGATGCGCCCGAGATTCCGACTCTGGAAGCCGCCGAGGAGCGCGCGCTCGCCATCAAGCTGCTTCAGTTTGGCGAGATCGTTCCCCTGGTGCTCGAGGATTTTCGTCCGAATCTCCTCGCGAGCTACCTCTATGATTTGGCGGTCGCGTTTCACGCCTTCTACGAAGCTTGTCCGGTGCTCAAGGCCGATGGCGCGGAACGCCGGAGCTCGCGGCTGATTTTGTGCGAAGTGACCGGTCGCGTGCTCAGCAAGGGTCTCGGTTTGCTCGGAATCAAATGCCCCGAGAGGATGTGAAGCCCGTCGGACTTCGTATCGGATGGGAATGATGAGCAGAAAAATCTCTCGCAACCCGAAGAGCTTTCGTGTAGCGCATCATCAGGGAAAGGATGGCGTCAATCCATGGCTGAATTCACATCGGAAGATCTCGCAATCCAGGCTCTAGGAGAGCGCACTATCGACTCGCCTCTCGATGAGTATTTTAGAGAGGTTGGCAAGACGCACGCCTTTTACGGAGACGATGCGCGAGTCCTCCTGGATCACAATCTGGGCACGATTCGAGCCACCTTTGAGAGCGGCGCTGAGCCGCTTTGTTTCGAATCGGCGGGCCCGCGCAGGAAGATCTACTTTGAACCCGCCAACACCTGCTGTGCCATTGTCACCTGCGGAGGGCTCTGTCCCGGCCTCAACGACGTCATTCGCTCTGTCGTCATGCAGGCCTACTACCGCTACGGCGTTCCGCGTATCCTCGGAATCGCCTACGGCTTTGAGGGGCTGATTTCGGACTATGGGCACAAGCTCATAAACCTTACTCCGAGCTATGTCACCAACATCCATCGTTTTGGAGGCACGCTCCTCGGGACATCGCGCGGGCCTCAGGAGACCAAGCGAATGGTGGACCAACTCATCGAGTGGAAGGTCAACATTCTTTTCGTCGTCGGAGGCGATGGCACCCAGCGGGGCGGGCGTGCCATCGGAGAGGAGGCCACCAGGCGCGGCCACAAACTCGCGGTCGTCGGGGTCCCGAAGACCATCGACAACGATATGGCCTACATGGACAAAAGCTTCGGGTACGAGACGGCTTGCGCCGCCGCGGTGGATGCCATCGCCGCGGCCCATACTGAGGCGCGAAGCGCCCGAAACGGAATTGGCTTGGTCAAGCTGATGGGCCGCCACTCTGGCTTCATCGCCTGCTCCGCGGCAATTTCCAGCGGTGATGCCAACTGCGTGCTTATCCCGGAAGTGCCTTTCGCGCTGGAGGGTGATCACGGCTTTCTCGAGCAATTGCGACAACGCATCGTTCGGCGCGGCCACGCTCTGGTCATCGTGGCGGAGGGCGCCGGGCAGAAGCTGGTGGAAGCCTCCGGAACCGATGCGTCCGGGAACAAACGCCTCGGAGACATCGGCGTTTTTCTCAAGGGCAAGATTGAAGATTACTTTCGCCAGTGCAAAACGGAGTGCACTCTCAAATACATCGATCCCAGCTACATGATTCGCAGTGTTCCCGCCTCGCCGCAGGATCGAACCTACTGCATGCGCCTCGGTCAAGCAGCCGTCCACGCCGGCATGGCGGGAAAGACCGCCCTGGTCGTGGCCCGGTGGCACAACAGTTATGTGCATCTTCCGGTTGGCGTGGCCACGTCCGCGCGGCGAGTGGTCGATCCCGGCGGCGATCTTTGGCTCTCCCTTCTCGAATCTACGGGCCAACCGCCGCGATTTTATTGACCCGGGGCGCTTTGGGCCTCAACAAACCTCTTCGCGGCGTGGCATTGCCTCCTGGGCGCCTGAACGGGTGATGGAAATGCCCGCGGCGCGCACCGCCCGCTCCACGGCCTGTTCCATTGCCATGCCCTCGGCGATGCCCGTGGCCAGCCAACCCGTAAAGCAATCCCCGGCGCCAACCGTGTCGACCGGCTGAACCTTGGGAGCGGGAAACCGACGAATTCCCAAGCCATCGACAAGCATGGCCCCCTTCGCGCCGAGCGTAATGACCACATTACGGCACCCGGCCTCGAGCAACCTTTCGCCGGCGCGCTCCGGATTTCGTTCGCCCGTGAGGATGGCCGCCTCGTGTTCATTCGGGGTTATGGTGTGAACGAGACGAAGCAGCGACTTTGGTAGAGCGCGCGCCGGCGCCGGATTGAGGAGCAGGGGTTTGCGGGCCTCACGCGCCAGCCTGGCCGCTTCCTTCACGGCCGTCAGCGGAATCTCGAGCTGCGTGACGATCACGTCACTCTTGGAGAGTTCGGAGCGAACAGCCCGGACAGCTTCGGCAGAGAGCAAATCATTGGCCGAACGAGCCACCGCGATGAGATTCTCGCGGGATTTTCCGCCCAGCAGAATCAAAGCGATGCCGCTTGAGACACCCTCATGCACTCTAAAATGCCGGACATCAATTTTCTCACGCTGCAATCCCTTCGCCGCCGCTGCACCGAATTCGTCCCCGCCCCGCGCACCGACGAAGACGACGCGAGCTCCGGCGCGCGCAGCTGCCACGGCTTGATTCGCCCCCTTTCCGCCGGCTGACCGCTGAAACCGTCCGCCAAGCAACGTTTCTCCAGGCGCCGGGAGGCGTTCGCAGACAATGACGAGATCGGTATTGGAGCTTCCGAGGAGCAGAATCCGCGGCACGGAACCGGTTCGCATGGCAGTAGTCCGCTACGGTTTTTTCGCGGCCTCGAGGGCGGCGCGGACTTCCTGATTGATTTGCTCAAAGAGGGCCGCATCGTTCTTCAAGGCTTCCTTGCCGGCATCCCGACCCTGAGCAAGCTGGGTGCCCTTGTAGCTGATCCAGGATCCCCGTTTCTCGAGGACACCCTTTTCGAGCGCAAGATCGAGCAGGGAACCCGTGCTGGATATTCCCTCGTTATACATGATGTCAAACTCCGCCTCGGTAAATGGAGGAGCAACCTTGTTCTTGACGATCTTGACCTTGGTGCGGCTGCCGGTGACTGTTCCGTCGCTGTTCTTGATCGCACCGATACGGCGAATGTCCACGCGCATGCTTGCGTAAAACTTGAGCGCCTTTCCGCCAGGGGTGGTCTCCGGGTTTCCGAACATTACCCCGATCTTCTCGCGAATCTGATTGGTGAAAATGCAAACCGTGCGCGCTTTGGAAATAAAGGACGTGAGCTTGCGAAGAGCGTTGCTCATGAGCCTCGCCTGCGCCCCGACGACGGCGTCGCCAATCTCGCCTTCCAACTCTGACTTGGTCACCAAAGCGGCGACGGAATCCACAACGATCACGTCAAGCGCATTCGAACGAACCAGCGTCTCGCAAATGCGGAGCGCCTCTTCCCCGGAGCTTGGCTGGGAGACAAGAAGATCGTCCAGATTGACGCCGAGCTTTCTCGCGTAGCCGGGATCGAGGGCATGCTCGACGTCGATGAAACCCGCCAGGCCGCCCCGTTTCTGCGCCTGGGCAACCGCCGTGAGTGTGAGCGTCGTCTTTCCCGAGCTCTCGGGGCCAAAAATCTCGACG
Source organism: uncultured Verrucomicrobiae bacterium (assembly GCA_963731945.1). Lineage (GTDB taxonomy): Bacteria > Verrucomicrobiota > Verrucomicrobiia > Chthoniobacterales > Terrimicrobiaceae > DASTFP01. The sequence continues at coordinate 87,052 of CAVSXN010000007.1, read as the reverse complement.
ACGCGTCCGCGCGGAAACCCTCCAACACCAAGCGCGCGATCGATCTGAATGTTCCCGGTGGGAATGACCTCAACGGCCGAGACGGTGGCATCGCCAAGCCTGCGAATTGCTTCGCTGCCATAGTCCTTTTCGATCTGCTGAATGGCCAGATCCAGATTCTTCGTGCGGATCGCGACGGCCTTTTCCTCTATGGTGGGGGTGGCATCTTCAGTCTTCGGCATAGTCTTCAGCAATTAGACGGGATTGCGCCGAATGACAAGAGCGGCACCAAAAAGAACGCCGACGCCCTGTCGGTTCGGAAAACTCCGTGCGACCTTCCTCCGCGGAAAATGTAGAGCCGAGGCCAGAAGAGGTTCGCGTGTGCTCCCGGATGCCGCGATCCGCAAGCTGCCGATCGGATATCGGACAGGCGCCTATCGGGAATACAATTCGACGACGAGCTGCTCGTTCACGATAGGGTTGATATCGTTCCTCGTCGGGATGCGCATCACGGTGCCGCTAAGATTGTCCTTGTCCGCAACGAGCCAATCGGGCGTGGAAATGGCCGAAGTTTGATCGACGGCTTTCAGGGCGAGACGCTTGGAGCGGTCGCCGGACCTCACCGCGATCTTGTCTCCCGCCTTCACGTTCATCGACGAGGTGTTTGTCTTGCGGCCGTTGACGGTGACATGGCCGTGTGAAACCATCTGCCGGGCGGCGCGCAAGGTCCTGGCGAATCCGAGCTTTTGGACCACGTTGTCGAGCCGGGTTTCAAGGAGTTGCAGGAGGATTTCACCGGTGACGCCGCGCTTGCTCAAAGCGAGCTGGAAGTAGCGGCGGAACTGACGCTCAAGCACACCATACTGATATCGCAGCTTCTGCTTTTCAGCCAGCGCCAGGGCGTAGTCGGACAGCTTGCGGCGCGAGCCCTTGGGTCCATGCTGGCCGGGAGGATAGTTCTTGTTCTCGAACGCCTTTGGCGATCCGTGAATGAGCACTCCGTAACGGCGGCTTATTTTGGTTTTGGGTCCGGTATATCGAGCCATGAGAATTTCGTTTTCTAAGTTGACTTAGACGCGCCGCTGCTTCGGAGGGCGGCAGCCGTTATGCGGAACGGGTGTCACGTCGCGGATAACCGTGATTTCCAATCCCACAGCTTGCATGGCGCGCACGGCCGATTCGCGGCCTGCCCCCGGCCCTTTCACCCGCACCTCGACTTCCCTGAGACCGTGGCTCATCGCCTGCTTGCAAGCATCCTGGGCGACCATTTGCGCGGCGTAGGCCGTGCTCTTGCGCGAGCCCTTAAAGCCGCATTTGCCGGCGCTGGACCAGCCAATCACGGCGCCTTTTTGATCCGTGATGCTGACAATCGTGTTGTTGAAGCTGGCCTGAACGTGAGCAATGCCATGAACGACGTTCTTGCTGCCCTTGGCCTTGACGATCTTTAAAGGCTCGATATTATCATCAAGCGAAAGTGCCACCGTAGTGGCGGGACCCGCTTCCTTCTTGTCGTCTTTTTTTGCCGGCTTCCTCGCCGCCACGGCGGGTTTGGCTTCCTTCGGCTGAACCTCCGCATTAACGGGCGCCGGGCTTCCCGCAACCGGAGCCGGAGCTTCGGCATCCTTCCTCTTTGGAGCTGCTTTGGGTTTCTTTTCGGATGCGGAAGGACCTTGCCCTTCGGGCGCCGGCGGGTTGTTTCGGGTTTCGTCAGCCATATGGTTGGTTAAACTTTGCCGGCTTTGGCGTCGGGGTTGCGCTGAACGCCGACCGTCTTGCGCGGGCCCTTGCGGGTCCGGGCGTTGGTCGACGTGCGCTGGCCGCGGACGGGCAATCCACGCCGGTGCCGGATGCCACGATAGCAGTTGATCGCCTGAAGGCGCTTGAGATTGCTCTGCACCTCGCGGCGAAGATCGCCTTCAATGGCAATCTTCAGTGAGTTGATCGCGTGAATGATCGCGTTCAGTTGCTCAGGGGATAAGTCCTTGGCGCGAATATTCGGGTCGATATTCGCAACCTCCAGGATGCGTTTGGTGTTGCTTGAGCCAATACCGAAAATATAGGGCAGCGAGGCCTCGATGCGCTTGTCACCAGGAATTTCTACTCCGAGAAGGCGGGGCATAAGATTTGAAAGTTTGAGATTCGAAAGTTCAGATTGAAAATCGCGGGGTCAACCCTGCTTTTGTTTGTGGCGCGGGTTCTTGCAGACCACGCGCACCACGTTCTTGCGGCGCACAATTTTGCAGCTTTCGCACAGACGCTTGACGGAGGCTCGGACTTTCATTTTACGGGTAGCGGTTTCGGCGTGTCGGTTTTGTGTCGGAACGTAATGCGGCCTTTGGTGAGGTCGTAGGGGGACATCTCCACCATGACTTTGTCACCCGGAAGGATGCGGATAAAATGGAGCCGCATCTTTCCAGAAATGTGCGCCAGAATCCTGTGCCCATTCGCCAGCTCAACGCGGAACATGGTGTTGGGCAGCAGCTCAACAACCTTCCCTTCTACTTCAATAGCGTCTTTCTTGGCCATGTCAAGATTTCAGGAGCGCCGTCGGTGACGAGCACGGTGTGTTCAAAATGGGCGGAGGGCAGGCCATCGGCGGCAACGACGGTCCATTTGTCCTCCAGGACGCGCACCTTGGCCTTGCCCATATTGATCATGGGTTCGATGGCCAGCGTCATCCCCGGTTTGAGGATTGGACCGGTGCCGCGTTTGCCGAAATTTGGAATCTGGGGTTCTTCGTGAAGATGCCGCCCGACGCCGTGGCCGACGAATTCGCGGACCACGGAGTAGCCGTGGCGGACCGCCTGTTCCTCGATGCAGGCGCTGACATCACCGAGCCTGCGTCCGGCCTGCACCAACTGGACGGCACGATCCAAAATTTGTTCGGTTACCGTGAGGAGGCGCTCGGTGTCGGGCTCGATGATCCCGACCGGAACGCTCATGGCGGTGTCGCCGATCCAGCCGTCCCGAACAATGCCGACGTCCAGCTTTACGACGTCGCCGTAGCGAATTTTTCTCGGTCCTCCAATTCCGTGCACCACTTCTTCATTTATGGAAACGCAGATGTGTCCGGGGAAGTTCTTGTAGCCGAGAAAGGCGCTTTGGACGCCCGCTTCGCGCATGAATCGGGCGGCAGCCTGGTCGATTTCTCCGGTGGAAACGCCCGGGGCGGCCAGATCCGCCAGGCGATTGAGGATATCGGCCGCCATTTCGCCGGCGCGACGCATCTTGTCGATTTCGGGACCGCGCTTAGTTGGGATCATTCGGCAAATCCTCGCGCACGTCGTAATAGAGGTGATTGAAAACCGCATCGCGTCCCGCCGTCGCATTCACTTCCTTGAGCAAGCCCAGGCCTCGATAGTGGTTCGCGACGGCCAGGGTGTGTTCGCGAAACTGCGCGAGTCGGCGATCCAAGGCTTCGTCCGTATCGTCGTCGCGGCGCGCGAGCTCGCCCCCGCATTTTGGACACGGAGTATCGGCCGTGACGTTGTGAAATTTCTGGTTAAAGACCGAGGCGCAGCGCGAGCATGTAAGACGGCTGGTCATGCGCTGCCGGACCAAGTCGTCGGAAAGGTTGAGAAAATAGACGACGTCGAGCGGCAGGGAGCGTTCTTCGAGGCCTTTGTCAAATGCCTTGGCCTGTTCGAGAGTCCGCGGGAATCCGTCCAGGATAAATCGGCGGTGACCATCCAGCCAGTTCCAGACCACACGCAGCGCCAGCTCGTCGGGGAAGAGCTTTCCTTCGATTGTCCAACGCTCGGCCTCGGCGCCGAGCTCGCTTCCACGAGCCTTCTCTTCGCGAAGCATGGCTCCCGTGGAGGTTGCGGCAATGCCGAAGGTCGCGGAGAGCAGGGCGGCCTGCGTCCCTTTGCCAGACGCAGGAGGACCGAGGAGGACAATGCGGTTCTTCATCTCCCTATTGCCGGGTGGCGAAGAAAATGGTCACCCCGGCGATCACCAGAATCCCGAGGCTGGTATAGATCAGCACCAGAGACCTGTCGTCAAGCACCTGGCCCGAGCTGAGACGCGGACGCTGTTCGCGTGCGCCGCGAATCTTGCCTTTGCGAAGAAAGCCGTCGTAGTGCCGCTGCAACAAGTGCGTCTCGACTTGACGCATCGTGTCGAGCACGACGCCCACGATGATCAGCACGCCGGTGCCCCCGAAAAACTGCGCGGTCATGTAGGGAACCTTCAATGCCTGCGCGAGCAGTTGCGGCAACACGGCAATGACAGTGAGAAAGATCGCGCCGGCGAAGGTGAGGCGCGACATCGTGAAATCAAGGAAGTCCGCCGTCGGCTTGCCAGGACGGACGCCGGGGATGAAGCCTCCATACTTTTTGAGATCGTCAGCGATTTGAACCGGCTGGAACTGCGTCGCCACCCAGAAGTAGCTGAAAAAGAAAATCATGACGCCATAGAGAACGTAATGCAGCCAACCGACTGCGAGGAGGTTTGCGATCTCCTGGGCAGTCCGGCTTTGCGGGAAAGCCATGTTGATGATCGTGGACGGGAAGAGCAGGATGGCCTGGGCGAAAATGATCGGCATGACCCCCGCGTAGTTGATTTTGAGCGGCATGTACTGCGTTTGTCCGCCGTATACCTTGCGTCCGACCACGCGTTTTGCGTACTGGATGCTGATTTTGCGCTGTGCCTGGGTCACGGCGATGACCGCCGCGATGACGAAAACCAAGAACAGACACAGCAAGACCAGCACGATCGGGCTCACGCTGGCTTGGGCGCCCGCGGCGCTCGGAACGAAGGTGCGCCACGCTTGAATCAGACCAGCTGGGAGTTGCGCGAGGATACCTACGGTGATGATGAGCGAGACACCATTTCCGATTCCGCGTTCGGTGATTTGATCGCCCAGCCACATCAAGAACATCGTCCCCGCCGTCATGGTAACCACGGTCATCAACTGAAACCCTAGACCGGGCTCCGGGACCAGATCCAATCCCAGACGGGTAATGGTATCCATGATTCCGGGTAGAAAGGGATTCGCCTGCGGATTCTCAAAGGACCGTGAGAGCAAATAACCCTGAAACAGACACAGGGCGATGGTCGAGTACCGAGTGTACTGCATGATCTTTCGGCGGCCTCCGTCCTCGCGCGCGAGCTTGCCAAGGTGCGGGACCACGGCCGTGAGCAATTGCAGCATGATGGACGCGCTGATATAGGGCATGATCCCCAGCGAGAAAATCGCGCAATGCGCCAGGGCGCCGCCACTGAAGAGATTGAAAAGCGAGGCGACGCCGCCGGCGGACTGGGCATCGGCGACATTGCGAAACCATTCGCGCAAGATCTCGGCGTTCACTCCGGGCGTGGTGATTGCCGAGCCCGCCCGAATGATCACGATCATCGCCAGTGTGAAGAGCACGCGCTGGCGCAACTCGGGAATCTTGAAGATGTTGGTGAACGCGGAGATCATTCGAAACGGGGAAGTGCGATCTCGAGAAAGCGAGGCGCCCTATTTCCGAGCTCGGTCGCCGGACGTGCGGCCTGACATTAAGACCGTGCCGCCCGCCTTTTCGATCTTTTCCCTGGCGGAGGCGCTAATGCTGTCCACTTCAAGATGGAATTTCTTGTTCACTTCGCCGCGGCCCAGGACCTTGACGCCATCCAGAGACCCGCGAATGAGCCCGGCGCCGCGGAGCAGCTTTTCATTGATCGCCGCTCCATCCTCGAAGCGCTTCTCCAGATCATCGAGGTTCACGATGCCGTAGACCGTCTTGAATGCGGCATTGCTGAAGCCGCGTTTCGGCAAACGACGGTGCAAAGGCATCTGACCGCCTTCGAATCCGGGCCGAATGCTGCCACCCGCGCGAGCCTTCTGACCTTTGTGGCCTTTGCCGGAGGTTTTGCCATGGCCGGAGCTTTCGCCGCAGCCGAGCCGCTTGCGGCGGTGCTTGGCACCAGGATTGGGTTTCAGATCATGCAGTCTCATAGCTTAGGCCGCGGCCACCGCCGCGGTTCTTACCCTGAGCGTCTTTCCGCGAATCTTAAAAATCTCGTCTTTCGGCCGGAGCGTTGTCAGGGCGTCCAGAGTCGCCTTGACGACATTGGCGGGGTTGCTGGAACCGAGGGACTTGGCGAGCACGTCGCGGATGCCTGCCGCCTCGATGACGGCACGGACCCCGCCGCCGGCGATGACGCCGGTCCCGGGTGACGCCGGCTTGAGCAGCACTCGCCCGCCACCGAATTCGCCCAGGACTTCATGCGGAATGGTATTCTCGTGCACGGCCACGTTGACCATCCGCTTCTTGGCGGACTCCGTGGCCTTGCGAATGGCTTCACTCACTTCGTTCGCCTTGCCGAAGCCTATGCCGACGCGGCCGTTGTGGTTGCCGGAAACGATCAGAGCGCTGAAGCTGAAGCGGCGTCCGCCTTTCACGACCTTCGCGCAGCGGTTGATAAAGACCACCTTCTCCGTCGTTTCCTTCGGTTCCCCTTTATCGAAGTCGGGATTGGAGGACCTGTGTTGGGATTTTCTTTGAGTTGGCATAGGCGGTTTAGAATTCGAGGCCGCCTTCGCGTGCAGCATCAGCAAGGGCTTTCACCTTGCCGTGGTATTTGAAGCCGCCGCGGTCGAAGACGACTCGCTTCACCTTCTTGGAAGCGCCGCGTTCGGCGATAATTTTTCCGACCTTTGCAGCCGTGGCGACGTTGGCCTGCGCCATCTTGCCGGCGCGAAGATCGGCCTCCGTTGTGTGCACGGAAGCGATTGTCTTTCCCTCGGTGTCGTCGATGACTTGCGCGGTGATGTGACGCTGGGAGAAGTGGACCGCGAGGCGCGGCCGCTCGGTTGTTCCCGCGACTTTTTTGCGAAGGCGCCGATGGCGGAATTGGCGCTTGTTGGTGGATGCGGACATGGCTACTGGACGGTTTTGCCCTCCTTGCGGCGAACCTGTTCTCCGGCATACCGGATTCCCTTGCCCTTGTAAGGTTCGGGCGGGTGAAAAGCACGGATATCTGCGGCCGTCTGGCCGACAAGATGCTTGTCGGCGCCTTCGACGGTAATCTTCGTGCTTTCCGCGACCGTGATTTTCACGCTCGTTGGAATGTCAAAAAGGATGGGATGAGATTTGCCGAGGCTTAGATTGAGCTTCTGGCCCTGGACCGCCGCCTTGAACCCGACGCCCTGAATTTCGAGCTCTTTCTTGAATCCCTCATTGACGCCGGCGACCATATTGGCGATCAGCGCCCGGGAAAGGCCGTGAAGGGCCTTCACCTGGCGGGTTTCTCCGTCCCGATCCAGGGAAACAGTGCTCCCCTCCACGCGAGCCCGGACCGCTGTCGGAAGATTCCAGGAAAGTTTGCCCTTGGGGCCCTCAACGGTGACCGCGCCTTCGGCGCCGACGTTCACCTTCACCTTCGCGGGCACCTCGATGGGTTTTTTGCCGATTCGTGACATGGACGTATTCCTTACCAGACGTAAGCGAGGAGCTCTCCCCCAACGTTTTGTTTCCGTGCTTCGTGCCCGGTGAGAATTCCCTGGGAGGTGGAAAGGACCGCGATTCCCATGCCGCCGAGGACACGCGGAACTTCGCCGGCCCCGACGTAGCGGCGCAGGCCAGGCTTGCTGACGCGCTTGAGGCCGGCGATTGCGCAGGCCTTGTTGACGAATTTGTTCTTGATCTTGAGATTCGGATGGCCCTTCTCCGGCGTTTCCAACTCGAAGCCGGCGATGTAGCCCTCTTTTTCAAGAATTCGGGCGATCTCGCTCTTCAGCTTGGAATAAGGCACGGTGAATTCCGTCTTGCGCGCGCGCGCGGCGTTGCGCAAGCGGGTGAGCATATCTGCGATGGGATCGGTCATTTCTTTTGGCAGTAGTTAGGCGGACGCCTCGACGGCCTCCTCTTGCTGCTCCTCGGTTTTCCGCACTGCGGGTTTCTTGGCCTTGTCGGAGAAGGGCATGCCAAGTTCGCTCAGCAACGACTTGGCTTCTTCGTTTGAGCGAGCGGTTGTGACGATCGTGATATCAAAACCGATATTGCGTTTGACTTTATCGAGTTCAATTTCCGGAAAGATGGATTGGTCGGAGACGCCCAGGGTGTAGTTGCCGTTTCCGTCGAAAGCCTTTGTCGAAACTCCGCGGAAGTCGCGGATGCGGGGAAGCGACATCTTGATCAGACGCTCGAGAAATTCGTACATGATCCGTCCCCTCAACGTCACCTTGGCCCCGATGGCCTGACCTTGGCGGAGCTTGAAGTTTGCGATGCTTTTCTTGGACAGCGTGGCAATGGGACGCTGTCCAGTGATCATGGCGATCTCGGACTTGGCAATCTCGAGGGCCTCCTTGCTGTCCGACCCGGCGCCGATGGAGGAATTCACAACAACTTTCGCAATCTTGGGAATTTCGTGAATGTTCTTGTAGCCGTGCTTTTCGCGCAATGCGGGCACGACTCGGGTCTTGTATTCCTCAAGAAGCTCGGGGTCCAATTGCGTAGCCATATGTCTCTAAATAAGGTGAGCCACAAACGGAACTTGGATGGCAGGGCCACCGGAGCGACCGCCTCCATATTTCCATCCTGATCCGTGCGAATCTGTCTTCATCTGTGGCCGATTTCAGGCGGCCTTGCTTTTTGCCTTGTCCTTTTCCGAATGGGCGCGCTCGACGATTTTCACGTTGGAAATGTGTAACGGGCCCTCGCGTTCGATGATGGCGCCATTGGGATTATCCTGAGTTTTGCGCTGATGTTTCTTGATGAGGCGGACACCCTCCACGATGACTTGGGCCTTTTCGGGGAGAACCTGCAGGATCCTGCCCGAGGAGCCACGGTGATTCCCGGAAATAACCTGGACGGTGTCGCCGCGTTTGACGTGAAATTTTGCCTTGCTCATAGGACTTCAGGCGCGAGGGAAATGATCTTCATGAAGTTCTTTTCGCGCAGTTCACGGGCCACCGGTCCGAAGATACGCGTTCCCCGGGGGTTAAGATCCTTGTCGATGATCACGATGGCATTGTTGTCGAAGCGGAGGTAGGAGCCGTCCTGACGCCTGATCGGCTGCTTGGTTCGAACAACGACCGCGCGCACAACTTCCCCTTTCTTAACCGTTCCCCCCGAAGAAGCTTCCTTGACGTTGGCCGTGATGACATCGCCGACACGAGCGCTCATCGAGGCCTTGCCAATGACACCAATCATCGTGGCCATGCGGGCGCCGGTGTTGTCGGCGACATCGAGACGGGAGCGGAGCTGGATCATAGGATGTGAAAGTTGAGATTTGGGTCTGGAAAAGCTCTCCCTTGCAAAAAGCTCTAGTGCTTGAGCACCTCGACGAGCCGCCAGCGCTTGAGGCGGGAAAGCGGACGGCTTTCCATGATGGAGACGCGATCTCCCACTTTGGCTTCGTTCTTTTCATCATGCACGTAAAATTTCTTCACGTGCTTGATGATCTTGCGGAATTTCTGGTGCGGCACACGAGTGACCGTGCGTACGACGATCGTCTTCTCCATCGTATCAGAAACGACTTCACCAACGCGAGTCTTGCGCAGGTTCCGTCTGGTCTCTGGCGTCGCGGATACCGAATCAGGCGCCGCGGATACCGAATCAGGCGTCGCGGATACCGAATCAGGCGCCACGGATGCCGAATCAGGCGCCGCGGGCGAGGGAGAGTCTGGGATTTCTTCGTTCATGGCTTACTTTTTACTTCGCCGGGACTCGGCGGGACTGGAGCCGCCCGGCGCGGCCTTCCCCTTTTGGGTCAGAACGCTCTCGACGCGGGCGGCGTCACGGCGCAAGGAGCGAAGCATGTGAGGCTTTTCGAGCTGACCACCCTGCTGTTGAATGCGCAAATTGAATATTTCCTGCCTGATCTCGCGCTTGCGGGCGTTGAGTTCCTTCAAGGTAAGTTCCTTAATTTCGGCGATTTTCATGGCGCTCTACTTTGCCGCGTGATGACGCGAGATGAAGCGAGTGCGCACCGGCAGCTTGTTGGCGGCGAGGCGCAGGGATTCGCGGGCGATGGATTCGGAGACGCCGTCAAGCTCGAAGAGCACGTTGCCCGGACGGACAACCGCGACCCAGTGCTCGGGATTGCCCTTGCCTTTTCCCATGCGGGTTTCGGGCGGCCTGGCGGTCACGGATTTGTCGGGGAAGATACGGATCCACAGCTTGCCTTTGCGCTTCATGTTGCGGGTCATGGCGACGCGGGCGGCCTCAATTTGGATATTCGTGATCCAAGCGCGATCAAGGGTCTGCAGGCCAAATTCGCCGAAATCGATCTTCAGGGTGCGCGAAGCGTTCCCGGCGCGGCTTCCGCGCTGGGTTTTGCGATACTTCACACGTTTGGGCATCAAGGGCATAGCTCGTTCCTCCTAAATCAGATGGTCGCAGTATCTCCCCGGGGAGCCCGATGCCGCTCTCTCGGCTGCTGCTTTTGCTCCTCGTTTTCGGGGCTGGACGGTTTTTTGCAAATCCAGCACTTCACTCCGATCTTGCCGGCGACGGTCGATGCTTCGGTGAAACCGTAGTCGATCGGCTGACGCATCGTATGAAGGGGGATTTTGCCCTCGCGATACCACTCCGTGCGCGCGATCTCCGCGCCACCCAGGCGGCCCGAGCAACGGATCTTGATGCCGAGCGCGCCTTGCTCCATGGCGAGCTGCACCGCGCGTTTCATCGCGCGGCGGAAAGAGATGCGCCGCTCGAGCTGGGACGCCACATTTTCGGCGACGAGCTGAGCCTCGGTGTCGGGAACCTTGATCTCGATGATGTCGATTTTTACCTGCTTGCCGCCGGCCAAACGGGAAATCTCCTCGGTCATCTTCTCGATCTCGGAACCTTTGCGTCCGATGACCACTCCGGGACGGGCGGTGTGTATGGTGACTCGAAGGCTGTTCCAGGCGCGTTCGATGACAACGCGTGAAACTGCAGCCTGTCTGAGCTTTTTGTGGAGGAACGAGCGGATCGTCCCGTCAGCAAGCAAATAGTCGGCAAAGTCCTTGCGCGAGGCATACCACTTTGACGACCAGTCGCGGCTAATTGGAAGCCGGAAGCCGATTGGATTAACTTTCTGTCCCATACTTTACTCCTTGGATTCCGCCTCCGGCGCTTCTTTTGCGGATGGGGCGGGCGCGGCCTGGGCGGCCGGCTGGTTTTTCGCGCCGTCCTTGGCAGGCCTGCGTGCCGCGGGCTTCGGAGAGGCGGATTTCTTGGATCTTTTTGAGCCGCTCTTTTCCCGGCGCTTGATCTCAATTTCGTCGGTCAGAATGATCCGAATGTGGCTGGTGCGTTTGCGGATGGGGCCGGCGCTTCCTCTGGCCTTTGGTTGAAAGCGCTTCGAAGTGGGTCCCTCACCGACCACGGCCTGCTGGACGACCAGGTTGGAGACGTTCAGGTTGTTGTTATTCTCGGCATTGGCGATGGCGCTGGCAAGAGTCTTGCGGACCAAGCCGGCGGCCTTCTTGGGCACAAAGCGGAGTAGATCCAGGGCATCCGAGGCCGGAAGTCCCTGAATTTCCCGCGTGACCTCGCGCGCTTTGAAGGCGGAGATCCGGGCAAGACGGTATGTCGATCGAACCTGCATTGTAATTGATTTTCCTGGGTGATTTCGGCTGATCATCGCCGGGCGTCCACCTTGAGGCGGTCACCGGTTTTGACCGGTACTTTTTCCGATTCGAGACTCTGAATTACGGCGCCGCTGATGCTCTCGCGCACGTCGACAACGCGCACCTCGCCGATGCGTTTGTCCTCGCGCCAGACCTGGAACGGCATGCCGACACGCACACCTTGTTTCCCGCCGATGTTGGCGACAACAAAAGCAAGGTCCTCCTTTACGTCAACGACCATTCCATCATCGAGCGTCGCTTCCACCGGGCCGGCCGCCGCAGCTTTTGGCGCGCCAAGAATTTCATTCGTTTTGCGCAGTTCCGTTTCAACGGCCAAGCGAGCTTGGGGGTCTATGTTCTCGGTGCTCTTGATCATTACTTGCACCGCCTCGGCAATTCGGACGAGTTGGTCAATCGCGCTTTCGTATTGTTTCTTCAACAAGCGGATGTCTCGCACTGCAGCCAGCAACCTTTGCTCGAGTTTGCTTTGGTCCTTCTCCACACCTGGGATGCCGAGAGCCTCGATCTTTAGGGTCAGGTCTGCAGCCTGGCGCTTGAAGGTTTCGGCTTCGCTGTTGGAAATGGCGAGGCTTTCGGTGAGCGACTTGACGGCCGAACGAAGCAGGATGATTTGTTCCTGCAAAGCCTCAACGTCCACACGGCTTTGCTCGCCAGCGGCGGGCACAGTGATCGTGACCCCCTGCGCGAGGAGGATTCGACTTTCAGAGTCTGTCAAAGATCGGCCGCCCTGCGCTCCCAGTCTCGCAACGGGGAGGAGAGCGAAGAACCCCGCCGCTATCGCAGCGAGCTTCATGGTTTATTTGGTCACTTTTGCGGTGTGAGAACCGTGCTTCTTGAAAATGCGTGTCGGGGAAAATTCGCCGAGTTTGTGGCCAACCATGTTCTCGGTGACGAAGACCGGTATGAAGGTCTTGCCGTTATGCACGTTGAAGGTGTGGCCGACAAAGTCGGGGGTGACCGTGCTGCGGCGCGACCAGGTCTTGATCGGCTTTTTCGCAGCGGATTCGTTCATCCGATCGATCTTGTCGAGCAGTTTCCACTCAACGAACGGGCCCTTTTTCAGCGAACGTGCCATAGCTATTTTTGAACTTTGCTCTTGCGCCGCTCGAGGATGAAGCGTTCGAACGGCTTGTGCTTTCGACGGGTTTTGAAGCCCTTGGCGAGCTGGCCCCAGGGGCTCATGGGATGGTGGCGCCCGCCACCTCCCTTGCTCTTGCCCTGGCCCCCGCCCATCGGGTGATCGATCGGGTTCATGACCATGCCACGAACGTGCGGGCGGCGGCCACGCCAGCGCGTGCGCCCGGCTTTCCCGCTAGAAACGTTCATATGGTCGGTGTTTCCGACCTGACCGATCGTGGCATAGCATTCCTCGTTGATCTTGCGAATTTCGCCCGAGGCGAGTTTGACCAAAGCGTAGCCAGCTTCGCGGTTGGCCAGGGTGGCGTGGGCACCGGCGCTGCGGATCATCTGCGCTCCCCGGCCGGGGATGATCTCGACGTTATGGATCGCGGTGCCGAGCGGAATGGCCTTTAACGGGAGCGCATTGCCCACGGAAGGCTCGGCGCTCTCGCCGGCGCTTACTTTGGCTCCCACGGCAAGACCAACCGGGGCCAGGATGTAAGCCTTCTCGCCGTCCTTGTATTGCAAGAGCGCGATGCGGGCCGAGCGATTCGGATCGTATTCAATGGCGAGAACTTCGGCGGGAATTCCCTGCTTCTTGCGTTTGAAATCGACGAGGCGGTATTTTCGCTTATGGCCGCCGCCACGATGCCGCATGGTAATGCGACCGTTGTTGTTGCGACCGCCTGTCCTCGCTCGGGTCGACGTGAGCGACTTCTCCGGCTTGTCCTTGGTAATCTCGGAAAAATCGGGGAGCGCCTTGAAGCGGTTCGAGGGGGTAAGGGGTCGAAAACTCTTGAGTCCCATGGTCTTTAAATTAGTTCGAGTTTTTCGCCTTCCTTAAGGGTGACAATGGCCTTCTTCCAGTGAGGGCGGCGGCCGAAACTGGCCGTGCGCTCGCGCTTCTTTTTCCCCGCGAAATTGGCCGTGTTCACATCGACGACCGTCTTCTTGAAAAGCAGTTCGACGGCTCGCTTGATCTCGATCTTGTTGGCTTTCGGACTGACGCGGAAAACGTATTGATTGTGCTTCTCGGAAAGCAAGGTCGCCTTCTCGGTGAGAATCACGGTTTGAATCTGGTCAAATGCCTCTTTCATCAGGCGAGCCTTTCGGAGAGAGTCAACAAGGCATCCTTGGTCAAGATGACCTTGTCGAAAGCAAGGAATTGCTCGGTATTGACGTCGGCGGCGCGAGCCAGAAGAGTGTTCTTCACATTGCGCGCGGCGAGATAGGTTTTTTCGTCAAAGGCCGCGCCGACGATGAGGGTCTTTCTGACATTGCTGGCGGTCTCGGCGACCAGGGAGAGAAAATGCTTCGTCTTGGCCTCCTTGACGGCGAAGGCCTCGACCAGGAGGACGTCTCCGGCGAGCACACGCTCGCTGAAGGCCTTTCGAAACGCGAGCGACCTTGACTTTTTTGGGAACCTTCTTCGAATAGTCGCGCGGATGCGGCCCGAAAGCGACGCCGCCCCCCACCCAAATGGGCGAGGCTTTGTCGCCGGCGCGCGCGCGCCCCGTTCCTTTCTGACGCCACGGCTTGGCTCCGCTCAAATTGACATCGGCCTTTGTCTTGGTGCTGGCGGTGCCCTGGCGCCGATTCGCCCGCAGGGCGACAACGGCATCGTGAACGGCCTGCCGTCCCTTCTTCGGATCTGTAATCAGGTCGATCTGGGCCTTCCTGGCCTCTTCAGCAGTGAAAACAGTCGCGCTCATCCCTGGCCCTTCTCCGCTTTGGCGGGTTTCTTTTTGGCGGGGCGCACAATGACGTTCGAACCCTTGGCGCCGGGAACGGCCCCGCTCACCAGAATCACTCCATCGTCTTCGCGGACCTGGATAACCTTGAGATTCTGAACGGTGACGCGCTCATCCCCCATATGCCCGGGCATTCCCATATTTTTCCAAACGCGGCCCGGAGTTGAACGATTTCCGATTGCGCCGTTTCTGCGATGCATCATCGAGCCGTGGCTCGCCGGCTGACCATCGAAATTGTGCTTCTTCACGACCCCTTGAAAGCCCTTGCCCTTGGATTGGCCGATGACATCCACGAATTGGCCCACCTCGAACAAAGTGACGGCTATCTCGGGGTTCTCGGGAGCCGCCGCACTCTCGGCAAGGCGGAACTCGCGAACGAACTTTTTGGGCGTCGAGGCGGTTTTTGCGAAATGGCCAGCCTGCGCCTTGCTGACGCGCTGAGGTTTCTGCTCCCCAAAACCGACCTGGACGGCGCGATAGCCGTCCTTGTCCACGCTCTTAACTTGAAGAATGCGATTGCCACCGGTCTCGATGACCGTGGCGGTGGTAAGGCGCCCCTTCTCGTCGTAAAGGCGGGTCATTCCAACTTTCTTGCCTAAAAGTCCTATGCTCATGACGCGCGCTAGATCTTGATCGTGATGTCCACTCCGGCCGGGAGGTTGAGCTTACGGAGTTCATCCACGGTTTTCGCGGTGGGCTCGACGATGTCGAGCAACCGCTTGTGGGTGCGGATCTCAAATTGATCCATAGCCTTCTTATCCACGTGAGGAGAGCGGTTGACGGTGAACTTTTCGATGCGGGTGGGCAGCGGAATCGGGCCTGTGACCTTCGAACCGGTTCGCTTGGCTGTCTCGACGATCTCGGCGGCTGAGGCATCCAGAATACGATAATCAAAGGCCTTGAGGCGGATGCGGATGCGCTGGCCGGCGGGTGTGGACATGGTTGATAAAGAACGGTTGAGGGTTTACCCTTTTGATCGAAACTATCGGAATCGTTTTCGGCAGCAAAGACGAACGAGCGCCTTTCGGAGCGCCGCCATCCTGCATGAAATCCATGGTGTCATTTGTTCGATTACCCGCCTCGTGGGCTTCCGCTGAAATCAGGGGACAAAAAAAGCACGCTGAGGTGCTTCTCACAGTTCCCCGACATGGTGCGGGAAGAAAGAAAATAGATAGTGTGGAGGGCGAAGCAAGCGAAAAGTTAACAAATTCGCCGCTTATTTTCGACTGCCGCGGTGCCTCAGTAAACGACATCCGGGTCACTCGGCACCGTAACCTCCCTCAGGCTGCCACCGTGTTTTGCAGTATCGCAACGAGCGCGTCGTGCCAGTCTGCCAATGCGTCCTCGAAATCTATGTCGTTGTCGACGCGATCGAGCAGGCGCGTGGCGCCGCGCTCCTCAAGCATGCGATCGAGGTCCCTGCCGCATTGGCAGAATTTTTCATAGCCGGTATCTCCGAGCGCAAAGACCGCAAAGCGAAGGTGGCAAAGCGATGAAGGCCCGAGGCTCTTTACGTAGTCAAAAAAATTGACTCCGTCGTCCGGCGGCTCGCCATCCCCCCAGGTGCTGATTGGCAGGAGCGCAGTCGTTTCCTTCAGCACGCCACGCGGATCGTATTGCGCGAGATCGTGAACGCGGAAGGGTATGCTCGCCTTGCTCAAGATGGCAGCGGTCCTTTCGGCGCACTCGCGGGCATTGCCCGTCATGGTGGCATAGAGGATGGCGATATCACTTTTCATGGGCTGCTTGAAAAGTTGCCGGCGAGCTCACGAAGGGTGGCGTTCCATTTCCGGCAATCCGCATGACGAGGAGGCACCACGGCGCAAACGAGGCGCCCCTCCGGGTCGCATGCCTTAACCGCGAGAAATTCTCCGACGTTCTGCAGGAAGACCTCGGCCAATCTCTCGATGCGAACATGGATTCCGGAGGTCCTCTCCCCGGCGAAGATCCATTGTCCGTTCCTGCGAAAGATTCTCGGACTTATTTGAACGGCCTGCACCGCGCCGTCGTTACCCACGATGGCCCGGAAAGCCGATCGCTCCGCAGCCGCCATCTGAAAGAAGACGCGCAGCGCCTCGTGCTGGAGCAGCTCGGCGCCGGCTGCGGCCAACATAAGACTATTTTCCAGCCAGGAGCTGCGGCGCGAGTTTCCGCAGCCGGGCGGGAGGCCAGCGAGGGTTTGGTTCAGTTCGACCCAGCAACGAAACGCCTCGAAATCCGACTCCTCAGTCAGGCAGATCTTATGGATCACCTCGCCGCTGCTGTCGGAGAACTCGACCGCGTAGAGCCATCCGCTCCCACGCGCTTCCACGACCGCAACGGCCCGCGCCCACGCCGTGAAATCAAATTCAAGGGAACCGTCCACGGCGCAGCCGCAAGGTCCGCAGGGCACGGAATCCACTTCCGGATACTCGGAAATAAGACCGAGCACGGCATGCGAATTTCTACTGATCGCCAGCACCTTGCCGAAGGCGGGAATCTCGGCCAGCAGGGCATTCCAATCTCCCCAGAGTCCAATGATGGCCCGTCCGTCCGCGAAACGGACATTCTCGCGCAGGAGAGAAGCGACGAGCGGATTGCCCGCGAGTGCCGGTCGAGGATCGTTCGGATCGGCGCGATGAAGCATGGGTGGGACTAAGCCACAACCCAGCGAGATGCGCTCACGGTGGATTGCCAAAAATTAGCGCCTGATTGCGGGCCCCTTCCCGGGCCAGCGGCCGTCGGCGCCAGATCAGGGCCCCCTCTTCCAAAAAGTTTGCCTCGGATCGCGGCGGTCTACAATTTCTCCCACGCATCCAGGACGATTTGCGACCAGGACTCGAGTTTGTCCCTGCGCCGCTTCAGTTCGTCGAGGGAGAGGAACCGCAAGTCGGCGATCGCCTTCTCGCCCGCGCGGACCCCGGCATCGTTGAGGGCAACCAGATGCACCACTCCGAGGTGGACTCGCCCGACTTCAGTGGAATCGTCATTGATCAGCGCCGCGATGCGATCCTCGTACGCTCCCTCCAGCCTAAGCTCTTCCTCGATCTCGCGATGCACCGCGACCCGATAAGCGTCCCGATCGAACGAAAACAAGCTCTCGTCGTTGTCATTGATGTGGCCGCCGATCCCGACGGAACCCATCGCCACCAGGCGCTTTTCACCGGACTTTGCGCCGCGCACGTAGTGCAGGATCTTTTCGCCATGCGTGAAGACCGCATAGGGTATGATTTGCTTGAATGCCGGATCTGTCTCCGCACGCGAGCGTGGCAGGAAGAAGTTGTTCTCGCGCTTTAAGAAAGCGGCCAGGTAGCGATCGACGTCCGGTTGCAGCCCTTGGAATGCGCCGAGCTCATCGAAGAGCGAGCGCCGGACGACGAGAACGTTTTCATCGGTCTTTGGCATGCGCGGCGCATGCTGCCCCCACCGGACGAGTCCGCCAAGCCTTAATCGTCTGCCCTTGGCGCCGAGGAAGGAATCGCCCGGGCAGGAACCGCAAGGGCCGACCGGCGCTCTTGCGCGGCGGGTTGAACTCGCCGACACTCCGCAGATGCGCTTCGCCGTGTTTGTCTTTCTTGCCTCGTCCGCGATGGCCTTCGCGCAACCGGCCAAAGACAAGGAGCGCGGCGGCCGCACGGTCTTCCCCCAACCGGTGGCGGACCCCTCCCCCTCGCCGGCGCCGGCTCCGCCCGCACGCCAGGCCGCCAGTCCGTCCGAAGCAATGGACAATTTCTTCCTTGAGCTGAAAGCTGGACGAGTCGATGCCGCGTATGACGCTCTCATGAAGGACAGCATCATCGCGGAGCGGGGAGAAAATGTCTCGGAACTCAAGAAGCGCACCCAGGTGGCGCTCGACAGCTATGGCCCGATGTCCGGCTACGAAACAGTGGACGAGAAGATGGTCGGCACCACTCTTCTCCGGCGGACCTGCATTTCACTCAATTCGGACCTCCCCTTGCGCTGGAGGTTTTACTTCTACAAGTCCGAGGGGGCTTGGAAACTCGTGGACCTGCGCGTGGACGATGGCTTGGTCGAGCTTTTCGAAGAGGCGGGCCGGGCGCAAAAATGATCAGGGGCTTTCTAAGTTTCATCCGGTTTTCGCACACCATCTTCGCGCTTCCCTTCGCGCTGGGGTCAATGTTCGTGGCCGCTCACGGGCTGCCACCCGTCCGCATTTTCGCCTTGGTCGTGCTCGCGATGGTCTTCGCGCGGACCGCGGCGATGACTTTCAATCGCCTCGCGGACTGGGAGATCGACAAGCGGAATCCGCGGACGGCTGGAAGGCACAAACTCGTTTCCAAACCGGTCGCGATCGCGGCATGCGCGACCTCCGCGGTCCTCTTCATCGTCACGACATGGTTCATCAACCCCGTCTGCTTCGCGCTCTCGCCGGTCGCGCTCATCATCGTTTTCTTCTACTCTCTGACAAAACGCTTCACTCACCGTGCGCAGTTCTTTCTGGGCCTCGCGCTGGCTGTCGCCCCGATTGGGGCCTGGCTCGCCGTCACCGGAAGTTTCGCCTGGCCGCCCCTCGTTCTCGGGGCATCGGTTCTTTGCTGGGTGGCCGGATTCGATATCATTTACGCGTCGCAGGATTTGGAAGTGGACCAGCGCGAAGGACTCCGTTCGATGGTGGTCTGGCTCGGAATCTCGCGAGCACTCGCGGTTGCCACCTTGCTCCACGCCGCCGCGCTGGCCGGGTTCCTGTTATTCGGAGCGCTGGCGCGGCTTGGTCCGATTTATTTCATCGGACTCGGCTTCGTTGGCGCGGGTCTTGTCTATGAACACGTTCTGGCGGGGAAGGGCACCATTCCCGCGATCAACAAGGCCTTCTTCCAGGTAAACGCTACCGTCAGCGCCATCTTCGTCTTGAGCACCCTTGCCGACCGACTCGTCCAGCCATAGGCTCGCCGCCACGAGGTCTGCGCCGGTGGCTGCGCATTCTGCTGGCTTTGTGCCTGGCCTCAGCTCTCGTCCTGGGTGGGGGGATTTATTTCGCCACACGGCACCTCCCTCGGCTTGCAAAATGGGCGCTGGAAAGGGCGTTCCCCGGAGCGACCGTCGAGATCCGCAAACTTGAGATCGCCCTCCCGAACCGCCTCACCGCGGAATCGCTCATTCTCAAATCGCGCAAAGATGGGGCCACTCTCCTCACCCTTGCCGGAGGCAGTATCACGTTCAATTTCGACGATCTTCGTCGCTGGCAAATCAGTGAGGTGCGCCTCGTCCAGCCTGTGCTGAACGCCTCTCCGCGATTGCCGGAGGCCTTCGCCACGCCCCCAGGGGCGAAGTCCTCCGGAAAGGCGGGTGTTCCCTGGGCCGTGCGCAGGATCGTTTGCGAATATGGCGAGTTGAATATTGCGGACTATGGCCCGGCCGGTCTGACGATCCACACGAAGTTTCGTTTCGACTTTAAGAACTTCTCTCCCGCCACGGCGCCTGCAGAGACCCACGAATTGGTCCTTTGGGACGCTACGGCAAACACTGGTTCTGATCCTCCCTTTCTAAGCCTTGCCGGAGGAAGCATCATGTTCAATTTCGACGATCTTCGTCGAAATCAAATCAGTGAGGTGCGCCTCGTCGAACCCGTGATAAACGCTTCGCCGAAATTGCCGGAGGCCTTCGCCACGCCTCCGGACGCACAGGCTTCCGCCAAGGCGAGCGTTCCCTGGGCGGTGCGCAGCGTCGTTTGCGAATACGGCGAGCTGAATATTGCGGACTATGGCCCGGCCGGCCTGACGATCCACACGAAGTTTTGCTTCGACTTTAAGAACTTCTCTCCCGCCACGGCGCCCACAGAGCCCCACGAATTGGTCCTTTGGGACGCTACGGCAAACACTGGTTCTGATCCTCCCTTTCTCAGGCTCGATCTTGTCCGCGCGGGATTCGATCTCGAAGGTCTCATCAAGAACCAGACCGTCAACGCTCTCACCCTTGAAGGCGGCTCGCTCGTCTTTGGCAAATCGCTTAGGGAGATCTTCGCAGGTCCGAAGACTCCGGACGATTCGACACAAACTTCGCCGTCAACTCCTTCGTGGATTGCTGGAACCCTCGATATCCAGCGCATCGCTGTCCGTCTCGACGACGAGCGGCCGGAAGTGACCGATATCACTTTCGCGTTGAATACTTCCCTCAAGAATATTCCTCTGTCGAAAAGCGCCTCGAGCCTGGGTTCCGAACAACAGCTCGTCGAGATAGCCAACCTCGAAATTCTCTCCCCCCTTGACCCTTTCACGAAGGTCCTCACGCTCGACAGTATTTTTCTGCGGTTCACGCTCGCCGGACTCCTGCGACGCGAAATCGACAGCCTGACCATTCTCGGCCCCAACATTTTTGTTGGCGCAGACCTGTTCTGGTACATGGACGATATGCAGAAACGGCTTGGAACGGACGGTGACGGCCAGGACTCGGGACCGGGTTGGATGATCAAGACCCTGGGCATCGAATATGGACGGCTCACCCTCGGCAGCGGAGGACGACGACAATACGGCCTTCCCTTAAGCTTCCGAACCACCGCGCAGGACGTTGCCCTCGACAACCTCGCCGCACTCAAACTCCAGGCGGTTCTCGAAATTCCGCCTCAAAAATACGCTTTCGATTCCTATCAGCTCGAATTCACCAGCGAGAGGGGCGAACTGCGCTTCGCGTATCCCCCAGAGAAGAACGTAAACAACCTCGTGGGAACGGTCCGGCTCAAAGGGATCCGCTGGCGGCAATACAAGGCGTCAGACTCCTACATTTCGGTGACATTTGATCGCACCGGCATCAACGGACTCTTCGGCGGCAAGGTCTATCGTGGCGAGACTTGGGGAGGGTTCAGCTTTTTCTTCTCTCCGGACTCGCCCTGGATCGGCTGGCTATCCGGCAGTGGCGTCAGCCTTCGCGAGGTGACCAACGTCATCTCCCCCCAGAATTTCCAATTGACGGGCCCAGTGGGGTTTCGCCTGCAAATGGACGCCAAGGGCCGCAACGTCGAACGGGTGCTGGGTGAATTGCGGACGACCACGCCCGGCAAAATGGTGATTGGAAAGATCGATGACCTCCTCGCCAGAATTCCCCCGACATGGAATCTCATCAAACAAAGCAGCACCCGCATCGCGCTCCAGACGCTGAAGGACTTCGAATACACCAAGGCGAGCGGCGACTTTTGGTTCGTGCAGTCGCAGGGCCAGCTGCGGTTGACATTGCAAGGACCGGCCGGATCGCGCAATTTCGACGTCATCCTGCATCCTGAAGATTCACCCGAAGGACGATGGAAACGACGCTCCGCCAATCGCTGACTCTCCTCCTCGCCTGTGCAACGCTCGGAGGTTGCAAGGCCCCGAGCGTCAATCTCGCCACCGCCGAGCCGATCAAGGTGGATATCAACATGCGGCTGGACGTTTACCAGTATTCCTCGGCGGCCACAAAAAAGCCGGCGCAAGCGCAGCCGGCTCCGCAGACTCCCGAAGCCCGCCGCCGGAACCGGATGGCGGACATCCAGCAGTTCAAGAACGAGCGCCTCGTCGGCGAGGGACACGAAGGATTGCTCCTTATCCGCTCGAAGCCGGAGGGCGAATACGGCGACTACGTGCGCGTCACGGTCGAGGAAGAGAATGCCGACCGCATGGACCTGATGAAATCCCTCGCGGAAAGCCAGAAGACCTCCCTGCCGGAGATTCAGGCAAAACAGGCGGAACTCTGGCGCAATCGCTCCTTCAAGGGCGAATGGATAGAAATTCCCGGACCCGACGGCTCCTGGAAGTGGGTGCAGAAGGAAGGTTAGCGGGTTCCTCACCGCCCCGCTCCCGCCGACCCTCGATCCTGAAAAACCCTAGATCCGTCATCGCTGCGAAGCGCGCTCTTCTCCGCATCGGCTCGGCCGGGCGGCTGCCCCTTTCTGGTTCGCTCCGCCCGGCGACACGCCTTTTCCGCGTTGAATCACTTGCCACGGACGCCGTTCGGACACTCGGCTCCCGCGAGGACAATCCCATAAAGACCCACTGCCTCCGAAGCCTGTCGCCACTCGACGCCGAGGTGGCATACTTCCCACAGAAATCGAGATAGAACCGCAGCCATTGCGATAGTCCGCCCTCAGCTCCCGGTCAATGGCTCGCGCGCCCAGAGCTTCTCCGCATCGGTCCTGCATTCTCTCTAAACTTGAAGCATGTGAACCCTCCTCTCGCGGTTAATCCTGCCAAATGGATGTTGCCACGCACGCCGCGGCCTACATAAACCTAACCCAGCAGCCTTTAGATCACGATTGTAGCCATCGTGGCTCTGCTACTTGGGGTTTTGAAGGGGAGAAAAAAGGCCTCGTCACCACGAGTTAGGTTCTTATAGGTCTGGTATTTCTCCTGTCGCTGGTTCCTTTCTTGGGTTTCGCTTCATGGCTTCTCGCGGCACCAATTCTGTTCATCACCCTTGTGATGGGGATCATTGTTCTCTCCCGAGGCGGAACGATGCCCGGCCCTTTCATCCTACTCACTTCGCTCATCGCAGCTCCGATTTTCGTCGCCGTTGCTCCCTTCGTCACTTCTTTCCGCGGCCTAGTGGCAGTAGCATCGCCTGTTGAGGCATCCTCGCCTTCAACTACGCGAACCGCTCATGCTGCTGTCCCGAACGTTGAACCTGCCTTGCCGAATCCCCGCGGGAGGAAGTGAAGGCGGAATTTGTGCGAGGAGTTTCTTGAGGATTCGAAAGCGAATAAGGCGATGCCAAGGAACAGGCGGGCCTCAAGTCAATCACAACACGGGCGCGCCTTGCGGACATTGTCGAAGCCGTCAACAGCTACAAAGGGCAAAGTGGGAGCAATTTGTCAACGGCCGAGGAGATTGGGGCACGGACATCGGCGCCGATGAAGACGGGATGGTGCTGAATATCAACGCGGACGTCGCCGCGGCGGCGTTGGCCTCCGAGATCAAGGCGGCCATGGTGCTGTTGCTTACGAAAAAGAACACCATGACAATCAACAGCGAATTGGCACACTTCATCGACAAAGTGGATGATTCTACCGTCGCCCAAGCCGTTCGACGCGTGGCGAAGCGGATTCAAGACGATCCGCGCCTCGTCAGGGGCTTAGGAGATTCTCCAAAAAGGCGGTCTCACAATGTCATGTGTCAAGACGTGACCCCATCGGCATTGCAACAGGCTTCCGCAGAAGAGCTGGCCCACCCATCACCGTTTGGAGATAGTATTGAGTGAGATCTGGTGGAGCCGCCTGGTGAAACTCGGCCGGTATTTCGACTTCGTAAGCAACTTGATCTGCCGATAGGTTAAAGCCTGTATATGAGGGTGCACCCTCAGTTTGTATACCGGGCCATAGGGCGGCCAGAACGTTACCCGCCTCGTCTGCCACGACAAGCATCTTATCTCTTCGCATTAACTCTTCCATTCTAACCCACTCTTACGCCGATTATGACAAAGTTTTTTCCCTCAGGCCCGCGGTTGGCGACGGTTACATGGTAAGTAACCTTCTGGGCTGCGGCGAATCTCGGTTCGGTGTGAATACCGTAGCTGACGATATCCATCCGTGCAGTCGTGCCCCCGCGGGGCTCAGCCGCTATGAACTGCAGTCCCTGGGGCATGTCCCCAAACGAAATTACGATATCCATGGATTGGCCCGCCGCCAGGTAATACCAACCATGTTCCCAATACCGCTCCATTAGTTTACCTCTTCTTTCTCTTTGGAAGTCGACGAATATCTAACTCAGATCCTTTCGGCACAAAGAGGCACCTGGACAACGCGCATTAGGAGCGCCAGCCCGACCTGCGAGCCAGGATTCTGCATAGCCTGTGGCGATTTTCAAGAGCGCACCAGTTGGAAAATTTGCCAAGAACTTCGAATTTGAGGACCTCCTGATAGTAACATTTCATTCGCGGCAGGTTGTTGACACGCAGTGCGACCTCGCCGAGCGCCTTTGCCGCCGACCCGCTTGTCGTGTCGCTTATTTCTTAATGTGCCTGACAATTTTATCAAACCATTTTCCGGTTTGGCTCCTTCGGGATACCTATGTCGTTCAGAGACCGATACCTGGCACATGCGGACTCCTCGGCGCATTGCACTATGGCGCTACGTTTGCGCATTTCACCTGTTCGACGCTTTACGCGCTGACCGCGCATCTTCCCAACTACGAGGCGACAGAAGAGAGTGGCGCCAAGGCGCGCGTCATCGCGATGATTGTTTAACGGAACAACACTGCTTGTCACTTCATTCGATCGCCTCAAGCGGCGCCGATTCACACCGCTGGGCAGCGACCTCCTACCAATCTGGCCCAGTGGCGAACGTTCCCGCCCGGTTGCCCGGTCTGCAGGTAGGCGAAGTATTTCTCAAGAAGCCGCAAGTTCACGGAGCCCACTCGTATAACGTTCTGAGAATTTCAATATGCTCCGCTATCACATGTCGCTGATTCGCACACCTCGACTTGGATCGCCGACAGCGCGACGCTCAGCCGCTCGGCGCTCTTCGCGATGAAATAGATCCCCGCTGTGTCAATCTTTCCCTCCGATCGCCTTTCTGGTACCTGTCGCCCTCACTTTCCCGACATGCGTCTTCCAATACTTTTTGGCATCAAAACAAATATGACGTGTAATTTCGCCGCGCCGGCAGAAGTCAAAGCACTTACCCCATTTTCAGCACGATGAAAGAGGACACTGCTGGCAGAATTCACCGGGAGCGATACGGCAAGAGCGACAAATTGAACGCAGTCGGAAATCGAAACAGCGAGTTTCGGGACGGCTTCGCTATGGGTGTCCAATCGCTTGGTGAGGATCCCCGAAAAGTCGTCGAGGCCGAAGCAGAGCTGCGAAAAGAAGTCGGGGACGATCTGGGCAGCGGCTTTGCGGAATGGCGGCGAGGTTTTTGCGCGGCTCGGTCGCAATTGGATGCCGCGGGGATCAAGAACCGGAAAAGACAGAAGGCTTCGCCGAATCCAGCCGAGCCTGACGACGCATAAGCCAAAACAAACGGACAGCTGCGAGGGGGAACACGCCGCGCCTGCCGCAGCTTCCGTTTCAAGATAAGGAAGGTTGCCAGAGCCCAAGCGGTAAAGAATCGGGCTCTTCGCCCGACTTTTGGCGTCGCGCCTCTTCCTAAAAGCCACTTCACGGGAAGAGAGGGATATCTCTGCGTGCCGGACCAGCAACAAAACGGCGATAACGCCGCACAGGGAGCACGACCA
Organism: uncultured Verrucomicrobiae bacterium; assembly: GCA_963731945.1. GTDB lineage: Bacteria > Verrucomicrobiota > Verrucomicrobiia > Chthoniobacterales > Terrimicrobiaceae > DASTFP01. Next base: position 61,499 of record CAVSXN010000007.1, on the reverse strand, counting down.
CTAAAATAGAGACCGCTCGCTGGGCGCTAGCTCAAGCTTTCCATTGCCATCACCGAGCGAATTCAGGATTCTAGAGTCAACGCACAGCGCTATGACTGAAAAAGAATATGAAGCTCTTTATGAGGCACTTGAAGCGGCCCACAGGATCCTGCCGGGGGCCAAGGACTGCGATGAGAAGGACGCTGATTTGCGGAAGAAGATCCGCAAGCTGGAGAAAGCTGTGCTAAGACGTCAGAGGCGAGTTGCGAAAGCCGCAGGAAAGAAGAAGGGATAACGGGTCCGCTCGGCGGCCTTGGCCGGTGCAACAGACTTCACGCAGCTCTGCGCGAACTTCGGGATTACGAAGGTTTTCTGCATTTCTCAAGCGAACCGCGGACCTCAGCGGCTCGGCGCCGATCACAAGTTGCCGGTGCTCCGAGCGCCGGGCTGCTTGCGGGACCCGAAGATCGGCCAGCAGCTTGCGAGCCTGGGCGAGGCATTCGGCACCGGCAGCGGTAGCTGGGGAATTGAAGAGGCAGACCACGTCGAACGCAACGGACATCCGATCACCGGGCCGAAATTTCGTGCCGCACGAAGAGGGACGCCGAACGCATTTCATCCGCGGCAGAATGCCTTTCTTTGGGGGCACTCGATAAAGCGACGGTTCCTGCAGGTATTTCGTGCCGAACCTGGAGACGGCGCGCCTTCAGTTCCCCTCTTCAAACTCGCCGCAAAATCTGTCCACAGCGAACGTCGCGATCGACTCCGCTTTACCTTTCACATGCTCGGGCGGGAGTTCGCGGACGGCGAAGCGCCCATCGAGCGCAGAGCGAACATCGGCGCTGATCAGGATATCGACTCCGTGTTTGCGCGTCAGGTTTTCGATGCGTGCCGCCGTATTCACGACATCCCCGATCACCGTATACTCCAGATTCTCCGTCGAGCCGACCACGCCTGCCACTACCGTGCCCTTGTGGATGCCCATCCGCACATCGAGAGGCGGCAGACCTTGCCGGCCCAGCTCTTCGTTGTACTTCCTGACAGCCTCCCGCATGGAAAGCGCCGCGATCACTGCGTCGAGCGATTGCCATGCGTTCGTCTCCGGAGCGCCGAAAATGGCCATGATGCCGTCCCCGAGGAACTTGGCGATGTGCCCTCCGTGGTGGGTCACAGCAGTGCAGGTTGCCTCGAAGTAGCCATTGAGAATGCGCACCAGAGTTTCCGGCGCCACCGATTCGCTCATGGCGGTAAATTCAACGATGTCCGCGAAGAGAACCGTCACTTCGCGCGTCTCGCCGGAAGTTGAAACGCCTTGCTTGATCACTTCTTCGACGACGCGTTGCGGCGCAAATTGATGAAAAGCCTGCTGTAAATTCTGCAGATCCAGGGTCGATTTTTCGCGCGCCGCGGTGAGGAGCTTTGTTCTCTTCCGAAGACCGTGGAGGAGAGACAGAAGCACCGCGTTGGCGAAGATCGAAGCGGCGGCGACCCCGATCCAGCGTGTCGTCGCTGCTAGCACAGATGAAGCAAGATGCTCATTCGAGCCAGACCGTTGGCGTAGGAAACCAGGCCGATGATCTCGAGCACTACTTCCCTCTCAAGACCTTTGGCGAAGTTCTGCGCGAGCTCCTGAACATGCCGGGTCTGGTAGCGCACCGTTTCCCGGGCGAACCGCAAGACCTTTAGCTCAAAGGGCTCGAGCTTCCTGGAGCTCAGGTACGTCATGAGGTGTTCGATCTCGGCATCCGTCCAGCCTTCAAATCGCAAAGCCCCCGCGGCTTCGGATTCGCAGGCCGCACAACCCAGACCCCGCGCAACCACGCCGAAGACGAGAGCCTTGACACGTTTGGAGGTGATGCCGGATTCCCATGCCTCGCTGAGGACGGTAGCCAGCGCCGCACCGGCAGGTGAGCCTGCAAACGCCTCAACGACTCCCGCGCCCGGACCCGAGTATGCAGGCGGAGCGTCGGGAATACGAACGGGTGCAAGCATCGCCAGAAAATCCTTCTGCGTGAAGGGCCGCTTGAGTTTCTTGAACCAGTTGAACGCCACCTCCTCCAACGGATCGGGCGGCAACGCCAGGAGAGTCGCCAGCCGATTGCCGGTGGCGTTGTTCGCGGCCAGATAAGCAATCTCGGCAATCTCGACCGGAGAATAGCCGGCGGCCTTCAATCCGCGCAGATCGCCTTCTGATGGGCGCGGTGCAGAACGCGAGACCTTCCGGGCGAATTCCAGTGCGACCTTGTCGCGTCTTGCCAATTCGTTCACGGCGAGACTTTCCTCCAGCTTCCGGATGACTCCTTCGGAGTAGCCCATGATTTTGAGCATACTCCGAAACGCCCCGTAGCAGTGCCTGCAGGAGCTGTCCATCGCCACCACAAGGCTGATCAACGCTCCCAAATTGACCGGTACATTGGGGGTGACGCGCGAATGCATCAACTCGTCGGCTCGCATCAGCCAGCGCACGGGAGTGACATACTTGCCTAAAGTCGACACGAACCCGAGGCGCTTCGCGTATCCCCTTTCCCAGACCGGATCTGGCATCGGGCGTAGCAACGGAACGTCACACCAATCGATCTGGCCAAGCGAGTAAACCATGGATCCGGTATTCATTAACAGTCAACTTCATCGGTCCGCAAACAGGAAGCGTCCCGATGTCTCGCGCCGCGGGCGCCTCGCTGTTGGGTCACCCGACCCGTAACGCGTTTTGAATATGGGCTCGCGCGAGGGGGCTTGGGACGGATCTGGCGATCGCAGCAGGCCGCCTACCTGGACCCCTCGACAAACGTCCCGCTAGACGGGCCATGGAGATCGTATGGAAGTTACCATGCCTCCCGGACGAATACGCTGCGACCCAACTCCGGGCGGAGCTAGTTCATTGCGCTCGGGCAGGTTCAACTTTCGGTCCAGCTTCGTTGAAGCTGAGCATGCGGAACTTCCACTCATCACCCTCGCGAATAATGAGGGCCGACCAGTAGCCTCTGGAAAAAACGGGACCATTCTGACCCTGAAGGGTTCGCCACCATTGTCCGACAGACCAGGCCCCGTCCCCGATCGCATTCAACTGATCAGCTTGGTGAATATGACTGGTCGCAGGCAACCGGTGGAAGTCGTTGGCGTACGCCCTTTCGATGGCCTGCCGGCCGGAAAACAGCCCTTCGGGCGTCACGCAGGATGCGTCCTCCGTAAAGAGAGCCGCGAGGGCGGCAGCGTCCTTCTTCCTGTAGGCTTCGTCATACTTCATGCTGAGCGCGCTGAGCTGATCGAGCGCCTTGACATCCCCAGCGAGGTCACCAGAAAACGTCAGTGCCGACATGGCGAAGCCGATCGTCAAACCTGCGAAGGTAAGTAATAAGCGTGTTTTCATTGTCTCTTCTTGATGCTTTGGGACACTTTTTCCGGCGACCCGTTCGGAACTTTCCAAGCCGCCGGTAGCGGTTGCGTCGCTGAGAGTTAGATGGGTAAGAGACGCTTGTCGCCGCCAGCCAACGACCCTACCAATCAACGCCCAGCCTTGTCGGGCTGTCAATGAGAACTTGATAAGAGGCCGCTTTTCGGGGATCTCTGCGTCGCTCCGAATGGCTCGTGGTTTGTCACATGCTCAACCAGGACTTGAACGCAGCAATGCCGAACGCTGAATCGAACCAAGACAGTGACGTGGAAATTAGGGTCGTCATTTACGGATGCCGCGGCTCGATTCCGGTCAGCGGGCCCGAATACGACCAGTTCGGGGGGAACACCAGCTGCATCCTCGTCACGTCGGACGACGCGATGAACATCGGCATTATCGACGCCGGAACAGGAATAAGGCGACTCGGTCAGGAGATCATGAAGGACGAGATCCTTCGGGAGAAGCCGATCGTCATCGCATTCACGCACTTCCACTGGGATCACATTCAGGGATTGCCATTTTTCGAACCCGCTTACGTAAAAGGGAAGAAGATCTCGCTCCTGGCATTGGGCCGGGAGCGCCCAATCGATGACTTGGAACGCGTTTTCTCCGTGCAAATGCAGCGCGAGTATTTCCCCGTGCAACTGTGCGATATGGGAGCCGATTTCGAGTTTCTTCTCCCTGACGACGACATTCGTCTCTACCCGAAGGCAATCGTCAGCGCCCGCAAACATCCGCACCCCGGCAGTGCCTACAGCTATCGGCTCCTTTGGGGCAGGAAATCCATCGTCGTTTGCACCGATATCGAGCATGGCGAAAATCTGGACCCGGACATCGTCGAATTCTGCCAGGGGGCCGATCTCCTCCTCCACGACGCGCAATTTACTCCGGAAGAGCTGGCCAGCCATCGCGGATGGGGCCATTCCAGCTACGAGCAGGCCGTCGAATGCGCCCGGCTCGCCGGAGTTAAGAAGCTGGTCCTGACCCACCATGATCCGAACCACAACGACGCCTTTCTTGCCGATCTGGAGAAACGCAGCCAGGAGCTCTTCCCGAACTGTATTCTCGCCAGGGAGAATATGACCGTCGTCGTCTGAGACGGCGTCCAGAACGGCCGAGCGCGACGCCCAACGATTGCCGGATGGCCGAGGTGCGCTTCCCGACTGATCCGACGCGTGGACAAGGGAACCTCTTCGAGTTCGACGACTCAACCAAGGCCTAGACAGTCGGGCGCGATTGCCGCAGAATCACCCTCATGACCCCACCCGCCACACTTGCAGGACCTGACATCCTTTCGCAGATCTTTCACCCATCACCCAGGAGCTGACCATGGACCTCGGACTAAGAGGAAAAGTGGCTGTCATCACCGGCGCAAGCATTGGCATCGGCCTTGCTGTTTCCGAGGGCCTTGCATCGGAGGGCGCAAACCTCGTGATGGTTGCGCGCCAGCAGGACAGACTGCAAGGCGAGGCGGCCCGGCTCTCCGAGCAATTTGGGATAAAGTCGATCGGAGTTTCATGTGATGTGGCGACGGCCGCAGGAATCGCCCAGGTCGTCAGCATCACTGAAGGGACCTTTGGAGGAGCTGATCTTCTCATCAACAACGCCGGAACCGGCTCCAACGAGACCGTGATGGAGACCCCGGACGAGAAGTGGCAATTTTACTGGGATCTCCACGTCATGGCTGCGGTCAGGCTGGCGCGCGGCCTCGTGCCGTTCATGCGCCAACGAGGCGGTGGCGTCATCCTGCACAATGCATCCATTTGTGCCGTTCAACCGCTTTGGTATGAGCCGATCTACAACGTGACCAAAGCGGCCTTGATGATGTTTTCCAAGACCCTTTCCCTCGAGTTGATCAAAGACAATATCCGGGTCAATACGGTGAACCCCGGACTCATCCTGACTCCGGATTGGATCAAGACCGCCAAGCAACTGACGGCTGACAAGGGCGGCGACTGGCAGGGATATCTCGACGCGATTGCCAAAGAGCATGCGCCGATTGCGCGCTTCGGGAGTCCGGAAGAACTCGCGAACTTCTTCGTCTTTCTCTGTTCGGATCGGGCGAGCTACTCCGTGGGTTCGACCTATTTCGTTGACGGAGGAATGCTGAAGGTCGTGACCTAAAGATGCGGGATTTCATCAAAGTTCAATTCGGCCGTCTCAAAGACCCTTCAAATGCGAATCAAAAAACTTCAGTGCCTCGGCGGCGATCAATTGATGAACTGTTGCGCGGTCAACGGACGGGTCGTCCAGGCAAGCCGCAGGGAATTCGGCTTTACCTTCTTAGTCACATTCATTCAGGAATATCTCGTGCCCGACCGGACCGGAAAGTATCCTTAGCTTGGCTTTGGGCGCGTATTTTGCGACGAATCCTGCGTTTTCCTTTATTGGGACCGTTGTGTCACCCGCGCCGACAATCAGGTAAGCGGGAATGCGCAATCGCTTAAGCCCCGCTTCATCAAACCCGAATGCCTACATTGCTCCCGGTGCCATGGCAAACACCGCTCACGGGATCATTCCGTCTCCCGCGCTGATAGTTTAAGAATTTCTCCGACTTAACTGTCGCGCCCCCCACCCACAACGCCGTCATTCCTCCCTGCGAATGACCGGCCGCGCCAATTCTTGATCCGTCAATGAATCTTTTCCAGATTGGATGATTTAAGAGATGAGTAATATGCGTGCTCACATCAATGGGCCGCTCCCATATTTTGATCGCCACATACTCGAAGGATAAATGGTAACTATTCGCATAGTAGTGATCCATGGAACCGACCACGTAACCATGGGACGCCAAATATGTGGCGAGCCAGGCGAGCTTGAACCGGTTGCCTGACCTGCCGTGTGACAACAATATCCATGGATATTTTGTACCGGCTAAAGCAATTCGCGCGTTCTTATATGCTTTGAAGCCAGTAGAAAATGGCACCACAAAGAGAGTGTTGCCATCACGGGTTATCGAGGCGGGATAGTAGACGTCTAAGACCATAGGCCGGTGGCCCCGTTTACTATCGAAGTATTCCAAATGCCTAACTCCAACGGGGGAGACGATCGCGTCGCCCTGTCTTCGATCATCCAGAGCCGCACCTGGACAAATGGCTAAGCAAAAAAATATGAAGTTAATCACCCTTTTCATTTGTCTCGACCTTTCCCAATGATGGCTAAAGTGCCGATCTGCGAATACCTTGATTCTCTTTTCTGGCAATCTTCAACGACTCCGACAGTGAAAAACCGACGGAAAGTACCGAAACTCATATGAACACATGGCTTATCACGGGCGCGTCCACCGGCTTGGGACGCCAGCTAGCGGAAAGCGTCTTGGAGCACGGTGATCGTGCCGTGGTCACCGCTCGCAAACCCGATTCCTTGGGCGCTTTGGTCGCGCGATACCCGGATCGTGCCGCGGCGGTGGAACTGGACATCACCAAAGCCGCCCAAATTGACGTGGCCCCGGCTCAGGCTCGGGAACGGTTTGGAGGGATTGACATCCTCGTGAACAATGCCGGTTACGGCTTGCTGGCCGCCTTGGAGGAAACCGACGACACCCGTCTGGCGCGTGTTCTGGAGACAAACTTGACAGGGCCTCTCCGGCTGGTTCGCGCAGTCATTCCCGTGTTTCGCGAGCAAGGGCACGGGCACATTACTCCATTTCCGCGATCGCTGCGTTTTCGAACGAGTTGGGATTCAGCGTTTATGGTGCCACGAAGGCGGCGCTGGAAGCGGCGTCGGATGCACTGGCCGGCGAACTCGCCCCCTTTGGCATCAAGGTAACCGTTGTGCTCCCCGGACCTTTCCGGACCGATTTCATCGGTCGCTCGCTGGACGCCGTCCCGCGCCTGCCAGAATACGCGAATACCGTGGGCAAGTTCGAAGCGTTCTTGACGAAGATCAACGGCAAACGCCCGGCGACCCTCGCAAGGCGGCGGAGGCCATCTACCAGATTGCGGGAACAGAGAAGCCACCGTTTCGTCTCGTTCTGGGCAAATACGCATACGATAAATTCGAAAAGAGGCTCCGGTCCCTGAGCGAGGAACTTGGAAAGTGGAAGCCGGTCGGCTTACCCACGGACTTCACGGAGTAAGCGAGTAACGTCACAGAAATCCGCTCTTTCCGATCAAAACGAATCCGCGACTTTGCCGCGATCATTCGGCAGAGCGCGCTGTTTTCGGCTTATGCCAGGCTTCAGCGCGCGGCATCTCCGAGCGCCAGGGGCAGCGTTGGAAACTGGTAGGCGTACCCGTGCTTCCTCGCGATCCCGGGAGCTACTCGTGCGCTGTCAAGCATGGCGTGGGAAAGCTCGCCGAGCGCCAGGCGCAAGGCAAAAGCCGGGGCAGGCAAGATGGCGGGACGCCGGACCGAACGCGCCAACTCCGCGGTGAATTCTGAGTTGCGAAACGGTGCCGGCATCACCGCATTTACGCGGTCCGTTGACCGTTTCATTCTCAAGGGCCCACGCAATCATCCCCGCGACGTCGTCGACGTGCACGCCGCTCATCCATTGACGGCCGCTGCCGAGCTTTCCACCGAGGCCTAGTTTGAAGACGGGCCGGATGAGTTTGAGCGCGCCGCCCTGCCCGAGGACGAAGCCGATGCGCACGAAGACCACCCGCACGCCGGCGCATTCCGCACGACTGGCCTCCCCCTCCCATTCTTGGCAGACGTCCGCGAGAAAACCGTCGCCAGCCGGCGAGGATTCATCGACCAATGTTTCCCCGGTGTCACCGTAAAAGCCGATCGCGGAAGCGTTGACGAGCACCCGCGGTCGCTCGGGCATCGCCTGAATGGCTTCGACAATTCGCCGGGTGCCAGCGATGCGGCTCTCGCGAATGCGACGTTTTTTCTCCGCCGTCCACAAGCCGAGGATGGGCTCTCCCGCGAGGTTCACGATGGCATCCAGACCGGCCAGATCCGGAGGCGCGTCCAGACGGAAGAGTCTCGCACCCGGTTGCGGACGTCTTGAAAAGCCCGTGATTTCGTGACCATGGCTGCGACATTGCGCGACCACGCGTGAACCGATGAACCCCGTAGCTCCCGTGATGCCGATCTTTATCATTGGGATAGATTACGAACCAAACCTTCGCCGCAACCAGCCATAAGGAAAGCGATCACCTGGGCAATCCGTTGGCTTCGGATTGATTTTCTTGTGCGGTAACACGATGCTCTGCCTGCCCTTGATCTTTCCCGTGCGGCCGCGCAGGTAGGTGATGAGCTCATCGAGAGCGGCGAGTTGGGCTTTGGTGGGCAGATCGCGATTAAGGTCGCCCACGAGACAGATACCGATGGCGATATTGTTGAGGTAATCGCTGGCGACGTGTCCGCCATTGATCTGCCTCGTCCATCGCGGACCGATTTCGATCTGACCGTCGCCGGAGGACCTTCCATTGCCGATCACAAAATGATAGGCGAGTCCGTTTTTCATCTTGCGGACCCTGCGATGGTATTTGTTGAAAACCCGCGCATTGCCCTGCCGGGTACCGCTGTTGTGAATGATGATATACTTCCAGCGACCTTTCCTGACATTTGCCTGGTCGATCCCCTGGCGTACCGCCGGCGTCAGGTAGCGCCAACGCCTAAACCACCCACCGGTGCTTTTCGGAGCGGGTTCAAGGCCCTGGTCCTCTTCCAAGCCGGACTTTTCGATCAGAATCGGAGCGCCGAGGCGTTCGCCGTCGGGTGTCCGACCCGTGGGAATCTGCGGAGGAGTTGGCGTTGGCGAAGGCGGTGGCTCCGGAGAGGTGAGCGGAATCACATCGGGCGTGGCAGCTTGCCTGGGTGAAACGGTGGGTTTGGGCCGGGGTGTCGGCTCGACCTCCTCAGGTTGCGGCGTGGGCTTTGGGGTCAGGCGCGGGGTTGGCGTGGGCGTCGGGGCGGTTTTCGGTTTTGGACGGGGAGTGACGGCAGGGCTTGGACGCGGAACCGGGCGAATGTCTTCGCGAGCCCTGAGAAAGAGCTTCTTCTTTTCCTCCTCGCTCACTTGACCGCGAAGCTGCGGCAGATCAGTGGAGACCGCGGCTAACAGCACAAATACAAGAACAAGCCTCGTCCGCATCTCCCCGCGGACGCTAACAGATGACTTGGCTTGTTCAAGTCGCTCGCCAATTGAAGTGCAAGGCGTCCCCGTGTAAGAATGACGAATGAAGACGATGGTTGCGCTTCTGCTCCTCGCGTTCGGATCCCTCCAGGCGCAAGAGAGCGAGATGCAAGCGGAAGCTGTGCGGGCGTTTCAAGCCGAAGACTACGCGACCGCAAAATCCCTTTTCGAGTCCCTGCTTTCCATCGACCCGAAGAACCTTGCCGCGCGCAACTACCTTCGCGCCATTGCCCAGCGCGAGAAAGGCGGACCCGGTCTCGAAGGAGCCTTGAGGAAGATTCTCATCCCGACCGTGGATTTTCGCGATGCGACCGTGCCCGAAGCCGTCGCGTTCGTTTCGCAGAAGGTTCGGGAGCTGAGCGGAGGAACTCAAATAGTCAACGTGGTCTGGATGGTCTCTCCGGAACAAACCGCCAGTGCACGGGTGACCTTGAACCTTCGGAATGTGCCAGCTTCGGAAGTGTTGCGGTATATCGGAGCCTCTTCGAATCTCCGATTCAGCTATGATACCCTGGCATTGAAGATTCAGCCCATGAACAGCCCGGCAAACAGAAAGCTGACGGAGTAGCGCCCGGACGCGAAGGCGGTTAACCGGCGTCAGGTACAGTACCGCGCACGAGATAAAGTCCCTCCGCCGGGGCAACATGGTTCCATTTCGGAGCGCCCTTCGCCAGCCGCGCCCGCAAGGTGTCGAGATCCTCGCGCTGCTGGGCTACGCGAACCATTGCCGCCGCCAGCATGCGAACCATCTTGTAAAGAAATCCGTCTCCTTCGAATGTCAGGGCGATCAAGCCGGTCCGAAGCGAAAGGGCAATCTTCCGGATTGTCCGCACCGTTTCCCGAGCTGCCTTGCTCCGATTGGCGGAAAAGGCCGCGAAATCATGGCGGCCGGTAAAGGCCTCCGCCGCCCGGCGGAGCGCCCCGACGTCCAATGCGTGAGGCACGTGCCAGACACGCCCAAACTCATGCGGCGGTAGCACGGGCGTGTTCCGAACGAGGTAGCGGTAAACCTTTCCTTTCGCCGAAAAGCGCGCGTGAAAGTCCGGCGCCACGCTGCGCGCTCCCACAATTCGAATTGTCGGCGGTAAACTGGCATTCAGGGCGCTCTGCCAAGCGCCGGCTTCCATGCTGCCAAAGACCTCAACATGCGCACACTGGCCGAGAGCATGAACTCCGGCATCGGTCCGGCCCGAAGCGTGCACGGCCACACGCGTTCCCGCGATTTCCCGGAAGGCCTTTTCAATGAAATCCTGCACGGCATTCCCTGCAGGCTGGCTCTGCCAGCCCGCATACTGCCTGCCGTCATAAGCGATCGTCAGCCGCAGCCTCATGTCTGCGAATCCATCCAGCTTTGCAGGAGGATTTGGGCCGCAGCCTGATCGATCACGGAACGTTGATTCTTCGCCTTTCTTCCGGCCTCCCTCAACGCCCGCTGGGCAGACACAGTTGTCAAACGCTCGTCCCAGGGAAGGACCTCGCATTTGACACGCAATTTTAGCTTCTCGATCAGGGCGCGCGCTTTCTCCGCCGCCGGACCGAAAGAGCCGTCCATGTTGCGAGGCACGCCGACGATGACGGCACGGGCCGCTTTCTGCGCCACCAGCTCGGCGATGCGGTCGCAAGGGTCACGCTTCGACGCGTCGATGGTCTCGAGGGGGTGCGCCAGCATCCCAAGATCGTCGCTCACGGCAACTCCCACGCGGGCTTCGCCGGGATCAATTCCGAGAACGCGAGTGATTTCCATTTCCAGTTGAAAATCCCACACCACAAACCTAGGTTGCGCAACATCATGTCTTCCATTTCATTCGATAAATTTGGCGACAACCTCCCTGTGACAGGCATCGTTGCGCTTTCGCAAGCTGCGATCGGCTTCGGTGTTGGCCTTCTGATCGCTGAAAAGTTCGATCAGGCGTCACGCCAGCGCGCGGCGGTTGCCCTTATCGGAGCTGGAGCGGCGACCATCCTGCCCTTTGTGGCCGGAATCATATCGAGTATCAATAATCGCCCGGACTCTTCCAGGCGAATCCGCAAGCAACTGGCGAGCATCCGCGAAGCTACCGGCCTCTCGAACGGCCACGACTCTTTTTGAGCCAAGCCGCTCCGAGGCGGCTTATGCGCGAGGTGCGCGCACTTTAGATTGAACTCCGATCGTCTGACGCGCACGACACTTCTCCTGGCGTCCGCTTCTCCTCGAGGGCGCGATCTGCTCAAAAGCGCGGGCGTCGATTTTCGAGTGGAAACCGCGCGGACCGAAGAACTGACTGGAGGAGATTGGACTGCTCGGGAGCTTTGCTTGCTCAATGCGGAGCAGAAGGCGGTGGACGTCGCGTCGAGGTTTCCCGACAGCGTTGTTCTGGGTGCCGACACCGTGGTCTCGCTCGAGGGGCGGATCTTTGGAAAGCCCACCGACCTTGATCAAGCGCGGGACATGCTGGAACGGCTTTGCGGCCGGATTCACGAAGTGCTCACGGGCGTCTGCCTGATGCAAAAGAGCGAAGGCAAACTCCTCCGCTTCGTGGAATCGACTCAGGTGAAGTTTCGTTCCCGGCAGACCGTCGATCTTGAGCAATACTTGCTAAGCATCGATCCCCTGGACAAAGCCGGCGGCTATGCCGCCCAGGAGGACCAGGGACGCTTGATTGAATGCATCGAAGGCTCGCTGAGTAATGTCATTGGCCTGCCCGTCGAGCGCGTTCTCACCGCCTTGAAGGAACATTTTTCATAACAGCTCGCGCGCGACATCTTGTTTGCCGAAGGGAACAGACTCCGGATCCGAGAATGATTGCCGACGGAATCGGGGACCCGTCATCAACGAAGAGGCTGCAACCAGACGGGCAAGGCGTCGTTACCGACTGGGCTCTTCCCGTTCCGACGCCCGGTCCTCGAAGCGAGTGATCTGCTTGCGAAACGTAAGAGGCACGCCTCCGACCGGGCCGTTTCGTTGCTTGGCGATGACAAGCTCGGCCTTGCCCTCGCTCTCTTTCTTTTCCTCGTCGTCGTCTGCGTAGTATTCCTCGCGCCAGAGAAGTCCGACGAGATCCGCGTCCTGCTCGATGGAGCCCGACTCGCGCAAATCGCTCAGGCGCGGTCTGCCCTTGCTGTCGCCCGTGCGCGCTTCGGGATTGCGATTGAGCTGGGCGAGGACAAGAATGGGGACGCTTAACTCTTTCGCCAACGCCTTGATGCCGGCGGAGATCTCCGCAACTTCGACCTGGCGGTTTTCCTGGCCGCGCTTGCTGGGCGAGCGAAGCAACTGGAGGTAGTCAATGACGATCAGTTGGACGTCGTGACGATCTTTGAGACGTCGCGCGCGGGCGCGAAGCTCGAGGATTCCAAGCCCAGGCGTGTCGTCGAGAAACATCCCGCACTCCGAGAGTCTCGTGGTGGCCTGGATCAAGTTCGTCATGTCGTGCTTCCCGATGAAGCCATCCCTGATTTTTTTCAGATCCACACGCGCATGCGAGCAGAGCAGGCGCTGCATGAGCTGCTGAGTGCTCATCTCCAGGCTGTAAACGGCCACCGGTTTCCCGGCTTCGATCGCGACATGCTCGGCGATGTTCATGGCGAGAGCCGTCTTTCCCATGGAGGGACGCGCCGCGATAACGATCATCTCGCCTGCGTGCATTCCATTCGTCATGACGTCAATTCCTTTGAAGCCGGTGGGCAGTCCGGTCAACGCACCGCGGTTTTGAAACAACTTTTCGATGCTATCCAGGGCCTCCATCGCCAGTTCCTTCATCTCCGGAACCTTGCCTCGGAAGCGATCATCGCCGATCGAAAGAATTTTTTGCTCGGCCTCATCGAGCAGAATCTGGACGTCGCCTTGTTCTTCGTAAGCCCGGGCGCCATACTCCGTGCACGCTCCAATGATCGCCCGCAGGAGATACTTTTCGCGAAGGATCTCGAGGTAATATGCCGCGTTGCTCGCCGTCGGCACGAATGTGAACAAGTCAGTGACGGCGGCGGCTCCGCCGATCTCCTCGAGAAGATGACGGTCCTCGAGGAGTTGGGTCAGAGAGATGAGGTCGATCGGCCTGTTCGCCTCGCGCATATCCACCAACACCGTGAAGATCCTCGCGTGCGCGGGGTGATGGAAGTATTTTTCGCCGACCTGCTGCTGAATGCACTCGTCCAGCACCCGGCCCGGGGCGAGCAGGATGGAGCCGAGAAGCCCCTTTTCCGCATCAAGACTTTGCGGAAGGGACCTGTGAATATCTGGTAAATAAGCTCCGCTCCTCTGGGAGTAAGAACGCCCGCGCTCGCGAATCTTGCCTTGACCAAACCCGCTGGTTTTCACGGGATTCTCAACGGACGCTGCCGGAGAATCGTTGGCCATCGCTGAGGATCGTTAGCTTTTCGCTGCTGGCTTCCTGCGCGGGGGTTTCTTCGAAGGTTCCGTATCGTGCGCCTCTTCGGACGACGCGCGCTTGGGAGTGGAAATCTTTATGCGCAGCCTGGCCGCCACATCGTGATGAAGCTTCACCTCGACTTCGTGCTCGCCGCTCTCCTTGATGGCTTTGTCCAAGGAGACCGCATGTTTCGGCAACTCGACCTCGCCAAGCTCCTGGGCGAGACGATCGTGAATATCCTTTGCCGTGATCGAGCCAAAGGCTTTGCCGGTCTCGCCGGTTTCAAGAGTGAAAACAAGCGCAAGCTTGTTGATCCTGGCCGCGATCTGCTGGGCGGCGGCCAGTTCACGCCCCTCGCGTTCGGCGCGTTTGGCTCTGAGATGATTGATTTTGCGCAGCGAGCCCGGGGTCACCTCGAGAGCTTTCCCCTGGGGGATGAGGAAATTGCGTGCAAAGCCACGACGGACTTTTACGAGATCGGCTTCCGCGCCGAGACTGGGGATATTCTCTGTGAGAATGACTTCTGCGTATGCCATAGATCCCGATGCCAAACGGGAGGAAAAGACTAATTCTTTGCTCAAATGTGTCAACCCGAAATCAGGGGAAATCGTAGAGCGCGTGCACGAGGGCGATGGCGCGGGATTTGGGCAAGACACCGGGTTCCATCTGGTTCATGACATAGGCGAAACCGATGCGATTTTCCGGATCGGCAAAGGCAAGGCTTCCTCCGGCACCAGGGTGGCCGAAGGCTGAGAGGGAAGGGCCAAAGATGTAGCGTTTTTTCCTCCCCGAAGCATCGAGAGGATCCAGCATGAAACCGGCGGAGAAGGCCGTTTCGGTGCGCAGCGTCTTGTCGATCCCCTGGGCGAGGCGGCTGGTCATCCAACGTCTCGCTTCCGTGGAAAAATACCTTCGACCCTTCCATTCTCCTTCAAGCGAAAGCATGGCATAGAATTTCGCGAGCGAATCGGCGCTGCCGATTGCGCCGAGCGCGGGCAAGCTGGCCGAGCGAAGGCCCGGGGAGTTCATCGCGGAGGGCGAAATCATACCTGCGGGCGTGGAAAAAGCCTCCTGTGTGAGCGATCCGGGCGTTGCCATGGCCTGGGAAAACTCATCCTCCAAATCCCCGCAGCTCGAACGCGCGGCCAGCATCTGAGCGACCCGATGGTGCAGCGATTCCGGGAGGCCGATCCAGAGATCAAGATCCATCGGTTCGCCAAAATTCGCGCGCCAGTATTCGCCGAGAGGTTTTCCGGCGAGCCGGCGGACGAATTCATCGGCGAGAAAGCCGTAGATTCGCGGCGAGTAGCCATGTTCGTCGCGGCCTTCCCAAAGGGGCGCTTGCAATTCGATGGCGCGAATCACCGCGTCGTAATCGCGAAGGGAAGCCGTCTTGTCGGTGAGAGCCGAAAGACCGGCGCGGTGGGAAACAACCTCGCCGACCCTGATATCTTCTTTGCCGCTTTGCGCGAATTCCGGCCAGAATTCGGACACGCGCGTCGACAAGTCCCGCCCGGAGGCCTCAAGGGCGTGAAGAACGCACGCGCTCGAAAGTCCCTTGGTCGCCGACCAGACGAGGACCATCGTGTCTTGGGTCCAAGGGGCCTTGCGCGCCAAATCCTTCCACCCGTGGCAAAGGCACAAGGCTTGCCGGCCGTCCTGCCAGACGGCCACCGAGGCGCCAACCTCCGCTCCGCGCGTGAAATTGCGCTCGAAGATGGCTTGAACACGATCCGCGGCGAGCGCGTCGGCGGTCATTTTCCCAGCAACCCGTAAACCGCCTTCAGATCGGGGTCGTATTTCGCGATCTCTCGAAATTTCCGGTCCATCCGAAAACTCGTTTCAAGGTGTCGCGCGGCTTCGTCGAGATTGCCGAGCATGGCATCGTAGCAGCCGAGATTGTAATGATAAGTAGGCTCCTGCGACAGGGAGGAAGGTCCCTCGACGAGCAACCGCTTGGCTTCAAGTGTGCGGCCCATTTCGTGAAGGCAGAAGGCCGCATGAATGTAGCCCGTTACGCATTCCGGGCTTGCCGCGCGCAGACGCGCGCAAACGGACAGCGCCTGTTCCCAACGCTTGGCGCGCATCTCGACGAAGAGCCGCATCTGCAGCACTTCTTCGCGAAGTTGATCTTTCGGGGGAATGGCATCGATCTCGCGCGATGCCTCATCGATCATCTCGAGCTCGATGTAACCCTGCGCCGAAAGCAGAGACCGTTCAAAAGACATGTCGTGCCAGTTAAGGGTAAATCGGCTCGCTGGCAATCACGGATCGCGAATCGCGACGCAGAAAGCGCCGCCCGCACAACCATGGCAACCTACTTGCGGAGGCGCTTGCGCCGCCGATTGAATTCAATCAGGACACAACTTGACAAAGACAGCCTGGCGCTCAGGCGATCGCGATCTCCTGGCAAAGATATACATCCTGAATCGTGTGGAGAAGCTTCGCGCCCTCCTCCATGGGGCGCTGGAACGCCTTGCGTCCCGAGATGAGCCCGGTTCCGCCCGCGCGCTTGTTGACGACCGCGGTGAATGCGGCGTCGGCGAAATCATGCTCGCCACTGGCACCGCCGGAGTTGATAAGCCCCGCGCGACCCATGTAGCAATTGGCCACCTGATACCTGCACAGATCGATGGGATGGTCGCTCGTGAGCTTCGTGTAGATGCGCTCATCGAGCTTGCCGTAGCTCGAACCGCCCGTGTTCAGAGCCTTGAAGCCTCCGTTGTTCTCCGGCAGTTTTTGTTTTATGATATCCGCCTGAATGGTGCAGCCAAGGTGATTGGCCTGTCCGGTGAGATCTGCGGAAACGTGGTAGTCCTTCTCCTTCTTGAACGCGTTGTTGCGAAGGTAACACCACAGCACGGTCGCCAGGCCAAGTTCGTGCGCCAGCGCGAAGGCCTCGGAAACTTCGATGATCTCGCGTGAAGCGTCGTCGGAGCCGAAGTAAATCGTGGCTCCCACCGCGGCCGCCCCCATGTCGTAGGCCTCCTTCACTGTGCCGAAAAGGATTTGCTTATGCTGGTTGGGGTAGGTGAGCAGCTCGTTGTGGTTAATCTTTACGAGAAACGGAATCTTGTGCGCGTATTTCCGCGAGACGGCGCCAAGCACTCCGAACGTCGAGGCCACGGCATTGCAGCCGCCCTCAACCGCCAGCTTGACGATATTCTCGGGATCGAAGTAGAGGGGGTTTTTCGCAAAGCTGGCTCCGGCGGAATGCTCGATGCCCTGATCGACCGGAAGGATGGACAAGTAGCCAGTACCTGCAAGGCGTCCGGTGTGATACATCCTATTCAGGTTGTTCAAGACGCGCTGGTTGCGATTGGTGGGGGCAAAGATGCGATCAACCCAGTCCGGGCCAGGCAGGTGCAGGAGCTTGGTGGGAATGGTCTGGCAGTTGTGCTTGAGGAGATACTCAGCCTTGTCGCCGAGGAGGGAGACGATGTTGTCGATCATGGGAGAGTCAGGTGAACTTTTCCCGTGTAAGCAAGCGCGTTCTCATTGTCGAGACTCTCAACAACGAGTCGTGATGAAAAACACCCCGGCGCCATCCGCGCCGGGCAAAGAGCTTCAGCGCAGGCGCCGGGTCAGCCTTCCCGCCGATTACGCGTTTCGATTGATGCAGTTGAGATCCTCGAAGGAACCGGTCAGGCGCTTGGTGAGCGAGGCCTCGCCCGCGGCAAGCCAGACACGCGGATCATAATACTTCTTGTTGGGTGAATCCGGGCCCTCCGGGTTTCCGATCTGTCCCTGCAAATAATCGTGATTCTTGGCGTCGTAGCCACGGATCCCATCCCAGAATGCCCACTGGAGATCGGTGTCCAGATTCATCTTGATGGCACCGTAACCGATGGCCTCGCGGATTTCTTCCCGCGAGGAGCCCGAGCCTCCGTGGAAAACGAAATTTACCGGCTTCGGCCCCGTGCCAAACTTCTTCGCGATGTAGTCCTGCGAGTCTTTCAATATGCTGGGCTTTAGCCTGACGTTGCCCGGCTTGTAAACCCCATGCACATTACCGAAGGCGGCCGCCACCGTGAAATTAGGACTAACGGCATTGAGAACCTCGTAGGCTTTGGCCACTTCCTCAGGCTGAGTATACAGGCGCGATTCGTCGACGTTGGTATTGTCCACCCCATCTTCTTCACCTCCGGTCACACCGAGTTCGATCTCGAGCGTCATGCCGAGCTTGCTCATCCGCGCAAGATACTTTGCGCAGGTCTCGACGTTTTCCTCCAGAGGTTCCTCGGAAAGATCCAGCATGTGCGAGCTGTAGAGCGGTTTTCCCGATTTGGCGAACTGCTCTTCGCTGGCCGCCAGCAGGCCATCAACCCAAGGCAAGAGCTTCTTGGCGCAATGGTCGGTATTTAAGATGACCGGCACGCCATACGCCTTCGCGGCCTGATCGACATAATGGGCTCCGGCGATGCCCCCCAAAATTGCCCCGAGCTGCTTTTCCTTGCTCACACCTTTCCCGATAAAGAACTGCGCTCCCCCATTTGAGAACTGAATCATCATCGGCGAATTTACCTCACGGCCGGCTGAAAGGGCCGCATTGATCGTGTTCGTGCCAATGCAGTTGACCGCCGGAAGCGCAAATTCATTGGCCTTTGCATAGTCAAGAAGCTCTTTCACTTCATCGCCGAAGAGAACCCCGGCCCGAAATCGTTTGTTGTTACCCATGATTGAAAAAATGTGTTGTCGTTATGATGGCTGGTTCCCCGCGCAAGAAATCGCTCCGGCTTGGGGGCTTTGCCGAGCTTCTAGCATACCTTTGTTTTCCATGCCAGCATGAATGTAACCAGAGCGCTCAAATGCCACGAAGTAGGAAATTTGCGTTTAACGTAGGAAATAGGATGCTTTGTTCATAAATATGATTGACAAAAAAGCGTCGACTGGGTATGAAAAGGAGTTACCCCCCTTCATTTTGATATGAAAAAGAGTTTCTACGCGTTTACTCTTATCGAGCTTCTTGTCGTCATCTCAATCATCGGAATCCTCGCGGCCCTGGCATTGCCCGCCCTTTTCGGCGCGCTGGCAAAGGGACAAATGACTCAGACCCTGAGCAACATGAGGCAGTTGCATCTTGCGACGCAGCAGATGGCGCTCGATGGCACAACGACCGGTGACGACACGCTTTCCTGGCCGGGAGAGACGAATAGCGCGATCGCGCCCAGCTGGGCGCGATGGGCAACGAATCTCGTGCCCTCCTATCTGAGCACGAACGATTTCAACAAATTGTTAAATGCTCCCGGAATTACACGAGCTGCCGGCACTGGCCCGGAGGACAAATCGGTAAAATCCATGAACGTCTATTCAGTCGCCGAAAATCACCCGGGCGATACAATCTTCCTTGCCTCTGCGAACTGGACGAATTATTCGGCACTCACCCCGGACGGTAAGCCTTACGGGGAAAAGGGTTTTGTTGTCTTCCGCAAAGCGGGCGACGGCGGGATCCTGCTCAAGAAGCAGTTCAACAACACGAATATCATCGGCCATTTGCCAGCGGGAGCAGCCGAATCCACTTTAGGTATCGATCCGTGGCCTTGGAAGCAAAAGCCGCCTTCTTGCGGGGCTGAGCGTTCTTCGTGTCCTTCGTCCTGTAGCGTTGTGCGGTTTTTGGGCTCGCAATTTCGGCACGCGTACCGGTATGGTAAAAGGTTCCATCTTTTTACTATGAAATCGAAAAAGATCTCTTCCGCTTCCGAAAAATCCGCTGGTCCTGAGCGGGGCCAGGTCATGAACGGCGCGGAAATTCTCGTGAGTTGCCTCGAACGGGAGGGAGTCAAATTGGTTTTTGCCTATCCCGGCGGCGCCTCGATGCCGATTCATCAAGCTTTGACCAAATCGAAGAAGATTCGCGTGGTGTTACCCCGGCACGAGCAGGGCGGTGCCTTCGCCGCGGAGGGCTACGGGCGCGCCACGGGCAGGGCTGGTGTTTGCATGGCCACATCGGGACCGGGCGCAACGAACCTTGTCACAGGCATCGCGGACGCGTTCATGGATTCTGCCCCGCTGGTGGCCATCACCGGCCAGGTGAACCAAGACATGATCGGTCGGGGCGCGTTCCAGGAGACGGACGTCTTTGGAATGACCTTGCCGATGGTCAAGCACAGCTATCTGGTCTGGGACATCAACGACATTCCCCGCATCGTCAAGGAGGCCTTCCACATTGCGGAGACGGGACGGCCTGGGCCGGTGCTCATTGACATGCCCAAGAATATTCAGAACAAGCGCACTCAGCCGATCTATCCCCGCGGGGTGAAGCTGCGCGGCTACCACCCGCTCAAGAAAGCGGAAGATGTTGCGATCCACGAGATGATCGGGCTGATCGAGCATGCGAAGAAGCCGCTGATTTATTGTGGCGGGGGCGTGATCACCGGTAACGCGTCCAAAGAGCTGGCCGAATTCGCGGAGCGGACGCAGATTCCCGTGACGACGACTCTGATGGGTGTGGGCGGATTCCCCGAAACCCATCCGCTTTCGCTCAAGTGGCTGGGAATGCACGGCACGGTCTATGCGAACAACGCGGCCAACGAAGCCGACCTCCTTCTCGCGATAGGCGTCCGCTTCGATGACCGGGTGACCGGCAAGGTCGAAAAGTTCTGCGAGCACGGCACGATCGTGCACATCGATATCGACAACTCCGAGCTGAACAAGAACAAGCTCGTGAAGCTCCCGATCCTGAGCGACCTCAAATTCGCCCTGGAACGCGCCAATCGAATCCTTCAGACCATGGGTTTCTCGCGCACCTCGAAAGCATTCACCCGCTTTCCGCAATGGTATCAGCAGATCGATCGCTGGAAGGAGGAGCATCCGCTCACGTTCAAGGACACCGAAGATGTCATTCAGCCGCAATATGTGATCAAACTGCTTTACGGGATGACGAAGGGTGAGGCGATCATCACCACGGGGGTCGGCCAGCACCAAATGTGGGCGGGCCAATATTATAACTTTGAAAAACCCCGCACCTTCATCACGTCAGCCGGGCTTGGCGCGATGGGGTTCGGCTACCCCGCGGCGATGGGGGCAAAAATTGCGAACCCCGACAAGCACGTGATCGACATTGATGGCGACGGCTCCTTCTTGATGAATGTCCAGGAGCTTGCCACTGCCCACATCGAGAAGATCGCCGTCAAGGTGATCATCCTCAATAACCAGCACCTTGGCATGGTTGTTCAGTGGGAAGACCGCTTCCACGGCGGCAATCGGGGTCATACCTTCCTTGGCGATCCGAAAGACCTCAAGCGAGTCTATCCCGACTACGTCGAGGTTTGCAAAGGCTTCGGTGTGACCTGCGAGCGGATCGTCCACAAGACGGATGTCGCGGCTGCCATCAAGCGTATGCTTGATTCCGATGAAACCTACGTCCTCGACATCATGACACCGTTCACCGAGCACGTGTTACCCATGATTCCGTCCGGGATGACCTACAAGGACATCATCACGGAGTAGGGAATCGCTTTCGCCTTTCAAGGCTGGCGCAGATCCGTGAATTCGCCGCGCCGCTTGTAGAAGTCGGAGCGGGCGATGATCGCTGAAATGTAGCTTTTCGTGGTCGGGAAGTCCATGGCCGCCTGAAGATCCAAGGCGCCTGCGGTGTCTCCCATGCCAGAATCCTGCACCCAGCGCCGCACGCGCGTGCGGCCCGCATTGTATTCGGCGAGAGCAAACGGAACCGGGTTGTCCTTAGCCGACCAGTGGGTCAGCGCTCGACGGAGATACCACGTGCCGGCCTCGATGTTTACCTTTGGGTCAAAGAGATCCGTGACGACGAATGTTTGGATCTTCTCCGCTCGAGCCCAATCGATGGCGGCGTTTTCTGTGATTTGCATGAGCCCGCGTTCCCCTTCCGCCCCGACCTTCTCTGGTCTGAACTGGCTTTCGCGCCAAATTATGGCTTTGATGAGCTCGGGCGCCACACCGTAACGTTCCGAGGCCTGTCTGATCAGATCATCGTATCTTTTGTAGCGCCAGGAGAAAATGGTTTCCCTCAGGAGATACGGTGGGTCCTCCGAGGTCATTATATAAGCGAAAAGGCCGGCGGCCAGGACGAGCAACAGCGCAAGCGAGGCGGCCAAAGATTTCTTCATCGAGAGAGGGCGATCATATCATGTGCACGCAAGCGTCCCATCGCATTTTTGTCGCGCTGGGCGACGATCCAAATTCTTTCCCGGATGCAATCTGCTACAATAACATCCTGTCATGCCAAGCTATGCGAGGGTAGTTCCCGACCGCGCCGGGGATCGCGCGCTTGACTATGTGATTCCCGAGGCTCTCAAGGGCTCGCTTGCGCCCGGGTCGCGAGTTCGTGTGCCGCTGCGCACGCGATTGGTTCTCGCCACGGTGGTCGAAGTCCTTGAAGCGTCTCCGGTCCGATCGCCCCGCGAGATTCACGAGATGATTGGAGGCGTCCCACTGATCCGCCCGAGACTTCTCGAGATCGCCAGGTGGATCTCCGACTATTACTGCTGTTCCCTTGAAACGGCGATGGGCTGTGTGTTGCCCCAGGCGGTTCGCCAGGCGAAAATTTCGCCACGCAAGCGCAATTTCGTGAGGCTCACGCGAAAGGCCTCGGACGAAGAACTGGAGGCCCTGGCCCGCAAGGCGCCCCGCCAGGCCGAAGCATTGCGTGCCGCGCAGGAGGCCGGCAGACCGCATCCCGTCGCTGAACTGGCTGAGAGCGCCCAGGTCAACGAGTCGGTCTTTCGGGCCCTTGCGCGCAACGGCTGGGTCGCGATCGAAGCCGAGGAGGTGGCGCGGGATCCTTTCTCCGGCGAAACGTTTCTTCCGACGAACGATCTCGTTCTCAATGCAGAGCAAAGCCGGGCCGTAGATGCCCTCAAGAAGGCCATCGAGGATCCCGTCCGCCCTCTGTTGCTGTTCGGCGTGACCGGAAGCGGCAAGACAGAAATTTATCTTCAGGCGATCAGGCATGCCATGAGCCTTGGCCGCACTGCGCTGGTGCTTGTGCCCGAGATCTCCCTCACCCCGCAGACCGTTGAGCGCTTCAAAGCGCGCTTTGCCGACGCCCAGCGCGAGGTGGCGGTTCTGCACAGCCATCTTTCGGCGGGCGAACGCCACGACGAATGGTACAAGGTCCATGCCGGCGCGGCGCGCATCGTTATAGGGGCCAGAAGCGCGGTGTTCGCTCCCATCGAACGGCTGGGAATTATCATCGTTGATGAGGAGCACGAAGGCACGTACAAGCAGGAAGAGGCCCCTCGTTACCACGCGCGCGACGTTGCCGTTCTCCGGGCGCAGCGCGAGGCGTGCGCCGTTGTCCTGGGCAGCGCCACGCCCTCCCTCGAGAGCTGGCACAACGCCCGGAGCGGAAAATACCAGCTCCTGGAGCTTACCCAGCGCGTTGATGACCGGCGCATGCCGGTCATTCGCGTGCTGGATATGCGGAAGGCGGCGCGCGTCTCAGGCGGAGATGCAATCTGCGCGTCCCCGCTGTTGGACGCCATCCAACGCCGGCTGACCGACGGCCAGCAGACGATTCTGTTTTTGAACCGCAGAGGCTTTTCCACGACCATGCTCTGCCAGGCCTGCGGCCATGTTTGCAAGTGCCCCGACTGCAGCGTCGCGCTCACCTACCACCGCGACGCCGCCCAGCTTGCGTGCCATATCTGCGGTCATCGTGTGCGAGCGCCCAAGGCGTGTCCCGCCTGCCAGGCTCCGGGCATTCGCCATACCGGCGTCGGAACGCAAAAGGTGGAGGATGCGGTGAGGCGCATTTTCCCGAAGGCCCGGGTGGCGCGAATGGACGCCGACGCGATGTCACGCAAGAATTCCTACCATCTAACCCTTCAAAGTTTCAAGGAAGGGGCTATCGATATTCTTGTCGGCACGCAAATGATCGCCAAGGGACTGCACTTTCCCAATGTGACCCTCGTCGGCATCGTCAACGCCGATTTGAGCCTGCACCTGCCGGACTTTCGAGCGGGAGAGCGCACCTTTCAACTTCTCACTCAAGTGGCAGGACGCGCCGGGCGCGGCGAGTTCGAGGGGGAGGTGCTCGTTCAGACCTTCACGCCGTTCAACCCTTCAATTCAGTTCGCCCGGCATCACGATTTCGGTGGCTTTGTCGAACAAGAGCTTGAATTTCGCGAGCACTTCGGATTCCCACCTTATTCGCGGATGGTTCTCATTACCGTGCGCGCGCGCTTGCGGGAGCGGGCGGAGTTTACCGCTCAGACTCTGGTCAGAAGGCTAAGAGAGGTTGTTCCTGGCGGCGCCTCGGTCGGAGAGACGGCGCCTGCTCCACTCGAGAAGGCCCGAGGTTATTATCGCTTTCAGACGACCCTGCGAGGGCCGTCGGCCCGGCCCCTAGCCCGCGCCATTCAACAAACCCTTGCGGTCCTTCCCTTGCCCGAAGATGTTTTCGTCGCGGTGGACGTCGATCCGGTGAATCTGTTGTGATCTCTGAAATGGCGCTGCCTCCGTAATCGCCGAAATGCACCTTCCTCCCATTCCCCGCTTCCTGGCCCGCTGGACCATCCGGGCGGTCTTATTCTTCGTCTTCATCTGCCTTCCCGCAGCGATCATCTATCTCAGGGAAGTCGGGGTCGGGTACGGGTTGAAGGAACGCGTTGCCGGAGCACTCAGCGGCGAAGGGTTTCGCACCGAGATCGGAAAGCTTTCCATCGACCCGTTCCAGGGCTTGATCGCTCAAAATGTCGAAGTGAAGGAGACATCAGGCGACGCTGGAAATCTTGCACGCGTCGAGCGTTTGATCGTCTCGGTAAATTTCACAGATTTGCTGTCGGGACGTTTCACCATTGATCACGTCCGTCTTGACGAGACCGATGTCTCGGTCCCGATAGGAGCGCAACCCGACAGTCCCCGGCTCAGTGCCAATGGGGTCTCTGCGGAGCTATATTTCGCGGGCGACCAGATGCGGATCAGTTCATTCGAGGGGCAGATTCAAGGGGTCAATGTCGTGCTCAGTGGCTCACTGCAAAATCCGCGAGCGTTTCACCTTCAACCCCCAGATGCCTCGCAGAATCCGCGGGGGCGACAGGACCTTCTCAGTCAGGTCATCGAAACTCTCTCCACGCTGAAATTTCCCTCCGCTCCACCGGAACTCCGCGTCGAGATCGGCGGCGACCTCGCGGACCTGGCGACGCTGGCGATTTCTCCAATTTCGCTGCGCTGCGGACCAATCGTCACTCCAAACTGGAGCCTCGACGGCGTGGAAGCGGAAGCCGACTACGAGAATCAAGTCCTGACCATCAAACGATTGAAGGTGCGCGCTTCAGAGGGGTCACTGAATCTTTCGGCGAAATGGAAGGATGGCAGGTTGGACTTCGAACTTTCCAGCGATCTCATGCCGGAACCCTTTCGGAGGCTGCTGCCGAAGGACACTCCACTCCAGAGCCTTAAGTTTACCGCCGCACCGCGGCTCGAGGCCACCGGTTCGCTCACTCAAGGCTCTCCCGTGCAATACAATGTTACCGGTGGGTTGCAGGTCGGAAAGTTCTCTTTTCGCGGGATGGATTTCGATGCGTGCTCGACGGATTTTGCCTCCAGCAATGGAAAAATCTTCCTGAGGGACGCGAAACTTCTCGCCGCCGGCGGGCAAATCGGCGTCGACTTGCTTCTGGCACCGCAAGATTTCCGGGTTCGCCTGAGCAACACAATCGCTCCCACAGCCTTCGCCCCTCTGCTGGGAAAGAAGGAGCGGGAAGCCCTCAAACTGATGGATTTTCGCGATGCTCCGTACCTGCAGCTCGATCTGCGTGGCCCAAAACCGGATTTTGCCTCGGTCACCGGAACCGGCTTCCTGCGTCTGGGAAGAACCTCCATGCGCGGCTCCTCACTCGACTGGGGACAATCAAAGATCGAGATTGCCGACCGCGCCATCACCTATCGCGACTTCTCGCTGGGGCGCGGCAAAGCAACTGGCAAGGGGACGTTCGTTTATGACTTCGGCGGACAACAGGTCCGCTTGGAGGATGTCGAGTCTACCATGCCTCCTGTGGACGTGATGATGTGGATCGATCCGAACATCGCGGAGGTCATCAAACCCTACCGCTTCCGCCAGCCTCCCAAGGTCCTCGCCGATGGCATGGTTCACATGAAGGACCCAAAAAAGAACGACCTTCGTCTGGCCATCGAGTCGGATATCGGCCTGGACTACGACCTGTTGGAGCGAACGCTCAAATTCGGGCGCACGCTGGCGAACGTGAATATTGCCGGCACAAAAGTGATTGCGAACATAAAGAGCGCGGAGTTAATGGACGGCAACGTCGGAGTCAACGCGACCGTCTCGATTGACCCGTCCGATCCTACATTCGGCGCCGCGATTGACATTCGGCGGGTCAATTTCGCGCAACTGACGAAACTCTACTTTAACTACGAGGATTCTCTCGGTGTTGGAAGCGGGAATTTCAAGTTCACCGCCCGCATGGGTCAGGAGGAACAAATGCGCGGCGACGGAAGCCTCCGGGTCGAGGACGGGCACGTTTTCGCAATCCCGATCCTGGGACCGCTTTCGGACATCATCAACAAGATAATTCCCGGGGCAGGTTTTCAGACCGCGAGGCTTGCCACGGCGGATTTCACAGTGGCCGACGAACGGATCAGCACGAAGAACCTGCAAGTCGACGGCGCTGGCTTCAGCCTTTACGGCTACGGAGACATCTTCTTCGTCAAAGACAAGATGGACATGTCCGTGCGAATCAACGCCCGCGGAATTCCCGGACTGGTCCTCTTCCCGGTCAGCAAGCTTTTTGAGTATGTCTCCACTGGGTCGGTCTCGAAACCCGAGTGGAGACCGAAAATCATTCCGCGATTCGGCAGCGGAAACTAGGCGATCACTTCATCAGGAGCGCAGCGCGCGCGCGCTTGATTTCGCGCGTGATCTTTCGATGGAGCCGGGCGGACATGCCGGTGACGCGCCGAGGAACGATCTTGCCACTCTCGGTAACGAAGCGCTTGAGAAGCTCGGGATTCTTGTAGTCGATCGCCTCTTCGGCGATGTCGGTGCGGCGCCGCGGCATCGAGCGGTTGGCGCGGCGAAATGCGGAGCGACGCTTGGGTGTCTTTGGCTGCATGGCGTGCTACTTAATCTCCCGGTGCAGCGTGCGCCGGCGCAAAAAGGGATTGTATTTTTTCTTTTCGAGGCGGTTCGGCGTGCGAGGGCTCTTCTTGTTGCGCGTGGTCATGTATCGCGAAGGAGGTTTCCCCTCCGCCCTGGCCTCGGTGCACTCCAGAGTGACGATTTCCTGCGGCATCTTGATTTAATCCTTTGCGTCTGCGCTGTTCTCGTCGTCCTCTTCGGCGCCTTCTTCGTCGGAAAGACCGAACAGCGAAATCACAGGCTGGCGCACGCGCTGAAAGCGGTTGCGTTTTTCAAGTTCGGCCTGGCATTCGACAGTGTAGCGGGTGAACGGAAGCGCTTCGAGGCGGGCATGCGGGATCGACTTACCGGACATCTCGCAGGTCCCGTAAGTAGCGTTTTCGATTCGCTTGAGTGCCTCGTCGATCTCGTAGAGCGAATCCTGCTCCTGCGAAAGCAGACTCAAGGCAAAATCCCTGTCGTAGGCGTCGCTGCCGGCGTCGGCTTGGTGCATGCCGAAGGCACTGGCCTCGCTGCCTTCCGCGCGCGAACGCAGGCTGTCCTTGGCGACGCCGTTCATGGAATCAAGAAGGGTGTCCTTCAGGGCAAGGAGCTTTTCTCTTTGCTTCTGCTCGAACGGAGAGAGAGCACCGCGCTTCGCCCCCACGGGGGATGCGGCCGGCTTTTTCGGAGGAAGTTTCTCAGCGGCCGGAGTTTTCTGGTCCGGCTCGGCCGGCTTCGGAACCTCAGTAGTCTTAGCCACCGTTTTCACCTTAGCCGCTTTGGGAGCGGCCTTGGCTTGTTTGGCCACGGCTCCGAACACCTTCGCCTTAGGGGATTTTTGCGGATTGCTCGCCATTCTTTGGGTCTGTTGAAAAGGGGCGAATATGTAGCCTCATCGCCGGGCCAGTGCAAGGGTATTCTTCGCGAATCTAAGCCAGGGCGCAGAAAAAACCAAACTGACGGCGGACTTTACCTTCCGACGAGAATGACCGTCGCGCGATCGCCGACGGTTAGCACCTTCCTTCCTTCGAGAGGAACTTCCTCGCCGGGCTCCCGGATATCGTTTGGCGCGTCGAGCGAGGTGTCGGCGAACCGATGCCAAGCCATGCCTTTGGGCATTACCGGAAGGGTGAAATCGAGCGGTTCGAAAAACATGTTCATGGCGCAATAGATGAACTGCATTGGTCCGCCGATCGCGGCGCCGTGCAGACCGCAAAGCATGAATGCGATCGATCTGCTCGGAAGGCTCCAGTCCGGTTTCCAAGGCTGAACGCCGTGCCACGAGATATCGGGATAGCCGCTTCCGATGCAGTCGCGGCCGTTCAGAAATTCAGCCTGTCGCAGCGCGGGATTGGCCCGGCGAAACGCAATCATTGCCTTCACAAACCTGCGAAGATCGGCGTTCTTCTCGGTCAGAGACCAATCGAACCAATTCCAGTCCTCGTCCTGGCAGTAGGCGTTGTTGTTGCCGAGCTGCGTGCGTCCACATTCATCGCCCATGTAAATCATGGGAACTCCCTGGCTCACGAAGAGAACCGCCACCGCGTTCTTCTGCTGGCGCAGCCGGAGCGCGTTGATCTTGGGATCATCGGTTTCACCTTCCACGCCCGAATTCCAGCTATAGTTGTCGTTTGCGCCGTCGTTGTTGTTTTCGCCGTTGTCGAGATTGTGCTTCTCGCTGTACGAAAACAAATCGCGCAGGGTGAACCCATCGTGGCAGGTGATGAAGTTGACCGAGGAGGCGGGCTTGCGTCCCGCCGCGAGATAGAGGTCTGGAGAGCCCATGATGCGCTGGACCATTTCGCCGACGATTCCGACATCTCCCTTGAGAAAACGCCGCAAGGCATCGCGAAATTTGCCATTCCACTCCAGCCAACGCCCGTAGGATGGGAAATTTCCGACCTGATAAAGTCCGCCCGCGTCCCAAGCTTCCGCGATAAGATCGCAATGAGCCAGCACCGGATCGTAGGCCAGCGCCTCGAGGAGCGGCGGGTTAACGAGGGGCGCTCCATGAGAGTCGCGGCCAAGGACGGAAGCAAGATCGAATCGAAAGCCGTCGATATGAAATTCCGCAGCCCAGTATCGCAGGCAGGAAAGGACGAATCCGCGGACGACAGGGTGGTTGCAGTTCACGGTGTTCCCGCAGCCGGTGTAGTTCAAATACTTGCCCTGGCTGTCGAGCATGTAATAGGTCTTGTTGTCGATGCCGCGGAAGGAGATCGTCGGCCCATCGCTCCCGTCCTCTGCGGTGTGGTTGAAGACGACGTCGAGCATCACTTCGATTCCCTCATCATGGAGAGCTTTTACAAGTTGCTTAAGCTCATGCACTTGTGTGCCATGTCGGCCGGTAGCGGCAAACCCGGCTTTTGGCGCTAGAAAGCCAAGAGTGCTGTAGCCCCAATAATTGCAGAGCCGCTCACCCGTGAGCGGATTTGTGCGGCGGTTCTCCAGTTCGTCAAACTCGAAGATGGGCATCAGCTCGACGCAATTGACGCCAAGATCCTTGAGATAGGCGATCTTGTCGCGCAAACCTTCGAACGTGCCCGGGTGCCTCACCCCGGAACTCGGGTGAGCTGTAAAACCCCGCAAGTGCATTTCGTAAATGACCATCTCACTTTCCGGTCGCTTGAGCGGACGGGTGTGCTCCCAGTCGAACTGGTGAAATGGGATTCGGCCGCGATAAGGAAAGATTTCCTTCGGTTTGGATGGCTGTTTCCAAAGATCGCGGCCGCTGATCTCCCGCGCTTCGGGGTCAAGAAGGATCTTTTTCGGATCAAAATGGTGGCCTTGGTGGGGATCATGCAAACCATCGAAGCGGTAGCCATATTCAATTTGTTCGTAGTTGAGATCAAAGACCGTCATCGCCCACACATTTCCCAAGCGATACTCCGGCGGAAACGGAATCTCTGCGAATGGCAGGTCGTCACCCTTTTCGAAAAGCACCAACACGCAGGAGGTGGCATAGGCCGAAAAGACCGAGAAGTTTACGCCGCCTGGAACGTGGCTCGCCCCGAATGGCAAAGGATGCCCGTATCGTAAGCGAAAGTCGCCGTGGGTATGAGTGTGATCGAGTGGAACGGGCATGACACTGGCAGGCTGTCGGATTTACAAGGGTATGTCGAATTCTAGTGTGAACGGGCCATCGAAAAATGCGCTGGCCCCTTCAATCCGACGGATGCCGCGCCAAGATGACACGCGGGCCGAAAAAGGAGCGAGATCTTTTCTTGTTTTTCCAGTCGGGCCGGGAACTCGCGGCGCCATTCGGGAGACCTCGTTCGCCAATCGCGATCTGTCCCCGAGGCGGGAGTTCGGCAGGTGCTAGCGATGGCAAGAATTGTGCTCGGCAGTGATGCCGGACAGCACGTGCCGCATCAGGTCGCGGACTTCAGCGGCCGCTCGCTCGGGGGCGATCCCGGCGTGCCATTTAAATTTTGCCTTTCCGGGCGGAGCCTCGGGCAGCAACCATCGCTGACGCGAGCTCCGGCACCACGGACCGAACATTCCCTGGTGGAGCCCCGAGAACAGGACCAGGCAAGATTTGTCCAGCGCGGTTGCAAAGTGAGCCGCGGCCGTATCCACCGTGAGAATCATTTCCGCTGCCGCGATGAGATTCAAGAGCTCGACGAGATCATCGGGAACCATGGCCTCAACGCCTTCGATCCCTGCGCTCAAGAGAAGCTCTCTCAATTCATTGAGCCTTGCCAACTGGTCTTGCGAGCCAACTAAAAGGATCCTTTTGGTAAGGGTTTCGGGCTTCAGAGCACAAAAAACCTCCTTCCAAAGCGGAAAAGGATAGATCTTCGAAGCGCTGGTCACTGGAGCACAAATCCAGCAACCTTCCTCTTTTTCCATGGTGGCATGAAGGATCGGGAGGACCTCGCTTGCTTCGACTGGGCGATCCAGAATTCGGGCGACCAAGCGACGGTGAGCCTCGATTTCCAGAGGGACACCGTCAACATTCCCCGGATAAGCGACCAATTCAGGCCGGAAAAACCTTCTCGCTCCGGCTTCGACACTGCGACGAACTCTCTTCTCAGGTCGCAGCAGGATATTTTCGCACGCGAAGAACTTTTTCGTTCTGGCGGAGTAAAATAAGAACGTCTCCAAGTAATTCCTCATGCTGCGAAAGCACGCCGCAGCGTCCACCCGAGTTCTCCTAAGCTTGAACCAGAGCGGCAGGCAAAAGAAAAAATTGCGCGCAAACAAATTGATGATCTTTCGCTCGGCTGCGGTGGGCAGTTCGAGGACGGTTGCTTGCGGAAATTGCGCGCGCGCAAGAGGCACCAAGACCGACTGCACGCAAATGAGGAGATTTTGCTCACCGACCTGCGCGGCGAGCAGGCGCAATGCGCCGGTCACCAGCACAAAATCTCCAATCCCGTCCGGCTTGAGAATGAATAGGCGCACAGTTCTTTGCAGGAACAATTTGCCGGATTAGGTCTCCGCGCAAAGCGATTTCTATGTCCGGCGCCGTTTTCCTTCCGGCAGAGATCCTTGAAATTGACCGGATCTAAAGTATTCGAAGGGATCGAATCTTATGCCCGGATGCTACGCCGTGTTTCACAAGCAACTGGGGGACCTCGCTTTGCTCGAACCCTCCTTGTCGAAGCTCCGCGATCATCACGGCGGTCCGGTGCGGTGCATGACCCGCAGAGGCCACGCCCCCTTGCTCCGGCTCATGCCCGGCGTTCAGCGACAGCGCGGGATTCCCCTCGTTTGGCGCAAACACCTCTATTGTTTTGATCCGCTCAATAAGTCGGCGGTGCGTTCGCTGCTTTCGCCTGCCGGAGTCAAGAGGTGCGTGCTGCCCGAAAAGCGCGAGATGAAATGGTTTCATGGACGAATCTTTCGCGAATTGATCGTTCCTGAGCTCGGCGACCGCTACATCGCGGAATATTTCTGGGAAAGCACGCCTGTGCCTTCCGCGCACTCCTTTCGCCCCCCTCTATTGAAATTACCGCCGAATGAGTGGAAGCCGGGAGGCTTCGGCAACGAGCCCTTCGTCTTGATCAACCCAACCTCCGGTTGGCGGCAGAAGAACTGGCTACCGGAACGGTGGGCGGAGACCTTGGGTGCTTTGCACAACGAGAGAGCTTTGCGCTTCATAATGACCAATGCCTCGATCGATTGGCAGGTTCAACACTGCCGCGAGATCCAGGAACGATCGGGTTCCCTTGTTCGCGGTCTCGCCAGCGGGACGACGCTGGAGAATTTCCTCTGGCTCTGCTCACGGGCACGGGCGGTGCTCACGGTCGATGGCGCGGCCGCGCACCTCGCCCGCGCCTTTGGCGTGAATAGCGTCACCATTTTCGGCCCAACCAACTCGAAGAACTGGCACTACCCGTCCCCCGGGAGCCTTGCCGTCCAGGCGCCGCCCTCGAAAGATCAAGTCTGCCGGTTGCGAAACCTTTCTGCCGACCTCGTGATAGAAGCGGCGCGACAGGTATTTTGAAGCTGGGAAACCGCGCCTGCTGCGAAGAATCCTCAACTTTTCGCTTGCCTACCCCTTCCTCCTCCATAGTATTTCCCCTCCCGCGACGGGTCGGGGAAGGAAAGCAAGAAAGCACCTCTGCGTGCTTTTTTATCCTCCGAGGTTCGCGGCCGGGATAGACAGCCAGCCAAATGCCTACAATTAACCAACTGGTCCGCACAGGACGCAGCAAAGTGACGGTGAAATCGAAATCGCCCGCGCTCGTGAAGTGTCCGCAACGCCGCGGCGTGTGCGTACAAGTGATGACGCGGACACCAAAGAAGCCAAACTCGGCGTTGCGCAAAGTCGCCAAGGTCCGCCTCACCAACGGTCAGGAAGTCATCGCCTACATCCCGGGCGAAGGGCATAATCTCCAAGAGCACTCGATTGTCCTTGTTCGCGGAGGCCGTGTCAAAGACCTCCCTGGCGTCCGGTATCATATTGTTCGCGGAACTCTCGACAGCCTCGGGGTCGATGGCCGCCGCCGCGGCCGCTCCAAGTACGGAGCCAAGCGGCCGAAGCCCGGCCAGGAAGAAACCAAGGGAGCCAAGAAAAAATAGAGCAGGGAGCCGATTGGTCTCCGTTTTTGCAATTGACCTATGTCCCGTCGCCGCAGAGTCATCCACAAAGAAGTAAAAAAGGACGCGCGCTATGCCAGTCCGGTTGTCGCCCGGCTCATCAGCACGGTCATGCGCCGCGGCAAGAAGAGTATTGCCGAACACATCGTTTATACGGCGATTGACAAATCCCGCGAAGGCACCGACACGGTCGATCCGCTTGAAACGCTCAACAAAGCCATCGAGAACGTCAAGCCCCGTCTGGAGGTCAAATCCCGACGTGTTGGAGGCGCGACCTACCAGGTGCCCATGGAAGTACCATCCGACCGGCAGATTGCTCTTGCGATGCGTTGGATCGTCAACTTTGCCAAGGGCCGCAAGGGAGTTCCCATGGAAAATGCGCTGGCCTACGAGCTCAGGGATGCGGCGACCGGCCAGGGCAGCGCCATTAAGAAGCGCGACGACATGCACAAAATGGCCCAAGCCAACCGGGCGTTTGCTCATTTCCGCTGGTAGGACGGCACAAGCGCGGCCGGGTTCCCGCGAGCGGCCATCATGCGATAACCACGCGGCTCACATCGCTGGTCTTTAACTCAGAGACGCGACAGCGCGGCTTACGGCGCTGCCGAGCCACGAAATCTTCGGACGGAACCCCATTGAACGCCTGACCCTTTTCGGGCTCCCTTCCTATGAGCAACGTGCAAGACATCGAGCGATATGTCGAATTCGAGTTTGTCCGTGCCACCGAGAACGCTGCGTTGAATGCCATCCATTGGCTCGGCCGCGGAAACAAAGAAGCTGCCGACGAGGCCGCCTGCGACGCGATCAATGGCGTCTTCGATCTCGTGGACATCTGCGGGGAAGTCGTCATCGGCGAATGGATCAAGGACAAAGCTCCGGGCATCTTTCTCGGCGACAAATTGGGCAAAGGAAAGAAGGGTTCTCCGCGTTTTCGATATCGCCCTTGATCCCATCGACGGACCGACCAACATGTCCAAGGGACTGCCGAACTCGATCTCCGTCATGGCGGCGGCGCACGTCCCGGAAGGCAAGTCCCATGGAATGATCAATATCCCGAGCTTCTACGCTGAGAAGCTCTCATACGGGCCGATCGTGCAAGAGAGGATCCTCCAGACGAGAATTCCGCCTCTGACTCTGAGCATGGATTTCGGCGAGATCATGACTTATGCCGCCGCCGCGCTTAAGAAACGTGTCAGCGAACTGGTCGTCGTGGGACAGCACGACATCGACATATTTTTGATTGCGCGGCCGATCGGGAACGACAGGGAGCCGCCCTGCGGCTGATTTCGGATGGAGATATCGCGGCTGCCGTGGCGCCCGCGCTGCCCGATTCGGGAGTGGACCTTTTTATCGGCATTGGGGGCTCCCCGGAAGGCATCCTCACCGCCGCAGCGCTCAAGGCTCTCGGTGGAGAAATCTACCTCCGCATGTGGCCACGGGATGATGAAGAGCGGCAGGACCTCTTGAAGAGTGTCACGGAGGAACAGCTCGAACGCATTTACTCCACGAACGAGCTCGTCGTCGGCGAACGGGTTCTCTTCTGCGCCACCGGCATCAGCGACAGTCCGCTCCTGCCCGGCGTCAAATTCGTTGGCAGCACGGCAACCACACACTCGATCCTCATGCGGGCGCGCAGCCGAACCGTGCGCTACATCCGCGCGGTCCACAATCTCAGCTCCAAGACCATCCCCCTGCGCAGCATCAAGCGCGAAGCGATGGTTTAGGCAAAACGACTTGGAACGAATCCCGAAAGCGGTCGCCGAAATGGTGTCGCTTTCGATGGGACTGGGGAGCCCACGCATCGCCGAGCCCGGGCATCCGCAAGATGCCCTCGGAGGGCGCCGACGACGCTGACCATTAGTCCCGGTGATACGGAATGCCCGCCAGGATTGTGTGCGCTCGATAAATTTGCTCCAGCGCGACAACCAGAGCCATTTCGTGCTGAAGAGTCAGAGGGCTGAGTGACCACAGGAGGTCGGCGGACTCACGAACGCGATCGGAAACCCCATCCGCCCCGCCGACCAGGAGCGCACAAGTTCTGCGGGGATTGCTTTCGATTTTCCTCACCTCTTCCGCAAAGGCGCGGGTGCTGAGTTTTTTTCCGCGCTCATCGAGCACCAGGCGGAAGCAACCCTCGCTGCGACTGAGCAGCTGGCTGCCTTCGCGCGGCGGGTTGGATGCCTTGACGTGCGCCGTATCCACCGGGGAAAAACACCGCAAACGCGCCAGGTATTCGGCAACGCCCGCCCGGGAATGAGCGAGCCGCGGTTTGCCGACTGCGACAATGCACCAGCGCAAAGCGGATTAATCCTTGCGCGGAACCGGATTGAAATCCGACGCGTGATATGAGCTGCGGACGAGCGGCCCGCTGGCAACAAAGTCGAATCCCTTGCGGCGCGCGATTTCGCCGTAGAGCGTGAAGGTTTCTGGATTGATATATTCGACTACGGGTAGGTGCTGGGGTGTGGGGCGAAGATACTGGCCCATGGTGAGCACTTGCACATGCGCGCTCCGCAAATCATCCAGGGCCTCGAACAGCTCGTTCTCCGTCTCGCCCAGACCCAGCATAATTCCGCTCTTGGTCACGATGTCCGGCGCGATGCTTTTTGCCATGCGCAGGACCTGGAGCGAGAGACGATATTTCGCGCGAGATCGAACGAACGGGGTGAGACGTTCGACCGTTTCGAGGTTGTGATTGAAAATGTGGGGGCGCGCCTCGAGAACAAGACGCAAGGCCAGCTCTTTGCCGTTAAAGTCCGGGGTGAGAACTTCGATGATGATTTTAGGGTCCATCGCCCGGATGGCCTCGATCGTGTCGGCAAAGTGCCGGGCGCCGCCATCCTCGAGATCGTCGCGGGCCACGGCGGTGATGACCACGTGCCTGAGCTTTAGGCGGCGGACAGCTTCCGCGACGCGCACAGGCTCGTCGGCTTCGAGGGCGAAAGGCTTCGCGGTTGTTACCGCGCAAAATCCGCAGGCACGCGTACAACGCTCCCCCGCGATCATGAAAGTCGCGGTCCCCTGGCTCCAACACTCCCAGCGGTTCGGGCATTGCGCGCTTTCGCAAACCGTGTGCAGGCGGAGATCGGAAACGAGCGCTTTGGTGGAAAAGAAGACCGGATTGGACGGCAGCCGGACCTTGATCCAATCGGGCTTTTTAGCCTGATGAAGAGCAGGATCGATCTTCGGTGTGGACATGGCCCAACAGCATCGAGGTTCGCGCGTCCGCTGTCAAACCTTGAGCGGGTTGCGCCCGGCGAGAGCTCGTTGCAGCGTGAGAGGGTCCGCGTTTTCGAGTCCGCCTCCGGCCGGCAGGCCATGAGCAATACGGGTGACGGGAATTCCCAGGGGCAGGAGCATTTCGGCAACGTAGTTCGTGGTCGCCTCGCCTTCCACATCCGCGCTCAGGGCTAGGATGATCTCGGATGGCATTTCGGCGCGCACCCGGATGAGCAGTTCGCCGATATGGAGTTGCTCCGGACCGATGTGATCCAGAGGAGCGAGGCGCCCGCCGAGGACATGGTAGCGGCCCCGGAAAGATCCCGTTCGCTCGATGGGGAGAATGTCGGTGGCCTGCTCGACGACGCAAATCTCCCGGCTGATTCGATCGGCATCGCGGCAGATCTCGCAAAGTTCCTCGGTGGAGAAGAAGCCGCAAGTCTTGCATGAACGAAGATCCTCGGCGGCCTGACGGAGCGAGGCGGCAAGGTCGAGCGGCCTGGCGTCCTTTGACGAAACCAGCCAAAGAGCAATGCGCTCTGCGGTGCGCGGGCCCACGCCAGGCAGGCGCCGCAGTTCGCGGGAGAGTTTACGAAAGGGCTCTGGATAGTCGGCGGGCTTCATTGCCAGGCTGTCGGACTTCGAAGTTTGATTGGCATTTCTCCCCGAAAACTCACCGTGCGAAAGTCAATCGCCCGATCCGGCGGCTGCCGGACTAAAGCGGCGGTTCAGATCCGACAGGCTGCTGGCGATCCCTCCCTTACGAGGCCGTGAAAATGGCCATCTGATCCTTTGTAACGTCCTCTTCCCCCCGCCGGCTGCGCTCAACGCGCTGGATATAGAAATCGAGCGCGGCATCGGGAATTCCGGTGATCCGCGCCTTCGAGAACTCCTGGGTTGCCTTCTCCCATTGCTTCTCGCGAAAATAGATGACTCCCCGCCAGAAATGGTCGCGGCTCCGCTCCCGCTCGGGAGAGAGGCCATGCTTGGAGGCAAGAATTTCGTAAAGTTCGACGCGGCGGCGTCCGCCGGTCGCCTTGAGGACCTCGATGGGCCGCGCCTCGAAAGTCTCCGCCGCTTCCTCGAACGTTTCGGGTCCGACGAGGATACGGCAACCGTAGGTGGCGCAGGCCGCGCAAAGCCGCCTGGCAAATTCCACGGCAGGTCCGGCTACGCTGAAGCTGGCCAGACGCGATCCGCCGTAGGCTGCCCCGATCATTTCACCCGAATTGATCCCAATGCGGAAATCGAAGCGCCGCTGCCAGGTGGCATCGCATTCGCGATTCAGGTTATCGAGGCGAGAGAGCAGATCAATGGCCGCGCGGCAGGCCCGGGAGGCGTGCCTCTCGTCGGCGAGCGGTGTGCCGAAGACGACGCGAAGGCTTTCGCCGGTGCATTCGTCGAGGTATCCGCCCACCTCCACGAGATAGTCGGAAGCCACCTGCAGATAGAGGTTTGTCATGGCCGCATAGTGCTCCGGCGCCAGCAACTCCATGAGTTCCTTGTGATTCTGGACCTCGCATACGATCACCGTGCCATCCTGAAGCGCCCCGGGAAATTCCATCGGAACATCCGAGTTCACGAGGCGGTTGAAAACGTTGCGTGACACTCGTTGGCCGAAAAGCCGCTCAATCAGCTTCTTTCGCGAGCCGCTGGCACTACGCCCATACGTCAGGCCGATCAAAAAGCTCAACAGGACGGCGAAGACTCCGGGGAAAGGCGAATAGAAGACGTTATAGAGCGCCAGCGTCCGCGAACCGGTAAGGAGCAGAAAAATCGCCGCGAAGGCGACGACCGCCTTGAGGACGGGTCGCGTGATGTCAACTGTCGTCCACGCCGCGGCGAAGGCGAGGAAAACGACGAGCAGCAACTGCGCGCCGTTCGGGACCGCGAACGGGTTGGACATCTGATAGATTTTCTCGCGCAGCACAAGGTCGGGAGTGGTGGAAATCCAGCCTGTGGCAAAAAGCACGATGACGATGGCGGCGCTGATTGTGCCGATGAGGATAGTAGCCTTGAGGTATCTCATGGAAGCGGCAGCTCAGTGTGCCCCGCAGAATCGCCCGCCTCGAAAGGAAGTTGCGCGCTGGAGGAGAGAAAGGCGAAACCGTCCGTAGCTTGCGGATCACGCATTGGTATCTTCGGGGGCATTGCGGTAGGAGGCCACAACCCATTCGCTGAGCACCCCGTCCGGGTTGTCCACTGCGCGAGCGGGAATGGCAAACTCGATCCGGCCGCTATTGCGTCTGATGAGCGTTAGTCCGAACTGATAGTCTTTGAAGGCGCGCTCGCAAAATTCGCGCACGC
This sequence comes from uncultured Verrucomicrobiae bacterium, assembly GCA_963731945.1. GTDB lineage: Bacteria > Verrucomicrobiota > Verrucomicrobiia > Chthoniobacterales > Terrimicrobiaceae > DASTFP01. Next base: position 23,055 of record CAVSXN010000007.1, on the reverse strand, counting down.
CCAGATTCTCCTCGGCCGCCCGGTTCAAAATGCGCGCCACCGCCTCGCTCTCGAAGGAAATCCTTACGCCGTGCTCGGTCGAAAACCGCTCCGAAAACTCCGCGACGATGCCGCGCTGGGCCTTCTCGCGCTCAGCGTGGCCTGCATTGAGAAGTTCGGCGAGCGCCTCGGCGGGGTGCGCGATCAGGCCCGGCGTGACCGTGAATGACGCGACGCCCGAGCCGGGCAGCTCAAACTTGAAGTCGCGAAAAATCCGCTCGCAGGTGGTGAGGAGCCCGCGGGCTCCCGTGCGTTCTCCGGCCGCGCGAGCGGCGATTTCGCGCAGCGCCTCGTCCTCGAAGAAAACCTCCACGCCATAGGCACGGAAGGATCTTTCGTACTGGCGAATGATGCTGCCTTCGGACCGCTTGAGAATTTCGAAGAGGTCACCGCTGCTGAGCGCGTCGCAAACGACCCGCACCGGGAGGCGGCCGATAAACTCCGGCTCCATGCCGAAATCCACAAAGTCTCGCGTTTCCGCGCGGCGCAGGAGATTCGAATCCTCGAGCGCCTCACGCGGCTCAGCTCCGAAGCCGATCTGCGACTGGCGCAATCGGCTGGCGACGCGGACACCGAGCTTGTCGAATGCCCCGGAGACGATGAAAAGAATGTGACGCGTATTGATGGATTCGCGCGTGACTTTTCCTTTTCGCTGGAATTCCAGGGCGGCCTGCAACTGGGATTGAAGATCATTGCCCCCTCTCAGCGGCACTTCGGTTTCCTCCATGAGCTTCAAAAGGGCCGTCTGGACACCGCGACCACTCACGTCGCGTCCGATCATCTCTCCCGAGCTGGCAACCTTGTCGATTTCATCGATGTAAATGATTCCATACTGGGCCAGCGCCGCGTCTCCGTCGGCTTTATGAACCAGTTCGCGAACGAGGTCTTCCACATCTCCGCCGACATAGCCCGTTTCGCTGAATTTTGTCGCGTCGGCTTTAACGAACGGGACGCCGACCAGATCCGCGACATGCTTGACCAGGTAAGTCTTGCCTACTCCGGTCGGGCCGATCAGGACGACGTTCTGCTTCGCGTATTCGACCTTGTTCGCTTCCTCGGGGGGGAGCGAAGCGGCGTATTGCGCGTGATGGTAATGGTCGCAAACCGCGATGCTGAGAGCCTTTTTGGCATCGTCCTGCTGGATGACGAAGCGATCCAGATGCCGTTTGATATCTCGCGGGGTGAGCTGAAACTCGAAGACCGGGTGGGCCTTCTGCTCGGAAGCCGAGTCGTCGACGCTCTCGGCCGGACTCGCCTGCGCCGGCGCGGTGAAACCAGCGCGGAGAAATTCCTGCAGGCGCTGGTGCAACTGCTCAGGCGTGGGCAGAGTGGGCTCGCTCATGGTTTTGTTTATCCGCCATGGCGGACGCTCCCGCAAGCGGAAGCATACGATCGGTCGCGATGACAAAAAGGGTTCAAGGGGTTTCGGGATTCGCGCCCTTGGCGATGAGCTGCCGTTCGATTGCTTGCAGCCGCGCGAACACCGGTCCGCGAATGCGCAGAGATTCGCGCGCGCTTCGCACGCTATCGGCAAGGGTCTGTGCCGACGCGGCATCGATCGCAGACGGGAGGGCCTTCTCGATCGGCGCAAGGACCTCACAGTCGCGCAAGTATCCAGCCGCCAGCGGCCTATACTGCTCGATCCAGTTCTCTGAATTCGGAATTTCGGCTTTGAGAAAGGTGTCGAGGATCGAGCGGGCATCCTCGAATGCGCCGATTTCCAAATTGTGCAGGGCAAAGCAGAGGAGACCGAACGCTTCGAAGTCAGTGGTCGAATAGAGCCGTGTGATCGATGAAGGAATTCGCTTCTCAGGCGTGGAGAGTTGTTTGCTGGCCTCCACAAAAAAGCTCGCCAGAAGCCGGTCGGTTTCCTCGACCGAATAGTTGCCGGCGCTTGCGATCTCCGCGAAGCGTCGCGCTGCCTCTTTCGAATTGCCGGCGACCAGCATGGCCAGCGCTCCATTCATTCGAATCCAGTTCTTCACCGGCTGAGTGTTTCCAGACAGCGCCGCCAGATCGTCGAACGCCGCCAGGGCCTGATCCGTTTGACGATTTCCAAGCATTTGGACAGCGCGCAGGAACTTCTCCCTCAATTGCGCCGGGGTGAGGCGCGCAGAATGGGCGGCCGGCGCGCCTGGCGGGGCGGCAGCGCCAAAGAGCTTCTCGCGAAAAACATAGAGCATCACGCAGGAAACGACAAAGAGAGCGAGCAGGCCAAGGCTGAGAAGTCCCGCGAGATTCCTCGAGGCTTGCGTTTCCAGGACCATGCGCTCCCTGGGCCTTCGAGGCTGCCGGCTTTTTTCCAGCAACTTGCCGCGCGCGTAGGAGAGGTGTTCGACAAGCTCGGCGTAGGAGGCGTATCTTTGGTCGGGATTTTTCGCGAGCATACGGTTGATCACATAAGCAGTCTCGCTGGATACCTCCGGCGCAAACGCCTGGAGGCTCACAGGCTGACTCATGAGCTGCTTAAGTGCCACCGCCGACGCCTTTTCCGCCTCGTACGGAGGGCGCCCGGCCAGCGCATGAAACAGAGTCCCCCCAAGGCTGTAAATATCGCTGCGGAAGTCCTCAGGCTGATTGTCCAGCTTTTCTGGAGCGATGTAGTACGGGGTGCCCCAAACCTCACCCCGCGCGTGCGCGGCCTCGTCCATGACGATGGCGAGGCCGAAATCGACGAGTTTCGCGGTCTGCGGATCAGAAAAAAGAATGTTGCCCGGTTTGATGTCCCGATGGATGAGATTACGCTCGAGTGCGGCGGCGAGTCCTTCGGCGATCTGGATGCCTACCTGCAGGACCTGGATCTCTGCCAAGCGCTGCTGAATGCCCATGAGATCGTCGAGAGAGCCTTTCTCAGCCAATTCCATCGCCAGATAGAACTGGCCGTGGTCTTCGCCGAACGAAAACACTTTGACCACATGCGGGTGGCTAATTGAGGCGGTAATTCGAGCCTCTTCTTCGAGCTTCGCGCGCTCATCCTCGTTTGCGCTGAATTCTTTCTTGAGAATCTTGAGCGCAACGTTTCGATTCAGGTTCCGGTCCACGGCTTTGAAGACCGAACCCATGCCTCCTTCGCCAAGAAGCGCGATCAGACCGTAATTGTTGAACTGACGATGCGCTTGCAACGGTTGTCCGCAGGTTGGACAGAGGACCTCCGCCAGAGGCGCGTGATCGGTGACGTCCATCAAGGCGTCGCAGATCGGACATCTTTCGAGAAGTCGTCCCTTGGCTCCAGCTTGCTCCGCGGTCTGTTCGGAGACCGGGATCGTCTCCCTTAGCCCGGAAGCGCTCCTGGCCACTGGTCTTGAGGCGGGCTGCATCTCCCCGGTTTGCGTTTCCGCGGCCCGTTCTCCGGACTCGCCGCAACTTTCCTCTTTTAACATTGCTCCAAGAGATGAATGAGTAAATCAGGTTACTATCCGTGGTGATGATTTTTTCGCAAAGAAATTCGCCTCCGCCCGATGCCAGGGAACGCGCAATCAGCGTCTCTCCCGCCGCGGCAGGCGTACGGCTCGATCGCTGTCTGGCAGGATGCCTCCCGGAGATTTCCCGGACACGAATTCAGGCCATAATCCGTTCCGGGGGAGTGCTTCTCAACGGGGCGCCCGCCAAAGCATCGGAGATCGTGCGTGCCGGCGATGAGGTTCTTTGGTGCGAATCCCCTCCGGTCCGATGTGAATCGGCCGAGGCACAGGAGATGCCGCTTGAGATCCTCTTTGAGGACCACTTTTTCGCCGTCCTCAGCAAGCCCGCGGGAATGGTCGTTCATCCCGGTCCCGGACACAAATCTGGAACGCTGGTCTCGGGCCTGCTTCACCACTTCGGCAGTCTTTCGCAAATCGGCGGCGTCGAACGTCCCGGAATAGTCCACCGGCTTGACAAGGAGACCAGCGGCTGTCTCGTCGTGGCGAAGACCGATGCCGCTCACCGGTCACTGGCCGCGCAATTCGCCGGGCGGGAAGTGGCCAAGGTCTATCTGGCCCTGGTTGCAGGCACTCCAAAATGGCGCAGCGGTGTCGTGGACGCGCCAATCTGGCGCCATCCCGCGAATCGAAAGAAGATGGCGGTTTGCGTTACCGGCCGCGGGAGGGCCGCGGTGACAGAGTATCGCGTGCTCGGTTCAACGGGCAGCGTCACCCTCATGGAATGCCGACCGCGCACGGGCCGCACGCACCAGATCCGCGTTCACCTCAAACACCTTGGCTGTCCCGTTCTTGGCGACCCACTCTATGGGCGCCGGGCAAATTTTTCCCGACACATGCTGCACGCTTGGAAACTGGAATTTCGCCACCCTGACGATGGTCGAATGCTCGCCTTCGAAGCCGCGGCGCCGCCGGAGTTCCGAATCTTGAACCGCACGGCGAACGCCTTACCATAGCCGGCTTCTATGAAGCTCCTTCCGCCAGTGGGTGTCGCGCGGCTCCGCACGAATTCGCCCGCCTCCCGATCTCGATGGATGAATGCGCCACACATCAAAAGGCTGCCGCTCTTGCTGTCGAGGGCCGATCACATTACTAGAAGAAGATGAGCGGCCCCCTGAAAATAGCAGGACGAGAGTTTTCTTCGCGTCTTCTGATCGGCACGGGGAAATTCTCGTCCAACGAGATCATGCGCGATGCCCTTGCCGGCAGTGGCGCGGAGATCGTGACAGTTGCCCTGCGCCGCGCAGACCTTAGCGGAAAGCATGATCCGTTCGCCAATATTCTCGATTTTATCGATCCGAACAGGTACCTCCTCCTGCCAAATACAAGCGGCGCATTGGACGCAAGCGAAGCCGTGCGCCTTGCCCGTTTGGCTGCGGCTGCCGGTTTGCCACGCTGGGTGAAACTCGAGATCCATCCCGATCCGCACTATTTGCTGCCTGATCCGATCGAAACCCTCAAGGCCGCGGAAATTCTTGTCAATGATGGCTTTACCGTTCTCCCTTATATCAACGCGGATCCCGTGCTGGCCAAGCGGCTTCAAGATGTTGGAACGGCGACGGTCATGCCGCTGGGATCCCCGATTGGCAGCAACCGAGGGCTTGAAACCCGCGCCCAGATTGAGATCATCATCAAGCAGGCTACCGTCCCAGTCGTGGTCGACGCGGGCATCGGCGCGCCAAGTCACGCCGCGGAGGCTCTCGAAATGGGAGCAGATGCCGTGCTTGTGAATACCGCAATCGCCGCCGCGCGCGACCCGGTTCGCATGGCGCGGGCATTCAAGGCCGCTGTCGAGTGCGCGCGCGAAGCCTTCGAGGCCGGGCTTCCTTCACAGCTCGATCATGCCGAGGCGACCAGTCCCCTTGCGGCGTTCTTGAGGCAGTCGCCAGCCGCCGGCGAGCCATCGACCCGCCCGGGTTGAGCGGGAAACGGGCGCAAACCTTTTTTTTCGTCCTGATGCTTGTCCATCGCCTTCAAAATCGCTGGGAAAATCGAGGGCACAAATCGGGGCGATGGCCCATCTTTGAGTGAGACCTCCATGTCCGGTGATTCGCAGACACCCATGATGAAGCAATACCACGCCATCCGGCGTGAATTGCCTCCCCACACTCTGCTGCTTTTCCGGCTGGGCGATTTCTACGAAATGTTCGGCGAAGATGCTAGGGAGGCATCGGGCATTCTCAATGTGGCTCTCACCAAGCGCGGGGAGACGCCCATGTGCGGGGTTCCTTTTCATTCCGCTCGAGGCTACATCGAAAAGCTGATCGCCGCCGGATGGCGCGCAGCGATCTGCGACCAAGTCGGCGAAGTCCAGGCGGGAAAGCTGGTTCGCCGCGAAATCAGCCAGATCTTGAGTGCCGGAACCCTCGACGACTTTGGCCTAGACGATCGACGTCCCAACTATCTCGCTGCGGTCTGCCGTTGCCAGGGAGTGATTGGCCTGGCTTTTTGTGAATTGACCACCGGCGAGTTTCGCCTGACGGAGCTGGCGCATATCCAGCTTCTCGTCGACGAGCTCGCTCGCATCCTGCCGGCGGAGATGATCGCTCCCGAGCAACAGAGGGATTTTTTCGGCGCTCTCGGGAACGCCAACTTTCTTGACGGCTACATTTTCGAGCCCTTGCCGGCTGCGGAGCTGCTGCGAGAACACTTCAAGGTCCATTCGCTAAACGGTTTCGGCTGCGATGACCTGCCCGCCGCCGTGGGTGCGGCAGGGGCGCTCCTCCATTACCTGGTTCGGCAGATGCGAAGAAATGCTTCGCACCTCCGCCGGCTCCAAACCTATCGCTCCAGCGAATTTCTCATCCTTGACGCCGCGACGCAAGCCCACCTTGAACTTGTCCAGTCCCGCGCCGGCAAAGCAATGACGCTTCTCGGTGTGCTCGATCGCACCGTCACCCCAATGGGAGCGCGCCTTCTCCGGGACTGGGTGCTTCATCCCCTGCGGAATGCCGACGAAATCCGCGTGCGACAGGATGCCATTGCCCGCTTGCTCGATGACTCGCTGCTGCTTGGCGTGCTCCGCGAGCACCTCGCGGAAATCCGCGACCTCGAGCGCGCCGTGGCCCGTCTGAATGGTTCATCGGGCAATGCCCGCGATTTGGCCTCCCTTGCGTGTTCGCTGGCCCTTGTGCCGGGGGTCGCAGACTGCGTCGGCGCGCTTCGCTCGGGCGGTTCCGCGACGTTTTTCGACGAGCTCGCCGGGCGGCTTCATCCCCTTCCCGATCTCGTTGAAACCCTTGCCAGGGCAATCGTGGAAGAGCCGCCCGCGATATTGCGTGACGGGGGTCTGATTCGGAACGGTTACGACCCGGCGCTCGACGAGCTTCGCGCGGCGTCTCGCGAGGGAAAGGACTGGATCGCATGCCTTCAAGAGCGCGAAATCGCCCGCACGGGAATCAAATCGCTAAAGGTCCGGTTCACTTCGGTCTTCGGCTATTTCATCGAGATCACCCGTTCGAATCTCTCCTCCGTCCCGAGCGACTACACCCGCAAGCAGACTACGGTCAACGGCGAGCGTTTTATCACGCCGGAGCTCAAGGAAATCGAAGGCAAAATCCTGGGAGCCGATGAACGTGCCAAAGCCCGCGAGATCGAAATCTTCCAGAGCCTGCGCGGCATGGCGCTCGCCGAGACTTCATCTGTTCAGGCAACCGCCGCTGCCATTGCTGCCCTGGACGCGCTTGCCTCGCTGGCAGAAACGGCGCGCCAGCACCATTTCTGCCGTCCGGAAGTCGACGACTCCGGTGTGCTCGAGATCGTTGAGGGCCGCCATCCCATTCTGGATCAGCAGACCTCCGCTGAAAGATTTGTTCCCAACGATACCGCGCTCGACAATGCGGACAAGCGCTTCGCCATCATCACAGGTCCGAACATGGCAGGAAAATCCACCTACATTCGCCAGGTTGCCCTGCTCACGTTGATGGCACAGATCGGCAGCTATCTGCCCGCTGCTTCCGCGCGCATCGGCGTGGCGGATCGCATCTTCACGCGGATCGGCGCCAGCGACGACCTTTCCAAGGGTCAGTCCACCTTCATGGTCGAGATGAACGAGACGGCAAACATTCTGAACAACGCCACAGCCGCAAGCCTCGTCATCCTGGACGAAATCGGCCGGGGAACCTCGACGTTTGACGGGCTCAGCATTGCCTGGAGCGTCGCGGAGCATCTTCACGACGCCATGGGATGCCGCACGTTATTTGCAACGCACTACCACGAAATTACGGAGCTGGCGCGGACGCGCTCCGGCGTCCTAAACCTCAATGTCGCCGTGCGCGAATGGAACGATCAGGTGATCTTTCTTAGAAAAATCCTGCCTGGCCGCGCCGACCAGAGCTACGGGATCCAGGTAGCGCGGCTGGCCGGTCTTCCCGACAGCGTCCTCAACCGGGCCAAGGAAATTCTTAACAACCTTGAACAGGCCGAGCTCAACGCCGAAGGCGTGCCCTCATTGGCTGGTGAGCGCGACGGGGCGGTTCCCTTCGCAAGGACGCGCCGAAAGAAGGCGGCCATCAGGGAAGGGCTGGGGCAGATGGATTTACTATAAGTCAGGCTATGGAGGAACGAGTCTTGGTCACCGGGTGCAGCCGCGGAATTGGGCTGGCGCTTGCAGAAGAGTTTGCGCGTTCGGGGTTTAAGGTTTTCGCTGGGGCACGGGCGCAGCGCCCAGAACTCGAGGCTCTCGCCCGGCGTTGGACCAATTTGACGCCCTTGTCATTGGACGTTTGTCGCAAGGCGACGATCGCGCAATCGGCGCAGGTTCTCGGAGACGACAAACCTCTCGATCTCCTGGTGAACAATGCCGCGGTTTTTCCCGGTGAGGGCGATGAAGGCTTTGAGCGCGTTGATCCGGAATGGTTCAATCAAGCCTTCGATTGCAATGTGACTGGTGTGGCGCGGGTCACGCGGGCCTTCCTGCCGCATTTGAAAAAATCGGCCAATGCCCGTGTGGCCAATATCTCTTCCGGGGCAGGATCGATCAGCCAGAAGGAGGATTTCGCTTACTATCCCTATTCGGTTTCGAAAGCTGCGCTGAACATGCTGACGCGCGCCCTCGCCGCCGAATTTCGCCCGGAGCGCATCGTAGTCGTCGCGATCAGCCCGGGATGGGTGAAGACCGAAATGGGCGGGCCGAAAGCCCCGCTCACGCCGCAGGAATCGGCTCGGTCGCTCGTGCGAACAATCACCGGATTGACCATCGAGCAGAGTGGAAAATTCCTCGGCCGCAGCGGCGAGCCTTACGCTTGGTAGGAGGAAGGAGAAAGAGGATCGACCGCGGACCCTCCGGATAAACGCGGATCCCCTGGGCAGATCAAGGCCGACAGATTCATCGCGGAGCAGGAAGCCGTCACCGATGAGTCCCTTGCCCACTGGACGAAGGGCGCTCGTTCGCGGAATTGCGCCGAGCGGCTAGCTTCGAGGGCGGTTGACACGGCTGCCGCGGCAGCGTCTAACAACAGCAGATGACCCTAAACTTGCGCCGAAATATTTTGCAGCTGACAAGCACCGCGACGATCGGTCTGGTCGCGGGGCTCGCAGCCGTTGCCTTTCACCAAGCAATGATATTTCTCGCGAATGTCATGGTGGAGGCACCATCGGCCTGGCCGCTGGGCGCATTCGCAGGGTTTGTCCTCGCAGCCATGGGCGTGGCAGCATTGACCACCGGCTGGTTGATGAAGCGTTTCGCTCCCGATGCTCCCGGCAGCGGAATCCCTCAGGTCAAAGTGGCTTACCGTCGCGAACAGCTCGAGTTCTCCTGGCACCTCATCTGGGTCAAATTTCTTGGGGGCGCCCTTTCGATCGGGTCCGGATCCAGTCTGGGCCGCGAGGGGCCCACGATCCACATTGGGGCGGCCATCGCGAGCAAGATTGGGAAAATTTTCGGTGAACATCCGGCGGCACGGGCGAATGCGGTCTGCGCAGGGTCGGCGGCCGGGCTTGCGGCGGCCTTTGGCAGCCCGCTTGCCGGTGTGACCCTCGTGCTCGAAGAAATCGCGGGTGGCAAGAACGAGGAGAATTTCGCCGGGCGTTCGCTGCTCGCCGCCGCTCTTGCGTCCAGCGTGGTCTTCGCGATGTCGAAGGGCGCTCCCAGCCTGCCGGTCGGCCAGGACCTGGCGCTGAGCTGGCGTGCCCTTTGGATGTCGCCCGTGGTGGCGGTCGCGGCAGGGTCGGCCGGACTCGTTTTTCAATACGTCACGCTAGCGATCCGCGCGCGTTGCAAGCATTCGCCTCTCTCCGGGCCGCTGAAGCTGGTGATCGGAACCTTGATGGGGGGAATGTTCGCCCTTCTGGCGTTCGCCTTGAGCGGCCGGCTCGGGGCCTTCGGTCTGGGCGATCAGGACCTCGTCGCGGCACTTAACGGCAATCTTATCTGGACGGCAGCCTTGTGTCTCCTGGTCGCAAAATTGCTGGCAACGGCCGCGTGCTACGGCGCAGGCGGCTGCGGCGGGATCTTTGCTCCACTCCTCTTCTTCGGCGGCATGGCCGGAGTTCTCATTTGCGGACTGACTGCCGGGCGGCTCGACCTGACAAGCCAGGATCAGACTCTTCTTGCCCTGACCGGTATGACGGCGTGTCTGGGCGCCGTCGTGCGCGCGCCCCTGACTTCGATATTGATTGTGATGGAAATGACGCGACAGATCTACGCGCTCCCGGCCTTGATGGTGGCTGCCGTTGTCTCCGTGTTTATGAACCGGCTCTGTTTCGCGGGGAATTTCTATGATGAGGCCTTGCGCCAGGATGGCATTCGGCTCGAGGAGACATGAGGTGCGCGCGGAAAATTTTTGCGCGTTCCGGCTTCCGAAATCAAACCGCCGGTTTATTCTGATGATGTGAGTTATCGTGTCTTAGCGCGGAAATACAGGCCCCAGGCGTTTGAGGAGGTGGTGGGTCAAGAGCACATCACGCGAACCCTGCAAAACGCCATCTCGTCGGGACGCGTTGCGCAGGCGTATCTTTTCGTCGGTCCACGCGGTATCGGCAAGACTTCCACCGCGCGCATCCTCGCCAAGGCGCTGAATTGCGCGGAGGGTCCGACGGCCGCACCTTGCGGCAAATGCGATGCCTGCAAGGAGATCGCCGAGGGGCGCAGCCTGGACGTCCTGGAAATCGACGGCGCGAGCAACAACGGAGTCGACAACATTCGTGAACTGCGGGACAACGCCGCCTACGCCCCGGCTCGCGGACCTTACAAAATCTACCTGATCGACGAGGTCCACATGCTGAGCGCGGGCGCCTTCAATGCCCTGCTCAAGACGCTCGAGGAGCCGCCGGAGCATGTGAAGTTTATTTTTGCGACCACCGAAGCACAAAAGGTTCCCGCGACCATCACCAGCCGGTGCCAGCGATTCGATTTGCGCCGGATTCCGGCCCGCTCTATCGCCAGGCATTTAACGGTGATTGCGAACAAGGAAAACATTCTGCTTGAGCCGGACGCCGCCGACGCCATCGCGCGCGGCGCAGAGGGAGCTCTCCGAGACGCGGAGAGCATGCTGGATCAGTGCGTCGCTTTTTGCGGGGGCAAAATCAGCGCGCAGGACGTCATGAGCGTCTTTGGATTTACAGCGCGCGAAGCGATCGCGGGGCTGGTCGAGCGTATCCTTCAGCGCGATGCCACAGGCAGTTTGAGGATCGTGGCGGAACAGGCGGAAGCGGGCAAGGATTTGTCGCGGTTGCTGGGCGATCTCATTGGGCAGGTGCGCGATCTTCTCGTTGCGAAGGTCACAGAACAACCGTCGGCGCCGCGAGGTGAGCTTCTCATGCTGCTCGACCATTTCGCGGAAACGGAGTCCAGGATGCGTTGGGCTGCCGATAAGAAACTTCAACTCGACGTGGCCGTGATCAAGGCCACCCACATGCTCGACCAGGCCAGCTTAGACGAGGTCATTGAAACCCTGACGGCCTTAGGGGGTGGCGCGCCGCTCCCGCCTCGATCCGCGCCACCGCCGAGCAAACCCTCTCCGGTTCGTCCGGAAGAGACGAGCGACGCGGGCCCCGCGAAAGCCGCGGAGTCGGGGTCAATCGATGCCGCCGTCGCATGGAATCGAGTGGCTTCTTCGTACGAATCATCCATCAAGTTTCGCTGGCTGACCAAGGCGATCTTCGCGGAAGCGCGCGATGACGGCGTTCTCGTTTATGTTCCCCCTTCGTTCGCCGGGGAGTTAAGGTCGGTCGTCGGAGAGTCCGGACGCAAGCATGCCGAGGCGCAGCTGTCTGAAGCGCTTGGCAGGAAGGTGCATCTTCGCTTGGAAGTCGGCGAGCATCTTGTCGAATCGCTTCTCCCGGAAGCCGGACCTCCACCCGCCGCCCTCCCCGTGGAGCCGCCACCTTCCGAGCTCCACGAACCCAAGGATCCCGTCGAGGAATTCAAGAACGATCCGCTCATCAAGAAAGCCCTCGAAATCTTCGCGGGCGAAATCCAGACTGCCACGAAATGAACATCCAAAAAATGCTCCAGCAGGCCCAGCGCATGCAGTCAAAGCTCGCCGAAAAGCAGGCCGAACTCTCCCAAAAAACGATCGAGGCGAGCGCCGGGGGAGGCAAGGTCATTGTCACGGCGAGTGGATCGGGCGACGTCCTCTCGATCAAGATCGACCCCTCGGTCGTCGACCCGGAGGATGTCGAAATGCTCGAAGACCTGGTTCTCGCGGGCGTGAAACAGGCCATCGAAGACGGGCGCAAGATGGCGGACGAGGAGATGAAGAAGGTCACGGGCGGCATGAACATTCCCGGAATGCCGCTCTGAACGGATGAGCGTTTGTTCGGACAGGTGGATCCGCCGCATGGCGACGGAGAAGGGAATGATCGAGCCCTTCGCGGATCGCCAAACCAAAACGCGCGAGGATGGTTTGCGCGTTATCAGCTACGGTCTCTCCAGCTATGGCTACGATCTAAGGGTCTCGCGCGAATTCAAAGTTTTCACGAATGTCTTCAATACCGTCGTCGATCCGAAGAGCTTCAACGCCCAGTCACTCGTCGATATCGAGACGGACGTTTGTATTGTGCCTCCCAATTCCTTCGCGCTGGCGCGCAGTGTCGAGTATTTCCGCATTCCTCGCGACGTCCTGACGATTTGCGTGGGAAAATCTACGTATGCGCGCTGCGGGATCATCGTCAACGTCACGCCGTTCGAGCCCGAGTGGGAAGGGCACGTTACCCTCGAAATCTCCAACACCACCCCGCTCCCGGCGAAAATCTATGCCAACGAAGGGCTCGCGCAGGTTGTATTTTTTCTTGCGAATGAAGTCTGCGAGACAAGCTACGCCGACCGCGCCGGAAAATATATGAAACAAACAGGCATCACAATCCCCAGGATGTGAAGCTGTACGCAGCAGTCATGATCGGTGGCGCGATCGGCAGCGCGTTTCGATTCGGCATGTCGGAATGGATCGCGGAAACTGCCCAAAGCACCTTCCCTTGGGGAACCTTGGCCGTGAACGTCATCGGCTCGCTGGTGATTGGGATTTTTGCCGGACTTACCGGTCCACATGGGCCCCTCGTAGTTTCACCGGTTTTTAGCGTGTTTGTCACGATCGGCATCCTTGGTGGCTTTACGACCTTTTCCTCCTTCAGCCTTCAAACCGTGTTGCTCTTCCAGGAAGGCCAATGGCTTTCTGCGGTTGGCAATGTGATATCCTCGGTCGTGATGTGCCTGCTTGCAGCAGGGCTGGGAATCGCCCTGGCCAACGCGCTCCCGGGGAGAACCTAGGCAAGGTCGCCAGATGGCAAAGTTAATCTTCCTTCAAGATATTGTTTGGGACGGCACGGTAAGCCGAGGTGGGCAGAATATGTTTCTCCTCCAGTGGATGCGCGGTCTGGAACGCCTGGGCCACGAGGTCGTCTTCCTCGATTTCATCAGCAGCGGTTTTGAGGAAGGGCGCGCAGAAATGCTGCGCGCGTTTGATCAAGTAATCTCCAAATGGTGGCATCCCCGGCAGACCGCGCTGGTCGCCGCTCCGACCATGGAAGCTCTTTACGGCATGGATCTTCGGGAGATTTCACGATTCGCAGACGCCGCCGCGGCGATCCTCACAGTGAGCGCTCCCTTCCGCCGCGAGCCTCCTGCGCTCATCCGGCACGTGCGGCCACGAATCTTATTTGAGTCTGACCCGGCATACACGCACCTGTGGGCGGGGAAGGGTCACCCGGCTGACCTGTTTGGCGAGCATGACGTTTACTTTACCGTGGGCGGCAATATCGGCGCGCCTGGCTGCTCAGTTCCCACCTGCGGAATTCAATGGCGGCACCTGTGGCACCCGATAGTCCTGGAGTGGTGGCCGCCGGCGCCGCTGGTCAATGACCGTTTCACGACCGTCGCTGACTGGTATCACCAAGGTTACGTGGAATTCGAGGGCCGCATGCTCGGACCCAAGGCCGAAGAGTTTCGCAAATTCATCGACCTTCCCGCGTTGGCCGGCGAAGAAGTTGAGATCGTCATAAATATCAACCCCGACGACCCGGATATCGATGACTTCAAGCGGCACGGTTGGAGGCTCGAGAACCCGGACCGGGTCCGGACGCCGGAAATGTACCGGGATTTGGTGGCGGGATCGGCTGCAGAGTTTAGTTGCGCGAAAGGTGGTTACGCCGGGACCCGGTGCGGCTGGTTTAGCGACCGGTCAGAATGCTTCTTGGCTGCCGGACGCCCCGTGGTGCTACAGTCCACCGGGTTCGAAGACCTGCTCCCGACCGGCAAAGGCCTGTTTGCAGTGAAAACGGTCGAGGAAGCGGCCGAGGCGATCCGAGCGATCCGCGCTGACTACCCGGCGCACTCTGCCGCGGCCCTCGCTCTGGCGCGCGAGCATTTTGATTCGGACAAGATCCTCAGCCGGATGCTCGCCGAGGCTGGCGTGTGACGCAATTGGTTTCAATCCAAGAATTGATGGGAGCGCGGTCCTTCCCGGACTCGGCCCTCACTCTTCGGAAGCGTTGCCCGCCAACGGCGGGCCAGATGAAACTTGCTATGGAAAATTCTTACCAATTCTTACTTCGCGCGCATCCTTTTTGCATTCGCACTCTCGCTCTCCGCCGCCGGTCACGCGGTCGCTCCTCGTCGAAAAAGCATCAGCCTCACGCTGCTTGGCAGCTACCCCAGCGGGATCTTCGACGCAGGCGGTGCGGAGATCGTTGCGCATGAACCGACGACTCAGCGGCGGCTATACGTCGTGAATGCCGAGGCCGCCACCGTCGATGTGCTTTCCTTGACCCGGGGGGCAATGGCGATGTGGGGGACGACTAGGTCGTACCGGGATAGGGCGGCGAGCGCTCAGCCATCACAAATAAGCCCGTCAGCCTTCACTCACAGACAATCCATTTGTTCTGATGACGTTCTGATACCAGTAGAAGCTTTTCTTTCGGACGCGCCGCAAGTTCATTTGATTGGTCTCGTCGCGATTGACATACACGAACCCGTAACGCTTTTGGTATCCGTTCAGCCAGCTCAATAAATCTGTGAACGACCAACTGCAGTAGCCGATCAGATCCACTCCATCATTGATAGCCTGCCTGCATTCCGCCAGGTGGCAATCAAGGTAGGCAATCCTATACTCATCGTTGATCACGTCATTAGGTTCCAACGTGTCGAACTCACCCAAGCCATTCTCGGTGATAAACACGGGAAGGTGATAGCGGCTGGTGATGCGCCGAAGCGACAAGCGCATTCCAATCGGATCGATTGCCCAATCCCAATTTGAGGTCTCCAAATGCGCATTGCGCGCAGTCTTGTACAAGCCGGGAACTCCCGTCGCTTCCGTGCTGCCTTTCTTGCCGGTCGTATTGAACGCTCCTTCGGAAACGCCGTCGAGCGGATTGGATTCATAGGTCAACGTATAGTAATAGTTGACCCCCATGAAATCCGGGGCCCCGCTTTGGAGTAATTCCAAGTCGCCCTCCCGGATGGTGGGAGCCAATCCCTGCGCGGTGAGGTACTCGAACGGCACTTGGGGGTACTTTGCCCAGCAATAGACATCAAGCCACCAGTTACTGGTAAACTCCTCCGCATTCTCAAAAGCCAATATATCACTAGGATGACTTGTCGAAGGATAAGCGGGAGAGTAAGCGAAGCTCGGGCCGATTTTTCCATGCGGCACATGCTTCCGAAACGATTCGATGACTTTGGCGTTCGCTAAGAAGGCGATATGATTTGCTTCATAGAACCGCTTGCTGTCCTTGACGCCTGGCGGATGCATCGCAGTCATAAATCCGCGCCTTAAGTCAAAATTTTGCTCGTTTAGCGAAACCCAGTATTTTACCCGATCGCCAAATCGCTTGTAGAGTGTGATGCAATAGTTATCAAAGTCCTTGATAATTTCTCGAGACTCCCAGGCGCCGTACTCGTCCATGAGGGCTTGGGGAACATCCCAGTGATAGAGGGTCAGAACTGGCTCGATGCCGTTGGCCAGGAGCTCATTGATCAGACGATCATAGAAGGCCAGGCCCGCTTCATTGAGCTGGCCTTTCCCGCCGGGATAGATTCGCGGCCAACTCACGGAGAAGCGATATGCCTTCAGGCCCATTTCCGCCATCAAGGCAACATCCACCTTGTAGAGATGATAGTGATCGACGGCGACGTCCCCGTTGCTGCCCTTGTAAGTCTTGCCAGGTATCTTAGTAAAAAGGTCCCACACGCTTGGACCTTTGCCGTCCGCATTCCATGCGCCCTCCACTTGATATGCGGCGGAAGCGGATCCCCACAGGAAGTCTCTCTGGGAAGGGTTTTAGTTGTTGATGAATCATGCGGCTGACTCGGCGAATTATCCTGACGACTGCTGTTGAACGAAAGTATGTTAGTGATTTGTCGTTGAACAGAATGGCATGCTCGAGGGATGCGTCAAGGGGTGGTTGATGTCAAGTGCTTCGACCAGTCGAAGCGCGTTCCGGGGTGTGGCGAGAACCCAGGAGACTGATCGGGCCCCAATCCCAGTCGGCACTGGAACTCCCTTGTGCCCGGATGCGAAAGGGCTCCCGGGCCGGAGGCGCCGCGACGCGTAATCCCGGTTTGTGACGAAAAGTGCGGTGCCGGGCGACGGTTTTTTTCCGCATTGCGGGGCATGTTTCCGGTTTGCTAAATCCTGCGGATGCGTCTTTTCATAACCGGCGGCAATTTGCTGCGCTTCGTTTTCGACCAGGACCGGCGGGAACTCGAGGCTATCGTTGGCGACCGGTGGTTGAGGCATTGCTTGGGATGGGTGCAAGGGTCCTGATCCTTGGGAGCCGGGGGCGCCTCGGCGGGGCACTCGCGCGCATGTGGTCCGCCGGCCATAGCCTTCGGACGATGTCGCGTCCGGAACTGGATGTGGCGGATCTTCAGGGGCTTGGACGCCTCCTCCAATCGACAGCTTACGATGTCCTCGTCAATTGCACGGGGCTGACAAATGTGGACCGCTGCGAGACCGCTCGCGAAGAAGCGGAGATCGTCAACGCCCGCGCTCCGGGCGTGATGGCGGAGGCGGCTGCGGCGAGGGGAGCGCGCTTTATCCATTTCAGCACGGACTATGTTTTTGATGGCGCAAAGACGACGCCTTACATCGAGGAGGATGCCGCGCGCCCGCTTGGCCACTATGGCAAAACGAAGCTCGCGGGCGAAAGTGCCGCCCTGGCGCCATCGCCGCGGCATCTGGCCGTTCGCGTTGCCTGGGTTTTCGGTCCCGACAAGCCAAGTTTCACCGATACGATCATCGAGCGGGCGCTGGCGAACGACCGGGTCGAGGCTATCTTCAACAAGACCTCGTGTATGACTTTTACTGAGGACGTGGCCAGATGGCTCGAGCCGTTTCTCGATGAGGATCTCCCGGGCGGGCTCTATCATGCCTGCAATACAGGAGGCTGCTCATGGCACGAGTACGGCCAGCATGCGCTGGATTTCGCCGCGCGGGTGGGGCTTCCCCTCAAAGCACGCACGGCCGAGCCCATTCCGCTCTCTGCGCTGAAGGCCTTCGTCGCGCCGCGCCCGCCGCACACCGTGATGAGCACCGCGAAGCTCACTGCGGTTACCGGGGCCGCGCCCCGTCCGTGGCAGGATGCGCTCAATGAATACCTTGGCAGGAGTTTGTCGAAAAAAGGCAGCTTCCCATTCTGAAACGCTTAGATTTTCACGGCTCTTTGCGATCCGCACAAACTGCTGAATGCACCGTTTTTATCTGCCCCCCAACGAGTGGAACTCCACTTCGCCTGCGCTCGATGAGGGCGAATCTCATCACGTTCTTGACGTGCTTCGCTTTGGCGAGGGGGACCATGTGACGATCTTCGACGGCGAAGGTGCCGAAGCCAGGGCAGACATCACTGCCATCGAGGGAAAGAGAATCCGGTTGCGCATTGGCCAAAAATTCAGGTCCCTGCCACTTCCGTGCGCGATAACGCTGGCTCAGGCTGTGCCGAAAGGGAAGCATATGGACTTCATCATTCAAAAGGCGACGGAGCTTGGCGCGACTCGGATCGCTCCGTTGTTTTCCGATCGCACGGTCGTTCACTTCGACGCGAGCGATGCGGAGAGGAAGCTCGAGAAGTGGCGCCAGACCGCAATCGAGGCCTGCAAACAATGCGGCCAGAATCACGTTCCGGAAATAACTGCTCCACGCAAGCCGAAGGAGTTTTTTGAAAAGCAGGAGCAATCGGAAATCATGCTGATTGCCTCGCTTCAGCCGGACGCGCGCCGGATCAAGAGCGTGCTGGCCGACTACCCGCCGCCCCGCAGCGTGTGTGTATTGGTCGGCCCCGAGGGCGATTTCACGCCGGCGGAGCTCGCTCTGGCGAAAAGCAATGGTTGCCGTCCCATTACGCTTGGTCCGATCATTCTCCGCGCGGAGACCGCTTCTCTCTATTGCCTAAGCGTTCTCGGCGCACGAATTGTTTTGAGGGCAGAAGAAGCAGAATCTTACAGCAGGCCGCAAGACAGCAAAAGGTTGGGCTTCTCTTCGCTTCCTTTGCTATCTTCTGTCAAAAAATCGCTCTCTGCCGCGTGCTCGCTCTATTGAGGTTGGACGGATGCTTGGTTCCAGCTTTTCGCGTATCTGCCTTCGTAAGAAGCGCACGCAAAATAAAGTCTCGCCTAGAAGGGCATTTTTATATAAATAAGGCTTTCCAATCCCCATGAGCGGCAACGAACTTATCCTTCTGGCACCGGTTTCCGGTGTCATTTATCCTCTCGAACGCGTGCCCGATCCGGTTTTCTCGCAGAAACTTGCAGGCGACGGCATCTCGATCGATCCGACCGACAACATCCTGCGAGCGCCATGTCCCGGCGAGATCATGCAGCGGCATGCCGCCGGTCACGCGGTGACATTAAAGGCAGCCGGCGGCGTCGAGGTGCTCATGCATGTGGGCATTGATACGGTCGCATTGAAAGGCCAGGGTTTCACCTCGCGGGTTCAGGTGGGAGACAAAGTCGAAACGGGCGCACCGTTGATCGAGTTCGATCTGGATTATGTGGCGACGAATGCTAAAAGCCTGCTGACCGAAGTCATCATCTCGAACGGCGAATTGGTCTCTGGCACCGTTTACGGGTCCGGCACGGCAACTGTCGGCAAGACTCCAGTGCTGACGCTGACACTTAACGGTGCAGCGGCGGCGACCAGGACGGAAACGGGCCCGACGGTAACTTCCGAAGCCATCATTCTCCCGAACCCGAACGGCCTGCATGCACGGCCGGCGGCAGTCTTAACCAGCATTGCCAAGACGTTCCAAAGCGAGATCAGACTTCAACTTGGCGACCGCTCTGCCAACGCCCGCAGCGTCACGTCCTTGATGGCGTTGGAGACCGCGAAGGGCGACAAAGTCGTTCTCGTGGCCAAGGGACCGGACGCGCGTGAGGCGGTAGATAAGCTCAGCCCACTGATCGCGGAAGGTCTCGGCGATGAGGGCTGCGTTCCCGCGCCTGCACTCGCGACGACCACGCTGGCTCCGATCTCCGCCGCGGCACCGAGGCCAAAGGACGAAAATCCGAACCTGATTGTCGGGGTGGCGGCATCCTCCGGACTGGCGATTGGCGAGGTCTACCAGGTGCGCCACGTGGACATCGAAGTGAAGGAACAAGGTCGTTCACCGGACCACGAGCGGAGATTGCTCGACGATGCCATAGACAAGGGGGCTGCTCAGATCGAAGCCTTGCGCGCCCAGCTTCACGGCAGTTCGGATCCGACGAAGGCCGCCATTTTCGCCGCGCATTCCGAATTGCTCGAGGATCCTGATCTCATCGATATCGCTACTTCCGCGATCGCCAAGGGCAAGAGCGCCGCCTTCGCCTGGAAAAGCGCTGTAAAGGCTCATGCGGAGCGCCTCGCAGGTTTGCGTAATCAACTCCTCGCGCAGCGTGCCAACGATTTGCGTGACGTGGGCGAGCGTGTGCTGGAAATCCTCACCGGGGTGAAGCGGAAAGCTCCCTCTTATCCTGCAAATACCATTCTTGTGGCCGAGGATCTCACGCCCTCGGACACTGCCGCCATGGAGCGGGGAAAAGTCATGGGTTTTGCCACCGTGCGGGGCGGTGCGACCTCGCACGTTGCCATTCTCGCGCGCTCGCTCGGTATCCCAGCATTGGCCGGCATCGATGCGCGCGCCTTGGAACTCCCCAATGGCACGCCCGTTATTCTCGACGGCAGCAAGGGCACCCTAAGGCTGAATCCTTCCGCAGAGGAGATGAAACAGCTGCGCGAGGCGCAAATCCGCCACGATGAGCAGCGGAAAGAAGATCTCTCCCACGCGCTCGAGCCGGCCACGACTACCGATGGACACCATGTTGAGGTCGCCGCGAATATCGGAGGCGTCAAAGACGCTGGCCAGGTCGCTGAGCTGGGTGGCGACGGCGTCGGCCTGCTGCGCTCGGAGTTTCTGTTCATGGAGCGCTCCGCGGCTCCGAGCGAAGACGAGCAATTTGAAGAATACAAGGCCATCGCCCTTGCCCTCGGCGCGGACCGTCCCCTGATTATCCGCACGCTTGACGTTGGGGGAGACAAGCCGCTCGCATACTTGCCGATTCCCAAAGAAGACAACCCATTCCTTGGCGAACGCGGCATCCGCGTCGGGCTTGACCGGCCGGAAATCCTCCGCACGCAGCTTCGCGCTCTGCTTCGCGCTTCCGCGTTCGGGAATCTGCGCATCATGTTTCCGATGATCGCAACAATGGCGGAACTGCTTGACGCGAAGGCGATTCTGGGTGAGGAAGCCAGTTCGCTAGGGATCGCCCCCATGCCGTGCGGCATCATGGCGGAAATTCCTGTCGTGGCTGTGATGGCCGAGGTTTTTGCCAAAGAAGCGGATTTCTTCTCGATTGGCACGAACGATCTCACCCAATACACCCTTGCGATGGATCGCGGCCACCCCAAGCTCGCTCCAAAGGTTGATGCTCTCAACCCCGGGCTGCTTCGCCTCATCGCGCTGACAGTTGACGGCGCGCGCAAACACGACAGATTCACCGGAGTTTGCGGAGGCCTCGCGGGCGACCCGCAAGCCGTTCCTATACTCGTCGGACTCGGGGTGAACGAACTCAGCGTCAGCCTGCCCTCGATTCCGACGATCAAGGCTCAGGTGCGGCGCCTCTCCTACGCGGACTGCCGGGAGCTCGCGCAGCGCGCGCTCAATTGCCGCACGGGCGACGAAGTCCGTGCTCTCCTTCCCGACCTCGAACCCTAACTCTCCAATCACCATGGCCTCATTCTCCAACGCCTTTTCGTATCTCCAGAAAATCGGCAAATGCATGATGCTGCCCGTCTCGGTGCTGCCCGTAGCGGGCATTCTGCTGGGCGTCGGCAGCGCGAATTTTTCGTGGCTGCCGCAAATCGTCTCGCAGATCATGGCCCAATCGGGCGGCGCCATCTTTTCCAATCTTCCGCTGCTCTTCGCGATCGGCGTCGCGATCGGCTTGACCGACAACGACGGTGTTGCAGCGCTTGCGAGCACGGTGGGCTTCGCGGTGTTTCTGGCTGCGATGGGCGTCTTAGCGAAGATGCGTGGGATCGAAACGGCGACTGTCATGGGTATTCCCACCATCGAGACCGGCGTCTTTGGCGGCATCATCGTGGGCCTGATCGCAGCCTCGGTCTTCAACAGGTTCTATAAGGTACAGCTCCCGAGCTATCTCGGCTTTTTTGCCGGCAAGCGCTCCGTGCCGATCATTACGGCTTTCGCCGTGATTGTCGCGTCGGTGATCTTGAGCTTTATCTGGCCCCCAATCGGCAACGGGATCCAGGCCTTCTCGA
Organism: uncultured Verrucomicrobiae bacterium; assembly: GCA_963731945.1. Taxonomy (GTDB): domain Bacteria; phylum Verrucomicrobiota; class Verrucomicrobiia; order Chthoniobacterales; family Terrimicrobiaceae; genus DASTFP01. The sequence continues at coordinate 1,409 of CAVSXN010000007.1, read as the reverse complement.
ATTGGGCCGTCCATGGGCAGCCTGCCATTGCATTCACGCTCTACGGTGTCGTGGAACGCGCGCTCATCCCTTTCGGACTGCACCACGTCTGGAATGTCCCGTTCTTTTTCCAGGCAGGCGAATTTGTCGATCCCAGCACAGGTCAGACCGTGCGCGGGGAAATCGCGCGCTTCATCGCGGGCGATCCGACGGCCGGCAACATGACCGGCGGCTATCTCTTCAAGATGTGGGGACTGCCAGCCGCGGCGGCCGCGATGGCCCTTGCCGCCCGTCCGGAGAATCGCGCCAAGATTACCGGCATCATGATTTCTGCCGCGCTGACGGCGTTTCTGACCGGCATTACCGAGCCGATCGAGTTCGCGTTTCTCTTCGTCGCGCCGGTGCTTTATGCCATTCACGCGCTACTGGCGGGAGTCGCCTATTTGGTCTGCATCCTGCTCGGCATTAAGCACGGTTTTACTTTCTCGCACGGATTGATTGACTATGTCGTGCTTTTCCCGAAGTCGACCAACGCGCTCTGGCTCTTCGTTCTTGGCCCGATCTGGGCCGCAGTTTACTTCCTCATTTTCAGCTTTTTCATTCGCAAGTTCGACCTCAAAACGCCGGGCAGGGAAGAACTTGAGGAAGCCGTGGCGGGACATTCACAAGCCGGTGACGAGTTCGCGCTTCAGATTGTGCGCGCGCTCGGCGGGCGAAGCAATATCGTGAACCTCGATGCATGCATCACGCGTCTGCGTGTAAAGCTCAAAGATTCCGGCAAGGTCAGCGCGCCCAAGTTGAAGGCGCTCGGCGCTGCCGGAGTGGTGATGGTCGGAGATGGCGTCCAGGCAATTTTTGGCACGCGCTCGGACGTTCTGAAGACCGAGATCGGAGACTACCTCAAGCACGCAGGTCCGGAAGCCGACGAGGTCGAGGCTCCGTCTCCGGTCAAGGCCCCAGCACAGGCCGGCATCCAGCCGAAACTACGCGATCCGCTCGCTGCAGAAAAAGCCCGCGCTCTGATCGCCGGGCTCGGAGGCAAAGCCAATGTCAAGCGCGTGGACGCTTGCGCCGAGACGCGTTTGCGTGTCGTCACCACCAATGGGGCGCTCGATGAAGCCGCGTTAAAGGCCGCCGGGGTTGAAGCCATCGTAAAACTCCCGGACCATGTCGTGCATCTGCTCACTGGTCTCAACGCCGACCAATACGCCGCAGAGATGCGCGGCCAGCTCGCGGGTGAAACCCGATCGTGAACGGCGCGCGGAAAAAGCTGCGCCGTGGCTTGAGATTTTCGCGGCATGAAGGGACATCGAGCTTGCGGCCCCTTCATTTTGGTTGTTTGCGCCTCCCTGGTGTGCCAGCCTCTTTGACAAGCGGGGCGTAGCTTAGCTTGGTAGAGCGCGTGGTTTGGGACCACGAGGTCGCAGGTT
>CAVSXN010000006.1:0-69304 GCA_963731945.1 uncultured Verrucomicrobiae bacterium | reverse complement strand
GCTCGGTGGGTTCCGAATCGGCACAACTGCGCCACAAGGGCTTCAACGATCGGATGAAGTAACGTATCCGAATGTTGAAGTTAAACCGCTAAACACCGAATGGGTCGCCGACACTACCTACAAGATGGTGCTCGACGCCTTTACTGAGAATACCGAACATCAAGGGTGTCTTCAGTCACAACGACGAGATGGTGCGAGGCGTGGTATCGGCGCTGCGCCAGATTGGCAAGCTGGTCCCGCCTGGAAAAGAAGGCCACGTCGTTGTCGTAGGTCTCGATGGGACACCGCTGGCGCTCGATCGGATCCGCGCGGGGACCCAGGACGCCTCCGCCGGACAGGATCCCTACGCGATGGGCGGTGCTATCCTCGACAAAATCATCGCCCACTTCGAAGGCAAGCCGTTTGAGGATACAAGTAAGACCGAGCCCGGTCTCATTACCAAGGAAAACGTTGACGATCCAAACCTGTGGGGCAACACCGCCAAGAAGAAGAAGTGAGGGTTGAGCTTTAGGAGAGCCTAATCAAGACAATGGAGTATTGAATGACACAACGACTGAGATGGGGTGTGATGAGCACCGCCAACATTGCCCAGATCGCCCTGATTCCGGCGATTCAGCAATCGAAGTCTGGGGTGCTCGAAGTCTTGCAACAGAGATATCGAGAAGACAAAGCGTCGCTGGTCCTTTGGAATTCGCCGAGCCGTTGGCAGCTACGAAGAACTGCTGGGTGATTCTGACATCGACGCCGTATACATTCCTCTCCCGAACTCTCTGCATGCCGAATGGACCATTCGCGCAGCCGACGGGCAAGGCTGTGCTTTGCGAGAAACCCTTGGGGCTCTCCTCGGAGGAAGTGAAACGGCAGATTGAGGCATGTGCCAAGTGCGGCGTGAGTCTCATGGAGGGCTTCATGTATCGCTTTCACCCCCAGACGCGCCGTGTCCAGGAGCTCGTCGCATCCGGCGCGATCGGGCAGGTTCGCCATGTCGACGCACATCTCTCTGTCAACATTATGCGGACGCTTGATGTGTCTAATATCCGCTATCGCGATACCTTCGGCGGCGGCTCGCTTCTCGATATGGGCTGCTACACAGTGAATATCTCCCGCATGGTCTTCGGCGCTGAACCGAAACGTGTCTCCGGCCGGCTGGATATCGACCCCACCTTGGGGGTCGATACCAGCGCCGCAGGCATCCTCGAGTTTGCAGAAGGAATGGCGACAATAAGCTGTTCGTTTGAGGCCGATGGTCAGGGGTGCTACAGGATCGTTGGGACTGGGGGCATTATTGAAGCGCCGCGGGGAATTGTTCCCGGTCTTGGCACGCGTGCCGCAGAAGGTCTTGTGGTCGTTGTGGATGCGGATGGCAACAGGCGCGAGGAGATCTTTGAGCCGGTGAACCAGTACAGCAAAATGGTTGACGCGTTTTCCGAGGCTGTCCTCAACAAGCGGCCGGCACCTCTCCCACCGGAAGATGCGCTGAACAATATCAAAGTTCTGGAGGCACTCTCGCGTTCCTCGGCGAAAAATATCGCAGTAGAGATTTAGCCCTCGTTGACGTTCCTGTCTGTGTTTTGAGGTTTCGAACTCCTCCGTCCGGCGAGACGCCGGCGGGGACACCCGGGAGGGGTGTGCTCCCGACTCGCTCGTTAGGATTTTCGCCGGGTGTTTAATGAGTATACTCGCGGTGGGTATCCCCTTCTGCTCGGATTGCTCTTCTGGGTCTCGTCGCGCGGGCGAGCGGCGTATCGCGGGCAACTGTCAGCTACGTCCTCAACTATCACCGCCAGTCGATTCCGGCCGAGACGCGCGAATGGGTGCTGAAAGCCGCACGCACGCTCGGATATCAGCCCTTTTCTCCTGCACGGAGCCTGCGGGCGGGCTATAGCCGGCTTGTATTGCTTGTAGTGCAGTTCGAGCAGGTCGATCCAAATGTCGCTTGCGACCTGCACTATCTGGAGACGGGACTGGCTGGGCATGGGTACAGCCTGAACTGGCATGTCGGCGCTCACGTGACAGCGGGACTCACGCATCCATCGGCCAATCTAACCCCCGCTGTGGTGATCTCATGCGCCGATGAAACTGACCCCGCGATCGTCGCGTTCTTGCGGCAATTCGGAGTTCCCGTTCTTTCGATGAGCACGCTAACGAGCGGGCAAGCCGTAGGCCGGATGCAGGTGAGGGGAGCATACGCGTCCTCGCGTGTGGTGTTCGGCGTCTCGCCGAACAGAGTTTTCCGGCGGGACGCCGGAGCACGCGGGGACGCGTGCGCTCCCCAGACGCTACCTGAACACCGTGGCCTCTCTTTGCGCTTTTCGAAAAGGATTTCTGAGAGAAGCTCTATGTCAGCGGCAACGTCCTGCTCTCCGGCGACGCTGCGCACGTTCACGGTCCGGCAGGTGGTCAAGGTATGAACACAGGACGCGTTCAATCTGGGATGGAAGCTTGCCTTGATTCTCAGGGAAGGTGGCGCTTGGGACGTCTTACTGAGAAGCCGAGCTCTCGGCTGTAACGGCTTATTTGAGAAATCTGCGCTGTGAGATCGGTGGCGCAGCGAAGACTATATGGGCAATGTCGTGCTTTTTGCATGGCGAGCCCTTCCGCGATATATTTACGTATATGAAATAATATATATCGGTAAGCATTTTCAGATTCGTATTTTAAGAAAATATATTGCACGAATGAATTCCTAAAGGCGCCCGATTCGTTCTTGTGGAGGCCATGGTGCAGGCGCCTGAGGAGGTTGTTACATCAGCCCCCGCCCCAGTTCGCCAGCGAGAAGCAGGGCTTTCGTTCTTGCCCCTGCGTTTTACGCAGACGGGGTCACGAAAGCCGAACAAAGTCGCGCAGGAACTGAAACCAGAGATAAAACATCCCGCGCATGGTGTAGCGTATGAAGTGCTCTCCATCCTGGGCCAGCAAGCCCAGGGCGATGTTGTGAGTGATCTGGGCGCGCATCTCGCTTTGCATAGTGCGGATGGTTTCCTCCGGAGAGGGATCCAGGAGCGAGGCGGGATCCACCTCGTGAGAGTGCAGAAATTTCTCATGCGCGGCATGCATTTCTGCGAAGGGCCCCTGGCTGGGGAATCGATTCGTTGAAAGATGCGGCTGCAATTTCAGGCCGTAAGAAAACGGGTAGTTCCACGTTATGAGCACGCGGCCATCCTTGGTGCGCGATGTGATGGTCAGGTAATGGAAAGCCATATCTTGCTGCTCAGAGAGGCAGATGCTCGCCTGGGTTCTGAACTCCGGTTGATGGAAGACACGGTAGAAGTGCCGGTTTTCTTCGTGATCCCAGCCGATGTCTTCCAGGTGGATAAATCCCCGGCTTTCGATCTCATCGGTCATTTCCTGGAAACCGGGAAACGAGCTGCGGGAAGGTGGGGCCCGCGGTTCGAGCCTTCGATCGATGGGCAGGCGCAGCCGGCGCACTTTGGTAAGAATTTCCAGCCAAGGCAGCAAGAGCCAGCTGGTGGCCAGCGCGATTCCGAGGGCGACGCTGCCTCCGAGCAGCCAGCCGGCGAGGAACGAAGTCGCGACGAGGCCCAACGTGCCCAACCGGAAGAGCAGCGGATTCTGAAAAGACCGCAGAGCTGCGCTAAGAACGGCCGTTCCCAGGACCAAAAGCAGATGAGAGATGATCAAGGCAGAAGAGCGTGGTTTAGCATAAACTTCTCAAGCTGTGCGACATCAAAATCGGGCAGGATGTGGCCGTCGGAGGTTTCCAATGTCGGAGTGAGTGATTGTCTGGATATGCGGCGCATGCGCTCATATGCGACGGGATCGGTCAGTACATCGATGGTATTGAACTGATAGCCCTGGTCTTCAAGCCACGCGACGGCCTCGACGCACCATGGACACCATGGCTTGATGTAGAGAGTCAATTCCATGCTCGCAGGTAGTCGATCACTTGCCGCTTGTCAGCTTCAACTTGTGGTCTAAATTTCGGATTCTTAAAGGCGCATTCGTCTAGAGGCCTAGGACACGGCCCTCTCAAGGCCGGTACACGGGTTCGAATCCCGTATGCGCTGCTCCGGCTACGGTTTCGCTGCCCTGTAAGGGTAGTGTCCGACCTGAACAATCGCTTGTTGAGTGACGAGCGTTTCGGGGCCCCATCCGACCCTGCGTGATCCTGTAAACGGAGGTTGGAGGCGGCAATCCGCCGGACAGCAAAGGTCTTGACGATCCCTTGTCTGACAATTGAAGTCAGGAACACCCCCACGTGCTCGTAACAATCGGGCGGCTCGCAATCCGGCGGGTATCGACTCTCGTCGAGTGCGGTAGGATTTTCTAAGCTCTTCAAGGGCTCGCTCATCTTCTTCAGAACTCTTAACAAGATCGGTGAACTGTGACAGACAGATTCCTGGTTGGAACTAAGGGACGCAAGAGATGACCAACGACGCCCATTCCAAGGATGAGCCTTCCCAGGCCGGACGCCGCGGGCAGGAAACGGCCAATGAAGCATTTTATCGACTCTGACTTGACCTTCTTCGTCACCTTCACAAAGATCATGCGATGCAGGGTTTCTCCCACTCCGGCCCGCATGTTTCATACCCTGGCCGCCATTTTTTAAATCGATTGGCCGCCAGCATCTTGTGGTTCACACAACCACGTGAGTCCGCGGCAGGCGAGGGAGTTTTTTCGGCCGCGCTCAAGACGGATGGAGACTCGCCCTACGAGGCAAAGGCAACTTACAACTGGGGGTAATACGATGATCAAGATTGCAAATGCTCCTTGCTCTTGGGGTGCACTCGAGTTCGACTTGGAGGGGGAGGTGCCCGGCTACGTTCAAGTCCTGAATGAAATCAGCGAGACGGGCTACGCGGGCACCGAGTTGGGGGATTGGGGATTTATGCCCACCGACCCCCGGAAGTTGGAACAGGAAATCCACGGACGGAACCTCTTGCTGCTGGGAGCGTTCGTCCCGGTGTTTCTCAAGGATGCTGCTGCCCGCGAGGCTGGCATCGCGGTGGCCGTGCGCACCGCGTGCTTGCTGGCTGCCGTCGAAGGCGACGTCCCTTTGATCATTCTTGCCGACGAGAACGGCAGAGTTCCCGAGCGCACCAAGAATGCCGGCCGTGTGACTCCCGAGATGGGGTTGACCGACGCCGAGTGGCAGATTTTTGCCGAGGGAGCGACGAAAGTCGCCGAGGCGGTCAAGAGGGAAGCTGGCCTGCGCACCGCTTTTCACCATCACTGCGCGGGTCATGTGGAGACGCCGGCGGAGGTCGAGCGGCTGATGTCGTTAACCGACCCTCGCCTGCTTGGGCTCGTTTTCGATTGCGGTCACTACCGATTTGGCGGCGGAGATCCTGAGGAAGGGCTGCGCAAATTCGGTCAGCGAGTCTGGCACTTCCACTTCAAGGACTATCAGCCGCAAGTGGGAGAACAGGCCAGGCAAGAAGGCTGGGACTACTTCCAGGCCGTGAGACATGGGGTATTCTGTGAGTTGGGAAAGGGGGACGTGAACTTTCCGGCGGTCATGAAACAGCTTCAGGAACTCGGGTACGACGGCTGGGGCGTGGTCGAGCAGGATGTCCTCCCCGGGATGGGCTCGCCCAAGGAATCCGCCAAGCGCAATCGGGAATATATCCGCACCCTCGGTGTCTAGTGCCAGCAGGACCGTGATATCCGCCTGACACGGTGGAAACCGGCGAATCCGAGCATCTCGCTCCCTTCCCAACGCGAACTTTTCGCTTTACCGAACGCATTGGATAGTGACTATACTCAACCGTTGGAGGCGCTTCCGTCCGATTCTTAGCGCTTCTTCTGCCACTCCTCCCGATCGTGATGCCTATGCGTAATCCCCGGAAGCCCTCTTCTTGGCTCGTGGTTTACCGCGGACTAAGCCTTTTCAAAATGCCCGCAAGATGAAGCGTTTGTATCCGGCTCTGGCAACCACTGTCGATTGGTCATGATATCGCCTTCAACGACCGAATACGAATTGGCTAACCTTGGCGGATCGGCTTGCTTGCGCGGAGCTGGGTGTCTCAGGGGCATGAAAACAAGAAGGTCGTCATCGACAGACTTCGCTGCCAACGACCTGAATTACATCGGAATTTCGCAAATTTGAACGGAGGAGAATTATGATTGGAATCGCATTGATGGGGGCGGGTCGCATGGCCCGGGTACACGCCAAGGCCATTGGCGCCGCGGGAGGAAGACTCGTCACCGTTTACGACGTCGTCGAGTCGGCGGCCAAGTCTCTTGCCTCCGACAACAACGCCTCAGTGGCGCGCAGTGTGGACGAGGCCTTAGAGCATCCGGACGTCGATGCCGTTCTGGTGGTGACCTCGTCGGATACACACGTCGACCTCATACTCCGAGCGGTCAAGGCCGGAAAGGCCGTCATGTGTGAAAAGCCGCTTGCGCCGAACCTGCCGGACGCTCAGCGCTGCGTCGACGTCCTGGGCGCTCAGGCAAGCAAAGTGATGCTCGCGTTTAATCGGCGTTTCGATCCCGGGCATGCCGCGCTCAAGAAGGCGATCGACGGAGGTGAAATCGGCGGCCTGGAGCAACTGACGATCACCAGCCGCGATCCAGCTCCGCCGCCGCTCGATTACATCCCCAAGTCAGGCGGACTCTTTCGAGATATGATGATCCACGACTTTGACATGGCGCGATGGATCCTCGGCGAAGAGCCAATCAGCATATATAGCCTTGGCAGCTGCCTCGTCGACCCTGAGATCGGAAAACTCAGCGACATCGACACGGCTTGTGTGACCATGGTCACCCAAAGTGGCAGGCAGGCGGTGATTCTGAATTCGCGACGGGCGGTTTATGGATACGACCAACGCGTCGAAGCCTTCGGCTCTGCTGGCATGGTCATCTCGGACAATCCGAGGGCCACCGGCGCGATGCGGTATTCAAGCACGAGCTTCGGGGCTCCGGACCGTATTTTCACCTTCTACATGGACCGTTATGGCGGCAGCTACCGGACGGAAATCGAGACGTTTCTTGGCTGTGTGTCCGCAGGCACGCCACTCCCGGTAAATGCCATCGACGGGCTGCGCGCAGTCTATCTGGCGGAGGCGGCGGGAGCGTCGCTTCGGCTCGGGCAAGCCATCGAACTCAAGAGCAATTGCGAAGTGACCTGGCGTGAGTGACCACTTCCCTCAAGGAACCGATCGACTATAGCTCTAATTTCCGGAGAACGCAGGGCCTAGGGCTCGCCATAGCCAAGAGGCTTGCCCGTGAGGGGTCGCCTGGCATCGTGGTTAGCGACCAGAATGTGCGGGAGCCTGCCTATCCCCAGCGAAAGGGCGCGCCTCAACATCACTCGGCGGGCTTAACAAGCCTGTTTCAGGCCATCGAGATGGCCCTCGAACGCAAATAAGGAGTCAAGAATGAAGTCCGAACCTATTCCAGCCAAACTCAGAGTATGTGTTGTCGGCGCCGGCAGAATGGGCGCCGATCATATCGAGCGTCTTACACGCCGAATCGTCGGGGCCGAGGTTTCGGCGGTTGTCGATGCTGACATTTCGCGCGCCAGAAAGGCCGTCGAAGGCATTCCCTGGGCGGCGGCGGTCTCCGACATCGGACAGGCTTTGGACCAGGAAGATGTCAACTCAGTGCTGATAGCGACGCCTGGTTTTCTCCACAGGGACATGCTGCTTCAGGTTCTGGAGCGGGACTTGCCGATTCTGTGCGAGAAACCATTAACCCCGGACGCGCCGTCCGCGTGGGAAGTTCTGGAGGCGGAGCAGCGACTTGGAAAGATACGTATCCAGGTTGGCTTCATGCGCCGCTTCGATGCCGAGTATGAGCGCCTGCGTAGCCTAATTACGTCCGGCGAACTCGGGGAGCTGCTTGATGCTCCACTGTGCGCACCGAAATCCCGAAACGCCGCCGGGATTCACCAACGAGATGCTAATCAATGATTCAGTTGTCCACGAATTCGATGTGATCCGCTATCTGACTGGTCAGGAAATCAGAAACGTTCAAGTCAGGCTGGGCCGGGCTACGCGGCATGCCCCCTCCGGCCAGCACGATCCGCAGCACGTGCTCATGGAGACCGGGAACGGCGTGCTGGCCGATGTTGAGATCTTCGTGAATGCCCAATTCGGCTACCAGGTAGCGACTCAGGCTGTGTTTGAAAAAGGTATCGTTAACATTGGCGAGGACAGCGGGCCTTACGTTCGCAGCGCAGGACGTTGGGGTGGGGAGATTACCCCGGGTTTCGTCGAACGGTTCAAAGGCGCTTACGATATCGAGATACAGCGTTGGGTCGAGGCCGCCAAACGGGGCGAAGTCGACGGACCCACCGCCTGGGATGGCTATGCGACCGCGGCTTGTTGTGAGGCCGGCGTGGCTGCGCAAAAGAGCGGCGAGAAGGTCGACGTTTCCTTGAAGAATAAGCCCAGCATTTACTGCTGATCGCTGGCAGCAGCTTCGGGGATAACCCTTAGCGCTCAGCGCCGTGGATAGTCACAGTTCAGTCGTAAACAATTTCGCTCGCGGGTCTGATACGATTTCCCGCTCAAGCTCAGCTTCTCGAGTCAAAGTCATTTACGAAAATCCAATTGGTTACCCGTTTTGGCACTCTCATAAATGCCATCCAATAACCTGCTCAAGAGATATCCGTCCTCCGCGGTGACGGGGGGTTTGGTCCCATTTAGAATCGCATCAATAAAGAGACGGTCTTCCTCCACGTATCCCCATTTCTCCTCAAAGGGAACCTGTTTGAAGTCGTTTTCTTCGGTCGCCCGCTTCAAACCCGGGGAATAGATAACTCTTTCCATATCCTCCACCGTGAGGGTGGAGTACTTGCCATAGATCTCCAGCCTCTGAAAAGGATAACTCCATCCCGCATGGGCTGAGGTGACAAAGGTGCCAATCGTCCCGGATTCAAAAGTAAGCAGGACGGCGAAATCATCGAATTCAGCTTGCGAGATATTCTGCCTGGCTTCGCACTTCACGGTCGCCACTTCCCCGAAGAGATACCGACAGATGTCGAACAAATGAATCGGCGTTTCATAGAGAAAACCCCCGGTCACTTTAGGGTCCGCCGTCCAAGGCGGATTCAGCAGTTCTCCGCGATTCAGTTTGACGTTGACCATATAAGGCGTCAGCTCTCCCGACTCCATTAACTGCTTTACTCTCTTAAAGACATAACCATACCTCATATTCATCCCGAGATTATAGATCCCCTTGGACTTAGCTCGCGCCTCTTTGATTCGCTCCGCGTCACGCAACGAAGTGGCCATCGGCTTTTCGCAGAAGACATTCACATCTTTGTTCAGACAGTTGAGGACCGGTTCAACATGCAACGTGTTGGGCGTGGTCACGTAGACCGCGTCTACTTTATGGTCGAACAATTCGTCCAAGGAACTGAAGGCGTTCGCTTGGGGTCCTGCTTCCTTGGCCAGCGTCTGCGCTTTGTCCAGGAACAAGTCGACCACCCCCGCGATTTCGACTCTTTCATCATTCTTCAGATTCCCGATGTGCACCTTTGCGATAAAGCCTGCACCCAAAATTCCAATTCTTGCTTTCGGCATCTTTTTGGTTCTTCCTATTTGAATCTAGCGCCTTCCCAGCACGCGAGCGCCCGCGATCAATAAGCCGTGGCGAGCGTTCAAGGAAACCACTCTCTTAGCTTAGCGAGTGATTCCGCTGCATACTGTGCCATGGTTTGCGTGGTCGTCTCGCCCTTGTCGGCTCTGAACGGATCGGGACCTGGCGCTGTGCATTCGAGGACGATCGTCTTGTCAAAGCCGATTGCTTTCATGCCGGCCACAACGGGCCGGAAATCGATATGGCCCTGACCTAAAGCGCGTCGATTGCTATCCGCAAAATGAACAACTTCCACACAATCCTTCACCGTGAGAAAGGCCTTCCCGACGTCGGATTCTTCAATATTCATATGATAGGTGTCCAACAAGGCTCTTACGTTTGGATGGTTTACCTCCGTAACAAATCGCAACACATCTTCAGCGGTATTGACGACACAACTTTCATAGCGATTGAGCGGTTCCATGACGAGCGTTACCTGATTATTCGCTGCAGTTTCGGTAAGATTGCAGACGGATTCAACGGCCCATCTCCAATCTTCACTCGTATCGCCTGCCATAGACCGAAACTTCCCTACTGCAGAAGGGACAACGATCAAGTAGTCGCCGCCGACGAGTTTTACGCATTCGATCTGGCGTTTAAAATACTCAACTGCTTTTTGTCTGTTGAGCGCGTCTTTGTTTGCTAAATCATGATCTTCCGCCGGCCAACCGCTGTCGCAGGTGAGCCCGCTGATTTCAAGAGAGAATCGCTCAGCCAGTCGAGTTGCTTGAGCCCAATCACAAGCGTCAACCGCAGCTGTTAAGTCAATGGACTGTATACCCTGCCGAGGAAACGAGTTCGAATACCTTGTCAATCGGCGTGTTGCCAAACGTCCAAGCGCAAATGGAGAATCTCATGGTGACGCGAGGCTGTCGGCTGTTATTCCAATTGTTAATCGTGTTTGTCTGATTCACTTTCGATCCAAAAAGCAGGTGGGCGGCCAATGATTGTTTGAGTCATAAGTGCGAACGGCTCATCTCGAGGGCCGATTCGAAGGCAGCGTGAGCGGATTGTGCGACGATTGACACCGAGGTTAACCACCGGGCAGGTCCGGCAGCGCATAATCGCTCTTTTCTTCGATCATCGTCGCCTTTAGAAGATCGACGGATTTGCGCAGGCCTTCGATGCGCGACAAAACGATATCCTCGTGCTCGATCGATAGCCAGCCGTCATACCCGTTAAGCCGAAGGCGATAGCAAAACTCACGCCACCATTGTTCACCGTGGCCGTAACCCAGGGTGATGTAACTCCACGATCGATCCTTGACATTCTCATGTGCGAGGGTCTCCAAGCGGCTCGTAAGATCGAGAGCCGGCTTGTTCATAAACGTGTCCTTCGCGTGGACGTGGTAGATCGCTTCACCGAGAGCGTCGATTGCCGCAAGCGGATCCGCGTCCATCCAAAAGAGATGGCTCGGATCGAGATTGGTACCCACACTGGTGCCCACCTCTTTCCTAAGCTTGAGAAGGGTTGGAACGTTATAGACCAGTTGATGTCCATGGAGCTCGACGCAAAGCCTCAAACCGGCGTCTTTCGCCGCCGCCGCCAGCTTCGTCCAATAGGGGAGTAGCTTTTCGTTCCATTGCCAATCGAGAATCTCCAGATTCTCCCGGTGCCACGCGCAAGTGACCCAGTTGGGACGGACATCCTTCGGTCCCCCCGCCGGCAAGCCGGACATGAGGACAATGGTCTTTACACCAAGCAGTTCAGCGACGCGAAGCGTGTCGTAAACGACTTTGCTCTGACGTTCACCATCCACGGGGTGAAGCTGATTGCCATTGCAATTCAGCGCCGAGAGGGCCAGCCCGTTCCGTTCGAACACCGAAAGGAACTTTCGTCTTTCCTCTGCGCTTTCCAGCAAGGACTGCAGGTTAGCGTGGGGAGCGGCATTCCAGTTGCCGGTGCCGATCTCCAGGCCCGCAAGTCCGAGTTCCGCCGAAACCTTGGCAGCCTCTTGGAATCCGAGGTGGCCCAAACTCTCCGATACGGCACACAATTTCATTTTGGTTTATGGCAAAGATTTTCGCTTAGGGGACTACTAACCTTCGATTTTCACTGGCTGGCCGCTTTTCAGAGACTCCGTTGCCTTATCTGCCAGCAACTGAGCCTTCAATCCGTCCTCCAGCGAAGGGCTGGGGTCCGCGCCCTTCGAGAGAGCGTCTGCGAACGCATCGAGGATCCTGTAATAGCTCTGTTCGATTCGTTCGAACCAACCTGCGTGAAGACCATCGTCGATGACGTTGTTACCGACGTATCGCGAGACTCCCCGTGCCCGCTGGCGTCGGGATTCCACCATTCCCTTGGATCCAAAAACTTCGATGCGCTCATCATATCCGTAGCCGGTACGTCTGGCGGAGTCGATTTGGCAAAGCGCTCCAGAGGCCATTCGAATCGCCACGATGCTCGTGTCGACGTCACCAACTTCGGCGACTTTCGGATCCACAAAGGCCGCTCCCATAGCATACACCTCTTGTGCTTCGTCGCCGGTAATCCACCGCAGAAGGTCGAAGAAATGGATTGTCTGGTCCTTTAGCTGCCCCCCCGAAGTGGCGAGATAGCTGATCGCGGGGAGGCTGGGCCCGCGTGATGTCATCTGGATGATTTCCAGGTTGCCGACCTCGCCGCGCCTGACTTCGTCTTGCAGAGCCGCATGATTGGGATCAAACCTTCGATTGAAGCCGAGCATCACGGGGACTTCGGCGGCTCGAACAACGTTCACCGCGTCGACCGCTTCTTGATAATCCAAACCGATCGGCTTCTCGCAGTAGACGGCCTTGCCCGCCTGCGCTGATCGCTTCAGATAGTCGACATGCGTGTTCGTTGAGGTACAGATGAAGACGGCCTCGACCTCCTTGTCGTTGAAGATCTCGACGGCATCGCCCACCGCCTTGGCACCCGTCGTAGCGGCGACTTTCCTGGCGGCTTCCAAGTTAACGTCGCTCACCGCGACCAATTGCGTCGCGGGATGAAGCGCGACATTCTTAGCATGAACCGAGCCGATAAAGCCGGCTCCTATTACGGCAACCTTAAGCATATGTTAGTATTGGTTCGTCTCAGGTGACTTCCACGGTGGTCCACACGCCACCAGCCGCGAAGGAGCGCATGGCCGCCTCGACGAAGGCCACGCCCTTGAGCCCGTCCGAAGCGTCGGGAAAGCCCAGTTCAGATTTCGTGCGGGGGCGCCCTTCGGCCTTGGCGAGCAGCGCATCCGCGAGTTCCGTGTAAAGGTTGGCAAATGCCTCGAAAAAACCTTCGGGATGCCCGAGTCCGGCGCGCGTCCATTTACCCGCGTCGTCTGAAAGCCAGGCGGCTCCCTGCGCCAGGATCTGGGGCGGGCCATCTATCGGGGAGTAAAGGAGATGCTGAGGATCTTCCTGGTGCCAGGCCAAGCTGCCGCGATCCCCATAGACACGGATCCGAAGACCGTGCTCATTGCCTACCGCGGCCATCGAAGCCCAAAGCGATCCGCGAGCCCCATTGGAGAATCGAAGCAATAAGTTCGCGTTGTCTTTGATCGCCCGACCCGCAACGATCTGGCTCAGTTCCGCGGCGATTTCGGTAACTTCGAGACCGGTAATAAATCGCGTCAACTGGTGCGCATGGGTGCCCAAGTCGTAGAGCACGCTGGCGTCGCCCAGCAAGCCCGGGTCCATCCTCCAAGCGGCCTGTGTGTGGCCTTGCTTCTCCAGTAACGTCGCGGCCCATCCAGAGGCATGCTCCGCTTGAACGACCTTGATCTCTCCCAAATCGCCGTTTCTGACCATGCGGGCGGCATGGCGCACCATTGCGTAACCGGAGTAGTTGTGCGTCAGGCAAAGGAGCAATTCGCCGTTTTCGGCAAGGGATTTCAACTCCTTTGCTTCCGCGACTGAAAGGCAGAGCGGTTTATCGCAGATCACGCTGACTCCCGACTCCAGAACCTTCTTCGCGATTTTATAATGGCTATCCGTCGGCGTAACAATGGCGATCGCGTCGACCCCGTCCTCGCGCTTGCTTTCTGCCTCTGCCATCGTGCCGTAGTCGGAATACACGCGGTCCTCAGGAATTCCAAGCTGCCTCGCCGCAGCCAGAGATTTCTCGCGACTTCGTGAAAAGACGCCTGCAGCCAGAACATACCGGTCGTCGAGGCGCATGGCGATTCGGTGCGACCCAGCGATGCCCGCACCAGGCGCCCCACCGACCATGCCCACTCTCACCTTCCTCTTAACGTCATCTGGCATAGTTGTGAATCCATAGGACCGGCACGATCCCACCGGACTTTGCTGATGTCCTCCTGATCGCCGATTCGGATCCAGTCAACGCAAGCCGGGTCCTGACAATGCCGCGATGAGGGGGGAAATTGATACTCCTGGTCATTACTTCTGGCTTGTTAGGTGCCGGCACCTATCGCCCAAGCTCGCCTGCGCGCAAGCCGCGACCTACCCTCAGGCCTTCCTGCGCTTCTTCTGGCGATACATGTCGGCGGCCACGGCCGCGACAATGATCACACCTTTGACGATATCCTGGTAGTAGACGTCGACGCCGAGAAAGGTGAACCCACTGGTCATGATGCCGAGGATCCCCATACCGATGACGGTGCCCCAAATGCGGCCGATTCCGCCGGTAAGGCTCGTGCCACCGATCACGGTTGCAGCGATCGCATCAAGTTCATAGCCCAAGCCCATGCCTGCCTGACCGGTCGACGCGCGAGCCGCGGTAACGACTCCAGCGAGCCCCGAAAGCAGGCCCGCAATCGTGTACACGATGATCAGGTGACGGCCGACGTTGATGCCCGAGACTCGCGCGGCCTGCGGATTGGCACCGATGGCATAAGTGAATTTGCCATAACGTGTATAACGCAAAGCAATGTGGAAGATGACCGCGGTGACAAGGAAGATAATAACGGGCATGTAGCCAGACCCGATCCATGTGAAGTTTGGCGACAGCATGCTGACCGGCTGGCCTCCCGTGTAGGCACGCGCGAACCCGCGGGCCGCCACCATCATACCCAACGTGGCGATGAAAGGTGGAATTCCCGTACGCGCGATCAGCGTCCCGTTGACAAACCCGGCAAGCATGCCCACGCAAACACCTCCTAAGAGGGGAATGATAAACGGAAGATTGGTGAGTGCCGGGTAAACCGCGCGAGTGTTTTCCGGGGTTTGCGCCAAACTTGCCGCTACCATCGCGGAAATTGCGAGCACGGAGCCGGAGGAGAGATCGATGCCGCCAGTAATGATCACCTGCGTCACGGCGATAGCAAGCAAGCCAACGACCGAAACCTGAAGAACAATGATGAACAGGCGCTGAGGATTAAAGAGGAACGTATCACCCTTGAAGACCCAGCCGGCAACTTCGAAGAGGGCCGCGATGCCGACCAGGATAAGCAGGATTCCCAACTCCGTGGGCAGCTTGCGCCCTCCGCGTTTCGTCTCTGGAGTCGCCGAACCTGGCGCTGGCGCCGTCTGAGTTTTGACCTCGTTGCTCATTAGTTTACCTTTTTCTATTCGTATTGCTGCACTATGCCGATATCTGCGGCGGTGCTCAAAAATCAGCCTGAAGCAAGGTGCATAATGCTGACCTGATCGGCCTCGGAACGGTCAAGAAACCCGGTCACGCGACCGTCATGCATGACCATGATGCGATCACTCATGCCAAGAATCTCAGGCATTTCGGAAGAAATCATGATGACCGCAAGACCCTCGCCCGCGAGTTTGGAGATCAACCTGTGGATCTCCGCCTTGGCGCCCACGTCGATGCCGCGCGTTGGCTCGTCCAGGATCAGGATCTTCGGTTTGGTGAGAAGCCAGCGCCCAATCAGACCCTTCTGCTGGTTGCCTCCGCTCAAGTTCTCGATGCGCTCGGCAAGATTCGGCGTCTTGATTCTGAGCGCTCCCTTCAGTTTCTCGCATTCCGCCGTCAGGGGTCCCTGAGTCACGAATCCGTTCTTGAAAAAGCGGTCTTGCAGCACGGCCATTTCCATGTTTTCGAGAACCGAAAGTACCAAAAAGCAGCCGGTATCCTTTCGGTCCTCGGTGAGAAGAGCCATTCCCGCGCGCATTGCGGTCTGCGGAGAATCGACGATGAGCTTCTTGCCGTTAACAACAATTTCTCCTGAGGTTGCCGGAGTTACACCGAAGATGGTCTCGGCCACATTCGTTCGGCCCGCGCCGACCAGACCGGCGAGGCCAAGAATCTCGCCTTTGCGGAGATCGAAGGAAACATCTGAAAAGACACCTTCGAGGGCCAGGTTTTTAACGGAAAGCGCCACGTCGCCGATGGGAACAATCTCCTTGGGAAACATGGCGTCGAGGTCGCGGCCAACCATCTCCTTGATCAGGATTTCGCGGTTGATGTCCTTGGCACGATGGGTGGCGATGTATCGGCCGTCGCGGAAAACCGACACATCATCGGCAATCGTAAAAACCTCGTCCATCTTGTGGGTGATGTAGACGATGCCCACACCATGCGCCTTGAGGTCCGCGATGATCGCAAAGAGGTGCTCGACTTCGCGTTCGGTCAGCGCGGAAGTCGGCTCATCCATGATCAGGATGTCCGACTCGAAGGAGACGGCCTTGGCAATCTCCACGATCTGCCGATTCGCGACGGTCAGGTGCCGGACCTCGATCTCGGGATCGAGATCAATATTGAGCCGGCGAAACAGATGCTCTGTCATGCGGCTCATCTCCTTGTGATTCACGAAATCCATGAATCCCAGTCCCCGCATCGGCTCCCGCCGAATCCAGACGTTCTCCGCGACCGTCATGTAAGGCATCAGGTTGAGTTCCTGATGGATCATCGCGATCCCCGCATCGAGGGCAGCGAGTGGCGTTGGCAGCTTCACCGGTTTGCCCTTTAACCGGATCTCGCCTATGTCCGGTTGATAGACGCCGGCAACGATCTTCATCAGCGTCGATTTGCCTGCGCCATTCTCGCCCATGAGGGCATGGACAGTGCCAGGACGAATCTGCAGGCGCACTCCGTCCAGCGCCACAACACCTGGAAAGGTTTTGCGCACTCCTTCCACCTCCAAGAGATAAGGCGCTTCCGCAAATACTCCGGCGACCTGGGTTTCGTTGAACGGCTCGTGCAAGCCCAAGGACTCTGAAGATGACATGGCTAATTTATCAACGCGTTAGGTATCAGGCAGAGACTGCGCCACCGTTAAGGCAGCACGGTAAACGTCATAATTTTTCGAGGAACTCCTTATAGTTTTCCTGAGTAACCAGCTGAAACGGGACGTAGACGTATGGAGACTCGAACTTCTCTTTCTTTAGGAGTTTTTGGACGGACTCCACCACAGCCTTTCCTTGGCCCTTGGCGTCCTGGAACACAGTCACGGCCAAGTTGCCCTTGGCCATCTCAGCCAGGGCGTCGCGGGTTGCGTCAACACCACCAACGAAGATCTTCTTGGGGTCCTTGCCTGCCTGCTGGAGCGCAATAATCGCGCCGATCGCCATTTCGTCATTGTTCGCGCAAACGGCATCGATCTTCGTTCCCGCGACAATCCAGTTGTTCATGAGATCGATGGCTTCATTTCGCCTCCAGTTAGCTGTCTGCTTCTGGACAACCTTGATATCGGGATGTTGGGCGAAAACTTTCTCGCTGCCCTCGGTGCGCACGATGGCGGCCTGGGTCGCAAGCTCGCCCATCATGATGACGACGTTACCCTTGTTGTTCATCAGCTTGCTGAGCGCCTCCGCCTCGAGCTTACCCGAGACGTTCTCGTCGGAACCGACATAGACAATCGGTTCTCCAGGCTTCAAGGGCTCGAGGGGCGACCGATTGACGTAAACCAAGGGAATGCCGGCGCCTTGGATCAGCTTAGTCATTTGCGCCGTCGCTGAACTGTCGACGGGATTAACGACAATCGCATCGACCTTTTGCGCGATGAAATTTTGGATCTGACTGAGTTGCTTGCCGATGTCTCCCTGGGCGTCCTCGTACTGCAGCTTTACGCCCTTTTCTTTCGCCGTCGCCGTCATAGCCTCGCGAAGATTGGTGAGAAAAAGGTCGTCGAAATAAGCCATGCATACTCCGACCGTCTGAGCTGATGCGCAACTCAACATGATTGCTGACGCTGCGAGTGCTAAAACCAAGCGTTTCATTTAGTTCTCCTGAGTTTGGGTCCGGAATGTCCGGACTGGTCTAGTTTGTTTCTGGGTTTGCGGGAAACTTTGTTTGTGTGGCCAAGCGCTTTAAATCGACTTCGAGCACGCGCTACGCTGCCGATTGACGGTTCGTCCAGCCCATAGAGAAGTCGTGTAGGGTATAGATCTTTTCTAGGCAAGCACATTATAAGAAAAAACTCCAATTAATTGAGCGCCCGCCCGATCGGTGAGCAAATCGGACGCCCGGTGAGCCCATCGATCGCCTCTTTCGCTAATGCAGCAAGCCAACAAGTTCAAATCTAACGCTCCTGTTCGCCATTGGGATCGACGACGCAAATATCGAGTCGGCGTTGTTGGAAGGCTTTGAGAACCTTTCGGGGAATTCCCGAATCTGTCAGCGTGAGGTGAATATCCGAACATCTGGCGAAACTAACCATGCAATTATGGCCGAATTTCGACGAGTCGGTGAGGACATAGGCTTTGTCAGCGATTCGGATCATCGTGTGTTTCATCTGGGCGTCCAGGGAATCGGGTGTGCTATATCCGTGCGAGAGACTGATTCCAGATGTCCCCATGAATGCTCGATCGACGTGAAAGCTCTCCAGGTTCTTGACACCCATGGGGCCGATGAGGGCCAGGCTATGATTGCGGACTTGTCCCCCGACGAGCAGAAGTTCGTATCCGGCCTTGGTCAATTCCAGGACGGCTGGCACAGAGTTAGTGATGACAAAAAGAGAGCGGAATTTTCCGACGAGGACTTTGGCGAGCGCCAGTGTGGTGGTTCCCGAGTCGAGGATAATGGAGTCGCCTTCGTGGATATGGCTGACGGCTGCTTCAGCAATGAGCTCTTTTGCTGAAGCCTGCAGCTGCAATTTCTCGAGGAAAGCAATGTTGAATCGGCTCTGCTGGGAGTAGACCGCATTGCCGTGACTCCTTTCGAGCAGGCCTTGTCTTTCAAGGGCGTCGAGATCCTTTCGGATTGTAACCTGGCTCACCTCAAGCCTGTCCGACAATTCCTCGACCCTTATCTTGCCCTCGTCCTTTAGGAACTCGACTATGCTTTCGCGCCGCTCGTCCATTGTCGGCGGCGATCGTCTCGTGAGCAACGCCGCTTTTGGTTTTCGGACCGCTCGTTTCTCGTGCCGAATCTTGGTCATTTGCTGCGTCCGCTAAGCCTTTCCCTTTGTTCGGCTGTCCAATTGTTGTGATAGCAGAAAGAAGAGACTTTGTTCCTCTGGTTCCGCGGCGAGGCGCCTCTTTAATTTCCGTCTCACTTGTCCAAGCCGCCGAAGCAGAGGTATTTGATTTCGAGGAAGTCTTCCAAGCCATAGTGAGACCCCTCGCGACCGAGTCCCGATTGTTTGACGCCGCCAAACGGGGCAACTTCATTCGAGATCAGGCCGGTATTGATGCCGACCATTCCGCATTCGAGGGCCTCTGCCGCCCGCCACACGCGGCCGAGGTCGCGGCTGTAAAAGTAACTCGCGAGACCAAACTCCGTGTCGTTGGCCATCTGGATGCCTTCCTCGTCCGTCTCGAAGCGGAACAAAGGAGCCAGCGGACCGAAAGTCTCTTCTTTGGCAACCTTCATCTGCGGCGTAACGCCAGTCAGCACCGTCGGCTCGAAAAAGGTCTGGCCAAGCGAATGGCGCTTGCCTCCGAGAACGACGTGGCCGCCCTTCGAGACGGCGTCCTGGATGTGTTCCTCGATTTTCTCCACGGCCGCGTAATCGATCAAGGGTCCCTGCTGAACATCGGGCTCAAAGCCGTTGCCGACTTTGAGTTTTCCGACTGCGGCGACCAGCTTCTCGGCGAAGGCGTCGTAAACCCCGGCCTGCACGTAGAGCCGGTTCGCACAAACGCAGGTCTGCCCGGCGTTGCGATATTTGGAAATGATTGCCCCCTCCACGGCCGCGTCCAGATCGGCATCGTCGAAAACGATAAAGGGCGCATTCCCGCCGAGCTCGAGGGAAAGCTTCTTGATGGTGGAGGAGCTCTGCTTCATGAGCAGGCGGCCAACCTCCGTTGAACCCGTAAAAGTAATCTTGCGAACATCGGGATTGGAGGTCATTTCGCCCCCAATCTCTCTGGCTTCGCCGGTCAGCACGTTGAGGACGCCGGAGGGAATCCCGGCGCGTTCCGCCAAAACCGCGAGCGCAAAAGCCGAGTAGGGAGTCGACTCGGCGGGTTTCGCCACCATCGTGCATCCCGCGGCCAGGGCCGGTGCAGCCTTCCTCGCGATCATGGCCGCCGGAAAGTTCCACGGAGTGACGGCCGCACAGACGCCGATGGGCTGCTTGATCACGACGAGGCGCCGATCATTCCAAGGCGAGGGGATCGTGTCCCCGTAAACCCGCTTGGCTTCCTCGGCGAACCACTCGATAAAGGAAGCGGCATAGGCGACTTCACCCTTCGCTTCGGTCAGCGGTTTGCCTTGCTCGGCAGTCATCAGCGCGCCGAGATCCTCAACGTTGGCCATGATCAAGTCATGCCAACGGCGCATGAGAATGCTTCGCTCCTTGGCAGGTTTTCGACTCCAGTCCACGAAGGCGTCCTTCGCGGCCTCAATCGCGCGCCACGTTTCGTTGGCGCCCATCTTGGGCACCGTGCCAAGGATGTCCCCGGTTGCGGGATTATTGACTTCCAGGGTCGCTCCGCTGTCGGCATCGCACCAGCGCCCACCGATGTAAGCTTGCTGGCGGAAGAGGTCCTGATCTTGCAAAGAAAATGCCGTCATTCTACGTCTTGCTCATTTGTCGAGCCCGCCGAAGCACAGGTATTTGATCTCGAGGAAGTCCTCCAAACCGTAGTGAGAGCCCTCCCGGCCAAGTCCGGACTGTTTGACCCCGCCAAACGGGGCGACTTCGTTCGAAATCAAGCCGGTATTGATGCCAACCATTCCGCATTCGAGAGCCTCTGCCGCCCGCCACACACGGCCGAGATCGCGGCTATAGAAGTAGCTGGCCAAGCCAAATTCCGTATCATTGGCCATTTGGATACCTTCCTCGTCCGTTTCAAAGCGGAACAAAGGAGCGAGCGGACCGAAGGTTTCCTCCTTGGCGACCTTCATTTGCGTCGTAACGCCAGTCAACACGGTCGGTTCAAAAAAGGTCTGGCCAAGCGCATGCCGTTTGCCTCCGAGAACGACATGGCCGCCCTTCGACACGGCGTCCTGGATGTGTTCCTCCACCTTCTCCACGGCGGCATTATCGATGAGGGGCCCCTGCTGAACTCCCGGCTCAAAGCCATTGCCGACCTTGAGTTTTCCGACTGCGGCGACCAGTTTTTCGGCAAAGGCGTCGTACACGCCGGCCTGCACGTAGAGCCGGTTCGCGCAAACGCAGGTCTGCCCGGCGTTGCGATACTTGGAAATGATCGCCCCCTCGACGGCCGCATCCAAATCGGCATCATCGAAAACGATAAAGGGCGCATTCCCGCCGAGCTCCAGGGAAAGCTTCTTGATGGTGGAGGAGCTCTGCTTCATGAGCAGGCGGCCAACCTCCGTTGAACCCGTAAAAGTAATCTTGCGAACATCGGGATTGGAGGTCATTTCGCCCCCAATCTCCTTCGAATTGCCGGTCAACACGTTGAGAACGCCGGAGGGAATCCCGGCGCGTTCCGCCAGCACGGCAAGCGCGAACGCTGAGTAAGGGGTGGAACTGGCCGGCTTGGCGATCATCGTGCATCCCGCGGCCAGCGCCGGGCCAGCCTTTCGCGCGATCATGGCCGCCGGGAAATTCCAAGGAGTCATGGCCGCACAGACGCCGATGGGTTGCTTGATCACAACGAGGCGCCGGTCTGGCCAAGGCGAGGGAATTGTGTCCCCATAGACCCGCTTGGCCTCCTCGGCGAACCACTCGATAAAAGAGGCGGCATAGGCGACTTCACCTTTCGCCTCGGTCAGCGGTTTGCCTTGTTCGGCAGTCATCAGCGCGCCGAGATCCTCAACGTTGGCCATGATCAAGTCATGCCATCGGCGCATGAGAATGCTTCGCTCCTTGGCAGGTTTTCGACTCCAGTCCACAAAGGCGTCCTTCGCCGCCTCAATCGCGCGCCACGTTTCGTTGGCGCCCATCTTGGGCACCGTGCCGAGGACCTCCCCCGTCGCGGGATTGTTGACCTCGATCGTCGCTCCGCTGTCGGCATCGCACCAGCGTCCGCCGATATAGGCCTGCTGGCGGAAAAGGTCAGAGTCTTTCAAAGAGAATGTCGTCGTCATGTTTTCCTTTTCTTGGAACTCTATCACACGCGCTTTCAAGCGAAAGAATAAAAATCACGAATCTCGTTACCACAAAAATGAGGAGCGGGTAAAGAGCTTCTCGGGAAACTCCGGATGAATTATCAAGATCTATGTCGATAGTAAGTAATTCATCAGCAGTATTTTGAAATGATCCGACTTTCTGCAGATGGGTGATCGATCTCTGCGGAACTTGTTCCCGCCCTATCCCGTGGCGGAGGAAAAAACCGGGAATGTTTTGCTTGACGACTTACTTACGGATGGCTTACGAATGAATTGCATTTACGATCCCGAAAGATCCCACCCCAAACAGACGCCAGCCCATGCAAGACAGAGCTCCTGACCGATTCCCATTCGAGAAATTCACCTCGCGGACACGCACCAACGGGTCCTTGTAATGGCTGCCCCCGAAAACTCGGAAAAGCCGGCAAGATTGGGAGTCAGTCCGCTTAGCTGGACCAATGACGTTCTTGCCGATCTTGGAGACGAGATTCCTTTGGAAGAGTGTCTAAGGGACGCGGCGGAGATCGGCTACGAAGGCGTGGAGTTGGGACGTAAGTTTCCCAGGAACCCGAAGGAGTTGTCGTCTAAACTTTCGGAATTCGGACTTCAGTTGGCTGCGGGATGGTATTCGGGATTTCTCGCGGAACGTTCGCTGGAAGCCGAATGGAAGGCGGCCGCTGACCACATCCGATTGTTGGAGGGTTGCGGCAGTCAGGTGCTCGTTTATGGAGAAGAGGGAAAGACGCCCAAGGGGTTCCTGGACGTGCCCATGAGCCAAAGCCCTGATTTGCAACTAGTCGATCTCGGAGCTTATGCGAAGAAACTCGGGGAATTTGGCGTTCGATTGCAGGAGCGAGGCATCGTTCTTGCCTACCATCACCACCTGATGATGCTGGTCGAGCGCGCCGAGGAAATTTCCGCTTTTTGCGAGGCCACCGAGGACTCCGTCGGGCTTCTGCTCGACACAGGGCATGCATCCGCCGCCGGCGGGGACTACGGCGAAATCGTGCGGCGATTTGGCAGCCGAATCGTGCACATTCATCTTAAGGATGTTCGTCGCAAAGTCCTCGAAGGGGTCCGCAAGAAGGATGCAAGCTTCAACTCGGCAGTCAGGGAAGGGTTCTTCACTGTTCCGGGCGACGGAGATCTGGATTTCTCGGAGATCGCTCGGTTTGTTCGGACCTCTGGCTATCGCGGCTGGGTAATTGTCGAAGCGGAACAAGATCCGGCCAAAGCGACCCCGAGGCTGTATGCACAGAACGCTTACCGATACGTCAGGGAACTAATGTTCTGAAGGAACTGTCTTAGAGATATCTATGTCAAACACACTAAACATTGGACTGATCGGATCGGGGTTCATGGGGCAGGCTCACGCGGATGCATACAGGAGGGCGGGAAACTTGTACAAGGATCTGGCGCGCGCACCGGTTCTCTATGCGATCGCGGACCAAAACGACGAGTTGGCGGAACGATCCCGCCGCCGATTGGGCTTCGAAAAAGCTTATGGTGATTGGCGAAAAATGCTCGAGGACCCCAAGGTGGACGTGATCGATATCACGACGCCGAACAATCTGCATCCGGAACAAGCATTGGCCGCGATCGAAGCGGGAAAAAACGTTTACTGCGAGAAGCCCATGGCGGTGAAGGTGGAGGATGCGCAGCAGATGGCCGCAGCCGCGAAGAAGGCAGGGGTCAATTCCATGGCTGCTTTCAACAATCTCAAGACGCCCGCGGCCATGGTGGCCAAACAGATTATCGATCGGGGGGAGATCGGAGAACCGGTCCGCTTTCGCGGTCGATTCGACCAGGGATTTTTCAACGATCCTTCGTTGCCCTGGTCCTGGCGGTGCTCCAGAGAACTCGCGGGCACGGGGGCCCTGGGCGATCTTGGTGCGCATGCGGTCTCGGTGGCCCAGTTCCTGATGGGCGATATTGCGGAGGTCTCAGCACAAAGTCAGATCATCTTCAAAGAACGTCCGGTCCCCGACTTTGATGCGGGTTACGGCAGCAAAGTTGCGGAAGATGCGAAGAAGCGCGCGGTCGAGAACGAAGATCAGATTCAGTCTCTTGTTAAATTCGACTCTGGGGCTGCCGGCGTCATCGAGGCTTCGCGGATTTGCGCGGGCCGGGTTTTCGGCGTTTTTTGGGAGGTTTCGGGCACGGAGGGTACGATCTACAATAACGGGGAGAGATTCAACGAGTTGCAGGTCTTCCGCATGGGCGAGGAGAAGCGAGATCGGGGATTCAAGACGATCTATTGCGGGTCCCAAGTGCCGCAGTATTCGGCCTTCTTTGGTTTTGATTTCGCCGGCGGAGGGCTTGGCTATTTCGACATGAAGGTGATTGAGGTTCACGATCTCATCCAGGGAATTGGAAAAGGCACGGGATGTTTCCCGGATTTTAGCTTTGGGGCAAGGAATCAAGAGATTCTCGAGGCCATGGACAAATCAACTCGTTCGGGCGTCTGGGTATCGACAAGGAGCTGATTTTTCTTATGCACTGCAAATCATTAGCAAAGAAACAACTATGAGTAAAAACACGGAATACGAAGACCTTGAGGCACTCGCCCGAAGGGGACGGTGGCTGGCGATCAGCACCGTTGCGGGAAGCGGTGCGGGGCACGTGGGCGGCCCATTTTCGGCGATGGACCTTTTGGTTGCGCTCTACTTTCGCGTGATGAACGTCAAATCGGAGGAGCCTCGGTGGCCGGAGCGAGACCGCTTCATTCTTTCCAAAGGTCACTCCTCGATCGGCCAATACGTCGTGATGGCACTGCGGGGATATCTCCCCGTCGAAGAGCTGAAGACCTTCGATAAGGGCGCGTCCCGGCTGCAGGGCCATCCGGACGTGACGAAACTTCCGGGCTTGGATACCTCGACGGGGTCTCTGGGTCAGGGTCTTTCGGTCGGGTTGGGCTTTGCCTTAGGCGCCCGAATGCGCGGGCAGAAGTTTCATACCTTTGTCCTGATGGGGGACGGCGAATTGCAGGAGGGGATGATCTGGGAATCGTTGCACATCGCGCCGAGATACAAGCTGGGAAACCTCACGGCCATTCTTGACTGGAACGGCCTGCAACAATTCGGCTGGGTGCTCGCGGTCAATGAACAGCATCGCGGCGACCGCCGCGACCCGTGGTCTGGAATCGATTTGCGGGGTGTATTCGAGAAACTCGGCTGGCGCTGCATCGAGATCAACGGGCACGACTTCGCGCAGGTCGTCCCGGCATTGGAAAGCGCGAAGGCGGCGGGAGACTCCGATCAGCCGACGATGATCATTGCGCACACGATCAAGGGTAAAGGGGTGCACTTTACCGAGGGGAAACACGAATGGCACTCCAAGGTCGCGACCAAGGAGGAGCTGAGAATTATTGCCAAGGAACTTCGCATCGAGGAGGCAGTGTCATGAAGGCGTTACGAGATGTGTTTGGAGATACGTTGGTTTCTCTGGGTTGGACCAATCCTAATGTCGTCGTCTTGGACGCCGACTTGGCAAATTCGACCAAGGCGGATAAGTTTGCCATGGCCTACCCCGACCGGTTCCTCCAAATGGGAATCGCGGAGCAAAACTTTGTTGGTGTAGCCGTCGGTTTGGCCTCAGTGGGTTTTGTGCCTTGGCTATCCACCTTCACAGTGTTCTTTACCCATCGGGCCATTGATCCAATCCGCATGCTCGTGGCGCAGACCCAGGCGAACGTGAAAATCGGCGCAGCCTATTCCGGTCTGCTGACCGGTCTGACGGGCAAGACTCACCAGGATGTCCAGGATATCGCCATCATGCGCGCGATGCCCGACATGACCGTCCTGGCGCCCGCGGACGCGATCGAAGGCGAAGCGATTATTCGCTGGGCGACGGAGTTTCAGGGACCTGTCTATCTGCGCCTGGCGCGGGACGCATCGGCCAACGTCTTCGACGAGAAGTATAGCTTCGTGCCGGGCAAGACGGTCCTGCTGCGGGAAGGTGGCGACGTCCTGTTGATTTCGACCGGTCCGCAAAGCGTCCGCTGCCTGCAAGCAGCCGAGCTGCTCCAAGGTCAAGGCGTTTCCGCCGGGGTGCTGCATGTGCCGTCGATCAAGCCCGTCAACAAGGAGGAAATCGTCAGCGCGTCCGAGAAGGCCAAGCTGGTGATCACGGTCGAAGAGCACACGATCTATGGGGGGTTGGGCGGCATGGTTGCCGAGATCCTCTCGGAAGCTTCGCCGCGGAAGGTCGTTCGCTTTGGAATCGAGGACAGATGGGGGGAGTCCGCGCCGAATGACTATTTGCTCGATCTCTTCCAAATGTCCCCGCAACGCTTGAGCGAACGCATCAAGAAGCTGGTTGCCAAATAGCCAATGCCGACCACAGCTACGATCGGAGTCGCCTTTCTTGGGGTGGGACGCATGGGCGAGACCCACCTGAGAAATCTGGTGGGATTGAGCGGGGTGCGAGTTGTCGCGGTGGCCGACCCGAATGCAGAGGCGGCCGAGCGCGGCAAAGCGCTCGCCAACGCCGAAGTTGCCCTCACGGATATTGAAAAGGCGATCGCCCATTCCGGGGTCGACGCGGTGGTCATCGTGACGCCAACGGAGACGCACGCACGGCTGATTGAGATTGCGATTAACGCCGGCAAAGCCGTCTTCAGCGAGAAACCGATTGCGCTGGATTTGGCGGAAACAACCCGAGTTGTCCGGCTCGCACAAGAGAAGGGGGCTTCGGTCCAAATCGGGTTCATGCGCCGGTTCGATCCCGGCTACTCCGCAGCCAAAGCCAGGATAGCCGCAGGCGAGCTTGGCAAGCTCGAAACCTTTCGCGCGCTCAGCCGCGACACGTTTCCGCCACCCCTCAAGTTTCTGCTGAGCAGCGGCGGTTTGTTTCTGGACATGGCCGTGCACGATCTTGATCTCGCGCGCTTTCTCGTCGGCGAGGTCGAGGAGGTTCAAGCGTGGGGATCGGTGCTGATCGATGAGCGCTTTGCTCAAGCCAGTGACGCGGATACGGCGGTAACCTTGTTGCGCTTCAAGAATGGTGTCTTGGGCGTAACGGAAACATCCCGACGCTCAAACTGGGGCTACGATATTCGGACCGAAGTCGCGGGATCGGTCGGGAAAGTGGTCATCGAGGCGCCCCAGAATACGCCTCTGCTTTTTGCCCGCGATTTCGCGTCGTCCTACGATCACTTTGAGAATTTTCCGGATCGGTTTGAAAAGGCGTATCGATTGCAGCTGGGGAGTTTCTTTCAGGATCTGCAAGCCGGACGCAAGCCGTCACCCGGGCCCGAGGATGCCCTGGAGACTCTTCGTTTGGCCATTGCGGTCACCAAGAGCTGGAAGGAAAGCAGGCCAGTTAAAGTTTCAGAGATCCAATGAGTGAGCGGTAGGATTGTGGCAACGGCCGTCGAAACTGGCCGTGTCAGCCCGCAAGATACCATGAGATCACCGAACGTTTCCGATTTCCAGCGCCTCGCGTCTGAGCTCGACGGGGCGCTTCACTTCGACGCCACGATGCGGAAGCTCTATGCGACGGACGCATCCGTGTATCGCGAGATGCCGCAGGCCGTCGCGCTGCCCCGGACCGAGGAGGACATTCGCAAACTCGTTCGGTTCGCACGCGACCACGACACATCGCTTATCCCGAGGACGGCGGGGACTTCGCTGGCCGGACAAGTCGTGGGGCCGGGAATCGTTGTCGACGTGTCGCGTCATTTCACCCGCGTTCTGAAGGTTGACGCCGCCCAGCGGCGTGTGCGCGTGCAACCCGGGGTTGTGCGCAACGAACTGAACCTCGCGCTTGCTCCGCACGGAGTCTTCTTTGCGCCCGAGACCTCGACCCAGAACCGTTGCATGATTGGAGGCATGGTCGGAAACAACGCGTGCGGTGCCAACTCGGTCGTCTATGGGAGCACCCGCGAGCATCTGGTCTCGGCACGCGCCATCTTGAGTGATGGTTCAATCGCTGAGTTTGGCCCGATGTCGGCGGAGGAATTCGAAGCAAAATGCTCGGGTGACTCGCTCGAAGCTTCGATCTATCGCGAGACGAAAGCGCTGCTCGGAGATGCCGGAAACCGCGCCGAGATCGCGCGCGAGTTCCCGAAGAGATCCATCCACCGCCGCAACACGGGCTACGCCATCGACCTGCTGGCGGATTGTGTCCCATTCACGTCCGGCGGGCCTCAGTTCAACTTCTGCCGTCTGCTGGCCGGCTCCGAGGGGACCCTGGCATTTTTGACTGACATCACCCTGACATGTGAGCCGCTGCCGCCGCGCGCATCCGCCGTCGTCTGCATCCACTGCTCCAGCATCGACGAGGCTCTCCGGGCGAATTTGGCGGCTTTGCGCCATGCGCCGCGCGCGTGCGAGTTGATGGACGACAATATTCTCGAGTGCACGAAGACCAATCTCGAGCAGAGCAAGAACCGCTTTTTTGTCCAGGGAGATCCCGGTGCGATTCTCGCGGTGGAGTTGGCCGCCGGGACGCGCGAGGAAGTCGCCGCCGTTGCCGCGCAGCTGGAGGGCGAATTGCGCGCCGCCGGCCTTGGCTACCACTATCCGGTCGTCTGGGGCGCGGACCAGAATCGCATCTGGAATCTGCGGAAAGCCGCCTTGGGTCTGCTGGCCAACATCCCGGGAGATGCCAAACCAGTGGCGGTAATTGAGGATACCGCAATCGCTCCGGAAGACATGCCGGGTTACGTGCGTGAGTTCGACGAAATCCTCGCCCGTCACAATCTCACCGCTGTGCACTACGGGCATGCCGCTTCGGGGGAACTGCACCTGCGCCCGATCCTCAATCTCAAGCTCGAAGACCATCGCAGGCTCTTCCGCGTCGTTGGAACCGAAATCGCCCAGCTCACCAAGCGCTACGGCGGGTCTCTCAGCGGCGAACACGGAGACGGCCGTCTGCGCGGTGAGTTTCTGCCGTTGATGGTCGGCGAGAAGAACTACGCTCTCTTCCGCGCGATCAAACGCGCCTGGGATCCCGCAGGGATCTTCAATCCGGGAAAGATCACCGACACGCCGCCGATGGACGCAAGCTTGCGCTACGAGGCCAACCAGACCGTGCGTGAATTCAAGACGGTGCTGAGATTCTCGGAAGCTCGCGGTATTTTGCGTGCCGCGGAGCAGTGCAATGGATCCGGAGACTGCCGGAAGTCCCATCTCATGGGCGGCACGATGTGTCCAAGCTATATGGCCACGCGCAATGAACAGGATACGACGCGCGCCCGCGCAAATATCTTGCGCGAAGTCCTGACGCATTCGACGAAGGCCAATCCCTTCGATAGCGACGAGATCGCCCCGGTCATGGACCTCTGCCTCTCGTGCAAGGGTTGCAAATCCGAGTGCCCATCCAACGTTGATGTGGCCCGCCTCAAAGCGGAATGGCTCCAGCAACGCTACGACGCCCGGGGCGTGCCCGTCCGCGCCCGGATGATCGGCGGGTTTTCCCGCGCGATGGCCTTGGCCTCAATCGCACCCGGAGCGTTCAATTTTCTCGTGACGAATAAGGCAACGTCGCGTCTGTTCAAGCGGTTTGCGGGCTTCGCGCCGGGGCGTTCGATGCCAAAGTTAAATAAGATTCCGCTGCGTCGGTGGCATCGAATCCATGCCAATAAGAATGGCCCGTTTCCAAACGGACGCGTCTTTCTCTTCTGCGACGAATTCACGAACTTCAATGACGCGGAAGCCGGAATCAAATCTGTGCGTCTGCTCAATCGGCTTGGCTATGAAGTCGTGATTCCGAGGCATGTGGACAGTGGCCGCGCGCAGATTTCCAAAGGCCTCCTCCGCGACGCGCAGAAACTTGCGATCCGGAATGTCGAACTGCTCAAGGATGTCATTACCTCCGAGAGCCCCTTGGTGGGAATCGAACCCTCCGCGATCCTGGGTTTTCGGGATGAAGTGTCGGACCTGGTCCCTGAGCGCCTGATTCAAGCGGCCAACGCGCTGGCGAATCATGCGCTCTTGATCGACGAGTTCATTGCGCGCGAGGCTGACCGAGGCCGTGTCCGGCGCGACGCGTTCACGGAAGAGACTCGCGAGATCAAGCTCCACGGCCACTGTCACCAGAAGTCGCTCGCGTCGCTCACGCCGACCGTCAAAATACTCGAACTGCCCGTCAATTACAAAGTTCGAATCATTCCGTCGGGATGCTGCGGCATGGCGGGATCGTTCGGCTACGAAAAGGAGCATTTCGACATATCAATGAGGATCGGCGAACTCGTCCTGCTGCCAGCGGTGCGTTCGGCCCCAGCCGAGGCGATCATCGCCGCGCCCGGCACGAGCTGCCGGCATCAGATCAAAGACGGAACCGGACGGATCGCGCAGCATCCGGCCGAGATCCTCTACGACGCCCTGGTCTGATGTGGGGACAGCACACTTGCTGAAGGAGCTCCGGTGCTTCCTGTGACAAGTGGAAAAGGATCCCTGCAAAGGAATCGACCTGCTTGCCGCTGGCGAGCACTTCATCGTGCTTTGGCAGCTGGCGGGTTTAGACTGCCTAAGCACGGCCTCTAAGAACGGCCGTGGGTCCGTTCCAAACGGCGGCTAGCTAGCTAATAGTTGCTCGCTTGGGGAACGAAGGCTGATCGTATTCCTTGGGAGGCGAGCGAACGGCGCTTAGTTTGTCGGCATTACGAATTGGGCGCCGGTGGAGGTGTCGCCTTCGGTACCCGAGGTGTAAGCCAACTCAACGCTGGAGGGTTCGCCTTTCGGCCAGCGTTGCATGACACTCTTGTAACGAGTGTAAAAACGTATTCCTTCCTCGCCATAGATGTGCTGGCTACCGAAGAGCGAGCGCTTCCAACCTCCGAAGGAATGCCAGGCCATGGGCACCGGAATCGGCACGTTGATCCCAACCATGCCAATGTGGATGCGCCGTGCGAATTCGCGGGCGGTCCATCCGTTGCGCGTGTAGCAAGCGACACCATTGCCGAACTCATGCTTGTTGATCAGTTCGATCGCGCTGTCGAGGTTGGGGACGCGGACCACGCACAAGACAGGACCGAAGATCTCCTCCTTGTAAACGCGCATATCGGGGGTTACGTGATCAAAGAGGGTGCCGGCGAGGAAGAACCCTCCTTCGCGACCCGGCGCCTTGAATCCACGACCGTCGACGACCGCTCTGGCCCCGGCCTTGACGCCATCTTCAATGTAGCTTTCGATTTTCGCCTTGTGCACGGCGGTGACAACCGGTCCCATCTCGGCCTCGGGGTCCATGCCATCGCGAATCTTCAGCGCCTCCACGCGCGGCTTGAGCTTTTCGACAAGCTTGTCACCGGTCTTTCCCACGGCCACAGCGACCGAAATCGCCATGCAACGCTCGCCGGCCGAGCCGTAAGCCGCGCCGAGAAGGGCGTCCGCGGCATGATCGAGGTCGGCGTCGGGCATGACCACGAGGTGGTTCTTCGCGCCGCCGAGAGCCTGCACACGCTTGCCGCGCCGGGTTGATTCCCTGTAGATGTATTCGGCGATCGGCGTCGAGCCCACGAAGGAGAGCGCTTCAATCTGCGGGTGTTCGATCAGGGCATCGACGGCCACCTTGTCGCCCTGCACCACATTGAAGACGCCGTCGGGCAACCCCGCTTCCTTCATCAGTTCCGCCATGCGTATGGAAGGTGAGGGGTCGCGTTCCGAGGGTTTCAATACGAAGGTATTTCCACAAGCGAGGGCGACCGGAAACATCCACATCGGGACCATGACGGGAAAGTTGAACGGGGTGATGCCTGCCACCACGCCCAGAGGCTGGCGCATGCTCCAATTATCGATCCCTCCTCCGATTTCGTCGCTGTGTTGACCTTTCAGCAGGTGCGGGACGCCGCAGGCAAACTCAACGACCTCCATGCCGCGAACGACTTCTCCTTTGGCGTCGGACAAAACCTTGCCGTGCTCGCGCGTGATGAGCGCCGCCAGTTCGTCGTGATGCTCCTCGATCAAGGCTTTGAATCGGAAAAGATAGCGCGAACGCCTGAGTGCCGAGAGCTGCGACCATGCCGGATAAGCGGCGCGCGCGGCGGCAACCGCCGCGTCGACTTCCGCCGCGGAGGCGAGAGCAACCTTAGAGGTGACTTCACCCGTCGCGGGATTGAAGACGTCGCTGGTTCGCCCGCCGCCATGAACGTGCCGGCCATTGATGAAATGCTCGACACGGGGAGGTGCGTCACCCGCGGCCGACGGTTTCGTTGCTTCCAAGGTTTTCGTTGCCATAACGGATGATCTTTCGAGTTTGAACTCCTGGCTCAAGCGGCAGTCAAGATCCACTCGTGAGCCGGGTCGTTGTAGAAGTGCCAGACGCGCTTTGGGCCCGCCATGACGTTGAAGTAATACGATTCGTAACCGTGCGGAACGACCACGGGATGATAGCCGCGAGGCACCAGAACGACGTTCCGATCCTCGACGGCCATGGACTCGTCAAGGTCGCGCGAGTCGCTGTAGACACGTTGGAAGACAAAACCCTGCGGCGGATTGATGCGATGGTAGTAGGTTTCCTCCAGCAGGCTCTCTTTGGGGACGTTGTCTATGTCGTGTTTGTGCGGCGGATAGCTCGAGGAGTTTCCGCTCGGTGTCCTGACTTCGACGACCAGGACGGACTCGGCGGGTTCATCCTGGGGTAGAATGTCGCAGACATATCGGGTATTGGCGCCTTGGCCGCGCACGCTGCGTCGAATGGCTCCCGGCTCGATGAGCCTGACGGGAAGTTCACCCTTCGCGGGACCGCCAGCCACGGCGAGCTCGGCATCGGTCTTGGCGGTAACGGTTAGCTTTGCCCGTGGGGGAAGATAGATCGCATACGGAGCGGCGTCCTCGAAAACGCTCATCCGGCCGCCGAGTTCCTTCCAATCATGGCCCTCGGTCTTGGCGGAAACGATCCCGGTCAACACGACCACGCAAAGCTCGTTGGAGTTGTCGGAAAAAGCGAGGGTTTGACCGGCAGCCAATTGGTGCGCAGAGAAGCTAATATAGCGCCACCCCGCCGACGCCGGGGTCACGGAGACGATTTCCTGGGAATCCCTCTTCGGTTTGATGAGCAGATTCATTATCGTTTCTGGTTTTCCTTCCCGCGGATATAGGCGGCGCGAGCCTTGCGCACCGATTCGCTCGGAGATTCCTCCGGGACGGCCACTTCCCACCACCAGCCGCCTTCCTTGGTGGTGCGGGTGTCGTCGGTGTCGATGCAAATCAGGTAGGTGCGATTGGCCGAGCGGGCGCGCTCAAGGGCGGCTTCCAATTCCGGAATGTTGGCCACCTTCTCGGACAGGGCGCCGAGGGAGGCCGCGTTAGCGACAAAGTTGATTTGCGGCGCGCCCTCCCCAAACTGCAGGCTGTCGACAAGCATATTGTTGAAAGGCGCTCCTCCGCAATGCTGCTGAAGGCGGTTGATGCAGCCGTAGCCGCGATTGTCGAGCAGGACAATGATGAGCTTTTTGTCGAGCATCACCGAGGTGGCGATTTCGTTGTTGAGCATGAGGTAACTGCCATCTCCAACCATGACGATTACCTCGCGATCCGGCCGGGCCATCTTGACGCCCAGGCCTCCCGCAATCTCGTAACCCATGCACGAGTAGCCATACTCCATATGATAGCCGCCTGGGGTCGAAGTCCGCCAGAGCTTGTGCAGTTCGGCCGGCAGCGTGCCGGCGGCGCAGACGACGATGTCCGTCGTCGTGGACTGGGGGCCGGAGCGCTGCACCGCTCCGATGACTTCACCGTCATAGGGAAGCTCCCCGGGGCCAAAATCGCGGCGCCGGGTGATGGCATCCAGCGTGGAGCGCCATGCGGCGCCCTCGCTTTTCGCCCGTTCGGTCCACGCGGCCTCGGCCTGCCAACGGGGAAGCGCTTTGCTCAGGGCCTCCAAGCCCAAGCGTGCGTCTGCTCGCAGAGGGATCCCGCGCGCCTTGGTCGCGTCGAAAGCGTTCACGTTCAGGGAGACCAACCGGGCCTTGGTGAAAAGCGAGTTTGAGCCGGTCGTAAAATCCTGCAAGCGAGTGCCCACGGCGAGGATCAAGTCGGCTTCGCTGGCCAGCGCATTTGAAGCGGGTGAGCCGGTGACTCCCACCGAGCCCAGCTGCAACGGGTGGTCCCAGGGCACGGAACTCTTGCCGGCCTGCGTCTCGCAAACCGGGACACCGTGACGGTCGGCGAATTCGCGCAGGGCTTCGGATGCCCCGCCGTAAAGCACTCCGCCACCCGCAATGATCACCGGGCGCTTCGCCGCCATCACCGCGCGCACCGCCCCTGCCAATTCGCCCTCGCTCGGAGGCGCGGCGCGGTACTCCACGACCGGGGTCTCGAAGAATTCGGCGGGGTAGTCAAAGGCATCGGCCTGCACGTCCTGGGGCAGGGCCAGCGTGACCGGGCCGCACAGCGCGGGATCAGTCAGAGTAAACACGGCGCGCGGTAGCGAGGTGAGCAATTGAGAAGGATGGATGATCCGGTCGAAGTAGCGTGAAACCGGACGAAAACAGTCGTTGGCCGAGACCGTGCTGTCGCTGAAATCCTCCACCTGCTGGAGCACGGGATCCGGATCCCTCGATACAAAAATATCCCCGGGGATAAAGAGCACCGGCAAACGATTGACATGCGCCAGGGCCGCGGCCGTGACGAGGTTTGTCGCGCCGGGCCCAATCGAGCTCGTGCACGCCATCATCCGGCGTCGAAAATGCGCCTTGGCAAAAGCGATTGCGGCATGGGCCATACCTTGTTCGTTATGTGCCCGATAGGTCGGCAGCTTGTCGCGATACTGGTGCAGGGCCTCCCCAATGCCCGCGACGTTGCCGTGCCCGAAGATGGCGAACACCCCGCCGAAGAGCGGTACGATTTCATCTCCCTGCGGCCCCTCAATCCGTGTGCGCAGACCAGAAAGGTAGCGCACCAGGGCTTGCGCCGTCGTCAGCCGCACGGTGCCGCGCTTCGCCACGCTTTGGTTCTCTGTAAGGGTCATCGTTTCATTCATGCTGGGCATTCCTCAAGGATTGGGTTTGGAGTTTCCTTGGCCGGTCCGCTCGTCTTGCTGTGCACCTGCCGCCAAAGTCTAATGAGGCTCTCAAAGGTTTCCCGCGTCCGGGCCATGAGTGTCTGGTCGTCGATCTCTCCCGCCAGCCATGCAAGGCTGGGCTGCTCAAAGATCGTGCGCCCCACGGCAAAGCCGCGGCAACTGGTCGACCCCGCCGCTTCTCTGAACCCCTCGGCCAGCCTTTCAACCGGAGCGCTCAGCCCCAGCAGCAACACCCCGCGGCAATACGGATCGCGCTCGGCGATCACTCCGTCAATCGGGCGCCATTGTGCGGCCGTCATTGACTCCAGCTTCCACCACTCCGGCCTGATCTCCAGGTCGTAGAATCTGCTCAGGGACCGGCAAACCGTGTCGTCCTGCGTGCGATCCTTGGGCGGAATGATCTCGAGCAACAACTCATGCCCGCTGGCCCGGGTGGCCTGATAAAGAGCACGCACCTGGGCCTCTTGCTCGAGCCGGTGATCGTCCGGATCATCCGGATGATAAAAAACGAGGCACTTGGCCACGTGTTCCTTCGGCCAGGAAATCAAATTCGTTCCCACGGAGCGGCCGTGCTCGAATTGCAAGGGATTGGAGCCGGGAAGCTCCACGGGTCTCCCGATCCACCAGCCGCGTCCTGTGGCGGCGTTGAGTGCATCCTGTCCGTAAGTCTCGTCGGCGAGGATTCCCAATTTGCCCGCATATCCGCCCTCCCGCTCCACCGAAGCCACCGCCTCGACCAGCAGCTGCTTGAGCACGGAGATGCGGCTCTCCGGGGCCGCAACCCGGCGGGCCAGCTCCGCAAACTGGCTGCGGTGATCAAAAGCGAAAATGTAGAGCTCTTCCCATCTCGGACGCGGAACGGTAACCCGGTGCAGATGAGCGAGCATGCTATCCCGGTCGGGACTGCGCATGCGCTCCGGATCCGCCGCCGCATTCTTCAAGAAATAATCGAGTTCCACGAGAGTCGGCATCGCGGGCGCGCAGCCGTGGCGGGAAACGACGAGCGCCCCGCAGCCATTGCCTCGCGCCGCGCACACCTCGTAATCCTCGCCCCGCAGCCAACCGCTCAGAAACCCGGACAGGAAGGCGTCACCCGCTCCGAGCACATTGAGCACTTCGACCTGCACGCCGCCGAAGGTGGGAGCCTTGTCGAGTGAATCAGGAATCTCGTCTTCAAATACCGAGCATCCAAGCACCCCGCGCTTGACGACTAACGTCGCCTTGGTCACCTCGCGCACTTTACGCAG
Source organism: uncultured Verrucomicrobiae bacterium (assembly GCA_963731945.1). GTDB lineage: Bacteria > Verrucomicrobiota > Verrucomicrobiia > Chthoniobacterales > Terrimicrobiaceae > DASTFP01. Next base: position 33,212 of record CAVSXN010000006.1, on the reverse strand, counting down.
CGTCTCGATAAGGTCTTCCTTGCCTCCGGCGATCCCAAACTCCTCCATCGTGCCCACGATCAGATCGAAAAACGGCAGAATGCTCTGCAAATGTTTGGTCACGCCTTCGCTGGAGACATAGCGCACCTCCCCCTCGGCCTTGCCCGTCAGTCCCCAGAGAACCGGCCGGTAATCGATATCCAAAACCGTTCGCACATTGTTGCGCCGGGCGAACTCCAATGCCTTCCGGCTGGTGGTATTCACCTGCGCGGTCGAAAAGTGCGTGCCCGTGATCAAGAGAGCGCGACTCGAAGCAATGAAAGCTTCGTCGAAATCGGCGGCGTCGAGCGCCATGTCGGCACAGTTCTCCCTGTAAAACACCAGAGGAAAGGTATCCCGATCCTTCAGCCCAAGCAAAACGAGGGCCGTCAGTCGATCAGGATCCTTCACCACGTGGCTAACGTCGCACCCCTCCTTCGCCAGCGTCTCCGTCAAGGAACGGCCCATGTGATCGTCGCCAACCCGGGTAAGCATCGCGGACTTCAATCCAAGTCGCGCGGTGTTCGCCGCGATGTTGCCCGACGATCCCCCCAGATACTTGGAAAATGTGCTCGCATCCTCAAGCCGTGAACCGATTTGTTGCGAATAAAGGTCGACGGCAAGCCGTCCAAGGCAAATCACGTCAAGGTCGCGCCCGGATTCAAGATGGGTGGGGTTCTTCATGACGCGATTATCTGCTAACTCGCCGGGGAAGATGCGCGGTCTCCCTCATCGTCCGACTTGGCAGCCAGCTTCTCAATATGGAATGTGTTTCCGTCTCGCGCGCGCCCGCAGCGCCCTCCCACACGGCAGGGGGTTTGCCGGTGACACGCGCGCTGCCGAGATCCGTTCTCCAAGTTGCCCTGAATAAAGTGTTCATGCTCCGAGGGTCATTAATGAGGGCTACATTAAACGCGCGGCTTTCACAATGCAAAAAATCTTTTAAACGCGCGCTTTATGGAATATTTGTTCTATTCATGGGCCGTTGGCGCCGGCGAATCGTCCCTTGCGATCCAAACACGCCGGAACTTTCCGTGATGGAATGCATTGCACAGGAGAGAGCAGAGAGACCGGCAGAAAGTTCGGGTCGCCTCTACGCAGATTGCCGCGGCCCGAAAGCAGACCCAGTCGCTCTCCGTGCTTCTGATTACAAGCAGAGCAAAAGTTATTGGAGAAATGTCTTGCCAGTGAACAGAAGTCGTGTGAAAGAGTTCACCCAAGGCGAAAGACCTGCCAGAAAACCCCCACAAATAATTCCCGCCGGACGAATTTGGATCTCACAAACCTAATTTCACGTGCCGCGCCAGAGTTGGTAAAGATAGCCCAATCCCGCAAAGTCCCCTAGTTCTTTCATTGAGTCACATATTGATCGAGAACGAGTTACGGTAGAGAAGCGAACTGCCGGTGACAACCTGATGTTGGCAGCGGGCACGACGCGGCTCTCACAAATTAGTTGAGCCTTGAGTGAAACCTTCACTTGAAGAATTTTGCCCCGCAAGCGATCGGCGCAGATCGTGGGAAGCGCCTAGCCTAGCGCGTAGTCCGCATCCTCAACGAGAGAAATGTTGTGCCCGTGAACAGTTGTTGTGGTGGACGCGCGAGCGTTCTCCGGTGTCCGCGAAGGTGATTTACTGACAAGTTCCCGCAACCAAAAAACCTCCCATGCAAACTGTCGATTCTCTTTCGATCAATACCATCCGAACCCTTTGCATGGATGCGGTCCAGCAAGCGAATTCGGGTCATCCTGGCACGCCGATGGCCATGGCGCCGGTCATGTATGTGCTGTGGCAGGATTATCTGAGATTCGACCCGGAGGACCCGATTTGGCCGAATCGCGACAGGTTTATTCTCTCGGCCGGCCACGCTTCGACTCTTCTGTATTCTCTGCTGCACTTGACAGGGGTAAAGGCAGTGAATCGAAAATACGAAACGCTGGGAGAACTCGCCGTTCCGCTGGCCGATCTGAAGAATTTCAGGCAACTCGAGAGTCGATGCCCGGGACATCCCGAGTATCGGTGGACCTCCGGGGTCGAGACGACCTCCGGCCCCCTCGGCCAAGGGGTGGCCACCAGCGTCGGAATGGCGCTGGCCAGCAACTGGCTTGGCCATCGATACAACAAGCCGAATTTCCAGCTGTTTGATTACGACGTGTATGCGCTCGCAGGCGACGGGTGCATGATGGAAGGGATCAGCGGGGAAGCCGCGTCGCTGGCGGGCCACCTGGGGCTTTCGAACCTGTGCTGGATCTACGACAACAATCACATCACCATCGAGGGACACACCAGTCTGGCTTTCTCTGAAGACGTGGCCGGGCGCTTCCTGGCCTATGGATGGAACGTGGAGCGCGTGTCGAACGCCAATGATTTGGATCTCTTGCGGGAAGCCTTCGATCGCTTCAAGAAGACGACGGACCGCCCGACTTTGATCATCGTCGATAGCCACATCGGCTACGGGGCGCCGACCAAGCAGGATACCAGTGCGGCGCACGGCGAGCCGCTTGGCGAAGAGGAAATCCGGGCCACCAAGAAGCGCTATGGCTGGCCCGAAGACGCGAAGTTTTTGGTTCCCCCTGAAGTCCCGGAGGACTTTAAAGCAAAGCTCGGCGCGCGCGGCGCAAAGCTGCGCAGTGACTGGATGGCTTTGTTTTCCGCTTACCAGCAAGAGCACGCTGAATTGGCAGCCGAGACTCTCGCCATTCAGCATCGCGAACCGCCAAAGGGCTGGGACGCGGACATTCCAAGCTTTCCCCCGGACGCGAAGGGTATTGCGAGCAGGGATTCGTCGGGCAAGGTCCTCAACGCGATCGCGAAGCGTCATGCGTGGCTCATCGGCGGTTCGGCTGATCTCTCACCGTCGACCAAAACGCGCCTGACCTTCGAGGGCGCGGGCGAAGTCAGCCGCAATTCGCCCGGGGGGAGAAATTTCCACTTCGGAGTCCGCGAGCACGCCATGGGGGCAATTCTCAACGGGTTGGCCCTGACCAAGCTCAAAGCCTTCGGCTCCGGTTTCTTGATCTTCAGCGACTACGGAAGGGGTTCGCTGCGGCTGGCCGCCATCATGGAACTCCCCGTCATCTATATCTTCACGCATGATTCGATCGGGGTCGGCGAAGATGGGCCTACCCATCAACCCGTGGAGCATCTTTCCTCGCTGCGAGCGATTCCCGGCTTGGTCGATCTGCGCCCCTGCGATGCCAACGAGGTCGCCGAGGCATGGCGGGTCATCATCGAAATGAAACACGAACCGGTCGTGCTCATTCTCAGCCGCCAGGCCTTGCCAACCTTGGACCGTTCAAAGTACGCTGCGGCCTCGGGCCTTCGCCGGGGCGCCTACGTTCTCTCCGAGGCCGCCGACGGAAAACCGGACGTCTTGTTGATGGCCACCGGGAGCGAAGTCTCCCTTTGCGTGGGCGCGCAGGAAGAGTTGAAGAAGCAGGGCGTGGCCGCCCGAGTCATTAGCATGCCGTCGTGGAAACTCTTCGAGGATCAGGATGAGGCCTATCGCGAATCGGTCATGCCGTCAAAGATCCGGGCGCGAGTCTCGGTCGAGCAGGCGGCGAGGTTTAGCTGGGAGCGCTATGTGGGAATCGATGGAGCCCGCATCGGCATGAGGACCTTCGGAGAGTCCGCGCCGCTGCAGAAGCTCATGACAAAGTTCGGCTTTACCGTCGATGCCGTCGTCGCCGCCGCCCTCCAACAAGTCAAGAAAGAAAAGAATTGATCTGCTGATTGAATCAACTAGAAACAATACCATCCAATCATTACGGAAAGTCCCTCCATTCTCAATCGACCTCAACAAAAACCAAACCTCTCCGAGCATGAAAGCCCTAAAGCAAAAGCGCCACGCCCTCGTGGCATCTTCGATCCTCTCGCTTAGCCTCGCCGCCGGCGCACTGAGCGTTCCGCAGATTGCGAACGCTGCAGATTTCGACTGGAAGCAGGCGGCCGGAACATCACTTAGCATATCCTTCAACCAGCATCCTTATGCGGACGCGATCATCCAGCGCCTTCCGCAGTTCAAGGAACTCACCGGAGTTGACGTCAAATACGAGTTGACGCCGGAGGAAAACTACTTCGACAAGGTGACCACGCAGCTCTCGGCGGCCACGGGCGTGCCGGATGTTTTCATGACGGGCGTCTACCAAATGTGGGACTATGCGAGCGCCAAACGCATCGAGCCTCTGGATAAGTATCTCGGCGATGCTGCGGCGACCAGCCCGGATTATAATGTCAAAGACATCTTCGAAGGCGTCTTCAACGCAGGCAAATGGGATTTGAAGCCCGGATCTCCTCCGGGGAGCGGAAACTTATGGTGCGTTCCGCTGGGTTTTGAACTCTATGCGCTGGCCTATAACAAGAAGTACTTCGATGAGAAGGGGTTAAAGGTTCCAACGACTTTGGATGAGCTTTCGGAGCTCGCCAAAAAACTGAAGGATTGGAATGGTCCCGGATCGTACGGAGTAGCCGTCAGAGGCACCCGCAACTGGGCGACAATTCACCCCGGATACATGAGCAGCTTCCGCAGTGCCGGGGCCAAGGACTTTAAGGTCGAGGGAGGAAAGTTGGTGTCCGCGTTGGGAGAGCCTGATTCCGTTGAAGTCACCAAAAAGTTCGCGGAAATGATCAAGAACGGAGGTCCTCCGGGGTGGTCAAACTACACGTGGTATCAATGCGGCGCCGATCTGGGCGCTGGAAAGGCTGCGATTCTTTACGATGCCGACATCAACGGTTACTTCCAGAATGTTCCTGGGAGCACAAGCCAGTCCGGCAACATTGGGTTTGCGCCGCCACCGGTTTCGAAGGCCGGTGAACAACCGCTGTCGAATGAGTGGGTGTGGCAGCTGGCGATGAACAGCAGCTCGAAAAACAAGAAAGCGGCGTGGCTGTTCATGCAGTATTTCACCGGTCCGGAATTCACCCTCTGGGCAGCCGTCAACGCGAAGACGGTGGATCCCGCTCGCCAGTCGGTCTGGGATAACCAGGAATTCAAAGACAAGATCGCCAAGGTTGCCGGTTATTACGACACGTTCACGAAGACGATCCCGAACACCGCGATCCAGTTTACTCCTCAACCTTACTTCATCCAGTCAACAACCGAGTGGGCTGCCACGCTGCAGAAAATCGTGCTCTCCGGAGCAGATCCCAAGAGCGCGATGGAGAGCTTGGCAAAGAAAATCAGCCGCGATACGTCGAAGTTGAAGCTTGAGTAAGAACTCGTCCCATTTGATGGGCGGTTGGGCAAGCGGAATGCTCGCCCACCGCCCGTCAGAGGAGGAAGAAAGCTTGATGCGCAATCCTTAGCCTAGATCTCCTTCAAATCGTCGGACAACTGAGGAGCGACCCATCCGTGAGATGAGCACAGCACCATCAACCCAGGCCCCGCGAACCAGTCTCTCCGCATCGGGAGAGAAGTATGCACGAGAGAAGGCCCTGCGTCCCTATTTGGTGCTCGCGCCGTCGTTTCTGCTCACGATCGGCATCCTTATTCCTTTTTTCGTAGCGATCTTTTATTCGTTTACCGACCTCACGCTCAGGAGCCCCGAGTATTCGATGGTCGGCTTTCAGAATTACATCGATACGTTCACGAATCCCGACTTTTGGCATTCCGTAGGAGTAACCATCAGATATGCGTTCATCGCCACGGCGGTCGAGATGGTTTTGGGAATGTGCATAGCGCTGCTGCTGAATCACGAGAGTGCGTTTTCCAGATTTCTGCGCTTAGTGCTGATCTTTCCACTCATGATCGCCCCGGTTATCGGCGCGCTGATCTGGCTGTTGATTACCAATCCTACGGTCGGCATCCTTCGCATACCGCTTGGATGGATCGGTCTGGGAGACTTTCGATGGAGCGCGGATCCGAATTGGGCGTTGTTCTCGCTAATCGTCATCGATGTGTGGATTTACACTCCCTTTGTCGTGATTCTGGTTCTTGCCGGCTTGCGCTCGCTGCCAAAGTCTCCCTATGAATCCGCGCTGATCGATGGAGGCTCCGCGTGGTTTGTTTATTGGAACCTGACTCTTCCCATGCTGGCGCCTGTGCTTCTGATCGCGCTGGTCTTTCGCATGATGACCTCTCTGCAGGAGTTCGCGATTATCTTTGCGACCACAAAGGGCGGACCCGGAGACCGCACCTTGAGCGTGGCGGTCGCCGCTTACAACGAAGCCTTCCCCTACTACAATTTGAGCGGGGCCATCCCGATGCTGCTCTTCCTGTGGTTCATCATTTACGCGATTTGCTTCGTCCTGATTGGGTTTTGGAAAAAAGCGCAAAAAGCAGCCTCTGGAGCAGTGTAATTTATGGATAGTGACAAAGGTATACTCGGCTTGCTGGGTCCAATCTTTAGGAACTTCGTGCTGTTTCTCTATGCGCTCTTCGCGCTGTTTCCGCTCATCTGGATGGTCATCCTATCCTTCAAGCCCGACGATCAGATGTTTACGACCATCTTCATTTTTTCGCCCACGTTGGATAACTTTCGAGCGGTGCTGGGGCAGGAGGGATTTTTGCGGTCACTCTGGAACAATCTGCTGGTTAGCGGCCTGGCGGTTTCGCTGTCGCTGATTGTTGGAGTACCCGCGGCATATGCCTTGGGCAGGTATCAGTTCAAAGGGAGGGAGGATATCGCCTTCACATTTCTCTCCTTCCGATTTGCCCCGGAAATTCTAGTCATCATTCCTCTCTATCTCATCTATCAAAAGCTGCACCTGATTGACAGCTTCTTTGGACTGATTTGGGTTTACCAGCTCATAAGCCTTCCACTCTTGATCTGGATACTTCGGGGTTTCTTCGAAGACATTTCTCCGGATATCGAGGGGGCAGCGCAGCTTGATGGGTACACTTGGTGGCAAGTATTCTTCAAGGTCCTCTTGCCGATGGTGAAGCCGGGTATCGTTGCCGCGGCGCTTCTCTGTTTTATTTTCTGCTGGAATTCCTTCACTTTCGCCCTGCAGCTCGGCGGGGCTTCAACGCAGACCTCGACGGTGTCGATGACGAGGTTCCTGGCCTCTGACACTGTGCACTACGGATGGGTGGCTGCAGCCGCGCTGCTTTCAGCGCTTCCGGAAGTGATTCTTGCGCTGCTAATTCAAAAGCACCTGGTTCGAGGGTTGTCCTTCGGCGCAGTGAAAGGCTAGCATTTATGGCAACCGTTGAGTTACAAGGATTGACCAAGTATTACAATAAGAGGCGTGGTGTCGACAATCTGAGTCTGGATATCAGGGACAAGGAGTTCTTGGCGGTATTTGGACCAGCCGGCGCGGGCAAAACGACGACACTGAATCTCATAGCCGGGATTGTCACCCCCGATAGCGGGAGCGTAAGGATCGGAGGGCGCGATATCGATGGCCTGGAGCCGGCTGACAGGAATGTGGCGATGGTGTTTGAAAGTTACGCCCTCTATCCGCAGTTCAATGTTTTTGACAACATGGCCTTTCCCTTGAGGAGCCCAAAGTTCCGGCTGCCCGAGGAAAAAGTCAAGGAACGGGTCACCCACCATGCTAAGGTGATGAAGATCGATCATTTGCTGGACCGGCCGATTCAAGCGCTCAGCAACGGACAGCGACAGCGGACCGCGCTGGGAAGGGCGCTGGTGCGGCAGCCCGATTTGTTTCTCCTGGATGAGCCTCTCAGCCACTTGGACGCCAAGCTTCGTCACTCCATGCGGGCTGAGCTCAAGGAGATGCGCACGCAGCTCGGGACGACCACGATCTACGTGACACATGACTATTTGGAAGCGATGAGCCTGGGGGACCGCGTTGCGGTGCTTAACGAAGGGCACCTTATGCAGCTGGCGAGCCCTGACGACGTCTATTTCCGGCCGAACTCGATCGATGTCGCCAAATTTTTCGGCGATCCTGAAATCAACATCATTGATGCGACGCTGAAATCGTCCGGGGGCTCGCAAGTCACGCTGGAAATGCTTGGGGAAAATATTCCGTTGCCGCTTCCGGAGGACGTCGTGCGGATTCTCAATGAGAAGCATACCCGCAAGATTCAGGTGGGCATCCGCCCCCCAGATGTTCGTATTGCCGCCGAGGGCGACAAGCAGGCCTTTCATGCAACCATTTACAGCTTCGAACCGCTGGGAACCAAATCGATTTTGACGTTAAAGACCGTGGACGGCCACTTCGTGCGCGCATTGGTAGACGGCCATTTGACCTTCGAAATGGATCGTCGAACGCAGTTTAAGATCGATCCCCATTTACTGATCATCTTCGACGCGGAAAGCCAGAAGTTTCTCGCGCGTTCCTCAGAACCCGCTGAGGAGGTTTAAGAAAAATGGCTGAGCTTCTTTACAGAAAGCTGGTGAAGCAATACAGGCCGGATTTACCTCCGGCTCTCGATCGCCTGGATCTAAATATTCGGGATGGCGAATTTATTGCGCTTCTCGGGCCTTCTGGCTGCGGAAAATCGACGACGCTGCGGATGACGGCGGGCTTGGAGACCGTGTCCGATGGGCAAATAGTCATCGGAGGCAAAGTGGTCAACAACACGCACCCTAAGGATCGCGGAATAGGACTGGCCTTCGAGAACTACGCCCTTTACCCGCCGCTAAAGATTCGCGACAACCTTGCCTTCAATCTGAAGGCGCACGGAGTCAAACAGGCGGAGATCGACAAGCGGGTTGCCGAGATCGCCAAGTATCTTCATGTGGAGGAGTTGCTCGACCTGAAACCCGCCGCTCTGAGTAGCGGCCAAAAGCAAAGGGTGAACATTGCGCGGGCCCTGATTCGGCGGCCGGCGGTGCTGTTGCTCGACGAACCATTGAGCCACCTTGATGCGGCACTGCGTGTTAAGATGCGCACCGAGATCAAGCGGCTTCATACCGAACAGCGATTTACGACGATTATCGTCACCCACGATCAGTTGGAGGCGATGGCTCTTGCTGAGCGCATCGCGGTACTCAATGATGGCAAGCTCCAGCAGTTTGATACCCCCCTGCAGGTCTTCAATCATCCGGCAAACGAGTTCGTCGCCGGCTTTTTGGGCGAGCCGCCTATGAATATTTTCGGGGTCAGTACCGATTCCAATCGACGGCTGGTCATTCCCAATACCGATTTTGCCCTGCCGATCACGGGCTACGTTGAGCGGCTGTTGGGCAACCGGAAGTCGGTACGCCTGGGAGTTCGCCCATGGGGCATCCATGTAAGCCCGACGGTCACGGAAACCAGCGTCCCAGGAACCGTTTCGGTGGTTGAGAATTTGGGAGACGAAACCCGGGTGGGCGTTCGGTATGGGGACTTGCTGATGATGGCGAGCACCGACATGACGAAAGCCTACAAGCCGGGAGGCAAGGTCAACCTGGTTTTCGAGGACGAGGATCTCAACCTTTTCGATCAAGACACAGGAGAACGACTCACCGCGTAACCTCCAAAAAAATCTTCAGACTCAGAGGGGTAACCTTACTTGATAGATGAGAGTTCGTGCTCGATGTTTTAACTGCAGCCCCGCCTGGCACGGATTTCAAAAACGCAATAAAGCAACGCAACAAAAAATCACCTTCAAAGAGGGAAAATGACTATGAGTACAGCAACAATCACTCCAACCGCCGGTCAGGCAGCAGGAGCTGCGCTAGCCGGAGAAACTGCGCTTCCCGAGACAATGCGGGCGCTCGTGGTGTATGGACCGGGCGACTATCGCCTCGAGACGGTTCCCGTCCCGCGAGCCACAGCAGATGAAGTTATTGTCAAAGTGGAAGCCTGCGGAATATGCGCGGGGGATATCAAGACCTACCTCGGCGCCGAATCGTTCTGGGGCGGCAATGGACAGCCCAAGTATATCAAGGAACCGATGATTCCCGGGCACGAATTCGTGGGCTATGCGGTGGAAGTCGGCGAGAACGCCGCGAAAAAGGACCACGTTAAAGTGGGCGACCGCCTTATCTCCGAGCAGATCGTTCCGTGCTGGGATTGCCGATTCTGCAAGCGCGGCCAGTACTGGATGTGCGAGAAACATGACGTTTATGGCTTTCAGAACAATGTGAACGGCGCCTTCGCCGAATACATGAAGTATCCGAAGGAGTCCATCACCCATCAAGTGCCCAAGGATCTGCCGCTGGAAAAGGCGATCCTGGTCGAGCCCTATGCGTGTTCCGCATACTGTGTGGAGCGGGCGGATATCCATTGGGACGACGTGGTCGTTCTGGCCGGCGCCGGGACCCTCGGGCTGGGCATGGTCGGGTGCGCCAAGCTAAAGAGTCCCAAGAAACTCGTGGTGATGGATACCAAGCCAGAGCGGCTTGAACTGGCTCAAAAATTCGGCGCAGATGTCGTTCTTAATCCTCTGAACGACGATGTGGTCAAGATCGTCAAGGATATGACAGGTGGCTACGGCTGCGATGTCTACATTGAAGCGACGGGCCATCCCAATGCGGTGGTGCAAGGCCTGCAAATGATTCGCAAGCTGGGCCGCTTTGTCGAATTCAGCGTCTTTGCCCACGACGTCACGGTGGACTGGAGCATCATCTCGGATCGCAAGCAGCTCGACGTTCTGGGGGTTCACCTCGGACCGTATTGCTACCCGTTTGTCATTGACGCCATAGCCAACAATCGGATCCCGACAGAGGGGGTCGTCACCCACAAACTGCCGCTCGAAAAATTCGAGGAAGGATTCGATATGATGAAGAAAGGGGACAAGTCTCTGAAGATCCTGCTTATTCCATAACAAGTTCTAAGTTTTGATATACAGACGAACGAGCGCACACGAAGTTTGCCGCTGAGCATCAAGAGAGGCAAACGGAATGGCGCCGCCCGGGGAGGGTGAAAGGCTGCGTCCCAGCCTCGGGCACGAGATGGGGATCAGAGGCAGAAAGCTTGCTGATCGATGGGTAACTTCCGCTTAACGCTGCCAGGAAAGTTTAGTATGAGCAAATTATCGATCGCGTTGGGTTGCGACGAAGCAGCCTTTACACTCAAGGAAAACATTCGTGCCTATTTGGAAAAGCAGGGTCACACGGTAAAGGACTTTGGAGTTTATAATACGGAGCCTTCGCTCTACCCGAACATCGCCTTGGAGGTTTCCTCCGCGGTGGCTGACGGGAGGCATGAGCGCGGGATTCTCATGTGTGGGACTGGCATCGGCATGGCCATTACGGCCAACAAAGTGCCTGGGATCCGCGCGGCGGTATGCCACGATGTGTATTCGGCTGAACGCGCTCGGAAGAGCAACGACTGCCAGGTGATGGCTCTCGGCGCCCGGGTGGTGGGAGAGGAGTATGCCAAGAGCCTTGTCGATACCTGGCTGAAGTCGGACTTTGAGGGAGGCAAATCGACGGCCAAGGTCGAGCGAATGAAAGAAATCGAACAGCAGTTCACCGCTTCGCGGAAATAGTGCTTATCAACCCCAGAACATCATGCAACGAATCCTCAACGATCCTTCCCGTGTAACCGAAGACGCTCTGGAAGGAATTATCCAGTGTCACTCGGATCTCCTGGCAAAAACTGATAATCCTCGTGTGGTAAGATATGTCGGCTCTCCGGTCAAAGGAAGAGTCGGTATCGTCACTGGGGGAGGATCGGGCCACGAACCGGCCTTTATCGGGTATGTGGGCAAGAACATGGTCGACGTCGTGGCGGTGGGCGAGATCTTCGCCTCCCCCTCGGCACATATCTTTCGCGATGCGATTCGGGCTGCCGACGGCGGCGCGGGCGTGGCCGTCCTCTACGGCAACTATGCGGGGGATAACATGAACGTCAAGATGGCCCGGCGAATGGTGGGCGGCGACGGCATCAAGGTGGAAACCGTGATCGCGAACGACGACGTTGCCTCCGCAGCCAAGACCGAGCGCGAAAAGCGGCGCGGCGTGGCGGGCGAGATTCTGATGTGGAAGGTCGCGGGAGCAAAGGCCTCGACCGGCGCCTCCCTGGAGGAGGTGATCAAGACTGCGCAGAAGGCGATTGATGCCACGCGGAGCATCGGCATCGGGCTCTCCTCCTGTGTCATTCCCGCGGCCGGCAAGCCGAATTTCCATATCGAGCCTGGCAACATGGAGGTTGGCATCGGCCATCACGGCGAGCCTGGAGTCAAGGTCAGTGAGCTCAAGACTGCCGACGAAATGGCTCAGATCGCCCTCGACTACATCCTGCCTGATTTGCCGTTCAATTCCGGGGATGAGGTGGTCGTCCTGGTTTCCGGTCTTGGGGCAACCCCGGTGATGGAACTCTATATTGTCTACAGCAAACTGGTTGAGCTTCTCGGAAAAGCCGGGATCTCCGTCTACCGGCCCTATGTGGGCAACTACTTCACTTCCCTGGAAATGATGGGCGTCACCGTCACCATAATGAAACTGGATGCCGAACTCAAAGAGCTCATTGCCGCGGAAGCGACCTCCATTGGACTTACGCAACCAAAACTTTCCTAACCCGTAAAAACAGATGACTTCCTCATACCCAACCGCCGGAGGCCGCAAAGTTCTTCTGGCGTTGATTGAAACGATCGACACCAACGGGGCTTACTTGAGTGAAATCGACGGGGCCACCGGAGATGGCGACCACGGCATCAATATGACAAAGGGCGCGCGTCGAACCAAGGAGAAGCTGGGCGATCAGAATGTCACCGTCCCGCAGGGTCTCGACATGCTGGGCAACGTGCTGCTTGCCGAAATCGGCGGAGCCATGGGGCCTCTTTACGGCAGCTTTTTTATCGACATGGGCACCGCTTGCGGTGATTCGCCGGCGGTTGACAAGGAGGTTTTTGGCAAGATGCTCAAGGCTGGCGTCGCGGCCATGCAGGATCTCGGCGGGGCGAAGGTCGGTGACAAGACGATGATGGATGCCTTGGTTCCGGCCGTTGAGGAGTATGAAAAAGCCGTTGCGGAAGGGGCCAGCTTTTCGGATGCGCTAAATCGGATGACCGACGCCGCGGAAAAAGGAAAGGAAGCTACTCGCGGAATGATCGCGAAATTGGGCCGCGCCAGCCGCCTCGGAGAACGCTCCCGGGGCATCCTCGACGCGGGCGCCGCATCCTGCTCCCTCATTCTCAAGTCTTTCTCTGATTCGCTGCAAAGCCCCGAAAAATAATAGGAACCGCTCTATCGATTGAATTCCATCAAAATATTTTGTCTTGGACGCGCCAGAGCGCGTCTTGCTGACTCTCGTTAGATATCGCGCACTCTTCCGGATTGTTTCTCAGCGATCCGATGGCTTTCTAACGGCTGTCGATTACCAGATTCGCCCCCCAAAATTGCCAGGAATCGAGCCTCCGCGGCAAGCGCGCCGCGGGTGCCCCTGCTGGCGCAGGCTCCGGCCGTGCGCGCGTCTTCGCGAACAGCGCAACGACTCAGCATTTCCCAAAGTCGCGGAACGAGTCGGCTGCGAAAAAGTGCAATAGATAATAGTGAATGAAGGGCAACAACATGGCTAAGCCTCTCCCCGGATTAGAAGGACCATTGGCTGGTGTTAATGTTGACCGCGTAACGAACTGCCCAAGGCATCACGGGCGAGGAAGTTCAGGGCCATTCGGAACCTTAGGGTGTCTGGAATGAACCGGACCCACGACGCTGAGGGCGATGCGGAGCAAATCGTCAGAGCGGCGTGGCTTTATCATGTTGCCGGAAACACCCAGGAGCAGACCGCCGATCTCTTGGGCATTTCGCGAGTGAAGGTGAATAGACTTCTCGCCGAAGCAAGAGGGTCCGGGATTGTCAAGATTTCCATTGAGCATCGCTTCGCTCGAATGGCGGAGATCGAGGAGACCATTCGACACCGCTATAACCTCCTTTTCTGTCGGACCACGCCACCGCTAATGTCTTATCCTGCGAGCCGTAGGAAAAGCATGCCTTCGCGTCTGAGGCTGGCCTCGGAAAGTCCTATCGCGCGTCGCGCGGTCGGGATCGTCGCCGCGGAGTTGCTCCGTGAGCGGCTTCAGGCCGACGAAAGCAGCGTCATTGGTGTTGGCTGGGGAAGGTCGATCGCGGAGATTCCCAGTCATCTGATCGGGGTTACGAAACCGAAAGCGAAGTTTGTTTCCGCGATGGGTTCGCTGACGCGAACTTCGGCGGCCAATCTCTTCGAAGTCGTGTATCAGTTTGCCGAAAGAACCGGCGGGGAGGGGCACTTCTTGCCGGTGCCCTTCATCGTCAACACCATCGCCGATCGGCAGATCTTCATGTCGCAACGAATTTTCAAGGAAACGCTGGCCCTCGCGGAGCAAGCCAACTTTTATATCGTGACTTTTGGGCCGTGCGATGAACACAGCCTCTTGTTTAAGCACCGCTATTTGTCAGGAATTGAACTGCAGGATCTCAAGCGGGCCGGGGCGGTCTGCGACTGCATGGGCAAATTCTTCGACGCCAACGGCCAGGTCGTCTCGAGCGACGTGAATCAAAGGACGCTCGCAGTCGATCTCGAGCACCTGTATGATCGAGAGGTGATCTTGCTTTGCGCAGGCAGAGAGAAACTGCAAGCAGTTAAGGGATTGCTGCGGGCGGGATTCGTCAATGGATTGATCATTGATGGCGACACCGCGCTCTGGCTGAATGAAGAGACTGACTGAGGGAACCCGGCTTCGCGTCAGTTGTCGGAAAGCGCGGCGGTCACGGCCCGCGCAAACGCCGTTTCCGGCGATCCCGGAAGGCTGATCAATTTGGCGGCCCGTCGAGCGCTGTCGCGCCCATGATTCATGGCCACGGAACGGCCCGCCCAGCGGAGCAGTTCCACATCATTGTTCCCGTCTCCGAAGGCGATGACGTCTTGGCGGTCAATGCCGAACGTCGTCGCCACCGCTTGGGCGCCCCGCGCTTTGTTGGTCCCGAGAGCCGCCAATTCCAAAATCTCATCCGCCGTGCGAACGACGTACATCGCGGAGCCAAATTTCTGCTCCGCCTCGGGCTGGATCGCGTCAATTCGTTGCGCAGAATGTGACAGAAGCAATTTCTGGAGTCCGGTCGTTGCGAGAACCGAAAAATCACCGCGGCTCGGCTGCCATCCCGCATTCCGGGCGTAGCGCCGAGTCCATTCCGAATCCTGCTCAACGAAGGCTCCGTCTCGGTGATAGCCGATGACCGTGAGGTCACGCTCGGCGCCATATTGGCCGATCTCGAGAACTTGCCCGGGAGTCAGGGCAAACTCATGCAGCAGGGCCGCGGTTTGAGCGTGACGCACGACAGCGCCGTTGGAAGAGATGACCCAGCCTTGGCGGCCGATGCGGTCCTCGAACCCGACGATGTTTTCGTGATGGCGGCCCGACGCAATGACAATCTCGAAACGGCTGTTTCTGAGTTCTGCCAGGGCTTCCAAGTTTGCTTGGCTGATCTGCTTATCCGGCGACAACAAGGTGTCATCGAGGTCAATTACCGCCATTTTTTGCATGCGTAAACTTCACATTCTTACGATGATTCTTCCAATGGAAAGTTTCTATTTCGGTGATAACATTTGATTATGGAAATGCGAGATCTTCGCTC
This sequence comes from uncultured Verrucomicrobiae bacterium, assembly GCA_963731945.1. Taxonomy (GTDB): domain Bacteria; phylum Verrucomicrobiota; class Verrucomicrobiia; order Chthoniobacterales; family Terrimicrobiaceae; genus DASTFP01. Next base: position 17,800 of record CAVSXN010000006.1, on the reverse strand, counting down.
ATTCGTGCTCCTCGCGGAGCAGTTGCATTTCGGACGCACCGCCCGGCTATTGCATCGAAGCCAGCCTGCGCTCACCAAGCAAATCCGTCGCGTCGAGGATGATCTTGGTTGCACGCTTTTCCAAAGGGGGAGGCACGGCACCAAGCTAACAAGCGCCGGAGAACAGTTTCTGGAGGAAGCCAGGCCGGTTGTTGACGGATTTGAGCGGCTCGTCGACACCGGACGGCGCCTCGCTCGCGGTGAAAGCGGACGCCTGAGAATCGGGTTTGGCTTCCACACCTTCGAACTGGTGCCTCGGTTGATCGGACGGTTGCGTCAAACGATGCCTGGTGTGCAGATTAGTCTCCGCGACATGTCCACCCTTGAGCAAACGGAAGCCCTGCGATTGCGACGGCTTGATGCGGGTTTTGTGCGTTCGCCGGTGTCCAGTGAGTTCGAGGAGACGCCGGTTATCAGGGATCGCCTGGCGCTCGTGTTCTCAAGCGATTCGCATCTGCCCGGGAATGCCACCCTGCGAGATTGCGCAAAGGAGCCATTTATTCTTATTTCCAATGAGCGTGCGCCGACCTTTCGCCGCCACGTCATCTCGCTGTGCGCGAAATTCGGGTTTCATCCCCGAATCGTTCAGGATACGAGCGAGGTGACGACCTCGCTTGCGCTCGCGCGGGCTGGTCTGGGCGTAACCCTTATTCCTCAATCTTTCGGGACTGCTCACATAGAGGGAGTTCGGGTGCGTGAACTGAACGATCCGGCCGCTTCGTGGGCCGTCAGCGCGGCTTGGCGCAAGAACGACACGAATCCTGTGCTGAGGCGATTTCTTGAACTTCTCAGGCAGGAAATAGACAGCCGTTAACCGGCGGGAATTTTGCACGAAGCATCCCGCACAATCGCGCAGCTCATCAGGGTCCTTTATTGTCTAACCCCGAGCCTGCGCGACCTTCCGATGAGCATTCTAACTGATTTGACGACTTGGGTGCTCGTTGCCCTTTTCCCCGGGCCGGCGGTGATGTGTGTCATGTCTCAGGCCGGCAAGCACGGACGGCGAGCCGCGTGGATAGGCACTCTTGGAATCCAGATTTGTTCTTCTTTATCGGTATCGCATTCGGGCTCGTTACGGTGCTTGTGACAGCAACGAATGCGTTTGTGATTCTGTAAATCGTTGGCGCGGGCTAGCTCTCCTTTCTCGGCCTTCGCATTTTTGGATCCACTTTCGGCCGATCCTCGACGGAGTTTGCCCGATCGCTTCAACCATCGCCGAGAATCGGCGATCTGCTCTTGCAGGCGTTCGCAATTCAGGTCACGAACCCGAAGGCGATCTTGTTTGTGTCAGCATGGCTGCCCCAGTTCATGGATCCTGCCCGCCCTGCTCTGCCTCAGTTCGCTATCCCAACGATCTGCACTGTGATCGTGGATGGTGTCGTGCTGACGTCATATGCCTGGGCCCTCGCGAGCGAGGCTCACGTTCCTTTCGTTCTTCCGGATCGCTCCGATGGCTTGAGCGCGCTCTCGGTGCTGCGCTGGTCGCCTTCGGCGTCAGACTTTTCTTGTGGCGAAGTTGAGCCGACGGATTCGGCACTGGAAGAATTTCCCGAAGCGAGCCCCTCGTTTTTGGATTTCTTGCGTCCGCAAATCCTGTATGGTGCGAAGCTTCAAGCTGATGACTGTGTCTTTGCTCCGGCTCACTCTGAACGCTTTGCCGCACTCCGGAATGCGATCAATCGCAGAGCGCTGCGGCCCTGGGAAGAGCCGTCGCCTGATGTCGATAGCGGTGCATTTACGATTCGCGGTCGTCGCGGCGGCCACCTTGCTCCTCGGCCCAACCGGGCTAAAGGGGGGTGACGATTTTGCCCGGGAGGTTCTTGTTATGCGGGAAAAGCCGGGCGATAGGCGCTGGGAGATTGCGCTTGAAACGGGGGCTTTATTCGGAGTGCGAAATCCGAACAATTACGTGATCGCGCCGCAACTCCTATCGCTCGCCTGGCAGCCGTTTCCCCAGTGGCAAATCGGTCCCGTGCGTATCCGCGGTCAAATCCTCGCAACCTTCGCCGGAGAGGCGATATTACACGGGCCTGAAAGTTACTTTCTAGGGGGCGCCTTGCGAGCGCGCCTGATTTTCCCTCTGGGGACGTCGCCATGGTCGCTTTACGCCGATGGGGGAGGAGGAATAGGCGCTATCGATAGCGATGACACGCCCTTTGGGCAGGGCGAGGATTTTGCGTTTTGCTTGCTTGCCTCGGGCGGAGTTCGATTTGCTTTCTCAAGAAGCTGGTCTGTCTGGACTGGTTTTTTTTGGCAACACCTGTCGAACGCGGACATTTCCGAGCCTCGGCGCCGGAATACCGGATTGGATTCCATAGGACCCGTTGCGGGTGTCTCTTACGCGTTCTAGGCCAGGATCGGAGAGTCCGCAGACGACGCGGATAGACGCCGATAAAGGGCAGGGGAAGCGGCAGGCCAAAACGAACTGTTCTCAGAACGATTTTGACCGATTTTTGAGCGTGTTCTCAGACCACTAGGCTGAGCCAGTGGTTCGAATCGCAAGGCCCGATTTGTTGTCAATCAGGCAGACGGTCGCCGAATGGCGCTGGCTGCGCTTGCTTCGCGTTCAATATCGAGTGACGCGGAGTTTGGCGAGCTTTTCACGCTTTCGAAAGAGCGATCGTAATGGCTTCCTGCGGTGTTTGGGGCCGAGGAGATCGAACGCATTCGCGAAGGCAAAGACGTCGCGCCATCCGCCGGCGGCCGTGTTGGAAGTGTTGCCGCGTCCAGCAGTCCGCTTCAGTTCAATGGTTTTCAGAGAAGGCATGGGCGAGACAGTTCAATCTGATCGGCGCGAACGCGCTGTGCGGCCTTATCCTTGCGGAGCGGAGGAGCAGCCGGGCGATGGCGCTGTTTCGCTACTTCTTGTAGGTGACCCGCCAGATGGAATTATTTCCATCCTCGCTCACGAGGAGTGCGCCATCTTTCGCGACGGCAAGTCCCACGGGTCGGCCCCAAACATTTCCTTCGGGCGTCACGAAACCAGTCAGAAAATCCTCGTAAATCCCCGTAGGCTTACCGCGGTCGAGAGGGACGCGCACCACCTTGTACCCCGTTCGTTTGGCTCGGTTCCATGAGCCATGGAGGGCAGCGAAAGCATCTCCCCGATAGGACTTTAGGAAACTGCTTGGCATCGTAAAAAATCATATTGAGCGGAGCCGAATGTGCCTGGACCAAAACGTCGGGGACGATCACCTTGCCGGCGAGTTCGGGACGCGCACCCTTGTGACGAGGATCCTGGCGATTTCCGATATAGTACCACGGCCATCCGTAAAACCCGCCTTCCTTCACGCGCGTGATGAAGTCAGGAACGAGGTCGTCGCCGAGTCCATCGCGTTCGTTTACCGAGGCCCAAAGCTCCCCGGTTTCCGGTTGAATCGCGATGCCGACCGGGTTTCGGATCCCCCAAGCATACATCTTTCGGTTTGACCCATCCGGATCGAACTCAAAGATACGAGCTCGGTGGCGCTCCTCGGGCACCCTCGTCTCGTCGTCCACATTTGTCTTTGATCCGACCGAAGCGAACAATTTTCTGCCGTCCTTGGAAAAGACGATGTCTCGAGTCCAATGCCCGCCACCGGTCAGCCGGCCTCCGGCGGAGAGGTCGGCGACACGCTGTGCCTTGCCGCGGGCACGGAGATCGCCATTGCGGTACGGGAAACGCACGATGCCGTCGGTGTTGGCAACATAGAGAAACTCGGGGTCCGGCCCGGGAGGATAAAACGCGAGACCGAACGGCTGCCGCAGGTCCCGCGCAAATCGCTTATTGATTTCGGGATGCCCGTCCGCATCCGAATCACGCAGCACCCGAATGGTATTCGACGAGCTTTCCGTCACGAGGATGTCGCCGTTCGGGGCGGTGAGTAAATAGCGTGGATTGTTGAAACCGCTGGCAAAGAGTGCGACGTCGAAACCTTGCGGAACGCGGGGTTTTGCGCCTGGTGGGGGAGCTACGATCTTGGCAGTATTGTCAGCTGAAGGCGTTGCGTAGTCCGGCGGCAAATCAGACACGGTAATTCGATGTTGAACACCCGGCGCGTCCGATTGCCAATCACCCACCGCGCCCTGGCCGCTCAACAAAACGTTCTGAGCCAGGCACGATGCCGCGACGAACAGCGAGCCTGCTGCGAGGGACAGCCGGCTCTTCATGAGGCTCATTGATCTGCCGAACTTTACTTATCCTTCGGATTTCGCACTCCGATGACTCCCACCGCGATACGGTCGCCGGCGTTTCCGGAGGGCTGGCCTCCATCATCGACTTTCGCGTGGACGACGAGCGCGCGTCCGATGACCGGGCTCAACTGGCCGGCGAGCGAAATATTGCTGACGACCAGCGTCATGGTCGCGTTGCCGTTCGCGTCCGCCTCGAGATTGCCAAAGTCCCCGGCATGACGCACTTTCTGATCCGGCAGGGCGTGTTGGTGACCAAGGGGATTGTAATGGTCTCCCGCGCTCTTTCCGTCCTTTGATGTCAGGTCGCCGTACTGGTGGACGTGAATGGCGTGCTTCGAATTCGGAGACAGGCCCGATATGTCCGCCTTGACTTCCACTTTGCCTTTGCCCGCGGATTTGAAGGTCACGACTCCGGCCGCTTGATTTCCTTCGGTTGGTGAAAGGACCGCGACCAACTCGGTGGCATCAACGATGACCGGAGCCGAGCTCAGCTCTTCGTCGGTCACCTCGTCCGCCGCGTGCGCTTGCCAAAGCGGCATCATCGCAAGAGTGAGAGCAGAAAGGATTCCGGCGAAATGGGATTGCATCTTCATTCCTCTATGCTCGCAACCCTCCGCCACGAAAGCAATCGGTACGCGATACTATCTCGCCGTAGGGGATTTTCCCGATCCCTGGCAATTGGGCGCCGGCGAAGGGTTAGCGCTTCGGGTCGAGCGCATCTCGCAGGGCATCTCCGAGAAAGTTCAAAGCGAGGAGCGTGACTCCCATGGCCGCCGCGGGATAAACCACCAGCCACCAGCGGATGAAGATCGGATTGAGCGACGCCGCACCGTCAGCCAGCAGCGAACCCCAGCTTGCCGCCGGAGCCTGCACGCCCAACCCTAAAAAACTCAGAAAAGATTCGTCGATAATTACGGCGGGAATCGTCAGCGTCAAATAAATCAATATGACTCCCAGAAGGTTCGGGAGCAGATGCTTGAGAAGGATTTTGACATGCGACTGTCCAAGAGCGGTTGCGGCTGTGACAAAGGCCCGGCTTTTTAACGCGAGCGTCTGCCCGCGAACGATGCGGGCCAGGGTGAGCCACTCGATGATGCCGAGCGAAACGATGAGGATCGCGATGCGCGAAGAGGCAATCAACCAATCCCATCCCATTTCCGACGCAAATTGTTGCAGGTGCGAATTGAACGCGTTGATGCAAATCAGGATGAAGATCAATCGAGGCACGGAGTAAAGGATGTCCACGATCCGCATCATCAGATCATCGATTCTCCCTCCGGAGTAACCGGCGATCAACCCGTAGGCGGTGCCGATGACGAGGCTCACCAGAGCTCCGCACAATCCAACCAGCATCGAGATCCGGCCGCCCGCAAGCACGCGGTAGAGGAGATCGCGCCCGTTAAGGTCGGTGCCGAAAGGATGTCGCCAGGTAGGAGGGGAGAACGAGAGGGGACCCGGCTCGGCGTGTGTGGCCGGAAAGAGGAACGGACCGATGATCACGGCCAGGATGATCACGGTCAGAACGATGGCCGACGTGACCGCGACCGGACTTTTCAAAAACCTTCCGGCTGCCTTTCGGTCATGCATCGAGCCGGATCCTCCGGTCGAGCAACGTGTAAGCCACGTCTACCACAAGATTGAAGACGACCAGCATCGTGCAGTAAACGATGACCACACCGCCCAGTAGAAAGCCGTCTCGGTTCAGGATCGAATTCACGAAAAATCCGCCCGCGCCAGGAATGTAAAAAATGGTCTCCACCACGATCGAACCGGTGAGCAGATGAGCTGCCAGGGGACCAAGGAAGGAGACAACCGGAAGAATCGCGACCCGCAACGCGTGCCGGTAAAGCACGGCGCGCTCGGCCAGTCCCTTGGCTCGCGCCGTGCGAATGAAATCCTGCCCGAGCGTCTCCAGCATGCTGCCGCGAAGCAGCCGCGCGATATAGGCAACGTACGGGGCGGCAAGCGTGACGGCGGGGAGAATGATTGCACCCAGGCTGCCCCATCCGCCAACCGGCAGCCATTTCAGCCACAAACTGAAGACAAGGATCAGAACAGGCCCGGTGATGAAGGCCGGCAGAGAAATCGCCGTCAGCGCCATCAGCATCGCGAGCGTGTCCTTCCAGCTCCCGTGTCCCGCCGCCGCGACGACGCCAGCAATCATGCCGCCCGCCACCGCAAGCGCGAACGCCACCGCGCCGAGGGTTATCGTAACCGGCAAAGTCTGCGCCAGGATCTCCGCAACGCTCCGGTTGCGGTATTTCGTGGAATCGCGCAGATCTCCGCGCACCAGGTCGCCAAGATAGCCGAAGTATTGCTGCAAGAGCGGACCGTCCAGCTTGTACTTTGCCAGGAGCTGCTTCTCGATCGCAGGCGGAATTTTTCGCTCGGCGTCAAACGGTCCACCTGGCGAAATTCGGATCAGAAAGAACGTGATCGTGACCACACAAAACAGCACGGCCACGAGACCAGCCAAACGGCGGACAAGGAAAGCGATCACCCGCTTTCATGTAGGGCGTAGAGGCGCCTGTGCCAAGCGCCTGATTCGGCTTCTGGCGCTTCTCAGCGGCCGGCAAGCCGGCGCAGCGATTCGCCTGTATTACCTAGGCTGCCTTAAAATACGGCAAGGTTCCGGCGATCCGGCCAATCTCTGAAACATTCTCGAGCAACTCGGCAATCGCATCCCATTTCCCGCGAACCAGAACCTCTCGCGCGTGCTCAGGAAGCGTGGCTTTGAAATCCATGTCGGCGGCGGTCATCTTACTCTCCAGCAGATCAAGCGTGGCGAGCAAAGCCGGATCTTCTTCAACCAGCCCGGCGAGGGCTTGAATGTCCTGGCGAGCCATCACCACGCAAGGCATTCCGAGCGTTGTGGAATTTCCGAAAAAAATCTCAGCGAAGCTCTCGGCCACGACCGCGCGAAAGCCGAAGCGGTAGAGCGCCTGCGGCGCGTGCTCGCGCGAACTTCCACATCCAAAATTCGATCCGGAAAGAAGAATTCTCGCGCCCAAGAATCGCGGATCGTTCAAGGGATGTGGTTTGTCCGAGCCATCCGCATTCTTGCGCTCATCGTAAAAGGTGAACTCACCAAGACCGTCGAAGGTCACGCACTTCATGAACCGTGCCGGAATAATCCGGTCGGTATCAATATCCTCTCCCGGAACATGTACCACCCGACCAGTTATTTGCGTTATTTGTTCAAGCGGCATAGTAAAAACCTCTAGCTCAGCGTGAAGACTTCGCGTGCATCGGTGATCTCCCCGGTCACGGCTGCCGCCGCGACCATGAGCGGGCTCATGAGGACAGTGCGCCCTGTCGGGCTGCCCTGACGGCCCTTGAAGTTGCGGTTGCTTGAGCTGGCGCAAAGCTGGTCGCCGATGAGCTTGTCCGGGTTCATTCCCAGGCACATCGAGCAGCCCGCGCCTCGCCATTCGAATCCGGCTTCGCGGAAGATCTCCGCCAGTCCCATTTTCTCCGCGATCTGGGAGACCCCTTGGGAGCCGGGGACGACGATGGCCTTCACGCCATGCTTGACTTTCCGACCCTTCAGGTGGCGCGCCACTTCTGTGAGGTCGCTCAGGCGGCCGTTCGTGCAACTCCCGAGAAACGCGACGTCTACCTTGGTTCCCTTAATGGGCTCTCCCGCCTTCAGGTGCATATGAGCGATGGCCTCTTCGGCAGTGGCGCGATCCTTTTCAGGTAGATCCTCGGGTACCGGCACCTCTTCGTCGATAAAGATTGCCTGGCCAGGATTTATCCCCCAGGTGACCGTGGGCGCGATATCGGCAGTGCGATAGGCGACGATATCATCGTAGGTCGAATCCGGGTCGGAAGCGAACGACTTCCAGCGAGCGACTGCGACCGGCCATTCTTCGTTCCCGGGAGCAAACGGCCTTCCCTTGAGATAGTCGAAGGTCGTCGCATCCGGATTCACGTAGCCGACGCGCGCGCCGCCTTCGATCGACATGTTGCAGACGGTCATGCGCTCTTCCTGCGTAAAGGTGTCGAAGGTCGAGCCGCCGTACTCGTAAGCGAACCCGAGACCGCCGTTCACTCCGAGTTTTCGGATGATGTGAAGGATGACGTCCTTGGCATACACGCCGGGCGCCAGACGTCCGTCCACATTGATGCGACGAACCTTCGGCTTGCGGATGGCCATTGTTTGCGTGGCCAGCACGTCGCGGACCTGGCTGGTTCCTATTCCGAAAGCGATCGCGCCGAAGGCGCCGTGCGTGGAGGTGTGCGAATCGCCGCAGGCGATGGTCGTTCCGGGCTGCGTGATTCCCTGCTCGGGACCGACGATATGAACGATGCCTTGCCGTCCGCTCGGGAGATCAAAGAATGTGATACCGAATTCTTCGCAGTTTCTCCGCAGAGCCTTTATCATTTCGTCGGCAAGGTGGTCGGAGAACGGCTCTTCGCGCTCGTCAGTGGGAACAATGTGATCCACGGTGGCGAAAGTGCGATGCGGATAGAGCACCTTGAGCCCGAGGTCGCGCAGCATTCCAAATGCTTGTGGGCTGGTGACTTCGTGAATAAGGTGCGTCCCAATCAGCAGCTGCGTGGCTCCGTTTGGCAATTCGCGCACCCTGTGCGCCTCCCATACCTTATCCAACAATGTCGTGCTCATAGCGTTTGGTAATTCGCGTTCTCCCAGCGAGCCATAGACAATCGCTCCCGGCGCTTCCGCGCGCAAGTTCCTTGTCATTTTTCCACCGATTGGCCAAGGTTCGTTTGGCTAGGGCGCCTTTCGACAATGGCCATTGAACGCTCCGAAAACTGGTACTTGAAAAAGCACGATAGCGGGGAGATTTTCGGGCCCGTTCCGTTTGAGAAAATTCGGGAGTGGGCGGATTGCGCTCAGGTTAATCCGCTGGACATGCTGTCAACCGATCAGGTGATCTGGACAAAAGCGCCCATGATCCCGGAGATGGAAATGGATTGGCTAATCGTCGTCAGTGAGAACCTCCTCTACGGGCCAACGACTGCCGAGGCGCTGCTTGAGTTCGAGGAGCTTGGCGAGATCAACCGCTCCACCGCGCTCATAAATTGCAACACCGGTTACAGCAGCACTTTGGGCGAAACGCCGTTCCATCAAGTTTCCCAGGAGGATCGTTTTCGGGGAAAGCAAACTGCCACGAGTGCGTCGCCGGCTTCGATTCACCAGCCCGCCCAAAGCGGAAGTTTTCGCGTCAGTCTTCAACAGCGTATCCGCGAGCTCGAGAACGCGCTTCTCGACAAGGGTCGCAAGCTCACGGCTGCCGAGGAAACCATCGTTCGCCTCGAAGGCAAAATACGGCAGCTGGAAGACCGCATTCGCGACTATAGCGGATTCCGCGGAAGTTGAGCTTTTTTTTGCGCCGGGAGTTGCCGTTGTTAACGGTCGCCAGGTTTGGTTTTCGCGGCGATTCCCGGGAAGACGCGCGCAGGCTTAACGACGTCAGTTCAAGTTTTGCAGCGCCGGAATACCATAGTCCTGCATCAGCTGGCCCTTGCTGTCCTCTATCTCAACCGCATCCAGATAGATGAAGGTCGGATCTTCCTCGAATTCGATCTTGTCGAAACCATCCTTTGGAAAGGTGACGGCTCTTGCGAGATCATTGAGGCTCTTGATTGGGAAGCCGTTTACTTTGCTAACGACGAGATGTTCCAGGTTTTCGTAGCCGAGGGTGTTTGGCGTGGGAAGCACCTGACTGAGGAACACGATCTTGCCGCGACCGGGTGGAAGCTCGTTTTGGAAAGCGTCCAGATAGACCAGCCGCTGCGGTGCGTCCTTGGCCCAGTTACCGCCCCATTCCTGCAGGTAGGGGCGCGAGAGTTCTTGGAAGACCAGACCGCCGACAATGAGATAGCGCGGCTGGCGGTCAAACTGATAAGTATCGCTGACGCTTTGCTCGTTATTGAACGCGGTCAGTTTTACCGGGATCGTCTCGTGCTTGCCGTTGCGCAAAATTGTGAAATCCACCGTGTCGCCGACATGCGCGAGGGTATTCGTGAGATGGCTAAAGGGAATCTTCCCGATCTCGGGCTCCTCGTAATTGCCATCCTGATCAACGGGCTTGTTCGCGACAGCAAGAATGACGTCTCCTTTGCGCAATCCGGCTTTCTCGGCGGCGCTTCCGGGACGGACTTCCGTGATGTAAACTCCGCCATCTTCGGTCAGCCCGATGTATCGCCGAAACTGCGGGTCGCGAGTGGGCGTAAATGCCAGACCGGCCCGGGGAAATCCTGGGTAGCTTTCCAGGTTCGCATCGGCGAGAAAGTGCGAGATGACCTGCGAAGGGATCACATCAGCCGTCTGGCTACGCCCGTCGTAACGCATGAGAAGCCCGAGCAATCGTCCATTGCGCACCGCGGGAATGGTGAAGCTTCCCTCGCGATTCTGAAGGGGAGCGCTGATCCGGTAAGTCAGGAGCGAGACATGATCGAGTGGATATCCGGCGACCGTGATGGTCGTGATGACACCCGGTGTGTCGGCGATCTGCCCGTTGGATTCGAACTGAAGAATCGAAATCCTGTCCCCGACGCGGGCGCCGGAATCGAGTTGAAGCGGCTTGGCGTCCTTGAGAAAATCCGGATTGGCGGGCTTGATGAGCGCCAGATTGCAATCGTAATCCACAACCATTACCTCGGCCGGAGATTTTTCCGCCGAGGCGGCCTTCTCCAACTCCACGTAGGTCCGGTTGGCGACAAGCTCAGCCGTGACGAGGACCTGGCCGCCCGTGAGCACGACACCCAGTCCGCGGCGAAGATAGGGTGCCTCTTTCATCCAGGGGCGGAAAAAATCGAAAGCTTGATTTGTGGAATTGACGCGGACGAGCGAGTCGCTGCTGACCGGGAGGACGGCCGCCGGCGGCTCGTTCGAAACGGACGCGGCGCCGACGCGAACGGTTGCGGTTGCCACAATCAGCAAGAGACAAGCGGCGGGGATCCTCATTTTTGAAGGTTTTCTTCTGCGGTGACCCGATAACGGGTGCGGATGCGCTCGCTGGCCTCCTCCACCGCCTTGCGTTCGAGCACCAGCGGCGGCCCGTTTCCAACCATCTCGATAACATAGTAGTCGGAGGGTTTCTTAAAAGCTTCAGCCACATCGTCGATGCGCTGAATCTTCTGATCGTTGATCTTATCGACGATATCATAGCGGAAGTCCGCCGCGTAAGCGTTCACGGGATCCGCCAGGACGTTGCTCAGGACGACGATCTCCTGCCGTTCTCGATAGATGTTCTGAGAGATGAATTGATCAAAGTAATAGCGCAGGCGCAGATCGTCGGGACTGTGCGCGGACACGAAATTAGCGTCAACCGGCTGAAAGACCAGTCCGCCGAACACGACGAAGCGGGGCTTTTCGTTATAAGCATTGGCTTGCATGGAAAACGGCCACGCATGCGTTAGCGGAATAGTGACCTTAATAGTGTTGCCATCGCGCAGGACCTTGAATTCGACCCGTTCCCCCTTGAACTTGCGCTCGACGACCTCAGCCATTTCCACGGGCTCGCCGTCCATGCTGACCGTGCCATCGCTGGCGATCGGAAGATCGTCGATGGAAAGAAGAACATCACCAGGCTGAAGGCGCCCCTCGGAAACTCCGCCCCCGTAAACGTTGGCGACGAAGACACCCGAATCACCATCGGTAAGCCCCAGGGCTTTCCGCATCGTTGGATTGTGCAAAGGACGGTAACCAATCGTCAGATCCATGTAGCTGTCGTAGCGCCCATCTTCCACGTCCTTGAGAAAACGACGGATGACCGGCGTGGGAATCATGTAGCCGACGTTTTGCGCGACATCGCCGCTGTAGCCCTGGAAGGCGACGCCGACCACCTTGCCATCCTGGAGCACGGGCCCCCCGCTGTTGCCGGGGTTGATGGCCGCATCGATCTGGATGGTCAAATGGGAATCCACGCCGGAGTGCGAATACGTTTGGAAATCAATGCGCGATACCACGCCCCTGGTGACCGAAAGCCGATCACCGCCGATGGGATAGCCGTAGACCGACACCGTGCTTTCGATTGCGGGAATGCCGCCGAAATCCAGGGACATCGTGTTGTTGAAAAACTGCGGATTGTCCACCGTGAGCAGCGCGAGGTCGCAGTCGTGCGCAACGTGCACCACCCGGGCAGGATAGGGCTTTGGGTCGCCTTCCTTGGATACCGCCAGGAAACGGCCGTTGCTGACCACGTGCGCGTTGGTCATGATTCTATTCCCAGCGATGATGAACCCCGCGCCGACACCGCTCGCAACCTCTCCACCGCTCCAAGGCGCGCGGTAATTCGGTTCCTGCGAAGTCGCCTGAATTCGGACCAGGCTGTCGGCGACCCGCGCGGCCTCCGCGCCATGCGCAAGCAAGAAGATCACGCACGCAAAGCGCGCGAAACAACGAAACATGGCCGAGAACGTATGCGGGTCGACTCGTTTGACAACCCGGAAAATATCGGGTTCCGATTTGATAGGCCAGGGTTGCCAACGGAGGCGTCGCTTCGCTAGACATCTTTCAGGATGGAACCAGCCAGTGACTTGCTCGCCATTCGACGGCAAAAGCTAGAGGCTCTGCACGCCGCCGGCGTCGCGCCCTACGGAGGCAAATTTGACGTCGACGGCCGGATTGATGAGATCCTCGCGGCGTTCAACGAGGGTCGCGCGATGCGCGCCGCCGGGCGAATCACCGCGCATCGCGACATGGGAAAAAGCCAATTTCTCGACATCGCCGACTTTTCCGGCCGCCTGCAAATCTTTGTTCACGCCAAGGAAGTTGGCGAAGCGGCATTGGCCATTTTCAAACAGCTGGACATCGGTGACTGGATCGGAGTGGAGGGCGATTGCTTCATCACGAGGACCGGTGAGCCGACCATCCGCGTGAAAAGATTCACCGTCCTTTCGAAGGCCCTGCGCCCGCTGCCCGAGAAGTGGCATGGGGTGCAGGACCCCGAGACCAAGTACCGGCAGCGATATCTCGATCTGATTGCCAACGTCGAATCGCGCGAGATTTTCCGCAAGCGCATCGCCATCGTTCGCGAGATCCGGCGGTTCCTGGAAGCACGCGGCTTTGTTGAAGTCGAAACGCCCATGATGCAACCCATTGCCGGCGGCGCGGCCGCGCAGCCCTTCAAAACGCATCACAATGCGCTCGGGATGGACCTGTATCTTCGCATTGCCCCGGAACTCTACCTCAAACGGCTGCTCGTGGCGGGGTTCACCAGGCTCTTCGAGTTGAACCGCAACTTTCGCAATGAAGGAATTTCCCGCCGGCACAATCCGGAATTCACCATGCTCGAGGCTTACTGGGCGTTTGCGGATTTCGAGATGATGGCCGCTCTGGTCGAAGATCTGATCTGCCACGTCGCGCGAACGGTCTGCGGCGGGCTCCTTATCGAACACAAGGGCGCAGACGGCAATTTGGTCAGGGTGATTGATCTGTCGCCTCCGTGGAGGCGGGCGAAATACGCTGATCTCATCCGCTCCGCCGTTCCGGACTGGTACGAATTGCCATCCGAAGAGAAGCGCGCACGCTGCGCGGAACTGAGGCTGGATGTCAGCCATTGCGAGGAAGACTTTGAGATCACCCAGCACGTCTTCGAGAAGTTAATCGAGGAAAAGACCGTCAATCCGCTCTTCGTCACGCATTGCCCGAAGGAGTTGGTGCCCCTCGCGAAGCAGAATCCCGAAGACGAGACGGTGGTCGATGTTTACGAGCTCGTCATCAACGGACAGGAGATTTCGCCAGGTTATTCCGAGCTCAACGACCCAGACGTTCAGCGCTCGCGCCTCCAACACCAAAGCGGAGGCGAGACGCAGAAGCTCGACGAGGATTTTCTCCGAGCGCTCGAATACGGAATGCCACCTGCAGGCGGGATCGGCATCGGCATCGACCGGTTGGTCATGATGCTCACCGGCGCCGAGAGCATCCGTGACGTGATCCTTTTTCCTCATGCGCGGGAGAGAAGAAACGAATAGCATCCTCGCCGCTGAGGCGAGATCTGCTCAACTGGGCTAGAGTTCAGCGCGGATCCGGCGAGCCCGCGGCGCTTCGTTGCTCACGGTTGCTTCCCTCGCTGTGAAATCCGCCGCTGCGCTACGACGAAAATCGTGTAGAGAACGAAGGCGGCGCCTCCCGTGGGCAAGGTGACGACGCCAAGCCATCCCATCACGCCGAGAGTGTAGAGTGTCTTTCCGAGATCGACGCCGAAAACAACACAGGGCGCCGCCGCGGTTTCGTTCAACGTGCAGCCGCAAATCGCGGCGACCAAGGTGGCGATCAGCGCGCAGACGAGGGGAAACGCGGTCCACGAGACGATCACTCCGTAGACGATCGGGTTAATCAGACGGCGCTCCATGGGCCGCCTACTATCCCATCGCTCCATCGGCTTTCCAAGCGCGCTCTGGCGAATTCCCCGCCATGGGCTATGCTGGGCGTTCTTTGTGACGACTGCTCTCCCGCGAGGTTCCTTCAACGCGCATTGGTTTAGTTTGTTCAACGCCGTTTCCTTTCAAATCATGATGGGAGCGCCGGTCGTTCTTTACGCAAATTCCCTGGGAGCGTCGTCCACCGTGCTGGGCATCATTGCGGCCTTCACGCCCCTGATGACTGTCTTTCAGCTTCCGGCGGCGCAGCATCTCGAGCGCTACGGCTACCGGCAATTCGTTTTGATGGGCTGGGGGATGCGCACCGCGCTAATCTTCGTGGTCGCAGCGATTCCGCTGGCGGGCTTTCTCGACGATACCTCGAAGCTCGCCGCCTTGCTCGCCGTGCTTTTCTTTTTCAACCTGCTGCGCGGCATCTCCTCGGCGGCGTGGATGCCTTGGATTACCCAATTGATTCCCGAGGAAGTGCGAGGGCGATTTTTGTCAATCGATCAGTTCTTCATGTACGGGGGATGCCTGTTATCCTTGCTCGCCTCCGCGCTCGTCATGGCCGGACGAGTGGACCCGTGGGAGTACGCACTTGTCTTTCTAGTCAGCGCGATTGGGGGAACGGTGAGCCTGGCTTTCATAAAGCGGATCCCCGAGGTGCCGGCCGGCGAAGCGACGAGCCGGAGTTCGCAGAACGTGCCGTGGCGCGAAATCCTCGCCTACCCGCCGTTTCGCGAGTTGCTCATCTTTAATCTCATCTATGCGACGGTGCTGGGAAGTCTCGGTGTTTTTACGGTCGAGTTTCTTCGCGAATCTTCCCATTTCGATGTGAGCAGCGTGCTTTATCTCTCTGCATTCGCCTTTGCGGGTGCCCTCGTGACGCTGCCGTTTTGCGGGCCGGTCGTGGACGCGACGGGCAGCAAGCCCTTGATGCGAGTGGCGACAGCGATGTTTGCGATCGTTGTCGCAGCATGGAGCCTGATTGCCGCCGACGTACTGCCGACTTCGCTTGCGCTCGTTGCGGCGCTCAATTTTCTGACAGGGTCCGCCTCGGCGAATTTCAATCTGGCCAATGTCCGCATCACGATGGCGACGATGCCCGAGATGGGACGCAACCATTTCTTTGCGCTGTTTACCGTCATCGCGAGCCTGGGTTTGGGCGGGGCTCCGGTCGCCTGGGGAATGATCCTTGACGCCATCGGAAGCTACGAGGCGGTGACAGGCGTCTTCCATTGGAGGCGTCACAGCATCTATTTTCTCGCCCTGCTGGCGCTCAACGCGATTGCGTTTGCCTACATTCCGCGCCTGCACGAATCCGGCGGTTCCCGAGGCCGGTCCTTGCTCGTCTCCGCGCGACCAGATCGCCTGCACCGCTTCGGGGACCGTTAGGAACTTGGATGGCAGCGCGGCTTCCCGGATTTGCACGCACGCAAGAGGGTGCTTTTCTTGCCGTTCCGTAGAACGGATACTCAGCTATGCCGGCTCGTCGATTCAGCCTTTTTCTCGCCCTTCGCTATCTCAAACCGAAGCGAACATTCCTGTCCATCATCACGCTCGTTTCGATTCTCGGGGTGACCCTTGGCGTGATGGTGCTCATTCTCGTCATCAGTGTCATGACCGGCTTTGAACGCGAACTCACCCGCAAGGTGGTTGGATTCGACGCGCACCTCATGGTCTCCAATTCGGGGGTGATGGACGATTGGCCGGAAGTAATGAAGCAAGTCTCCGCCAGCAAGGAGGTGACTGCCGTCGCACCTTTCGTGCAGGGACCGGTGCTCGTGGAATTTCAGAACCGGCGCATGGCCCCAAAAATCCGCGGGATCGATCCGGATCTCGAAGGAAAGGTCACCAATATCCGCGATTTCATCGCCGCGGGCTCCTTTGATCTCGACGGCGACAAGGCCGTGCTCGGATCAGAACTCGCCAGAACGCTCGGCGCGGCCGTTGGTGACAAGATCAACGTCTATTCGCCGGGCAACCTCAACCAGATTCTCGACGAGCTCAACAGGATTGAAAAGGAGGGTGACAAGGCAAGCGCCACTGCCCTTAAGCAAATGATTCTTCCCACCGAATTGGAAGTGACAGGGATCTTCGAAAGCGGGCGCTATCTATACGACAGCGAGTTCGTCCTCGTTCCTCTGCACATTGGGCAGGAGATCTACAATCTCGGCGGAGGCGCACACGGGCTTGCTGTCAAGACGTCCGATCCCTTCATGGCTCAAACGGTCAAAGACGAACTGAATGAGACGTTGACGCCCCCTGTCATCGCCCTCACCTGGATAGATCTCAACAAGCAGCTCTTCGATGCAATTCGCATGGAGCGGAACGTCATGTTCTTTCTCCTTCTTTTCATCATCCTTGTGGCCGCCTTCGGCATCATGAATACGCTGATCACGGTCACGGTCCAAAAGACGCGCGAGATCGGAATCATGAAGGCGCTCGGCGCGCGGACCATTCAGATCATTGGCGTGTTTCTCGCTCAAGGCGTCGTCGTGGGGGTCTTCGGCACGCTGACCGGCTTGCTGACGGGCATCACGCTCGTGCAATACCGCAATCAGGTGAGCGATTGGCTGGCTTCAACACTTGGCATCGAAGTCTTCCCGCGCTCGATCTATCAGTTCAGCGAAATTCCTGCCGAGGTGATCCCAAAAGACGTGGCGATCATTTGCATCAGCGCGTTCGTCATCTGTTCGCTGGCCGCTCTGATCCCCGCGTGGTTCGCCGCGCGACTTGATCCGGTGAAAGCGCTTCGATATGAATGACTGTCAATTCGACGGACCCGGAAGGCTGTTCACGTATTGAATCGTGAAATCCGGGAAGGAGTCGACCCACTGAATCTTGTAATCCGGGAACGAATCCACCACCTGCCATTTTCCGGGGGCGTCGGGAAAATTCTCCACGATTTGCACCCTCAGATCGGGGGAATTTTCCACCGCTTTGACCCGATAGTCGCCAAACTTATCAACGAATTGAATACGTCCGCTAATTTTCGAGTAGTCGACGTCCTTTTCTCCGCCCCGCAAGCCGAGAACGAGGAATCCCATGATCGCCGCGATTGCGAACGGCAGCAGCGCATCGGGCTTCATACTAAGTACTACGCTCCGGAGGCGCGTTCTTTCAAAAAAATCCGATTTGACGCCTCAGAAAAAGGCAGATCTATTTAGCTGCTCGAAAGCAGCCGTAGCTCAATTGGATAGAGCATCTGACTACGGATCAGAAGGTTGGGAGTTCGAGTCTCTCCGGC
>CAVSXN010000005.1:0-264088 GCA_963731945.1 uncultured Verrucomicrobiae bacterium | reverse complement strand
GTTTGATGGGTCTAATCATTTGGCCAAGCAAAGCGCACAGAGGAGCGACTCGACCGGCGAGCCGAACAAAGGCTCGCCGGAGGCAACCTCGCTCTCTCTCGCTGAAGGCGGGCGGATCCCTGCCCGAACTCCGGCGGAGGAGTTCCTGGATTCTCGCAAATCCTGAGGTGCCTACGCGCGATCGGGTTGAACGGCTTGTTCGGCCTGCCTTCGCCCAGAAACTTACTGAAAAAGGTTCTCTTCTGTAGCGACAGCACTGTGAACTCGTTGTTGATCTTGATTCGTCTCGAGGAAGGCCGACAAGATTTTTCTACGCCGTCGCAGGCGACCGGGGTATCATTTGCCTTGCCGTGCACGTCCATTTCAATTACCGAGACGATGACGCGTCGGGGTTGGCATTAAGTCTCCGTCGTGAATTGGCGCGACTCGCTCCGGATATAGCGCTAACTTCGGGTCCGGTTCGCGCCGGCGAGCGACCACGGGCCGTTCCTCGCGACGCGAACATGCTGATGCTCATCGGCACGCGCTGGATGCGTTCCGCAGCGAACGCTACGTCCTATTTTGACGATGCAAACGATCCAATGCGACGAGTAATCGAGATGGCCATTAAGAATGGCATCAAGATCGTTCCGGTGCTCTTTCAAGTGCCGTTGGCTAGCTGGGGCACGCTATGCCATGAGCTGCCGGTGTCGCTCAGCTCGCTCGCACAAGTCAACGCCTTCGAGATTCGCTCGCAGTCGTTTGCGCATGATCTCCATGGCCTGTTGAATTGGTTGCGCTTGCCCGACCGGATTGTCCCATGGACCGAAGCTGGTGTGCGCGGGATGATTCGTATCGAAGCTGAGGGCGGAGGCGCGCTCAAATGGTGGTCCAACCGAAACATAGCGTTGCGTGTGCTCGTGGACGACGCCGAAGTCGGCGGGCTCGCTGGGTGGGACGGTCGATTTGACGCCACGGTGGAACCGGGTCACCACACCGTTCAGATACGCGAAGGCTCGATCTTCAAATGCAAGGCCGTGATCGTCGATGTGGCTCTTGGCGGCACGGTCTCACTCGTGTGCGGCCGCAACATATTCACCGGCAAGGTCTCTCTCAAACACAAAGGGTGAAACGGTGCGCGTCTTCATCAGTTACCGTCGCAATGACTCGGGAGGCCATGTCGTGACACTCGAACGGATCCTCAAGGAGTCGCTAATCGGGGGTGAAGCCTGCGAAGTTTTCACCGACGTCGCGGACATTTCCCCTGGACGAAATTTCGTCGAGGCGATGACAACGGCACTCAAGAGCGCGGACGTGGCGCTGGCAGTGATCGGGCGCCATTGGCTCGTCACCGATGGCGTCCGCCGTCTCGACGCGTCGGCCGATCCGGTGCGCGTGGAGCTGCGAACAGCCATCGCCACGAAGGTGCCGCTTATCGCCGTGCTGGTTGATCGCGGTGCGCTGCCATCGGCTTCGGAGCTTCCGCCTGACATCCGCGGAGTGATCACCGCCAAGACCGTTCAACTTCGAGACGACACCCTCGATGACGACGTAGCCCAACTTCGCTCGACGATCGCCAGTCTCGGGATACGCTCGGGCCGGGCGCCAGCGCCGGCCGTGCTCCGGCTGATCAACGAAGGATCAGGATGGTTAACCTCGGGGGATCTCTACAACGTTCACGTCGACGGCAAGAAGTTAGGCGTGCTGGTCTCTGGCAAGGCGGCGACCGAGCTCGCACTTCCGCCGGGCAAGCATTCGGTGAAGCTGCAGCGTGGATTGCGAGGGTCCGAGCGAGTCGAAGTAATACTCAAGCCCGGCCAGACGGCGGCGCTTGGCTACGAAATTGGTCTGTGGAATATTTCGCTTCGCACCGCCAACACTCCTTGAGCGACCGGGAGTTGAGAAAAGTCGAAGGCCACGGGTGCGAACCTTCAGCGTATTTACCGACGGAATCCATGGCCTGCGCCACTGGCTGCCAGAATGCAGGATTTACACCGTGCCGGGTCCACGCGCGGGGCCAATCCGCGCGGGCGGTTAATGACGGGACAAAGCGTCGTTGATCGCATCACATCCAGGGTGGCGGCGGCAAGCTTTGCTAATGGCCGCCTGTTGTTGTTAAGCGAGGGCAGACGCACATCGAGATGAATACCCCGCGGGACGAACTTCCGTGCATTTCGTCGATCAATTGCCAGGTCTTCGGCGGCAGCGAGATTCCGTGAGTCTCCACCGTTCGACCGGATCCGCTACCTTTCGGCCGCCCGGCACCTCGTCTCGCTCCGCCTCATGGCATGACGCGAGCTTACTTTCGCAGGTCCACGTTCGAAAAATCTTCGAATCTACGAAAAGCTGACAAAGCGCGCTCGAAACGTCGGAGGATAGCGTAGGACCCGAACCGACCGAGCGCTCCTGCTGCTCCTTGAAATTATGGGTTCGATTTCGTGGCGCTCCGGGGCCTGCCATTCCGCGCATTTTGGCAAGCAACTGCATTGCGCCGAGCTTGTTGGAGAGTTCGATCTTGCCGGTCGCTGCACTGCCCGGTTAGGCGCAAGTTACGACCTCTTTCGCACGCTTCTTTCCCAACGCGCGAGTCTCTTCGTCGTCCAATACCGGGGTAACATCCACATCTAAGTTGCTGTTCCAGTTCAGCGCGCAGTTTGATATGGCCTCGCACTGTCGGATTCACAGATCGTGACACCCCGTCCCCGTGTGAGGTCATGCCAGCGACCCATGAGCTTGATACTCGTACCGCGGTCCTGCTCGTCTTGTTCCGGTGTCATTGTGAGAAATACGCCAAACCGTCGGCAAGCTTTCCGGGATGAAACTGCCAAGTGATCATGAATTTCATAGTGATTTACCTGTTATTGGTCGTTGTTATGAACCCCCGGGAAGTTCAGAAGTTGCTGGCGGTGATTTAGCTGGTGGAGTCACTTATTTCGCACTTGCCCAATCGAAATCGGAAGCTGCGGTAGGGGATGGAACTGCGGCTTTCGCGGAGAAGGTGAGATCCGTGCCGGGGTCCCCGAATGTTTCTAGCGCGAGGCGGTCTAAGAGCACATTCGTCTGGGCGAATTCTTGTGCGACGGCTGTCGGGCAGCTGTCGGACGGGGAACGGGGTAGGTCATGGCCGCTCCCGAAAGTCACGGTCGGTCTTGATTGAATCGACTGGTAAACAACTATAAACTTACTGATCGAAGCAAGTTCCGATCAATAACGACGTCGTAACGTAAGGTTGGAGAATTCTATGGGCACGAGTCCGGACACCGCATTCCAACTCCGCATGGGTGCGCCCGATAGCATGCTGATCACATTTGACGGGCGCCGGCGCCACGTGGGCGCCGGGCTGCAGGCGATCTTTGAAGCTCGCCACACGGCCTCAACCAAATATTGGGCAAAGGTGGTCGAGGGATGCCACACCATAGGCGACCTTCGCGACGTCATGGCGCGGCGCGTGCCCCCGCCGACGGCCGACTATTACTTTGGAGCCGCGGATGAGGAGATCACCATGGCCGACAATGAAAAGGCCTTCCAAGCGGTGCGCCTCAATCCGCGCAACGGCGTGAAATTCGGGGATGTCGAGATGAAAGTGACCGTGCTCGGCCAAGAGATCAGCATGCCGGTAATCGCGGCGCCTGTTGGAAGTCTCAGGAACCTGTGGCCTCGCGGAGAAGCAGTAGCGGCCGCCGCCGCCGGTAAGGCAGGCACGATCTACACACTTTCCACTCTTACCGGAACCCGCCTCGAAGGGGTGAAGGAAGCAACGGACGGACCGTGCTGGTTCCAACTGTATCTGGTGGGTGGAAAAGAGGTGGCCTCGAAGAGCATCGCACGGGCCCAGCAGAGCGGCTATTCAGCGCTCGTGCTGACCATCGATACTCCTGTCGCTGGAATTCGCCTTCGAGACAAACGAAACGGCGCCGAAACGCTCATCGGCGGAACCTGGGCGCAAAAGATTCCTTATACTCTGATGATGCTGCGGCATGAGAGATGGTTCAGCAGTTTTTGCGCAGATGGCGGCTTGATGGACTTTCCCAACATCGAACTGGAGGGCGGCAGACCTATGCCGTATGCCGACATCGGCAAGCAGCTCAAGGCGTCCGCGGTGACGTGGGAGGATATCCCCTGGATAAGGCAAGCGTGGCGCGGACCGATCGTCATCAAGGGAGTCTGCAATATCGAGGATGCCAGACGCGCCGTGGAATGTGGCGCCGAGGCTTTCATCATCTCGAATCACGGCGGCCGACAGCTCGATCGAGTGCTCCCGACCCTCAAGGTTCTGCAAGATGTGGCTCCCGCTTTAAAGGGTGAGAAGATCGAGGTCTTGATGGACGGCGGGATTCGTTCAGGAACCGACGTCGTGGTGGCCCTGGCAATGGGAGCAAAAGCCGGTACTCGTCGGCCGCGCATATGCCTATGGCCTCGGAGCCGGGGGTGAAGCGGGCGTCACCAGAGCGTTTCAAATCATTCGTGGCCAGATAGAGCACACTATGCGCCTCCTCGGACGCCAATCCATCACGGAGCTCGACGCAACATGCCTTGTGGAGAATCCATTTAAATAACAGGCAGTCGGGCGTCGGTGCCCGCCCCTATCCTTCTCTGTTCTGTTTTAGTGTGCGTCTCCCACCTGGCGGGACGGTCCTGTCCTCCAGGATTTCGACGATGCAAATCCGGCGAGCGTTCTCCCCCTACCCTTGGAGCACGAATGAAACGCAAGATGCACAATGCGATCTGAGCCAAGCCTGCGCCCCTCGCGGCGGACGCGGTGATCATCACAGATCCGCTACGGCCAGCGGTTCACTCCATCGGGTGTCACCTGGACTTGGGTGGATAGTTTATAGCAGTGGCCGGTGGGCGCTGTCAGTTCTACCTCGGCCAGGAATGCGGTGAAGCCGGCGGCGGGCTTGGGGACGTTCGCGCTGGCTTGGCTGCTGCCCGATTGAGTCTCCAACTCGCGGCTAGTCCATTTCTCGTCCCGGAAATCGCGGTCCGCCGAATGCGCGGTCTAGAGACGAACTTTGTTGGCGGGTTGATCGACTCTGACCATGAGGCCCGCGGCGCCGTCCGTGCCATCGCGCAGTTGCCACTCGACCTTCGGAAGCGCCCGAATCACACCAATGGGCACACGCACGCGGTCGCCGGGCAGAACATCCGGGACGGGTGTGCTTCCCACTCAACCTGTCGCACGTTGAGGTCGCGCAGTAGCGTCGCTGCGAAGCCAGTTCACAAGCCCGGTGTGTGGGGCACGTACGCGGATGCGGTCTATCCGGGCAAGGCGATCATCGAGGGAGGACAGACATCCACCGGATCGGTCATTGCCTGGTTCAAGCGGAATTTCGCAGCAAACACTAGCTTTGACGAGCTTAACGAAGCCGCAGGAGCACTCGAACCGGGTGCTGAAGGTCTGGTGGTATTGGATCATTTTCAGGGCAACCGCACCCCTTACACTGACGCGGCCTCGCGCGGGGCAATCACGGGACTGACACTCAAACACACACCGTGCCATGTTTTCCGCGCGATAATCGAAGGCATCTGCCTCGGCACCCGCCTGATCATCGACAGCTTTGGAGAAGCTTTCTCCGCCAAGCGCATCGTGGCTGCCGGTGGGCCAACGAACTCTCGTTTATGGCTGCAGATTCACGCGGACACGATCGGCGTCCCGCTCGAACTGACCGAAGCTCCCAACGCGCCGGCCCTCGGCTGCGCGATATTGGCAGCATACGGGACAGGACGCTTTGCAACTATTGAAGAAGGCTGCAAAGCCATGGTGCGCCGCACGGCAATAGTCGAGCCGGACACGAGGCGCACCCACCTCTACGAGCGCGAGGTTTATCCGCGGTATCGCGCTCTTTACGGAGCGCTCAAGGCCGTGCGGGATGTACGGGTTGAGGGATAATGGTTGGCTTTTAATGGCGCTCTGTAGCGGCCGTGTCCTCACGGTCGAGCGCGGCCGGTTGCGACGATGGGGACATCGCCGCGACAACGGCATGCTCCTTGGTGACAGCTCAGGGTTGATCCTTCTTCGCCCGGCGGACTACGGCGGCAAGTGGTTGCGCACTTTTTACCAGTCCCTGTGTTCCCGGTGTCCTCGGTGGTGACGATAGGTTGCAAGCTCAAAGTCGCTTTGTTCGTGCGCACGGCTCGTGTTGCTGATGGAATGGCACCAGAACGCATTTTAGAGCAGAATTGTGAAGATCACTTTGCGCATACGTCTCCCTGCTGTGACAGGCCGAACTGTTTACAGAAGCTGAGCGGAGGCGCATCCCGCCTTTGCCAGGCACAATGTCTTCTAACGAGGTGGTCCCGGGCGAATTCAATCACATGGGTGAAAGCGGCGGCGTGAAATCTCAGCCGGTCCCTGCGGCGGCCGGCGTCAAGAACGCCATGTCTACCTCCACCAACTCCAGCGCTACGCGTCCAGCACGCTTCGGCCTGGCGGCCAAGCTGTTCGCGATCTTGCTGTTCATGGGTGCGGTCGCGGTGTTGATCACCAGCGTGCTCGGCTACATGCGTGCTCGCGATGCGCTCGAAGAAACCATCTACCACCAGCTCACCGCGGCGCGGCAGACCAAGGCGCGCCAGGTCGAGTCCTACTTTCGCACCATCCGCAACGAATTGCGCCTGCTTGCCAGCACCCAGCTGGTGGTTGATGCCACGCGTGAGTTTCGCTCGACGTTCAGCGAGCTCGAGCAGAAACAAGTGCCCGACGAGCTGCACCGCAAGGTCGAGGACTGGTATGCCCAAAATTTCCTGCCGATGGCGCGCCGTTTGCTGAGTAAGGACGTGCCGCTCACCGATTATTTGCCGGTCGGGCCTGCCGCTACGTACCTGCAATACTATTACATTGTCGCCAACCCGCAGCCGTCCGCGCGGCGAAAGGTTGTCGATGACGCCGGCGACGGCAGCGCCTACAGCGCTGTCCATGCCATCTACCACCCCCTGCTGCGCACCGCAGCGTCGACGCTCGGCGTCTTCGATTTCATGATAGCCGACCCCAAATCCGGACGCCTTATCTATGCAATGGACAAGGAAGTCGATTTCGCAACGTCACTGCAAAAGGGGCCCTACCGGCGTTCCAATCTCGCTGCCGCCGTCGCCCGCTGCTCGGGCGCGCCCGATCCGTCGCTGACGTGCCTCGAGGATTTCGCGCCCTACTTGCCCTCAGACGGTCAGCCAATCGCTTTCATGGCGGCTCTCGTGATCGACCAGGGCGCCGTGATCGGTGTGCTCATCGCGCAATTGTCGATCGAGGAGGTCGACAGGGTCGTGACCGGCGATCGGCAATGGCGCGACGAGGGCTTTGGTGCGACCGGCGAGGCCTATATCATCGGACCCGACTCGCTCGTGCGATCCGGCCCGCGTCTCTTCTTCGAGGATCGCGACCGGTATCTCGCCGAGCTGAAGGAAGCCGGCAACCGCCCCGAGGAGATCGACGCCATCCGCCGCTACGGCTCGCCGGTCCTTCATCAACTCATCGACACTCAGGCGACGCGCGCGGCTCTGGCGGGCATCGAAGGGACTGGACAGGTCATCGGGAGTCGCGGGAAGCCGACGCTCGCTTCGTGGGGGCCGCTTGCGATTCCGGGGGTGAAATGGGCGCTGGTCGCCAAGATCGAGACGTCGGAAGTGTTTGCTCCAATCCACCGGCTGCAGCGCGATCTTGTGACCGTCGGAGCGGTTGCGCTGCTGGCGGTGATCGTGACCGGCGCCTGGTTATCGCACTCGCTGATGGGGCCGCTGCGCGAGCTCACGGACGGCGTGCGCCGCTTCGCCACCGGCGACTATTCAGCCAAGGTTCCGGTGAGCACGCGCGACGAGATCGGGCAGCTCTGTTCGGCTTTCAACGCCATGGTCGACGAACTGCACGAGAAAAACATCGTCATCGAGAACAAGAACCGTGAGGCCGAGCAGTTGCTGCTAAATGTGCTGCCGGCGCCGATCGCCAACCGCTTGCGCGGCGGCGAGCAGAGCATCGCCGACGGGTTCGCCGAAGTGACCGTGACGTTCGCTGACATCGTGGGCTTCACGGCTCTATCGTCGGAGATGCCGCCGGCCAGGGTGGTTGCTCTGCTCAACGGACTCTTCACCCGCTTCGACGAAGCCGCCCAGGAACTCGGCATCGAGAAGATCAAGACGGTGGGCGACGCCTATATGGCCGTGTGCGGTTTGCTTGCGCCGGTGCCCGACCATGCGGCGCGCATGGTACGCATGGCCATCCGGATGGTCCACATCACGCGCGAGCACGCGATGGAGCACCGCGTCTTGATGAAGCTTCGCGTCGGCATCAACAGCGGTCCGGTGGTGGCGGGCGTGATCGGCAAGAGCAAGTACATCTACGATCTCTGGGGCGACACGGTGAACCTGGCAAGCCGCATGGAAGCGGGCGGCGTCCCCGACACCATCCAAGTGACGCGCTCCGTCTACGAGAAGCTAAAGGACGAGTTCGTGTTCGAGCCGCGCGGCGCCATCGAGGTGAAGGGCAAAGGCAGCGTCGAGGCCTGGTTATTAAAGCTTTAGGGGTAGGAGGATGGTTGATGGTTGATGGACCCCGGGTTTGGCGCCACAATTGTAACGTCAGGGGCATTGATTAACGCGGACCGCAGCTATGAGTCGCGCCTTCAGCGTTGGATGCATGTGAGAGACCATGTTCGCCAGTGACTTCAAATACTTCGTGAACGGGCCGGCCCTGGTTTCGCCCGGCTACCTGCACCCGTGCTTGCTCGCGGACCTTGACGTATCCCTCTCTTGATCCATGAGCCGGGCGGTTCGGGATCGGCAGCGGAATGGCAGCCAGTCGCTCAACGGTCGTTACTTCCCAAGCCGATAGTTGCTTGCGTTGCAGTCTGTTGATTCCTGCCACCAGCGACAGGTGATCCTGCTTGCGCCATCCTGCGTCACACTCTTGCCACCAGCGGCATATCTCGCAGTGGGCCGTCGGTTCCGCAAAAGTCGTGATGCCATTTCGGTTTTGCTCAATCGCTCTCGCCAGACGCGCTTTGACGAAACGATAGTATGCAGCAAAATCGAGCACCCGATATTGCTCCGGCTGATAATCCACTCCGGGCGGGACCACGAACATTAACTCTGGAAGAACTCCCTGAATGCTCTCCAAGAGCTCGGAATAGAGCGACAATTGAAGGATGGTTGCTGCCTTTGTTTCACAGGCGAGCTTGCAGTCGTAAACTTCGTAAGACCAACTGCCCAGCGCGCTGGCCCGCTCAACTCGCCGCAACACATCAGAGCGCCCGAACCATCGACCGCCCGCGAGAGTCGCCTGGGCGATCGACTCGACGCCGCTTTCCATCGCGGCACGGGTTTCCGCCAACGCTTTCTCGGCATCATCGAAATCCCGTAGATTGAGGACGGACACTCCCTGGGCTTCCAAATGCGCGAGGTAGGCATTTTCATGCGCGATACCGCGCTCCTGAAGCACCTTGGCATCCGGGGAATGCCAGCCGGCGCCGGTCGCGCGCCAATCGCCACAGCCAAATCCAGCGATGTCAAGTGATGGCAAGCCAGATGATTGCTAAGATCACTGGCTGACAGGCGGATTATTCCGGAAGCAGCCTTCATCAGCCGACCGAATCAGTCACGGCGCCCGCCTCTTTATTTCTTCCCGCCAGCCAAAGTTGCGGGCCAACGCACCTGGCAGGGTTGGCTGTCAATGATGGCCGTTGAGCCATTGCCCGATAGAGGCGCCGAGTTGTTTCAAGCCTTGGTCCAGGTCTGAATGTCCGGCAAAACGTTGCCGTGAGAAAAAGTTGTCACGCAATCTCGCCAGTAAGTTCGCCGTTGGCTCCAATCTCGATGATGGCCTCCCCATAGACCCCAATCAGTGTCGTCTCTCCGATCTTCGTCGCCAGATTCAGGTGCTGGTGGCCATGAATAAAGAAATGGGGTCGGGTCCGTTCCATGTAATCGAGGAACCCGTCAAATCCTTGGTGAACGTCTTCATCGCGCTCATGGAAGCCCTTCGGGGAATTATGGGCAACGAATACGTCCACCCGAGGAAATAATCGCAGCAGTCGCAGGACCTCCGCCTGATCGTAAAGATGAGGCCCGCGTGGCTTGTAGCGCCAACTGCCGTTGAATCCACCGAACGTTACGTTGAGATGGCTCTCAATTGTCAGATGAAGCGGCGTGACGAAAGGCGGGAAAGGAGCGTCCAAGTCGTGATTGCCGCGCACCGCAAAAAGCGCATTGGGCTCATACCGATCTCTCGCAATCTCGATCGTCTTATCCCACAAATCGCCTAACGATATCACAACATCAGTCGAACTGGCCTCGAGGTGTCCAACCAATGAGTCATTGTCTGCTATGGCTATTGCGCGCATGGGCTTTCTTCAGCGAACGTCCGCGGTCAACTTTCCGAGCGTCCCTTTGGCGCGAAGAGTGCCAGCGCGGTCCGTGACGAAAGTGAGCGTATCAGTGCTCGTGAGTTAAGCCACCTGAATTTCTTCCCATCCCGGCAGCCCAGCAATCATCCACCTGCCTGTAAGCAGCGGTCAGTTTCTGCGGGTCATCGCTGACCATGTAGTGGCGACGCCGGTGAGGCTGCAACCCCGCCTTGGCCCACACCCTGGCCACGCGCTCCAGTGCGTGGAACCATCGGCGGGTTTGCGATGGAGCGTCCAATCACTCAAGGTAACACTGCACTAATGTGGAACATCGAACACCGCTTTGAGGAGAGAGTTCGATTGTCGGCGAGAGCTATCATCGAAAGACCCTTTTTGCGGAATATCGCCTTTCGGGGTCGCTTCGAGTCATTCACGCAAGATCTCGGAGCGGACAAGGCGGGCCACTGCTTGGCCAAGGGCCAAGTTGTTGTCCTCGGAGAAGTGGATCCCATCCACCCCATCGGTCGACATAATTTCGCCAGCGTCGAGAAACGCAATCTGAAGCAACCGGGCCAAGTTGCGATAGTGCTTAGCCAGTTCCATAGTCTTTTCCCGCCCGCCCTTGAACAACTCAGACAACCAAGGCGTGGGCATCGCAGCAAGAGGCGGCGGAGCGATCAGCAGCGCTTTAGGCGCCGGATAGACCGTCCCGACACCTCCTGCCGAATACGCGATGTGGCCGATGAGCGTAGAGACCGCCGCCGCGATCTCGAATGGGCTGCGGTGGAAGTACGACTTTGTGTCGTTGGTGCCCAGCATTAGGACCACCAAATCGAGCGGTAGGTGCGACGCAAGTGCCGAAGGAAGGTAATTGGCGCCGTTTAGGCGTGGATCGGTGGGATCGTCAAGGTTGGTCGTTCTGCCACTGAGCCCTTCCTCAAGCACCTCGAACTCAGGGCCCAGCTCGCTCGATAAGATCCCGGTCCAACGCTTTTCTTTGCTATATCGCTCGATGGGAATGCCCAATTCAATCGGATTCCACCCCCAAGTTAATGAGTCGCCGAAACACATGATTCGTTTGGTCATCCGGTTCTTCTACTACTCAGTATGCCGATAATCAATAGGCCGCGCTTGAGCAAAAGACCGTAAGTTCATGTCCTTAGCCGCCGAGTGCCGCCGCAGCCGACCTGCGCGGAAATCTCACGCCGGCGTGGGCGAGCGAGGAGCGCTGCGAAAAGAGAATCGTCGCTGCGCAACTTGGAAAAGGCGCGCTACGGCGCGGCGAGCGGCTCGGCAGTCCGCTCTCTCCTTCTTGCCCTTGACCCTAACGGACGCGACGACGAGAGAAGCTGGTTAGACTGGTAGCGGCAAACCGGCCCAGGGTTGATTTTTCGCTCTTCTGATTCGGCGCTTTGCTTTCGCTACTTTCGTCGAAAAAAAACGGGCCACGAGCGAACGCTGGGTCGATCCCATTAAGTCAACCCAATACTGAAAATATCATGACACGATATTTGAAAAGTTACCGGCCCTTAAAGACAGACTAGAGGTCAAAATTGGTGGGCAGCATGACCACGTCGCGAATGGTCATCCCGCGTGGCCGTGTCAGCATGAACAGCACCACATTGGCCACCTCGCCTGCCTCGAGCAGGCTGCCCGATTCCTTTGCCTCCTTCAATTTCTCCTCCGGCCAGTCGGCGAGAAGCGCGCTGATGACGGGACCGGGCG
This sequence comes from uncultured Verrucomicrobiae bacterium, assembly GCA_963731945.1. Lineage (GTDB taxonomy): Bacteria > Verrucomicrobiota > Verrucomicrobiia > Chthoniobacterales > Terrimicrobiaceae > DASTFP01. Next base: position 252,053 of record CAVSXN010000005.1, on the reverse strand, counting down.
AGATCGAGCCAACGCGGATGCCGTGCTTGAAGACCTGGCGGCGTACAGTCTGGACGAAGCAATTTATGGCCCATTTGGACGACGCATAGACCGGCTCCCAGGGCGTGGGAAAGTGGGCCGCTAACGAACTCGTTACCACGATGTCGCCCGTACCACGCTCGATCATATGCGGCAGGACATCGTGGACGTTTTTCATCACCACGTTGACGTTAAGGTTCAGCATCCTGTCGATCGCGTCCGTGTTGGCATCGACCAAGTCGCCGCCGACATAAATACCGGCATTGGCGTGCAGAATGTCGAGCTGGCCTACCTTCTCCAGGATCTGCGGCATCAGCGTCGCACAGCTCTTCGCGTCAAGCAGATCGATGACCAGCGGAATCACCGCGTCGCCGTACTTTTCGAGGAGTGCCGTTAGCGCCGCCTCATCGCGGTCGACCAGCACTACGCGCGCGCCAGCCGCAAGCATCGCCTCGGTGCTGGCCAGTCCGATGCCCGACGCCCCGCCGGTGACAGCGGCGACCTTACCTTCCAATTCCTTTGCCATCTTTTTTCTCCTCTTAGTGTGGGGTTGTCATGACCTAAAGTGAACAAACATTCATATCAGGATTAAATACTCACTTAAATTGAAAACATCTGGGGGGCTCGGAGCCGATTGAACAATTTCTCGCATATTGAGTAAAAGATCTTCATCAAAGAATCTTGTCATGTGAGCTGAACGGTCAGTTTCTCGCCGGGGTGTGATGAACCAACAGAAACTCTCTAATTCCCTCCACGAGCCGTTAATGCCTTTTCAAGCCTCCGGCTATGCCGGGCGTTTCTGACGCAGTTCCTTTCTGGTTAGAGTCCTCATTCACGGAAGGAACCTGGCGTGCTAGAGCAATATCTATCGCATCCAATAAGGCAGGGTCTACTTTGGCCCGTTCGGCTATGACTGCATCCCGTCCGAATTCTTTTTGCGAAATTGCCTTGGCTGCTTCGATGATCCAGTCCGCAGCCATCTCGGTCGATATGGTATCGGTATCAATAGCCAGGTCGAACTGTGATCCGTTATCCCATCCCTGGTTGTAGAACCGCGAGACGAACTTTTGCCGGGCCGTGTCGTCTTCTTTGACTCGTTGCTCAGCTCGCAAGCGGTTGGGTAAGTTTTCCCGGGCCATCACTCGTTCCACTCTGACTGAGAACGGGGCCTGGAGCCGCACGTTGAGGACATCTGCATACTTGCTCAGCGAGGCATAACCACCCCGCCCCAGTATCAACATATCCCCTCGATGGGCCAGCGCTTCCATTGTGTCATTTAGCATCGAAACGATAAGCAGATTCTTCGCGTTTGCCAGATCCCAAACATTTGGTGGAGACGTATATAATTCGCCAAATTTCTCCATCCCATATTGGCGGAATATCCCCTCCAGAACGCTTTTATTCACCAAAGTATACCCTAGAGCCTCGGACACTCGCCGGGCGATTTTGGCCGCTTCGCTGCCAATTAATCTGGAAATTGCAATTGTTTTCATCGGTGTTTTCAACCCGCCTTGCGACGCTGCAAGCAATCGAATGCTACGGCCAGCATCAAAACCGCACCCTTGATAACCATTTGCGCAAACTGGCTCACGTCAAGCAAGACCAGGCCGTTGCTGAGAACACCCAGGATCAATACCCCGGCAACCACATTGGAAATCTTGCCGAATCCACCCGTCACACTAACACCACCGAGAACACATGCTGTCAACACGTCGAATTCCAGTCCTTTTCCAGACAAAACCTGGGCCGAGTTCGTCCGGGATAAAATCACGATACCCGCAATGCCCGCGAAAAATCCCGACAGCGTATAGACCAGATACTTTACATTATTAACTTTTATTCCGGAGAGATTGGCAGCCTGTTCGTTGCCGCCAACCGCGTAAAAGTATCTACCAAAATACGTCTTGTTGAGGATGAACGACCCAATCGCCAAAATGATCGCCATGATGATCACCGGAATTGGAATGGGGCCGATATATCCCTGCCCGATGATCGTGAAGGATTTGGGAAACCCGTAAATCGGCAACCCCTTACAAATCATATACGCCAAACCTTCGATGATAATCATCATTGCCAGGGTCACGATCAGGGGCGGCATTCTAATATTGGCAATAATCCATCCATTAGCGAATCCGATCGCTGCGCTCATTATTAAAGCCAGAATGCTTGCCAAAATGGGGTTCATCGCGGCGTTGACCATCAACCACGCTGCGACAATGTTCACCAAGGTAACCACCGACCCAATCGACAGGTCGATGCCCCCCAGCAGCAGAACAAACGCGAAGCCGACCGCCGCAATGCCGAGCATCGAGACCTGCCTGGCAACATTAAGCAGATTGCTGGAACGAAAAAAATTCTCTGTGGCTATTGAGAAAAATATAATCAGCGCCAGAAGCACGACATATATTCCGTATCTTTTTAAGAACTCTACAGCGCCAGCCGCGACTTTAAGTTTTTCGAAGTATTTCATTTGGAATATTCCTATGCTTTCTCAGGATCGGGACGCAAAGGCCATGATGGTTTCTTGATTAAACTCTGCTCGATTCAACATGCCGGAAATTCGTCCTTCCCGCAGAACGATAATTCTGTCCGACATTCCCATGACCTCCTCCATTTCTGAAGAAATCATCAGCACAGCCTTACCCGATTCGACCAGTTCATTCACCAATGCGTAAATCTCAGATTTCGCACCAACATCGATTCCCCGCGTCGGTTCATCGAAAATGACGAGCGTCGGTTCGGACGCCAGCCATCTGGCAATAATTGCCTTTTGCTGGTTGCCGCCGCTCAGGTTCTTGATCTTCTGCTCGATCGTCGGGGTTTTGATCCTCATGGCGTCTTTATAGTAATTGGCGATACGCTTTTCTTCTTTCGTATCGACCACGAAGAATTTGGATATTCTTTCAATGATCGCCATGCTGATATTGCCCCTGATGTCTACTTCAAGCAGCGCGCCCTGCTTTTTCCTGTCTTCCGGCACCAGCGCAATCCCGGTGTCAATGGCTTCTCGAGGCGATTTCGGATCACTCTGCTTGCCATTCAGGACGACGCTTCCGCCGGTTTTCCGCTTCGCTCCAAAAAGGACTTCGGCCAACTCCGTTCGACCTGCGCCAATCAGTCCCGCAAATCCCAACACTTCGCCTTTTCGGATTTGAAAGGTGACATCGTGCACCCCGTTGCCGGTTAACTTCTGGACATCCAGCAAAACCTCATCCGAAATGCATTTCTTTCGCGTAGGGTAGGTTTCTTTTAACTCCCGACCAACCATGAGTTTGACAAGGGCGTCCAGGTTCGTGTCCTTCGTGTTGAGCGTGGCGATTTTCTGACCATCCCTCAACACGGTGATCCGCTCTGTCAGCCTGAAAATCTCCTCCATCCGGTGCGAAATGTAGATGATCGTCACCCCTGAGGCCTTCAGTTTCTCCACCATTTCATAAAGCCGTTCGGCCTCGGCCTTGGTTAATGGCGCGGACGGCTCGTCCATGATCAATATACTTGCCTTTTGCGAGATGGCTTTGGCGATTTCGACGAGCTGTTGATAACCGACAGTTAGATTACTAACCAACTCGTTCGGATCGATATCGATATTGAACTGCTTGAAGATGGCTTCAGACTCCCTGACCATAGCCTTCTTATCGATAATGATCCCTTTTCTAATGGCTCTTCCCAGGAAGATATTCTCCGCTACAGAAAGTTCCCCCACTAAATTGAATTCCTGATAAATTACGCCAATTCCGTTTTCTTCAGAAGACGCGGGGGTGAGAGACGAAAACTCCTTGCCTTGGACAATTATCTTGCCATGATCCGGCACGACTGCGCCCGTGCAACTCTTGATCAAGGTCGATTTGCCTGCGCCGTTCTCCCCGACCAAGGCATGCGCTTCGCCTTTGACAACGTCAATGCTGACGTCGTTCAGTGCCACGACGCCTGGATATTTCTTCGTTATATTTTGTAACTGCAAAATATACATAATCTATTTATGCGTCGCGATGCTATGCCCCGTCACTTGAATGTATGGCCTGGCGATACCCGATGCGGACATTCCAGGCCATACACGCAACGTGCGTTCATACAGTCGGCTCACTTATTGAGGTATTCATCAACATTCTCTTTAGTTACAGGAATCATTTCGCGATAGACCTCCTTTTTCTCTATCGGTTTTCCAGAAGCCAATTGATCCACCATGGCCGCAACCTTTTCGGCTATGACCTTATTGGTGCCAGTGATCGTTACACTCATTCTGACCCCCTCATTGTTTTTGATAGCGAGAAGTTCCGGTTGTGTTGCATCGGCTGCGAAGATGCCGAAGTCGTCTGTGATCTTGTTTCCTGCCTTGGCCGCTTCATTCGCACCCACCGAGCCACCGCCGCCGATGCAGCCAACAATTTTTACATTAGGGTTGGACTGGAAGATCGTCTCCATCTTGGTAATCCCTTCAGCAGGATTGATGGCACTGGTCTCTGCTACGATTTTCGCATTTGGCGCCCCCTTGATAATGGCCTCCTTAATACCATTTCCTCGTTCAAGCAAGATCGGCAATTGCGGGTAATTAAGGATGGCGACCTCTGCTTTGCCGCCCAGTTTTTCATTGATCCACTTGGCAGCCTGTTCGCCGATTACATTCCCCAATTTACGATTGTCGATCAGCCAAGCCATATCGGCGTTCTCAAGGTTGTCGTCCCAGGCGAGGACCTTTACCCCTTTTTCCCTTGCTTGTTTTAAAGCGTCTTCAACCCCCGCGGGGTCAGCTGGATGAACAATCAAAACATCGACGCCGCTTGCGACGAAGTTTTCGATTTGAGTGATCTGCTTGTTAACATTGCTTTCACAGGAAACAAAATTCAAACTTCCACCCTTGGAGTCGACCTCCTTTTTGATTGCCTGACAATAGCCTGCCCATGTCGGATTGCTTAGATCCTGTACGGCCATCCCGACTTTGACCTTCTTGTCTGCTGAGCTAGCCGTTGTCAGGCCTACCATCATGACCAGCAGCACACCTAATAGGTTCTTGATATATTGTTTTTTCATTGGATTTGTTGATGTTTGATTGATTTTATGATGTGGGAAATCGCTTCCCGGTTCCTGAGCGAAGGTGGCTGTCAGCACCAGCGCCGAATCAATGACATTCTTGGTACTCCGAATCGCTTCGCTGATGCGGGTTTCGTAAATCGGTTTGTCGGGAAACGGGCCTCCCGCTGATCCGCACATCGCAGGTGAGGATGACGACGTCCGCCGATTCGCTATTCGAATTGTTGAGAGCGGCGCGGGTTCCGACGAATCCCGGATTTCGATGCTATTCTCGCACCCCATGGTACTAGTGAACAGAATGGCCGACAGGAATACGGGATGCTCTTTTCATAGTTCTCTTCTTGTTCTCGACAGAGTTGAGGGGTTGCTTGGTAAGACGTTCTTCGCGGCGGGGCAAAACGGAAGGAAGGATTTGCGGCGCTCAAATTATATTCAGCTTGAACCTTCAGTGAATAGCGCTAATTTGCGAAAAAAGTATCGCAATATGCGCACTCGTCGTAAGCGCACAGTTCTACTAGCAATAACTTCCGCGACCCACCACGGTTTCTACCGGGGCGCATCGCGGTACGCGGTACAGCATCACTGGCATGTGGTGGCCGATACAATCTACGCGTCGATGGTCCCGATAGGGTGGAAAGGCGATGGCATCCTCTCTTTTGTGGGATATTGGGAAGAACTCGCCAATTACGTAAAGTCGGCGGACGTGCCCGCGGTTGAAATTTCGTCCGTTCGCCAGGATTTAGGCTTGCCTTATGTGGGTGAAGATAACGAGGCGATAGGCCGTCTGGCTTCTGAGCATCTTCTTGAGCGTAATTTCAAGAGCTTTGCCTGGGCTCCATTTTGGGACGATCAAGTGAACGAAGAGCGCTATCTCGGTTTTTCACGATCCCTACAGGCCGCTGGATATGACTGCCTTCGACTGATTCCAGTAAGCAATCGTAAAGCGCCCTCCCCCAGCAGGCACCTAAACTGGACCTTGCGCCGCCGCTCGTTGATCCGCGCAATTCGCTCGTTACATCATCCCGTCGGTATCTTCTGCTACAATGACTATGTTGCTACGGATATCATGGACGCGTGCATTGAGGCGAGAATCCATATTCCGCAGGAAGTTGCGGTCATTGGAGTGGATAATGATCCAATCCTTTGTGAGTGTGCGCAAGTGCCACTAACCAGTGTACGACACGACCTTGAAGGAATGGCCTATCAGGCAGCTGCCTTATTGGATCGATTGATGGAGGGTCAGGCGGCGCCTATAGTGCCGAAGCGTATAGCGCCAAAAGGAGTCATAACTCGAAAGAGCACAGATGTGCTCGCCATTGAGCATCCGGAGGTGGCTAAAGCCAGCCGCTACATACAGGCCAATTTCGTTCGAAGAGACTTGTCGGTTTCTTCTGTCGTCGAAGCCTGCAACTTATCTCGCCGTTTTTTGGAAATGGCATTTCGAAACGAGCTTGATCGCAGCATCTTGGCCGAAATTCAACGGGTCCGCATGAATCATGCGCGCACGCTGTTAGAATCCACGAAGTTGGCAATTGCTACTATCGCGATGAAATCCGGGTTTGGAAACCTTAATCATTTCTTCCGCGTTTTTCGCACTCATAATAAAATGACCCCGCGTGCATTTCGTCTGGCGAACAAGAGCGCAGCATGAAGTTCGACGTAGTCTCCTGAATAACGGCCATAAACCGTTGGATCGACAGGGCTGCATAACGCTAAAAGGATTGCCTAATTATCGAAAGCATTTCAGCGTTGGTCGGTATTTTGGGATTTTTTGTGTAATCTGGAAGCACCATCGACTGCTTAGCGAGTGCCGATAATTCCTCCTCCGAAACACCCAGCTGCTTCAACGAGTAGTTTAGCTCGATTCGAGCCAGAAACTTCTCAAATAATTCTATGCTCGATCGACCTGCCATTTCATCATCGGCCTGATGTAGAGAAGCGTCCAAAATCCGCCCGAGCTTCGCAAATTGGGGTATCGCGGATTGCCAGGAAAACTTCATACACGCCCGATAGATACTGGCGAGCGCTGCGCCGTGAGCCACGCTTGGGTACATCCCGCCGATTGCCATAGCAATTCCATGAGGCAGAGTGGTTCCGGCGGCGCAAATGGACAGACCAGCCAAGGTGTCTGCCCAAGCTAAACTGCTTCGACCCCTCAGATTGTGGCCATCCTGTATTAAAGTTGGCAAATCGGTGATCACTCGTCGGATCGCTTCCCATGCCACAATTTCCGACATCGGATTACTGCCTGGGTTCAGTGTCGATTCAAACGCGTGGCAGAATACATCGAATCCCGTAACAGCCGTGATTTTGGCTGGAAGTGATAGCGTCAATTCAGGATCCACCAACGCAACTCGAGGGATTAGATGATTGTCGTAGAGGGCCGATTTATCCCGAGTAGCAGTTTGCGTCACTACCGCCACCTGGGTGACCTGCGAGCCCGTGCCTGCGGTTGTTCCAACCGCGACTATCGGAAGGGTCCGGTCGGTCGGTTTGTTCTTGAAGAAGAGATAGTCCCAGCAGGATCCTTCGTGAGTTGCCTCCACTGCGATTGCTTTTGCAGAGTCGAGGCTCGACCCTCCCCCGATGCCCAATACGACGTCTGGCCGAAAGGCTTTCGCGAGCTCGGCCCCGTCTGAAACGATTTCGACTGTCGGATTAGGAATAACACCATCAAAATGCTCGAACTCGATGCCTTCCTTCGCCAGAAACTGTTGGGCTTTGTCGTAAATGTCGCGGAGGGGGCCGGTTTTCTGTTCACTCACGACCAGACATTTGAAGCCGAACCTAGTTACGATCGATCCCAATTCGGCGAAGCGCCCACATCCAAATATGATTTCTGTAGGGTGTTGGTAATTAAAAGGTTTCAACTCGTTTCCTCTCTCCAGCCGAATGCTGAAGTTGCCGTGAAGTGTAAAGCATTCGTTGTGACGGCAAGCGGCTACGCGGCTTTGAATTCCTGAATGATCTCCGGCGGCAGCAAGGGGGTCGCTCCGTCGTGCGAGGCAACGAAGGCGCCCACATGACAGGCATCTTCCAGAACCTTTTGGGTGTCGGTTCCACGTGTTAGTCCGACCATCAGGCCCGCCATGAATGAGTCGCCCGCGCCGACCGTGTCTTTCACGGCTACTTGGGGAGCCCGAGCGCACAGGAGATTGCCATTCTCCCACAGCGCCGCGCCCTCGGCTGCCCTCGTCACGCAGATGCGTGAGGTATTGGTTGCTTTCGCCAGGGCGGCACAGGCCTCGGCAAGAGCATCCGGACTCCGCGGAGTGTTAAGCGTCGCCTCGCCGGTCTTTAACCAGGAAGCGAGCTTTCCAACTTCGTCATCGTTGAGCTTGATGACATCGACGCGTTGCGCCAGGTCGATTACCAGCACAGGGTCAGCAAAAGGAGGACGCAAATTAACGTCGAAGAATTTCATGGGGCCTTCGATTGCAAGCAAGCGATTCAACTGGTCGAGATTGTAAGGTGATCGGCATGCAAGTGAGCCAAAGATGAGCCCGCGCGCTTGGGCAACAGTTTCCAAGGCTTCTGGTAGGACTTTGATCTCATCCCAAGCTACCGGTTGAACGAGTTCGTAAGTCGCATTCCCGTTCTCATCGACCGTTACCAATACCGTTCCGGTGGCAAGGCCGATCCGCGCACGAGTTACAAACTGCGTGATGACTCCCTTCTCTTCGGCCACTTTTAGGATCTCGTCGCCAAGCGAATCTCGGCCCACCGCTGAGATTAGCGATGCGGAGGCGCCAAGCTGTATGAGATGAGCGGCGACATTAAAGGGAGCGCCGCCAGCATGCCGCCCGGAGGGCAGACAGTCCCAGAGAATTTCGCCAAAAGCATAGAATTCAGTGGTCATAAGGGATAGGTAATTCTTCGCGGGCTTCACTTGACAGGGGCAGAACCCGGCTCGTAGATGAACACGAGGTCCCGGGTCCATGGCCTTGGGGTCTGTGGAGCGCTCGAACACGAGAAGCCCGCGCTTCGGCCGCGAGCGTCAAAGTGGGCTCTAGTAAGGGTATCCGCATTCTAGATGGGATTTCGCGGGTTAGGTTCAACGTAGAAATTCCGTAGAAATTCAGGCTGAGACACTCTGACAAAATCTTTTTGCGCTCGTATACTGTTCTTCGGTAAGTGGTTGCTTGGTGAGACGTTCTTGGCCGTTGGGCACGCCGGAAAGATTTCTTTTGGAGGGAGCTTGTTGCGCGCAGTTATATGCAGCATGAATCTCAACGAATAGCGCTAATTTGCGCACCGAAGCTCGCAATACGCGCACGCGCCGAAGCGGACGGTCTGCTAGCAATAGCAATATTCTGCATCCCGGTTTCCGCGTGAAAGTAGAACCCTCATTCCTGGGCCGACTAATAACAATTAGACCGCTACCGAAAGCCCCTCGCATTGACCCATCACTCTCCTCCTACATCACCTCTCGCATGACCATCCCGCGCGCCCTCCTGTTCCTCCCCCTCCTCGCCTGGGACGCCCAGCAACGCATCCGAGTTGTTGCAGTTGCTCAGGTACGCGCTGCCACTGTTCCCGAAGGAGAACGGGATCACCCTGTCGAATTTCGTCGACCCAGCGGCGGATCAACTTTTGCAGCCCAGCAACTTCGTGACGGACGGGCCCATCCGTCGCACTGCAAGAAGCGTCTCGACGCAAACACATCGGCGGACCGCAACGACCCGAACGCGTTCTTCGATCTCCCTGAGCTGGACACTTGAGAGCAAGGGGTGATCAGGCGACGGGCGTCGTGGAGACTCAAGGGGACACCTGGACGGATGCAATCGGTTTTAAGCGACTTGTGCCAGCGCTCGATCTTCCCGTTGCTCTGCGGGTAATAGGGCGAGGTGCGCACATGGGTCAGACCGGCAATGCGGATGAACTCCTTAAAATCGCGGGCAACGAACTGCGGGCCGTTGTCGGAGATGATTCGAGGTTTGGCGCAGGGATTTTTTTCCAAGCCACGTTGGAGGATGATCTCCAGGTCGGCCTCGGTCATGGCCTCGCGCAGCTCCCAGTGAACGATGGAGCGCGAGCAGCCGTCGAGCAGCGAGCAGAGATAGAAGAAGGTGCCCGAGATGTTGATGGAGGAGATATCGACGTGCCAGTGCTCATGGGGCGTGAGTGGCTGCACAAAGCCGGTGCCTTTAAGTGAGGGCTTCGGCTTCCAGAAATCGAGCAGGCCGGCGCTCTTGAGTACTCGGGAGGTGCTCGCGGGGCTCACCGCCACGATGTCGCGATCATGCATCATGAAGGTAAGCCTGCGGTAGCCCTCCAGAGGGAACTGATGCTGGAAGTCGAGGATTGCATCCTTTTCCCACTGCTCGAGCCAGTGATCGCGGGGAACGAGGGCATTGTGTTCGTTGACTTTGCCGTAGCGATCCTTCCACTGGTAATACTTGGAACGGGAGAGTTCCATCCAGTCCACCAAGCACAGCGGGCTGATCTCGCTGCGGGCAGAGAGCCGCTTGATGAAGTCGATGACCATATCACCGGTGTCATGAGCAACCCAGCGTCCGCTTAGCTCTCCCCAAGCTCTTTTTTTGTGCGCACCAGTTCCTCGACAACCTCGGCGAGCACTTCGGTCTTGTTTCTGAGCTTGGCTTCTAGCGCCGCAATCTTATCCTCTTCTTTGGACAAAGATTGGGAGCGGGGCCGCCGACTCTCAAAGGCTGCGGCTCCGTTCTCAAAAAAGGCTTTCTGCCACTGGTAAAAGAGCGTCGGGTGCAGCTTGTGCTTGTCGCACAGATCCGAAACCGGCACGTGTTCGATGAGGTGTTCGCGCAAAATGGCCACTTTCTGTTGCGGAGAAACTGTCTGCGGGTGCTTTCCATGAGGGATCCTTTCGGATTTCCCACTCATTAGCGCCTCGGCCCGCTTTTTCCAATTCCGTCTGAAGCTTTACACTAATACCGTGATATTCTGTGCGCTCAGTTCTTCTGCGTTGCGGCAGGCAGATCGCTCTTGTGAACGGTTCTGTAGCTGTCACTTTATCCGAGAGCATGACCGCCGTCAATTTGCCCAAAACACGCAGGTCAAGCAGCGACAAACTCCTCGACGAGCTTAACATCGCGGGGCGTCTCTCGAACTGAATTAAGTTTGGCGCAGCCGCTATTGCAAACTCCGCCATGCGCCGCTCTGAAATGACCACAGTTGATCTCGGTCGTGTCCTTTTGAGGACGTCCAAAGCTGAAGTCGCCGCTGACGTCCAATGTCCGTAATTCCAAAATTGCCAGAATTTCTGCAAATTTTTCTCGAACAACCCGATTGATCTATATGGGAGAAGGGCGCCCCGGGGCAAAACCCCGGCCCCCCCTCTCGAAGTGTCCAAAGGAACATTCGGGTCCCCTGCGCGTATCTAAGGTATGAGGGGATGAATCCGGAACCCCGGATAAAATTACTGACGACTCCGTTGGATTAAACATATATCGACTAATAGCCCTCGCTTCGAGAGGGCAATGATATCTGCCATTAGCCATTTAGTCCCAGGTTCAGTCTTTACAGGCTTGCTAGGAACTCGATGAGCAGGTCGTTCACCTCGTTTGGGCGCTCCTGCTGGATCCAATGTCCGGCGCCCGGCACCAGAATCTTCTTTCTCAAGCCCGGCATAGTTTCCTCCAGGCTGTCGAAAGCTTGCCTATACATCGTGATTACCCCGTCGAACTCCCCTGCTATGAAGAGCGAGGGCTGACGAATCTTGGCTCCGCTGAGAAATGGTGTCAGTTCCCAAAGCCTGTCTATGTTTCTATACCAATTGATTCCGCCCCGGAAGCCGGTGCGCTTGAACTCTTCTGTGTAGAAGTCCAGATCCGCTTCAGTCAACCACGCAGGGAGCGTTTCCGGCACTGTGCCGATGTCAAGAAGCGTCTCCGATTTGTCGAACAGAAAACGCCAGCGCTTATCCGGCGTTGTATCGCCCGATGCTGAGTAGAGCCACATGAGCATCGTCTTGCGCACGTCGGCTTCGAGCTCATGCTCTGCCTTGCCTGGTTCTTGGAAATAGAGCTGGTAAAACTGCTTCTCGCCTGGCATGTGTTTCATCGCCTCAGTCGGCTTTCCGGATCGGAGACGTCGAGCGAAATGAATGTCGCCGTCGCGCCGGTTTTCCGTAGCGCTTCCGTGGTCCTTTGTCCGTTCTCAGAATTGCGCGCACCGACCAAAACGTGAAATCCCATACTGCCGAGCTGCCGGGCCACTTCGTGCCCAATCCCTTTATTAGCTCCAGTCACCAAGGCGGGCGACTCGACGTGCTGCGCTTCGCGTTCCGGGTCGTTGGTGGCGTCGTTCGGACGGAAGCCGAGCGCCTTCGCCGCCGCGATCACGCGCTCGCGCGTCTCCTGGCGGAGGCTACCGTTGTTGTTGAGGGCCTTCGACACGGTGCCGACGCTGACCGAGGCGGCTCGTGCCACGTCGCGGATCGTCGGCCGGAGTGTGCCGCTCCGTATCGGTTCGATCGCTTCGTCGGGGGCGCCGTTGCCGGCGGTGGTGGGTCGTTCAGACATGCGTCGCCCTCATTTCACCGCACCGCTCAGGAAGCCGGAGACGTAGTATTTCTGGAGGAGCACGTAGAAGAGGATGCAAGGGATCACCGAGATGGTGATCCCGGCCTGCAGCAGACCCCAGTCCGTCCCGCCGATCGAGGTCTCCTGCCGCGCAGCGGCGAGCACAAGCGGCAGGGTGAAGGTCACGCCGCGATTCATGATCACGAGGGCGGCAAGGAACTCGTTCCACGAGGTGACGAACGCGAACAGCGACACGGTCACGATCGCCGGCCTGATTGCCGGCAGACAGATGCGATTGAGCACCTGCCAGCTCGAGCAGCCGTCGATGATCGCGGCCTCTTCCAGCTCGCGCGGCACCGCCTCGAAGCTGTTCCGCATGATGTAGACGCTGAAGGGGATCTGGATAGCGGTGTGAATGATGGCGAGGCCGAAGACGGTGTTGGTCAACCCCAGCGTCGCGAACATGAAGAACAGCGGCGTGATCAGCGCCTGGTAAGGGATGATAAGGGCGAGGAGCAGGAAGACGAAGAGAAGCTCCTTTCCCGGAATCGGGAAGCGAGCGAGCGCGTAGCCGGCAGGGATGGTCAGCCCAAGGCAGAAGGCGTTCGTCAGGAACGCCGTGGCGGCGCTGTTGAAGAGGTAGACCGGCAGGCCGTCCTGGTAGTTCCACAGCTTGACGTAGCTGTCGAGGCTGAGTTCGTGGGTGAACCACGTCGGCGGGACCGCCGCCTGCTCCATGGTGGTCTTCAGCGATGCGACGACGGTCAGCACCAGCGGTGCGAGCATGATCGCGCAAATGGCCATGCAGATGGCGCCGATCAGATATTTGGTGCGCCCCTCGAGGCCGCCGGCCACGAGGCTGCGGAGGCTCGCCGCCGTTCCGGAGCGTTCGTTGAGGGTGTATTCCGCGCTCACCTTGGCCCCCGCTCAGGCATGGGCTCGGCGGGAGAAATACGTCTGCAGCACGGTGCAGAAGAGGATGACCACCGCGAGGATGAGCGACAGCGCCGCGCCGTAGCCGAGCTTCAGGTAAGGGAAAGAATTCAGATACATCCAGAAGACCGACGACGCCGTCTGGTTGAACGGCTGGCCAGCGGTCATCAGGAAGAACTGGTCGAATGCGAGCAGCGACCCGATGATGCTGAAGAGCGTGACGAGCAGCACTGTACGCGCAGTGAGCGGCAACACGATCCACCGCACGCGCTGCCAGTAGCCGGCCCCGTCCGCCATCGCCGCCTCGTCGATGTCCTGGGGGATCGCCTGGATGGCGGCGACGAAGAGGAGCATGCCGAAGCCAACCACTTTCCACACGATCGATATGATCACCGCCCAAAGTGCGCGGTCGGCGTCCTCGCCGAACCACACGACGGGCTTGTCGACGATGCCGAGGTCCATCAGCCCCTTGTTGATGAGGCCGTAATGGTAGCTGAACAGCCAGTACCAGAGGAGGCTCGAGACGCTGAGCCCGATCACCACCGGAACGAATACCGCCGCCCGCGTGAATTTCCGCAAGGGCGTGTTGGTCGCGACGAGGAGCGCGATCAGGTAGCCGAGGATCATCAGGATCGGTGTGATGTAGACGGTGTATTTGAGCGTGAAGCCGAGCGATACCCAGAACTGCCGATCGTTCCAAGCCTTCACGAAATTGGCAACGCCGACCCATTTCGCCGGCTCGATGATCGACCAATTGTGAAACGACATCCAGACCATCTGGATGAGCGGGTACGCGGTGAACATGGCGACGAAGATCACCAACGGCGCCAGGTACAACAGCCCCAGCATCTTCCCGCGTGTCGTCGAGTACATCTCGGCCTTTCATTTGCGCCCGTCCGGGCGGTGATTTCGCTAGCTTTGTCGAAGGACCGCGGCGCTATCGAGCGCCGCGGTCATCCCGGCATATAAATGCAGCTTCTACTGGTTGGCGATCGCCTTCATCTGTTCCTTCGCGTCCGCGATGATCTGGTCGATCGGATCGTCGGTATAGTAGACGCGCTGGAGCATCTGCAGCCACGGACCCTGCGGCGAGTTGATCTGCTCGAAGAAGGTAAGCGTATAAGGCGTCTGGCCGACCGCGAGCGCCTTCGCCACGTCCTGAACCAGCGGCTCGGCTTTGAAGTACTGATTGTCGGTCATGTCGGAGCGCGTGGTGAGGTTGAGGAGCTTGGCATAGCCCTCGACCTGGACCTCGTCCGAGAGAAGGAACTTCATGAAGTCGACCGCGTCGTCGACCCGCTTCGACCCTTTCGGCACGACCACCAGATCGCCGCCAATGAACGAGGCGTTCGAGCCCCGCTCGAGGCCAGGCAGAAGGGTGATGCCGAATTTCATGTTGGGATTCGCGGCGCGGACGAGGGTGATCTGGAAGTTTCCGGTGCCCATCAGACCGATGTTGCCGGCGCCAAAGCGCTTGGCGAACGTTTCGCCGTTCTCCGAGCGGGCGTCCTCATGGACGTTACCGGACTTCGCCATGTCCCGAAGCCACTGAAGGACCTCCGGGAGCTTGTCGCCGACGAGCGGTTCGTCGCCCGGACCGATGGCTTCGATCTTGATGCCGGACGCCCAGAGCAGCGGGCCGACGGTGAAGATGTTGCAGCCGGCGCAGGAGCCCGGCAGGAAGTAACCCTTCACGTCTCCGCCGAGTGCGGTGATCTTGTCGGCATCCTGACGGAGTTCGGCAAGGCTGGTCGGCGGCTTCTTGGGATCGAGGCCGGCCTTCTCAAAGAGGTCGATGTTGTAGAAGAGCGCGGAGACGTCGGCGTAGAGCGGCACGCCGTAGATGCGTCCGTCATATGTCGCGACGGTCATGTGCCCGGGGCTGGCGGTCTTCAGTTCCGGCCAATCCTTGACCTTGTCGGTGATGTCGACGAGTTGTCCGGCCTTCTCGAATTGCGGGGCGTAGATGAGGTCCATGCCCATGAGGTCAGGCACTTCGCCGGAAGCAATGGCTTGGGCAAGTTTCGCGACCATTTCGGCATGCGGGATATAGGTGAGGTTGATTTTACGATCGGGATTCTTCTCGTTCCACATGGCAACGAGCGTATCGACCATCTTGGCGTTGCCGCCGCTCCGCTCCCACATCACCAAGTCTTCGGCCATAGCCGGGGCCGACGACGCGATGAACGCTGCCGCCGACAGGCCGACGGCCAGCCTGCTCAAGGTCTTCGCAAGCTTCATATTTCCCTCCCGATTTACCCTGCGCTTATTCTAAGCGCAAGTTCTTAACAGGGACCCCTGTATGACGCCGATTGACTTGGTCCGCCTGACAGCGCTGCGGGATCGTACAAGCGGCAGCCCCGATGTTGTGGTCGGGCTCATCGATGGTCCTGTCGCAGTTGACCATCCCGACTTGAATTGACGTGAGGTCGCTTTGAGTTCCACCTTCACAAGCGGCGACGCGGACTTTGATCGGGAGCCTATTGACTGCCCGAGAGTGGTTCGCCAATGTTCTTAATATTCGGTAGCTTCATTGTTCCGTCTTTTCCGAGGCGGCGGAACCGGTGATCGCCGGCTGAGGCTTTACAGACCGCAATGCGTTTTCAAAAGCCCACTCCCCAGTGCATTCGCCCTGGATATAGCCGGCGTTCACTGCGGTCGAGAAGTGAATTCCGCAAGGGATTGCGGACGACCATATTCTCGCGCTGCTTCCGAGAAGCCTTCATACTGTTTTGGTAGCTGTAGATCCTCTATTCCCAGATCCCGCGGATCGCTGTTCGATTTCGCATGGAAGCACTTCGGAGAGATCGCCAACGGGCATGAACGGGTGCAGGCCATCTGTGACTGGGTTCACAACAACATCGAATATCGCTACGGCTCAGGGCGGCCCGATCTCTCCGCATCAGAGGTAATTGAACAACGCTACGGAGTGTGCCGTGATTTCGCCCATGTGGTGGTGGCTCTTTGCCGGACGTTCAACCTGCCTGCCCGCTATGTGTCGGGTCACCTTCCAGACATTGGCTTTGTCGTCTCCAGTCACCCAGAGGACTTCCATGCCTATTGTGAGGTCTATTTAGGGGGACGGTGGTTTACGTTCGATGCTCGCTTTAATGCTCCACGTATCGGACGCATCAAACTCTCGCATGGCCTGGATGCTGTAGATGGAGCATTTGTCACAGTCTACGGAGAGGCTCGTCTGTCGTATTTCGAGGTGTAGACCTATCAGGTAAACCCAAAGGAGGTCGGGATCGGTGATCCTGTGGATTTGTCCAAACGGCTCGATGGGTCTTCAAATATTCGTCTCAGCCGAGGTGCTTCTCAAGAACGCGAGCGCAAGCGGAGGAGACCTTAAGGAAAATCAATGAGCAAACAAACACGTGTCAGCCACCCGATTTACAATCTTCTACCCACGGAAATCGTGGGGTTCGATTCCCTGGCGGAGCTTGCCCTGGATATGCGCTGGTCGCTACCGACGAAGTGTGGCGGCAGCTTGATCTCGAACTGTGGGAAATCACGCACAACCCCTGGGTTGTCCTGCAGACGGTCTCGCGCGACTAGATCGAGCGCGTATTGGTCGACCCCGTTTTTCGCGAAACCGTTGATGACCTGCTGCCGTCACGCGGCGGAGGCGCCGGCGTGGTTTCAGCAACATCATCCGCAGGCTCCCCTGACCTGCGTCGCGTATTTCAGTATGGAATTCATGTTGAGTGAAGCGCTGCCGATCTACTCAGGCGGGCTCGGCAATGTGGCTGGTGATCAGCTCAAAGCCGCAAGCGACCTGGGTGTACCGGTGGTCGGAGTAGGGCTGCTTCTACCAACAAGGCTATTTTCGCCAAGTGATTGACAAGGACGGAGCGCAACAGGCCCTCTTCCCCTATAACGACCCCGGACAGTTGCCGATCAGGCCGTTGTGCCACCCGAACGGCGAGTGGTTGCGTTTGGAGATCGCCTTACCCGGTTACTCGGTCTGGCTGCGCGCCTGGCAGGTCCAAGTCGGTCGAGTCAAGCTTTACCTGCTGGACAGCAATGACGCGGCGAACTTTCCCGCTCATCGAGGGATCACCAGCGAGCTGTATGGGGGCGGGCCAGAGTTGCGCCTCAAGCAAGAACTGCTTCTCGGGATTGGCGGCTGGCGGCTTCTCGCCGGACGCTGTCGAAGCCGACGCGCTCTACGAGCGGCTTGAACGGGAGGTGATCCATGAGTTTTATGCCCGCGACGAACAGGGCATTCCCACGGTCTGGGTGGCGCGGATGCGGGAGAGCATGGCGCGGTTGACACCGCGCTTCTCCGCCAACCGCACGGTGCGCGAATACACCGAGCAACACTACCTCCCGGCTGCAACCGCCTACCATTTGCGCATTGCCAACAAAGGCGCAATCGGCAGGCAAATTGTCGCTTGGCAGCACACTTTGGAACAGAAATGGGCGACGCTATACTTCGGGGAACTGAAGGTTGCGACTGACGCGGAGCGGCACATTTTTGAGGTTGAAGTCTATTTGAACAATCTCGACCCGAATGCGGTGCGAGTCGAACTCTATGCTGATGGAGCCAACGGCGGCGCTCCGATGCGGCAGGAGATGCAGCGCGTTCACCAACTAGCCGGCGGGTCGGCCGGCTATGTTTACAGCGCGGCAGTGCCTGCGGCCCCCGCCCCAGCGGACTACACGGCGCGAGTGATACCGCGCTGCGAGGGCGTTGCGATCCCACTGGAAGACGCACGAATCCTCTGGCAGCGATGATCCGATCGACGGAAGAAAAGACGATTTCTTTCGCTTCGTGAGGTAAAGCGAAGCTGCGCTCGCCCTCTACAAGGTTTGAAATGGGTTTTGGATGAGTGCAGTTGTTGGGCGGCTGGAGCGGCGCGCACAAGCCGTTTACGCAGTTCTTCGAGCGCGAGCAAGCCGAGCGCGAAGGGATGATGAAGAGGTGCTTAAGCCCGCCATGCGCCTCGGTTCTCGAGAAAAACGACCGGCATCCACGGATTGCACTGCCAGATGTTTCCCCCACTCGCCAAGCCGACTAGCAGTGCTGCACGCACTTTTTTGTGCTCTCGCTGACTAGGGCTCCAGTAGCAATGGAACGGAAACTTGCGCTAAGGAAATCAGCAGCTCTTCGCGAGTGTCATTGGGACGGCGCAACGCGCTCTTCAGAACTTATTCTGGAACTGCAAGTGGCCGCGAACCAACATATTAGAGTGTTTGTGGTGAAAGTCAGGCGAAATCTATTTCCTAAACTCGGCCACCTGGGGTGCACTTGCTGCTCAGGAAAGAAGCCTACAGGCATCAAGTCGTCTCCCTTTCGTCTGCTCCACCTTTAAGGCGCTGATATTCAAGGCCGCACGACCTGCATTTGCGCCGACTTTTTGCGCTTAAAGCAACTTTTCGTTCCATTGCTACTGGCAGCCCGGTCCTGAAAATCCAACACGCTTAGTTAGAGAACAACCGCCATGTCAATAACTCCTACGAAAAAACCAGTTGAAACCCAGAAAACACCTACTGCCGGGATCAGTGCCAGGAAACCTGTCAGTAATCCCGCTTTGGCTGCGTTCTTTCTTGGCGGCTGGTTCGCACCCCCTTGGGTTTCCGGGGGGCTCACTGGCGCCGCAGTTGAGTTAGGGGTAAGGAAAAGGAGGAGAAAGGTAAGAGCGGGTCAAGCTTTCGTGACTCTCTCTTCGTGGTGGCCGATGCCTGCTGAAGTTCGCTTCGTTCAATCTTCACACTCGAATTCCGTCTTTTGAACGTATAGCTTTTCCGCATGCCATCGACCCTGACGTTCACGGACGAAGCCCCGAATGGAACCAAACTGAGTTCGTTCACGCTGGAATCTTTGGCAGAGCGCATGACCGCGCGTGAAATCATTCGCGCGCGCATCTATCAGGAAGTGCAGGATTTCAATCTGAACCAAGGAGAGAAATTCCACGGCTTGGTTCAGCCCACGGAGGCAGAACAGACCTTCAACGGCTCCAAGCTCAAGAAGCATCGTCCCATTGATTGGGAGAAGCAGTTCACCGAAGCGCTTCGGGCCTTCGATTCAAATGGGTTTTTCATGCTGGTGGGTGAGCGCCAAGCGGAAAGTCTCGACGAATTGTTTGAAGTCAAAGTCGATACCGGGATCACCTTCGTCAAATTGGTTCCCCTCGTCGGAGGTTGAACCGTGAGCTTGCTGCGGAAGATCAGTTCCTCTTTCGGCTCGTCCGAGGCGGTTGAACGGCAAAGCACGTGTGATGCGCTGATCGAAGCCTTCCTGAAAGAGCATCCGGCGCCAGAGCGAAACGCGTGGCGTGGAGCTCCTGAACCGCGGAAGAGCGTCGCCCGGCGCACAAATTCTGGCATTGGATCGCGAGCTGCGGGCGGCGCGTTCGCTCAGCGAGGCCTGTGAGTTGCTTTCCATCTCCTGGGATCAGGCCCATCGGATCATGGAACGGGCGGTGGCGCGGGGTTTGGAGCGCCGAGGCTTGGAAGAGGTCGATGCCGTGGGTATCGATGAAAAGAGTCTTTTAAGCGGACAGAGCTACGTTTCGGTCTTAAGCGATCCGAAAGGCTCCCGGGTGCTGGAAGTTCACCGAAGGCCGGGAACAAGGCAGTGCCGAGCGACTTTTCGAGAGCGTGGCACTCGAACAGCGGCGAAAAGTGGAAGGCGTGGTGATGGACATGGGTGCAGCTTTTGAAGCGGCGGCCGAAGCCCAGATGCCGCAGGCCGAGATTGTTCATGACCGCTTCCATGTCGCCAAGCATCTCAACGAAGCGGTCGATAAGGTGCGCCGCACCGAGCATCGCAAGCTCCAAGAGCAAGGGGAAGAGACCTTGAAGGGAAAAAAGTTCCTTTTTCTCTTCGCGCCGGAAAACATCGACCGCGGGCGCCGCGCCCGGCTGCGCGATCTGCTCAATAGTGATCTCAAAGTTGAGCGAGCTTTGGACGCTCAAAGGACAATTTCGCCATTTTTGGGACCGTGCCAATGCGCGAACCGCTCTGCGCTTTTTCGAGCTGTGGTATGCCCGTGCCGCACGTTGCCGGCTCCAGCCGATGATCGCCGCGGCCAAGATGCTTAAGCGTCACCTGCTCAATCTGCTTGACTATCATCACTATCGGCTTACCAATGCGACCGCCGAGGGTCTTAATTCACGCATCCAAGCCATCAAGGCTAACGCGCGCGGCTTCCGTTCCTTCCAAAACTTCCGAATGAGAATCCTTTTCTTCCTCGGCAAACTCGCCTCAGCCCTGCTTGAAATCCCACGGAAAAGCCAGAAGAGCGGCAAAAGTGCGTCAGCGGCGGAGGATGTCGCCGATACGAGCGCACTAGAACCTGCGACGGTCGAGGCACTGAAATCACTGTTAATGAAGATCGAAGCGAACCCCAACTCGAAAGATCTACGCAAAACAAAGGAGCTCGTCGAAAAGGTTCTGGGACAGGCACCGGAAATCCCGATTCGGGCGGGCGAGGTTTGGTCCGATGCCGCCATCGCGGACATCGCGGCGCTACCGCCGGCAAAGCAAACGGCCTGGGCCGAACTGCTGGGCCTTTGCCAAACCACGTCCGGTTCCCAGCCCAGTGCCAAGTGGCTAGCCAACGCCGAAAAGATCTTGGCGAACCTGATGACGAAGGAGGAATTCAAGCGGTCCGTGCTAAGATGGTTTCCTCTCGTCGACAAGCCGCGCGCCGAGGGGGCGCTTGTTGCAGGTGGTCGAAACATTCATCCGTTACACATCAGCGATCTGCACGCCAATATCCTCCGTGGTCTAACGTGGACGTGTGCACTTTTCGAGGACAAGGAAATCGCTCGCGCTCTCGGCAGCCTCGCGATTAGTAGTTACAAAAAGATTCCCGGGATCGGCCCCCGTCTGACCCGCGTGGGAAACGCCTGCGTCCACGCCTTGGGCGCCATTCCCGGAATGGATGGCGTCGGGCAATTGGCGCTACTGCGCGTCAAAGTGAAATTCGGGACCGCGCAGAAGATGCTTGAGAAGGCACTTGAGGCTGCCGCGCAACGGCTGGGCTTGCCCAAGGATGATCTCGAGGAGATGGCCGTCCCGGCCTACGGAATGACGGAGGTGGGTAAGATGTCGCTCTCGTTCGACGACATCACCGCCGAGCTATTAGTACCCGATGGCAAAACCACCGAGGTTGTCTGGAAAAATGCCGACGGGAAGGTTCAGAGGTCTATTCCGGCCAAAGTGAAATCCGATTTCGGCGAAGACCTCAAGGAACTGAAGCTGGCTGAGAAAGACATCCAGAAGATGTTGCCCGCGCAAGTGGAGCGGATCGATCAGCTCTATTTGCAACAGAAGGATTGGCCGCTTGATCTTTGGCGTAAACGTTACCTGAACCATCCCCTGGTCGGCATCATCGCCCGGCGCTTGATCTGGAGATTCCGCCACGGCTCGGAAACGCGCGAAGGCCTTTGGCAAAACGGAGCCATCGCGGATCGGCACGGCCACGCGTTAGACCTGCCCGCGGAGACGCGCGTTGCTCTTTGGCACCCCCTCGATTCCACCCATGATGAGGTTGAGGCCTGGCGCCTCTGGCTGGAGGAGAAAGAGATTCGTCAACCCTTCAAGCAGGCCCATCGCGAGATTTATCTGCTCACACCCGCGGAAGAAAACACTCACAGCTACTCAAACCGTTTCGCGGCCCACGTTCTCAAGCAGCACCAATTCCACGCGCTGGCAGGGCAGCGAGGCTGGAAGAACAAGCTGAGACTGATGGTTGACGACAGTTACCCTCCCGCCCACACGCTCCTGCCGAAATGGAATTTGCGCGCCGAGTTTTGGATCGAGGGCGTCGGCACGGAATACGGTCAGGACACGAATGAGTCGGGCACCTATCTCTACCTTTCCACCGACCAGGTTCGCTTTTATCCAATCGCGGCGCCCCAACGGCAGGCGCACGCAGGCGGCGGCGGATATGCGCCTGACCGAGGCAGGCCAGACGAGCCGTTGCCACTGGCCGAGATTCCCACCTTAGTTTTCTCGGAGATCATGCGCGACGTCGATCTCTTCGTCGGCGTGGCGAGCGTGGCCAACGACCCAAATTGGAACGACGGAGGGCCGCGCGGCCGCTACGTTGATTACTGGCACAACCAGTCCTTCGGCGAACTAGGCGCCAGTGCGCACACGCGCAAAGCCATCTTGGAGCGCCTAATCCCACGACTCAAAATCGCAAGCCAGTGTAGTTTCTCTGACAAGTTTCTTGTCGTGAAGGGCCAGCTCCGAACCTACAAGATCCATCTCGGAAGCGGAAACATTCTCATGTCCCCCAACGATCAGTATCTTTGCATTGTCGCGCGCTCATCGGTTGCAACGCCCAACAGCTCAAAGGTGTTTCTCCCCTTTGAGGGCGATAACGTTATGGCGGTGGTCATCAGCAAGGCCTTCCTTCTGGCCGAAGATGCCAAGATTAAAGACGAGACGATCAACCGCCAGATTCGGCCAGCTTGAGGCGCTGCTCCGGATATTCTTGATCGGAAACAGGTACACAGGGGTACAAAAATCCTAGCAAAATCCTTCCGTCAGATTTCTAGCGGATTAGCTTGAGGAGAAGACACGAAACGGAATTTAAAGCACGTTAAGGACCGCGCGGCGATCCTGGCCCAGCGGGTCAGTTCGGTGACGAGGATCACGTCGATCTTGCGGGCCGGCGCTAATGCAGGACCTCCTGCTTTGCCCCGGAGGAGTTTCCCTTCCAGACCCGACGACTTTGTAGCCAGCCTTCTTGGACCTAAGGTAGCGAAGTCCGAACATCCCTCTGCTCGGGAGGGTCGAAGACGACGTTGTGGCATGCTTCCGCTTGGGCGGGGGCGTACCTTACGCCCGGTTCGAGCGCTTCCATGAGGTCATGGCGGAAGACAGCGGCCAGACCGCTGCCGATGCTAAAAAGCCACATTCTGCATCCGTATCCTCGACGTCGGCTGCGGGCGGGGCCGGGCGTTGAACTTGCTGGCTACCTGGTTCCCTAATAGCAGGTTCGTCGGAATCGATCTCTCGGAAAAGGCTATCAAATTCGCGCGCGTCGAGGCCGAACAACGGGGCAACAAGAACGTGAGCTTCATCGCTCGCGACCTCAGCCGTTTCGACCAACAGGCCCAACCAGGCACGTTTGACTTCATCACCACCTTCGATGCCGTTCACGACCAAGCCAGCCCGCGAAATATCCTACGCGGCATTCGGATCTCGCTGGCCGACGACGGAGTCTACTTGGCGCAGGACATCAAAGCCTCGAGCGACGTCCAGCACAACCGGGAGCACCCGATTGGTTCCCTGCTTTACACGATTTCGTGCATGCACTGCATGACGGTGTCGTTAGCGCAAGGCGGCGATGGCCTCGGCGCAATGTGGGGCAAGGAGATGGCGGTGCAGTATCTTCAGGAAGCAGGGTTTCACTCCGTCGAAGTGCATGAACTGGCCCCTGACTTCCAGAACTACTACTACGTCTGCCGGCCTTGAAGGCCGCAGATTTTCTAGCAGGCTGCGCCGCCCGCAACGCACGCGTGCCAGCAATCGCAGATAACTTGCACGGTCGAACCGCCTTGGGTGAGCTAGGCGTGTAGCGACCTGAAAACATAAACGGCCCCGCCTGGGGCGTGACACGCCAAAACTTGCAACTGCCTTCTATAGAGGCTCGAAGCGTCAGGTTGATGCCGTTCGATGCGCTGACGCTGTGATTGGCGTTTCAGGCCTTTGTTATTCTCATTTAACTCGGCCCGACCGGATGTTCTCGGGTCGTTCTTACGATCCACCAGCCTGCGGTTTGAGGATCAACATTCACCAGATGGCTGGCAACCACTGCGGCCATGTTCCACTTCTTTGCCGCCGCCAGGTAGAGGTTAACTCGTGCGCCTAGGACTTCGTTGCGGTTCTTGTCCCCGAGCGCAATCTCTTCGAGCACCAACGCAGCATCATCGAACATTCCTAACTCGCAAGGACATGCCTTTGCCAATCGGTTTTCAAGGCATTGGAGACTCTTGGAGGAAGAAAACGAGCGCCGTTGTGGCTACCAGGTGATCAAGAGAAAGACGCCGGCCGTGACAGCGAGCATCAAGAAGGAGCCGGAATGGCGATGGTCAGGCTGCCGGCAGTTCGCGTTTTTCTTCCATGGGCTGGCGGTTGGAGATCCTCTGGTGCGAGGTCATCGAACAAGCTCCTCTGCATCTCAGATGTCGGGGAGGGAAGGAATCGTTCGGTCGTTTCGTCGATGAAAGCCAAAAGCGGATCCCATTGCGGCTGCTCGATATTGCGGTAGAAAAAGTCGATCCAGCCTTCGTGCCCGTGGTAAATGCGGATCAGTCCGGAAGCACCATCTAAGGCGCAGACGCTTGATCCCAGCGGAATCGAGATTGCCTTGAGCGTCTTCTCAAGTGCTTCAAGTTCCTCGAGCGGAAATTCGCAGTCTCTAAATTCACCGTGGAAGTCCTGGGTGGCAACATAGCCGCATCTTTCGTCGGCATCGCCCCAGCGTGCCAGGCCGAAGTAGGTGCCGTGGCTGAAGTCGCTCGGCGACGTATACCATTCCACAACTGGGTCGAAACAAGCATGCGGCACCAAGGCAGCTTCAATCCCAGGTCAACCGGATACCAGGGAGGGGATTCATTGCTTCATCAATATAGCGCGATGCACTATTTAATCCAAGGGCGGTTCGGCATAAGCCGGCACACTCATCCTGCCGACGTCAGCCAGGGAGCTTCACGTTCCGCGAACCACCTCCGTAGGTTTTTTACCATCGCGCATGGTGACGAAAGCGCAATGCTTCAGGTGCCCGGCATCAGTCCATTCGACGAATGCAACCTGACAGACCAGTTTCGGGGTGACCCAGCGGCATTGCACCATTTTGTCTGCGGTTGGACCGCTACACGTGTCTGCGGGCCCGTTCTCGGGCAAAAGTCGGCTCGTATACTGTCGGGGAGTAAAGCTCATTGAGCTCTTTGGTCGAGGGATTGATTTTGAGACAAGGGTAAGCGGTATCGCTGGCGCTTGGCGGTCGGCTGGTTTTCAATCAGAATCCCCGCCATGAGCAGGCAGGCGATTCCGTCCTTCGCGATGAGCGAGATTGGTCGGGAGTCGTTGCGCCGGGAAGGCGTCGTCGTCACCACGCTTGCCTATTCGGTAGTCAACGATCCGCGCCGGCTCCAGCCGCATTATCACGATTTTTTCCAGCTGATGCTTTTGCAGGGGCGCGGAGAGGTGATGCATGACTTCCGCGACTATCGGGTGCGGGGCAGCACGTTGCTGTTCCTGACTCCCGGCCAGATCCACTCGATCCAGCCAACCGGAGGATTCGGAGGGATCATCATTTCCTTCAGCCAGAGTTTCTTCGACCACAAGTCACCTCCGCCCAGCGAACTGCTCGACCTGCCCTTTTTCTTCCCGGTGGACTCGGCGCCGATTCTGCCGATCCCCCATGGAGATGGTTTCCGGATCGGCCAGGCCTTCGCGGAGATTCAGCGCGAGTTTGAAATGGCAGACACCCTGGCTGCTGAAAGCCTGCGAGCCTGGCTGCGAATTCTCTTTGCCCGCACGATGCGCCTTCATACCCAGCAGCGCCCGGTGGTCGAGTTGTCAGCCCGTGCCCGGCTCGTGCGCGAGTTTCACCTGGCCGTCGAAGGGCATTTCCGGGAGGAACGCACGCTCGAAATTTACTCGCGCGAGCTGGGCGTGAGCGCGAATCACCTGAATGATGTCATCCGTGCGGAAACCAAGCAGTCGGCGGGCGGCATCATCCGGCAGCGGAGGTTGCTCGATGCCAAGAGGCTTCTTTCCCACTCCGAGCTCAGCGTTTCCGAGATCGGATACCGGCTGGGCTTTCACGACCCCTCCTATTTCGGGCGGTTTTTCCGCAAGGGCACCGGCTGTTCTCCTGCGGCATTTCGTGAGGAAATCCGAGAAAAGTACCATTCAAAGGGCGGTTAGTGCCGTTTCGGCGGGTTGAAGGCCGCCGCATGAAGTTCGAGGCTGGTGGCGATGCAAACTAGTGCCACGCTCGAAGAAGCTCCCTCCAGAGCAGCATCTTGGGTGCAGCCAACGGCCATCGCCGTGCTGCTGGCCATTAGTTTTTCCCATTTGCTGAATGATACGATCCAGGCGCTCATCCCATCGATCTATCCGTTGCTCAGGGAATCATACCATCTGACCTTCGCCCAGCTCGGGTGGATCACCTTTACCTTTCAATGCACGGCCTCGCTCTTTCAGCCACTGGTCGGGTGGACCCTCGACCGGAAGCCCCTGCCGCACTCCCT
Source organism: uncultured Verrucomicrobiae bacterium (assembly GCA_963731945.1). Classification (GTDB taxonomy): domain Bacteria; phylum Verrucomicrobiota; class Verrucomicrobiia; order Chthoniobacterales; family Terrimicrobiaceae; genus DASTFP01. The sequence goes on along the minus strand of CAVSXN010000005.1, from coordinate 225,345 downwards.
GGCCGTCGGCATGGGATTGTCCCTGATCGGCCTGCTGGCCTTATCCGTCGCGAATAACTTTGGACTGATTCTGCTTTCCGCCGCGATGGTGGGATTGGGTTCGGCGATTTTCCATCCAGAAGCCTCGCGCGTGGCGCACATGGCCGCCGGTATGCGGCGCGGGTTTGCCCAGTCACTCTTTCAGCTGGGTGGAAATGCGGGTACGGCGCTCGGACCGCTGCTGGCCGCGATCATCATCGTGTCGCGCGGCCTCGGGCACATTGCGTGGTTTTCCCTGCTGGCGTTGGTCGGCGTGATCGTGCTGTGGAAGATCGGTACGTGGCAGAGGAACAACTACCACCGGATCGTCCACAAGGCCCATCCGGCGGGCCACCGCCACCTCGCGCTTCCCCGCAGCAAGGTGATCTTGTCTCTCGGCGTCCTGGTCGCCCTCGTCTTCTCGAAATACGTCTATCTGACGAGCCTCACGAGCTACTACACGTTTTATCTGATCGATCGCTTCAGCGTTTCGATTCGGACGTCGCAGCTCTTTCTCTTCGTCTTCCTCTTCTCGGTGGCGCTGGGCACGATTGTCGGCGGTCCGGTCGGGGACCGGATTGGACGCAAGCGGGTAATCTGGTTCTCGATCCTGGGGGTAGCGCCGTTTTCCCTCGCCTTGCCGCATGTGGGGCTCGTGGCCACGGCGGTGCTGACGGTTTTTATCGGCATGATTCTCGCCTCGGCCTTCTCGGCGATCATTGTGTACGCCCAGGAGCTGGTCCCCGGCAAAGTGGGAACGGTCGCAGGCTTGTTCTTTGGGCTGGCTTTCGGCTCGGCGGGCGTCGGCTCCGCCGCGCTGGGCCAGCTGGCGGATCATACCAGCATTGAATTCGTCTTTGCCGTTTGCGCCTTCTTGCCGCTGATCGGCTTGCTGACCGCATTTCTTCCCAACATCGAGCCACCGCGTCAGCGGGCTTGATCGATTTCAAAAAAATGGCGCGGCGGCACGATGGCTTTTCGGGCCGCCGCGCCATCAGGCCGCACAGGATCCTCGACTGGCGGACGGAGCCGCCGGCGACTTCGCCCCCCTCGAGATTAAATCCATTTCACGCCCGCCGGCAGCGCCTGCTCAATGAAGGCAGGTTCTGTGCGCTTCCGAATTGCCTCGCGACTCATGCTCTCTGCGCAATGCAACCCTCTGAATCGCGAGTGGTAAGGGAAACTGTGATCAACGATACGCGGTGGATGTAGCGATGGACAATCGATTGGCGATGCGCCTGTCTGGATGTAATAGGGTATAATGGAGCGTGATGGAAAGGGCCTTGGCAACCTTCTCATGCGGCGCACGCCCTGTTGTTTATCCCGGGATCCGCTGGCAAGACGGGAAAAAACGGCTGCGGATGCTATCAAAACGATCAATGCGTCTGTTCGGCGGTGCGCTCGCTATTTGCCTTGCTCTCACCGCCTGCAAGAAGAAAGCTCAGCTCGTGGCTCCCGCTGCCCAAGAAGCGGCCAAAGCCACGCCGGCTCCGTCCCTGCCCGTCCCGGAACCGATCAATCTAAAGTCGCAGGTCATCGTGCTCTGTTACCACCGATTTGAGGATAGGCCGAAAGACAGTCTTGCTATCAAGCCCGCCGATTTCGAGGCCCAAATGCAGGCGCTTAAAGATAGCGGGATCATTGTGATCTCGATGGACGATTTCCTGGCCTGGCGGCGCGGAGAAAAAGGGATCCCGGAAAAAGCGGCCATCATTAGCATCGATGATGGATACCTTTCAGGATACAACGTGGCATGGCCGATCCTCAAAAAATTCGGGTATCCCTTTACGATGTTCATTTACGCGGACTACGTAAAGGGAGGACCGAAATCCGGAGGACAATCCATCAGTTGGGATCAACTCGGCGAGATGCGCGACGCGGGAGTGGACATTGAGGGCCACACTGTTTCGCACAGTTCGCTGAATGCCAGAAAGGGAAAGACCGACGAACAGTATCTTGCCTGGCTGAAAAGCGAAATCGTCGGTTCGAAGGAAATGCTTGAGAAAAACCTTGGCATTCAGATCAAGGCATTCGCGTATCCCTATGGACTCCATAACCAGACCGTCCGCGACGTCGTCAAACAGGCGGGGTATGAGGCGGCCTTTACCGTTTGGGGTCGGCGAATCGCTTACGGGGCCGATCCGATGATGATCGGACGCTATGCCATCGAGTCCACAAAGCCAAAAGTCTTTGACGAGGCGGTAAATTTCAAGGGGGCCGTCGAAGGCGGCAATGCGGGCGTAATGCCTGCTGCGGCGACGATGGTCACCCAGCCGGTGGACGGTGAGACCGTGAGCGATTCGCTTCCTGAAATCAAAGCCAACCTAGCGACGTTGGGCAATGTGGATCCCAAGAGCGTCATCATGCGGATCAGCGGGCTCGGTTTGGTCCCGGCCACCTATGATCCTGAGACCAAGCTCATTTCCTACAAGGTAACGCAGAAACTTCACGGCCCCCAAGTCACGGTGATTGTGAGTGCCACTGTCAGCGCAAGGAAGACCGAAGCTCGCTGGTCCTTCAACATCGGTTCCAGCAAAGTTCCCGAGTAGGGAACAAGAAGTCGGGGGGCGCCGATCAACGATCAATACATGGTGAGAAGTTTGCTCACTACCTCCGGCGACCATGCGACTCAGATTGGTAGCCTTGCTGCTAGAATCTTCCGGAGAATCTGGAACGTCGCGAACATGGAGAGATCGACGGAGCTGGCGGATGACGAGTTTTGGTCAATCTCGGACCGCACAGGTTCTCCCAGGGTTCGCTTTCCGCCTCATTCCTCTAGCAAGGAACACGCGGCATCGTCTGTTACCCACGCTTGCGGTGCTATGCGAGCCTTCCCCACCGGCCTCGTGAGGGAATCTGAGGCACTCCATAAGCTTGCCAATCGTCCAGGCATGTAGGGAAACTAAGACTGGCATTACCGGATCATCGCCGGATCGTCTGCAAACGACTCCTCCTTGTGCTCGTTTACCATCTTAATTGGGCGTCCGCAGCTTCCCAAGTCGCATGGGGCAAAGTCTTACACGGATGGGGCACTCCAGCAGCCGGCGTGCAAAAACACTACGCTTTCTTTGGCGCTTCCGCGTAGTGAGTCATCCCTTGAATGTCGATCGCCACGAACGGCTCATCGCCTACGACCCATGCGTCGTGCCCTGGTGGGAGCAGCGAAACGTCGCCAGGCTCAAAGTCCATTTCGCTGCCGTCATCCATGACAACATGGATGCGTCCTGAGATGTGATATTGAAGATGCGGTGCCTGACAGCTTTCCGTCTTCGCGATCGGCTTTACGCAAGTTGACCACTTCCAACCCGGTTGGAGCGTGACACGGCCGAATGTCACGCCGCCGAGAGTAATGAGCTCCAATTCGCCTTTGTCGAAGCTGCGCTTCTCATCCGGCTGCGACATGTTTTTCGATTGCATTTGCGCCACGGCGCGATCGTAAGATTTGCCTGTTTCTAAAGCAAGACCATTTAGTATTCTTCGAAAGTGGTGGGGACCCCTCAAGGAGCGAAAATCCTCACCCAAGGTTACTCCTTCACGGGGATCGCATTCCGCATCAACGATCGACGACGAATAGATTCGCAAGAGACCTGCAAACAAGGTAAAGGTTGCCCATTACCGGTGGGCCTTTTCAGAGAAGCCTCTTGCCGGTGTGCCTCCGTGGTTCCGTTGAACCAATCGCCTGAAGCCAGAGCACTTGTTGAATCGCAAGCGCGGGCAAGGGCAACCGCGATTAATCGTCGATCCGCAGCAGGCTCTCCCATTGACGAAACTCTCCCTTGAAGCCCATGCTCTCCGCGATCCGGAAGCTCGAGATAACACACCGCTCGATTTGCTTGCCGGATTTCCCGGCGGTCTCGGGCGGGCTTTAAAGTTGAAATCATGAAACGAAACAAACTCACCTTCCTCGGTGGATGCTGGCGGCGCCAATAGAAAAGCCACCAAAGCCGGCTCAAGGCTATCCTGCGCAGGCCCAAGTGCGCTTGTGCGCATCACAGAAGCGCTCGGTTCCCTCTTTCGTAACCGCGTAGGTGGACGGAGTGCTCTCGTTGCGTCCGAAATAATCCTTTCGGCCCGCGATCCGTCGAATCCGCGCCCTTGCCTCCTCTGGACTCGAGAAGCTAAGGTGAGTTAATCTGGTGTCGTCCAAGACGAGCGAGACACTGGTTTCGGAACCGTAAGAGATACGGGTTTTGATGATTGCGTAGCACGTTTTCAGAGCCCCACCCTGAACTCCTCTAATCTCGCAAACGGGCCCTCGAGAAGTGCGTAGTGACCAATAGCCATTTTTGTGCACGAATGGTCCTGAAGCGAGGTTAGATGGCCTTTTTGATTCGAGCTATTGTCGACCACCACGCGCTCATGATTTCATGGGAGGGCCTCCAGGGTGCGGGCAAAAGAAAACCCGCCACGGTGTTGCCCAGGGCTGTCGCTACTCCGCTTCGTTGGCGGCTCTTCCAGAGTTCATGCCAGTGAGGATATTTCGGAATCCAAGAGTGCGGTTCGAGTAAAATTCGAGATGACCTTTTTCTTTAGTCGCGTGACTCTCATGATGCCTCCTCTATTCGAGGCGGTCGTAATCCTTCGTTTCGGGAATTTCCGCGCCGAGAAGTGTTTTGTATTTGAGAATCCTACCTTCCACGTCGTGCTGAACATGGAACCCTTGGCGGCGCACATGGATAACTCCCTCCGCCAGACGGATGGCTTCCTCTTCGGTTATCGCCCCTCTGACTATCCACTCACAGAGGAGTATTTCGCCTTTGGTGAACTTCTCATGACGCTCCTCCTCGCTTAGATGCGGAGGGATTTCCTCGCCTTGAATGATGACATCTACAAAGCCATTTTTGTCGAGCATAACGTGGCATAGGACGCCAGAGATTCGTTGTGGTGTTTTTGGTGTGCTCATGCGCTTGCATCTTCGTTCTACTGCGCGTGGCGGTTCAATGGTTCAGGTGACCCATTTGCTGCCTCCTTTGATGGAGCGACCGAAAACAACCAGTGAATCTCCTGTTGGGAACCGCATGGCCGAAGGTGAGGCAAGTCGGCTCAGTCACCCTTGAAGCCCATGCTCTCGGCAATCTGCCGCACGAGCAGCGGCGGCGCCGCTGGAAGCCCACTCGGTAGGGGAAACCACTCATTGGTCACTCTGCGATTCAAATATGTGCGATCGCACGATTTACCCTCAAACACAATGAAACGATGCTTCGCCACGCCGGAAATATGAAGGCGGGGAACGTAGAAAAGGAACCTAAGATACGAAAAGAGCTTGCTTGGATCCGGACGGAACAAAAAGAGGTAGAGCGTTGGATTGACGTGGCGCTAAGAGATCTTGGCAGCCTCCCGCCTTCCTGAACAATCCGGATACCTCTGCCGAGAGAAAAAAACGGGTCGCAATTCTCATCGCCGACGCGCAAGGGGTGTTCCCATTGACGAAATTCGCCCCTAAAGCGATGCCCAGCTCAACTCAACGCTTGCCGCCTTTCCTTGAATACATGCCCATCAAAGTCGCGTCCGCGATATCCTATCAGGGCTGCTAAGTTTCATAGCGTGCTCCGATGGAATTTTCGCTCTGCCCGTGTCGGTGATCAGAGTCAGTGCAAGCATCAGGACTGGAAGCAGAGTTTTCATAGAACCTCGTATCCTACAATCGCACGAATTTTTCTCGGCGGCCATCACACAAACATCTATCTCCTAATACTCGATTCTGGTTGCTCGGCACTATTTCGCCAACCCGCAGCACTTCTCCCATCTGCGAAACTCCCCCAAGAAACTCATGCTTTCGGCGCCCGGAAGAGGTTGATGGTGCCGCCGCCCTTGGCGATAAAAATGCCCGGCTTGCGGGCCGGGCTTTTTGCTTTATCGGGACTTAAGAACGGGCGACTATGGCGCTCCCGAGTAAGCGGCGTTTCCGACTTCCAATGGTTTCAGTTGCGCGATTCTTCGGGAACGACCAAGGTAGTAATTGCGGCGGCTGCTTGGTTGCGCTCGACGTCGCGGTAGAATCCTGGCCTATTGGTTGCGACCGGTCTTCTCGACCGTGTTGCCGGCGGGTGCTGACCCCTGCTTGCGCGAGCAGAGAATTGCCCCTCGATTTACTTTCCGGACTTCCGGCAGTTTCGCACTTTCTTGAATCTGCTGAAAAAATATGAGCCCGCCCGGTTAATCGTCGTGAAATATCACGATACACGCACGAACATCGACGAATTTCGGGATGTAGACACGAAGGGTCCAGGAATGCCTTGCTGGCTGTCGTTTGAGGTTGGGGAAGCATCCCCGCCTCCACCGACGGCCAAAGATGGGATGACCCACATGTCCCTAGCCTCGCCTCGATATGCAATTCTAATAACGTCGGACCTCGATGGACAAGTGTGGACGGACTCTTACCCTGACTCTAACTCAAGAACCCTTATCTTGTAAGTTCTTGATTATAAATCACTGGAGGCGAGGGGAGTTGAACCCCTGTCCATAAAGCGGTCAGCGAGACCTTCTACATGCTTAGGCGATCTTTAGTTTCAGAGCGATGCTGCGGACCGTCACGCCACACACTCCATAGCGGCCACGAAATCGATTCACCCCACGCCGCGGTCGCCCCGGCGGAAGGCCAGCCTGCTGCCGTCGTATCCGTTCCTAGCAGGCGTCAGCCCGGACACGTCACGGCACGTTAGGCCGCGAGAGCGAGATCTTCGTGATCTGCGTTTATTTTTTTGATTCGATTTTTAACGAGGCCAACGAATCATCCCCGGCATGCGAGCCTGGCATCAAACTTCATGTCGAAACCAATACGCCCCCAAACTGAACGTCAACGTAGCCTGAAATTCGCGAGTTTCAAGAGGACTCGATCCCTCCGCTTAGGAGACCGCAAGATGCGCTCTTCCGGCAAACGCTGCCAGGGCGCTCGGCCCGAGCGTGCCGGAGAAATGCCCAGATTACTGAAAGAACTTGATGACATAGGGATACTCGTAGGCTTCCCCGTTGCTTTCCTTCACGGCACCGAGGATCGTAAAAATCAGCCAGGCCACGGCTATGATCACGTAAAGAGGCACGAGGAACAATCCGATGACCAGCCACCAGAGCAAACCGATGAGGGTGGCCGCAACGAATCCGTAGAGCGAGTATGAGATTTGGAAATTTACCACTCGTTTTCCGACACTGTCCAGGTAGGCGCTCTCCTGCTTCTTGATGAGCCAAATGATCAACGGGCAAAACACGTTGAGCAGATGCGGCCCGGCGAATCCCAGGAGCGCGCTCAAATGGATGCCGATAGCCCATTGGCGTTCGGTGGTGCTCGTTCCCGGCGCGGGCAGGGGAGGAGGGGCGCCTGGCGGAGGCGGCGGCGGAGTGTCCATCACCCCAATGTGGAGCATTTCTTATTCGCTTTGAAGCCCATTCTGCAGGTTGCGGCGGGAAAATTTCGCTGCTAAGCTTGCTATTCATGCGAAAATTCCTGTTTGTTTTGTCGATCGCAGTATCGGTTTCGTTGCAGGCGGCAAGCTTACCGGAAGGTGTAGTCTTTGTGGGCCCCTCAAAGTACCGGGCCGTTGTCGAGCGCGGGATCGCCGAGAATTGGAGCGCTTTGCCGATCGGCGAGCGAACCACCAGAGTCGGGCTCGCGCTCGTGGGAACTCCTTACAAAAACTACACCCTGGAACTCGACGACAGAATCGAAACCCCTTGCGTGAATATGGCGGGCATGGATTGCTGGACATTCTTCGAGATTGCCCTCGGCACGGCGCGGGCGCTGAAGACTTCCGGGAATCCCACCTCCCAGGATCTGCTGCGCATGATCGAACTCGACCGCTATCGCGGCGGGCGTTGCAACGGCGTCTTCACCTCGCGTCTCCACTATCTCGAGCAATGGCTTCACGACAACCAGGGTCGCGGCCTCGTCAAAAACGTCACTCCTTCGCTGCCCGGCGCGAGAAGACTCAAGCGCAGCATGAAAGAAATGTCGGCGACCTGGCGCAGCAGCAGGCAGCTCCGCGCGAATCCGGCGCTGGTTTCGGAGCTTGCCCGCATTGAGGGACAACTCTCACGAAGGGGGATCTGGTATGTTCCCAAGTCCAAGGTCCCCGCCGCTGAAAAGCATCTGCGCAACGGTGACATCGTTTGCATTGTGACCACATGGCCGCGGGGATACACATCCCACGTCGGCATCGCCTATCGGGACCAAAGCGGCGTGCTGCGCCTTATGCATGCCTCGAAAAACGCGGGCGAGGTAATCGTCGACTCGCGGCTGAGCATCTATCTAAACCGCTACCGGACCAATGCCGGAATCATGGTCGCGCGGCCAAACGATGTTTAGCGGTTTGTCGGGTTTGCAGCTCCAGTTTGGGGCAAGCTCGATAGGACGCCGCAGGCGGGCTGGTTCGAGAAGGCCGGGCGACCATTGCTTCACTTCTCGTTTGCCTTGACCGCCAGGGCTCCGTATCCTGCGCGGTTCTCATGAATCTCATCGATCTTCTCTTCCTGGCCCAAGCAGCGAGTCCCGCTCCCGAAGGCGCCGGCGCACAGCCGTCCTTCCTCATGTCGATCATGCCGCTGGTATTCGTCTTTGTAATCTTCTATTTTCTGCTAATTCGCCCGCAACAGCGGCGACAGAAAGCCCACGAGAAACTCGTCTCGTCCATCAAGACAGGAGACAAGGTCGTCACCAGCTCTGGCATCCACGGCATCGTCGCCAACGTGAAAGAGAAGACGCTCCTCGTGAAGGTCGCGGATAACGTGAAAATCGAGTTCGACCGCTCCTCGGTCGCCTCAGTAGAAAAAAGCGCCGAGGTTGCCGAGGAAGCCAAATAATCTCGCGTTCAGTGAGGCCGATGAAAAGGTTCCGGCCCTCGCCGCGGCCTCCATTGAATAGTTCCTGACATGTCTCCCGCGTTGACGTTTTCTGTAGGGCTTCTGCTCCTCATTCTCTTCGGGTGGTATTTCGCCACCGATTTCCCGGGCCGCAAGCGGTGGCTTGGCCTGGTTCTGACCGTTCTCCTCGTGGCCTTTTGCCTCGAGGAAGCATTTCCCCCGGCGAAAAAGATCCAGCTCGGCCTTGACCTTCAGGGCGGGACTTCGTTTCTGATCAAACTGACTCCGCAAAGCGATCAGGAGATCACGACCGACCTCCTCGACCAGGCGGTCGAAGTGATACGCAAACGCGTGGACGCCTACGGAGTGAGCGAACCGGTCATCACGCCACAAGGCCGCGAGCGCATCCTCGTGCAGATACCCGGGCTGGACACCCAACAGATCGAAACCACCAAGAGCGAATTGCAACGCGTGGCGAAGCTCGAATTCGCTACGGTTGCCGGTGGGGCGGAGCGCATCGCTCGCATCCAGGCGGGCGAAGAAATCATGCCGCCCGGCTATGTTATTAAAACCTACAAGGATAAGGTTGAGGGCAAGGAGGTGGATTTCCAGCTCCTCGTCAAACGAAGGGCCGAACTCTCCGGCGAGCACGTCAAGCGGGCCTATGCATATTTTGATCAGCAGGGATACGGCGTGTCCCTCTCGCTGGATACGGAAGGCGCGAAGATCTTCGGCGACCTGACCCAGTCCCTTGCCCCAAGCCAAGGTCAGATCGCCATCATGCTTGATGGGGAAATCCAAAGCGCGCCCCGGGTCAATGAGCCCATTTACGGCGGTAGCGCAGTGATCACCGGCCGCTTCTCCGACAAGGAAGCGAGGGATCTTGCCAGCGCGTTGGAAAATCCGCTGAGGGTCCCCGTGGAGGTCGAAGAAACGCGCAGCGTCTCTCCGACGCTGGGGACAGACTCCATTCGGAGTGGCGTCGTGGCTGGCTTCACCGGTCTGGCACTGGTCTTTGGCTTCGTCATCGTCTACTACCGTTTCGCGGGCATCGTGGCCTTCTTCGGTCTGCTGGTAAACATGGTCATCCTCTTCGGCGCGATGGCGATGTTTCATTTTGTGCTCACGCTGCCGGGCATCGCGGGCATCATTCTCACCATGGGCATGGCCGTAGACGCGAATGTTCTCATCTACGAACGCCTCCGCGAAGAAACGGCCGCAGGCAAATCCCTGACCGCAGCCTTGGAGGCCGCCTACGACAAGGCCTTCAGTGCCATCTTCGACGCCAACGTCACCACGCTCATTACCGCCGTGATCCTTTTCTGGCAGGCGACCGGTTCCGTGAAAGGCTTCGCGGTCACTCTCACGCTTGGCATCATCGCTTCAATGTTCTCAGCCCTGCTTTTCACGCGCACCGCATTCCGATGGCTGATCGAAAGCTTCGGGCTAAGGAAGCTTTCGATGCTCGATTTGATACCGAAGAAGAAGTTTGATTTCCTCGGCAAACGCTGGATCGCCGCCATGGTTTCGCTCGCCATGATCGGGGGGTCGGTGATCGTCTTCGCGGTCCGGGGCGAGAAGAATTTCGGCATAGACTTCCGTGGCGGCGATCTGCTCGTAGTGGATTCCAAGCAACCCGTGACTGTCGCCGAGGCCCGCCGGGTCCTCGAGGGAATTGCCCTGGACGACGTCGTGATACAGTTCGAGCGTGCCGGAATGCAGGATCGTCTCTCCATCCGGAGCCCGCAGGGAACCGCTCCTGCCATTCTCTCCAAACTGCAAGAGGATCTTGCCGATCGCGGCATTACCGCCGTTGCCCAGGAGAACGTCGGGCCACAAATCGGTCTGGAGTTCGCGAAAAGGGCAGCGATGGCCCTTGGCTTAGGCATGATCGGCATTCTCATCTACGTGACCCTAAGGTTCGAGTTTTCCTTTGCGCTTGGCGCCGTCGTTGCGCTTCTCCATGACGTGATCATTACCGTCGGGTTGTTTTCCCTGATTGGAGGCGAATTGTCGCTCGTGATGGTAGGAGCAATTCTGACGATCGCGGGCTATTCGATCAATGACACGATCGTCGTGTTTGACCGCATTCGCGAAGGCCTCAAGCACAGGGAACGCGGCTCAATCCAATCCCTGATGAACACGTCCATAAACGAGACGCTGGGCCGGACAATTCTCACCGGCGGCACAACCCTGCTCTCCGTCGGCGCCCTCTATTTCTTCGGCGGCGCCGTGTTGCGCGATTTTTCTTTCGCCATTCTCATCGGCATTCTCATCGGAACCTATTCCTCGATCTATATCGCCTCCCCAATCGTGCTTTGGTGGTCCAAAGTGCGCGGCAAGAGCGTCCGTCGGGAAGTCCTCGAAGCGGAAGCCATGAACCGCGCGTAGATCTCCCTTGAAAAAGGAACCCCTCCTCGGGTCGTTTGAATTCTTGAGGCTGAGCTGGGAGTCGGGCATGCTTTCCTCGCTTCCTTGAGACCGGCTCGCTGAGTGCCTCTTGAAAGGGCCCAATCTAAGCCCTCAGTTGCGAGCAGGCCAGGCAAACCCGAGGAAGCCTGGGTTTGACTTCGGAGCCCACTTTGTCACTCTAAGTCCATGGGAAACGCACGCTTCCGGTTTCAGAAGCGATCCTCCACCAGTTCGTGGATGCTGGATGAATGCCCTCCGAAGCATGGACTGCTTGTCGCCCTCGACATGAAAGGCGCACGACAATGTTAGGGAAACTGCTCAGCATCGGCCTCCTCAGCCTGCTTGTTCCGTTTTCCGCGTTGGCCGACGTCGAGGAAGACATCGAGGGGTATCTCGAGCTGGATCGGCGCCTTCGTAAGCTGGCCTACGAGAGGAAGTGGGAGGATGCGATTCGCCTTTGCGATCAAGCAGTATCGAAGGAACCGAATTTCTTCGGTGGCTATGACTTGCGGGCATGGGCGCGCCTGGGTGAATTGGAGCAAGGACACGGTTCGGACTTTGGACAGGATAAGGCCCTTCGCGAACAGCTGCGGCGCCAACTCGACTCGATTATCGCGGACTCGAACAAAGCGGTCCAGTTAAGCGAAGCCTTCGAGAAGCAATTCAACTCAGGCAGCGTCTCCTCTACGCCTGAACTGTCCTATATCGAGGCGAAAATCTACGCGACCCGGGCCCGCGCCCGCTACCATGCCCACGATTTCAACGGCGCCTTCGCCGACTATCTCAAGGCAAATAAACTCGACTTCTCTTCTGCGGAATATGCCTGTGGAATCGGACGCGCGAGGGCAGGGAAGAACGATCTTAGCAACGCGCTCCTGGATTTTGAGCTGGCGCGTGCCATTGACGCGACCTATGTGCCGACGTATCTCGGGCGAGCGCGCGTGCAGATGGATCTGGGCAAGTCCACCGAGGCGATCACCGATTTCAGTCGGGGTATTGCGTTGATCGAGACGCACGAGATCGACGACCCTCTGGACATTGCGCCCGAACAATTGGCCAGTCTGTCGGAGATCTATGGGGAACGCGCGGCCGCAAAACGGGCGGCGCGGGACACCACCAGCGCCGACCAGGATCTATCCTGGCAACGCGCGATGCTCGACGAAAAAGACCAGCGATGGGAGAAAGCGCGGGACGAATACTCACAGCTCATCAAAGCCGGCAAGACGAGCGAGGACCAGGCCCGGGCTTTCTCCGGGCGCTCACGAGCAGAGAGCAGGCTTGGCCGGCTCGACCTGGCGCTACGCGACGCCGGCAGCGCAATCGAGCTGCACGCTGCGCCGCTGTCCTATTCAGCTCGAGCCGGCATCCACCGCCAGAATGGTGACGCTGCCCGCGCCATCGAGGACTACACGAAAGCCCTCGGCCTCCTCACGAAGCAACGTGGTCGGGCGTATGGCGTCGGGCTCGTCTCAAGAGCGGAAGCGTATCGCGAAAACAAGCAGCTCGACCTGGCGCTGGCCGATCTGAAAGCCGCTCGCGACCAAAATTTGGGATACAGGCAGAACGCCAGAAAGCATGGGCTGCACGGGTTGGTTTTGACGGAATTGGGCCAGGAGAACGAAGCCGCCGACAGCCTGCGCTATTCCCGCGCTAACGATGAGCAGTTCTTCGAGGAGAAGATCGAGCCCGAGCTCGACAAGATCTTGCAAAAGCGAAACCTTCCGTCCGACCCGAAGGCCGCCAACCTGGCGTGGGAGTTGGGAGCAGCCTTGGGGAAGGCGGCGTTCCTCAGCGCGCAGCAAGCCGGTTCCGACAAGGCCAAGACCGCTTTCGCCGGCGCGGCGCAATACGCCAAGTCTCTCAAAGTCACGGTGCTTCCCCTCCCGCCAAACGGGCAATCGAAGGAGGAAGACCTGCGCCATGCGGTTGAATATCTCAAGCAAAGCTGGAACAAGGTCGCACCGGAAATCGATAAAGCCCACGGCCGGCAGGCGACAATGTGCCTCGATCTGGCAATGAGTTCTCTTACTCTGCTGCTGGTCTATCAGAAGAATAGTCCGAAGCTAAAAACTCAATTGCTCGATTCGATCAAGCGGGCGGGTCCGCAGAGCGGTGCTCCCGATCAATATTGGAAACCGGTCGTGGAGAAGGCCGAAGCCGGCGCACCGCCCGCCGAGTTCACCGCGGCCGTTCGGAGCATGTTGGAGAACGTCACCAAATACTTCACCGCGAAAGCGAATACGCAGCCTGCCGAAGAAGGCTAAAGACCTTCCCGGGAAACCGCGTCCGGCTTGCCTCGCAAAATGTCGCGGCGCATCCGCCCGCCGCCGATGGTGCGATCGAGGCGCCGGGTCGAAAAAGACCGAGGCCTGTGACGACTGCGAAAAAAAGATGCCCAGCCCCGGTTCGACGGAGCTGGGCATTAACTCTGGCAACGACCTACTCTCGCGCAAGCTAAACAAGCACTACCATCGGAGCTATGGCGTTTCACTTCCGTGTTCGGGATGGGAACGGGTGGGTCCACCATGCAAAGATCACCAGACGGCGGAAATCTGAAGTTTCAGAATCCCAAGTGTCTGACGACCCGCCATCGCTGCCATACTTTCCAAGAGAACGTCTCCGCTCTCTGACAACCGCATACATAGGCAAACCCGCAATTCCAACGATCTGAATCTGCATGAAGCTGATCGAAGAATAAAAAAGCCGAACGAACATTAGTAGTCCTAAGCTCAACGCATTGCTGCGCTTATACCCGGACCCTATCAACGTGGTGGTCTTCCACGGTTCTTCAGGGAGAGCTCATCTTGGGATAGGCTTGGCGCTTAGATGCTTTCAGCGCTTATCCTTTCCGAACATAGCTGCCCGGCGCTGCTCCTGACGGAACAACCGGAACACCAGAGGTTCGTCATTCCCGGTCCTCTCGTACTAAGGAATGAACCCCTCAACTCTCCTGCGCCCACAGTGGATAAGGACCGAACTGTCTCGCGACGTTCTGAACCCAGCTCGCGTACCACTTTAACCGGCGAACAGCCGGACCCTTGGGACCTTCTCCAGCCCCAGGATGTGATGAGCCGACATCGAGGTGCCAAACCCTGCCGTCGATATGAGCTCTTGGGCAGGATCAGCCTGTTATCCCTAGCGTACCTTTTGTCCTTTGAGCGATAGCAATTCCACATTAAACTACCGGATCACTTGGACCTACTTTCGTATCTGCTCGACTTGTGGGTCTCGCAGTTAAGCTGGCTTATATCCATGTACTCGTCACCTGATTGCCAACCAGGTTGAGCCAACCTTCGTAATCCTCCGTTACTTTTTAGGAGGACACCGCCCCAGTGAAACTGACCGGCTGCCAGGGTCTCGCGCCCGGATCACGGGTCGCGGTTAGATGTCTCAATTCCAAAGGGTGGTGTTTCATTGTCGGCTCATCATCCCCCTAAAGAGATGAATCAAAGCCTCCCACTTACGCTAAGCATCGAAATCGAAACAACAGTGACAGCGTACAGTAAAGGTGCATAGGGTCTTTCCGTCCTACTGCGGGCAGGCGGCATCTTCACCGCCACTACAACTTCGCTGAGCTCCTCGTTGAGACAGCGGTCAACTCGTTACACGATTCGTGCAGGTCGGAACTTACCCGACAAGGAATTTCGCTACCTTAGGACCGTTATAGTTACGGCCGACATTCACCGGGACTTGGGCTCGAAGCTTCGCCTTGCGGCTAACCTCTTACCGTAATCTTTCGGCATTGGTCACGTGTCACACCCTATACGTCGTCTTACGACTTGGCAGAGTGCTGTGTTTTTGTTAAACAGTCGGTTGACCCATTTCACTGCGACCCCCTGCATTTTACGCTCCGCGCAAAATGCCGTTGAGAGTTTGAGAGATGATGGCTGATAGAGAAATTTGCCGATCATCCATCAAACAAGAACCATCAACTGCCCGCATTTTGCTGAGCGCAAAATGCAGGGGGCACCCCTTCTTCCGAGGTTACGGGGCTAGATTGCCGAGTTCCTTAACGAGGTTTCACTCACGCGCCTTGGCACACTTATGCCCACCCACCTGTGTCGGTTTACGGTACGGACGCCTTATTATACGCTGAAGCTTTTCTTGGCTGGCTGTTTAAAGAATCCGCTTCGGCCGAAGCCTCCACGTCCCCCCGCTCACGCGAGGGACCGCCACTTTCAATCGGCGGCTCTTCTCCCAACCAGCGTCCCTTCAGTTTAAATTTCGGCGGCGGCAGGAATATTGACCTGCTTGCCATCGTCTACGCCCTTCGGCCTCGACTTAGGATCCGGCTAACCCTGGGAGGACGAACCTTCCCCAGGAAACCTTGGGTTTACGGCGACCAGGGATTTTACCTGGTTTATCGCTACTCATGTCTGCATCCTCACTTCTCAGCACTCCACAACGGGTTACCCCGCTGCTTCAAGGCGCTGAGAACGCTCTCCTACCACGCCCCGGCTTGCGCCGGAACATCCAGAGCTTCGGTATGACGCTTATCGCCAATCATTTTCGGCGCGAAAACACTCGATGAGTCAGCTATTACGCACTGTTTAAACGATGGCTGCCTCTAAGCCAACGTCCTCACTGTCTAAGTATCTTCACATCCTTTCCACTAAACGTCATTTAGGCACCTTAGCTGCTGATCTGGGTTGTTCCCCTCTCGACCGTGCAGCTTATCCCACACGGACTGCCTCCCTTGTTCCACCCTGCGGTATTCGGAGTTTGATTGAATTCGGTACCCGGGTATGGGCCCTAGTTCATCCAGTGCTCTACCTCCGCAGGTCAGCACAAGAGGCTCTACCTCAATAGATTTCGGAGAGAACCAGCTATCTCGGGGTTTGATTAGTCTTTCGCTCCTACCCACAGCTCATCCGGGGACTTTTCAACGTCCATCGGTTCGGACCTTCACTCCGTATTACCGGAGCTGCATCCTGGCCATAGGTAGATCACCTCCGCTTCGGGTCTAGCACCAGCACCTGATCGCCCATTTCGGACACGCTTTCGCTTCGCCTCCACCCCAGAGGGGCTTAGACTTGGCACTGACACTAACTCGCAGACTCATTAAGCAAAAGGCACGCGGTCACCCTTGCGGGCTCCCACACCTTGTAAGCACATGATTTCAGGGACTATTTCACTCCGCTCACAGCGGTTCTTTTCACCTTTCCCTCGCGGTACTTGTTCACTATCGGTTGCCAACGAGTATTTAGCCTTACCCCGTGGTCGGGGTGGATTCACGCGACGTTTCACGTGTGACGCGTTACTCAGGAATTCCCTAGGCGTGCTCGGGTTTTCGGTTACAGGCCTTTCACCTTCTCGGGAGCGACTTTCCATCCGCTTCTCCTAACCGTTGCACTGCCACGACGGGCTCCTACGACCCCCGGGAGCAAGCCCCCGGGTTTAGGCTGTTCCGCTTTCGCTCGCCGCTACTTACGGAATCTCATTCGATTTCTCTTCCTCCGCTTACTGAGATGTTTCACTTCAGCGGGTGTTGCGTGCTCCGATCTATGAATTCAATCGGAGACGATCCGGTATTAACCGGAACGGGTTACCCCATTCGGAAATCCGCGGGTCGGGGCCTATTTGCGGCTCACCGCGGCTTATCGCAGCTTATCACGTCCTTCTTCGCCTGTTGGCACCAAGGCATCCATCATGCGCTCTTAGTAGCTTTATTTCTTCGATATTTGGAAATCTCTAATTTGTGCAACCACCGTGCCGACGATCGTCGGGCGGCAATTGCGCAGACTCAGCAAATTGTTGAAGTTGCATTTAATTTGCCCTGTATGCGGATGTCAAAGAGCTTGCCGGGGGACTGACCCACGGCGGCTTGACGCCTGTCCGGTCTTCGAACCGGCGACAAAATTCAAAACGTTGGCCTTCTGTCCAGATCCGCTCCAGGGCCGGGTTTTCACCAAGCGCGTGCGGAGGAGCTTCCTGCTCCGACGGGGGCCTGCTTTCGGCCGGCCGCACAGCGTTAAAGGGACAGAATTTTCAGCACTTTCTCGTGGGCCTGATAGGACTCGAACCTATGACCCTGCGCTTATCAAGCGCATGCTCTAACCAACTGAGCTACAGGCCCATTCAATGGTTGAGAGTTGAGAGTTGATGGTTGAGAGGAAGTCTCTCAACTCTCAACGAGGAACTCTCAACTCGTCCGCCTGCGGCGAACGTGGAGGCAAGGGGACTCGAACCCCTGACATCCAGCTTGCAAAGCTGGCGCTCTACCAACTGAGCTATGCCCCCGTTGTGGTTGCGTGTTAAGGAGCAGTTGCCAGAAGGTCGTTGACTCAGCAAACACTGGATGGTGCGTTCCTTCTGTATTTCGACCTACGGAGCTTTCGGCCCGTAGGAATTGGCTCCGAGGATTGTCTCCTCGGAATCAGACTCGCCGTGCCGCGACAGAATCGCGGGTTAGGCGTTACTCCTTAGAAAGGAGGTGATCCAGCCGCAGGTTCCCCTACGGCTACCTTGTTACGACTTCATCCCAGTTACCGCTCATAGCGTAGGACGCTGCCTCCTTGCGGTTAGCGCGCGTACTTCGGCTACAAACGACTCCCATGATGTGACGGGCGGTGTGTACAAGGCCCGGGAACGTATTCACGGCGCCGTAGCTGATGCGCCATTACTAGCGATTCCGGCTTCATGGAGGCGAATTGCAGCCTCCAATCCGAACTGGGCCCAGTTTTAGAGATTTCCTCCACCTTGCGGATTCGGTTCATTCTGTACCTGAGCATTGTAGTACGTGTGCAGCCCTGGCCGTAAGGGCCATACTGACTTGACGTCATCCCCACCTTCCTCCCCGTTTCACAGGGCAGTCTGTCCAGAGATCCCTTGCGGGCAACAGGACACAGGGGTTGCGCTCGTTGCGGGACTTAACCCAACATCTCACGACACGAGCTGACGACAGCCATGCAGCACCTGTGCAAGGCGCTGATATTGCTACCAGCTACCCGGCTTTCACCGGGGACACAATGCATGTCAAGGCCAGGTAAGGTTCTTCGCGTTGCATCGAATTAAGCCACATACTCCACCGCTTGTGCGGGCCCCCGTCAATTTCTTTGAGTTTTAATCTTGCGACCGTACTTCCCAGGCGGCACGTTTAACGCGTTAGCTCCGGCACGGACGGGGTCTGAACCCGCCCACACCAAACGTGCACCGTTTACTGCCAGGACTACCGGGGTATCTAATCCCGTTTGCTCCCCTGGCCTTCGTGCCTCAGTGTCAGGAACTGCCCAGAGATCCGCCTTCGCAACTGGTCTTCCTCACGATATCTACGCATTTCACTGCTACACCGTGAATTCCGATCTCCTCTACAGTCCTCGAGTTACGCAGTATCCGGTGCAATTTCGGAGTTAAGCTCCGAGATTTCACACCAGACTTGCGTCACCACCTACGCACCCTTTACGCCCAATGAATCCGAACAACGCTTGAGACCTCTGTATTACCGCGGCTGCTGGCACAGAGTTAGCCGTCTCTTCCTCTTGCGGGTACTATCACTGACTTGTTCCCGCATGACAGGAGTTTACAACCCGAAGGCCTTCATCCTCCACGCGGCGTCGCTCCATCAGGGTTGCCCCCATTGTGAAAAATTCTCGACTGCTGCCACCCGTAGGTGTCTGGACCGTATCTCAGTTCCAGTGTGGCTGGTCGTCCTCTCAGACCAGCTACCCGTCAAAGCCATGGTGGGCTGTTACCCCGCCATCTAGCTGATAGGCCGCGAGCTCATCAGGAAGCGCATTGCTGCTTTGGCTTTTCCTTTAATCAAAGGATGGCCATATGCGGTATTAATTCGCCTTTCGGCGAGCTATCCCCCACTTCCCGGCAGATTGCTCACGTGTTACGCACCCGTGCGCCACTGAACCAAGCCTGTATTGCTACAAACCTGGTCCCGTTCGACTTGCATGTCTTATCCACGCCGCCAGCGTTCGTTCTGAGCCAGAATCAAACTCTCCGTGGAAAGTTTCTCCCGCCTGCTAAAGGCGGGAAAGTTCCGGCATTCATTACACCGACCCGCCGTGATTGTGAGAAAACTGCGAGTCAGGAATAGCCGTCAAATTTCAATTTTCGAAACCGACGAAAGAACGCACTATCCAGCATTTGCTGAATGTGTTTGTGCTGAAAAACGTTCTGAATTTTGCCATGCCGGCAAAACCAGAGTCAGGCTGTCAAAAAACCCTGCTCAACGGACTACTCGCACCGCCCGCCGACGACGAAGCCGATTGGAATCGACAGGTCATCAGCGCGAACCAGCGAGGTCAGCGCCCGCGAGAACTATTGCCCGCTCCAACTTTTGAAGTTGTGCGGGATAGTTAAAATACCGCATCTCAAGCCCTGGTCAATGGAGTTTTAAAATTTTGGCGCAAAATTTTACGGGCCGTATTGTCTTGACAGTCCGGTTCGATGCCTTCCACCGCGGAAGATAGCGTGGGCTGAGCAAAGGAGCCACGCAAATCGCCCGTTACTTCTCCCCGGCAAACCACTCCGTGTGAAAGAACTCACCGGCCGGCTTGTCAACGCGTTCGTAGGTGTGCGCGCCGAAGTAATCGCGCTGGGCCTGGAGGAGATTGGCGGGGAGCCGTTCGGCCCTGTAACTGTCGTAGTAGCTGAGGGCGGCGCTGAAGGCCGGCACGGCCACGCCGTATTCGACGGCAGTTTGCACGGCGTGTCTCCAATGGGCCTGCGCCTTGCCGATGATGTCGCAGAAGTAGGGATCGAGGATCAGGTTCTTCAATTCGGGATTGCGGCGGTAAGCGGCGGTGATGTGATTGAGGAAGTGCGCGCGGATGATGCATCCGCCGCGCCAGATCGAGGCGATGTCGCCGAAATTGAGGCCCCAGTCGTAAAGTTTGCCGGCCGCGCCGAGCTGAACGAAGCCTTGCGCATAGCTAATGATCTTGCTGGCGAAGAGCGCGTCGCGAACGGCGTCAATGAGTCCTGCCCGATCACCTGAAAACGGCCTTGGTGAGGGAGCTGGAAGCAACTTGCTTGCCTCGACACGCTCGCTTTTCAATGAGCTCAAGATGCGGGCCTCGACCGCGCTGCCAATCACCGAAAGCGGCACGGACATGTCCACGGCATGGCCGACGGTCCATTTTCCGGTCCCCTTTTGACCGGCCTTGTCGAGAATGACATCCACCAGCGGCCGGCTCGTTTCGGAGTCATTCTTGCTGAAGATGTTTGCGGTGATTTCGATCAGGAACGAGTTGAGCTGGCCCTTGTTCCACTCGCCGAAGATCGACGCCAATTCCTCGGCGCTTGGACTAACGACGGCCTGAAGAATCGCATAGGCCTCGCAGATGAGCTGCATATCGCCATATTCGATTCCGTTATGGACCATTTTTACGTAGTGTCCCGCGCCATCGGGTCCCATATGACGGCAGCACGGTTCGCCCTCGGCCACTGCGGCAATCTTCGTGTAGATGGGAGCTAGCGCCTGCCAGCCTTCCTTGGAGCCTCCCGGCATGATGGAGGGGCCCTTGAGCGCGCCCTCCTCGCCGCCGCTCACTCCGACGCCGAAAAAGTGAATGCCCTTTTCCTTGAGGGCCTTCTCGCGTCGCTGCGTATCCGTCCAAAGCGAATTCCCTCCATCGATGATAATATCGCCTGGCTCCAGAAGCGGCACCAACTGCTCGATCACGGCGTCCACCGGCGCTCCCGCCTTGACCATAATCTGCGCCTTGCGTGGCCGCGCGAGGGACTGCACAAATTCTCCAAGAGTCTTGGTGGGCACGATACTCTTGCCCTTGGCGCGCCCCGCGGCGAACTTTTCAGTCACTGCGGTGGTTCTATTGAACACGCTGACTCGAAAGCCTCTGCTTTCCATGTTCAGAACAAGATTCTCGCCCATGACGGCGAGGCCAATTAATCCGATATCGCTTTGATTCATGAAGTGTGCAGGAATGAGCGTGACAGGATAGCCGCTGAGATGGAGCCAAGGCAACCGACAACTTGTAAATGAACCTGCCGAACATTCTCACGTTGCTCCGTCTCGGCTTGACAGCTCTTCTCGTTGTCAGCCTTTCTGCCCACTATCCGGGGAATTCCGCGCTCGCCCTCCTCGTCTTTCTGGTTGCGTCGCTGACGGACTATTTGGACGGCGTCATCGCGCGAAAATGGAACCTGATCACCGATTTCGGAAAACTGATGGATCCGCTGGCGGACAAGATTCTCACGGCTTCGGCCTTCATTTGCTTGATTCCCTATAAGGCGTTGCCCGCGTGGGCGGTCATCGTCATCATCAGCCGGGAGTTCTTGATTACGGGACTTCGGCTTCTGGCCAGTTCCAAGGGGGTTATCCTTCCCGCGGAGAAGCTCGGAAAGCACAAAACAGCGTGGCAAATGATCACGATCGTCTTCTTCCTCGCTCTCCTTGCCTTGCGTGATCTTGGTCTCGAGAATTTGCCGGTTGTCGATCTTCTCTGGTCCTACGGGGGAGCTTTGTTGGTGACCATCACGGTCGCGCTGACTCTCTTTTCTGGATTCGCGTATCTGTGGAAGAACCGCGCGCTTCTATCCGCCAGCAGTTCGCCGGACTAAGAAACGCGCGCAGGACCTTCTTCAACCGCGGGCCCAGCCCGGAGGTTTGCGCGCGGTGGCAGCGCTGGGTGAAAGGATGCCTAAAGTCGAAACCCGCGAGACCTGCAAGTGCTGTCTGCAAATCGCAGCATAGCGCTTTTGATTGAAATTCAGGGAGATGGCGCTTTTTCAGTTCATTTTGAATTGAACTTCCAAGTCGAAACCTTCACCGTCAGGCGATGCGTGAGCTGACAGATCTCACTGAGGCACCCAATGCCGCGCAACTGGCCTTGGAAGAGGAACTTGTCGGCATCTTCTCCGACTTGGCGGATCTTTTCGGCAATCCCCGCTCCCTCGGGGCGATTTACGGGCTCCTTTTTTCTTCGGCCAGACCGATCTCGATGGAGGATATCGTCGTGCGGCTTGGAATCAGCAAAGGATCGGCGAGCCAGGGATTGCGTCAACTCGAGGAACTCGGCGCGATCTCCCGAGCGAGGGCGCAAGGCGAACGCAGCCATATTTACGTCGCGAGAATGGAGCTTAAACCCCTTCTGGCCGGCTTTCTCACGAAGCGCCTTGGGCCCCGACTGGCCTCCAGCGCCGGCCGCCTGAAACACGTTGAGGATTTGCTGCCCTCCCTGCCTTCGAGTTTTCGCCCGACTGCCCGCCTTCGCTTGCGAAAGATCACAAAGTGGCACCGACGAGCCCACGCCTTCCTGCCTCTGGCTCAAGAGTTGTTGCAGGACGATTGACTCGATTTTTGACGAGTGCGGACCAAGAAAGCCATCGCATCCTGGAACGGTCACCCCGAAACGGAGCCGCCAAGGGCGGCAGCCTTTCTGGGGACCGCACCCTGATCCCCCCGTGACCGGCCTTGTGACCATCGATCCTCACAGCCCTTGCGTTTCCGTTGTCATGCCTGTCTACAACGAAGAACAGACGCTCGCGGAAATAGTTGAGACGGTCCTCAGACAGCCGCTCGTGGCCGAGTTGATCTGCGTTGATGACTGCTCGGAGGATGGAGCGTCCGCCATCTTGGAGAGCTACTCCGTCCGCGACCCGCGCTTGAAGGTTCTGCGCCACGCGGTCAATCGCGGAAAGGGCGCGGCGTTACGCACGGGCATCGCCAAGGCTACGGCGCCCATCGTGATCATTCAGGATGCGGATCTCGAATACGATCCGGAACAATACCCCAGATTGGTCGCTCCCATCCTGGAAGGCAGAGCCGATGTCGTCTTCGGGTCGCGCTTCGTCGGGTCCGAGGAACATCGGGTCCTTTACTTCTGGCATTCCGTTGGCAACAAGCTTCTCACTCTGGCCTCAAACATGTTCACCAACCTCAACCTCACTGACATGGAAACCTGCTACAAGACCTTCCGGCGCCAGCTTGTTCAGTCGATCGAAATTGAGGAAGACCGCTTCGGGTTTGAGCCCGAAATCACTGCCAAAGTCGCCCGGATGAACGCACGCATTTATGAAGTCGCTGTCTCCTACCATGGCAGGACCTACGCCGAGGGAAAAAAGATCCGCAGCTGGGACGGCTTGAGGGCAATGTGGTGCATCGTCAAATACAATCTTTTCCGATGATTGCATCAGACCGAGGACGCCTCTCGCGTTCCGACAAATGATTTGCCGGCACCCGACGAGAAAAGTTTATTCGACGCTTGAAGACCCGCGCCGCACAACCTGGATCGCACGCGACCGAAACGCCAAGTGCGCAGAGCGCTCTTTCAGGTTCAGCGGAGGGATCCTGCCTCATGAAGACTAACTCATCTGCGGAAAGCGCCGTCCCGCTATGCGTTGACCTTGACGGTACGCTCATCCGCACCGATGTGCTTTGGGAGGGCATCAAATTCTTGCTCAGGCGCAAGCCTTTGACATTTCTCGCGCTCTTGCCGCTCCTGCGCAACGGCCGTGCGCCTTTCAAGAGGGCTGTTTCCTCCGCATCGACCGTGAATCTCGATTCGCTGCCGTGGAGAAAATCGCTGGTGGAATGGTTGAGGTCCGAAGCGGTGGCAGGACGCCCTGTCTATCTGGTCACCGCAGCGGACGCCGCCTATTCGCAAGCAGTCACGGCGCGCCTCGGATTTTTCGCGGGAGCGCTGGCCAGCGATGGTGCATTGAATCTGAAAGCGAAGAAAAAGGCGCGCAAGCTTGTTGAAGCATTCGGAGAAGCCGGCTTCGATTATGTCGGTGACGCCCGCGCAGACATTCCGGTATGGCGTTCGGCGCGCAGAGGAATTTGCGTGAAAGCGAATGCCGGCTTCGTGCGCCGCGCCGGGTTGGCTGGAAAGGTCGAAGAGCGATTCACCGACAGCGAAGATGCCTGAACCAAATGGTCAACCTGCGTCGCGGACATAGAATCAGAATGATCACGCGAAAAGCGGCGATTTTGCTCCTGGCGGTCGCCGGAACGCTTGCTTGTCAGGCCGGGGAAGAAGAAGAATTCGGTGCGGCGGTGAAACGAAGTCTGGATCGTGCGCGCCTTCTGTATCCCGAATCTGCAGAGCCAGGCTCTGCGCTAGGCCAAGCAATCCTTACCCGGATCGACTGGATGCACCGCCACAACCCAGCAATGTTTTCGGACCCCAACTGGCCTCTTCGAGTGACGGCCACGGAGGCAGCCGCTCTGGGCATCCGGGCGCAGCAGCCCGCTAGTGCGCCTGCAACCGGCCGCCGCTTTCTCGCGGTGGTGACGCGCAACTTCAGCACGACAGGGGCTTCCTTTCGCAAGGACCAACAAGTCATCCTCGAGTCAATTCAAGACTACGGCAAACGCGGCACGACCGTCGCCAACGGCCAGCAAGTCCTGGTCTGGCTCGACAACATAAGGATCCTTCGCGAAATCTCCCCAAACGAAGCTTCTCCGCTCGTCGTCAAGGTCGAATCGGCCCGTTACGGAATTCCCGGCCAGCAAGCTTACAGTGTCACCGGAATGGTCCAGTCGCTCATTGCACCGGACACCTTGGGGCGCTACGAAATCTTCGTCTCCGACGCTCTGCTCACGCCTGCGGCGGCAAGAAAGCTCAATCGGGAAGCCAGCGTCGTCACCGATCCGGTAACGGGACCAGGCGCTACGCGCTCTCTCGATCGATTTCTCACCGTCACTTACACCCTGAACGGCTCGACGAGAACGAAGCAGGCGGCGGCCGGACAAACCCTGCTCCTGGACTAGCATGGAGAATCCGGTCATTGAAGTTCGCGATCTCGTGCGCAAGTTCGGAAACCGAACGGTTCTTAACGGGATTAGCTTCACCGTCGAAAAGGGTGATACCATGATCATCATGGGAAGCTCGGGTTGCGGCAAAAGCACGCTCTTGCGCCACATTATCGGCTCGCTCAAGCCGACAAGCGGTTCGATAAAAATCTTCGGAAAAGAAACCACCACGATGCCGCAAAGTGAATTCGATCGGTTTCGGCTCCGCTTCGGAATGAATTTCCAATTTGGTGCCCTGCTCCAGTCTCTCACCGTCGGCGAAAACGTTTCCCTGCCGCTGATCGAAAACAGCCATGTCGATCCCGACATCGTGGATCTGGTCGTGAAAATGAAACTGGAGCTCGTGGGGCTCACGGGCTTCGAGCACCTCAAGCCGGCCGAGCTCAGCGGAGGAATGCGCAAGCGCGTCGGGCTTGCCCGTGCCGTCGCGCTCGATCCCGAGTTGCTTTTCAGCGACGAACCAACCTCTGGCCTCGACCCCATCATGACCGCCGTTATCGACCAACTGACCCTGGACCTCACCCGCAAACTGGACATGACCGCCGTGGTTGTAACCCATGACATGACCAGCGCCTTCCGCATCGGCACAAAGATGATCATGCTTGGCGCCGGCAAACGCGCGGGCACGATCATCGCCAGCGGCACGCCTGACGAGATGTCGAAGCAGTCGGACCCTGAGGTTCAGCAGTTCATCAACGGCGAAGCTGACGGCCCTGTCCCGCTCAGGCTTGCCTCCCAAGAGTATATCGAACGGCTGCTCAGCCAGTAGCGTTCGGGCACTTCGCGCGCGACCGTCGTTAACGGTTCTTGAGCCATCCGTGAACAAGTTGGTTGTTTCCCTCCCTCGAACGGCCGTCCATTTCTGGCGGCGAAGCCATCCCACACTCCGTTGGAGGATGGTTCTGGGGGCGATCGCCAGCGCGTTCGCTATCTGGCTTCTGATGGCTCCAAAACCGTGGGTGGTCGTCTCGCAGATTGACGGCAAAATGGACACCCGGGATTACGTCCAGATCTATGGATGGATCGCGGGTGCCATCAATATCGTTCTATTCGGGGTGCTGGCCGCAATCTGTCCGTGGTGGACGAGATCTTCGCTCTCAGCGCGGAAATCGCCGCTCGCAACTATCAACTTCCCGACCCCTCGATGGTTCTGGCCCCTCGTAATCCTCGCCATGGCGATGACTTTGTTTTACAGCCTGCCGCGCATGAACCACGGATTCTGGGACGACGAGGAGCTCAACGTGCGCACCACGCTCTACGGGAAGTTCAAGCCCGACAGGAAAACCGGCGAGATCGTATTTAAGCGGTTCGATTGGGTGGAGACCGTTTACGGCTATAGCCGCGGACCGAACAGCCATACCTTGTTCAGTATCGCTTCACGCGCGTGCGCGGACGCATGGAACTCTCTCGCAAGTCCCCATGGCTTCCCGCTAGTGGAGTGGCCGTTTCGTGTCCCAGCGCTGGTCTTCGGCCTGCTGGCGGTGGCCGCGATGGCGTGGCTTCTCAAGGAATTCGGTTTGCCGGACGCTGGCGTGTTCTCAGCGTTTTTGCTGGCAATTCATCCTTGGAGCATTCGCTACGCCAGCGAAGCGCGCGGCTACAGTTTGGTGGTTTTCCTGGTGCCGGTTCTCTTCGTGTTCTGGCGAAGGGCGATGCTCACCGGACGATGGAAATGGTGGGGCGCCCTGGCTGCCACGCAGTTCTCTCTCATCTATTGTTATCCGGGCGCGATGTTCGTTCTGATCGTGCTCAACCTGATTACGCTCGCGCTCATCGCGACCGGACGAGATTGCGCTGAGCCGCGCATCACGCAATCCGGACGGTGGTTTTGTGTGAATGTTCTGGCAGCGATCCTCACCTTCCAGTTGATGCTGCCGTTGTATCCGCAGGCAAAGCAGTATTTCGATTTCGTCTCTTCGCAAGGCTTCGTATCGGGCTGGTCATGGGTTCGCAATACGGTCTGCTTCATGATAGGTGGGGCGCCTTGGACGAAAAGTGGCGAACCCTGGGCCGGCTACCCGGAATGCCTGGCGCGCTACGTCGAAAATCCGATCCTCTTCATTGTCGTGGCCTCGTGCGCGATCGCCTTGATCTTTTTTGGAGCGATACACCTCCTCCGGCGCGGGTGGGCATCCGCCGTCTTCGTAGTCGTGATGGCCGTTTGTCCGCCGATCACCTTCGTCTTCGCGTACTTCAGAAAATTTCTGCTCTACGAGAACTACGTGATCTATTCGCTGCCCGGCGTGATCGTTTGCGCGGCCACAGGGTTGACGCTCGTGATTGCGCGCGCACAGCGGCTTCCCAAGGGCAAGGTCGTCGCCTTTGCGACGGCTTCGTGCGCCATCCTGGGCTATTTCCTTTACACAAATCCCTTTCGCCAGTGGGTCGTCCGGCACCCGCTGCAACAAATCCGGGAATCGGTCATCTATTGCCGCGGCACGCTGGACCCTTCGATCAGCGGACCAAAGACCGTGCGCACTGCCAGCTTCTGCATTCCGCCCTATCTTTACGACGCCCACATGGAAAGGCTCGACTCGACGGCGGCCTTTATCTCGGCACTGCGACGCGCCGACGAGGAGGGCGTGCCCCTCCTTCTCAATATCGGTATGCCTTGGGCCGCCCGCCAGTACAGCCCGCAAATGTGGTCCCTCTTCACCAACCGCGAACTCTTCGAGGAACCTGTGCATCTGCGCGGATTCGAGCCCAGCCTCGACAGACTGGTTGCAAAATACAGACGCCATAGCGCCAAAAACTTCGATTTCACCGGCTATAAGGCTCAGGAACGCTAGTGCAGAGCTTTGCCAACAGCCGCGCGATGCGCAAGGCGCCTGGAGAATCGGCGTGAACGCAGATCGTCTGGGCAGAGATCTTGACGATACTTCCGTTCTTCAATGGCAAGCCTCCCGTTGCAAGAAACGTTTCCATCCGCATTTTGATCTCCGCCAAGTCGCGAAGCACCGCACCAGGTTCGCTCCGCGGCATCAGATCTCCCCCCGCGGTGTATGCTCGATCGGAGAACACCTCTGCCCAAACCTCTAACCCGAGCCGCTCTGCCGTAGAGATCACGCAACCATTTGGCGACGCGAGAATTCGCATTCCCGGGAAACGCTCCTTGACGAATCCCACGTAGACGTCCGAAAGCCGGCGATCGCGCTCGACCAAATGGTAAAGCGCCCCATGGAGCTTGATGTGGGAGACCGGAACACCTTCTTCGCCCGCCAGCAGTTCCAAACCGCCGACCTGGGATTCGATCAGCGACACCAGATCCGCAGGGGAAACAGGCATCTCGATGCGCCCGAAATTCCCCGGATCCACGAGGCCGGGATGGGCGCCCGCGTTTACACCAAACTTGCCGCACAGCCGGAGGCACGAGCGCATGGTGCGAACGCTTCCCGCATGTCCGCCGCACGCGATGTTGGCCGAGGTTACCCAGCGCAAAAGACGGCGTGTTCTTGCGATGGGCTCGCCCTCGCCGAGATCGCAATTGATGTCCATCATTCGACGAGCTTGAAACGGACCGGAGTAGCCGGAGCGCACTGCGTGAACCTGGAAATCGCCGAAGGGTCGAGCATGCCGAGTCGCGGGTATCCGCCAACGGTCGGCCCGTCCCGCAGAAGAACGATGGGAAGGCCGTTCGGGGGAACCTGAACCGTGCCAACAGTCACCGGTGCGCTCAGCATTCGAAGTCGCACCGGTTCCAAGGCGATGCCTTCCAACCGGTACCCCGTGCGATCACTTTGCGCCGAGACGAGCCAGCTCTCACTCAGAAAACGTGCGCGAGCATTCTCGGAAAAGCTCTCCCATTCCGGACCACGCCAAAGGCGGAGGACCGGCACTTCATCGAAGCGCTCCCGAACAAGTTCCGGAACAAAACGAGCGGAAATCCCGTCCGACCGCTGCACGTTTTCCCGACGCAACTCCGCGCCCGCCGCAACGGCGCCGCCAAGACCGGCCCGCGGGTCAACACTTGCGCTGCCAAACCAGCGGGATCCAGCGAATCCCCCCTGCACCGCCAGGTAAGTCCAAACTCCGGCAACAAGCCGGCCGAAAGCGATTTCCTGACCTGCCTCGGCGCAAAAGTTCCTCCAGGACGGATATTCGCATTCCGCCTCTGCTCCGGTGATGGCCAACTCGGCCGCGCTCAAGACCCGGAATCTGGCTCCAGTGAAAAGAAGCTCGAGAACGGGGGCGGCTTCCTCATTCCCAACAAGAAGATTCGCCCTACGAGCGGAGTCGGAGTCCATCGCCCCACCAGGTGGAATCCCAAATCGCTTCCATCCGCTTCTTCCCAGATCCTGAATGGAGGCGCCGGCACCGGGCGCCAGAACTTGCAAAACGGGGACGGCACTCATTCCTGCCACATCATTTCAGGCTCGGAAGGCTGCCGACGGCCCGAAATATCACACGGTCACCCTGTCGAAAGAGAAACGCCTCATTGCTCCCGGCATCACTCGCCTTCGAGACTGAGAAAACCTCGCTGTCAGTTCGCCCGATCAACCACCATCCGCCCGGAGACGCGACGCTGTAGATTCCGGTATGTTCGCCTCCAATCGCCACCGATCCCGCCGGCACTCGAGGCCGCGGACTATCGAGGCGCGGAGCGTGCAATCGGGAATCCAACGGACCCAGGTAGGGAAAACCCGGCGAGAAGCCGATGAGAAACACGCTGTAAGTCGGCAACGTGTGCAACTCGATGGCATCGGTGACTGAAAGCCGATTGCGTCGCGCAAATTCTTCGATGTCGGGGCCGTCGTAGCAGACAGGGATCTCATGCAAAGGCGCCTCTTCCAAAGACTGAGCACGAGCGGATTTGAGCAACTCATCCAGCTTGCCCAGTTGATCGGAGACCCGCTTGGAATCGCTGAACTCCAGGAGTAACGAGCAATACGCCGGCGTCACTTCGCACAAGCCTTCCAAGGAGTTCTCTTCCAGGCAGCGAAGGAGACCGCGGCATCGAGCCAACGACTGAAGGTTTACTTCATCCGCGAACCGGACCAGCAGGGCCGCCGGTCCAAAGCGGCAAACCTCTACACTGTCCATCACACAACCTTCTCAGAACACCCTGGCCAAAAAAGATACAGCCCGCCGCAACGAATGTTGCGACGGGCTGTTGTTCCCCCCAGAACAATCTTTAATGCTGCAAAGGTTATCTGCCGTTATCCATTCCGCAAGCACTTTTTGGAGATTTTTGATTACATTCATATAAACTGTTGAAAGGTAAGTCAATATGGCATCGAAAATCTCGGTTGAAGATCAACGGCCACCTGATGAGATAACAACGTCTCGTTTTCGAAGTAAAAGAAGCCGCGCACTTTCCGGCCTGCAAGCACGTCCGGCAGCCAGCAAACATCGTCCGCCCACATTTCTTCGTAGGGGATGGCGTTCAAAGGAGTCCACAGAGGGACAGCCTCCGAGGTTTCGATCGGCTCCCCGAGAAAGTTCCCCGAAACAAAGACGCTGCAATGCAGGCTATAGCCCTCGACGAACTGAAAGTGAAGTTCGCCTCGCAACTCCGGGGAAAGAGGCTCAATGCCGAGTTCCTCGCGCGTCTCGCGCACCGCGGCGTCAAGCGATGATTCCCCTGGCTCAATTCGACCCCCCGGTCCGTTGATTTTCCCCGCTCCGAGTCCGCGCTTCTTGCGAATAAGCAGGATTTGTCCGTTACGGACTACAAAAAGCAGCGTCGCGCGCTCCTTTGGCCACCAACTTGCCCAATCAAATTCCATCGGACGCCAAGTGTATCGGTCCGCGCGCAAAAGACAAATACCCGAAGAAATTTGCGGCGCAAACCCTTGCCAAGACCTCTGGGGAGGATGCCGCCGGCACCCAACCACCGACGGCTCCTCCCCGATTTAGTCTCTAAACTGCTGCATCTCCCTGCTCCCCAGTACGAATTCGCATCGCCGACTCGATGGGAAGAACAAAAACTTTTCCGTCACCGTACTTGCCCGTCCTGGCCGACGAGACGATGAGTTGCATCACCTTGGTGGCGCTGCTGTCGCCAACCACGACCTCCAATTTTATTTTCGGCAGAAAGGTAATCGCGAATGAGCGGCCATCGGAAGGCTCTGTTCTGCCTTTTTGCCTCCCGAAACCCCGGACCTCCGTTACCGCCATCCCTCCGACACCCATCTCCGCCAAAGCCTGTTGAACAGCCTCGAGCTTGAAGGGCTTGATAACGGCTTCGATCTTTTTCATCAACACTTTCAAGCAGCATTGACCGTGCCAGCCTGCTCAGCCGAAGGGCCCTGGGCGAGATTCGAATCGCTGGGCCCAGACAACAGAGCACTCGGCCTTATGTCCGCCCGCCTTCGCGTGACTGGCTTGTCGAAATTTGCTCACCGATCTCGCGACGTTTGCATTTCTTCTCGGGTCTGCTCTTGTTGGGCGCTGTGGATGGGATCGTCTTGCGGCAACTAAGAGGGGCGCGCAGACGACTGGTTTTGCAGCAGTTCCTCGATTATGCGGTTTGGGGGCTGCTAGCCGGGCTGGTAGTTCTTGCGGTCAGCCGCGCAACTTCACCGGTTTTTCCAAAAGCCGAAGTTTCCTTGCCGGTCGCGATCATATCTCCGCTGGCCTTGGCTGCTCTGGCTGGAGCCTATCGATGGCTATCGTTGCAATCTGTGGCGCGCGAGTTGGATGCGCGTGCCAAAACCAAAGATCGTTTTGTCACAGCGCTGGCGTTGCGCACGAACGCAACGGGCCTCCTGTTCGATGCTGCCAGGCGGGAGACATCCGAGTTTGCCTCTAAGGTCCGCGTTGGCGAACATCTTCGGCTGAGAGCGCCCGGGAGAAAGGCGCTTTGGCTCATGCTGCCTCTTGGCGCGCTGAGTCTGTTGGAGGGCTTGCGCGAGTGGCGCGAAAACCGCCTGGCTCCCGAGCTCGCGATGGCCCGGGAGCTCGTGGAGCAGGTTCGGCGCGCCGCGCACCTCGAAGCGAAAAAAGACGAGGAGTTTCAGAAAATCTTTGAACAGCTGCAAGCCGCCGAAGGCCAACTGGCGCATTCGCCCGAGCCCATGCGCGAAGCTCTCCGGACTCTCGCCGAGCTGGAAGAAAAGCTGTCGACGCGATCCGGATTGGACGACGCTGAGACGATCGCACTCGCCGAGGCCCTCGCTCGGGACCACGCAGAATTGGCCTCGGATCTTCGCTCTGGAAAGGACGCCGACGCGGCCGAAGGCATCGCGAAATTGGATCCGGCCGAACTGGCGAACGCACTGGAACAAGCGGCGCGACATGTAAAGACCAAGCGCCTGCGAGAGCTCGCAGAACAAGCGCCGACCGCCGCGAGGCTACAGCTGGGCATCATGCTTGGCTCTTCGCGCGGGAACGGGAATGAGACAGGACGCCGATTCGTTTCGGTGTTGCGCGACCTGAAAAGCGGGGCGCAGCTTTCCGCCCGCCAGACAGCCCCGGGCCTCGAAAATGCGCCGGGAAGCGAAGAGGGGACGGCCACGGCCTCCGAAAATGCTCCGCCCACCGGAGAACCCGGATCGGAGAATGATGTCGGGCGTGGTGATGACACGACCGGGGAAGCCGAGCGGGTCGCGCAGGCTCAGGGCAGCGATGACTTCGTCGCCGGAGAAATCGGCGAAGGCGCGTCTCTGGTAGAGGTCTTCCAAGCCGCCGGCAACGATGACCCAAAAGCACGACGCGCCTATCAATCCGCTTATCAAACCGCTGCGCCTGCGGCACTCGATGCCGTAGGCAGAGAGAGCATCCCCGCCGGCTCTCGCTTGCTCGTGCGACGATACTTTGAAGCGATCCGGCCAAAGGAATAGAAATCTGTCACGTCTCCCGAGCAAGGATATGAACCGATGAGCGACGACTATGAAAAGCGCGCCGCAGAGTTTCGCGAAGCCTTCCAGCGACTGCGCAGCGAGATGGAAAAGGTCCTCGTCGGTCAGGGGGACATTATTCGGAGCGTGCTGACTGCATTCTTCGCCGAAGGCCACGCGCTCTTGGAAGGCGCACCCGGACTTGGGAAGACCGCCGTCGTCCGCACGCTGGCGGCCGCGGCGGGATTAAGGTTCTCCAGGATTCAATTCACGCCAGACCTGATGCCCTCCGACATCATCGGCACCAATCTCATCGTTGAGGACGAACACGGGTCGAAGCGGTTTCGTTTCGAACCCGGCCCGGTCTTCGCCAATATTCTCCTCGCCGACGAGATCAATCGGGCCACGCCAAAGACTCAAAGCGCCCTCCTTGAAGCGATGCAGGAACGACATGTCACCGTCGCGGGAAAGCAACACTTGATGCCTCGCCCGTTCCTCGTGCTGGCCACGCAAAACCCTATCGAGATGGAGGGCACCTACCCGCTTCCCGAGGCGCAACTCGACCGCTTCCTTCTCAAACTGACATGTCGGTTATCCTGAAGCGAACGATCTTCACGAGATCCTCAACCGCACAACACGCGAGCACTCGCCGGAGGTCTCGACCGTGCTCCTGGATAATCTTGATGGCCTGCGCGAGCTGGTGAGAGCCGTTCCCGTCGCGCGTGAGATCGAAGCCAGAGCCGTTCAGCTTGTTCTGGCCACGCACCCCGAGCGCCCGGAATCCGTAGCGCTTGCCAAAAAGTTCGTGCGTTACGGGGCAAGCCCGCGCGGAGCGCAGGCGCTCGTCCTCTGCGCAAAGGTCAGCGCCCTGCTCGACGGTCGTTATCACGTGGCCAAGGACGACATCGACGCTTGGGCGATGCCGGCGCTCCGGCATCGCCTCATAATCAACTTCGAAGGCGAGGCCGAAGGCGTTACCTCCGAGCGCGTCGTAGCCGAAGCCCTCGCCCTGCCCCGGTAGGAACGCGCCGATCTCCCTTCCTTCGTCTGGAGGAGATCGCACTCCCGAAGCGAACAACGCCGTCCTCGAAAGGACGGCGTCGCGCTAAACCCAAAGAATCAACTGAACAAACCTTAAGAAGTCGGAACCGTCGCGATTGTCTGAAGAATCCGGCTTGCGATCTTATAGGGATCGCCGGCGGAATTCGGACGGCGATCTTCAAGGTATCCCTTGTAGCCGCTGTTGACGAAACTGTGGGGAATGCGCACGGAAGCGCCTCGATTTCCCACCCCGTAGTTGAACTTGTCGATCGACTGCGTCTCATGCAGACCGGTCAACCGCAGATGATTGTCCGGCCCGTACACGGCGATGTGTTCGTTACGGTATTTCTCAAAAGCGGCCATGAGCTTCTCGAAATATTCTTTCCCGCCGACCTCGCGCATGTACTTGGTCGAAAAGTTGCAGTGCATTCCGGAACCGTTCCAGTCGCCGCGAATGGGTTTGCAATGGATCTCAAGATCCACGCCATAGGTTTCCCCGAGACGCGCCATAAGATACCGTGCCACCCAAACGTCGTCGGCAGCCCTCTTCGAACCCTTGCCGAAAATCTGGAACTCCCATTGTCCCTTGGCAACCTCCGCATTGATTCCCTCATGGTTGACGCCGGCATACAGACACAGGTCGAGATGCTTGTCGACGATTTCACGAGCAACGTCTCCGACAGCGGAGAAGCCCACACCCGTGTAATACGGCCCCTGCGGCGGAGGAAATCCCTCTTTGGGGAACCCGAGCGGCCGGCCGTCCTTGTAGAGGAAATATTCCTGCTCGAAACCAAACCAGGTGTCGGGGTCATCGATGATCGTTGCGCGAGAGTTGGTCGGATGAGGACTGCCGTCGGGCCAGAGCACCTCAGACATCACGATGGCTGCGTCTGTCTTGGTCGCGTCTGGATAGACTCCCACAGGCTTCAGAACGCAATCGGAGGCACGGCCCTCGGCCTGCTTTGTCGAACTGCCGTCAAATGCCCAGTTTGGGACTTGCTCCAACGTCGGAAAGCTGTCGAATTCCTTGATCAGAGTCTTGCCCCGAATGTTGGCAATTGGCTCGTAGCCGTCGAGCCAGATGTATTCCAATTTGTACTTCGCCATAGTGTCTTTGGTTGAAATGTCTATTTTTGAGCGGGATTCGCCTGCTTTATCCGCACACTGTTGATTTCTTTCACCTTCTTGCCCCTTCAGGCGTGTCGGACACGAAAGCAGGAACAATGCCATCTCGCCAACAAAATGATCTTGAAGGCCCTACCTGTGACCCGGATTAATTTCAGGCCAGGAAATGGGATTGCAAGCTCACGATGGGGCGGGCTCATCTTGCCATCGGATTACGAGAAAAGATTACCGAAAGGCTCGGCGCATGCCCGAAGGTTGCTTCGGGACTTGCCTGCGTTCTCTGATGGGCCATGTTTCCCGAACGATATGAACCAGGTCAAAGACACTCTCCGGGCGACGGTTCGTATCGGGTATGACGGCCGGGTGCACAAGACGTTTCGTGGACCGAAGGCGGAAGAACGTTTCGCGACCGAAGTTCGGGTTCTGCGGCACCTCGAAGCCCGCGGATGTCCGTTCGTGCCCAGGCTCCTGGAAGCCGAGCCTGAGCGGCTGAAAATCGTGACGACCAGCTGTGGAAGCCACGTCGAGCATCTCGATGAGGAGCGCGCGAAAGAGCTCTTTGCGGAACTGGAACCCTACGGAGTCAGGCACGACGATCCGGAAACGCGCAATGTCACCTATCGCCAGTCCGATGGCCGCTTCTGCTTGATCGATTTTGAGTTTGCCACGATCCTTCCTGGTTTCGAAGGACCGGACAATGAATCAACAACACAGCGGGCCAACCCGCCTCCAGTGGTTCGGGCTGACCGATAGGGGCAAGGTCCGCCTCAACAATGAGGACTCGTTTCTCTGCCTTCAGTTCGATGCCCTGGAGCTGCACTATCTCGGAAAAATCGGTGAAGCGGCCTCGGAAAGCGTCGATTTTGTTTTTGCCGTAAGCGACGGCATGGGAGGGGCCATGGCGGGAGAGTTCGCCAGCCGGGTCGCGGTGGAAAAAATCACGCGGCTGCTCCCGGCCGCCTTCAAGCGATCTGCAATCGGGCTTCCTACGGATTTCAAGGACGTCCTCGAAGAACTTTTCACCGAAATTCACCGGGCCCTGATGTACCTCGGCTCCGCCGATCCGGATTGCTCGGGGATGGGCGCCACCCTGAGTCTCTGCTGGTTTACCCCCGGCTGGATGTACTTCGGCCATATTGGGGACAGCCGAATCTATTATTTTCCGGCCCGGGAGGGTTCAATCAAACAGATTAGCCATGACGATACTCATGTGGGCTGGCTCTTCCGCAACGCCAAGATCAGCGAATGGGAAGCGCGCCAGCACCCCCGGCGCAACGCGCTCCAACGGGCGCTGGGCGCCGGGCACCAGTTTGTCGACCCGCAAGTCGGAGCCGTGGCTTTCGAGCCCGGAGATCTCTTCATGCTTTGTACCGACGGGCTGGTCGACGGGCTCTTCGACTCTCAAATCCTGGACATCCTGTACTCCACCCAACCTTTTGGTCCCGAATCGAATCCGGCGCAACGCCTCGTGCACACGGCCGTGACTCAGGCGGGCCGCGATAACACCACCGCGCTCGTCATCGAAGCACGTTAGAAAGCAGGAGGGGCAGGATTCTCAGACGGGGCCTGTCGTGCGGGTATTTTCAAAAGGTTCCGTGAACTCTGCGTGGAGAGAGTAAACTCTCCACCTGCCACAAAGAAAGACTCGGATATCGCAACCGCTCGCACCGCTCCAGAGAGCGCATTTTCGGCTGTCACTGGAGAATCAAGCGTGCCGTCGGCGTTCAAGCGGGCGATGCCGCGTCG
This sequence comes from uncultured Verrucomicrobiae bacterium, assembly GCA_963731945.1. Taxonomy (GTDB): domain Bacteria; phylum Verrucomicrobiota; class Verrucomicrobiia; order Chthoniobacterales; family Terrimicrobiaceae; genus DASTFP01. The sequence continues at coordinate 188,703 of CAVSXN010000005.1, read as the reverse complement.
CGGCTGGCTGAAGATTGCATCGAAATTTCCGCCGACCACGATTTTTCCATCCGGCTGCACGGCGAGCGCATAAACGATGCCGTTCGCGCCAGATCCGGCTGCCTCCGCGCCGCCAAAGGTCGGATCGGCACTGCCATCCGCGTCGTAGCGGGCGAGGTTCAACCTCTCGACCTGACCCGCCTGCGTAAACGAGCCTCCAACGATAACGCCGCCCTGCGGTTGGATGGCCAACGCGTTGACCTGCCCGTTGACCCCCTGCGCCGAGAGCTCCGCAAACGTGCGATCGACGGTTCCGTCATCGTTCAAACGCGCAATGTTGCTGCGCGCAATCCCATTGACTGCGCTAAAACGTCCGCCAATGACGATCTTTCCATCAGCCTGAATGGCCGCCGCAAGCACTTCGCCGTTGACGCCCTCGCCAGATCCGAAGGCGGAGGAAAGAGAGACTTCGTTCTGTGCGCTCGCCGCGCCGATGGAGAACGCCAAGGCCAGGAGGAGTCGTTTCACAGCACCACACTCCAGCCCCGAAATTCCCCGAAATCAAGCTCCGACCTTGATTCGACGCCTTAAATAAGCGAGCCTCGCGTCCTGCGCACCCGTAGCTCAATTGGATAGAGCGACAGCCTCCGGAGCTGTAGGTTGTGGGTTCGAGCCCCGCCGGGTGCAGTTGAGGTTTCCCGCGATCCTGTCTAGTGAGGCCTCGCGCCGCCTCGCGAGCGAACCAGCCGATTGCTCAAGCACCCTCGACGGTCTCTCGCGCGGAACGAATCTCGTGCAACACCAAATTCATCAATTCCTCAACCGACGTTTCACGCGTTGGCCGGTCAAAGGTGATCTCCCCGTTCTGCAGGAGGTTGAGTCGGTCGCAAACGTCGAAAATGTGCGCGTAGTTGTGCGCCACGAGGATGATCGAGACCTCACCCCTCTCTTTGAGGCGGCGGATCAGGTCCAGGATCATCGCGCTCTCTTTCACACCCATCGCCGCAGTCGGCTCATCCAACAGCAAAACCTTGGCATCAGCAAACACCGAGCGCGCAACTGCGATCGCTTGCCTCTGCCCTCCTGAGAGCTTGGAGATTTCGAGGTCGACGTTGGGAATATTGACACCCATCCCATTGAGTTGCTCTATCGCCCGCTCGCGCATGGCGCGATCATCCAAAATTCCAAGAAAGCCGTTATGCATGATCTCGCGCTGCAGGAACATGTTGCGGTAGACATTGAGTTCGCTGATCAGAGCAAGGTCCTGGTAAACGGGTTCGATTCCCAATGATCGGGCGTGACTGACAGATTTGAGTTCGATCTCCTTGCCTTGGAAAAAGATCTTCCCGCTGCTTGGCCGATGAAACCCAGTAAGGATCTTCAAAAGCGTGGACTTTCCGGCGCCATTGTCGCCGAGAAGCCCGAGTACCTCACCTTTGGCGAGACGGATTGACGCGTTTCTAAGGGCCGTCACCCGGCCAAAGGATTTGGAGATGTGCTCCGTCCGCAATACTTCCTCGCTCATTATCCGCCTCCCGCCGCACGCAGACGGCTCAAGTGCACGTTGATGAGCATGGTAATGAGAATGGCCCCTCCCAAGATCATGCTAAAGGTGTACGCGCTGACGCCGGAGAGCGTGAATCCATCCTTCAAGATGCCAAGCACCGCCGCGCCGAGGAACGCGCCAATGATTGTGCCTGAGCCTCCAGTGAGGAGTGTTCCACCGATGACACAAGATGCGATGGCCATGAACATAATCTCGGTCCCGCCCGCAAGCGGATCGATAGAACCGATGCGAAATGTGTCCAAGATGCCCGCCAGACCGCCCAGGACACTACAAATGACGAAATTCCCCATCTTTATGCGGCCGATCTTGATGCCCACCTCAGCAGCACCAAGGGGGTTACCCCCGGTGGCGATCGTGTGTAGCCCCCAGCGTGTTTTGACCAGCACGAACTGAAGAACGAGCGTCACACCGATCGCCCAAAGGATCTGCGAGACCGGATTTCCACCAAAAATCTCCTGGAGCACCGGCCCCGCTTTCGGCCGCACCGGAAATCCGCCGGAGACGATCAGAGTGAGGCCATTGATCAAATACAGTGTCCCAAGGGTGGTGATGAAAGACGGTATCCGGAACATCACGGTAAAAACGCCATTGATAATGCCGACGATCGCAGCTGCCACGAGCCCGATCCCGATCGCGAGCACAAAGGGGACGCCCGCTTGCTGCGCGAAATACATCACGAACGGCGACAACGCGTAAACCTGGCCCACGGACAGATCGACCTCGCCGGAGATGAGTACCAACACTAGCCCCGCGGCGATGATCGCGGTCATGGCCGTGTACTCCGCGAGGTTTCCAATATTGCTAGGCGAAAGGAATGCTGGCGCTGTAGTTTGAAAGTAGATGATCAGTAGAATGCCGGCAACGGCGATGCTCGCTTCTCGGGAGCGCAGCAGAAAAAGGCCCGCCCGGCTCATCCAGCTGCGGGGCGCAGCACGCCTGGCGGCATCCTTTCGTTGCGGAAGAAGCTCCGCCTTGCCTGTTGCCATGGTTTGCCTCGATCGCCCGATCCTTAGATCGGACCAGACCGTGTAACCACCTTTTGCTCGCTTGAGTTACCCTGATAGCGACTCTCAGTTTTTAAGAAAGGCTCAACGTTTGCCTTCGTCAAAAAGCTCAGCCCGGTATTGATGTCAGAGGGACCCGTCAGCCCTCCTGAAATTTTGTAGAGAAAGAGCACCATGACGGTATAAAATCCCTGGAGGTAAGGCTGCTGGTCAATGGTAAAGTCGAGATCGCCCTTTTGCACGTAGTCGAGCGTACTTGGCAGAAGATCAAAGCCGCCTGCATGAATACCTTTCGACTGTAATTTGTTTTCACTCATCGTCTTCCCGACCGCCGAGGTACCGCCAGCGTCAACCGCGAACATGCCCTTAACGTCTGGGTGTCCCGCATAGTAGGCCGCAACCCGGGAAACCTGCTCGTTCAGGGTGGGTCCGCTAGCCACCTCATCCAATTTGATATTTTTGCCAGACTCCTTAATGGTCTCCGCAGCCCCGTCCAGGCGTGGCTGGATGTTCAGTTGGCCAGGGGTAGCAATAAATCCAACCACTTCGCCCTCCGGCACCAACTCAACGATCCGCTCGCCCAACCCTTTGCCTGAGAGAAACAGATCCTGGCCAATGTAGCACAATCGCTTGTTGCCCTTTGCGTCGGCGTTGTACGACACTACCGGGATGCCCGCCTTGAGGGCCTTTTCAACTGGTTCGTTGAAGGCAGTCAGATCAACCAGGGAGACGGCTATTCCGTCGACACCCGCCGAGACGGCCGTATTCAAGGCGTTGACCATATCGGTGGCTATGGATTTCTCCGAACCGGTCCACTGATAGCTACAGCCCACAAGTGCGCAGGCATCCTCGGCGCCATACTTGGTGGGGACAAAGAAAGGGTTCGTTGTGACGTGATTTACGAAAACGAATTTCCATTTTGGATGCTTCGGGAAAAGGCCGAAGCCTTCTTCGGCGGCCTCTGCGCTTTCAGTTATTCCGAGTCCGAACGAGGATAGCGAAGCCAGCGCGCCAAAGCCCGCCGCGCGGCGCAACGCTTCGCGTCGTGAAAGTCCCACGCCCTTTTGGCTGCTGTGGGAGGAACGATTCGTCTTTTTCATGGGATCTTACTCTGGGGGTATGGGTTGGTTTGTATAATCTACTTGGTCGAGAAACGATAAACCGTCGTTTGCGTGTACTTCTCACCCGGCTGTAGCTCGGTCGTGGGAAAGTCCGGCTGGTTTGGCGAATCCGGAAAGTGCTGCGTCTCCAGGCAAAGGCCAGTCCGGTGTTGGTAAGCGGTGCCGCCCTTGCCTTTGTTTGTCCCGTCGAGAAAGTTGCCGCAATAAAATTGCAGTCCCGGCTCGGTGGTCAGGACCTCCATGAATCTTCCTGTGGTCGGCTCATAAAGAGAAGCGACCAACTCCAGGTCTTTTCCCTGTCGGTTGAGCACCCAGTTATGATCGTAACCTGCTCCAAATTTCATCTGTTCGTCGTCGCTCTCGACCCGAGCTCCGATCGCAGTCGGCTTGTTGAAATCGAATGGCGTGCCGGCAACAGGCTTTAGCTCCCCGGTAGGGATCAGACCCTTGTCAACGGGAGTGAACTTATCAGACTTAATCATCAGCTCGTGCCCCAGGATATCGCTGGCTCCGGCATCTTTTAGGTTGAAATAGGAATGGTGCGTCAGATTGACGAAAGTAGGCTTATCCGTTTCAGCAGTGTACTGGATCTTCAATTCATTGTTGTTCGTAAGAGTGTAAGTCACCTCGCAGCGAAGAGTGCCCGGGTAATTCTCCTCCCCATCTTTGCTCGTATACGTCAGCTTGAGGGCCGGTCCTTCCGGAGTGTCCAACTTTTCAGCTTGCCAGACGACTTTATCGAATCCTTTGCGACCGCCATGCAGGGAGTTCTCAGCGTTGTTCTGCGCAAGTTGATAGTCAACACCGGTGATCTTGAATTTGCCCTTTGCAATTCGGTTGCCATAGCGTCCGATCAAGGAACCGAAATACGGAGTGTTGCCGATATAATCGTTTAGCGTCTCGTATCCAAGCACCACATCGCCGAGTTTTCCATTCTTGTCTGGCACCGTAAGTGAAACGACGATTCCACCGTAGTTGGTGATGGTGGCTTCGACTCCATTCGAATTCTTCAGCGTGTACAGATCGACTGGAGAACCATCGATTGTTCGACGGAAAGCTTCGGGATTAATTTGCGCGTTTGAACTGGGCACAAAGGCACTTGCAAAAAGTATGGCCAAGCCGAAAGTGGCTAAGCCATGGCGGGGGATAACCATAAGACTTACCTCGGGGAATGTTGTAGTAATATGCGAGAATATTCCTCGATTTCAATTGCTTTCTTAAAGATCTTTTCGAATAGAACCGCTCCAACCGTTTAGCATTTCTGCTGGCCGTTGATAAGGTGTCCCGTGCCCTTCGAAGGACTCAGGGTCTGCCCGGACAACGCCGGCAAAGATCGTCCTTTCGCAGTCTCGATCCGTTCGCAGGCTCTCTTTCGACTCCAGCCCCCGACTGAAACGCCGGAAAATAGCCGCTTGGCCAGGACGCAGGAAGGGGTTCCGGCTTAAACTGTTTAACGTGGTGTCAAATCCGGGAGAACTCAACGAAGCCGAATCCGGCAGACCGTCCCTCGCGCTGACGCTTGAGCGAAGCGGCGAGGAGCCAGGAACCTGTTCCTGCTCCTTTTCTATGAACAGATGCCCGGAGAGGGACTCGAACCCACAAGGATTGCTCCACCAGATCCTAAGAATGTGTAATCTGGCTTTTCTTACATTTATGGGCGCTTCCACGGATGTGCGGGAAGCAAGCATCAATGCGGCTCAGAGCGTGTTCGTGGGCCTTCCGACAAGGAAAGGCAGAAAATCGCGCAAGTAGCACAAAAGTAGCACACACGGCGTAATGCTCCTTTCGACGCGGTTTCGTTCCACGACTGCAGCAGACCGGCGGCGGGGCTGGCTGAGATCCAAAGCGAGAGCGCCGCCGCAGATGGCGAGATGGGCTCGCGGGCTCCGTAAAAACGAATCGCTGGAGCGTTGATGGGGTTTTCACGAGGTTGGAACCGGAGCGCTCTTCAAAACGACGCGCCCTGCTCGGGCGCAGGCGATGGGAGCATGGGCTGTAACGCTCGGAGCAGTTCGCTGCAGCGCACAGTTTGGTTTCTCAAACCGTGGGAACTGTGCCCCCGTCGATGACATATTCGGTTCCGTGGATTGAGGAAGCACGCGAAGATGCAAGAAAGGCTACCAACTCCGCAACCTCCCAAGGCCACGCTGGTCGTCCGATCGGAATGCCGCCAAGCGCATCAAGGATGCCCTGCCGTGCGGTTTCCTCATCGGTTCCGCCGTGCGCAGCGATGCGTGAAACCATAGCTTGGGCGGCAGTGGTATATATCCAGCCAGGCGAAACTGAGGTAACACGGACTCCCTTCGGCCCCAATTCCTTGGATAACGCCTTGCTATAGCATGTCAGAGCGGCTTTCGCAGCGGCATAAGCGGTAGTCGATTCGGGGAGTGGTAGGCGCCTCTGAATGGAAGATATATGAATGACGACACCAGCACCCCGCTCGATCATTCCGGGCACGAGAAGGCGGTCGAGACGGACAGCGGCGAGCAAATTCAGGTTGATCTCATCAAGCCATAGCTCGTCTGTAAGCGCGGCGAATCCTCCACCGGGCGAGCTGGAACCTCCAAGATTGTGCACGAGAATATCCACGCCCCCCAAATGATCAGTGACAGCATTGGCGGCCTTCGCTGCTCCTTCCGCAGTGGTGAGATCGGCGGGCACAAAATGCGCGGGCAAATTCGATTCAACAGGGGCGGAGCGCGCTGTAGTGACGATGCTGGCTCCAGCCGACGCAAGACGTCGGACAATCGCCTGTCCGGTTCCCTTGCTTCCACCGGTAACGAAGGCCCGCTTCCCCGCAAACTCTGTAGGATCAATAGAAAAGGTAGGGGATGTGTTGCTCATGCGATATTAAGTATCTATATTTTCCCATATGAAGATCGGCGGGAACTCCCGCGCCGGCAAATCGCGCGATCACGCCCAAGTCCGCTCATTCTGCAAGTTCCCGGTGAGGATGCAGCGCGGTTGGACTTGAGACTTAAGATGCTCACCGAAAGCCATTTGGAAATATTGATGCAGGGCGCGTCGGCTTGGAATGCGTGGCGAACCGCAAATCCATCCTTGCAGCCGAAATTGCGCAACGCGGACCTCACCGGCGCTGATCTTCGCGGCTTCGATTTGTGCTTTGTCGGTGGCTTCGGCGGCGGCGTCGACCTGCGTGGAGCGAAGTTGAATAAAGCAGACCTTACAGGCGCGGATCTACGCTGCGCCGACCTCTCCGGGGCGACACTCGAGTACGCGAATTTGCGCGGGGCTAATCTTGGCGGAACCGATTTAGCCGGTGCCATCCTTGGACACGCAGACTTGAGCAACGCGCAACTTGGAGATTTCGTCGGTGCAGACCTACGCGATGCAATGCTGCACGGCGTCCGGGCGGCAAGCGTCGATGGGAGCTATGCAGATTTGTCAGGAGCGAACCTCTGCGGCGCAGTGTTTACACAGGTCGATCTTCAGAATGCACGACTTAACAGCGCGAACGTCGCCGGCGCTACTTTTTCAGACTGCCGAGTTTTTGGGATAGCGGCGTGGGACCTCAAGGGTACGCCAGCGAAGCAAAGCGGACTCTTTGTGACGCCCATTTGGGCTGACTTACGTCCTCCTACCGCGCGCGATATGTCAATGAGAGAAGAGCAGTATGAGTCAGCCCTGACAATGGATAGCCTGGAGTTGGCACCGTTGGTTTTCTCGCTCATCCAAAGAGACCGCTTCGGTGATTTGATCAATACGCTCACCTCAAAAGTAATCCTGATTCTTGGACGATTCAGGTACCTGAGCGCAAATTGGTACTCGACGCCATCCGAGAAAGGCTCGCCGAAAAGCGTTACTTGCCTGTGGTGTTCGATTTCGCAGCACCTTGGCAGCGAGACCTCACTGAGACGATCTCTGCCCTTGCGCATCTTTCGCGATTCGTCGTTGCAGATCTTACAGCGGCGAAAAGCATTCCGCAGGAACTGAGTGCCATCGTTCCTTTGTTGCCATCCGTCCCAGTCGTGCCGATTCTCGAGCAATCAGAAAGCGAGCCGTATTCAATGTTCGAGCACTTTCGCAGATATCCTTGGGTGCTCGCACAGATGCAATACGCGGACGCGAATGACCTCCTTGCGCGCTTAGCGGAAGATGTAATACAGCCTGCCGAAAGCTACCTTAATCTCGAGCGGGGAAAACTCAATGCGCGATGAATCGCGGTATAACTTCTCGGTCCAGCGGGCGCTCGCCATCGCAACTGCCCGGAGAGGGACTCGAACCCACAAGGATTTCTCCACCAGATCCTAAGTCTGGCGCGTCTGCCAATTCCGCCATCCGGGCATAGTCTCACTTTTGGGAGAGGCTTCGGCGACCTCGTGCAGGCTGAAGCCCGCTTTCTGTGTATCAATGAGCGACAACTCGAAAAGCTTTTTCGTGAGTGCAGGATAACGATCGCCTCGCCGCCAAGGTGCGATCAGGCTTGGCCTCGGGCCGCGCTTTGAGCTGGATGACGCCGGACACTCCTTTGCAGCCCGCGGCGGCGAGCGGCGTCCCGCCTGGCGAAGGACGTGGAGACCTATCTCACTGACGACTGCTTCTGAGGACTCTTCTTGTGATACTTGCGGCGCAAGTGCACTTCATAAACGATCAAGGGCGTTCGTTTTCCTTCGAGAAGATCCTCAATACCCTCCACGCAAGCTTCTAATACTTGGGACTGGCTCCGGTTGAGTTCCTCGGCCAACACAATGACTCGACGCTTGCACTGAGAGGTCACACTGACATGGTATGACTCTCGAGGATCAAGCGGCTCGGGACTGATAAACTCGCTGATCGCCTGGCGAACCATGTCCGAGAGTCTCTCGCCCCTGCCTCGGGTAGCGGCCACTTCAAGCAATCGCTCGCGCTGGCCATCTTCGAGGCGAACCCGTAGCTGGTTCCTCTTAGGCATTTGAACGTGATATATGTAGGAGGGTTATTTGCAATCTTTCGTGTGTCATTCGACTCACGCCCCGAGTAAGGAGAAACGAACGGCATGCTCAATGTCGTCTGAAAGCTCATCGTTTCCGTCGTTCGCCTCCGTCTCATAGAAGAGCACCGCGTTGTCCGCTGATTGTTTTCTTCCCCAACGCAGCCTGAGAGCTTTGACGTTTCTTGATTGAGCTTGAAGGGCGCAATCTCTGATGGCCTCGCCATCCTCGTCGCTGATCCGCGCTTGAGGCACAGGAACCGTCCCGGGTGAAACTTCACTTTCCAGGAGGACCGGAACCGGCAATGACTCGAGGACTTCCTTTAGCTCCAAACCGGTCTGCTTTCGCCCAGCTTCATGTTGATTCTGGCGGGGCCCGACAAACACCACGATTCGTCCGTCCGAAAGTCCGGTGGAGAAGCTGGAAATTGCTTCTTGTGAGTCAAAGTCAACCCACGACTTTTCGACGAATTCACCCCTGATTGCGAGAGCCACGACCTCACGCACCCGGCTGTTGTGAATCGCTCTGAAATGATCCCCCTGTTGAGGATCGCTGCCTAGCAGCATGGTCGCCCCCGTAACGCTAATGATCTGTCCTTCTTGATCAACGGTCAGGATACCGAACTTCAGAGCCGACAAGGCATCGTAGAGGCTCTTGGCGTCGTGCTTTTCCTCCTCACGGTTAAACGCCTCGGCCACGCTCGTTGTTAAGAGATGCCCGGCGACCTGAAGGTCGTCCAGCAAGTCATCCGTGCATCGGGCAGCTTCCAGAGCGAAAGCCAGCCAGCCGAGCAAACGAGCCCCTTTGATCAAGGGAACGAGCAAGCTCAGATTCCGGCTTGTCAAGTACTGATAAAGCGGGCGAGCCGCACGGGCGTCCAGGTCTTGCAAAATCACCGGATGGGGCCGCTTTTTGATGAGACGAACAACCTCGGGAGATGGCGCGCCCTCTCTTCCGCTGGGCTCCGGTTCCGCGTAGATCTTCCGGAACACGTTCTTGTCCAGCGTGCGCAGAAACACCTCGACGCGATCCGCCCGCAGATCCCAAGACAGCTGTCGGGCCGCCGCAACGAGAATGGCCTCGGGTGTCTGTCCTCCGCCCGCGACTCGAGCGAGAGTGTGGTCGAAGGGACTCGAAACCCGGCGGGGCGGCCGGCTTGCCTCCGACTTTCGCGTCGTCGGAAGATTAGTTCGGCCATTGTTTGCCAAGAGGTGGCGCACCGCCTTGATCACTTGATCCGGCGAGGAGGAAATTCTTCCGGCATAGCCGTTGACCTCGATTTTCAGGCCCCCCACACCATCGACCACAAAGGTGGGCACATCCTCGAGACGAACCTGAAATTGGTGCGCAAGATCAAGTGTTTCTTCGTCCGTGACAATGCAGAGCGCAACGTCCGGCTCTTGGGGAAGCGGTTCGCGCGCTTGATCGTATGAGCAGAGTTGGATTTCCGCGATAGGCTCCAAGGCTTCCACCACGTTCAGGGCGGAGCGGAGACCATCGTGGGCAAAAGCAACGAGGATAGAGTGTGAGGGGTTCATACTAGGGAGTATTCCAATCGGTGGGGTTTCATAAGGTTGGGTTTATTTTGATGCAGACGAGGCCGGCTCGTCGGCGGTGCTTTCAAAAGCAGTGTGACATTGGCCCCCCCAACGCCATGAGCGTTGAGCAAGGCAGTCTCCGGGAAGCTGCGCCGGGCTTCTCCTCGAACAAAATCAAGGGAGGCTTCGGGAAGGGGCACCTCCAGGTTCGCCGTGGGGGGCACCAATCCATCGCGGAAGGAAAAAATCGAAGCAGCCACCTGCAACGGTCCGGCAGCGGCCATGGGATTGCCGATGATTCCTTTGATCGAATAGACCGGAATGTGAGACGCGTGGCGCCCAAGAACGTCTGCCAACGCTTCCGCCTCAATCCGGTCAATCACCGGATGCCCGGGGCCCCAAGCTGAGACGGAATCGACCATCGCGGGCGTCCAGCCGGCGCTATCCAAAGCTTTTTGCATGCAAGCGGGCCATCCGCTTCCCGGCACGCTTCTGTCATGATCCAGGCACGAACCATAGCCGGCGATTTCCGCCAGGATGGTCGCGCCCCGCGCTTTGGCGGTGGATTTTTCCTCGATCAAGAACAAGCCTGCGCCTTCGGCACACACGCCGCTGTCAGCGAACACATCAAAGGGTCGGCTCGCTTTCTCCGGGCAGGAGTTTCTGACGGAGGACAGGCCGCTGTTCACAAACTCGGCCAACGGAGTGACCCCGATCGCGCAATCAGTCCCTCCGGCGACAACGTAGTCGGCGGCGCCTGAAACAATGTCTCGAGCCGCGAGCCCGATCGCATCCAAGCCCGCTGCACAGGCGGTGGAAACCGTCAACACGTTGGCGGAGGTATTCAGGTATCGAGCCACCGCACCCGAAGCAGCGTGGGGCGGACACTGGGTGATCATGTAGCGCGAAGCGGAGGCCGCGCCTTTCTGACTCCGGGTGACACCCGATTCGCTGATCATTGAAAGGCAACTCGTCGCGAGACCAAGTCGAATGGAAGGACTCTCTGGCAATCTCTCCACATCAGGCTTGATCTGCCGCGTTGCCCAGAGCACTAATTGCGTGTGCCGGGCCAATCTCTTCGCCTTGAACTCAGCCGGGAGAAGGCCGAGATCAAAAGGCGGCACCTCTCCCCCGAAAGAGCATCCCGACGCCGACGTATCGACGCGCTTGATACGACTGATGGCCGTTTTGCCATTACGAACCAATTTCCAGAACGACTCTGGATCGAGAGCACCTGGCGCCGCGAGGCCCATCGCGGTAATGACAGCTACACGCTTTCTACCTAATGAATACATAACTCTGCTTCCTTGGGATTACTGATGAAATCAACGGGGGAATCTTTGCTCCAGAGCGGGTCATAACGGGAAGGCGCCATGCACCCGCTCGGATCGAGGACGCGTTGCATCGCACGGAAAATCTCCGGCCATGGTTCGTTCATTCCCGGCATGTGGTCGCCCTGTTCGAGTCCGAGCCGATAGGGCACCAGGCCGGCATGAAGATAGGTTGCCAGGAGATCGTCGGCGGCACGGTGTGCCGCCTTCGTTTTCTGAGGACACCGCCGATCGAATCCCACGGAAACAATGAGCGCCGCCGTCCGCGCACTGAGCGCGTTGAGGGAAAGAGGAACAGCCCCGTAGCCGTGCCGGCGAAGCGTCCCGAAGGTCATTCTCACCGCTTCCGCGATCGCCTCGGCACCGAGCGCCACGATCGGCGTAACGTGAATGAGACCGGCACCACTCGCTTCCACCGGCGCATTGATCGCCGAAGAACGGCCGAAGACGCTGAACTCGATGCTGGCGAGGGCAAGATCTGACGGCCGTCCTCGAACTAGATTGCCAAGCTTGAGGTCGGCGTCCGGAAGGTCGCTGAGAATTTGGATTCGACCGAGAGACTCCAGGCGGGTCTTCAGGTGCTGCGCTTGCGCAGCGAAGACCGCCTTCGAACCCCGAATCGGAATCAGCGCCGTCCAAGGCGCGACACTCGAGCGCAGGGCGGCGGCTTCGGCCTGAGGGAGATGAGGAGAGAACGTGGTTACGATTCGCTCAGCGTTGAAAATGTGAGGCACTCCGTAGCACGCCCCTTCGGCGATCAAATTGGAGACCACCGAGACCAAAGACGGGAAGCAACCTGCATCCGCGATGCGGCACATGACCCCTCCCATGACCTCGGGACGGCGGTGGAGGGCAATCGTTGCCGAGGTGATCACGCCAAAGCTGCTTTGACAAAATAGGCCCGTGGGATCAGGACCCAATCCGCCAAGATAGGCAGCATCCTTGGAAAGCGCCTCAAACCGGGAGGTTCGCGCAACTTTCCCGCTGGGCAAGACCACCTCGAGATCCAGCAAGTCAAGATGCCGCTGCCCTGAATAGCCGATCCCCCGCTCTAAAGCGTTGCCAACGATGCTCGCTCCAAGCCCAGCTCCGGTGACGTTGAAATAGTGGGTGCTCCCGTGCCGCTGCAGCGCGTCATCGAGTTCCCCTTGCGTAACTCCCGGCTCAACTTCCGCACAATGACTTCTCAAATCCAGCGACCGAATGCGCTTCAGAGCGGACAAGTCCAGGGTGTAGGCCCCATTGCGGCTCGGAAGGTCGGAACCAAAGCCCCAATTCCTGCCACAGGAAATCACCGCCAGCTTTACAGCCCCTTGCGCCTTGGAAGCGGCATGGAGGATACGCTGCACATCGGCCACACTTTGCGGTCGTATCACCCCCGACCGTAACCGATGGTTTCCGCACAAGGACTCCACCGCACCTCCGGAACTGAGCCAGCGGGAAACTTCACTCTCAAAAGTCTTGATTGGGTCGGACATGAATCTAAATCGTTGGACGAGGGGGGTTAGGGTTGAAGCGACTTCAGCTGAATTTCGTCCTAATAAGATCCGTATTGCCGTGGCGTCATCCTCAGAATTTTGTTGCCCGATGTGTCCTTTTGAACCCTTTGATGCCCAAATATTCCCCATTTGTATCACAAACATATTATATGTATTACACTTATGAGAAGTGAATTACGCGCTGAGAGCCTGGGCCGGTGGGCCAAGCGCTGCGGGATCTCATATCGGACGGCTTGGCGCTGGTTTCGCGATCACAAATTGCCGGAAGATGTCGTTGGGGAGCAAATGCCCACGGGAACCATTCTGATCCGGGACAGTCGAGTCCCACGAGGTCCGGAGCAAGAAAGGGAAGCGGTGATCTATGCCAGGACCAATCCTCGCCAAGACCAATCCGCGATGCTCGAGCAGATTGAATCGTGCCGATTTTTTTGCGTGGCGCGAGGATGGATCATCACCAAGATCGTGCGGGAGGTCGCCCCGGGTGTCGGACCTCAACGGATAAAGCTGGCGCGGTTGATTCAGCAAGGGACGCCGCGCCTGGTTGTGGCAGCGCCGAGTGTTCTGAGCCGCTTCGACTTTCGATATTATGAGGCCCTCTGGCAAAAAATGGAATCTGAATTGGTCGTGGTTGACCGCTCGGAAGAAATCGCTGGCGAGGGAGGAGCGCTCGAAGACTTAACCGACGCCATCAACATCATCTGCCATCGCCATTACGGCCCCAAGCGCGGAAACGCTCTCGTGCAAATTCTAAACCGCGTGATTCGTGGGACGTTACCGGTCTAAAACACCGCTCCGGCGGCAGCGACCGCAAGCGCCGAAAGAAATCTCGGCCTTTGCCTTGCTCTAGACCACGAGCTTGGCGAAAGCCGCAATGAGTTTATGCCGTGTATCGATCCCGAGCTTTCTATAAATCGAGCTCAGTTGATTGCGCACGGTAATCTCACTCTTGCCCAGCTTGTTGGCGATATCTCGGTTGTGCAATCCCTGCGCGGCCAGGAGGGCACATTCGCGCTCCCGTTTCGTCAGCTGGTTGATCTGGTCTGGCAAGTTTCCTCCTCGATTCGAGGCCTGCTCTTCCTTGAGGGTAACCAGAAACGTTCCCTTGGACAGAGAGAGCGAGCGGGACGGCAGGAACTCAATAGACGCACTCAGCCAGGGAGTGGTGGGGTTGCAATAATCGAAGTGCAACGATCTTCGGCCACCTGGACCTTGCCCCCATTTTTGCGTGACAATGCTCGGGCGCATGCGCTCGAGCTCGGCCAGAATGTCTCCCGGGACTTGGAGCCGGCGGGGAACCTTGAAGAACGACGTTTGGACGCCGCTCTTCCACTGGGAGCATAACTGACTCGCGATCGAATTGTAGTGCATGACCTTCAAATTCCAGTCCAGCACAAGGGTGGCCGTGGGCAGCGAAGACATGAAGTGACGCAAAGAAGAATCAACGAGGCGGGTCTCCTGATTTTTCGCCATCCGGCGAACGACCGAAGCAAAGTGAGGCTGCAGGGCCTGCAATTCCTGCATTTGCTCATCGCTGAAATCCCCCTGCTCCTTGTTGCGCATCACCGTTAGCGTGGCTAACCAGGTCGTATCCCGCCACGCCACGACCGAGGCGCCGTACTCGGAGTCGAGCGGTAGCAAGACTTTTTTATAGTAGGCGGAACGTCGTAGCAGACTCGCCGGAGTGTAGTCCGAATGGCGCACCACCGAGACATGCGGATTAACGGGGCTTCGCTTGAGCCAGATATCATGCTTGTGGCTCTCGGCCATATACTCGTCGACCACTGGCTTGTACTTCGCCGGAAAGAACCGGCAGGGAAGCTCAAACTCCAACGGGCGGAAAAGGAGGATCAGGAACTGATACGGAATCTGGAGCTCGATGAGCTCAAAGGTCGCCTTCGCCAGCTTGCCAACGTCTTCGACTTCATGAAGCCGAACCAAAAGCCCCTCGGAATCCTGATTCCTGTGCAACGGCAGAAATGACACCTTTTGGTTCATATGTACCATGGTCAATTCATCGTTTTATCCCATAGTTCTTTTCAAAAGCCCGCCCGTATCATGATCCCGACAAACAAAACATTCAACTGGGAATCACCGCCTCTCAGCACGGCTGATGAAGGCTTACGTCTCCTCCAAGAGAGAATCATTGACCGCCAAGCTGAACCGGGCCGGCACGATCGGCCGGCTGGAATTTCCGATCACCACGGAAATGACCCTGAAAGGAAAAAACGCATGTGGAAAGTAGTCATTACCGAGATTCAGGACGCCAGTACGCTTGACCCCATCCATGCTCCCCCTGGCGCCTTCTTCGTCAGTTCAGAGCGCTTCTCCCAGACAGTTGACCATCTCGATCTTCCAGCCATCATCAGCATCATCAAGCAAATGCAATGCTCGTCGCCCGGGCATCCGCATGAGAACAGAGAGACAGGGGACGAGAAGTTCCCTCACTACCGCACCGGAGTTGAGCAGTTCGCCTGAAAGCGCCGTCGACGTCTTCCCTTTGATAAGTTTTCCACAAAGTTCTTCAGCCACGACCGATCCATGATCTTCAATAATCTTCGCAAAAACTCGCTCGGCCAGCGGGGAACGAGCGATCTTCAGGGCCTTTCCCCGACCAGCCATCGGCAAGCGTCCACGCAACTGGCCGGAGTCGTTCACGACGCCGGACTCGAGGACGATATCGCGCGCGAGAAGACTAAAGTATTCGGATGCGACGATTTCGTATTCCTTAGCGACAACGTGAAATGCTGGGTCGTCAGAACCTCGGAAATTTCGACTCTCGAGGCCTGTGGCAATTATACACGCGTGAATCTGAGCGATGCGACCGCCTTGATCAGGCGCCCGCTGAGGGAATGCGAAACCAGGCTGGATCCCTCCACCTTCTTTCGCACCAGGCGGGACTGCGTCGTCAATCTCGGCCGCGTGAAGCAAATGCGCATGCTCGATGCAAAGCGCTTCCTATTTGTTCTGCTCGATGGCAGAGAAGTTGCCATGTCTCGCAAGCAAAGCCTTCTCTTTCGTAGGCAAAAGGCGCTTTAGCAAAGGGAACCAGGCCCCGGCATAAGAGTCGGGCGATGATGCCGGGCTGACCCCGAAGGCCGCCGGCCCGGACTGACTAAGGAACCCGCAATGATCGTTTCGCTAGCGACCAGGGTGGATCGCTTTCGCTCATCTCCATCCGCGCCAATCGCGAAGCCCATTGAGCGCCATGGCTCGGTGGCTCAGGCGATTCTTTGTCTCGACAGGAAGCTGGCCGAAGGTCTCACAATAGCCCTTCGGGACAAACAGCGGATCATATCCGAAGCCGCGGACACCTCTGGGTTGATTGATGATGGTTCCCTCGACTGTGCCGCTGAACGCAGCGACCTTGTGGCCGGCACGCGCCAAGACAATCACGCACCGAAACCGCGCCGTCCGCTTCCTTCCGCGGGCGTTGTCGAGATTCTTCAAGAGCAAGGCGTTGTTTTCCGTATCCGTGGCCCCTTTCCCCGAGTAGCGTGCTGAATACACCCCCGGTGCGCCGCCCAGCGCGTCGACCTCGAGGCCGGAATCGTCCGCAATGACCCACCCGTCGTAAATCTGCGAGATGGCGCCGGCCTTGAGAGTCGCATTCTCCTCGAAGGTCTCGCCCGTCTCTTCGACCTCCGGGGCTGCCGCGAGCGCCGAGAGATCAGAAACGCGAAAGCAAGGACCAAGAATCGCTCGGATTTCGCGCACCTTGTGCACGTTTCTGGTGGAAACCAGCAAGGAGATGAGCGAACCATTCACTCCTCTGTGTTCCCACGGAAGCAGGGGAGAGCAAGAATTTGATTTTCTTGCGCGGGCGATCATTCGTTTAAGATAGATACCACATGCATCGGTTGCTTCAACGCGTGACCCCATTGGCGAGCCTGGGCCTGACCTGGCTGCGGGCTTGGCCATGGTTTGCGGCCAGCATCGCGCTCGGTTTTCTGATCAGAGAGAATTTCCCGTTTTCTCATTGGCCGATGTACGCGAACTTCGCGCCGGAATCCGGCTACGTCTACATCGTCAAGGGAAACGGTGAACCTCTTGCCATCGCCAAATTTTTCGAGACAGCGCCGCGCCTTCGGCGGCAGTTCGAGCGAGAGTGGAAAGCGGAATGGAAACGCGAGCGCCGGAAAAAAGAAGGCCGGAGTCGCGACGAGATCGAGCAAGAGGCGGCTACCCGCATGCTCAAGCGGCTGGCGCGGCGATTGTCTCCGGAGGAGCGCGCCGAGGTGGGCCGCCTTGGGCTGGTCAGCGCGCGTTTGAAAATGGATGAGGATCGCGCGATCACGCTTTCGGAGCGCACCGTCGCGATGATCGGGTTCAATGGAATTCCGTTTACTCCGCCTCCGAAGGATGGCGCCGCACCAAAGGAGTCTCTTTGAAAGCCAGCCAAACCTCCCCGGTGAACCCGCGCGCTTTGACCGACATTGTCCCGCGAATAGACTTCGCGTGGTGGGAAACCGCCGTGATGCGAACGGGCTTCGCCATCCTCTTGCTTGCACGTTTTCCAACGCTGGCCTCCCTTCCCGCGCCGGGTGCCGAACTGCGCTTCCCCAACGGACTCGCCAAATGGGTCGACCTGAGCTGGGCTCTTGATCCGTTCTCTTACTCAATCATCACGATTTTCCTTACGGCGGCCGCTGCGCTTTATATCACGGGTTTCGCCTTCCCGTTGTCCGCAACCGTGCTCCTTTTTTGTTACTTGATCGTCGGCTCTTTGCAAAATTCGCTGGGATCCATCAGCCACTATTACCAGGTGATGACGCTGATGCTGCTTGGGCAGTCCGTGGCGGCCTGGCTTTGGGCCGCATGGGCGCGAAACCGTCTGGAGCCGTGGACGCGCTCTCCAGCCGCGTTGCATTCCTTCACCACACGCGTGACCTTGCAGGTTCTTGCTGGAAATTACGTCCTGTGCGCACTGACCAAGCTCATTGAGAGCCAGGGAGCCTGGATTTGGAATAGCCAGTATATGCCCGTGCAATATGCGAAGATTCAGGCCCAGCAGTTCTACACGACGCTGCAACCCGTGGATATGGGCCTCGGCGGCGCGCTGAACGAGCTCTGCCTCCAGTACCCGTGGTTGTGCATGCTGGTTTACGCGCCGGGATTGATCGTCGAGCTGCTTGCCTTTCTCATGCTCTTCGGCCGCGTGTGGCTGCTGATCGTTGGATTGGCAGTGATCGCGATGCACATGCTCGTTGACATCACGATGGGCCTCGGTTTTCCCCAACATCAGTGGATTTTCTTTCTCTACGCCGTCAATCTTCCCTACTGGATTGTGGGAGGAATTCGATACCGGCAATTTGGTCTGCGCCGATCCCCGGCCTGACAACTCGCGCAACAAACGGAGATCTTGATTTTGCGGCAAAGCCATCATGTCCTGTACGGCCCGATATGGCATCCCAACGCAAGCAATTTCCCTTTTTCGATTTCGAAGCCAAATGGCAGGCCCGATGGCTGGCCGACGGGGTTTTTCGTGCGCCGAACCCGGGGGAATCGGGATTTGATCCCGCAAAACCGAAATTCTACGTCCTCGACATGTTCCCTTACCCGAGTGGCGAGGGTCTGCACGTGGGCCACGTCGAAGGATATACGGCTACCGATATCGTTGCCCGTTTCAAGCGGATGCGCGGCTTCAACGTCCTGCACCCCATGGGTTGGGATGCCTTCGGGCTGCCTGCGGAACAATTCGCGATCAAAACTGGCCAACACCCTCGCGCTACGACGGAGCGCAATATTGTGCGCTTCAGGGCGCAACTCCAATCCATCGGCTTCAGTTACGACTGGGCACGGGAGTTTAGCACCACCGACCCTGACTACTTTCGGTGGACGCAGTGGATTTTTCTTCGGCTTTACAATTCCTGGTTCAATCCGATTACGAACAAGGCCGAACCCATCGAGACCTACGCGGGCGAAGATGCTGACAATGTCCGACTGGCATACGTTGCGGAAATGCCGGTCAATTGGTGCCAAGCCCTGGGCACGGTGCTGGCAAACGAAGAAGTCGTTGAGGGCAAGAGCGAAGTTGGCGGGCATCCGGTCGAGCGACGCCCGATGCGGCAGTGGATGCTGCGGATCACGGCTTATGCGGAGCGTTTGATCGATGAACTCGCTGGGCTGGATTGGCCGGAAGGAATCAAATTGCTGCAACGCAATTGGATCGGCCGTAGCGAAGGCGCCTTGGTGAAGTTTGCCATTTCAGATTTCGAATTTGAAATTCAAATCTTCACAACGCGGCCGGACACACTCTTTGGCGCCACCTACATGGTGCTTTCGCCAGAGCACCCGCTGGTCAGGGAAATCACTTCGCCGGACAAGCGCGCCGAAGTGGAAGCCTATCAGAGGGAAGTCGGATCGAAGTCGGACCTGGAACGCACGGAACTGACCACGGAGAAGAGCGGTGTCTTTATCGGCGCTTTCGCGATAAACCCGGTGAACCGCGAGATAATCCCCGTCTGGATCGCGGACTACGTAATCATGGGTTACGGGACGGGCGCAATCATGGCCGTGCCCGCTCACGACGAGAGGGACTTCGAGTTCGCCAGGAAGTTCGGCCTCGAGATCCGTCAAGTCGTCCAGAAGACCGGCGAAGAGCTCGACGCAGCGACCCCGCTACCCGTCGAGCCGCCGCGCGACGCGGCTTTCACAGGCGACGGCCTCGCGATCAACTCGGGCCTGCTAAATGGCTCCCCAACCGCGGAAGCAAAGAGAAAGATCGTGGCCTGGCTTGAACAGCGAGGCCTGGGAAGAGGGACAATCAATTACAAGTTGCGGGACTGGCTTTTCTCGCGTCAACGCTATTGGGGCGAACCGTTTCCCATCGTTTGGACCGAGGGGAAACATCGCGCGCTCGATGATAACGAATTGCCGGTTGTCCAGCCGGAAATGGTGGACTTTAAGCCCACTGGCACGCCGGATCCGCCACTGAGCAGGGCGCGCGATTGGTTGAACTACTCCGAGCAAACCCGGCGTGAAACCAACACGATGCCCCAATGGGCCGGCTCATGCTGGTACTACCTCCGGTTCTGCGACCCAAAAAACGCCGGCCGCTTCGTCGGTGCGGACGCGGAGGCATACTGGATGACGGGCCATCAGAAATCGGATCACCGACTCCAAGAAAGACCAGGCGGCGTGGACCTCTACGTCGGCGGCACGGAACACGCCGTCCTTCACCTGCTCTACGCGCGCTTCTGGCACAAGGTGCTCTACGATCTCGGATATCTCTCAACGCCAGAACCCTTCCAACGCCTGGTCAACCAGGGGATCATTCTCGGCCCGGACAACCAAAAGATGTCCAAGAGTCGCGGCAATGTGGTCAATCCCGAAAACGTGATTGCTGAGTATGGCGCGGACTCCCTTCGGCTTTATGAAATGTTTCTGGGTCCGCTCGAACAAATGAAACCCTGGAGCATGAAGGGCGTTGAGGGCGTCTATCGTTTTCTTGGCCGTGTTTGGCGTCTCGCCATGGAAGAGACGCAGGAGGGCGGCTGGACGCTTTCACCCGAGCTTGCCGAGATCGAACTTACCGGCCAGCAGCTGCGGGTCGCTCACGCGACCATCAGGAAGGTCTCCGACGACATTGAGTCCTTCGCCTTCAATACGGCTATTTCGCAGTTGATGATCTTCACCAACGAGTTCGTTAATTCGAGACCTCGTCCGGTGGCCAGTCTGCGAATCCTGCTGCCTTTGCTTTCGCCGTTTGCTCCGCATATTGCCGAAGAACTCTGGGAGCAGCTTGGCGAAAAGTTCGCCGGCTTCGAAAACCGCGCCTCGTCACAACGCTGGCCCCGTCACGAGGAAAGGTTCCTCGCTGTGGATGAGGTGCAATATGGCGTGCAAATCAATGGCAAGGTGCGAGACCGCATGAGCGCGAAAAGCGACGCCTCGAATGCCGAATTGGAAGAGTCCGCTCTCGCAGCGCCGAAAGTTCGCGAAGCCATCGCCGGAAAGCATGTATCCAAGATCATCATCGTGCGTGGTAAGCTGGTCAACATCGTGCTGGCGAAATAGAGGGCGCACCACCGCGGAAGACGCCTCAATCCTGCCTTCCTCGCATCACTGCCAGCGTGTAGGTTTGTCTTCATGGAAGTCATCTCGGAGGACGATTGGCACGCGCGGCGCGAAGGGCACCAGGCAAGGGTGCGCCGATGGGTTGAGCCGCGACTCGCCCGCGCCTCACGGCACGAACGGCATCCTGTGGAAGACTTTCTGTTCGAGTATTATGCGTACCGTCCCGCCAAGCTTCTCCAGTGGCATCCGGGCATCGGCATCGCTCTGCGCGGAGAAAGCGCGCGTCAGTATCTTTGTCACAGAGAATACGTTGATGGCCCAACGGGAATTACCGCTGACGCTCTGAGGCTGTCATCGCGACGGATCGACTCCATCCGCTGGTTTCGGCAGTTGCTCCGTCGCACCAGCGAGCGGTCCGGCTTCTTCGGCTGCTTTGGCCTTCACGAATGGGCGATCGTTTACGGCGTCGAGACCATCCGCCATGCCGGCTGGCCGCTACGACTGACCGCGCGAGAGATCGCCGATCTCGTCGAATCCCTCGGCCCGCGCTGCACTCACTACGATGCCTTCCGCTTCTTTTCGCCGGCGGCGCGTCCTCTAAACAAACACCAGCCCACACGCGCCACAACCACCGCCCTCGAGCAGCCTGGCTGCCTGCATGCCAACATGGATCTTTACAAGTGGGCCTTTAAGCTGGCGCCTTTCACCGCCTCCGAACTGGTTGCGGACTGTTTTGAGCTCGCTCGGCGCGTCCGGGCGCTCGACATGCGCGCGAGCCCGTATGACTTTACATCGTTGGGCTATACGCCCGTCCGGATCGAAACGCCGGAAGGGCGCACCGAATTCGAAGCCTTGCAGCGCGAGTTCGCAGTTTGCGCGGCGCCGCTTCGCGAACGTCTCGTCGAAGTATGCGAACAGGTCATCGAGGAGGCCGGCGTCTCTTGTTGCCTGGAGAGCGTTGCAGCAAATTCGGTCGCGCGATGATCATCCCTGATGATGCCCGGACATGGGCGGAGATCGATTTGTCGGCTATTCGTCACAATCTGAGCGTCGTCCGGGAGAGGATCGGCCCGAAACCCGGAATCCTCGCAGTGGTCAAGGCCAACGCATACGGCCACGGGTCAATCGAGGTCGCCAGAACCATCGCAGGAATGGTGGAGCTTTTCGGCGTGGCCAGCCTCGATGAGGCGGTCAAACTCATCGGGTTGGGCCGTGACATTCTTCTTCTGAGTCCTTCCGCCCCCGGCGAGCGGCGCGAAGTCGTCGCGCGCCACTGCATCGCCACAGTTTCCACAGCGAATGAAGCGGCGGATTTTGCAGGGGGCCGGATTAACTTCAAGGTGGATACCGGAATGGGCCGTATCGGGTGCTGGGAGGAAAGCGCGCTGGAGGAATTGGGCGACATCCTGCGCCTGAGCAACGTCGAAGTTCACAGCATCTCCACGCACCTCCCCGTCCCGGATGAGGATGCCGCGTATACGCTTGCCCAACTTGAACGCTTCGCGCAGCTGGCCAGGAAATTCCGGGAGCTTGCGCCCACCGCGAAAATTCATGCCCTCAACAGCGCCGGGATTCTCGGGTTTCCCGGCCACGCGCAGGATTTGGTTCGCCCAGGCGTCATGCTCTATGGAAGCGCGTATCCCGCAAAATTCCAGCCCCTCTTGCGCCCCGCTCTGGCATGGAAAGCCCGCGTATTGCTCGTTCGGGAGGTCGGGCCAAACCGCGGCGTGAGCTACGGAAGAACATTTGTCACTGCGCATCCGATGCGCATCGCGTCGCTGGCTGTCGGCTACGCGGACGGCTTTCCCCGGCAAGCGTCCGGGCGCCACGCGCAGGTGCTGATAGCCGGGATGCGTTGCCCGGTGCTCGGGCGAGTGACGATGGACCAGATTCTCGCGGATGTAACCCGCGTGCCCGAGGTCGCGGCCGGAGACGAAGCCGTTCTGATCGGGCAACAGGGAGCCGAAGAGATTCTGGCGCGGGAACTAGCCGAAAAGGCGGGGACGATCTCCTGGGACATCTTCACGGGAATCGGACCGCGGGTGAGAAGGATCTATATTTGAGGCATTTGGCTCAGCTCAACGAAGCCAGCCTTTGATGGCGAAGTAGTAGAGGCAAAACACATTGGCCAGGAGAGTGAAAAAGCCCACCTGCGGAAGCGTCAGCGACCAGGGAGCGCCAAGGATGTTCATTGCGAGCAGGTTCAAAGAAGGCGCGGCCAGAAGATTGTCCGGAACAGAATCCAGCAACGAGGCGAAGGCGACCAGGCCCACGGAAAAGAACAGGGGGATCAGGACACACGTCAGCGCGCACAGGGCAAGCAGGCCCATGATCTCCTCCTTCAAGAAGCGACGAACCGATACCAGGTACGGATTCTAACCTCAAGGGGGTAGCGGACTCCGTTTCGAATGCGAAGATTTGAGGACCGAAAACTCGACATTGTGGGAGTTTTCTTTAGTCTCCCGCTTCATGCCTTCCCCGGATGGTTCCGACCTCACGCCTGAATCCGCCGCGCCAACGGATATTGCTCCGCTCGGACGAACCGGCTCCAAACCTTCCCACGAACTGACGGCAGCGGAAGAGAAGAACGCAACGGATTGGGACGGCATTGCCGCCGATGCGGAATTCAAAAGTCTCCTCGCCTCGAAGGCGCGATTCGTCGTCCCCGCCACCCTCCTCTTCATCGTTTACTATTTCACGCTTCCTGTTTTGGTGGGCTGGTTTCCCAAGTTTATGGAACAGAGGGTGTTTGGCGAAGTGAACCTGGCCTATCTCTTCGCGCTTTCACAATTTTTCATGGCGTGGATCATCGCCTTCCTCTACCTGGTCGCAGCCGCGGGTTGGGACCGCCAGGCGGCAGCGCTGCTCGCCAAATTCGCCAAACGCCGGCAGCCGTGAAATGGCGACGATCTGTGATCACTGGACTTTGCGTCAGAATCAGCGCGTTCTCGCCGGCAAACTCCTAGCGTTGCTCTGCGCGTCTTTGCTCGCGGCGCGCCCCGAAGACCAACCTATTCCTTAAGATTTCATCCTCCTCGTTCTCGCCTATGCCTTTCCTGCACATCCTTGCCGCGGCACCAACCCAAAGCCACACGGCGCTCTTAATGTTCCTCGCCTTCGTGGCCGCGACGCTCGTCATCACTTACTACAGCGCGCGGAAATCCTCGGGATCCAGCGCCTACTTCGCCGCCAGCCGCCGAATAACCGGCTGGCAGAACGGCCTGGCGGTCGCAGGCGATTATATGAGCGCCGCAAGCTTTCTCGGGATCTCGGGCATGATCGCCTTTTTTGGATATGATGGATTCATGTATTCGGTTGGCTGGCTCGTTGCCTACCTGACCGTTTTGCTCATCGTTGCCGAACCGCTCCGCAATGCGGGAAAGTACACCATGGCCGACCTGCTCGCCTACCGCCTCAAGCAACGGCCGGTGCGCGCCATGGCCTCTCTGAGCACAATCACAGTCTCTACCTTCTACATGATCGCTCAGATGGTTGGCGCTGGGGCTTTGGTTAAATTGCTCCTCCCCGGGGTAAGCTTCAATGTCGCGGTGATCGGCGTCGGCGTCTTGATGATCATCTACGTGGTTTTTGGCGGAATGCTCGCGACGACGTGGGTCCAGATTATCAAAGCGGTTCTGCTGATGGCCGGGAGCCTCTTGCTTAGTGTGCTCGTGATGAGCCACTTCGGATTCAGTTTCGCGAAGTTCTTCGAGGCGATTTCTCAAGTCACTTACCACGTCAAGGGCGAGGAGGTGACGAAAAACTTCCTTGAACCGGGGTTGAAGTTCGGCGCGTCTGTGACCAATGGCTGGGGACCTCTCGATCTGGTTTCGCTCGGCTTGGCGCTCGTCTTTGGCACGGCGGGGCTTCCGCATATTTTGGTCCGCTTCTACACGGTGCCGGATGCCAAAACCGCCCGCGTCTCCGTGGTTTGGGCGATGCTGATCATCGGACTGTTCTATGTCATGACCACATTTCTTGGTTTTGGGGCGGCTACGATCCTTACACCAGATCGCATCGTCGTTGATGGCAAGCCCAACGACAACATGGCCGCTCCGCTCCTGGCGCAGGCATTGGGGGGAGAAGTCTTTTTCGCTTTCATCTCGGCCGTGGCCTTCGCAACCATCCTGGCGGTGGTCGCCGGCTTGACCATTTCAGCGAGCACTTCCTTCGCTCACGATTTTTACACCAATGTCATTCATCATGGAAGGGAGCGGGCCCCCGGTGAGGAAGTCCGCGTCGCCCGGCTCACCGCTTTCGTCGTCGGCGCCTTGGCGATCTTTCTCGCGATCCAGCTTCAGACAATCAACGTGGCTTTTCTCGTCGGACTGGCCTTCGCCGTCGCCGCCAGCGCAAATCTCCCTGTGATCGTGCTAAGCATTTTCTGGCGCCGTTTCACGACGGCTGGCGCGGTAGCCGGACTGGGCGTGGGTCTCGCCGCAAGCATCCTGCTGATCATTCTCAGTCCCTCGATCATGGGCATTGACGCCGCGGATGTTCCCGCCGCCAAGCGACACCTGATTCAGGCCGCGCCGTTCTTCCCGTTGACCAACCCCGGCATTGTCAGCATTCCGCTCGGCTTCCTCGCCGCGATCCTCGGCTCCTTGCTTACTCGCGAGCCTGCCGCCGCTGAGCAATTCACGGAGCTGGCCGTTCGCGCCAATACCGGCCTCGGCGCCGAAAAGGCGACCCTCCATTGATTCCTCGCAAATCGCGAGTATAACTACGACGGCCCAAGACAGCCGTCCCCGTCCCCTCCACGGGATGTCTGACCTGGATCCACCCACATTTTTCTATGTTTTCCAGGCTTTCTGACAAACTTCAGGACATTTTCAAAGACCTCCGCGGGCATGGCCGCATCAGCGAGCAGAATATCTCGGAGGCCATGCGCGAAGTCCGCCTGGCTCTTCTCGAAGCCGACGTTCATTTCCGGGTCGCTAAGGAATTCATCGCGCGCGTCAAGAGCAGGGCGCTGGGAGAGGACGTCCTCCGCAGCGTTACGCCAGGCCAGCAAATCGTCAAAATCTTTCATGATGAGCTCACCGCCTTGCTCGGCGGGGATTCGGCCCCCCTCAATCTCGAGAAACCCGGCCGAATCCTCATCGTGGGTCTCAACGGAGCAGGCAAGACCACCTCGGCCGCCAAGCTCGCTCGCTTGCTGAAATCCCAAGGCAAAGCTCCCCTCCTGGTTGCTTGCGACCTTCAACGCCCGGCCGCTATCAAACAGCTTGCCACCTTGGGAGAGCAAGTGGACGTTCCGGTTTTCCAGCCAAAGCCCGGAGAGAAGGACGTTCTTCGCGTTGGCCAGGAAGCCGCGACCTGGTGCGAACAAACGGGCGGCAATGTAGAAATCTACGACACGGCCGGACGCCAGGAGATCGACGAACCTCTCCTGGAGGAGCTCAAACAGCTGAAGCAACTCCTCGCGCCGCAAGAGGTGCTCCTCGTCTGCGACTCAGCCACCGGACAGCAAGCCGTCAGCGTCGCGGAGCATTTCCACAATGCCCTCGGTCTCACCGGCATCATCCTCACAAAGCTCGACGGCGACGCGCGTGGCGGCGCTGCGCTTTCCCTGCGGGAGGTCACTCAGCAGCCCATCAAATTCGCCGGCGTCGGCGAAAAAATCGACCAGTTCGAGCCCTTTCATCCCGAACGTCTGGCCGGACGCATCCTCGGCATGGGCGACGTCGTCAGCCTGGTCGAAAAAGCCGCCGAGGCCATTACCGAGGAGGACGCCCGCCGCATGGAGGAGAAAATACGGACAGCCTCCTTCGATCTGAACGACTTTCTCCAGCAGTTCAAGCTGCTCAGACGGATGGGACCGCTTGAAAATGTGCTTGGCATGCTGCCGGGCATGGATAAGCTCAAGGATTCCTCGATTGACGAGAAGCAGCTCAAGCGGGTGGAGGCGATCATCCTCTCCATGACTCCAAAGGAACGAGCGCGTCCAGACACCCTGAACGCGCGCCGTCGCCAGCGGGTCGCCCGCGGAAGCGGTTCCACCGTTACCGAGGTGAACAGCCTCCTTCTGCGCTTCAACCAGATGCGCAAGATGATGAGGAAGGCGGGACAAATGAAGAAACTAATGGCCCAAGCTCGCCGGGCCGGAATACCAGGACTGGGCTGATCGCGCTTCCCTTGCCGACGCCCTCGACTCGCAACTCTACGCACAACAAACATGGCAGTGGCAATCAGACTCCGGCGCGAAGGCGCTCGCAACAGCCCGTACTACAAGATCGTGGTCGCCGACCAGCGAAAGCCACGCGACGGAAAGTTTATCGAAATCATCGGAACCTACGATCCGAAGAAAAAGGGTGACAATTTCACCATCCAGCTTGAGCGGGCCGATTACTGGGTGGGCGTTGGCGCCCGTCCTTCGCAAACCGTCGGCAGCATCATCACGAAAGCCCGAAAGAAAGCCACCGCTTGAGCGGGCTCTGACGCGTGGAGGAGTTCCTGCGCTTCGTTATCGGCCAGCTCGTTGAGTTTCCTGACGAGGTTGTCCTTTCGAAGACCGAATCACCGGACAAGGTGATCTTTCATCTGACTACGCGCAAGAGCGACATACCGAGAGTCATTGGCAAGGGCGGGCACACCATCCAAGCGATCCGGACCCTTCTCAACGCCTCCGCTCACAGACGCGGCCTCAAAGCGAGCCTCGAAATCCTCGAATGAAACTCATACGATTGACGATTGCCCTGGCCCTGTGTGTCGGAGGTCTCAGCTGCGAAATGCATCCTGTGCTCAAGCAGCCTGGACACGACGATGAAAAGGCGCCAAAGGCCTCCCAGGAAACCTTGCCGCCGGAGGACGCCAATCCGAACCCGCCTCAGTTTTTTGCGACTCCGAAGTCTGGCTAGGCGCCGGCGTCCACCTTGCTCCGCAGCAAACCTGTCGCTCCGCAGCTCGCGCTATAGGCAATCCTTCCGTCTCGCTTAGGAGGCTCTTCGAGAGAACGAAAAAGCTCGCCGGCCCCTAGCCCGCCCAAGGTCGTTCCCAAACTGCCCAACCGCAAAGCTTGCCCCGTCGTGAGCTTTGCTCTAACTAGCCGCTTCGATGACTGCAGCATCGAAATCTCCGATGAAAAAAATTCTCCTCATTGTTCTTGCGGTTCTGGTTCTCGTCGCTGGCTCCGCTTTCTGGATTCTCCGGGGGACGGCGGGCCCCACGGACGCTGCCGTGCTCTTGCCGGCCGAAACGGTCTTTCTGGCCAGCCTGCCGGACCTTCCGCGCACCGCCTCGCGCTGGCCGAAAACGATTCTCGCCAAAATCGGTGCGGAACCGGAAATGAAGGCGTTCCTTGAGCGGCCTTTCCAGTACATCACAAAGGATCGCGGGGGCGATGAGGCCGCGGGAATCTTGTGGAAGCTCAAGCCGGGACGGATCTTCGCCGCTGCGGTTTCGGTCACCTCGAACGATGCGGCATTGATCGTTGGTTTTCAGTTTTGGGGTGGAAAGAGCGGACACGACCTCGCGGTCGCACGCCTGCGTTCAGAACTCTCCCGCGGGGGTCCCGCTCCTCAGGTTGCGAGCGAGAAATACAACGGCGTCGAGATCGCATCGAGCGTGCACCACGGTCTCACGCTTTACAACGCGAGCCAGGGTCAATGGGGTTTCCTCTCGAACAACCTCCCGTCCCTCAAGGACGCGATTGATCGCGCCGCCGGCCGCAAGAAAGATGGAAGCCTCGCGGACAGTCCCCGTTACAAGGAAGTTCTCGGCAAGATGACGAAAGATGCCGATCTGCTCTTATTCTGCCAACCCCAGAACGCGCTGGAAGTTTTGCTCGAGGTCGGAGCTTCCCTGGGAGCGCAACCCATTCCTCAGCAGGTCGAACAACTGAGAAAGGTCGAAGCGATTGGGGCAAACACAACGCTCGACGGGGCCAACCTCCGCGATAACATCTTTGTGCTGCGCAGAAATCCTCCAGACGTCGGCTCCCTCAATCACAGCGCCTTGAAGTTTACCTCGCAGGAAACGGCGGCTTACTTCGAATTCGTAGCCAATTTCCGACAAATTTGGACCGCCGCGTCCAGTGCGGCGTCAAGCGGATTCCTGAACCCTCCCGCCATGCAGGGCACCAAACTCCCGCAACTGGTCCCGGAAGCATTCGGTCCGGACTGCGCGGTTTCTGTTTCGTGGGCGGCGCAGCAACTAAGACCTACGGGTCTTCTGGCGATCCAGATTAGAGACCAAGCGAAGGCGGAGGCCTCGGTGGCGGAGCTGCTCGCCCTGTTTCCGGAGGCGAGCGTGGCGGAATCGGAGGGAATCCGCTATTTCAGCTTCCCTTTTCTGCAAACCGCCTTCGCCAACCCCACCCTTGCCCTCGTTGAGGGCTTCCTGGTTTTCGGGGTGGATCCCGGCGAATTGAGCCATTCTCTGCAATCCTTCAAGACCGGCGGGACGCTGGAAAAGTCTCCTGTCTTTGCGCCAGCGCTCTCCGCGTATAAAGCAGCGAATGAGGTCTTCGGCTACGCGGACAGCAAGCTGATTTTTGAACGCGGATTTCCCATGCTGCGACAGGTCATTGTCTTTGGAGCCGCCGTGGTGCCAGGTGCGAGCGCCGTCATCGATGCCTCCAAGTTGCCGGAAACCGATACCATCGCCAAGCACCTTCAACCTATCGTCTACAACCAAATCCGTATTCCGGAAGGCTACCTTGTCGAATCAACCGGCCCGATTACGATGAATCAGGCCGTCTTTCTCGGTGCGGCCATGGGGGCGTGGTTTCTGAAGCCGGCCGTCGACGTGCAATAGGTGATACCGTTCCCACCTGTTGACAAAAAATTGCATTGCAAGTTGGCCTCCAATCATGCGTTTCTAACGAAGTCATTGCTATGAATTCTTCGCCTTGGGTCGTCACCGCCACCGCACTTTTTACTGTGCTTGCAGCCTGCCAAAGCGGGAGCGAAATGCAATCGACCCGATCCGCGGGCCAAAACCGCTTCGGCTATCAGGGCACCCAAGCCGGGCAGACCCAATTTGCGGGCGCGACGCCCACCCCAACGCCCAGCTCGATGCCGACGCCGGAAACCACTCCCGAAGCCGCGCCCAGCCCAACTCCGGAGACCACCATTTCCACGACTTCCGCCCGTGACATTCCCTACGGCACGCCGGTTCCCGGAAAATCGGGTTTCGTCACCAGCCCGCACGCACCCTATGCCGGCTATGTTGACGTGCGCGGATTCCCTCCGGGCACCGAGGTCAAGTGCCCTTACACGAATAAAATTTTCCTTGTCCCCTGAGCACGGTCGCCATTTTCGGCCCGGGGCTGATTGGCGGTTCGCTGGCGTTGGCTCTGCAAAAATCGCGGCCGGATTGGACCCTGCGGCTGTGGACTCGCTCCGCACGATCAGCAGAAAGAGCGCTCAAGTTCTTTGCCTCCGTTTCTTGTGACGAGATTGGGACCGCCAGGGGGACCGACCTTTGTGTGCTCTGCACACCCATTGGCGCCATGCCTTCGCTGGCCGAGAAAATAGCGCCGGCGCTTTCCAACGGCGCGACCGTCACCGACGTCGGAAGCGTCAAAGCGGCGGTCGTGCGGAGGCTGGAACCCATCCTGGGAGGACGGTTCGTTGGGTCTCATCCCATGGCCGGATCGGAACAGAGCGGATTCGATGCCGCACGCGCAAACCTCTTCGAAGGGGCCGTGTGCCTTGTCACCCCCACCGCAAGCTCGTCTCCTGAATCCACAAGAACCGTCCGCAACCTTTGGGAGAGTGTCGGATGCCGCCTCGTGGAAATGTCTCCCGAGCGGCATGACGAATGCGTCGCGCGCGTCAGCCACCTGCCCCACGCAGTCGCTGCGGCCCTCGTCAACTCCATCAGCTTGCGTGTGCCGGACGCTGGTGCGCTCGCCGGCGGCGGCTATCGTGATACCACGCGAATTGCCGCAGCCTCGCCCGCGATGTGGCGGGAGATTCTTCTCGAGAACTCCGCCGAAATGGCTGCCGGTTTGGAGGATCTTTCGACCGCGCTTGAGAAGATGAAGCAAATGATTCTTTCCCGGGATGCGGCGGCGCTGGAGTTGTTTCTTGAGCGCGCGAAATCTATCCGCGAAATTCTGCCATGAGCACGGAGGTCTTTCGCGTCAGGCGAGCGCAGAAGATGGAGACCGAGATCACCGTCCCCGGCGACAAGAGCATCTCGCATCGCGCCATCATGCTCGCAGCGCTTTCGAACGGGGTGTGCAAAATCACGAATTTTCTCGAGGCGGACGACTGTTTGTGCACGGCGCGGGCCTTCCAGCAACTGGGCGTGACGATCGAAAATCCTGAGCCGGGTTTCATCGTTGTGTATGGTTCCCACGGCGAGCTCACGGCTTCTGAGCGCGAGATCGATTGCGGAAACTCGGGCACCACGATGCGCTTGCTTTCGGGCATTCTCGCCGCGCAACCGTTCGTTTCACGCCTGGTTGGCGACGCCTCGCTTTCAAAGCGCCCGATGCGCCGAATTATCGAGCCGCTCACGCAGATGGGTGCAAAGATCAGCGCGCTGGGAGCAAACGACGCTCCTCCCCTCGTGATCCACGGCGCCCCGCTTCACGCAATCTCCTACCAGATGCCGATCGCCAGCGCGCAAGTCAAAAGCGCCATCCTGCTCGCCGGCCTGTACGCCTCCGGTGTCACCCACGTCATCGAACCCGCGCCAAGCCGCGATCACACGGAGCGCATGCTTGAATACTTTCTCGTCAATCTCCGCCGGGAAGAAATCCGCTCGGATCGCAGACAAAAACCAAAGGAGTGCAGGATTTCGATGCTTGGCAAGCAGCAGATCGAGTCTCGCGATTTCGCCGTACCGGGCGACATTTCCAGCGCCGCGTTTTGGCTGGTCGCCGCCGCCGCCCAGCCTGGTTCCCGGCTGCTCGTCAGGAACGTCGGTCTCAATCCCACGCGCACCGGCATTTTCGACGTGCTCGTTCGAATGGGCGCCCACGTGCGCGAGATCGTCGAGAACATCGAAGAGGGCGAACCGTACGGCGCGATCAATATTCAGGGAGGCCGCCTCACCGGCACGGTCATCGAAGGCAGCGAAATAGCAAACGTCATTGACGAAATCCCCATCCTCGCAGTCGCCGGGGCTCTCGCCGAAGGGCGAACCATAATTCGAGACGCGCAGGAGCTCCGCGTAAAGGAGACCGACCGTATTGCCGCGATTGCGGCCAACCTCAAGCTCATGGGCGTGGACGTTCATGAGGCTGAGGACGGCATGATGATTTACGGAGGGGGCGACCTCAAGGGTGCCAAACTGCCCAGTTACGGCGATCATCGGATCGCGATGGCCTTTGCCATTGCAGGTCTTTTCGCATCGGGCACGACCATTATTGAAGACACCAACTGCGTGCGCACCTCGTATCCCCAATTCGGATCGATTCTCACGCATCTTCAAAGAGGCGATAATACGCTCTGGCGGCCAACGCCGGTCATCTCCTCGCTGGCTGATCCGCATCGTCCGCAGAGATCTTTTGGCGAATGAAGACGGTGGTTGCCATCGATGGCCCCGCCGCCTCAGGAAAGAGCAGTGCGGCCAGGGAGGTTTCGTTGCGGCTGGGCTATTCCTATGTCGACTCCGGCGCGTTTTATCGTGCGATCACGTGGTGGATCCTGCGTCGCAAGGCGGATCCCGCCTCGGCCAGCCAGGTGACCGCCTTGATGGCTGGCCTGCAGCTGGCATCTGGCTTCGAAGATGACGAAGCATTCCTTCACATCAATGGTGCCGATGTGACACCCCACCTTCGCGAGGACGAAGTCAACCGCGCCGTTTCACCAGTTTCCATTGTTCCCGCAGTGCGCGAGAGGCTGACGAATCATTTGAGAGACCTCGCCGGCCAGCGGGACGTCGTGGTGGAAGGTCGCGACATTGGCTCGGTCGTCTTTCCGGAAACGCCCTTCAAGTTCTACATTGATGCGTCGCAAAATGTCCGCCAGCGGCGCCGGAAAGCTGAGGGTCAGGCCGACGAGATCGCGCGGCGCGACCGCATCGATTCCTCTCGCCCAAACGCACCTCTGAGAATTGCGCGCGGCGCGATCCTCATCGATAGCACGCATCTCACCGTCGATCGCGTGGTCGACGAGATTATCCGGCATCTCGAGGCGAGGGGTCTCTCCGTTCCTCGGCGATGAGCATCGTCTACAATATCTTTCACAACCTGGCCAAGCTCTTCGCCCGCTGCTTTTATTCGCTGCGGATCGTGCATTCCGAGCGCATGATTGAGGAAGGTCCTCTGATTCTCGCTGTCAACCACTCCAGCTACTTTGATCCCCCGCTGGCCGGCATTTGCTCCAAGCGTGCCGTTTACTATCTCGCGCGGAAGAACCTGCTGGAATGGCCGTTCTTCGGTCCACTGTTTCCCGCGATGAACGTAATTCCCGTTGAGCGTGACGGCAACGACATGTCCGCCCTGCGCGAAGTTATCAAGAAAGTCCGCGAGGGAAACGGGGTTGTCCTCTTCCCAGAGGGAACGCGATCAAGAGATGGAAACCTTCAGCCCGCCCGCGCAGGAATCGGCCTCGTCATCGCAAAGACTCTTGCTCCCGTTCTGCCCATGCGCATCTTCGGTGCCTACGACGCGTTTCCGAAAGGCTCTCGCGCCCTGCGCCTCACGAAAATCACTGTCGTCATCGGCGAACCTCTCCGCTTCACCCGTGAAGAATCTACGCCTGCCAACCGCGACACTTATCAACGCATGAGCGGCCGTGTGATGGCGGCGATCGCCGCGCTGAGGATTGATGGATAAATGCGCCCGCACGATGAAGCCGTCGCACGGGCGGAAGCTTGCCGAAGATATCACGAGTGAATCTGCTTGAGGAAATCCAGGACTATCCCCTCTGTGGCGACGGCGCGATGGGAACGCTGCTCATGGAGCGTGGCGTGCCTGCGCACCGATGCTTTGAGGAGCTCTGCCTTTCCCGGCCGGAATTGATTTGCGAGATTCACGAGGATTACTTCGCAGCGGGCGCCCGCCTCATCGAAACGAACAGCTTCGGTGCGAATGCCGTTCGCCTCGCCTGCCATGGGCTTGCCAATCGCGTCAATGAGATCAACTGGCATGCCGCGCAGCTTGCCAGGCAGGCGGCAAAGGGAGCGTTCATCGCTGGGAGCGTTGGCCCCCTGGGCGTTTCCGCTGCTGACGCCACCGACCAGGGCATCGACCGCGAGAAGTGCTTCCGCACACAAATCGGCGCCCTGCTCGACGGCGGGGTCGATGTGATCTTCCTGGAAACGTTCCAGGATCTCGATGAACTCCTCCTCGCCCTTCGCGTGAAGCACTCGCTTCACCACTGCCCGGCGATCTGCTCGCTGTCTCCAAACGGCCAAGGACAGCTCCCCGACGGAATGTCCCTGGGCGAGGCGTTGGCCAAACTTCTGCAAAACGACGCCGAAATCGTAGGTGTCAATTGCGTCAACGGACCGAACGAAGCCCTTCGGCTTGTCGAGCGGTTTGCCCGGCCCGAAGCGCCTTTTTCGGCCTTTCCTAACGCCGGGTGGCCACGCGTCCGCGAGGGCCGCTATCACTACGAAATGTCCCCCGAATCCTTCGCTGAAACAGGAGCCCTGATGGCCGCACGAGGCGCGCGAATCATCGGTGGCTGCTGCGGCACCACGCCGTCCCACATCGCCGCTCTGGCCAACGCACTCGCTGGAGGAGCCCCGTCGGCGAAGCAGCGCACCTAGTGTCCTGAGTCATTGATTTCTTGTAAAACGGCGGATCGAGCAAATCGAGCAATTGAGGCAAGGATCTGGTCGGCGGACTTGACCCACCGGAAAGGTTTGGGCGAGGCGTTGTGATCCTTAAGGAAGGTTTCAATAGCCTCTTGGAGTTGCTTGACCGAGTGAAGATTGCCTCGTTTGATCTGCTTTTGGCTGAGTTGAGCGAACCAGCGTTCCACCTGATTGATCCACGAGCTGTGGGTTGGTGTGAAGTGCAGGCGGTAGCGGGGGCGCTTGACTAGCCAGTTGCGCACCAGTGCCGTCTTGTGGGTGGCATAGTTATCCAAGACGATATGGACCTCTTGGTCTTTGGGAACGGCGGCATCGATTCGGTCCAAAAAGTCGCGGAATTCCACAGAGCGGTGTCGGCGATAGCACTTGGCGAGCACGTTACCGGTGGCCACCTCCAGCGCCGCGAAGAGCGAGGTCGTGCCATGACGCCTGTCATCATGAGTGCGCCTCTCAACTTGCCCTGGGCGCATGGGCAATAGAGGTTGGCTGCGCGCAAGAGCCTGAATCTGACTCTTCTCGTCAACGCAGAGCACCACGGCGTTGACCGGCGGTTCCATGTAAAGGCCCACGATGTCACGAACCTTTTCGATGAGTTGGGGATCCTGCGAAAGCGAGAAACTCTTGCGGCGATGGGGTTGCAGGCCGAAAGCCCGCCAAATCCGGCTGATGCTCGACTGGCTCATCCCGAGCCTCTGGGCCAGCGCCCGACTGCTCCAGTGTGTGGCGTTCTGGGGCATACTCTCCAGAGTCGTGGTGATCACCTCCTCCACGCGCTCATCGCTAATCGACCTGGGAGCTCCCACCCGCGGTTCGTCAGACAAGGCTTCCAGCCGGCCTCGGTTGAAACGCTGGCGCCAGAAGCCCACCGTCCAGCTCGTCGTGCGCAGTTGTCTGGCCACCTCCTT
Source organism: uncultured Verrucomicrobiae bacterium (assembly GCA_963731945.1). Lineage (GTDB taxonomy): Bacteria > Verrucomicrobiota > Verrucomicrobiia > Chthoniobacterales > Terrimicrobiaceae > DASTFP01. Next base: position 153,090 of record CAVSXN010000005.1, on the reverse strand, counting down.
GTCGGTGACTCCCGTGGCGCAACCTAAGATGATGCCAGCACGAAAGGCCAAACTGCGGGCGCTGCGCTGTCGCCTTCTGAGATCCTCCAAGGCTTCTCGCTCTGCGGCCACCAACTCCACTCTTTGCGTAGGACGACCCATGCACGCAGCGTAAAGACTCTCAATAGTATTGCAAGTCATTTATGACTCAGGACACTAGAGCAAATCCCGGAAGTCATTTCCGAATCGCCGAGTCGAAATGGACTGTTCTGCCCAGGAAGAGGCACACGCATAGACCTTGGCCTTGTGCCGATGAAGACGCGGACCGACCATCGCCCAGGCCGCCGCCTGCGCTTGGCCTGCCAGCTCAGAGAGTCAGACTGGTCGCAATCCAAGGCCCGGGCGGTCCGAAAGGAGCAAACGGTCTCCCTCGATGCGAAAGCCGATCATCGGCTCGGCGGGAATGCTGTCCGGAGGGTCAATATCCAACCAATCCGCCAAAGGCGCGAGTTGCGCGGCGGCTGTGCGACCGACTCCCGTTTCAACCATTCCGCCAACCAATACGCTCAGACGCAAACTGCGCGCGAGGGCTATCCATCGCCGGGCGGCACGCAAGCCTCCGGCCTTCAGGAGCTTGACATTTACCCCATCGGCCATTCCCGCCAAGCCGGCAAGATCGTCTTCGGTCTGAAGCGATTCATCCGCGATCAGAGGCGGAATGCTGATCTTGCGAACCCGTGAGCGCAAATCGCTCCAGCAGCCAGCTTCCCGCGAAACGGGTTGCTCAACGAATGCGACCTCGCGGCGCGTCAAACGTGAAAAAAAATTTGCCGCCTCTTCGGGTGTCCAGCCTTCATTGGCGTCCAGCGCAAGCTGAACGGGCCGCTGGCCGACGAGCCGCACACAGTCCTCGTCCCAGCCCAGATCGCCGCTCCCGGTCTTCAGCTTGAAGCGTGTCGAGCCGCGGGCGATCCCTTCATCCAGCATTTCGCCAAGTTCCTTTTCGTTTGACGGGACGCTGATCGTCCTCCAGCACGGCGGGATCCGCGCAGTCTCCAAGCCCCATTGGCGCCAAAGCGGGCTTCCGGTTCTTCGCGCCTGCCAGTCCTGCAAAGCAATCTCCAGAGCCGCGCGACCCGCTGCCGCCTCGTGAGGCCCCTGCGCGATGCACGCGGCTTCCCACGCATCGGGATCGCCAGACCGGGCAACCTCGTTCAGCCACGCGAGGGAGCCCTCCGGAGTTGAAGGATAGTAAGGCGGCAAAGCTCCCTCGCCGTGAGCAACGATACCCCGCTCGGTATCGTGGAGATGCACCAGGATCGTCTCCCGGGTCGCGCTCGAACCGTGTGCAATTCGAAACGGACGCCGCAGCTGTATGGTGAACTTTTCCGCTTCGAGCCTCATGCGGAAGCTGCTCTCGAGAAATCAACCAGTCATCCTCAGCGACATCGGCGGCGAGCGTTCCGAAAGATGCTTCTCCGCGAAGCAAAATCGGATTAAGCAGCACGCGCGGAATTCTTTAGCTCCCGCGCTCTCCTGGCCAACAAGCCGGCCGTTCGGGCGCGCCGCTCCGCTGCTTCAGGAGGGCTTCAGAGCGCGATTAAATGCGCTCTTGCGCCGATCCGCGCTGTTCTTGTGGATAACCCCGCGCTTGGCAGCCTTATCAAGCGCGGCCGAAACCTTCACGTATTCGGACTTCGCCTCCTCGAGTTTCCCAGCAGCCAGAGCCGTGCGAAATTTTTTCTGCCCGGATTTCAGCGCGCTGAGGACGCTGGCATTGCGCGCGCGACGCGCTACGCCCTGACGGGCTCGTTTAGCTGCGGATTTGATATTGGCCATGAGAGAGCATTTGAGAGTTGAGAGTTGAGAGTTGAGAGTTGAGAGGCCTGCCAGAGGAGGGAATTGAACCCCCGACCAAGGGCTTATGAGTCCCCTGCTCTACCTCTGAGCTACTCTGGCTTTTTCCCCTGATTTCAGTGAGAAAGCAACCCCGGGGCCACTCTTCTTTTCCAGCTATCTGCGGACCTTCTCCTCTAAAGTTAAGCAATCTAAAGGAGAAACCGTCAAGAAGACAGGATCGGCAAAAGAAGAACGGGTCGAGACTACGCAGCGCAGTTTATGGCGACACGCCAGTCCCGCAACAGGAAAGTTCCCTAAGCGATCGCACCGCCTCCGGCCACCAGGACCGCGGAAACCGACGCGAAAAGCGTGGCCGCAAGGTAGAGAATGGCGTTCGCCACATCTTCGGACTTGCCTTGCGCCCCTGGTTGGCAGCTCGGGGCCGTCGCGTCAAACATTGCTCGTTGACTTGGTTTGCTTGATCGCCGGTACCCACTTGGCGCAGCCGTTGAAAGCGCGCGTGAGGTCATCGAATCCCGCAACGCGCTGATCGACCGTGCCGACCAGGCCAGGCAAGCCCTCATGTAGGCGGTTGCGGAGCCTCAAGTGTGTGCCAGAGCGCCGTCTCCTATCAGGCAAAGATAGGCCTTGCCATTGTGGCCGGTTTTTTCGCGGTAGGCCGCCTCGACCGCCTCGGCAACCGTTTCGATTGAGTTCATGGCGACGAGGGCCACGATGGCACCACCAAACCCACCACCGGTGAGCCGCGCGCCGTAGACCCCCTCCTGCGCGCAGGAAATTTCGACCAACGCGTCAAGCTCCGGAGTGCTGTTCTCGAAGTTCTCGATCGAACTGCGGTGCGAGGCGGACATCAGTCTCCCGAAAGCGGCGGCATCGCGGCGCTTCAAGTGCTCAAGCGCTTCGAAGACGCGCTCGTTCTCGCCGATGATGTGTGCGGCGCGCCGCTTGACGATGGCGGGCATATCCGTCCTGGCAAGTTGTTCGCTCGTAGCGTCACGAAGGGCTGGAACACCGAGGATCCTGGCCGCCTCGAAGCATTGGTCTCGCCGTTCATTGTATTCGCCACCGGAAAGGGCATGCTTGACACCCGAGTGAACCACGATCAAACCCACGCCGGGCGGAAAAGGAACATTTTCAACCGTCTCGGCACGGCAATCAAGAAAGATGGCGTGCTCCTTCTTGCCGAAAATCGAAGACACCTGATCGAGCAAACCGCAGCTTACGCCGACAAATTCATTCTCTGCCTTGCGGCATAACCTGGCGAGATCGAGCGGCGGCACCTGAAAACCAAAAAGCCGCATCAGTAAAACCGCCGTGCAAACCTCGATCGCCGCAGAGCTCGAGAGACCGGCGCCGAGCGGAAGGTCGCTGGCAAAATCCGCCTCAAAGCCCGCCACGGGATGACCCGCGTCCTTGACGATTCTCGCAACGCCCAAAGCATAGTCAGCCCAGCTGCCGTTGGCGGTGAGCTTGTTCAAGTCGGCGGTCACGACGCCGGGAATGCCCTCACTGGTGAGAACGATCTTGGTATCGGTGCGCTTCCGGCCACGGGCGGAAATGCCAAGGCTGATGGCAGCCGAGAGAACGACGCCGCCATTGTAATCGGTATGGTTCCCGAGAAGTTCGACGCGACCCGGTGCGAAGGAGGAGGCAGACTGCATGTGCCTTTGATTACATGATTGGCCCTGCGAGGACAATAGCGGGATCGGACTTGCCAATACGCAAGCTTCTGGCAGATTGCGTTCGAAACCTTAATATTGGCATATGTCCGAGACAAACAGCGAAGAAAAAACCGACGTGGCGCAGGCGAAGTTGGAAAGCAGCGCAGAGCACGCCAAGCAAGCGCTCGCCGCGGCTAGCGAGGCCACCAAGGCCGTCGGTGAAACCGTCAAGAAACAAGCAAAGTCCGCGTACGAAACCGGCCGCGAACACCTGACGGCAGCGGCCAAGGACGTGTCCGACGCCGCCGCCGCGAAATACGGGGAGTTCCGCGGACAGGCCAAGACCGCCGCCGAGGGTTACAAAGGGAAAGCCCAATCAGCCTTTTCGGACGCGACCACGAAAGCGCAAAGTTTCCAGGGTGAAACGGAAAGCTATATCAAGACGTATCCGCTAAAAGCGTTAGGCATTGCGGTTGGCGTCGGCTTTGTCCTCGGGGTAATCTTCCGCCGCTAACGTTAGCAGGGATGGCGGAAACTGTACTACCGCCTCCCGCCGACGAGCGGGAGACGCCACAGGGCGTGATACCTGAGCTCGTGCGATTCGCGGGCTCCTCCGGACGGCACCTCCAAGGGCTTCTGCAGCTCGCGGGTCTGGAAACCAAGGAGGCGGCTTTGGTGGGTCTGCGTCTGCTGATCCTGCTCATTGTGGCCATCGTGTTTACGATCTTTGGCTATGTGCTCGCGCTCTTTTTCGTCGCATTCTTACTGGCGTTCGCGTTTCAAATTTCCTGGATTTGGATTTCGCTCGGTCTGGCCGTGCTGCATTTCGTTGTGGTCGCGGTCTGCGCGGTTCTGGCCAGGAACTCCCTCCGCACCCCCGTCTTCAAGGCCACTGCGGGGGAATTGAAGAGGGATTTTGAAGCGTTGAAAAATTTCAAGCCATGACGAAGGAGGAAATTCTGAGCGAACTCGCAACCAGCCGCGCAGCCATTGTCCAGGGATGCTCGGCCCTTCGCGCCGAATTGGACTTCAAAGCGAAGTTTAACGGTCTCGTGCGCCGAATGCCTTACGCGTTCGTGAGCGGAGCAACCGCCCTCGGTTGGATCCTTGCCGGACCGAAGACGAAGACCCGCGTCATCACCAAGACCCTCACGCCGAATGGCGGACCGGCGGTCAGCGTGGAGAAGAAGAGGCCCCGCGCAGGGTTGGTCGCGCTGCTGATCGCATTGGTGCGATTCGCCATTCCGGTGATAAGACCCGCCGCTCTCGCCTACGCGGGACGACGTCTTGCCGATATGGCAAGAAGACTTCCAAGATAAGCCACGGATCGCGCCTGGGGTCTGAGAGAACCACGTTCTCCCGCAATTTCTGCGTTCCGCCTTTCTTGGCCGCGACGCCATCACCTTATATTTCCTTCATCGTGAGCTCCAAAGCCGCCAATGAATCCCGGGGCGAAGCCGCGGCGGAAAACGGAGCTTCGCCGCTCGACCATGTGGATCAATACCTAATGATCGGAAGGGAGTCAGGTGCGTCCGACATTCATCTCGCAGTCAGCTCTCGGCCCGCCTGGAGAAGGTTTGGCATCCTCGAGCCCATTTGGCTCCAGGCGCCCATCTTAACGGCGGCGGAAACCGAGCGGCTCGCCGCAAGTTTTCTCACGGATGCCCAGTGGCAGGCGATTGCCGCCCGCGGCGACGTGGACTTCGCCTACTCAAACTCCTTCGGCCGCTTCCGCGCCTGTGTCGCGAGGCAACGGCTGGGCTACGATCTCAATTTTCGCATCATCAATAGCCAGGTGCCGACGATGGCCGAGCTTGGCCTGCCACCACAGATCAAGCTGCTCACCCAGTACCAGAACGGCTTGGTCCTGGTGACCGGCTCCGTCGGCAGCGGCAAAAGTACGACGCTGGCTGCGTTGGTTGAGGAAGTCAATTTGACTCGGCGCGACCACATCATCACCCTTGAGGATCCTATCGAATACATTATCTCCTCGAAGACCTGCCACGTCACGCAGCGCGAAGTCCACACCCACACCGCTTCCTTCTCTGCGGCTCTTCGGGGGGCACTGCGTGAGGACCCCGACGTCATCATGGTCGGTGAAATGCGCGACTTGGAGACGATCTCTCTCGCGGTCACCGCTTCCGAGACCGGCCATCTGGTGCTGGGCACTCTGCACACGAGCAATGCCGCCCGCACATTGGACCGCGTTCTTGATGTGTTTCCCGCCGACCAGCGCGACCAGATTCGCGTCATGGTCAGCGAATCTCTGCGCGGTATCATCAGCCAGCAGCTCGTGCCGCGCGCGGACAAGACGGGCCGATGCCTGGCCATGGAAATTTTGATGAACAACCCGGCGGTCGGAAACCTCATCCGCGAAGGCAAGACTTTCATGCTTCCCGGAGTGATTCAGACGGGCAGGAAGCAGGGCATGATCTTGATGGACGATTCCCTCCTGCAACTTTTCGAAGCGGGCCTGATTAGCGCGGAAGAGGCAATGTTTCGCGCCGAGCACAAGACGCCAATGAGGCAAGCGCTCAGGCTGAAGTAGCTATGGCCTACATCGACCATTTCTTTCACGTTCTCCTCCAGTCCGCCGGTTCGGACCTCCATCTGGCGCAGGGCCAGCCGCCAAAAATCCGCCGGCATGGCGAAATCCTGCCGATTCGCGAAGAGTCGCTCACCTACGAGGAGATGTCCTTCATGCTCAGCGAAATTTGCCCGGCAGCCCGCTGGCAGAGATTCGAGGAGACCGGCGATCTCGATTTTGCCTACGAGATGGACCAAGAGAACCGTTTCCGCGTCAACTATTTCAAACAGAGCAACGGCTACGGTGCTGTCTTTCGGAACATCCCCACCACGATCAAAACCCTCGAGGAGCTCGGGCTTCCGAGCGTTATCAAGAGTTTCGGCGAAATGCGCGGCGGAATGGTCCTGGTGACCGGCCCCACGGGTTCCGGCAAAAGCACGACTTTGGCGGCATTGATGGATCACATTAACACCAAATTCTCCCGCCGCATCGTCACGATTGAAGAGCCGATCGAGTTCGTTCACCGCAATAAGCGGAGCATTATCACCCAGCGCGATGTTCCTGAGCACTCGGCCAGCTTTCCCGCCGGCCTGAAAGCCGCCCTTCGCGAAGATGCCGATATCGTCCTGGTTGGCGAGATGCGTGATCTGGAAACCATTTCCCTCGCGTTGACGGCCGCGGAGACCGGGCTGCTCGTCTTCGGCACCCTTCACACCAACAATTCACGCAAAACGGTGGACCGCATGATTGATGTTTTCCCGGGCGAGCAGCAGGCACAGGTGCGAACCATGCTCGCCACGTCGCTGCGCGGCGTGGTCGCTCAGCTTCTTCTGAAAAGGGCGGACGGTGCCGGCCGCATTGCGGTCAATGAAATTCTGATATCCAACAACGCCGTCTCCGCGATCATCCGCGAGGGTGCAACCCAAAAGCTTCAGGATGTCATCGTAGGAGGCAAGGGTGAAGGCATGCAATTCATGGACGACGCGATCTGGCAACACTTGGTCTCCGGGGCGGCCTCGCCGCTTGAAGCCTACATGAAAGCCATCGACAAGCATCGATTCAAACCCTTCTTGCCCGCCGAAGAAGCGGATTTGGCGCTCGCCGCCGGAGCCCTCGAGGAACAGCCGGGTCGAGGGGACAAGCGCGCGCCTGTCATGAGGCGCTGACCCCACACCCGGACCCACCGCGCGATGCGCGCGTGGGCTTGACCAAGCAGCGGCCAGGAGGAATTCTCGCACGATGCCCGCTGCGGAATTCATCCTTGTGGACATCAGCAACTCCTTCACGAAGTTTGCTTTGTCCAGCCGGCGCCGGCTTGGTCGCGTGTTCCGTCTGCCGACCAAAGAACTGACCGCAAAGTCGTTGGGCAAGCTGTTGGGACAGCGAGAGGCAAAACATTCGGTGGTGGCGTCGGTGGTCCCGTCACGAAATGCGGTCATTGGGAAAGTCCTTCCGTCGCCAGTTTGCTGGGTTAGCCACAAGGTACTGCTCGGCGTCGGCATCGACTATCCAAAGCCGGAGACGATTGGCGCGGACAGATTGGCCAACGCAACCGCTGCCGCCGCGCTGTTTGGCTCTCCAGCGATCGTCGTGGATTTCGGCACCGCAGTCACTTTCGACGTCATCTCGCCCGCGGGCAACTATGCCGGAGGCGTCATCGCGCCCGGTCTCGGCGTGATGACAGACTACCTGCACAATCGCACCGCTCTTCTTCCGCGCGTCATCCTCCGGGAACCACGACAGGCCATCGGACGCAGCACCGCGGAGGCGATGCGTTCCGGCGCGATCCACGGCTACCGGGGACTGATCGCCGAAATTCTGCGCCAAATTCTGAAGGAAATCTCCTGCAAATCCGGAACGCCTCTCATCGCTACGGGCGGAGATGCAAAACTCATCGCGGGGAGCACGGGCCTGTTTTCCGCAGTTTCACCATCCCTCACCCTTGAGGGGCTTCGCCTCATCGGTTGTCGAAATTTTCCCGGTTAGCCGGTGCGCCTTCAACTCTCAACTCGATAGGGGGATGAACTCGTTCGGGACGGATCGGCAGCAATTGATTCTTCAGGCACAGGTTGCTCGGCGAGGCGAAGCAGTTCCATCGTGCCGTCGTAGCGCTCGACGATCGCCGTGCAACTCTCCACCCAGTCCCCGGCGTTGTAGTATGCGACACCCTGAATTTCGCGAATGGCGGCGGTATGGATATGCCCACAGAGCACACCATCGACGTCAAAGTCGCGGGCATATCGGACAACGGCTTCCTCGAAGCGACCAATAAAGCTGACGACGTTCTTCACCTCGGCCTTCACATAGCCGCTGAGCGACCAGTAGCCCAGGCCAAAGCGGCGCCGGCAAAAGTTGACCAATCCATTGCCGCGTAGCAGGAGCCGGTATCCGAGATCTCCGAGATGCGCCAGCCAGCCGAGATTTTGCACCACGGTGTCGAGCTCATCTCCGTGCATCACCAGCAGACGGCGGCCATCCGCCGTCAGATGAACGGCATTTCTTTGCAGCGCCATGTTCCCGTAATGGCCTCGAAAACGGTCGAGAAACTCATCGTGGTTTCCGATGATGTAAATGATTTCCGTGCCCTTGCGTCCTTTGCGCAGGAGCTTTTGAAGGACGTCGTTGTGTTCCTGCGGCCAGTAGATTGCGCGCCGCAGCGCCCAGATATCGATCAAGTCTCCCACGACGTAGAGCGTCTCAAACTCGGCGTCCCGCAGAAAACTGAGCAGGGCCTCGGCCTTGCTCCCTCGCGTCCCCAGATGCACGTCGGAAATCCAACCGGTTCTGTAATACTTCATGGGGTTTGCGTTTATTCACAAACTGTTCACACCACTGTTGGCATTCAATCCGCTTTTTGTGACAATTCTGCCACACACAGCGCGATATGTTGCGTTTGCACTCGAATCGGTCCCGCAGAAGACTTAGGGTGGGGTAGAAAACATGACAGACGATCTTGAATGGTACTGCCTTCGGACGAAGCCTCGGAACGAAAGGCTAACGAGCAATTTTCTCCGGATGGAAAATGGTGTTGAAGTGTTTTGTCCCTTTGTCCGTTTCGAACGCGCCCGCCGGTCTGGAAAGCTTTGGGTGACGGAAGCGATGTTTCCTGGCTACGTATTCGCAAGGTTTCACTATGTCTCCCAAAGCCGGCAAGTCCGGGCTACGCGCGGCGTTGTGAAGATCGTCAGTTTTGGAGAAGTTCCCGCCCGCGTGGCGTCGGAAATCATCAACGAGCTCCGCAGCGCAGTCCAGGATCAGGAGACCATCGTCATTCAGCCCGACATCGAAGTCGGTGAAGAAGTCAACGTGATTGCTGGGCCATTCCGAGGCTTGCGTGCCGTGGTCAGTCGCGTCATGCCCGCGCGTGAGCGCGTGGCTGTCCTGCTTGAGGTTCTCGGCATGGAGCGCGAGGTCGAAGTTTCGTTCGATACGGTAATCGCCGACATTCCGCATCCCATGACGCGCTCAGGCACTCAACCGGATCAGCAGTGATCAGCTTGCGAACATTATGTCCGGCCTCACTCCCAACGGAGACTGAAGAGACCGCTGAAGAATAGGTCCGCCGCCGATGATGAAGTGCTGAGACTCGCCGCGCGCGCAACCAGTGCCGGCAATCCGTTGCGGGGAGCGGGCGACGGTCAAATCAGCCGGATGAAGTTATGATGTCCCTCCAACGCGTAACTCACCCCTGTGCGGCCCTCCTGCTGTGTTTGACGGCCGTGACGCTTCGAGGTCAGCAACGAGACGGATTTAGCGTGCGTGAGCGCGCCGGTGTGGCGCTCGTCAAGCCGCAACCGTGGTCAAAGGACTCCGAGGCGACGGTGCTCGAATTTAAAGCCTTCATCAATCGCACGGCCGATGGCACGTCGGGCGCAGGCTACTACGAGTTTCGCACGACGAACGCTGATCGCCGTCAGGTGCCCGTTGGCCGCATCGTCAAACTCATTGTCTATCCTGACGCTCAGGAGTTCAGCGAGATCGTCAGTCCGCAGGATCGCCGAGCACTGATCTCGCGCGCCGAGGAGATGAAGGCGGTCGTTGCCAAATTCCCGGCTTCACGCTCGCGGCTGCACCCTTCCCTCAAGAAGCTCAGCGAGGAGCTGGCAAAGTATGATTCGGGAGAAGTCAAAACAGACGGCGTCTGGCTACCAAGGCAAGCCTTCGAGAAAAGCAAGGCGATGAAGCTTGCGAGCCTCTTGAAAGCCGACATTGCTCGTGCCAAGCCGCCCAGCAGCCTCGATCTTGACAACGATCCAAAATTTATTGGTCTGAAGGAGCTCGCGGAAGGCAATTCCGACGCAAAAAGCCTTGCCACGGAACTCTCCGCGCTGTTCGAAGGGCTTCTGCGGGCAGAGAAGCGGAGCGTTCTTCTCGCCAGGCTCAGCAGTTCTGGCACATCGCTGGCCGAGGCGGAAGACACTCTCAATCAGCTCAAGGCGCTCCAGCCCGAGGAAGATCCCAAGAGCGCCGCGAATGTCAAGATTTGGGATTCAGGCATTGCCACGATTAGGACAACCTCGGGTGAAGCCGAAAAAATCTCCCGTCTGCTCGAGCGCGAAGTCGCTGGATTCGGCGACGGCGACTCGCCGCCTGAAATTTCGCCGGAACTCGCCAGGCGGTTTGCTGCGACTAGTGTCACGATCGCGCGCTTTCTCGCCGGCAAGCCGCCTGTTCCATTGGCCGGCGCTGTCCGCCAAGCCGAGGCCGTTTGCGCTGCGGGAGCAAATCTCCAAAAGCTGAAACCGATCTTCGAAGAGAAACGCTATATGGAAGCCAAGGACATCCTGGACGACCTAGCTCGCGATGCCGGCCTGTTCGGACCGGAAACAACCCGCACAGTTACAGACCTCAAGCGCCAGGTTGTTGGGAAAATCGAGGAATTCACACGCCTGCGCGGAGAAGCAAAGTTACTTGCCGAATCGGGCAAGAAGACCGAAGCGCTGGCGAAGTTTGAAGCGGCGTTTTCCGTAATTCCCGATTCGGAGGTTGGCGAGCAGATCGCCCAACTCAAGCAGGACCTCACCGCTGCTCCTCAGAAAGTGCAATAAATCGGCTTGAGGAGGCGGCTTGTCAGCACATTATCCGCGGGATGCAGAGCCCCGATCGCCCCCGGATCTCCACCGAAGTCCGCGTCATGTATTTTGATACCGATGCCAGCGGTGTCGTGCATAACATTGCCTACCTTCGCTTCGTTGAAACCGCGCGGACTCTTCTGGCGTTGCGGATGGGGATGAGTTTCCAAGAAATCGCACAAACAAAGATTCACCCGATTGTCGTGCGCACCGAAATCGACTACAGGAAACCTGCGTTTCTCGGTGACACCATCTCTGTCAACGGGCGAATCACCGAATCTTCCGGTGTTCGCTTTTGGGTCGACTTCGAGTTGGTTCGTGCTTCAGACGATTGCTTGCTCGTCACCTGCCGACAGGTCTTGGCCCTGATCCAGATGCCCGGAGGCAGGCCGGTGCGCCTGCCGGCCGGATTCCCGGAATCCTTTTCCCTCGCTTCGTGAATTCTCCCGGGCGATGGCAGCTGATTCTCTTGATCGCGCTGGCAGCCGCGCTCACCATCGGCACCGCAGGGTGGGGCGACCTATACAACGAGACCGACGGGCAATATAGCGGGGCCGCGAAAGTGATGGTGCGGACGGGCTCCTGGTTGATTCCCGAAAACGACGGAATCCCCCGACTCGTCAAACCGCCGCTTCTCTATTGGGCCCTCGCGGCATCGATGAAAATCTTCGGGGTCAACGAGTTCGCCGCGCGCGTACCCAACGCGTTGGCGGTAACCTTCTGCGTGGGTGTCACATTCTTGATTGGCGTCCAAATGGGAGGCAGATGGCGCGGGTTTCTGGCAGGCATCATCTTGCTCACATCACTGGGGACTTTTACCCTCGGGCGAATCGTGATGCCGGAGCCCATGTTTTCGGCGTTCATTGCGGCGGCACTCTATTGCGCGATGCGCGGGGCCGATCCTGCGTCACAACGCCAAGGGTGGTTTTTCGGCTTTTGGCTCTTCGCCTCCCTGGCCAGTTTTACAAAAGGCTGGCACGGTTTGATTTACCCGCTGGCGATCGTGGGCCTAGCCGCCATCTTGTGCAGAGAGGCGCGCCAGGGCCTTCGCAAGCTAGTCTCATGGCGGGGCGTCCTGATCTTTGCGATCATCAATCTTCCCTGGTATCTGTATGTGGAATTTCGCTTTCCGGGATACCTTCATAACCTTCTCGTTGCCGAGCAGCTCGGCCATATTGTCGGCGCTCTATCGCCGGCAACGTCCTATACGGATGTTCCTCGATGGCAGTTTTCGCTGCTCCAGTTGGCCTGGCTCTTTCCCTGGTCGCTGGTGATCATCGGTGCCCTTCCCCTCGTCGCGAGCCATTTCCGCCGTCGAGGTTACGTCAAACCGAGCTTCCCGATGGTGATTGTCATTGTGTGGATGGCAGTCATCGCCGGTTCGGTGCTGCTCACAGGACAACGACAAGATTATTACGCCATGTCGATGTGGCCGGCCTTCGCACTGGCCGCAGCGTGGGCGCTGGAACACTCGCGAGCTCAGCCCGTGATCATCCTCCTCGCCATCTTGCTTGGCGCCGGCCTCGCCTGGTCCCAAGCGACTCCCTATTTCGCTCACGCCTCCACGGCGACCGCGGCGGTCGCCGAACGAACCACCGCCTGGACGACAATTGTTAATTTCGACAGAGCGGTCTGGACAAGCCTGCGAACCACAGCTTGCTTCGCGCTTGGCGGAGCGCTCTTATTCGCGCTGCTCGGGCTCTTTTCCAGGCACTCCAAGCTCAAGCTGGCCGCCATGGCCGCTTCGGCGGTTTGCCTCGATTTGGGGGCGGTGAGCGGAACATCATCGATCTCGCCATACTTTTCATTGGCGACGGTGGCGGGAAATATTCATCGGGACGCACCGATCGTTTACGACGGCGGAATCGATACGGGAAGCAGCCTGCTTTTCTACAGCGATTCTCCCGTGATCCTCCTGGATCAAGATCCCGACGAAGACTTCATCGTTCGCAAGTTCGGAATAGGACGCGATCGATTCCTAACGATTTCCGAGTTTGTCGCGTTTTGGAATTCGGCAGCGCCGACAGTCTTGATCACGGAGGAAAGCAAGCTCGCGGATTGGCGAAAGCTCCTCGGCTTGTCCCTGGCTCCTGTCGCTCGCTGCGGCACGCAGATCCTCCTGAAGAAGACCCCTTGAGAATCTTTGTTTTGCACGCCGTCTGCTTCGTGTTTATTCCCTCGCAATATGGAAAATGTGATCATCGTGGGAACGGGGTGCGCCGGTTTGACCGGCGCGATCTATGCAGCCCGCGCCAACCTCTCGCCACTGGTCCTTGAAGGCCGGCAACCCGGCGGTCAGCTCACCACGACCACGGCCGTTGAAAATTACCCGGGATTCCCGGAGGGAGTTGATGGGCCCGAACTGATCGTGCGGATGCATCAGCAGGCCGAGAAGTTTGGAGCCAGGTTCGAGTACGGCACGGTGGAGGAATTCGAGCACGGCGGCACGCACAGCCGGCTCAAGGTGGATGGCCAATGGCGCGAGACGAAGGCGCTGATCGTTGCAAGCGGCGCGTCTCCGCGGTATCTGGGCATTGACCGCGAGAAACAGCTGATTGGTCACGGCCTGACCTCCTGCGCGACGTGCGACGGCGCCTTCTACCGGAACGTGCCCGTTTGCGTCGTGGGAGGCGGGGATTCCGCTTGTGAGGAGGCAATTTTTCTTACGCGTTTCGCCTCAAAGGTCTACCTCATTCATCGTCGGCGGGCCTTACGCGCCTCCAAGATCATGGCTGATCGCATGCTGGCAAACCCAAAAATCCAGCCCATTTGGGACACCGTCATCACGGAATACCTCACCGATGCATCGGGCGAGGTTCGCGGGGTGACGCTGAAAAACACGATCTCGGGTTCCCTGAGAGAGCTCGAGGTCAAGTGCGTCTTCGTCGCCATCGGGCACGAGCCGAATACCGCCCCCTTTCGCGACAAGCTGGAAATGGACGAAAATGGTTATCTGATCCAGCGAAACCGCACCCATACCAATCTCCCGGGCGTATTCGCAGCCGGTGACGTTGCCGACCACGTCTACCGGCAGGCCGTGACCGCCGCCGGCGAGGGATGCGCGGCAGCAATTGATGCCGAGCGCTGGCTGGCTGAACAGGAGTGACCGCCCCGCCACCATTGCGAATCGCCCATTGTCGCCAGCCGGGAAAACCACGTATCTGTCGATGCCGCTTCCAGCGGACTGCTCATTCGCGTAGCTCGTTTGTGTGAAAATTTGCGACCTCACGCAATTCTATTCTCCGGTCAGCGGGGGCGTGCGGCGCTACGTCGAACAGAAAGTCGCCTACCTGCGAAATGCTCGGCCCGACTGCCAGCACGTCCTCGTCGTTCCCGGCGAGACGACAGGTTCCAGCGGCGATGAAGTTTCGCGCGTTTATACGATTGCCTCGCCGCTCGTTTCACGCACCTCGCGCTATCGGGCGCTGCTGAAGCTCCATCTGGTCGAGGAGGTGCTTGAGAAGGAAAAACCAGACATCATCGAATCCGGCGACCCCTATCAGCTCGCGTGGAAGGCCGTCGCCTCGGGTCGCGGCCTGGATATTCCGGTGGTCGGATTCTACCACTCCCACTTTCCGGAGGCTTATATCCGGTCGGTGGCAAAATATTTCGGCCAGCTCGCGATCGCGATCGCCGAGGACATAAGCCGCCGCTATGTCAGGACTCTTTACAACAGCCTCGAACGCACATTCGTGCCCAGTCCCACTCTTGCAACTCTGCTTCGTCACTGGGGCGTCGAACGCGTCGAGAGCATCGACCTCGGCGTGGACGCCGACGTTTTTCACCCGAATGGCGCTCCTTCCGCGTTGCTGCGGCACGAGCTCAGAATTCCGGACGGACGCCGGCTTCTCCTCTACGTCGGGCGGTTGGCATCGGAAAAGAACGTTCGCACCCTCTTTGATGCCTTCGAGATCCTTCATCGAAAAGCTCCGAAAAAATACCACCTACTGACCGTTGGCGATGGCGCGCTGCGCCCGGCTCTCGTGCGGCTGCGCGAGGAAACCCAGAGCGTCACCTGGCTGCAGTACTGCCGGGAGCCCGCCGAACTGGCATCCGTGTATCGGACGTCCGATTTGTTCGTCCATCCGGGAATCCAGGAAACCTTCGGCCTTGTCACTCTCGAGAGCCAGGCATGCGGA
Source organism: uncultured Verrucomicrobiae bacterium (assembly GCA_963731945.1). Taxonomy (GTDB): domain Bacteria; phylum Verrucomicrobiota; class Verrucomicrobiia; order Chthoniobacterales; family Terrimicrobiaceae; genus DASTFP01. The sequence goes on along the minus strand of CAVSXN010000005.1, from coordinate 137,852 downwards.
ACGCCGGTGGTTGGCATCCGGGGCAGTTATATGGACCGCATCATTTTTTCGAATCAGCGGCACTGGGCGGTTGAGAATACTCCGTGTTCTCTGGCGGAGGCCATTGAAGCGAAATTCAGCGAAGATCTGCGCGAGAGCGGCTTGCAGGCCAGCATCGCCGCGCGAGGACACTATTCGTGGAAGATCGTCTTCCAACGCCTCTTTTCGCTGTACGAGGACGTGATCGCTCGCTTCATGAAATAGCGCACGGCTCTGCTCCCACGGTCCGCAGGCATCTGCTTTTTCCATTTACCGGCGGCCCGAGGTCGCCTAAAAAAGGAAGATGTCTGCACCTCCCGGAATCGTTGTCCGAAAGTTTGAGTCTCGCGACCGCGAGGCCGTTCGATTCCTCTGCTGCCAGACAGGATTTCTCGGCAAGCCGATCGATCCCGTTTTTGAAGACCGTGAGCTCTTTGCCGACTACCTCACGAGTTACTACACAGATGTCGAGCCGGAGTCCTGCTTCGTGATGGAACACAATGGGCGGGTGGTCGGTTACCTGCTTGGTTCGCGCAGGCCATTCCGGCAGCAGATTCACAGCTTCTTTCAAAACCTCCGCCTCTTCCTCAAAGGCATGAGCCGTTATCCGGGCTACAACAGAGCCACGCGCGATTTCATTGGTTGGATTCTCCGCAACTCCTGGCGCGAAGTTCCTGCTGCCCCGCGTCGGACCGCGCACTTCCATTTCAACGTTCTGCCCGAGGCGCAAAGCGTCACCGGAACCGGCGCCATGATGAACGCCTATTTCGACTACCTGCGACAAAAAGGCGAAAAAGCCGTATTCGGGCAGATGGTCACCTTTGAATCTCGTCGCGGCGCCAAGGTGCTCGAACGCTACGGATTCCGCGTCGTGGAAAAGCGGGAGATCACCAAGTGGCGCGACAAGCATCCCGAACCCGTCTACCTGACAACTGTCATCAAAAAGCTGACGGCCGCAAAATAATCCCTGGCGGCTCGGGACACGACTCTATCGCCCATGCGGGCGCTTCTCCCGGCATTTGCTTCATCACCCGGCAATACCCACAGCGCGAAACTTGTCTTCGATATAACGAAAGTGCCGGTCGGTTGAGCAGGCGTCCGCGATGTCCTCTGCAGTCAGAAATTTGGCCACGGTCGGCTCGGCGGCAAGGTTCTCGGCGAAGCTGCCTTTCTCCGCCCAGGTCTTCATCGCGGCGTGCTGGACCGCTTCGTAAGCCATCTTGCGGTCGAGGCCTTTTTCGGTAAGCATGAGCAGCGCCGACTGGCTCGCGTAAAGCCCGCGGGTGATCTCCATGTTGCGCTTCATGTTTTCCGGATAAACCTGCAACCCGTCGATGAGCTTCCGCAGCGTCACCAGCATGTAATCCAACAGTATGCTGGAGTCCGGCAGGATGATGCGCTCAACGGAACTGTGGCTAATGTCGCGTTCATGCCAAAGAACGACGTTCTCAAACGCCGCAACCGCGTGTCCGCGAATGACCCGGGCGATCCCGCTCAAGCGTTCGCCCGTGATCGGATTGCGTTTATGCGGCATGGCGGAACTGCCTTTCTGCCCCTCGGCAAAGTATTCCTCAACTTCAAGAACCTCGGTGCGCTGGAGATGTCGGAACTCCGTCGCCCAGCGATCAACGGAGCTCGCAATGAGCGCGAGCACCGAGAGAAATTCCGCGTGACGATCTCGCTGGATAATTTGCGTCGAAAGCGCCGCAGCTTTGAGACCAAGCCTTTCGCAAACAAATTTCTCCACGCGCGGATCCAGATGCGCGTGAGTGCCCACCGCGCCGCTAATTTTTCCTACGCGGATGCGCTCCCGCATCTGCACGAGACGCTGCGTCGCGCGTGAAAACTCGTCAAACATCAGCGCCAATTTCAAGCCGAAGGTGATCGGCTCCGCATGAACGCCGTGGCTGCGACCGATCATCGGTGTGAACTTATGCTCGATGGCGCGCCGGCCGATCGCGCCGCGCAGACCGTTCAGATCGTCGAGCAGGATCGCGCAGGCGGAATTCATCTGGACCGCCAGCGTCGTATCCAGCAAATCAGAGGAAGTCAGCCCCTGGTGAACCCAGCGTGAGGCGGGACCAACACGTGACGCGACGTCTTCGAGAAATGCGATAACATCGTGGTTCGTGCGTTTCTCTATCTCGCGCACGTTTGCGATCTCGAACGCCGCCTTTCCGCGAATGGTGGCGGCATCCTCCCGCGGGATTGATCCAAGATCCGCCATCGCCTCGCAGGCAAGGATTTCGATTTCGAGCCAGATCTCCAATTTCCGCTGCTCACTCCAAAGCGAGCGCATCTGAGGCAAAGAGTAACGGTCAATCACTCGAAGAATTTAACGAAGGCGACGCGTTCAAGGCCAACAGAATTCTGCCAGACAACCGGTCGGCTGAAAAGCGGCGGTTCCCTTCCGGATCCATCAACCATCAACTCTCAACCATCAACCACCCAGCTACCGCGCCCAGGCAAAGATCACCGTTCTCTCGATCTGCGGATGAAGGCTCAACGCGACGGGACAATTAAGGGCCGCCTCCTCGAGCGTTTCGCGAGCAGCATGTGATTCCGGCAGCGGAATTTCGACGTTTACTTCAATCCTCTCGATCCGGCGCGGAGCCGTCGCCGTCATGTGTTTCTTCACGATCGCCCTCGTTCCCGACAGCTCGACGTCGAGAGATTGCTTCGCCGCCACGATCGCCATCGTCGTGAGCATGCAAACGCCAAGTGAAGTCGCGGTCAGGTCGGTCGGACTGAACGCTTCGCCCTTTCCAAGGTTGTCTCTCGGCGCGTCCGTTGCCAATGCTGCCAGGGAGGGACCGTGGATGGAGAGGCAGCGCAAATCGCCTTCGTATTCAACTGAGATCTGAACCATGTCCCGGACGTTATAACGCCGGACGCCATTGAAAAGCGGGAAGACGAATGCGGAATCCGAAAGGCGGAAGGAAAAAATACTTCGCCGGGAACCTAAGCGCCAACGCGGACGCGTTTCATGCGCCCGTGATTCTCCAGTCGCACCCGGCCGCTCTCCAAGAGATCCACCACCGCTGCAAGAGTTTCACGGCTGTCGCGTGCACAAGAGGAAACGATGCTGATCAGATCACCCAACGAGTAGTGCTTCCGGTTGATTTTGCGATATGGGTCTTTCATGGCTTTCCAAAATTTGGATATTCAGTCATTAGACGTGCCGAGGCCCCAATTTGTTCAAAATCCCGGTCAAATTTTCGCCCGGGATCCAGCGAAGCTCATTGCACCTGGTTATAGGCGCCGTCGTCGAGCTTGCGCCAAAAATCGCTTGCGGCTTGGTCGGGAGGATCGTCTGGAGAACGAACCTTCCTGAGAGTGCGATGAAGCCGCAGGGAATTCAGGCCCTGCCTGTCCGTGATGAGCATCGGGCTCACCGTCAACGATTCGATCGGAAGTTTCATCAAGGCGCGCGGATCTGCCGGGTTAAGCCCGGAGAGATCAAGATGACGGAGGCGGCGGCAAGCCAGGAGCGGCGAAAGATCGGTGACATGAGTCGAAGAAAGATCGAGTGATTCCAGAAAGGGCATTCCCCGAGCGAACGCCACACTGGCGACTTCCGAATCGGCAAGCTTCAGCGAACGAACGTGGAGAAAGCCGCGCTGCGTCTGGGGAAGGCTTTCGATCGGGCACTTCGAAAAATCCAAAGATTCAACCGGCAATGAAAGGATCGTTTCCCAGTCGAGCGTCCTCGCTCCGATGATCGCGAGACCCGCGAGATCAATTTCGAGGAGCGCTTTGAGGTTTCTAATTTCCGGGGAGCCCCAGACAATCATATCAACGCGCCCGCCTGAGGTTCTGACGAAGACGCGCGTTTCTGCGCCGTTGCCTTGGATCAACTCAAGAGCGGCTTCGTTGGCTGTCATCTGCCGGCGAAGCGGTCCCGGAGAGCCGGAGGAGGCTTTGCGCAGAGCGGGCTTTTCATCCAGGAATTGCAGGATGATTCCGGCGGTTTGGTTCTGCGGGAGCGAGGACGAGCGAAGAACATCTGCAGCCCTTCCGAATTTATCCGACCCTGCACGCCCGATCCTCGTCGCCAATTCAAGCGTCGCCCCGGCAGAATCCGCCTCGTCCGAAGCGGTATTGCTTTCCTCGAATTTCACGGCCTCGCTGAAGCTTTCAATAGCCCTATCAAACTCCATCAGCGCCAGGTGCAGCCGCCCCTTGAGCATCCATGCGGCTGCAAAATCCGGCTGCGCTGCCAGGGCACGAGAGACACCGTCCATGGCTTTCACCAGGAGCCCAACGACTTCATCGGGAGTTTTGTCGAGACGCCGCAATTCGCTTTGCGAGAAGTCGCGATCGTAAATCTGGCTTGCCTCCAGCATCGCTTGCTGGGCCCCGTGAGCAGATCCGGAGCTAGGGTCCGTTGAGCCGGAAGGCTCGACCGTCGGCGGAGGGGACTTCTGCGCCTGCAGACTCACGAGTTCCCCTGGGAGCGTATCTTCGGGCTGAATCGCGAGAGGCATGGCCCCGTCGCGACTATCGTGGCCGGCCTGTTTTTCGACGGTATCCTGTTCGCTCTGTTCCTGCGCTTTCTCCGAAGCGCTGATGGCGCGCTGCATGTCAGCCAGAGCGTCCTCGGCGCGGTCCTGTTCGGCCTTGGCAAGCTTTGACGCCACCGTGGCTTCCTGCTCCCTCTGGTTGGCCAATTGGAGCTGCTTCTCCACCAGAGCGTATTGATCATTTGCGTCCTTCAGCCTTGCGTTGAGGAAGTAGAGCGAAAATAACGCGCCGCAGACAATGATCAGGAAAGACGCCGCGCTAACCGTGGAGACCACTTTATTGCGCAAAACCAGCTTCTTAAGCAGATCCAAAGGCGATACCGGTTTGGCGCTGATGACTTCGCCGCGCCGATAGTGATCAATGTCCGCCCGGAGAGCGGCGACGCTGCGATATCGCTCGTCCGGAACGTTGCGCAAGGCTTTGAGTGTGATGATCTCGAGATCGGGATGGATTTGCGGGTTGAAGAAGCGCGGGCGGACAGGCTCATGAGTTTTTAGCGTCTGGGCATCCTTCACGATGCTGCCCGTTGCCTCGAAATGTCTGCGTCCGGCGAGCATCTGGTAAAGGATCGTGCCGATGCTATACACATCTGCGCGTTCATCGACGTCCTTGCTGGATTCGGCCTGCTCTGGGGCCATGTTCTCCAGAGTGCCGACAACATGGCCCGTCAACGATAAAGAATGTGACTCTTCGTTGCTCTTCAATTTCGCCAGGCCAAAATCGGCGACGAGGGGTTCTCCGTCTTCGCGGAGCAGAATGTTTCCTGGTTTGAGGTCCCTGTGAAGTACCCCGTGCTCATGCGCGAACTGGATCGCGTCGCAGACTTTGACGACAAGGCTCAATGTCTGCTCAATGGGAAGTATTCGAGTCTTCTTCGGACGCGGGGGAGGCTCCGCCTCGCTGGCAGCTTCTTCTGGAACGAACCTCCTTGAACGCAAGGAATGAATGAGTGCATGTAAATCGATTTCTCTTTCCGTCGCCTCCGCGGATTCGGCCGAGGGGTCCACGTACAAGAGATCGGAGAGCGGAAGACCGTCTACGAACTCCATGGCAAGATACTGAATGCCATCGAACTCATTCATTTCGTAGACGCGGCATATGTTGCGATGGGGAAGCCGTGCCATGATTTCCGCCTCGCGCCAAAAACGCTTGAGCTGTGATGCGGTCACCGTCTGACTGGGATGCAAGATCTTTATAGCGAGGGCATTGCCGAACCGGTCCACACCGCGCCAGACGCTCCCCATTCCTCCCGTGCCAATCACTTCGATCAGCCTGTATTTCCCTAACGCCTGGGTGGCCTGAGTTGTGACGACATTGTCCTCGCGCAGCTCGAAGGAATCGCCGACGAGCGCGGGACGGACCACGCGCAGTATGGGCGTGGGTTCATCTCTGCCCGGAACGCGGAATGACCAACGGTAGTCGAAATAAAGCTCCGTACGGTCCGCGTTCTCCTCAACCCCGCGGCCTACCAGATAGACGACCCGCCGCAGATGCTCGGGAACAGGAGCCATTTCCTCCCGGCTCCAATCCATGTCGCTCAAGTCGGGCTCATGCTCACTTTCAGCGCGAATGTGCTGCCAGCCCTCCGGCAGCGTCCGCAGCATATGCGTCAATGTGTGCTCGGGAAGCACCGCCTCCCCGGGCCGGGCCAATTGGCAAAGCCTCGTCGCAAGATCGACTGGTGTGCCGATAGCGGTGTAGCGCCGCCAAATGGAAGTTCCCAGAATGCCGACAAGCGTGTCGCCCGTCCAGATCCCGCATGAGCAGGGAGGCAGATCTTTCCCGCCACCGTAAAGACCGGTGTGGAGTTGCGCCGTCTTCTGTATCTGATCACAGGCCGCGAGGATCGCCCGCAGCGGATGATCGGCGTAATAACGAGGCGCTCCATAGATTCCGAGAACTGCGTCTCGCGATGTCTCTCCCACGGTGCAACCTGTCTGTCGCACCGCGTCACACGCCTCTTCCACAAAGCAATCAGCAGTCAATTTGACCTCCATCGGCTCGAAGCGATCGGCGATTTGTGCCAGACCTTGCAGCTGGGTGTAGGAAACGGTGAGATACCTCCGCTCCGGGTGCCGCAGCGTGCGAAGTTCCTCCTCGCTCAGGGAATCCGGAAGCGTCCCGCTCGACTCGCCCAACTCGCGCCCGATGAATTCGGTCGGCGCGACCTCGTCCAGCACAATGTCAAGCACCCCACCTTCGGAATACAACTGTGCCTCAAAGATCCTGCCATCGCCATCCGAGACAAGCCGGTTGCTCGCGCGTCCGCTTTCGGGACGCGCGAAGCAGGATGCAACCTCCCCTTTGCAGAGGACGGCCACGGCCTCCAGCGATGAGCCGACGAGATTCCGCTTTGGAGTTCCCAAATAATCCGCGAGAGCTCCATTCGCGTAGATAAGAATGTCGTCGAGGGAAACCCGCGCGACCATCGTCCGAATCGGAGCGCTTTGAGCGGCTGACATTGGCAACTAGTTGCTACGGCTTTGCGCAAGTTCACGCAATCCCGTTGAAAATCAGGAGCGCATGGAGTAGCAACGGAAGCCCGTGTCCATTTACGCCCGAGCGCTTCGCTATTTTCGGCCTTATCTATGGCCGACCCTGGCAGGCATCATTCTTACTTTCGCTGCGATAGTGGTCAACTCGCTCAAGCCTTGGCCGTTCAAGTATATCGTTGATGGGGTGCTGCCGTCCGACACCGCCCAGGGCACCGAGGAGGCGCGAGCATTCATCACGCAGTGGTTCGGGGCCGCGCCTCCTGCCCAGGTCGCGTTCTGGCTTTGTCTCATCCTCGTTCTGGTGAGCCTACTGGGGAGCCTGATCAATCTTGCAGCGAATTTTCTCTTTATCCAGGTCGGCCTCAAAGCGCTTCTGCGCCTGCGCACGGATCTCTATGCGTGCCTGCAGTCACTTCCGCTCAAGTATCACGACGCGCGACGCAGCTCGGACTCGAGCTTCCGCGTCGCCTACGATTCGCAAAGCATTCAAACGATCTACAACAAAGGCTTCGCCACCATTCTCAGCTCGATCGTCATGCTCGTCTGGACCTTCGGCATCATGGCCTGGATGAACTGGCCGCTCGCGCTAACTTCGCTTGCGGTGCTGCCATTCGTCGCGTTGGCCATCGGCTATTTCGCCGACCGGGTTCGCCGGCAATCCACCACCATTCAGGAACGCGAGAGCGACTTGCTGGCCCTCACGCAGGAGGGCATCAGCCAGATCCGAATGGTCCACGCTTTCGGCCGCGAATCCTTCGAGATCCGGCAGTTTCGCAAGCGAGCCGCGCGCAGCCTCGAAGCCGGTCTCCGTTTCAACATCACCTCGGTCGTCAGCTCCCTGGTCGTCGGCACGCTCATGGCCGCAGGCACGGCCCTCATGTACTACGTCGGCGCGCGGCAAGTTCTGGCCGGTGCACTCACCCTCGGAGACTTGACGGTCTTCGCCACTTACCTGCTCATGCTTTACCAGCCGCTCGAGCAACTCAGCTACACCGCCTGGGCGTTGGAGGGGGCGGCCGCAGGCACTGCGCGCTGTTTCGAGGTGCTCGATCGCGAAGACGACGTGCCAGACGCTCCGAACGCCAAGCCGATCGGCAAGGCGCGCGGCGATATTGAGATCCGCAACGTCAGTTTCGGCTATTCCAATGACCGGCTCATCTTGAAAGACGTCAACCTTTCGATCGCGCACGGCGAAAGCGTGGCCTTTGTGGGCGGAACCGGAGCGGGCAAGAGCACCTTGCTGAGCCTCGTGCCGCGCTTCTATGATCCAATCACCGGCAGGGTCTTCCTCGATGGTCGCAATCTGCGCGACTTGACCAAAAAATCGCTGCGCGCACAAATCGGAATGGTCCTCCAGGACACCGTGCTTTTCTCCACGACCATCAAGGAAAACATCGCCTACGGTCGCCCAGGCGCGACTGATCAACAGATCATCGAAGCCGCCGAACGCGCGCAGGCCCATGACTTCATCATGGGAATGCCACAGGGATTCCAAAGCGCGGTGGGAGAGCGCGGCAGCCACCTCAGCGTCGGCCAGCGCCAACGCATCGGCATTGCGCGAGCTTTCCTGAAAGACGCTCCCATCCTTCTGCTCGATGAGCCGACCAGCGCGTTGGATCCGGGCACCGAGCACGCGATTATGGAAACCATATCGGAACTCATGCGCGGGCGAACGACGCTCATCATAACCCATCGTCTCGCCACCATTCATTCCCTCGGACGCATCGTGGTTCTCGAGCACGGAACCATCGCCGAACAGGGCACCGGCCCGGAACTTCTCGCGCGTGGCGCTACCTATGCCGAACTCTACCGTGCCGGACAATACGACCAGAGCGCAGGCGAGAAATCTCCCGGGGTGTAATCCGAAGCCGCCGTTCTCGCCGCTGGCGGATCATCCCAGCCCTCGCTCCTCGACATCCAGCTCGTCCCAGCCGAGAAGGTGTCCGACTTCGTGAAGCAGCGTAGTGCGGACTTCCGCGCGGAAGACCTCCGCGTCCTCCTCCGCGAAATCCCAGAGGTTTTCCAGCCAAAGCCGAATGCGCGGAGTTGGTGATCCCGGTGCTCCCTCGTCAAACAGCCCTAGCGTATCGGGCTCAACCCCGTATGCGATGTCCGCAGCATCCGGCCGCCGCTCGAAGAAAACCGGCACCCTTTCGACAACCGGGCGAAGTTCCGTCGGCAGGCTCAGCAGCGCGGCGCGAACTTCCGCCTGCGCGATCTTCGAACGCATCGAATGATTCATTTCGCCTTCTGCGTTGGCATAAGCCTTGGGTTCGGCTATTGATAACCAATGCCTGAACCGAAAGAAGTCAATCCTCTCCGCGAGGGTCTCTCGAGCCGCACAATGCCCCAACCGTGCGCCGTGATCATCTTCGGGGCCACCGGCGACCTGACCCATCGAAAGCTCGTTCCGGCGATTTACAATCTTGCCGCCGATGGTGCGCTGCCGCCCGCGGTGACCGTCGTCGGATTTGCGCGCCGCGACAAGAGCGATGACGTCTTCCGAAAGGAGCTCGAAGATGCCGCGCGGAAATTCTCGCGCCAAAAGATCAGCGATGAGCTTTGGGCGGGATTCTCTTCATCGATCTTTTACCACCGGAGCGAATTTCACTCGTTGGAAGGCTACGAGTCCCTGGCCAAGCGTCTCGACGAACTCGACGCCCAGCGCGGGACACGAGGAAATCGCCTCTTTTACCTCTCGGCCGGGCCCGATCAGTTTCCTGCAATTTTGGAAAACCTCAGGAAGAGCGGTCTCAACCGCACACGGGAAGGAGCCTGGGCGCGCGTCATCGTGGAGAAGCCTTTCGGAAGCGATTTGCCCAGCGCGCAGGCGCTCAATGAACTTGTCAAGGCAGCTTTCCGTGAAGCCGACACCTTTCGGATCGATCACTATCTGGGCAAGGAAACTGCGCAAAACATGATGGTGCTGAGGTTTGCCAATGCGATTTTCGAACAGCTGTGGAACGCGCGCTATATTGACCACGTTCAGATCACCGCGAGCGAGCCGTTGGGCGTCGAAGGCCGCGCGGGCTATTATGAGAAAGCCGGCGCCCTGCGCGATATGGTGCAAAACCATCTCCTCCAGCTTCTGTGCCTCACGGCCATGGAGCCGCCGGCTGGCTTGGATGCTGACGCAATCAGGGATGAAAAGGTGAAGGTGCTAAAATCGCTTCGTCCGATCAATGGCGACGATGTTCGGAAAAACGTCGTGCGAGCGCAGTATAGTGCCGGCACCATCAACGGAAAGCGAGTGGTCGCCTATCGCGATGAACAAAACGTGAGCATCGAGTCGGTCACCGAGACCTACATCGCCCTTCGCGTTAACGTGGACAACTGGCGTTGGGCGGGAGTGCCTTTCTTCGTCCGAGTTGGAAAGCGCCTGCCCAAGGCCGGCACAGAAATCGCCATCCATTTCAAGAAGGCTCCGCCAGTCTTGTTCAACGTCGACGGGCAGACTATTGACGAAAACGCGCTCGTCATCAGAATCCAGCCCGACGAGGGCGTCTCCCTGCGCATGAGCGCGAAGCTCCCGGGCTCCAGCCTCCGCATTGAGCCCGTGAAAATGGACTTTCATTATGGGACGAGCTTCGGCAAGGCAACTCCCGAAGCCTATGAACGTCTCCTCCTCGATGCAATGAGTGGAGATGCCACGCTCTTCGCGCGCCGGGACGAGGTCGAGGAGGCCTGGAAGTTTGTCGATGCCATCCGCGCTGAATGGGACGAGCATTCCGATGATCTTGCCCTGTACTCAGCCGGCACCTGGGGGCCGATCGAAGCGGACCAGCTCATCAAACGCGACGGCGCAACCTGGAGACGACTGTGAGCGCCACGGCCGAAGCGCCAATTGAGCCGGGCCTGCCGGTGGAAATCGGCCGGATCGATAAGGAGCTTGGCAAGCTCTGGGAAGAAATCGGCGACACCAAGACGAGGGCATCACTGATCAATCTGGCCATCTACACCGAAAACGCGAAGTCGGTTGAGGAGAACACGAACCTAATCTCCGAGATAGCGACTCAACACGCCTGCCGCGCGCTTCTCATCTTCGCGAATCTGGATGCGCAAGAGCCGGGCGCCAAGGCGTGGATCAACGCGCACTGCCACCTTGCCGGAAAAGGAGAGCACCAAATCTGTTCGGAACAAATCACCTTCCAGCTCGATGGCGACATGGTTGGCGCGCTCCCGAATATCGTGTTTTCGCACCTCGATTCCGATCTCCCTCTCTACTTTTGGTGGCAGGGCAACTTCCGGGAGCCTCTCGATGAGAAGCTCTGGGGATGGGTGGACCGCCTCATTTATGACAGTGCGGAGTGGGAGGCACCCGCCGAGCAATTCGGGCTGGTTCAAAAAATCCGCACGCTCACCGAAATCCGCACGATTCTTTGCGACCTAAATTGGACGAGGCTGCTGGGCACGCGCTTCGCCCTGGCACAACTGTTTGACCACTCCTGCGCACTGGCGCGCATCAAGGCAATCAAGCGGGTTTCGATTTCCGCCACGACGCACACCACAGGCCTCCTCCTTCTCGGCTGGCTCGCTGCACAACTCGAATGGAAACTCCAGCCGGCCCCCGGACGAAAATTTTTCCTTGCGCCGGGCGGCGGCGAAATCGATTTCCGTCTTGAAGTGACCGATGGCCCCGCGATCAGCCGATGCACCTTTGAATCCGCGGACGCCATCCTCGAGATCGTGCGCGAGCCCAAGTCCGACTACGCTCATGCCCGGATTGACTGCGAGGGAATTTCGGACACCCTGATGCTTCTGCCCGGAGGGGAATCCTCGACCTCCGAAGTCCTCGTGATGGAACTCGCCCGGGGGGGAAGCATCCGCTCTATCGAAAGGCTCTCGAAGCGATCAATCCCCTCATCGTTTAGAGCGAGGGAAATGCTCGAGCGCGTGGGTTTTTTCCCAGCGCAGCGACTTCCCGATTGCCAGAGTCACGTATTTCTTCGCCACGGAGACGGCTTCCGAGAGCGAAGCTCCCAAAGCGAGGTTGGCCGCTATCGCCGCCGAATAGGTGCATCCGGTCCCGTGCGTCCTGATGCCGGGAACAAAAGGCGCCGCAAACTCTTCGACGCCTTGTGAAGTCACCAGAAGGTCGACCGCCATCCTCGTCCGCAGATGTCCTCCCTTGAGCAAGAATGGGCAGCCATATTTCTCCACGAGAAAGCCTCCCGCCTCTCTCATCTCGTCGAGGTTGCGGACCTTCCGCCCCGTCAACATCCTCAGTTCGTCGAGATTTGGTGTCACGAGTGCCGCGCGGGGAAAAAGCGCTCTTTCGTATGCAGCGATGGCAGATTTTTTCAGCAGCGGATCCCCGCTGCTCGCGACCATCACGGGATCGACGACGAGCTTCGTCGTCCTCACCCCGAGCGCCTCCGCCACCGCCTCGACAATCGCCGCCGAACGGAGCATTCCTGTCTTCGCCGCTGCAACTGGAAACGCTGCAAGGCTCAATGCGATTTGCTTGGCAACAATCGCCGGCCGGATCGCCTGGATCGCGGCGACCTCGCCGGGAACCTCGGCCACGACGCACGTGATGGCTGTGAGCCCATAGCAACCGAAATAGGAGAATGTCTTGAGGTCGGCCTGAGCGCCGGCTCCGGCGCTATTGTCGGAGCCGGCGATCGTGAGGGCGACCGGCCTGCGCCGAGCGGCCTGCCGGGCTCGAGATGAAGCTACCATCGGCGCGAGGACCAGCTTATTCGAGAAGCAAACTCGCCGCTGGCGGTTGGCCGGTTTGCGCTGGTGGCGGGAAAATTATGTCTCTCGCTTCCGGCACGGAAAAGCCCCTTGCCCGACGCGCCGTTTCGCTTCCTCGTCGAGTCGCTCCCCTCGAATCCTCCGGCTTTCCGGCAAATGCTCAGCGCTCGTCGCCGCGGTTGCCCAAAAGGATGAACAGGTAGTAGAGGAGAGTGCCAAGGGATGCGACGAAGGCTGCCACGTAAGTGAGGGCGGCGGCGTCGAGCACCTGGTTCACTCCTGCGGTCTCTTCACCGGCGCGAATGATCCCCATCTGCTGCAAAATGATCTTTGCGCGGCGCGAGGCATCGAACTCGACCGGCAACGTGATGAGCTGAAAGAGCGTCAGCACGAGGTAAACAGCGACCGCGACCATCGCCAGCTTCAAGAGGCCGAAGAACAAGCCGCCAAGGAAGATAAACGGAAGCATGTTCGAGGCGAACTGAGTCACCGGCACAATCGCCATGCGCCATTTCAGCGGCGCGTAAGCCTTTTGATGCTGAATGGCATGCCCGCATTCGTGGGCCGCGATGCCCAGCGCTGCCACCGAAGGCGTGTTGTAGACATCGGTCGAGAGGCAAAGACGTTTGTGCGTCGGATCGTAGTGGTCGCCAAGCATGTCATTGATCTCCACGACGTCGACGTCGCCAATGTTCGCCGCGGAAAGTATCTCGCGGGCCGCTTGGGCGCCGGTCACACCAGATGTCGCTGCGACTTGCTTCCAACGCCCGAAAGCGCTCGAAACACGCATCTGAGCCCAAAGGCCAAGAAGCAGCGGAATACCAATCAGAAAAATCCAAGTCATCATACGCTTACAATCTAATTATGATCTCTCCGACAATCAACTCGATCCGGCGTTCAACACAATCGGACGATTCGAGTATTTGCGGCGAATGCCAGCGGCTGTCATGGCGGCTGATGGTGCGGGCACAGCCGCCTGGATTTGCCGCCTCGTCAGATTTCAAGTGTTTTGGGAAAACTACTGATCAACCGATGGCCCGTGTCAGTGATCACGACGACGTCCTCGTGGCGGACGCCCCCGACACCCGGCCAATAGATGCCGGGCTCGACCGTGAACACCTGGCCCGACCGGAAAGTCGCCGCCGAAAAGCGTGGTTCCTCATGAATCTCAAGTCCCAGCCCATGGCCGGTTCCGTGGAAAAAGCCCCGCCATCGTCCGTTCTTGATCTGGGTTGGATAGCCGGCTTCCGAAAAGAAGGCTTTCACGTCCTCGTGAACCTTCCTTCCGTTGGCGCCGGGCTTTAGCGCCTGGAAGGCGCGCTGTTGGCCGGTCAGGCAGATTTCCCAGAGCCGTCGCTGGGCCTCGTTCGCCGTCCCGCGCACCACCGTCCGAGTCAGATCACCGAAGTAGCCGCTGCGTGCGTCGCGCGGGAAAATGTCGAGAATAAGGAGCTGATTCGCAAGGAGCGGACCGCTTCCACGCTCATGGGGATCGCATGCGAGATCTCCGCAGGCAACGATTGTGTCGCCTCGCGCTTCGCCCCCTGCGCGCACAGCCGCTATCTCCATTTCCATCCGCAGAATCTCCGCCGTCAAAGTCCTCCGGTGCCAATGGAGGATTCCACCCTTTCGGATGGTCGCCGCCTTCAGAATATCGTGCCCGCGCGCCATGCCGGACTCCGCGATGCGCATGGCTGCGTCGAGAGCCTCGATCTCCTGCTGCGTTTTGATTTCACGGTGCGGCCAGAACGTCCCATTCGCAGGCTCAAGCCCAATCCCTTCCTTCTTCAGCGCGCGCGCCAGACCCAGTGGAAAATCGACGGGTGTCAGGACCCGCTGGACGCCGAGACGTTTTAGAAACTTCGTAACGACCTGGGAATACGCAGGCTTTTTCTTCCCTTTTCCCTGAGCCTCCTTTTCCATTTCGGAATAGCTCGCGACTCGATCGACCTTCGCGTCACGGCGTCCCCGATCCACCTCCAGATCGCTGAGCAAGATCGCGGTTTCCCCCTGCGTCTTGACAAAAACAAACGCATCCGGCGCGCGAAACCGAGTGGCATACAACATGTCCGCCGAGGCCTCGCTGGAAGCGACAATCAGTCTTGCGCGTTTCACAAGACCGCAATTTGCGCAACCTCAACCGTCCTGTCTCACACTTTTTCGCAATCCCATATGAAAATTCTGCGGGGTCCGAGTAGAGATGAGGCACGGCGGAATGAAATTATCGCGCTCAACTCCTCATGGTTCTCCGTCATCGACACCCGGGTCTTCAGGCCCGCTAGCGAGCATTCACCGCTGGACGCGGCTGAGTTCGGCCAGGTGGGAAGACGTGTGGATGGAACGGCTTCGCTTCCTCGGCCACGAAAAGATCGCGTTCACCACCTGGCCCGACTCCCGCGCTCTGAAGATCGAAGCCTATTGCGACGAGCGCACGGCCCGGCAGCTTGTGAAGCGCTTCGGCGGGCGCGCTACAAAGCTGGCCGAGCCCATCTGGACGGGCGATCCCGCCCGGCCGCGAGGCCCCTTGTCCATCCGGGGAAAACTCAAGATCTTCTCCGACAAGCCTTCCTGGCGCGAGTGGCGAAAAGCGGGCCGTAAGCCTGATGCCATCCTGATTCCGGCTGGAATGGCCTTTGGCACTGGCGAGCACGCCACCACAGCCACCTGCCTGCGCCGGCTCTCGGACATCGCCGCCGGGCTTGGAGCAGGCTTCACCGCCCTCGACCTCGGAACAGGCGCGGGCATCCTCGCCGTCGCCGCAAAGGCGCTCGGCGCCAATCGCGTCGAAGCCATCGACCACGATCCTGTCGCTGTGCGAATCGCTAAAAAAAATGCTTCAACCAATGGCTTCGGAACTATCAAGGTTTCCTGCGGCAACGTGTTGAAGCTGGCGATTCGCCTGTCCTTCGACGTCGTTCTTGCCAATCTTTTCAGCGACGTCCTCATCGCCGCCGCCCCGCGCATCGCGCACGCCACCAAGCCGGATGGCTGGCTGATTTTCTCCGGAGTTCTTCGAAAGCAAATCAATGAGGTTGTCGGAGCATTCCAGGCCGAAGGCTTTTCAAACCCCCGAGTCATTGTCCGCGGCAAATGGTGCGCGGGAACCTGCCAGAAGAACCAAAGAAGAGCGGTTTGAGCCACAGATCCACTCGAATTGACATGACAAACTAAATTAGCTAACTATTCCGAGTGAAGCAGGTTACCATCCACGAAGCCAAGACGCATCTTTCTCGGTTGATCCAGCAGGCGCTCGACGGAGAAGAGATCGTCATCGCGAAGCGGAACAAGCCCGTCGTAAAGCTGCATCCGATCAAATCAGCAACGCCGCAGCGCCGAATGGGATGGATGAAGGAGAAGATTTGGATGGCACCTGATTTTGAGGAACCGCTCGAGGAGTTCGCCGAATACATGACGACCGCCAAGGAGGAAGCAGCCGGGACAAAGGGCGCGTGGAAAAGAAGTGACATTCCTCGCCGAAACCCATGTTTGGATCTGGTTTGCGGGCGAAGAGCGTTCCAAACTTTCCTGCAAGGCGATGGAAGCCTTTGAATCAGGCGCTCGGCTTGTAATCAGCGCTGCGACCTACTGGGAAATCGCCGTCAAAGACTCGCTGGGGAAACTGCGATATGGCCCCGGAGCCTGGAATTGGGAGGTCTTTGACCGGGGACTGGCGGATGCGGAAGCCATCTGGCTTGCGATTTCGCGCGAGCATACGCGGGCCTATGTCGCTCTACCCATGCCCCACCGCGACCCCTTCGACCGGATGTTGATTGCCCAGGCCCAATGTGAAGGCTTCACAATCCTCACCTGCGACCCCGCATTCTCCGCCTACGACGTTGAGGTCATGTGGTGAGGCGCCAAAGATCAATTGCGATCATTGCTCGGCATCGGTGCCGAGACTTCCGGACATTCTCGCAAGATCTCCGCGTCCCGTGTATGCAACCTGAGTCCGTCCCTGTCCTCGGCCTCTCATTTCTTCGCAAGAAATCGAGGGTAGTTGTCTCAGAGTTGGTCATTATGGTTGAGCTTCTGTCCGCGAACGCGGATTAAGACTCCTCCAGCACCACGTAGGTGCAGAGATACACCGGGTCGATCCGCGCCCCTCGCGGGCGCGCGGATTGCGCGCCAATGAAACGCAGCAACTCTCAACTCTCAACTCTCAACTTTGCCGAACGCGGCAAACGGCCTCCTTCGAGAAGGGCCTCGTAGGCCGAAACTATTTTTTCAAGATCGAAGTCGCCGGCCTTTTCGCGCGAAGCTTGACGCATTCGCTCGAGCGTCTCCGGACACGCCAATAGCATGCCGAGCTTTTGCGCGAAGGCGGCTGGCGAGAGCTCGCAAAGGAAGCCGTTTCTTCCTTCCTCGACTACGTCTCGCATGCCACCGATCTGGCTGCCAACGATTGCGAGACCCCGGTGAAGAGCCTCGATCGCGACCATCGGCAAACCTTCGTGCAACGAGGGCAAGAGAAGAATATCCGCCTCGCCCATGACCCGCGCCACTTGGTCGCTGGAGATCCATCCGTGCAGCGTCACACGCCCGCCAATGCCCTCTCGTTCGGCGAGTTTCCTCACGTCGGCCATTAGCGGCCCGTCGCCAATTACGTCAAACGACCAATCCATCTCCCTGATCGATGCCAAAGTCTCGATGGCGAGGAGCGGGTTTTTTTGGATGCTCAATCGTCCGACCATGATGATGCGTCGCGGAGAATGGACGCGCAAATCGGGCCTGGCGATGGGATCGACGCCATTGGGAATTACGAGCGGACTCACCCCATAGGCCTTCGTCGCCAATTCAGCGACGAAACGACTCACCGTGGTCACGTTCCGAGCCCGGCGCCATACGGGCGTCACCAATGGGCCAAGGAACCGGAACAAGTGATCCGTCTGCTCCGGCACGCCGCCCGGGACATCGCCCAAGTGCGCCGTCAGCACGTAGGGAGTTCTCGTGAAGACCTTTGTTGCCAGCGCGAGAGGACCCGTAGGAACTGCAAAGTGAGCATGGACAATATCCGGGCGCCAGGTTCGGGCCTCTCGCAGGACCGGCAGGAGGCTGGTCGCAAGGTAAAGGGCCATCTCCGGCACCGTGCAGGTATCCTCGCGCCGGCGAAAGGATTCGGGGCGCACGACCTCCATACGGTTACGGGTCTCGCGCCTTGGCAGATGGCGCATTCCTGCCGTCAGCACGCGTATTTCATGTCCGCGCCGAGCCAGGCCAGCAGCCACCTGGGCCGCGACTCTTCCTCCGCCTCCGCCGATCGGGGGGTATTCGTAACAGAGAACGAGGACTTTCACCTCGTCACATCCTCTGCACCCAGCTTTGCCAGCCACTCACCGTAGCAGAGTTGGCACCAGAGATAGAGACGTTCATCGGCATTGCCTGCGCGATGGGAAGAAAGCTTTTGTTCGAGAAATCCGCCATCGCCCCGCGGCTCCAGCCGCCCCAGCCGGAACCACGCGCCGACCGGTGTGCCAAAGCCCTTCTTCTTGCGGTAAACGATGTCGCGCGGCAAGAGAGGCTCAAGCGCCTTCTTGAGCAGATACTTGGTGGTCCCTCCGCGAATCTTGAAGCGATGCGGCAATCTGCGCGCGAAATCCGCCACTTCCAAATCAAGGAACGGGCTCCGCGCTTCAAGGCCATGCATCATGCTCGCGCGATCAACTTTCGGCAGGATGCCGTCCTGAAGGTATAGTTCCGTGTAAAATTGCAGGGTGCGGTCCACCAGATCCCGCTGCCGGCACGAATCCCAGGCCTCCACAGCCTCCGAATAAAGTTCCTCCGGATGCACCGGCTCGCCGAAGAGTTGCTCGATCTCCCGCGGCTCCAAGGCGCCAAGCCACACGGGGTTCCAATGAGACGGTTGATGGCTTGCCCCGCGCATGCCCCGCTTGATCTTGAAATCAAAGCTCAAATTTGTGTGCGAGACGGGAAGACGGCCCGCCAGAGCGCGCAGAGCATCATGCACAGGCCGCGGAATCAGGCGGGCGTACCATTGCGCCTTTTTTAATCCGCGAAACGTGTCGTATCCGGCAAATAATTCATCGCCACCATCGCCGCCCAGGGCCACGGTGACCTGCCTCCGCGTGAAGCGGCACAGCAACCAAGTCGGCAGCAGGGAATTGTCACCCTGAGGCTCGTCAAGCTTGCGGAAGATTTCCGGCAGCGCCCCACAGGCCTTGTCGAGGTCGAGAGTTTCGCTCTGGTGATCTGTTCCGAGAAAATCAGCCGCTCTTCGGGCCTGAGCGGATTCGTCGAAAGTCGGCTCGTTGAATCCAATGCAAAACGTCCGCAAGCGCTTCGCTCCGGCGTGCTTCGCCGCCAACGCAGCCACCGCCGTCGAATCGATGCCTCCGCTCAAGAAAACACCGAGCGGCACGTCCGCCATCAAACGCCTCTTGACGGCGCGATCAAGCCGCTCAAGCAATTCCTCCGCCAGCGACGTCTCCGAGCGTCGAGCCATGCTTTCGTCCGGCTCAATTTCAAAGCGCCAGTAGCGCTTGACGGCAGGTTCCCCGCCCCCTTCCAGAATCAGGTTATGACCCGCGGGCAACTTCCATAATCCTTCGATGAGCGAATACGGCGCCGGCACCAGCGAATAGGCGAAAAATTTCTGGAGAGCTTTGCGCGAGACGCTGCGAGGCGCGCGGGCGTGCTCAAGCAAAGCCGTCAACTCGGAAGCAAAGGCAAAGGTGCCTTCGCGGCGAAACCAGAACAACGGCTTCTTGCCAAAGCGATCGCGACTGAGCAAGAGGCGCTTTTTCCGGGCATCCCAAAGCGCAAAGGCCCACATGCCGTTCAGCCTGCGAACGAACTCCTCCCCCCAAACACAGTAACCATGCAACAGCACCTCGGTATCCGAATGGTCGCTCTGAAACACACGGCCCTGGGCCTCCAATTCAGCGCGCAACTCCAAATGATTGTAGATCTCGCCGTTGAAAACGATCACACAACGCCCATCGGCTTCAACCATCGGCTGCGCCCCGCCGGCATGGTCGATGATCGAAAGTCGCCGATGCCCAAGATGCACCCCATCAGACTTCTCGCAATAAAACCCCTCTGCGTCCGGACCGCGGTGCGCCAGCCGGCGGGTCATGCGTTCGAGATCCGACCGATCCCCCTCGCCGACGAATCCGGCGATTCCGCACATTTCAAGCCGCCTTCGGAAACGATTTTAGATTGCGCGTTTCCCGCACGAGATAGATCGATTTGTTCTGGGACTCGTGAAAGGTGCGCGTGATCATCTCCGCCAGCAAGCCCATGAGGATGCAAATCACGCCGGTCATGAATGAGAAAACCGCCATCATCGGGAGCGGGGTGTTCGTGAAAAAATATCCCTTTGTGCGCATGTAAAGCGTCAAAACGCTGAACCCGAAGGCCGCGGCGAAAAACGCAACGCCCCAGAGGCCGAAAAGATACATCGGCTTGAGCATGAACCTGTCCATGAACTTGACGGTGACCAGATCCATCAACACCTTCAGGACGCGCTCCAGGCCATACTTTGAGGATCCGCACGTTCTCGCGAAATGATTGACCGGAATCTCGGTAATGCGCGCTCCATGCCACTTGGCGTAAATCGGGAGAAAGCGATGCATCTCGCCATAGAGACGGATTCCCTCGAGCACCTCTGCCCGGTAAGCCTTGAGCGAACAACCAAAGTCGTGCAAACGAACGCCGGAAACCGCGGAGATCAGTTGGTTCGCCATGATGCTTGGGATATTGCGCTGGATGGCGTTGTCCCGGCGGTCCTTCCGCCAGCCGGAACAGACGTCGTAGCCCTCCTTGAGTTTGGCGAGCATGCGCGGAATATCTTCCGGATCATTCTGCCCATCCCCATCCATCGGAACGATCACGTCACCCGATGCGAAATCAAAGCCCGCCATCATCGCTGCCGTCTGGCCAAAATTTCGACGGAAATGGATCACCTTCACCTCCCGATGCGCCGTGGCCAGTGCGTTGAGGATCTCCTCGCTTCGGTCCAGACTTCCATCATTGACGAAAATGATCTCCCACGGTTCCCCGTGCCGATTCATGACGACGCGCACTTTCTCGAAAAGTTCCTCAATGGAGCCCTCTTCGTTGTATATCGGAACGGACAATGAAATCATGATGTGGACAGCGAACCCTTCAGCACACACAAAACTTGCCGCGCTGTCAGCAAAAATATAGAAGCGACAATGGGCCTCGCGGGGAAACGGGAAGCTTCGGTGCCGCAAGATTGCGCTTGCCTCGACGCGGAAGGTCGATTTGTTGACCAAAATGCCATATCGCGTTTGCAAGACAATCGATATCGAGAGCGGCCACATGCTGTCGAAGCATCCCGGCAAGTGCAAATTTCCGCACGGTCACACGCGCAAGGTGGAGTTTGTCCTGGAGGCCGAGAATCTCAACCGGAACGAAATGGTGTGCGACTTTTTGGTCGTGAAGGAACTCATTGGCGATTACCTTGAAACCTTGGATCACTCGATATGCGTCAACACCGCAGACCCGGCCTATCCGGAATTGCGCGCGCGTTACGGAGAAAGAATTGTCGCATTCGAGAATGAGGATCCAACCACAGAAGTCATGGCGCGGGTAATCTTTCAAACGTTCGCCACCAAGCTTGCCGGAGACTCCGCGCGAATGGATAAGGGCTACCCCGTCGGCAGTGAAGTCCGGCTGGTGTCGGTCAAAGTTTGGGAAACTGCCTCTTCATGGGCAGAATATTATTTACCTTAGGGGTTTGAGAAACCCACGCATGTCACGTTTCCGCCAATCTTCATCAGTCTCCCTGGACCGGTCATTACCGCAGCCAAGCATGAAAGACGTCCAAAGCACCGCGGACACTCGTGGCATCGCCATCGATCAGGTCGGTATTACCAACCTTCGCTACCCGATCAGTGTGAAAAGCCGAGGTGGGAAACCAATGGCCACGGTGGCCGACATTTCCATGTCGGTGCACCTTCCGCATCATTTCAAGGGCACCCACATGAGCCGGTTCCTTGAAGTCCTGGCCAGCCACGAAGGGGAAATCACTCTCCGTAGTTTGCCGGCGATTCTCCATGAGCTCAAGAAACGACTGGATGCGGAGAGTGCCCACATGGAGTTGTCTTTCCCGCATTTTATCGACAAGGCAGCGCCGGTGAGCGGGGCCCGGGCGAAAGTCTGCTCTCAATGCACCTTTTCAGTGAGCTGCAACGGGAGGAACGATGACGTCTCCCTGCGCGTGGTCGTGCCTGTCACGACCCTTTGCCCCTGCAGCAAAGAGATCAGCGACTACGGGGCGCACAATCAACGGGGACATGTCACAATCGAAGTCCGCCCGGCCATGACGAAAGAAGGCTGGGCGTGGATCTGGATTGAAGAACTCGTCGAGGTTGCCGAGAGATCCGCCTCGGCTCCCGTCTACGCCCTGCTCAAGCGGGCCGACGAACGCCATGTCACCATGCAGGCCCACGACAACCCCGTCTTTGTCGAAGATCTCGTGCGCAACGTCGCGCTTCGTCTCAAAGACGATCCTCGCATATCCTCGTTCGAGGTGCAGGCCATCAACCAGGAAAGCATTCACGCCCACGACGCCTTCGCCCGAGTCACTTGGAAGCGCGAACCAAGCCGCGGAGCGGCGGGCAGGTCCCCTTCGCGGCGAGAATGAAGGCTCCTCGTTTGCTCCCAGGTTAAGCAATATTTTGACATGCCATGAGAGCACAATTTCCGAATGAGCATTCCGAAGAGGGCGAGTTTGACCGGCAGGAGGATGCCTTCCGCGACTTTGTTTCCGTGGACGGCTCGACGCCTTACGCGGCCGCCGCGGGCCGCTACCATCTGTATATCTCGCTCGCTTGCCCATGGGCAAGCCGCACCCTGATCGTCCGGGAATTGAAAGGTCTGCAAGGCGCAATCGGCGTAACGGTCGTCGACCCGGTGCGTGATGAGCGCGGGTGGGCGTTTCGCGATGGTCCGGGCCACAGCCACGATTCCGTAAACGGGTTCGCGTTCCTCAGCGAAGCCTACGCCGCGACGGACCCAGGCTTTGACGGGCGCGTCACCGTGCCCGTGCTCTGGGACAAGGAAACGCGACGAATCGTCAATAACTCCGAAGATGACATCTGCCG
Source organism: uncultured Verrucomicrobiae bacterium (assembly GCA_963731945.1). Taxonomy (GTDB): domain Bacteria; phylum Verrucomicrobiota; class Verrucomicrobiia; order Chthoniobacterales; family Terrimicrobiaceae; genus DASTFP01. The sequence continues at coordinate 115,027 of CAVSXN010000005.1, read as the reverse complement.
GATGTTCAATGACGTCTTCAATGAATTTGGCAATCCCTCGGTCGATCTGTTCCCGAAAGACACTGAAGCCGAGCAGACCAATATCTCCGCCCTTTTGTATGATCAGGTGAACAACGGAGTCTACAAGGCGGGCTTCGCGACCAAACAGCGAGCTTACGAAAAAGCCTGTCGCTCACTCTTCGCCGCACTCGATGAACTGGAAACGCGCCTGTCGGCGCGCCGTTACCTCCTCGGCAATCGAATCGTCGAGGCCGACTGGCGGCTCTTCTGCACGCTGGTGCGCTTCGATGCCGTCTATCACGGCCATTTCAAATGCAACGTCCGCCGCATCGTTGACTATCCAAATCTTGACGCCTATCTGCGCGACCTTTACCAGCAACCCGGGATCGCCGAGACCGTAAACCTCGATCACATCAAGCGGCACTACTACGTCACGCACGACGATATCAACCCGACCCGCATTGTTCCCATCGGTCCGGCGCTGGACTTCACGCGGCCGCACGGGCGCGAGCGGCTCTCCAATAAAATCGAACGTTGATCGTCGCTCACGAGGCGTTCTCTTGGGCGCGCGACCGGCGGCAGAAATCGTCGAATTTGTCAGCGGGCATCCCAAACCGGGAGAAGCGACCGGGAGGCGCGGTCTTCCCGCGACTCTTTTCCTCACCATGGAATCGGCTTTCTGTCTCTCAAGAACTGCCCGGTGAGTTCCACGGGGGCGTCGGTCGCAAGCCACACGACGGTATCCGCACCCTCTTCGACGGAACGGGTCGCGCCAGCGCCGCCCATATCCGTCCGCACCCAGCCGGGACAGGCGCAGTTGATGGAAATGTTTGGGAGGGCCGCCGCGAAGAGGCTCGTGACCGCATTGAGCGCGGTCTTGGAAAGGCAATAGGCCGGCGCCCACGTGTCCATTCCGCCGCTGAGTTGACCGCCGCCGCTCGATACGTTGACAACGCGCGGCGCGCGGCTTCTCGAGAGCAAGGGTAAAAACGCCTGCGTCACCAGCAGCGGGCCGAGCGTGTTCGTTCGAAGAACTTTGTTCACCGTGTCGACGCCCAGCCGCGCGATTGCGACGTCCTCATCGAGAAGGATGCCCGCGTTGTTGACGAGCACATCCAGATGGTCCGCAACTCCGGCGACTGTATGCACGGCGTCCGTGATGCTTTGGGCATCGGTCACGTCGAGAAAAACGAAAGTCGCGATTGCGCCATTCTCTTGCAGCCTCTCCGCCGCCGCGGGGCCGTTCTGGGCGTCTCGGGCTCCAAGAAAGACGTGAAATCCCTTTCCACCGAGCTGCCGCGCGACTTCGTATCCGATTCCTCTATTCGCCCCAGTGATCAATGCAGTTTTCATTTGCAGTCTCAAACCGTTTCAATCTGGCCGAACCATCTCGAATCGGTCGCGCGTGCGGCAGTACCAATGCGGGCTGGCCATTCGGCCTATGACGTGAAAGAGCTCACTTCGAATCCTCAACGTCTCGGGGTCAATCAATTCGTCGCGCACATGGAGGCGCTTTACCAATCCGATGATCAACCGATTGTCGCCAATCTGCAACGTCCCCCATTCCTTGCATTCGAAACTGGCGGGCGATTCCGCGATGCGCGGCGGTCGAATGGCGGACGATGCTTGCGCGGTTAATCCCGCCGCCTCCAGCTCGCTCGTGCCGTATGGAATCGACGCAGCCGTCCGGTTCATCGGCCCGGCGAGGTTCTCATCTACGAGATTGACCACGAACTCGTGGGTGAGCCGAATATTGCGCGCCGTGTCTTTCGGCACGCCGTCATTCCGATCCCCCGGGCAAACGCCGACAATGGGCGGTCTGGCTCCAAGCACGTTAAAAAAGCTGAAAGGCGCCGCGTTGATGACGCCTTCGGGATTGGCGGTCGTCACCCAGGCGATCGGTCGCGGGGTGACCAGCGAAGCCAGCAGCGCATACGAACGCGAGGCATGCTTTCCTTCGAGATCAAGTTCCATGGGCCCGAGATTACACAGGTTTGCACCAATTCAAATGCCTGGCTGCTCGTCTCCGCGAGGCGTTGCCTCGGATTCTTTTCAACTCACCATGACTGCACATTGCAGGTATTTTGCATGCAAGAAGTATGGCAACCGTCACAATCAGGAACCTTCCCGATCGTCTTCTCGATCAGCTTCGAACCAGGGCCAAATCGGCCCGTCGAAGCGCAACCCAGGAGATCCTCGCCACCCTGGAAGCTTCCTTTCCGACCAGTTGACTGATCTTAGCGGAAATCGGGACGAAGCCGACCGGCAGGCTGAAGCCTGGACGGAACTGGCGGTGAAGTGGAAATCCGATCTGACACTTCAAAAGGAGATCAACCGCCTCTACAAGGCGCGCAGCCGCGGACGAAAAGTAAATCTGTGGAGCTCCTCGACACGGACACGTTGCCATCCTGCGGGGCAACTCTGCGGTCATCGAGCGCCGTCGCCAAGCTCCGGATCGGGTCGTCACAACATGGGTGGCAGCCGGGGAGTTATTCTATGGAGCGGCGAAGTCCAGCGATGCTTTCGGAAATAAGAGCCTTGTGGAGCGGTTCCTCAAAACCCTTCCTGTCCTGGGACCGGACTTGCCTGCGTCGCAGTTCTTCGGCTTGCTCAAAGCAGATCTTGAATCCTCCGGAAAACGTGTCGCGGATGCCGACCTTTGGATCGGCGCCCTCGCCCGTGCCTCTCGCGCAACCTTCGTAACTGCGAACACGCGGCCCTTCGCACGCATGTTTGGCGTCCAGGCGGAAAATTGGATCAGGTGATCTTCCCGCCGACACGTTGTCGACTTGTCGCATTTCCTCGAAACATTAAATTGCTTCCAGTCCTTTCCTACCCGCTCCGCTCCTGGATTGCCGCAAGAATATCGGTGACGGCCGCGGCCCGTGGCCTGGCGCCAAGATTTCCTTTGCCATGCACACGCACGCTTACTGAGCCGCTTTCCAAGTCGCGTTTGCCGATCACGAGCATGGTGTGAACCTTTTGCTGTTCGGCATGCTGGATCTTGCCGTTGATCTTGTCCGTCGAAAGATCCAGTTCAGCGCGCACCTCGCGACTGCGCAATTCGGCATGGATCGCCTTCGCATATTCCACAAGAGGTTCCTCGTCGCCGATGGTCATGATGCGCACCTGCTCGGGCGCCAGCCAGAGGGGAAAGTTGCCGGCGTAGTGCTCGATGAGGAAGCCGATGAAACGTTCATGCGTGCCAAGCGGAGCGCGATGGATGCAGAGCGGAGTCTTTTCCGTATTGTCGCGGTCCTTGTAGACGAGTCCGAAGCGCTTCGGCACGGCGAAATCCACCTGATTGGTTGCGATACTGAACTCCCGGCCGATCGCGCTCCAGACCTGCACGTCGATCTTAGGTCCATAAAACGCGGCTTCGTTTGGCACTTCGACGTAGTTAATGCCCGATCGGTTAAGGACGTTACGCACCATCTCCTCCGTCTTCATCCAGAGATCGGGCTCGCCAACGAATTTCTGGCCGAGCTTCTCAGGGTCGTGAGTCGAGAAACGCATGAGGTATTTCTCGATTCCGAAGATCTTGAAATACTTGAGATACATCTGGTTGACCGCGTTGAACTCGGCCTCGAATTGATCCTCCGTGCAATAAATATGCGCGTCGTTCATCTGCATCGAGCGCACGCGCATCAGGCCGAAAAGCTCGCCGCTCTGTTCGTAGCGGTAGCAATTCCCGTATTCGGCGAGGCGCAGCGGCAGCTCCCGGTAGCTGCGTGGAACCGCGCCGAAGATCTTGTGATGATGCGGGCAGTTCATCGCCTTGAGGTAATAGCGGGAGCCCAGGTTTTCCATCGCATGCTCGATGGTTTCAATACGATCACTAAGGTCTTTCAGACCCGATAACCTATCAGCAGGTTGTCCGGTCTGTTCGAACTTACGCTTCTCTTCCTTCGCTTGCTCCAACTCTAAACCAAGCTCATTCTTTCGCTGCCTTTCTTCTGCTTCCATTAGCTCCATGGGAGGGAACATGGAGTCGGCATAGTAAGGGAGATGTCCGCTGGACACATACAAGCTTTGGCGCGCGATGTGGGGCGTGCGGACACGTTGATAGCCGGAGGCGAACTCGGTTTCCTTCGCGAGTTTTTCCAGCTCCTCGATCAAGACCGCTCCCTTGGGCAGCCAGAGCGGCAGGCCGGGACCGACATCTTCATCGAAACAAAACAGCTCCATCTCGCGCCCGAGCTTGCGGTGGTCCCGCTTCCTGGCCTCCTCCAGCATTTTGAAGTGAGCCTCCATCTCGGTCTTGTTCTTGAAGGCGGTGCCATAAATGCGCTGGAGCTGAGGGTTCCGTTCGTCGCCCTTGTAGTACGCGCTGGCGACGTGCGTGAGCTTGAAAGCGCCGATCCGGCCGGTGTGAGAAACATGCGGGCCCGCGCACAGATCGGTAAAGTCGCCGTTGCGATACAGCGTAATCGTTTCGCCGTCCGGAATGTTCTGCACGATATCGAGCTTGAACATCGAAGGTTCCGTCCTTTCCGATAGCGCGGCGAGCTGGCCTTTTCGGGCCAGCTCCAACGCCTGCTCCCGGGAGACTTCGACGCGCTCAAAACGGTGGTTCGCCTTGACCTCCCTCTTCATCTCCGCCTCGATGCGCGCAAAGTCCTCCGGCGTGATCCGGTGCGGCAAGTCGAGATCGTAGTAAAAGCCATTCTCCACCGGCGGGCCGGCGGCAAACTGCGCCTCCGGCCAGATGCGCAGAATTGCCGTCGCGAGCACGTGCGCACAGGAATGACGAAGGGTTTCAATTTCAGTCATACGAATGAAGAATTAACCAAAGAGGGCGGAGACAGGGAGCTCAATCAGAGAGCAATGCCCTCTTCCGGAACAAGCAACGGAATCCCATCACTGATCGGATAGAGCATCATTCCGTCTTCGCGAATCAAGCCTTCGGGAATCGGCCTGAAGGCCCTCGCGGTTGCCTTCGCGAGCGCCGCCTCATCCGCGATTCGCAATGCCTGGTGAGTCAGAGGACAGCAAAGAATTTCGAGCAATTCTTTATCCACACCCTGTTCGCTCAGCGACAATCTAATACTTGGGCACGCTGGAATCGACGCGATCCGCCCAAGCGCTGATTCCGCCTCCGACATTCAATAACTTGGCAAACCCGGCCTTCTGGAGCTGACGCAGGGCCTTGGCGCTTCGCATTCCGCTCTTGCAATGAATGACGATTTCATCCGCGCTATCGAGTTCGCTCATGCGCGAGGGCAACTCGCCCAGCGGGATTAGCTGAGCGCCGGGAATGTTAGCGATGTCATACTCGTACGGTTCACGCACGTCGAGCAGCACGAACTTCTCGCCGCGATCCTTTTTCGCTTTCAGTTCCTCGACCGAGATTTCAGGAACGGGAGGTTCCGCGTCTTCGGCCGCCTGCGCTTGCGGAATGCCACAGAATTGATCGTAATCTATCAATTCGGTGATGGTCGGATTCTCCCCGCACACCGGACAGGCGGGATCCCTGCGAACCCTGAACTCGCGGAACTTCATCTTGAGCGCATCGAAGTGCACGAGCCGGCCGACCAGCGGCTCGCCGATCCCCACGATCAGCTTCACGGCCTCGATAGCCTGCATCACCCCGATCACCCCCGGCAACACGCCCAGCACGCCACCCTCCGCACAACTCGGCACCATCCCGGGAGGCGGCGGCTCGGGATAAAGGCAACGATAACAGGGACCGTCAAGGCTTGGCGCAAAGACGGTGCACTGGCCCTCGAACCGGAAGATCGAGCCATAGATATTCGGTTTTTTCAAAAAGACACACACGTCATTCGACAAATACCGCGTCGGAAAATTATCCGTCCCGTCAATGACCAAGTCATACTCCTCGACGATCTCAGCGGCATTCTCGCTGCGGAACATGGCATCGTGAAGGACGACATGAACGTTCGGATTCACGTCTTTGATCCGGTCGCGCGCGCTGTTGAGTTTCTTGCGACCCACATCCTTTGTGCCGTGAAGCACTTGGCGCTGGAGATTCGAGTAATCGACGATATCAAAATCGATGAGCCCAAGCGTGCCGACCCCGGCCGCGGCAAGATAGAGAGCGATCGGTGAGCCGAGCCCACCCGTCCCGATGCAGAGAACTCTGGCCGCCTTGATTTTCTTCTGCCCTTCGAGCGTCACTTCCGGCATGATGAGGTGCCTCGAATAACGGGCGATCTCATCATTACTGAACTCGATGTCTTCGAGCCGAGCCGGATCCAGGATGCTTTTACTCATATCTCAAAAACCGCTATGGGTTGGATCGACCACTCTATCGATCTCCCCAAGGATTGCAAGACGCCTAAGTCCGGGCCGTCACCGCGGCTTTCTTAACATCGGAACGATCTGGGGAGACGTTCCCGCCTGGATCACGCCAAGCCGTTCGAAACCGAGGCGCTCATAAAACGGGATGTTTCTCGGGTTGCTGGACTCCAGATAAGCGAGTTTGTGATCGGCGTCACATCTCCGAAGCGCATGCCTCATCAATTCCGTGCCGTGGCCCGCGCCTTGGCAGGCCGGATCGACGCCAATCAGAGGCAAATACCAATGAGGCTCCTGAGGATGAAAATTACTCATCTGCTCGAAGACGGCGAATGCGTCGGCAAGGAAGCTCTCAGGCACAGCTCGCTTCATCAATCCAATCATCGCTTCTTCGTCCGGCTCAACGCCGGGAGGAAGCCAGAGCGCTACGGCTGCACAACCCTCCAGAGAATCGGCCGTGTTGTGTTCGAACGCCCTCCCGCCGAAAGCCCTGACAAATTCCGGGAAGAGAGTCAAATAGTCGTGCGGATCTGCGAAAACCCAACGCGATGGCGGATCCGCGCTGAATGCGAGGGTCAGCGCGGCAGCGGCATGTTCCAAGCTTGGGATCTTTAGACGTAAGCTCATAGAGGTAACCGAAACTGAACCCGATTATAGGGCGGTTGTCGAGGCAAGCCATCCAGGACGATCTCCGTCCTTGGACGCCCATCTTAACCCAATAGTGTGGGAAGGTGTCGAACGACCTAGGGACGATGCCTCCGGGGCTCCAGCCCTCTCCCAAGCAGTTCCCTCGGAAGTGCTTGGGAGACGGTCGGACCGTGGTGGCCTCAGTCATCGCTTTCCCGTGTGCCTTTAGTTCCAATAGTCGGCAAATGCCTGCTCACCGAATGCGATGACGAGTCCCGGGAAGTGGGTAACGTGCTGATAAGGCTCCTGATGCGTTTCCAGCGCCGCACTCGCGATCAATACCGCAGTATAGGAAAGTCCGGATCGGCTGGGCGCAGGCGCATCGACCGAACACCGGCCAGAGGATGCTTTTGCCAAATGGTTTGGCGCCGCGCTGGTGAACTCGGACATGGTTTGCTGCACGATTGATCGAGTTAGTATTGCGTTCATGGTATTGTTCTTCTCAATAGTTTGGTGGTCTTGGTTTTGGTTGAGTTTTTCAGCCCTTATTCAGGCGGAAAGAATCCTCAGTGGAGGAATATTCTTCGCGTCGCAGGGATTTTTTTCATGGCATTTTCGTTAGTATCAGAAGGCGTGCCAAGAGATTCCTTATTAACAACAAATTGATGTTGAGTGTATTACGCCATACGGTCGCAGGAAGGCTAGGCACGAGTTTTCGCGACCTCACCAAATCTCGCGAAGCCTCTCGCGAAAACTCGCTGTTATTCGGGCTAACCGCCGATCCCAGCTACAGGCGCCGAATGCCGAGGGCCTTAATGCGAGAGGAAACAGTGGAGGCAGGCAGACCCAGGAGGGCAGAAACGCCCTTGGCGCCCGAAATCTTCCACCTGCACGTTTCCAGCGCGCGAAGCAGGTTGCCCTTTTCAAATTGCTCGACTTCGGCGGCCGAAAGAACCTTCGCCGGTTGAATTGCGGTCGAAGCGGCTGGCACATCTCCGGCCTGTTCACCGCCATCGGCCTGGGGCATCGCGCGAGAAAGTTCGAGCTTGTGGCCGGAGGACAGGATGAGCGCGCGCTCAATGACGTTTTGCAACTCGCGAACGTTCCCCGGCCAGGCGTAGGCCTCCAGCAGCCTTTTGTCCTCCTCGGTGAGCTCTTCAAAACGGCGCCCCATGCGCTCGGCGAAGCGTTGTCCGAAGGCTTCCGCAAGGAGAAGAATATCCTCCCCGCGCTCCTGCAGGGAGGGAACCCTTATCGGGAAGACATTCAAGCGATAGTATAAGTCCTCACGAAAGCGTCCGTCGCAAATTTCCTCCTCCAGATCGCGGTTGGTCGCGGCGATCACTCGCACGTCCACCTTCCGGGTTCTCGTTCCTCCCAATGGCTCGAACTCGCCTTCCTGCAGCACGCGAAGCAGCTTGGCCTGCAAATCGAGCGGGAGTTCTCCGATCTCGTCCAGGAACAACGTGCCCCCATCCGCCTGCGCGAAGCGCCCCTCCCGCCGCGCCGTGGCCCCGGTGAAGGCTCCCTTCTCGTGCCCGAAGAATTCGCTCTCGATCAAGGACTCCGGTATCGCCGCGCAGTTTACCCGCACTAATGCTTCCCCGCGGCGCGCCCCCGCATCGTGGATGGCCCGGGCCACCAACTCCTTGCCGGTGCCGGTCTCGCCCAGAATGAGCACGGTCGCGTCGGTCGCAGCGACCTGCCGGATCGAATTGCAAACCCCTCGGATCGCCGCGCTGCGCCCAATGATACCCATTTCCCCGGGAGCCTCCCCGACGACCGCGCGCAACGATTCCGCCTCCTCCATGAGCACCCGGATGCGCCGCTCGGCTTCCAACCGCTCGCTCATGCTGCGAAGAAACACCGTGTAATACGGCTCCCCATGGTAGAGGTAGCGCGAAATCGCCGCTTCGGCGGGAACAGATGTCTTGTCCCAACGGATTGCCTCCAAGCCCTCCGGCAACCAAAGGGGTCGCTCACCTGGGCGGGCTTGAAGTTCCTTGACCAGCCTCGAGAACTTCGCAGCCGCGGCCGGACCGAGAAAATCAAGAAAGCTTTCCCCCGCCAGATCCTCCTCCGTGCAGGCGAAAAGTTCCGTGGCGCGCGGATTCAACCGCGTGATCCTCAACTCGCCGTCCAGCACCAGAATGGCGTCCATCGCCGTATCCAGCAGCAACGAGAGCTGGGCTTCCCGCTCACGCATCGCGGTTTCGGCTCGCAGCCGCCGCAGCTCGGCCACGGCCCGAACGGCGAAGAGATCGAATAACTCATAAAGCTGCGGCTCGGCAGGCATGGGACGATTGTCCAGCACCGCCAGATCTCCGAGCAAAGTCCCATCCGCGTCCAGCAGCGGGCTGCCCATGTAGCTGACCGCCCCGAGAGCCGCCAGGTCCGCGTCGTCCGGAAACAACTCCAGCAGGCGCTCGGAAAAATGTGCGCGCGACTTTGTTTCAATCACCGGCTGGCATGGCGTTCCCTCGATCGAATACTCGTAATGCTCGACAAAGCTGCCGTTGAGCCAGAATGCCAAAGCACGCAGGCGTCTTGTTTCGGGGATGTATTCCGTTATCCAGGCGCCACAGGTTTGGAGCGCTTCGCTGAGATTTCGGGCCAATGCCCGGAAAAACTCCGGGCCGGTTTCCGAGACCGTGCCCTCGACAAGAAACCGGAGAATCTTGTCTTCTCTAATCCGTGGTTTGGCGGCACCCTCTCGCATGGCACGCAGGAGCAGAACTTACGCCTCGAACTCGGCAAAGCACAACCGTCTTGAGCGTCAGGGATCACGCGGCCACATTCTTCCGCGATGAATCCGAGCTCATGAGCGAAGAACTTTGGGCCATGCTGACGGTCTTCGGTTTGGGAATCGTGTACTTCCTGGCTGCGATCCCCACCGGGGTCGCACTGCACCTCAATCCGGTCATCGCCGCACTCTCCGCCTGGGCGGGTTACACCACCATCGCCGCGGCAATGCTGGTGATCGGCACGCCCGCGCGCAAATGGCTGGAGAGCAAATTCAAGATTTCCGCTCGTCCGAATCCCGAGAAGCTCTTCTGGCGCGTCTGGGCCCGTTGGGGACTGCCAGGTCTCGCCTTGCTTGCGCCGGTCACCTGCGGTCCCTACTTCGCTGCGCTCATCGCCCTTGCGCTTGGAGAAAAGCCTGCGCGCCTCCTGCTATGGATCGCCGCCGGCGTGATTCCGTGGTGCGTCCTCTTTGCAGTGCTCGCCGCCGGCGGAGGACGCCTGCTCGAGGAAATGCCGAAATGAGAAGAGGCTCGGATATTTCCGGCCGCGAGTTTATTCCCACGAAACAAAGATCCGCGAAACCGTGATCTGCCTCTCTCTTTCACCGACGAAACGGCGTCCCTTGCGTCGTGGTCCGGATTCGGCAAACGTGATCGTCGGCGGTGATGTAGAGAACCGTGCCGTCGTCGCCCCAGCAACAATTTGACGCGAGGCCAACGCGGATCGTTCCGAGATGCCGGCCTTCCGGTGAAAGCACGGCGACACCACCCGGCGCCGAGGTGAAAATGTTTCCGCGAACATCCACCTTGAGTCCGTCGCATGTTCCCGACTGGCTTCGCCTCAGCAAGGGGACAGCGTCGAAAAACAGACGGCTCGCGCCGAGCAAACCGTCACCGAGCACGTCAAATGCCACGATGTGCGGAAACGAAGCGTCGCTTACCGCAACATAAAGGGTCTTTTCGTCCGGACTGAATGCGAGGCCGTTGGGGAAGGGAAGGTCCTTGGTGAGAAGGTCGACCGTCCGATCCGGAGCAATCCGATAAACGCCGTTCCATGGAATCTCTTTCAATGGGGAAGCATCGCGTCCCTTAAAGCCGTATGAAGGGTCGGTAAAATAGACGGCGCCGGAACTGTGAACAACAAGGTCGTTTGGATTGTTCAGCCGGCGTCCTTCAAAGCGGTCGGCAAGTACGGTCTGGGTGCGGCCGTCGTCTTCGAGTCGCACCACCCTCCGGGCCCCATGTTGGCACAAGAGCAATCGACCTTCGGAATCGAGCGCAAGCCCATTTGACCCCGGTTCCACAAAATCCGAATTCGAGGGAATTCCTCCGCTCGGCTCAAGAAACACCTCCGCGCGCCCTGACGCTGGAGTCCAACGGTAGAGAATATTCGCAGGGACGTCAGAAAAAAAGAGCGCGCTATCCTTCCAAACGGGGCCTTCACTCCAAGTGAACCCTTCGCAAATCGTTTCGACTCCCGAGGAGAAAGCGATGAGCGTGTCCAGTGCGGGATCGACGCGTTCGATCAGACCTGCGCCACGATCTTCAGGCGGCTGGAAGGAAGCTGCATCGGACATAGAAAACGACCAATGAATATCGCACGAAACTAATTTGAGGAACCGAAATGACGAGTAACTTGGCAGTATGAAAACCCTCCTTGCTGGCGCCTTGGCCGTTCTTTTCTTTGCTTTTCCCCTGAAAGCTTCGATCAAGACTCAGGAGGTCACCTACTCTGCAGGTGATACCAAAATGAAAGGCTTCCTGGCCTGGGATGATGCAATCTCGGGCAAGCGCCCGGGGGTCCTCGTGGTCCATGAATGGTGGGGCCTCAATGACTACGCGCGCAGCCGGGCAAAACAATTGGCGGAACTCGGCTACACGGCGCTGGCGGTGGACATGTATGGCGACGGCAAAGCAGCGGATCACCCGAAAGACGCGGGCGCTTTCGCCGCTTCCGTCATGAAGGATCCTCAAGTCGCTCTCGCTCGCCTGCAGGCGGCGATTGACGTGCTCAAGTCGCAGTCCACGGTCGATCCCGAGAAGATCGCCGCCATCGGATATTGCATGGGAGGGGCAATTGTTCTGAACGCCGCGCGGCAGGGCTTCGATCTTGATGGAGTCGCGAGTTTTCATGGCTCGCTGGGCGCTCTTTTGCCGGTCAAAAAGCCCATCGAGGCAAAGGTTCTCGTCTGCCATGGTGAGGCTGATTCGTTTATTCCGCCCGAGAAAGTCGCCTCTTTCAAGGAAGAGATGAAGGAGGCCGGCGCCGACCTAAAGTTTGTCTCCTACCCTGGCGCCAAACACGGCTTCAGTAATCCCGCGGCAGACGAGGCCGGAAAGAAGTTTGGTATCGATATCGCGTATAATTCGGAGGCCGACACCGAATCCTGGAAAGAACTGCAGACATTTCTTAAAGCGGCTTTCTCGAAATCGAAGGCAAATTAAGGTCGCTTAGGCAAGGTTGGCGATTCTTTCGGGCTCTTCGATCTCCGCGGAGGGCGAACGTCCTCGTGAGCCGGCTTGCATGTCCGGCGACGGTGGAAACGCGGGTGACCGGAAAGCGAATAGTCCGCTTCGGGCTATCGGCAAGAGGGCAGGTTCCTCATCGTAATCTCGCACCCTGCAAATTGCGCGTCCGCGCCGGCAGGTGGCCAATCCTCAGATCCGGCAATCCGGCGTGGCAATATCTGCGCGTATTGAATAAGACTCGCGCATCATGCGAATGATGCCCGACAAGTTTCTTGCCGCCATGATTGGCGTCTTGCCGTTGCCTGGCGCCCCGCGATACGCAGGAAGCAGCAGGACCGTAATCAGCGCCGCTCTTGCCGATCTTGAACAGTATTTGAAGGCAGGCGTGGACGTGATCGTGCTGGAGAACAGCCACGATATTCCTTACATCCGGCCGCCGCTCGATCCCCTCGGCATCGATTTGATGAAGCGCATCGCGAAAGAGGCGCGAAAACGCTTCGATGGTCCGATCGGAATCCAAATGCTCGAAGCCGCCAATGAGTCCGCCCTGGAGATCGCCTCCGAGGCCGATCTCGATTTTCTTCGAGTGGAAGGTTACGTTTTCGCGCATATTGGTGGCGCCGGCCTCATCGAAGGCTGTGCGGGCGCGCTGCTTCGAAAACGTGCGCAACTCGGCTGCGGACACATCAAGATCTTCGGCGACGTGAACAAAAAGCATTGCTCGCACGCGCTGACGAGTGATCTCGACATTACCGATGTCGTCAGGCAGGCAGAGTTCTTTCTCGTCGACGGCGTCATCGTCACGGGACCGCGAACCGGCGAATCTCCCGAACTGAAAGAATTGAGGCGCGTCAAAGAACTGGCAAACGTTCCCGTCGTCATCGGGTCCGGCATGACGTCTCAAAATATTTCAAGATACATGCCCTGGGCGGATGGCTTCATCGTTGGTTCAATCCTTCGCGAAGAGGGAAGGTTCCTTGGCCGTCTCGATCCGCGCCGTCTCAGGGCGTTCCTCGGTGCGTTTCAGGAAGCCCGGGATCAGGAGTGGCATACTTGACCCTAAGTTCCGAGCGACAGATTTCACGGGAAACACGGATGGGACGGCCTTTTTTCAAAAGCAACCATGACCCAGCGTGCTTCTGGCCAATGGTCCGCTATTCCGTGTTTCATCCGTGTCCATCGATGGCCAAAGAAGACCGCCGTCAGTTTCGATCGCCTACGGTTTTCGGTAAAACCGAATCGCCTCGATTCCGCTCCCAAACTGCTTCAGCGGATAAACTCCCTTCGCTCCGCCGCTGCCGGGATCGCGGATCAGATAGTCGAAACCCTCCTTTCCGCAAACGACCACAAAATGTGTCGTTCCATTCGGATACCGCAGCCGCGCAATGACCGGGTTCTTGTCCAGCAGATTCCGGTCGATCAGGAAATGAGAGGGCAGATCCTCGTAGTGGGGCAAGAGGCGCGACGTGAAGCCGGAGTCGAATTCCGCCGCCTTCTCCCAATAAATCCATCCCTGCGGCGTATAGCCTCCCGGCAACGTCGTCAGAAACTTGTTCAGGCGGCCGGGATCGACATCCACCCCGTAGCTTGACAGGGCCATCGCCGCCGAAGCGACTGCACATCCCTCGGCCGCAAGCCGGCCGGGCGTCGCTCCAAGGGTGTCCTCTCCCCACCGCGGATCGGATTGAAAGAACTGGGGCACATAAAGCTCGAGACGTCCGGGAAAGTAGAGACCGCCGGAGGCGGCGACCGGCCTCGCCTTGATCCAGTCAGCCGTCCACCAAAGGCCCCAAGCAATCAGGCAAAGGAAGGCCAGAACGGCCAAAAAAATCCTCCTTGCGCTCATAACAAGGCGAATCTTGTTTACAACCGATGATTTCGCGAGCGCTCATTTTGGCTGTTCTGACGGTTTCCACCGTTCTCGCTGATTTTAACCACGTTGTCCTCGAGGAGGTTCGCGCGATGCCCACGGGAGGCGGCTACGCGACCAACCTCGATGCGCACGCAGCGCTCGCATCCGCGGTTAACGTCGCCGACCCCGTGCGGATCCGGCCGGAAGATGCGAGGCCTGGATACTGCTCGGGAGCAACTTACCTCGTTTTTCTGAGGACCCTCGAAGCTTTGCACAAGAGCGGCCGCATCTCGCTCTCCCGGAAAACTTGGGAAGCGCTCATGCCTCGCCTGCGCCCGGACGGCCAGGACACTCTCCCCGACGGTGAGAACGTGTGGGGACGCTGGAACGCGAACGGTCCGGGAACGGCGCGGCTGTTCTACGAGCTCGGGCTCGGACCCAATTTCACGAGCTTCTCTTCCGCGCGACCCGGCGACTTTTTGAAGATCTTTTGGACGAATGCGGTTGGAAAGAATGAGCGCGGACATTCGGTGATCTTTCTGGGAGTCGAATCGGTGGACGGTATGGAGACCGTCCGCTTCTGGTCGAGTAACCGGCCCGGAGGCTTCGGCGAGAGTTCGGTGCCCCGCGAAAAGATCGCCCGGGCGATCTTTTCAAGATTGGAGCATCCGGAGAAGATTTCCGGCTGGCCCACGCTCCCGCCAACTGACAAATATCTTGCCAGCCTGCTCACGACCGAATCGAGTTTTCCGGAAGCGGCGAAAATGTCGGGCATCGAGAAGCATTGACCACGGGATAGACAGTTGATGGTTGATTGTTCATAGTTGATTGTTGGATTGTTGATAGCCCCCAAGAGGGAACTCCGCTCTCTCGACATCAACGATCTACTACCAACTATCAACACTTGCAAAAATGGCAGAGTCCGATGACGACTATGTAGGCTGGCTTGTCGAGCATTCCATGCTTCACAACGCCAAGAAGCTCGCGGTGCGCTACGGTGGTCAAGGGCGCATGTGGCAGCAGCCGTATGCCGAGGCGCGGCCCCGCGCGGCGTCCGCGCTGGCCTCGGTGTGGTTCACGGCCTACCCCGCCGCGATTGTCACGCGGCCGGGCGAGTCGGTCTTGCAGACATTAGGCGACCCGCATTTGTGGACGGCCTTGTCTGCGATCGGAGTCCTGGGCGTCCATACCGGGCCAATGAAACGCTCAGGTGGCATTCGCGGCCGCGACTACACGCCCACGATCGACGGCAACTTCGACCGCATGAGTTTCGAGATTGATCCTGCTTTCGGGACGGAGGATGATTTCGTCGCGATGAGCCGCACCGCTGCCGCGCACAACGCGGTGGTGGTCGACGACATCGTGCCGGCGCATACGGGCAAGGGTGCCGACTATCGGCTCGCCGAGCTTGCTTACGGCGAATACCCAGGCCTCTACCATATGGTGGCGATCCCAAAGGCCGATTGGGATTTGCTCCCGCCCGTCCCCCCGGGACGCGAGGCGGTGAATCTTTCTCCGGCCACTGTGGATCAGCTCAAGGGCAAAGGCTACATCGTCGGACAGCTGCGGCGCGTGATTTTTTTCGAGCCGGGCGTAAAGGAGACCGATTGGAGCGCCACCGGGGTTATCGTCGGCGTCGACGGCGTGGCTCGCCGCTGGGTCTATCTCCATTACTTCAAGGAAGGCCAACCTTCGCTCAACTGGCTCGACCCGTCGTTCGCCGCTCCCCAGATGATCATCGGCGATGCGCTCCACTCACTCGATGTGCTGGGGGCGCGAATGCTGCGACTCGACGCGAACGGCTTTCTCGGCGTCGAGCGGCGGTCCGAGGGTCCGGCGTGGTCCGAGGGCCATCCGCTTTCGGTCGTGGGCAACCAGTTGATCGCGGGAATGGTCCGCAAGGCAGGGGGCTTTAGCTTCCAGGAACTCAACCTGACCGTCGACGACATTGCGGCGATGTCCCATGGCGGCGCGGATCTCTCGTATGACTTCATCACCCGGCCCGCCTACCATCACGCGCTCGTCACCGGGAATACCGAGTTTCTGCGCTTGATGTTCAAAACGATGCGCGACTATCACATCGATCCCGCATCGCTCATTCACGCCCTTCAAAATCACGACGAGCTCACGCTCGAACTGGTTCACTTCTGGACGCTCCACGCCAAGGACACCTATACCTTCGGCGGTCACACCTGGACGGGTGAGACTCTGCGTGAGCATCTGCGCGCGACGATGTACGAGCGACTGGCCGGAGACAATGCGCCCTACAATCTGCGCTTCGTCACGAACGGCGTCGCTTGCACCACCACCAGCGTCATCGCGGCCGCGCTGAAAATCCGCAACCTCGCTACGCTGACGGAAGAACAAAAGCGCCAGATCCAGCGCGTCCATTTGCTGCTCGTGATGTACAACGCCTTTCAGCCCGGCGTCTTCGCGCTATCCGGCTGGGATCTGGTCGGGGCGCTGCCGCTGCCCGCCGATGCAGTCTCCGAGCTCATGGCCGAGGGCGACACCCGCTGGATCGAACGCGGCGCGTATGATCTGGTCAACGTAAACCCCGATGCCGAGACCTCCCAGGCGGGTTTGCCCAAAGCAACTACCCTCTACGGCCCGATTGACGAGCAGCTTAAGCGGCCCGACTCATTCGCCAGCCAGTTGCAAAGGCTGCTAGCCATTCGTCAAAGCAGCGGTCTCTACGCCAGCCGCCAAATCCTGGTGCCCGAAGTGAAGAGCGCCGGATTGCTGGCGATGGTTCACGTTTTGCCCGAGGGCAAAGGCACGCAGGTGACGGCTCTCAATTTCGGCGCAACGCCGATCGATGAAACAATCACGCTCCTCAACCTGCACCCAGGGCCCGTCGTCGAAATGATCCATGAAACGATCGACAGCGACCTGTCGGACGGCGGCCGGCTCCGAATCACGCTGGACGGCTACGAAGGAAAATCGCTCCACATCAGCAGCTCTCTCCCAGCCAGCGAGTGACGTTACTGGGGAGCGCATTCGTCCCGCTGCGTCCCGCGTGCAATTTCCAGCGTCCCGCCGGAAAATCTTCGTTCGGCGAGCCGCCGAAAACCACACGCAGGGACGCGTCTGTCCCCAGACCTATCGCCTCCCAAGGCCATCCGTTTCCGGACTCGAGACAAACCCACGCGTCAGTGCTAAATTGCGCTTAGCTCCCTCTCAAGCCTCCACCATGCCGCGATCCGAAATCTTTGACATCCATCCCCTCTTCGAAGACGTGCAGACGAGCCGCATCTTCGCGGACGAGAAAACCTTCGTTGATTGCCTGCCCAAACACCCGCTCGAAGAAACTAATCAAAAATACCAGCTCGAAAAGGAGACCCCGGGTTTCAATCTCAAAGAGTTCATCCTGTCGCACTTTGATTTGCCGCATGCGTACGGCGCCGATTACCGCAGCGATCGAACCAGAACTGTTGAGCAGAATCTCGAGACGCTCTGGAACTTTCTAACGCGACAGCCCGATGCCAAAGCCGGATCACTTATACCGCTTCCGTTTCCGTACATCGTTCCAGGCGGCCGCTTTGGGGAAGTCTATTACTGGGATAGCTATTTTACGATGTTGGGCTTGCAAGCATCCGGGCGAACCGAATTGGTCCGCAGCATGGTCAGCAATTTCTCCCACCTTATCGATACGATCGGCTACATCCCAAACGGCAACCGGGTTTACTATCTGGGACGATCACAGCCGCCCTTCTATTCCTTAATGGTGGGGTTGCTCGCTGGTGTTAGCGGAAACGACACTTTGCCAGAATACTTGAATCAGCTGGAAAAGGAATACAGCTTCTGGATGAAAGGTGCGGAGAGTTTGCCGGACAAGAATTCGTCCGCTCATCATTCGGTGAGACTCTCCGGCGGGGAAATCCTCAACCGCTACTGGGATGAAAATACCACTCCAAGGCCGGAATCCTATCTCGCAGACGTGGAACTGGCCCGCCAGTCGGATCAGCAACCTGAAACCTTGTACCGTCATCTGCGCGCCGCGGCCGAATCGGGTTGGGACTTTAGTTCTCGCTGGTTCGCGGACGAAGCTTCTTTACGAACGATTCAGACCACGGAGATCGTTCCGGTCGACTTGAATTGCTTGTTGCTTAATCTCGAGCGGGCAATTGGGGAGGCCCATCAGCTCGCGGGAAATCCGGAAGCCGCCCAACGGTATCAGTCGACGGCTAAGCGAAGACAGGCAGCCATCCAAAAGTATTGCTGGAACGCCGAGCGCGGCTTTTACTTTGACTTCGACTTTGTCCAGGGCAGGCAGAAGGAAGGAATGAGTTTGGCCGCCGTGTTTCCGTTGGTGTTTGGCATCGCCTCGGATAAACAAGCAGAGGCCGTCGCCGCCCGCATCCGGGAAGGTTTTTTGAAACCCGGCGGCCTTATCTGCACTCTAAGAACGACCGGCCAGCAATGGGATGCTCCCAATGGCTGGGCGCCGCTCCATTGGATGGCCGTCGTTGGGCTGGAAAATTACGGACATCTCGAACTGGCTGACCACATCGTGGAACGCTGGACAAAATTAAATACGGACGTCTTCAAACGCACCGGCAAACTCATGGAGAAATACAACGTCATCGACACTAAGCTTGAGGCCGGGGGCGGCGAGTACCCGGGCCAGGATGGTTTCGGGTGGACGAATGGCGTGCTGCTCGCAATGCTAAGAGGTTTGAGGCCTAAGGCGACTCGCGGCCTCCAGGAATCGGCGAAAGGCTGACTAAGGCCGGGCGGGCTCGACGTTATGGTGCGCCGGAGCCTTCTCACGGTCTGCATCGGCGTCCAGATCGCCGGCGGAAATGCGCGAGGCTTATCGCGGATTATCAGACCGCGACCAACCGATAGTGCTTTTCCAGGAATCGCGTTACGGAAAGAGACCGCGTGCCTGCCTGGCGGCAATCACCCGTTCTACGCCGATGGAGAGGGCGGACATCCGGTGCGGAATTTTTCGTTCTTTCGAACGCTTGATCACCGCAGTGAAGGCCGTGTCGAGAATGCGGTAGAGGCGGTCGGTGATCTCGATGTCCGCCCAGAAAAAATTCTGCAGGTCCTGCACCCATTCGAAATACGAGACAATCACTCCACCCGAATTGCACAGAATGTCGGGGATGACGAAAATTTCGGCCCACCGCTCGTTGAGAATCTGGTCGGCCTCCGGCGTCGTCGGCCCATTGGCGGCCTCCGCAAGGATGCGGCAGCGCAGGCGGCCGGCGTTCTCCTCGCTGATGACACGCTCGACCGCGGCGGGAACCAGGACGTCGCAGGGAAGCGTCAGGAACTCCCTGGCATCCACGCGCTCGCCCAAGGGAAAATCATTCAAAGTGCCGTGCTGGGCGACGTGGCGATCCGCTGCCGCGACATCGATGCCCTTCGGATCATAGATGGATGCCGTGTGATCGCTGATCCCAACCACTTTCATGCCGGACTTAAAGGCCAGTCCGCCCGCCGTCACCGAACCGACGTTTCCAAATCCCTGAACGATCGCCGTGCAGCGGCTCGGCTGAATCTTCAGGTGATCCAGCGCGCGATCGATCAGGAAGACGACGCCGCGGCCCGTGGCTTCGCGACGTCCGGCGACCCCGCCCAGCGAGACCGGTTTTCCCGTCACGATCTCGCCCAGGGCGTAGCCGGCATGGACCGAATAGGTATCCATGAACCACGCCATGATCTGCTCATTCGTCCCCATATCGGGCCCGAGGATGTCCATCTGCGGACCGATGAACGGGATCATCTCCTGCAAATAGCGACGGGAGACGAGCTCCAGCTCGTGCCGCGAAAGCTTCAACGGATCGACGCGGACTCCGCCCTTGGCGCCGCCGTAGGGCAGGCCGGTCAACGCGCACTTCCAACTCATCCAAACGGCCAGCGCGGCAGACTCTCCAATCGTCAGATGCGGCGAAAACCGGGTGCCTCCCTTCGTCGGCCCGATGGCGAGATGATGCTGAACCCGGTAGCCGTGGAACACATCAACCGTCCCGTCGTCGCGATGGATCGGCAGGGCAACCGAGACCGCGCGCTTTGGATAAATGATCCGCTCGCGATTGCCCTCCGCAATGTCCAAATAGTCGGCGATGACCTCAAACTGCCGCTTTGCCATCTGGAAAAGCGGATCCGAATAGATGGGGTCGGAGAAGTGGGAGCCGTCTGGCATAGCTGGCAAACTAATTCGAATGCCGCATTGCGCGAAAGAAAAAGTCCAGCCCGGGCGTTCTCAACGTGCCGGCACGGCAGTTCGCACTCCGCGGCCCAGGCTTTCGAAGCCGATGTCGAGAGGCGGGTAGTTCTCCCAGCCTGTGTAATCGAAGTGCCACCATTCGAAGGGAAACGGAATGAACTTGTGTTTCCTCATGACGGCTTCGAGCTTGAGACTGTTGCGCCGTTCTTCGTCGCTCCACTTGCTCGAAAATCGATGGGCTTTGTCGGAAAAGTCATCGTATCCGGTTGGCATTCTGAGTTCGTTTCCCATCCGATCGACGAGCGTGACATCGACCGCCGTACCGCGGGTGTGCTTGCCCTTGCTCTTATTGGGATCGGAGACATATCGCTCATCGCGGAAAATTTCCCACATTTTGGTCTGGACGGAAAACGGCCGGTATCCGTCAAGAATCTTCAGACAAAGGCCCTGTTCCTTTAGCTCCGCCTGCACGTCTTGCAAGGCGGCAGCAACGTCCCGGTGCACAAAGGCGGTGGGAAACGGATAGAGCACCTGTCCCGTGAAATTGCACAGGGTCGCGTAGCGAATGTCCTGGAGAAGCGGTGGGTAGATCATTCCGACATTTACCAGGTTGTGCTCGATAAGGTCCGGCGCTGGCAGGGGAGGAGCCTGCGGCTGCTGGGCGCCGCATAGGAGAGCGACCCAGAGATTGCAAAGATACAAGCAGCGCGTTTTCGTAAGCCGTTGGTTCATGGCACGCCAGATGGGCTTGTAAAGACTATTGGCGAACACCTTTCGGCCTCGAAGACCGCTCGTCCGTTCCCTGCAAGCCGGAAATTGCCTCGCATTCCAACAGTCCGACAATGTCGACCCGATGGCTCGCCCTTGCGGCTGCCCTCCCCGGAGTCTATTCTCGCTCCGTTTCGATTTTTAGATTTGAAGTTCTGGACCATGGACCGTCTTTTGCTCATCGCGGCGACGCTTTGCTTTCTGACGAGCTTCGGATACACCTTGTACGCCCTGGGGGCGGGGCGCTTAAGGCCGGGGCGCTTGAATTTTGTCATGATCCTGACGGGCTTTGCGTTTCAGTCAGCGTTCCTCTACCTTCGCGGCAAGGCGGAGGGATCCTGCCCTCTCAACAGTCTTTTCGACGTGCTGATCTTCCAAAGCTGGTCCCTTGTCCTCATCTACCTGATCGTTGGGCCAGCCTACCGGCTCTCTCTGCTTGGCGCATTCAGCGCGCCGATCGCCCTCATGATCATGCTGGTTGCGCTCATTTCCCCTATCGACCAGGGTCTCGTGCGGCGCGCAGGGATCAACCCGTGGGTGGAAACCCATGCGGCGCTTTCGATCATCGCCTACGGCGCCTTCGGCCTCTCCAGCGTGGCGGGAGTCATGTACCTCATACAGGAGCGACAGCTCAAATCGCAAAAAGCGTCTTCGCTGCTCTACAACCTTCCGCCGATCAATGACCTTGCCGCGGCCATCGGCCGGCTCATGGGATTCGGCCTCATCCTGCTAACGATCAGTTTTGCCGCGGGCTTTATCAGCCAGATGCCGGTTAACACCGTAAAATTCTGGGCTTCGGCGGCAATTTGGGCCACTTACGGCGCGATGGTGCTGATGAACCGGATACATTCGCTTGCTCCGAGGAGGCTTGCGGAGTTATCAATTGGGGTGTTCGCAGTTGCTCTTATCACCCTTCCGGGAATCCAATACCTTTCCTCAAGGCCATGAACATCCTTTGCGCCGGTCTCAGCCACCAGAGCACCCCGATTGAAATCCGGGAAAAGTTCGCGGTAGGCAGCCACGGGATGGAGGAGGCGCTCTGCGCGGTTCGCCGGATCGACGGCCTCGCTGGAGCGGTCATTCTCTCGACCTGCAACCGCGTGGAATTTTATGCCGCCAGCCTCTGTCCTGTGCGCGCCTTTGATTCGCTGCAAACGCTCCTGCATGAGCGCACGGGTATTGAGACGCCGCTCTATTTTCACGATACGCCCCGGAGCGCACGTCATCTTTTTCGCGTCGCGAGCGGCCTGGACTCGATGGTGTTGGGTGAAACGGAGATTCTCGGCCAGGTCAAGAAGGCCTATTCGACCGCCGCGGAGCTCGGCGCCACCAGTCGCCATCTCAACAAGCTGTTCCAGCATGCCTTTCGCGTTGCGAAACATGTCCGCACCGAGACCCAAATCGCTCGCGGGGCAACCTCCGTCGGCGCAGTGGCGGTGGAGCTTGCGGGGAAGATCTTCGGAGATCTCGCCGGGCGCCGGGTGATGATTCTCGGCGCAGGCGAGACCAGTGAGCGAACGGCAAGAAGTCTCGTCTCGCGCGGGGTAAGGGCCGTGATCGTCTCCAATCGCACCTTCGATCGCGCGGCAAAGCTCGCCGAAGAGATCGGCGGCCTCGCGATCCATTTCGATCACTGGCAGAACGCCTTTGCCGACGTGGACATCTTGATTTGCTCCACCTCCGCCCCCCATGCCGTGCTTACCCAGGAAAAGCTGGCGCCGCTGATGCGCGAGCGGGCCGGCAGACCCCTCTTCGTGATCGACCTCGCCGTGCCGCGCGACGCAGATCCGGCGATCAACGAGCTCGATGGCGTCTTTCTTTACGATATCGATTCGCTTGAGGGCATCGTCCGCCAGTCGCTCGAAGTGCGCCGAAGCGAAATCATTCGCTGCGAGCAAATGATCGCCGACCATGTCGGGGCATTCGTGTCGTGGCTGCGCCGTTACCATGAATTTCGCGGCTAGCGGCCCCAGCGATTTAGTGGATAAACCGCCGTTCAGATGCCACCTTTCTCCACTCGCGGCGTTTCTGATCTGCGAGAATTCGTAAACTTGTGGATCGCATCATTCTCGGGACGCGCGGCAGCGATCTCGCGCTGGCGCAAACGCGGATCGTCGCGGACAAACTCCGGGCGGCTCACGCCCAACTGAAGGTCGACGTCAGGGTTATCAAAACGACCGGAGACAAGCGCCTTGATTTGAGTCTCTCGGGCTCCATCGAAAGGGGCCTCTTCATCAAAGAGCTTCAGGAGGCGCTGACGGCGGGAGAGATCGACGCCGCGGTCCATAGTTTGAAGGATCTCCCGACGGACCAACCCGCCGATCTGGTCTTCGGTGCCATCCTCGAGCGCGGCGACTCCTCCGACGTCCTCGTTTCCAAGCAACCGGGTGGCCTCGCTGGACTGCCCATCGAAGCAACTGTCGCCACCTCAAGCCCGCGCCGGCAGGTGCAGATCTTGCTCTTGCGCGAGGACCTTCGGATTGTGGAAATTCGCGGCAATGTCCCGACCCGGTTGCGCAAACTTGCCGCAGACCGTTCGCTCGATGGACTGCTCCTGGCCAAGGCTGGGCTCGACCGCCTCGGTCATCAATTCGTCCCGCCCGGTTTGCACGTTGCGGTGGTCGAGCAAATGCTGCCCGCTCCCGGGCAGGGCGCGATCGCGGTCGAATGCCGGAAATCGGACGCTCTCACGGCTGGGCTTCTCCAGGCAATCAACCACGAGGCGACCGCCCTGTGTGTCGCGGCCGAGCGGGACTTCCTTCGGGCGCAAGGCGGCGGCTGTCACGTTGCCATTGCCGCGCGGGCTGTCATCGAGGATGGAAGGTTGATCCTGCGCACATTTCCGCCTTCATGAAATCTGGCACTTGCTATCTCGTCGGCGCCGGGCCGGGCGATCCTGGCTTGTTCACCCTCAAGGGGCGCGCCTGCCTCGAACGCGCCGATGTCGTGATCTATGACTACCTCTGCAACCCGGCCCTGCTCAAATGGGCTCCCGACTCTGCGGAAAAAATCTACGTCGGGAAGAAGGCTGGCGCGCATACACGTTCGCAAGACGAGATCAACGCGCTGCTGGTCGAAAAAACCCGGGCAGGAAAAAGCGTTGTGCGGCTCAAGGGCGGAGATCCCTTTCTGTTTGGCCGCGGCGGTGAGGAGGCCGAAGCCCTTGCGGACGCGGAATGCACGTTTGAGATCGTTCCCGGCGTGACCTCCGCCATCGCCGGCCCGGCTTACGCGGGTATTCCGGTCACGCATCGCTCGCACAACGCCGTCTTGACGATTTTCACCGGCCACGAAGAACCTGGCAAGCCGGAGTCCTCTCTGGACTATCAGGCGATCGCCCGCGTGCCCGGCACCAAGGTCATGCTGATGGGTACCGAGCGACTCAAGGCGATCGCCGGCGAGCTTCAAGCTGCGGGCATGCCCCCGCGAACCCCGGTGACCCTTGTGCGGTGGGCGACGACTGGCGCACAGCAAACCCTTGCGGGCACCCTTGAGAACATCGCTGAGCGCGCCCAGGAAGCCGGCTTCAAGCCACCGGCTGTCGCCGTTTTCGGCGAGGTGGCCGCACTCCGCGAAAAGCTCAATTGGTTCGAGACGCTTTCGCTTTTCGGAAAACGAATCGCGGTGACGCGAACCCGCAAGCAGGCAGGTGAATTCGTGGAGCGTTTGCGCGCGCTCGGCGCGGACGCCTTTGAACTGCCGACCATCCGTATCGAACCCCCGGCCAACAAGCGGGAGTTCTACGAACTTGTGGCCGACTCCCACATTTACGACTGGATCGTGTTCACAAGCCCAAACGGCGTCGACGCATTTTTCGACGCATTCTTCGAGATCTACCGTGATGCCCGGGACGTCGGCGGTGCCCGCATCGCCGCCATTGGACCGGCCACAGCTGAGCGCGTGCGCAGCTACCGGCTGCAAGTCGACGTGCAGCCGGAAAAATACGTCGCCGAAGCGATCATCAAGGCGCTGCAAAAGGAGACCAGCGTCGAGAACCTTAAATTTCTTCTCGCCCGTGCAGAGGGGGCTCGAGAGGTCCTCGCGCAAGAACTCACGCGCCTTGGGGCGATCGTCGATGAAGCCGTCGCGTATCGCACTGTCCCCGAGACCAATGACGTCACAGGAGGAATCAGCCGCTTTCGCGAAGAAGGCGCCGACATGATCACTTTCACCAGTTCTTCCACCGTCGAAAACTTCCTGGCGCTGAAACTGCCAATGCCACCGGACATCAAAACCGCGAGCATCGGACCGATCACCTCGAAGACAATGCGCGCCCTGGGTCTTGGTGTGAATGTCGAAGCCAAACAGCACGACATCCCGGGACTCGTCGAAGCGATCGTCAAGTATTGGTAGCGACGCCCGCGGCTTACTCCCCGTGCGTCTTGCGTCGCTTGGCGAGAAGTCGCACCGTCTGCGTTAGAAGAGGAAGGTGGGCCAAATCCTTGGGCGAGCCAGAAACTCCTTGCTCCTGATGATCTTCCGAAGCGAACGGCCCTGCAGGATCGCGGCGGACATCCCAACTATCTGAAACCGAATGCCTTTCTCTTCGAGTGCGTGAACAAGCCGTGCGAGCGAAGAAACTGCTCGTGCGTTTTCCATCTTTCGTCCGGTTTCATGGTGAGCTTCGAACGAAGAGAACGCGTTCGCAGTCGCTGAGAGCCCTCACCCTTCGCAAACGCCGCAGTCCTGTCGAGATCGGCGGAACTGCGCGTGTTCGTCCTCATTCGACCACAAAGTTGGACACGGCTGTCTGCCCTCGCGCTTGCGCAATAAGCGTCCACGTCCCGCGTTCGAGGGGGATCAGAGGGCGTTCGAGTATTTGGCCGTTGAGAGACCATACGCATCCCTGCAGCGAGCTCTGCAACGGGAGCATCTGCTGAGCCTTGGACATTGCGGGATTGTAACAAAACGTCGAGCCGTCTTTTGGAAATAAGATTCTTAGCCCCTTTGAGCGCACCGCCGCGCCGAGCCTGTTCTGCGGTCCGGCACACCAGGCGGCATACTCCGGCGGCAATTGCAGAACTCCGTCCACATAGAGCGCCGAGGCGTTGGTCACCGGCTCGGTTCCCGGCAGAAACCACTCGCGAACAACCGGTTCGTTCGGACGCGGGAGCAGGCCGGTCTCGGCCGCAACCTCGACTGAACGGAGCGAAGCGCTTTCCTCCAACTGCGGCCACGGGCGGTCACCCGCGGCATAAAGAGACCCCATCATGGCCGCCCAGAGCGGAGCGGCGGAGCGGACCGCGAGAATTTCGCCCATCGGCCGTCCGTCAAGGTTACCGGCCCAGACGCCGACTGTATGGTTCTTGTTGAATCCGATGCACCAGCCATCTCGAAAGCCGGAGCTCGTGCCTGTCTTCACCGCGGTGCGTTCGGGCAGGTTCAGCGGCGAAGAGAGCCCAAACCCGGCAAGGCGCGCCCGATTGTCGCAAAGGATATCCGCGAGGATGGCGCATGCCTCCCGCGAGGCCAGGCGCCGGCTCTCGACGCGATCCCCCGTCATCAACCTGGGTACCCAGACTTCTCCGCCGCGCGCGATGCCGGCGTAGGCCCCTGCGAGCTCGAGCAGGCTCACCGGAGCATTTCCCAGAACGAAACCCGCACCGAATTCGTCGAATGACCCTGGGAAATCCAAGCCCCATTTCCTCAAAAACTCAAATGTGTCGCGGGCTCCAAGTTGGCTCAAAGTGAAAACCGCCGGGACGTTAAGAGAACTCCCCAACGCCTCCCGCATTCGCACCGGGCCGAGGTAGCGTTTCGAGTAGTTTTGGGGGTCATAGTCGCCATACTCTCCAGAAATCGCATCCGGGGTGTCCGGCAACAAAGATGCCGCGGTGAGCTTCCGTTGATCGATCGCAGCCAGGTAGAGGAAAGGTTTCAACGCGGAGCCACAACTCCGCGGTTCGATCGCGGAGTTGAGGGACGCGCGCCTTGGATCTCCGGAACAGGCCAGGGCGCGAACCGCGCCCGTAGTATTTTCGATGATCACTATCGCCGCGTCGTTGACACCCAGGGACGAGGCGGCGGAGAGGTGTTCGCGCAGCAACCTCATTGCAAGTCTCTGGAGATCAATGTTGAGCGACGTCACTATCCGTCCCGGCGCGAGCCCGCCTGCCCGCCTGGGATGCTCAGGAATGCGGTTTCGGACGACCTCGACAAACTGCGGCGCCTCGTTTGGTGGATCGTGCTTTCCAATACGCGGAGGATTCCTCAGAAGCGAGCTCATTGCAGCTCCGGGAGGCAGCAACCCGATCGCCCCGAGGCGTTTGACATTCCGGCGGTAACGCGCAATCGCGGCGTCGCGATTTTTCCAAGGATTCAAGCGTGCCGGGGATTGCGGCAAGCCAGCCAGAAAGATCGCCTCGGAGAGCGAGAGATCGCGCGCGGGCTTGCCAAAATACGCTCGCGCGGCAGCTTCGGGGCCAAGACGGCGGTTGCCGTAGTCGAGGCGGTTCAGATACACCTCCAGGATCCTCTTCTTGCCCCACTTTCGTTCCAGCTTCAGGGCGGCCAGAGCCTCGTGAACCTTCCCTCTTCGGCCGTTGCGCGGCGAAGAAATTTTGATGACTTGTTGGGTAATGGTGGAAGCGCCGGAAATCACGCGCCAGTTTCGCAGGTTCCGAAGGGCCGCGCCTGCCACCGCCCGAAAATCCACGCCATGGTGCTCCCAGAACCGCGCATCCTCTATTCCGACGGTGGCCGCTGGCAGCCATTCTCCCATGTCTCTCAGCCTGACCGGAAAGCTTTCCCTGGCATCAGGCGTCGGAAGGACCGCAATCGTTGCTCCCCGCATGTCAGTGAAAACAGTCGTCGCAGGCGGCGGCCGATCCAGAGCCGCAGGCAGGCTGACGCTGCGGATCAAGCTTTCAATGGTCAGCGCAAGACAAATGCCAAACAGAAGCGCCGCGAAAAAAAGCCATCGAGCCGCCCGCTCCAGGCGCCCGAGACCGCTTGTGGCGGATAGAGCCAATTGCCGAACTACTCGGAGGAAACTGCGCATTCGCTTGAGGCCGACCGGCCGAAAAAGCGGCTATCGTACATCGGTGAAATCTGGGTCGCCGGCCAGATGAAGCTGCCCGCCGCGGTCGCCCGGGCAAGCACGCTGTAACTGCGAGAGCCGGAGGGCAAATCGTCGAAGTAAAGATTGGTCTGCTGATCACGCACCTCGCTGTGTGATAAATACGCTGTTTCGACACCGGATTCGGCCGGGAGCGAGTAGAATTTGGCGAAGAGAGCGAGATTCGGATTCACGACCTCCAGGCCTGCCGGGATCATGTCCTCGACTGCCAGATAGCTCTGCGGCCTTTCCGAGGAGAAGCGGTAGGAAATCAAGACTTGATCGCCCAGCCGAAAGGGCGCACGGGCGCTCCCATCCCGCGAAAGGTCGGTCAGATTCTTCACGATTCGGTCGATCTTGAGGCCCTGCGTGACTGGCTTCGTTTGCTTCTCAGCCGTGCGATACTCGGCTTTCAACACGAAGCTGCCGCCGGGTTTGAGGCCGTTGACGGTGAAATCCGCCAGTTTCGCAAGGTCCCGCCTGCTCCAACCCGCGGCGCTTGCGTTGACAGAAAGAGTTTCCGGCTTGGGAGTGATTCCGGTGGCGGAAGTCAAGGAAGTCGTCTTCATCATCGCCTTGAAGGCGACGAGCAACCAAAGGTTCTCCTGGGTGGAGAGACTGGCGGAGGACTCCGTAAGTCGGAGCAAGCGTTCGCGAAACTCGCTTGAAACCTGCGCCGGATCGACGAGAAGACGCGCCCACGTGCAAAGGGCCTCGGTTCGCGGGCCGGACGAAAACGTGTCCGCGTTGAATTCAATGTTGCCAAAATCCCGGGGAAGTTCGCTGACGAGCAGACGCTGCCGTTCCTGTTCGATGCCAAGATTGTTCAGCGCGATCGCCAGCATTGCGCGGCCCTCGCCCGTGAGCTTGTCGCGCTTGAGGAAAAGCTCGTCCGCCGCGGATTGGACCTCTTCGTCATCGCCTGAAGTTGAAAGGACGAAGAGCGCAAAGGCCCGCAAGGTCGGCGACAGATCGCTCATCTTGCCCGCAGCCATCTTACCGAGCACCTCCGGAAGTTCCGATGCGAGGCGCTCCGGAACATCGAAGCCGGCTTCCTCCGCCTGGCTGACGCACCAGGCTGCCTGAATCGTCACGAAGTCATTCGGTTGCGTTCCGCCAGGCCAATAGGGAAGGCGCCCGTCCGCAAGAAGACCCGCCTGGAATTCGCGTAGCGTCTCATCAATGACGCGCTGGTAGGCGACTCTCCGGGCCTGCGAATCGGGCAGGTAGTCCAAGAGTCCTCCCAGAAAAGTATATCCCAAGAGGCGGGAGGCGTTTTGCTCGAAGCAACCATGAGGGTAGTCGAGCAGAAACGGCAGACCCATCAGCTTGTTCAGCCAGGGCGTGGTCGAGACCGCGAGGCTAAAAGTGCCGCGCCCCTGCTTCCACGCGGCAGGCATGAGGTTCCTGCCCGCCAAGGTTTTGCCCGTCACGGGCCCTGAGACGGATTCCCTTCTCAGAATTACCGGTTCGGCCACCGGAAGCGTGACCTCAACCGCGTCGGCGAGTTGAGAAGTCGACTCAACCTCAAACTTTACGCTCGCGGATCCCGTGGATTTTGCGCGCGCCTTGAAACGAACGACAGCGGGCGTGTCGCGCCTGGCGGAAATCTCCTGTCGCGGGTCGCTGGTCAATTCAAGGGGGCCGCCCGTCGTGCAGCGGACGAGAAGCTGTTCGCTATCGGATGCTTTTTGTCGCACCACGGCCCTCAGTTCCACCTCATCGCCGTCTCGCAGGAAGCGCGGGAGCGCAGGCTCAATGCTCAGCCTCTTGCTGACGGCGAAGGTCGTGTCGCCGGAACCAAACTGGTTCTTCTTCGTTTGGCCGACCGCAATCACACGGAAACGCGTGAGATTATCCGGAGCTTCGCATTCGAATCTGGCAACCCCCTTGGCGTCGGTTCGCACGCTCGGTAGCCAGAGGATAAGCGGCTTAAACTCCTTTCGCGTGAAAGTGACGTTCCCGAATTCCTCGGCGCCAGCATCGCCCGCAACGAAGCCTTTCATGGTAAGCCAGGAAGGAGCGATCTTATCCACGTACGCCTTCAGCGCAGAATAGGTTACCATCGCGAAACTTCGCGCCGGGAAAAAATCCGCCAGGATCTGTGGAAGTTTCCAGCCCCCGAGGGTGAGGATCGAATCGTCCACCGCGTAGATCGCGAGATCAGCGCCAGCCACGGGACGACCGGCGGCTTTCACGCTCACTTCACCGGAGATCCTTTGACGCGGTTCGTACTCTGCGCGGGCCGTCTCTACGGAAACATCCAGGGCGCGGCCCGGAGCTTGGACTGTTAGCTGATCGTAGCCAAACATCTCTCCCGCGAGTTGATCGGATCCGCCTGGACGCAGGACGTAGACAGAAACGAAGACATTGGGCTCGTACTCCGGTTTGACTGGGATTTCGATGTGGCTCGTGTTGCCTTCAATCGGAGCGGTAAACGTATCCAAAATCCTGTCGGTTTCCACGCTCACCCAGGCAACGCCACCGGTTGGCGACAGGACATTGAGGATGGCCTTTTCACCGACCATCCATGGTTTGGCGTCCTCCCTTCCCTTGATCGAGAATACCGTCGCGGTCGTGTCCGATTCAACCGGGACTTCGGATTCCTCATCTCCCTCGAGGTAGACCTGTTCGCTAACCGCCAGGCCCGGCTCACCGGCCAACGGGGAGACTAAGGCGACATAGCGACCCGGCTTGCCCGGCTTGAACCTGATGGAATCTCCCGTCACCCGCTCGCGCTCCTCGACGAGCTCGTACTGGTCGAAATTCCGGTATCGATAAACGTCGGGCGCAAGACGCTCCTTCACCGATTTGGTTTGAACGCGATAGAGCCGGACGCTCACCGCCTGGGGAGTCTTCGCAAATTCCCCCTTGGCGTCCCAGAGAAACTCGATCTCACCGTTTCTGCCCTCGCCGCTCTTAATTCCCAGCAATACTGGCGCCATGGCGACCTCTTGCACCGTGCCCCCCGTAAGCGTCTGCCCGTCCGGTCCGGTGACATCGACCTTCCAAATGACGCTGCAACGTGCGCGATTGCCCGGATCCTCGAAGGGCGGATCAGACCGCAAGGTGACACAGCCCGCGCCGTCGAGAACGGCTTCGCCGGAGACTTCCGCCGTGTAGACCGGGCGCGTCGCGTGTTCGGAATAGAGATCAACGCGGGTCCATTCAACGCCGTGGTATTCGCCGTCAGTTGAATCGCTGATCCAGGTGGCCGTCCAGTGCGCGCGGCCTCCGGCATTCGGCGCGCCGTGAAAATACTGCGACTGCACAGCGATCACAGATTCCGCGGACTTTTGCGCCTGCACATTTTCGCAAACGACGGAAAATGGAGGATTTCGGAACTCTTGAATCTGGAACCGCGCGGGCGAACCCGCGGGGATGCCTCCGATCAAAGCCTTGACGACGAACTCTCCGACAGGCGCGTCCTGCGGAGGAGTCCACATCCCGCTCCAGCCTCCCTCCGCGTCGACCTTGCTTTCGCCGCTGGCAAGCACCTCGCCGGAATACGCCCGCTCGATCGTCCATTTTACTTGGCGCCCTGACGGGATCTTGAGAGCGCCGGCCTCTTCTTCGCGGACGAATCCCTTGAATTGAATCGACTGGCCCGGCCTGTAAAGGGGGCGATCCGTCAAAACATGGGCGCGAAGCGGAGGAAGCGGCCGGGCGCTCAACGTTCCCCCGGGGAACCGGTCCGATAGTGCGAGGGGCTGAATCGTCTTCTCACACGAGAGATACTGTGCTCCCGCGATAGCGAGCATGTCGAATACTGCCAGCCCGTCCTCATCGGTCACCGCATTCGCGATTTTCTTGAGGTCTTTGTCGAGCACCGAAACGGTCGCTTTCGGCAGAGGCTTCCCATCCGTAAGGCGCGCCACGCGGACAATCGATTGGCTCTTTGTCTGCTTCCGGGTCAGCGCGAGCTCTCCGAAATAGATTAGCGCACGGTTGCCGATCACCCTGCCCTGAGAATCCTTCCCGGTAACCTCGAACAACATCGGACCGGCTGAGCGCTTCGGGATTTGGCGGCTTCCAGGCAATCTCGCGCAGGACCTCCTTGTCGCCATCGGCGGATGGCACGTTTCCCGATGCAAGCACGTCGAGCCCGAGAGCGGAAATCAGCGGCTCCGAGGTCGCCCGCTGAAACGTTCCCTGCCTCGTCCAGAGCGGTGCACCGTCCGCATCTCTCAATACGCGGGTGAAGTCCCGTTCCCGAGAGAGAACCGAAGCCAATTGTTCGAGCGGGACAACGGCCAGCCGCCATTCGAGCTCGGTAGTATTGACATGGTAGAAGGCAAAATTGAGTCCAAGGACCGAGCGTTGGCGGACTTGCCTGTCGGGAAAGAGGATGGCGCCATCTTTGAGACGGAAGCTAGCGCTCCATGTCTCCGGCTTGGAGAGCCCGTACCCGCCCGTCCCCATGATCTCTTCCGAAACGACGACGGCATAGCGCACATTCGGGTCGAACTCGCCTTCCGCAATTATTGACGGCCCGTCTTTCAGGATGCGCAAATTGGAAACAGCGGGCGTGATCCTTAAAGCGTCCCTCGCCAAGGCAACATCGCTCAATGCCTGGCTGAATTTGACTTCGATGTGAGGA
Source organism: uncultured Verrucomicrobiae bacterium (assembly GCA_963731945.1). Lineage (GTDB taxonomy): Bacteria > Verrucomicrobiota > Verrucomicrobiia > Chthoniobacterales > Terrimicrobiaceae > DASTFP01. The sequence goes on along the minus strand of CAVSXN010000005.1, from coordinate 82,471 downwards.
GTTCCCAGCGGGAAATTGCGAGCGGCGACATAGTCGATGCTTAGAGGACGCGTCATGCCAAGCGGGAAGACTTGGGGATACGGAAGCGTCCGCCCGCCATTGACGTCGTGGACCCCATCCACGACGAGATCGTATCGCCGGCCAACCGGCAGCGATTGCAACGGCCGGACACGAAATGCGAAGACCTCCTCCGCTTCTGCCGTTGTCTCGACGACCGGTGCGTCGCCCGGCTCGCCCTCCGGCACGTTAAGCAAAATTTCGGCAGGATACTTCTGCCGGCTGGCTCGATCCTGAAACCAAACGCCCTTTGCGGCGTCGGAAAGGCGAAGCGGATAGTTGAACTCGATGGGAACTTGAGGGCTGGCGTTCAGGCTGGTGCGCTCGCCATAGCCTTCCTCGACCACGCGCAGAGGTGGCGCGGTCATCTCAAAGCCCCAAGCGGCAGCTGGCAACGGACTGCCGGTGAGGTCTATTTCACCTTCACGCAGTCGAAATCGATAGGATTGACCGGGAATCAGCGGGCCTTTAACTGTCAGTTCGCCCTGCGATTGCGAGCGCCAGATGAAATCCGCGTTCAGGGAAGGCCATATTTCAACCGGCGATTGAACACCCGCAGCGTCGATTCTGTCGGACGGAACCATCTCGGTGGGGAATGTGATCGTCAGCGTATTGCCTGCGCGCAAGGCGTCCTCGAATCCGTCGACGCTCATACCGTCACCATTCGGATTGTTGGCAAACGGGCGCTTCTCGGGTTCTTCCATTGTGGCCGGCTCGGGCGCGAACGCGGGCTGTTCTTGCCCGTGGCTTTCCATGCCGAGAAGAACCGAGAGTGCCGCGAAGAGCAGGAACCGTCTCATCGGGCGCCTTTCTTCTCGAGTTGCTGCGCTCGAGAAAGATCAGACTGCGCATCCGCGAAACGATCCAGCCTTTGCAGAATTGCCGCACGCTGCTTGAAGTAGCGCGCCTCTGGCTTTGCCCGGATCGCCCGGTTTGCGTACTCGAGAGCCGCATCGAGCCGGGACGCGCCTGCGGCCCCCGCCGCGAGGTCATTCAGAGGGCTCGCCAGCAAGTCAGGATCCGGTTTCGCCGCAGCCAAAACTCGGAATTCGGCCTCCGCATCGTCGAATCGACCTAGCTTCACAAGCGCAGCGACCTTTGCGGCGCGGGCTTTGGCATTGCCAGGATCGATTGCCAGAACCGCATCGGCATCGCGCATCGCAAGCCCGTATTGCTGCGCGTCGTCGCTCAGCTCTCGACCGCGCGCCAGAAGACCGGAAACATCCTTCGGATTCTTCGCGACTCTGCCATCAATTTGCCGAAGACGGTCAAGCACTTCCAGAGATGGAATCGGCCTGGTCACGTCCACCTCGAATTTGTCGACGGCATCGCGGGCCGACAACCGGCCGGCTTGATTCGAAGCTTCCGCAAAGAGAAGGAGCGCGGCAACCGACTCCGAGTCGAGGCGCCGGGCGGCCTCCGCATCCTCCAAAGCTGGACCGCTCGCGGCCCCCGTTGACAAATACCAATAGGCCCTGAAAAGGCGTGCCCTCAGATCATCGGGGTTGCCCGCCAGAATGGCTCCCGCACCATCGATCCCGGCGGTAGCGGCGCGCAGACGTTCAAAGGAAGGACGGTTGCCCACGACGTCTTCATTCTCCGGATCGGTTCTGTCAGCAGCTGCGAAGTCCTGTAGTGCGCCCGAAAAATCCCTCAACTTTCGCCGCGCCAGGGCGCGGGAAACGAGAAGGTCCGCATCCTTGTCCACTCCCGGCGCCTTGCTCAGAAGATCGACCACCTTCCGGTCCTCGCCCATTCCGGAGAGATAGCCTGCCAACTGACGGGTGATTTCCAGATTGTCAGGATGTTCGGCCAGAAAGCCTTCCAGTGACGCAACCGCCTCATCCCTCTTTCCGTCGCGAACGAAAAGCACCGCGGCGAGGACCGGCACCCGAACCGATTCCGGAGGGTTCGCCCAGTCGCGCACCGTGCTCTCGGCCATATCGTAGTCCTCGACTAAGAGCCAGAGATCAGCCAGTCGCTCGCGGAGTTCGTCATTATCCGGCTTCTCGTCAAGAATGCGCCGGATCACTTCGATCTGCGCGTGAGTATCCTCGTCCTTCTCGGCCAAAGCGAGTTGCTCAGGCAAAGAGAGAGCAACAGCCGCGCGACAGAGTACGGCGAGAATCAGGAGGAAAAGAAGCCAAGAGACTCGGCGAGTCAGCTTCATTGGCGCGCAGCAAGAAAAATTCTATTCGGAGCGTTCTCTTGGCAATTGGTATCGAAACGCGCAACCATCGACCTTCTCCGACCGGAGCTTTGGCAAAAGACAGGCCGCGCTTGCCTCGTCTGACATGGACGGAAAATCACTCCTCCCTTAATTCGAGAATTCGATTCGTGCGCGAAATGATCTGTTCGGAAAGATTTGCGTCTTTCGCGAGGGATTCGCCATAGGATGAGATCAATTCCCTGAGCTTCGTCTGCCACGTCGTCGTGCCGAGTTCGTCCTTGAAGCAGCGCTGCATGAGATGAAGCATGATTGACACGGAGGTCGACGCCCCGGGCGATGCGCCGAGAAGTGCGGCGATGGACCCGTCTTCCGAGGAGACCACCTCGGTGCCAAATTGGAGAATGCCTCCGCGCACCGGATCTTTCTTGATGATCTGGACCCGCTGGCCAGCCACCTCGAGCCGCCAATCGTTCCTCTTCGCCGTGGGGACAAACTCCTTGAGCACTGTCAGGCGATCCTTCGAAGACTGGAGGACCTGGCCGATGAGATACTTTGTCAGATCGATGTTGTCGCGTCCGGCCGCCAGCAGCGGCAGGAGATTGTCGGGTTTCACCGAATCCGGAAGATCGAAAGCCGACCCATGCTTCAGGAACTTCGTGGAAAAGCCGGCATACGGTCCGAAAAGCAGGGACCTCTTCCCATCGATCACCCGCGTGTCAAGATGGGGCACGGACATCGGCGGTGAGCCGACTGCGGCCTTCCCATAGACTTTGGCGTGGTGACGATCAACCAGGTCCGCCTTGTCACAACGCAGCCATTGCCCGCTCACAGGAAAACCGCCGAATCCCTTGGCTTCGGGAATCCCTGACTTCTGCAGGAGCGGCAGAGCGCCGCCGCCGGCGCCGAGAAAAACAAACTTCGCATTGACCGTCCGCTTCGCACCATCGGCCTTGTTTTGCACGTGAACATGCCAGCGGGAATCCGATCCTCGATTCAATCCGTTCACCCTGTGAAAGAGGGAGACGGCCACACCGTCCTGTTTTCCAAGCCAGCCAATCAGCGCGCGCGTCAGCGAACCGAAATTGACGTCCGTCCCAAGCAGTGCCCGCGTTGCCGCAACCGACTCTCCCCTGCCGCGGCCCTCCATGACAAGGGGCATCCATTCCGCCAATTCCTCGGCACTCTCGGAATACCGCATCTTCGCGAAGAGATGATGTTTTCGGAGTTCGTCGTAGCGTTTCCTGAGGAAATCCACGTTGTCCTCACCACGCACGAAACTCAAATGCGGCACCTGACGAATAAAAAGATCCGGCGACGCAATCACGCCCTCCTCGACGAGTCGCGACCAAAACTGCTTGGAAATCTCGAAGGATTCGTTGATCTCGACCGCCTTGGAAACGTCGACTGAACCATCGGCCCGTTGCGGAGTGTAGTTGAGCTCACAAAGCGCGGCATGGCCAGTGCCCGCATTGTTCCAGGCATTCGAACTCTCACCCGCCACCAAATCGAGACTCTCAAAAATCTCCATCGTCAAGCCGGGTTGCAGCTGCTTGAGCAGCGTCCCTAACGTTGCACTCATGATGCCAGCGCCAACAAGAACAACATCCGGATGAGTCTGGGCTTTCATAATTTTGTTCCCAAAAAATGCGTGAGTCGCGATCGAAGAAAAGAGGGGAAACCCGCTCGAAACCTTTCTCTATCAGTTTCCTTTTTCAATCAAGCCCAACCTGACAGGCCAGAGACCCTACTCTTCGCAACAGAGTCGAATCATGTTTTGGCCGAGAGCAAGTATGGAGTGGCAAACTAACGACGGTCAGACACCGGTGGCTGTCGCCTTCATCAGCCAGGCTAACTTCGACGGCCCTCACGAGCGAGAGTCAAGCGCGCCTTTCTCGAAATCATTGTGACCGGGTGAGATGATTCCCACAAGGAACGGTCGGGGCTGGGCAACCAGCTCGTTCCCATCTAGGTTGGCCGGGTGATCTTTGCGGACAACAAGCAGCTCTTTGGCTTCGACAAGACGGAACGAATTGTTGGAGTGGAATTCGTCACGCCGAACCAGGTACAGATCTTCACGCGCGAGGCGGATGGCTCGACCTCCCTTCGGAGCCAGGAGTTTGCACCGTTTCTCTGGAATTCGTCGGAAGGAACGCCCCTGGAGGGCACCCTGGCCTTTGACAAGCTCATGACGTTTCCGGACTGGCGGAGCTATCAGGACGCCCGGTCGCGCTTCGCAAAAGCGGGAACACCTTTCTTTGCATCGAACGATCCGGTCCAGCAATACCTGACCTTCTCCGGGTCCACGCTTTTCAAGGGAATGCGTTTCGAGGACCTGCGACGGCTCCAGATCGACGTCGAGACCGCAATCTCCCCGGGCTTTGAATTTTCCAGCCCGGAGCGAGACGCGATCCTCGCGGTGGCATTGAGCGACGGTTCGGGCTGGGAGGAGATTTTCGTTGTCGAGCAGGACTCTCTAGAATCCGAGCGCACCGTCCTCGAGGGTCTCACGGCAATCATCCAGGAACGCGATCCCGACGTGATCGAAGGACACAATCTTTTCAAATTCTCTCTGCCCTTTCTGATAGCGCGCGCAAAGAAGCTTAAGGTTCGGCTCTCCTGGGGACGCGAAGGTTCAATCCTTAGCTCCCGTCCGTCACGCCTGCAGATCGCGGAAAAAACGATCCAATATCCGAAATTTACGGCACGCGGCCGGCATCTTGTGGACACCTGGGTCCTGGCGCAGTATTACGACATCTCTTCGCGAGAGCTCGAAGGCCTGGACTTGAAGAGCGTCGCGCGGCACTTTGGCGTTTCGGAGAAGGACCGCGTTCTTCTCGAAGGAAGCGACCGCCAACGCGCTTATCGGGAAGACCAGGAGGTGTTTCGCGCATGCGCTTTGCAGAATGTTCGCGAGACCCGCGCGCTGGCGGCAATCTTTAGCCGCAGCTACTTTATTCAGGCCCAAATTTTTCCCTATAACTACCAGGACGCCGTGATCCGCGGAAACGCGACGAAGATCGACGCGCTGTTCCTCCGCGAGTATTTGCGCCGGGGCCATTCGATCCCGGATCTCCCTCAAGCGCGGCCGTTCGAGGGCGGCTACACCGACATCTTTGCCACGGGCGTGATCGAGGATGTTTGGCACTGCGATGTCACCTCACTGTATCCCTCCGTCATGCTGGCTTTTGGCTACTTGCCAAAGAATGACGCCCTCGGCGTCTTCGGCGGAATGTTGCGGGATTTGCGCGCATTCCGGATCCAAGCGAAGAACGCCCTTCGGTCGGTCGACGATCCGCTCGAACGCGGCACGCTGCACGCGCTCCAGGGAACCTTCAAGATCCTCCTCAATTCCTTCTACGGTTATCTCGGCTTTGCCCAGGGCCACTTCGCGGATTTCGACGCCGCGGAACAAGTCACCGCCAAGGGCCGCGAGATCCTCAAGCATATGGTGGACTGGCTGGCCGCCCGCGGAGCCCGCGTCATCGAGATCGATACCGACGGCATCTATTTTCGCCCGCCCGATGGCATCAAGATCGAAGACCTCCAAAGCGGACTCGCCGCGGAACTGCCGGCCGGCCTTGAGGTGGAATTCGACAGGCGCTATCCGGCCATGTTCAGCTACAAGGCGAAAAATTACGCCCTTTTGGAGGACTCCGGCGCCATCGTCATCAAAGGCGGGGCGCTCAAATCCCGCGGAATGGAACCATACCTCCGCGACTATCTTGAAACGTTCCTCAGCTTGCTGCTCAAGCGAGAACACGAGAGAGCCGCCGCCCTGCGCGAAGACCTCGCGCTCAGAATCCGGCGGCGCGAACTTTCCATCCAAGCCTTCGCCAAAACCGAGGCCTTGCAGGACTCCGTCGCCGCCTATTCAAAGAAGATCAACGCCTCATCGCGCAATCGCTCGGCCGCTTTCGAACTTGCGATCAGAAGCGGACGAAACTACCAGGCCGGCGACCAGATCAGCTACTACATCACGGGAGCCAGCAAGAGAGTCACCGCCTATGAAAATGCCCGATTCGCCTCGGAATGGAACCCCGAGGCGCGCGACGAAAACGTGGAGTACTACGTCGCCAAGTTGGACGATCTCGCGGCAAAGTTCGAGGAACTCGCTTTCACGCGTCCCGTGCAAAGCGACCTCTTCGCTTCTTGAGAATCAATAAGAATGGTTTCATCGCATTTCGTGTTCATCGATTCTTATTCCGCATCTCTGCCTGCCGCATGGGCATCGCGTCAACGATGGCGAAGAGCTCGTTCGGCGCCAGGGGAGAGGTGCGGCGAAGCTTCTCCTGGCCATCTTTGCCGATGAGAACCACAGAAAACGCCTTGGCGCCCATCCGGGCCTGGACAGTAAAGTCGCGATCGATGAGCCCCGCCCATTCGGCAACGAGTTCCGCCGCTTGAGCGCGGTACTGCGTGTCCGTGACGGACGGCGCCGAGATCACGAGAACACGTTTCTTCCAGAGATATTCTTCCCACCCGGAGGCCATTGTCAGAGAGGGTATCACCATCAGGAAAATCAACGCGAGACGCATGGGAGAAAGCTACCCATGGAAAAGAATGACCGCAATTCGCCGGCTCCCGGGAAATTTGCCAGCGTCGGGCGAGTCGATCTGAGATGACCGTGATCGCACTGGAAGATACTGACCGATAAATCTTCGGACTGCCCGGCGTTGCTCACACGAATTCTTTTCTCAGTTTACGCGGCGCCGGCGGCATTACCATTAAGGTGGACCGAAAGCGGTTTTCTGCTCGTATTGAGAGCTGTCCAATGAAGCCCTTATTTCTGTTTCTCGGCGGAGCTCTCCGGAGATTTTGGGATCTCGGCCCGGCGGGTCTGCTGGCCCTCTTTTGGCTTTCGGCCCCCGCGATCGCTGGCCTCTACCTCCTCTACGAACTCGGAGCGGTCTCGGATTGGCTTCGCGCCCGCGGTCACGCGGGACTCTTGCTATACGCGCTGGTATTCATGGTGACCAGCGGCACCGGGCTCCTGCCAACGACTGCCCAGGCGGTCCTTGGCGGATGGGTCTTCGGCCCTGCGAGGGGCTTGGCGGCCGCCGTTGCGGCATTCGGCGGTGCGGCACTGATTGGTCTGTTGATCACCCGGGCCGTCGCGGGCCAGCGTCTCGAACGATTTCTCGACACAAAGCGGGAAGCACGCGCCATCCGTGATGCTCTGATTGGAAGAGGCGTCTTGAAAACCACCCTCATGGTCGCTTTGCTCCGCTTGCCGCCTCAATCGCCCTTTGCCTTTACGAACTTCGTGATGGTCAGTTGCGGGGTCGCCGCGATCCCCTTCGTCCTGGGGACCATTCTCGGCATGATCCCGCGAACGTTTGTCGTGATGCTTTTCGCCTCTGCCGCCGCGCAAACGGGTGCGGACGACATTCAAGCCTTCGTCAGAGAGGGACCGGGCTGGCCGGTCGCCGCGCTTGGGCTTGCGCTCATGGCTCTGGTCATCACCGTTATCGGTAGCATCGCGCGGCGCGCTCTGATCCGTTTGCAAGTCGATCCGGCCGCTTTGCGCTGAGCACTTTCGTGGCTATTCGGTCCGCAGCCTGGCGGTGTAAAGCGCGACGAGGGCGGCACCGATCGCCTGGGAAAGCTCACCGAGCGTAGCCGGAAGGATTTTTATCGTTTGCCGCTGGACCGGAAATAGCCAGGGCTCGGCGGCGGCTTGAATGGCGGCCAGGTAGCGCCGGCGAAATTCTTCGGTGGTCGCATCGGGGTCAATAAGACCGCCCCCGATCACGACAAATTCCGCATCAAGGGCGATCGTGAGATTGGCCACGTGCAGGCCGAGAGCCCTGGCTTGATAGTCGAAAATTTCGAGCGCCAGCGGATCGCCCTTTTGCGCCCGATTGCGGAGCGAGAGGGCTTTTTCTTTGGCGGGCACCACCGACTGCGCGAGTTCGTGGTCGGGATACTTCGAGATGAGAAAATCGAGATACTGCGGCAAGCCGGAAAGCGCCGTGTAGGCCTCGAAGCAACCCCAGTTGCGCCCGCAACCGCACGAAAAGGGCGGCAGCCCCAGCAAATGAATGGGCGCGGGCATGTGCCCGGCTTCCATGCCGGCGAGGGTGTCGCCTTCGAGAGGAAGCCCCAGCGGGTTCATGTAGGCCGCCCCCAAACCGGAACCGGGAGCCAGCATGATCACCGACGCTTTCTTGTCGCCCCGCACCTTGGCTGCTTCGGCCACTCCTCCATAGTTGCCATCGTTCCCGGCGACCAGAGGGATCGGGCGTCGCGGCCTGCCGGGCCAGCGCGCCCGAATAGTCGGCATGAAAATCCCAACCGGCGAAGGCAGGTGGGAGGTTGGCTGAACGGTCGAGAACACCGTAACCTTGATAGGGTCCCGGGATCGCCAGACCGACCCCGCGTACTTGATCCCAAACGAGCCGGTTGTTCGTCAGGAATTTTTCAATGCCCTCGATCCATCCCTCAATGACAGCATTCGTGCCAGCTTGCGAATTGGTGGAGCTCTGCGCAAGCTGCAGCGATATCGGCGTGCCGTCCTCATAGACTCCGCAGGTCTTGGATGTGGTGGCGCCGCTGTCGGTTCCGAGATAGATATCTTTCATAGAAATTGGCTGAATGATGGTTCCGGATAGTTGTTCTAACGGCTTGCTGAGCTCGGGGCGAGATCTGAACTTTCAAAAGATTCAAGGAGCCTCGCGTCCCTTATTGGAGGCGATCGGCACACCCATCCGCTTTGGCTTGTGAAGGCTGCTTGGGCTAGCCATAATTAAATTTGCTCATGCGACCATCCCTCACAGAACCTGGTTTCTCCGCGGCCAAAGCGTCGCGCCCTTGCCCCGGGAAAACCGGTCCGCGCCTCCATCACAGGCTGCGCCCGGCCGTGATGGCAAATATTCTGGGGCGATTTTCTTCCGACTCCCATCTGGATTCAGAGTTCAAGACATGACAAACTTTTCGACGGTCAGCGCAAAGGCAGGCCAGGATTTTCTCGAGACCATCCCCATCTTCGCGGGGCTCAGTTGCCCTGCGCTCTCCGTCATCGCCGACGCGCTGGAACAAGCCGCGTTCCGCGCCGGCGAGACGATCGTTGAGGAAGCTGAAACCGGCAACCGCATGTTCATCATCTACAAGGGACGGGTTGAAGTGGTGAAGCATCTGGGCGAAGCGCACGAGACGGTCCTGGCGGAGCTAAAGCCAAAGGAGTTTTTCGGGGAGATGTGCATCATCGAATGCCTGACCCGCTGCGCGTCGGTCAGGGCAATCGAGGATACGCTCGTCTTTGCGCTGAAAAGCACTGATCTTCACCGCCTCTTTGGTCAGCACCCCGACCAGTATGCCATCATGATCCTGAACATCGCGCGCGATATCTCGCGGCGCTTGCGCGCCCTCGACGAACTGTTCGCGGCCGTTTCTCACTAACCTGAGATAGCTTCCATCCAGGGCGACTGCGGCTCCAGCTTCTCTTCACAGTCCCAAAACGCAAGAAAAGGCAAGTTTTCGCGGCCTTGTCCCAAGACCTGCAAGGGACAACCACCTCTACAAAAGCATGAGGCAATGCGACTTGACTATGGCCTCCGGGCAAACACCGCGCGCCGTCACGGGCGTTCAGGTTCCCAACAGGAGGCGCGCCGGGTTTTCGATGCAATCCTTCACGCGAATGAGGAAGGTCACGGCCTCCTTTCCATCCACGACACGATGATCGTAGCTCAAAGCCAAATACATCATTGGTCGAACGACAACTTGACCCTTCTCGGCCACCGGACGCTCCTGGATCTTGTGCATTCCAAGGATTCCGCTCTGCGGAGGGTTTAAGATGGGCGTGCTCAGAAGTGAGCCGTAAACGCCTCCATTTGAAATGGTGAAGACTCCGCCCTGCAGATCCTCGAGGCCGATCTTGCCTTCGCGAGCCTTGACTGCGTAGCCCACCAGAGCACCTTCGATGTCCGCAAACGATTTCTGATCGCAATCGCGCAAGACAGGAACGATGAGGCCGCGCTCGGTCCCAACGGCGACACCGATGTCGTAGTAGCGATTCTGAATCAGTTCGTCGCCGTCGATTCGGGAGTTGATGGAAGGAACGGCCTTGAGAGCGTCCACAACGGATTTGATGAAAAACGACATGAAGCCAAGCTTCACTCCGTGCCTCTTGGTGAACTCTTCCTGCATCTCCTTGCGCAGCGCCATCACCCCGCTCATGTCGCACTCGTTGAAGGTCGTCAGAATCGCGGCCGTGTGCTGCGCCATGACGAGTTGCGCGGCAATCTTGCGGCGCAGCGGAGTGAGCTTCTTGCGCGCAGTCCGCGGATCATCGGGCGCCGTGATCTTTGGTTTCGGCGCGGGAGCTTCCTCTCTCCTCGGCGGAGCCGGAGCCGGCCTGGACTCGGGCGGCGGCGCGGCCGGAGCCTCGGCAGCAGGGGCGGCGGGCTTCGTGGCGGCGGGTTCGGCCTTCGCAGGCTCGGCAGGCGCTTCCGCCGGCGCGGCTGCGGAGGCCGGCTCGATGACGGCGACGACCTGATCGATTTTGACTTCGTCGCCTTCGGCAGCCTGGGTCCTTAGGATGCCGGCTTCCGGGGCATTGACTTCGGTAGAGACCTTATCGGTTTCAAGGGTAAAGAGAATGTCGCCGGCATTGACGGACTCGCCGTCCTTCTTATGCCAGACCGAGAGGATGCCTGAGGTGATGGATTCGCCAACGGTGGGGACTTTGACTTCAACGCTCATAAAGAAAGATGGCAGTTTAGATTTCGAAGGCTTGCTTGATCAATGCCGCCTGCTGGGCCTGGTGCGCCTGCATCGTCCCGGCCGCCGGACTGGCGCTCGCTGGCCGCCCGGCGTAGTGGATGTAGCCCGGGAACAGATTGAGCAACTGCGGCAAGATAAACGCCCATGCGCCCATGTTTTCCGGCTCTTCCTGGCACCACACAAACTTCTTCGCATGGGAAAACGGTTTCGCCAGGCGGCTGACCTTTTCCTTGTGGAGCGGATAAAGTTGCTCGATTCGAATGATCGCCGCGGCGTCCTTGAGATTGTTCTCCTGACGATACTTGATCAGATCGTAGTAAACTTTCCCCGAGCAAAAGATGACGCGCTCGACCTTTTTCGGTGCGGCTTCCGTGTCGCTGAGAATTTCAAAAAACCGCGAGTTGGTGAAATCGTGATCCTTCGAGACGGCCTGCTCGTGGGTGAGGAGGCTCTTTGGCGTCATGACAATGAGCGGCTTGCGGTACTTGCGGTGCATCTGTCTGCGCAGGGCGTGAAAATACTGCGCCGGCGTCGTCAGGTTGCAGACCTGCATGTTTTCCTCGGCGCAGAGCTGAAGGAAACGCTCGAGCCGCGCGCTCGAATGCTCGGGGCCCTGGCCTTCGTAGCCGTGGGGAAGCAGCAGCACAATCGCGCTCGGACGGCGCCATTTGGACTCCGAGGGCGCGATGAACTGATCAATGATGATCTGCGCCCCGTTGGCAAAATCTCCAAATTGGGCTTCCCACAAATAGAGCTGGGCCGGGAAATCCATCGAATAACCGTAATCGAAACCGAGGACGGCAAATTCCGAGAGCGGACTGTTATAGACGCAAAACTTGGCTTGATTTGGCCGGAGGTGATTGAGCGGAATAAAACGCTGACGATTCTTTTCGTCATAGAGCACGCTATGACGCTGGCTGAAGGTGCCACGGCGGCTATCCTGGCCGGAGAGCCGCACGGGGGTGCCCTCCAGGAGCAGCGAGCCGAACGCGAGCGCCTCGGCGAAAGACCAATTGTAGGGGCCGCCCGCCTTCCATACTTGCAGGCGCCGCTCGAGGAGAATGCGCTTGATCTTCGGCAGAACACGAAACTCCTCCGGCACGGTCGTCAGCGCTTTCGCGATGAGATCGAGGTTCTCCTTCGTGATGCTGGTGTCGATCGGAGCATGCGAATAGGGGGGCTGAAAAATGGCCGTCGAGCCCGCAAATTCATGGGCTTTCGTCTTCTCTGCTTGCGCGAGCTTCACCTGCGAAAGGGCGTCATTGAGCTCCTTAAGGGATTCCGCCTTCATGGTTGCGGCTTCCTCGGCCGAAACGGTGCCCAGCGGCGCGATCTGTGCGACGAAGACTTCGCTTGGCAGCGGATGGCTCTTGATCTGGTTGTATAAGTTCGGCTGGGTGAAGGCGGGTTCGTCGCCCTCATTGTGGCCATGCCGGCGGTAGCAGTAAATGTCGACCACCGCGTCGCGGCCAAATTCATGCCGGAACTCCAGGGCAATCTTCGCCATTTCCATGACCGCAATTGGATCCTCCCCATTCACGTGAAAGATCGGAGCATCGACCATCTTCGCGATCTCGGTGCAATACTCGCTGGACCGGGAATCCGCGGGCAAAGTGGTAAAGCCGATCTGGTTGTTGACAACAAAGTGGACCGTGCCTCCGGTGCTGTAACCTGGCAACTGGGACATGTTGAAAACCTCGGCGACCACGCCCTGCCCGATGAAAGCCGCATCGCCGTGAATCAGAATCGGAACCACTTTCTTGCGATACGCTGTGTCCTCCAGCACACGCTGGCGCGCACGGGCTTTGCCCTCGACGACAGGATCCACCGCTTCAAGGTGACTGGGATTTGCCGCGAGGTTGATCTCCACTTCGTAACCCGTCGCCGTCGTGCGCACGTTGCGATAGCCAAGGTGATATTTCACATCGCCGTTGCCGCCTACGGAATCCGGCGCAAAGTTGCCTTGGAATTCGTTGAAAATGACATCGAGCGGCTTGTTGAGGACATTGGCGAGGACGTTGAGACGCCCACGATGAGCCATTCCCACAACAAGCTCTTTGATTCCGCGCTTCTCGCAGTTTTGGACGATCGTATCTAGAGCGAGGATTAACGACTCGCCGCCTTCGAGGGAAAACCGCTTGCCGCCGTATTTGGTGTGCAGAAAATTTTCAAACGTCTCGGCTTCATAGAGTTTACGAAGGATATCTCGATGCACCGCCGGATTGGTGCGCAGTGAGCCGTCGCGATTCTCCAATTTGTAGAGCACCCAGGTGCGCATGCGAGGGTTCTGAATATGCATGAACTCCGCGCCGACCGTCCCGCAATAGACTGCCTCGAGCTCGCGAAGCATGTCGCGCAACTTCATCTTCCTGCCCTCCTTGAAGAAGCGGGAGGCCACCGTCAGGTCGAGTTCCTTTTCGTCAAAGCCGAGCTCCTTCAAGGTGAGGAGAGGATTCGAGCGTTTGAGAAGGTCGAGGGGATCGAGGTCGGAGATGGTATGCCCGAGTGTTCTGTAGGCGTAAACGAGGGCTTCGACCCGTGTTTGCAGGCTGCTGTCGGTGACCGCCCCGGGCGACACGTCGGCGGTGGCACCCTCCCCGTTCTCCTCGCTCTTGGCAGAACCCAGCTCGAATCCCTCGAAAAAAGCGGCCCAATCAGGATCCACCGACCGGGGGTTGGAAATCCAGCGTTCGTAGTTCTCATCAATCAACCCCTCGCTCCACCGGGCAGTAAAAGTACTCATATGCAATTGCTAGGTTCGTGCCCCGGAGGGCTTGGCGGCGCGCCGACCACTCGAAGGACGCCACAGTTTGAGGGAAGATTCTGATTTGCGCAAGCAGCCAGTAGCGCCGGATCCCACGCGCGGTGTCTTCGTGGCCATCCCAGGGATTTGTGAAGGGTGCCGCTTGAAAGTCAAAGGATCTCGCGTTAAACGGAACAACTCCCGAAATGATCAAAGTCGAAAAGCTCACCAAGCGCTACGGAGGCGTTACTGCGGTGGACGAGATCGATTTCGAGGTCGACAAGGGGGAGGTCGTCGGATTTCTCGGCCCAAACGGTGCCGGAAAAAGCACGACCATGCGAATGCTCGCCTGTTACCTTCCGCCCACCTCCGGACGCGCAGAAGTGGCTGGTTGTGATGTGTTTAGGGAGTCACTAAGGGCGCGCGAGCATATCGGTTACATGCCCGAGCACGTTCCCCTTCCCCATGACATGCGAGTCAACGAGTATTTGTCTTTTCGCGCGGCGCTCAAGGGCGTCCCAGGCCGCCGGGTCAAGGAACGATTGGCGGATGTCTCGGATCTTTGCGGACTTTCCGAGGTGGAGCACAGGATGATCGGAGCGTTGTCGAAGGGCTTCCGGCAGCGGGTGGGGCTCGCCGACGCGATGATCCATGAGCCCGAGCTGCTCATCCTTGACGAGCCGACCATCGGCCTCGATCCCAATCAAATCCGTCAGGTGCGTGAACTCATCAAGAACTTGCGCCGCCACCACACGATCCTGCTTTCGACCCATATTTTGCCGGAAGTGGAGATGACTTGCTCACGCGTCATCATTATCAACAAGGGACGCATCGAAGCACTCGATACTCCGGAGAACTTGCGCTCCCGGATCAGCTCGGAAGGAGAAGTGCTTCTGGAAGCGAAGACCGAGGATCCTCACGCGATTGCCAAGCTGCGTTCCGTAACCGGCGTGAAGGATGTTGTTCAAAAGAAGATGGGAGATTGGACGCGCTTTCTTCTGCATGTGGAAAGCGACCCCAGGGAGACGCTGCATGCACTCGCGGTAAAGGAGGGCTGGCCGGTGCGGGAATTGACGAGACGCTGCGCCACCCTGGAACAGGTCTTTGCCGAGGTGACCCACTCCGAAGAACAGTGATGAAACGCTTCTTGACCTTGTTGGCTCGCGAGGTGACCCACTACTTCCACCAGCCGCTGGCCTATATCGTCCTCTTCTTTTTTCTCCTCCTGACTGCGGCAAACTTCCACGCCGGGCTCGTCGCGTTGAATCGGGAACCGGGCCAGACCTCCGTCGTCGAGGCATTCTTCAACACGGTTCTCTTTTGGTTTCCGTTCGTCTTGATTTTCCCGCTTCTCACGATGCGCCTCTTTAGCGAGGAGTACAAGCTGGGAACTATCGAAACCCTGATGACCGCGCCGGTGCGCGACGGGCAGGTCGTCGCCGCGAAGTTCCTTGGCAGCTTTGTCTTCTATCTCGTTCTCTGGGCGCCAAGCCTGCTCTATTTTGTCCTCTTTCGTTGGTTGACGGGTCAGGGGGCCGCGGATGCCTTCGGCTCCTATCTCGGGGCCTATTCGATGCTTATTCTCGTGGGGATGTTCTATCTTTCCATCGGCTGCCTCGCCTCCGCGCTCACCAAGAATCAGATCGTGGCGGCAACCATTGCTTTCGCTTTGATCAGCCTCATGTTTTTTCTCAGTCTGCTCTCATTCGTCTTCCTCACGGCCAGCTCCACGTTGCGCGAGATTACGTATTATTTTTCAACTATTGAGCACATGGGGGAGTTTTCGCGGGGTCTTTTCGACACCCGGCCGGTCGTCTTCTACCTGAGTATGACGCTCTTCACCCTCTTCCTGACCTTCCATGTCTTTCAGTACCGCAGATGGAAAAACTGAGCATCCCGCGCAAGACGATCCGGCTGAATGTCGCGCTGCAAGTGCTTGCGATGGTGGCGCTCCTGGTTGCGGTCAACTACTTCAGCTTTAATCACTATGCGCGGGCAGACTTCTCGCGCTCGCAAAAGTTCGTCCTTTCCGAGCAGACGAAGCGGGTCCTGCGCGAGTTGAAGAAGCCTGTGCAGGTGACGGTCTTTTTCTCGCCGACCGTGCTCTCGCCGGAAACAGGGCTTTTCCCCGACGTGCAGAATCTTCTCAAGGAATTGATCTTTTCGGGCCGGAACAAGATCGAAGTCGAGTATGTCGATCCGACTCGCAATCTCTCCCGGGCGCGGGAACTGCAGGAGCAATACAAGTTCAGTGCCTCCGAGAATGTCCTCATCCTGGACTACGACGGCCGCTCGAAGTTTGTGCCTGTCTCGGAGATGGCTGATTTTGACATGAGCCCGGTTGAGAGCGGTGATCCACCGCGACTGCTCGCCTTCAAAGGAGAGCAAGCCCTCACCAATGGCATGATAGCCCTCGTGAGCCCCGAGCGATTGAAGGTGTATTTTCTTCAGGGTCACGGAGAACCAGGCATCGGAGATGTGACGCCGCTTTCCGTCTTCAAGGATTACATCGAAAGGCAAAACGTGACGGTTGCGCCTCTCTCCTTCGCATCGCTGGACACGGTCCCGGCAGATTGCGGCACCCTGATCATCGTCGCGCCACAGTTCGATATCGAGGAGCGAGAGGCGACCATCCTTGAAAAATTCTGGAACGAGAAGGGCCGGCTTCTCGTGCTGCTCGACCCGAAACCAAAAACGCCGCGGCTGACTTCGCTGCTTGATAAAGTCGGAGTGATCCGGCTGGATAACCGCGTCCTGCGCACCGTGCGCCTGCCATTCGCCACCGGAATTCTGCGTGAGGTGACCGCCGAATTTCTTCCCAAGAATGCCATCACGAAGCGGATGGCCGGTATCAACATTCTTTTCCCGGGCGCGACGCAATCCCTTGGTTTCGATGCCGGGCAATCGCAGGCCGCCGGCGTGCAGATTTGGCCGCTGATCCGGGCGGGTGACGAATTTTGGGGAGAGACCGAGTACGCGGCCGACGAAAAGAAAGGTGTTCGCTACGATGAGGGGAAAGACGCCGGGCAGCCGGTCTATGTGGCTGTCGCCGCTGCGCGCGGCGGCGTCAAGGACGAGCGCGTCGAAGTCGAATCGGCGAAGCTGATCGCCGTGGGGAACTGCGAGTTCGCGCTCGACGCCGCGCTTAACCAGCAAGGGTTGGATTTCCTTCTGAGCGCCATGAATTGGCTCCTGGACCGGGGCCAATTCACCGGGGTGATGCCCAAGACCGTGAAACATTTCTCGCTGAACCTGACGGATGCTCAACTTGGTTCCCTGGCCCTCTATACGATGATCGTCATTCCCGGGATCGCGGCGCTGGCCGGCTTGGTCGTCTGGTGGCAGAGGCGAGCATGAGCCGCCTCAAGACCATCATCCTCTGCGCGTTGGCGATCACCGCGATCGCGTTCCTCGCCATCTACGAACCGCTCACCCGGAGCACGCGCGAACATGTTGCCGCCGCCCGCAAGGGACTCGTCTTGCGCCTCGAACCGTCGAAGGTGCGCACGATCCGCATTTCCACAGGCGTCAACAAGTTTGAGATCAAACGTTCGGGCAACGGCTGGCAGCTTGGCACGAAATCAAACGACCGGGCGGATTCTTCGCTTGTCGAGCGCATCCTTCTTGCGGCGGCCGGATTGCGGTATTTTGACAGGATCGACGGAAAGGAGTTCAAGGCGGACAGCGAGCTGCGCGACTATGGCCTGCGCAATCCCAAGAGGACCATCGAGTTTGACGGCGAGGAAAGTGCGACTCTCTTCCTTGGCAAAGACGCGGTGAGCGAGGAGCGCATCTACGTGCGCACGAGCGGTTCGCGGGATGTGTATCTCGTCAGCGATGAATTGCTCAAGCTGGCCTTTCGGGATATCGCGGACTTTCGGGACCGTCGTCTCACGGACCTGTCGCCCGATCAGATCGATCGTGTCATCGTGCGCAGACAAGGCGGCGAAATCGAGCTTTCACGTGATGCCACGGGCTGGCAGATCGTCAAGCCGCTCCGCGCGACCGCCGATGAGCAAGCGGTGGAGGACTTTCTTAAGCAGCTCCTGGGCCAGAAGATCGTCGAATTTATCGCCGAAGATCCCGGCGACTTGAGTGTCTATGGCATCGCGGAGGGGAGGGACGAAATCACATTTTACGCCGAGGGTAGCTCCCGCTCCCAAACGTTGCGCTTGGGAACTGACAAGTCGGGGACCCTTTTCGGTCAGTTCACCGCGCGGGATTCAGTTTACCGCCTGCCGCCCGAAACCCTGCAGCTTCTGCAAATCAGCCCCGACCTTTTTCGCGATCGCCGTCTCCTCCCGCTCAATCTCGACATCGTCGACATGATTCGCATCCGCACACCGACCAGGGAGTTTTCGCTCCGTCGGGAGGGAGACGGATGGTTGGTAAAAGACGGTAACACCGAGCGCCCGGCAAGCGCCGCGGCGGTCCGAACTCTTGCCGACGCGCTGTCCACAGCAAAGGTGTCGGCCTATGATTCGGTCTCAGACGGAAAGTTCGCGTCATTCGGACTGGAACGCCCGCAATGCAAAGTTTCGTTCATCGCAGTACTCTCGGAGAACACACCGGAAACTCGCGCGGGCGAACAGCTCATCGCGAGCGTAACCATCGGAAAATCTGAAAACGGCCTTGTCTTCGTTCAACTCGGTGAGGCGCCCGAAGTGCTCAGCGTCCCCGAAGCCATACTGAACTCCATCCCGCTCGATCCCTCCGAGTGGATCTCGCCGGGATAGTTCGCCATCCTTCTTGAAGGGGCAGCCAATTCTCTATTTGCCACCCGAACCAGGATAATCCGGCTCCCCCTGATACGTTTGAAAACTCGCTGTGTGTTAAACTGTCGCGAGGCGATCGGTCTTGGCGGCCATGATGAAGTCGTTACGGTGCAGACCGCGGATCTTGTGCGTCCACCACGTGACTGTGACTCTTCCCCACTCCGTTAGCAGCGCGGGGTGATGTCCTTCCGCCTCCGCAAGTGCGCCTACTCTGTTGGTAAATTCGAGCGCCTGGGCGAAGTCCTTCAGGCGAAAGACGCGCTCCAGCCGGCGAATGCCTTCACGCTCGATGATCTGCCAGTCAGGGATCTGCGATTTCAGTTCGGCGATTTCCCCGTCTTCAACGCGTGGCGCATCGGCACGGCACGCGGTGCATGTGGATTCCTGTAGCGTACTCATACGATAATGATCGACGGCATTGGCCAGAGATCAACGAAAGGAACTGAGCCACGAATCCACACCGATGAATCACTGATCCCAGACAGCGCCCTCCGCCCCCTTCAAAATCCGTGTTTGATCCGTGTCCATCTGTGGCCAGACCGAAGCGGTCGTGTATGTGACTTGGCCTCGCCTATTAGAGTGGCCTTGGCGCCCCGCCGATCGAATGTTTACCACACAGAACACTAAGCATACTCAGTCTTCAACCAAGGGCCCGTCCCATGAGCCTCCCTTTCATTGCCCTCTGTGTTCTCTGTGTCCTCTGTGGTTGAATCCGATTGAATACTGCCTGGCTTGACTCCGCCGCCGGGCCCGGCAGTCTGAAGCATTTGACATGACCAGCGCTGAAATCCGTACATCCTTCTTCGATTTCTTCCGCCAGAGGCAGCATACGATCGTGCCTTCCTCGAGCCTGATGCCCGACTCTCCGAACTTGCTCTTCACCAACGCCGGCATGAACCAGTTCGTGCCGATTTTTCTTGGAGAGATGAGGTGCCCGTACATTCCCGGGCGCGCCGCCGATACCCAAAAATGCATACGCGCGGGCGGCAAGCACAACGATCTCGAGGATGTCGGACTCGATGCCTACCATCACACCTTCTTCGAGATGCTCGGCAATTGGTCGTTCGGCGATTACTTTAAGAAGGAAGCCATTACCTGGGCTTGGGAGCTGCTTGTCGAACGATGGAAATTCCCCCCGACCCGTCTCTACGCCACCGTCTATCAGCCAGGCCCCGGAGATCCGAGCCAATTCGACCAGGAGGCGCATGATTGCTGGGCGGAGCTTTTCGCCAGAACGGGACTCGACCCAAAGGTCCATGTCGTCGACGGCAGCAAGAAGGACAACTTCTGGATGATGGGCGACACGGGTCCGTGCGGTCCTTGCTCCGAACTGCATGTGGATCTTTCTCCCCGTGGTGACACGCGAGGTGCGCTCGTCAACAAGGGCGCCGCCGAATGCATCGAGATTTGGAACCTGGTCTTTATTCAATTCAACGCAAACCCTGACGGCACTTTTTCATCGCTTCCGGCCAGGCATGTGGACACGGGCATGGGCTTCGAGCGTGTCACCAGCATCATCCAAGGCACGGGGAATTTTACCGACTTTGCAAACGCAAGGGTCTCCAACTATGAGACCGACATCTTCCGCCCCCTATTCGACAAGATCGAAGAACTCAGCGGCACGAAATACGGCAGCACGCTGCCCGACCCCTCTCAACTCTCAACTCTCAACCCTCAACAGGCCTTGGACATGGCCTTCCGCGTCATTGCCGATCACATCCGGACTCTGAGCTTTGCCATCGCCGACGGCATCGAGCCCGGGAACACCGACCGCAACTACGTCTTGCGCCGCATCATGCGTCGCGCGGTCCGCTACGGACGAACGCTCGGTTTTCGCGAACCGTTCTTCTACAAACTTGTGAACGTTCTCGCCAGGACAATGGGCGATGTTTTTCCCGAGATTCGGGAAAAACAGGAACACGTCGAGGACGTGTTGAGGAGGGAAGAGGAGGCCTTCAACCGGACGTTAGACAGAGGCATCGAAGAGTTCAACCACGCCCTTGGAGTCGGAGCCGCGAGAGAAGAAGGCTCCCGGCGCACAGCTAGACGTTTCGAGAACCAGATACCGGGTCGCGTCGCATTCAAGCTCTATGATACTTACGGCTTTCCGCTTGATCTCACTGAGTTGATGGCCCGAGAGCATGGGTTGACCGTCAACCTCATCGAATTCGAAAGCCTTATGGACGAACAGCGCGTTCGCGCACGCAAGGCTCAGAAGAAGGAGATCATCACCGTCTCCGATGAAAACCTCCAGGTCGAGCCAACGAAGTTCCTGGGCTACGATTTTCTCGAGACCGATGCTCTGGTCGCCTCAGTCGCGCCGGCGAAAAACGCGGACGAATTCGATCTGATCGTGGATCGCACCGCGTGCTACGCTGAGATGGGCGGACAGGTTGGCGATACCGGCCTTGTCCATGTGCCCGGCCCCGATTGGTCGGAGCTGGGACGTTTGCAAATCACAAACACCCAGAAAAAGGGCGACGTATATATTCACCGCGGCGTGCTGGCCTCGGGCCGCCTTCCCGAGGTAGGCGAGGCCGTTCGCGTGGCGGTGGACGCAGCGCGCCGCGGCGCGATCCAGCGCCACCACACGGTAACTCACTTGCTCCATTGGGCGTTGCACGAGGCCGTGAGCAGCGGCGCGGCGCAGAAGGGATCTTATGTCGGGCCCGAAAAGCTGACCTTCGACTTCAATCACCAGCCGCTCAATGACGGGCAGGTGCGCGACGTCGAAAGGCTCGTGAACGAGCGCATCGTCGAAAATGCGGCCGTGTCGTGGACGGAATTGCCCTACGCGGAAGTCCGCGGGCGTGCCGACGTCATGCAATTCTTTGGCGACAAATACGGCGACACGGTTCGCGTGGTGCAGATCGGTGGCCAGCCGGCTGCGCTGAACGGCTACTCGATGGAGCTTTGCGCCGGGACGCACACCCGAGCCACGGGAGAGATCGGCCTCTTTCGCATCACGAGCGAAGGGGCCGTGGCCGCGGGGGTCCGCCGTATCGAAGCCGTGGCCGGGCTCGAATCCTTCGCCCGGGCCGTCGCGGACCATGAACGACTGAAGGTGATCGCCGCGGCGTTGAACAGTCCGCTGGGCGAAATCGAAAAGAAGCTTGAAACCCTTCTCACCCACCAAAAACAACTCGAAAAAGCCCTTCAAACCGCCAGCCAACGCGAAGCGTTGGCCCGCGCAAAGGAGCTGATGGCGATGGCGGAAGTCGTCAACGGGATTCCCGCCATCATCGTCAGCCTGGGACACGCCGATGCCGGCACGGTCGCGGCCGTCGCTGAGCTGCTGAAGAGCCAATTCCAAGGCGTAATCGTTCTCGCCGGAATCTCCGATCCCGGCTCCGTTGCTCTCGTTGCCGCGGTCACCCCCGAATTTACGCCGAGGATTCAGGCTGGGAGGCTGATCCAGGAGATTGCCCCGATTGTCGGCGGCAAGGGAGGCGGCCGGCCGGATAGCGCGCGCGGCGGCGGAAAAGATGCGTCGAGGATCGGAGAAGCCCTGGCCAGAGCGAAGGCGCTCCTTTAGAATTGGAAAACACCGACGGCGCGATTGGTTCGGTCATTTCCAGTTGGGAAGGTCTCCGTTGGCCGTGCCAGAAGAACTATGCCAATTGCCAAAAGACTTTTCCGAATAGCCCAAGCGAAAAAACCTGTCTGCCAGGAAGAGTCCTTGGCCGATGTCCATGACCTTGACCTTCCGCGACACCGCAGACAGGCCATTGGGCACGGCGCGCCTCTTACGCACCTGCAAACGGGTTGGTTCAGAAGAAGCTGACAGGGCGATAGGTCTGGAGAGCGCACGCGTCCCCGCGTGCGATTTCCGGCGTCCCCGCCGGGAAACCCGTGTTCAACTTTACGAGGCTTGTCTCCCGATCAGTTCCCCGAAATCCATTTTTCCTCGGCGGCACCACGCAGAAAATTGTCGTAGCGGGCGAGGACAAAGAGGAAATCGGAAAGCCGGTTGAGAAATATCAACGCGTTCCTGTCGATGTCTTCGCACTGCGCAAGGTTAACCACCGTGCGTTCGGCTCGGCGGCAGACGGCGCGCGCGAGGTGCGTTTGGGCGGCCGCGGCGGTGCCCCCGGGGAGGATAAAATTTCGCAAGGGAGGCAATTCGCGTGTCATCCGATCGATTTCGGTTTCCAGCCATTCGACCTCGACGGGCGTGATGCGGGCTTCGGGCCGCTTTTTCCCCGGGGTTGCCAGATCGGCACCGAGAGAGAAAAGGTGGTGCTGGATCGTTGCGAGATAGTTCTCCGCAGGCTCTGCGGGAGAGGCGGCTCGCGCCGCGCCAATTGCGCAATTGAGCTCGTCGAGCGCTCCGCAAGCTTCCACCCGCAGGCTGGTCTTAGAAACGCGCTCGCCTGAGCAAAGGCTAGTCGAGCCATCGTCTCCGCTGCGGGTGTAGATTTTCATTCTTGACCAGTATCACGACTTGGCGGAGCGCGAGCGCAAATAGCAAGGGTCTTCGGAACAACCAGCCGCTTACAGCGTCCCCGCCGGGGTGATCCGAAGCGCGATCTGGAGCAGCTGCAGGTAGTTTCGGCGTGGAATGGTAATGGCGCCGAATTGCGCGAGATGCGGAGTGATCCATTGGGTATCGAGAAGCTGAAAGCCTCTCTTCTTGAGACGTCCCACAAGACACACGAGCGCGACCTTGGATGCTCCCGAAACGTGGTGAAACATCGATTCACCGAAGAACGCGCCGCCAATCTGGACTCCGTAGAGGCCACCGGTGAGCTTCCCGCCACGCCATATCTCCAGCGAATGGGCGTGGCCCGCCCGGTGCAAAACGAGATAACTTTGAATAATTGTCTCGTCGATCCAAGTGTAGCTGCGCTTCGAGCAGGCGCGGATAACCTGTTCGAACGCCGTGTCCGTGCGCACCTCCCATCCCGGATCAGACAGAATTCTTCTCGCGCCATGGGGAACATGAAAGGCATCCAGCGGAAGAATTCCGCGAGGGTCGGGGGAAAAGCACCGGATCGAGCCGTCCGCCATCGCCATGGGGAACCAACCGGCGGAGTAGAGGCTCAACAATTCCTCGGGAGGAATGAGAGTTGCCATTGCTGTTTCGTTTTTTTAGTATGCTTCGCGTGAGATGCATCACTCTTTTTTTCTGTCTCCTTGCGGCCGCTGCGCTCACAGGATGCTCGGTTGCAGAGGAGGACGCCTCTGACGTCGGCGATAAGTTTAAGCGCGGCATCCAGGGGGAGGGTCGCATCGTGCCAAACAACCCTACTTCCGATGGGTTTGGACCCGAATTCCAGTGACCGGGCAGCTTGCGCAGTTGATCGAACATGGCATTTTCTCCAGGAGCACGAGCTTAAGAAAGAGCGCCCTCGAAGACGATCTGCGGCATGACTTCTCCCGCGGAAGAATTAGCCGGACTTTCCCCTCAAGTCCGACAATGCTCTAGATTCAAATGTCCGCGCATTCGTTCTCACCCGAGGACAAGATTGTCATTCTCGATTTTGGCTCGCAGGTACACGCAGGTGATCGCCCGCCGAGTGCGCGAATGCCGCGTCTATTCCGAGATTCTACCCTTCTGGACAGAGGCTTCCGCGCTTCGCGGCATCGCCCCCAAAGGCATTATTCTTTCCGGGGGCCCGGCGAGCGTCTATTCGCCCAATGCGCCAAAGTTGGACCGAGGGGTCTACGACTTGGCGATTCCGATCCTGGGTATTTGCTACGGTTTGCAGGTTATCGCCAGCGATCTTGACGGGACGGTGCAGCCTTCGTCGCAACGTGAATACGGTGCGGGGAAGCTCCGAGTCGACCGCCGCTCCGATCTTTTCCATGGTCTTCCCGCCGAACTCGATGTGTGGAACAGTCACGGGGATAATATCACCAAGCTGCCCGAAGGATTCCGCGCGCTGGGTCGAACGGAGAATTCGCCCAACGCCGTGATCGGCGACATCAAGCGCAAGATTTACGGACTGCAGTTCCATCCCGAGGTTGCTCATACGCCGCGCGGAAAGGCCATCCTTCAAAACTTTGTCCATCGCATTTGCGGCTGCAAATCTCAGTGGACGATGGGCTCGTTTGTCGATCACACCTGCGCGCAAATCCGCGAGAAGGTCGGGGATAGCCGGGTGATTCTGGGGCTTAGCGGCGGCGTGGACTCCTCGGTGGCCGCCGCCCTCGTCCACAAGTCCATCGGCGACCAGCTGAACTGCATTTTCGTCGATAACGGGCTGCTGCGCGCGCGGGAGAGGGACGCCGTCGAGAAGCTCTTCAAAGGACACTTTCACATCCGCATGAGAACCGTTGATGCCTCCAAGCGATTTCTTGCCCGCCTCAGGGGCGTCGACGACCCCGAGCGCAAGCGCAAGATTATCGGAAGCGAATTCATCAAGGTGTTCGAAGCCGCAGCTCAAACCCTGAAGAAAACGTCTCCGGGTCGCTACCGCTTTCTCGCGCAGGGCACGCTTTATCCGGATGTTATTGAGAGCGTCTCAATTTCCGGAAATCCCGCCGCGCTCATCAAGAGCCATCACAACGTCGGCGGCCTTCCCCGGCGGATGAGGTTCAAACTCATCGAGCCGCTGCGACAGCTTTTCAAAGACGAGGTGCGCGAGGTGGGGCTCGAGCTGGGGCTGCCCAAGGAGATCGTGCATCGCCAGCCGTTTCCGGGTCCGGGCCTGGCCGTCCGCATTCTGGGCGAGATCACGCCGGAAACGCTCCGAATGGTCCGCGAGGCCGACGCCATCGTCATCGAGGAAATGAAGGCCAGCGGTTGGTATTACAAGGTGTGGCAATCTTTTGCCGTCCTGCTCCCGGTGCAGTCCGTTGGCGTGATGGGTGATGAACGCACCTACGAGAAGACCGTTGTCCTTCGCATAGTGGAGAGCCGGGATGGGATGACGGCCGACTGGGTGCGAATTCCCTACGAACTTCTGGCACGAATTTCGACGCGCATCATCAATGAAGTCCATGGTGTCAACCGCGTCTGTTACGACGTTTCGAGCAAGCCGCCGGCCACCATCGAATGGGAGTGACGCGCGCCATCTACCCGGGCAGCTTCGATCCCGTGACCTTCGGGCATCTTGATATTATTCGCCGCGCGCATCAGCTCTTCGATTCGCTGATTGTGGCCGTGGCTCAAAATGAAGCAAAACCCCCGCTTTTCGATGCGGACGAGCGCATTGCCATGATTGAAGAGGCTGTCGCTCGAGCCCCGGGCATCGTTATAAAAAAGCTCGATGGCCTGCTTGTTGACTTCGCCCGCGCCGAAGATGCCTTCGTCGTGGTCCGCGGATTGCGAGCCGTCTCGGATTTCGAATTCGAGTTCCAAATGGCTTTAATGAATAGATGCCTGGAACCGCGCCTGGAAACGATCTTTCTGACTCCCAAGGAAGATTACACCTTCCTAAGTTCCCGCATCGTCAAGGAAGTGGGCCGCCTCGGCGGTGATGTCACACCCTTCGTTCCCGCCTCGGTAGCCCTGCGATTGAAAGAAAAGTTTCCGAACGGGCTTTGAAAACCGCTGCAAGGTGAACCGCGTTTCGACTCAGCCTCGGTCCGGGAAGCCCCTCCTGCGGAAACTTTCCCCGTGTTTGGCACCCTTTCTGACCATGTTCGCCTGGTTTTGGGTTGTCGCGCATTGGTTCCCCCTGCGGGAAGGGCGAGACATGGCGACCTATTTTCTTTGTTTCCGCGACTTATTGCAGATCGAACCCGAGTTCCCTCTGCTGATGCTCTTTCGGCCGCCATTGACTCCACTCTTCTACGGAACATGCTTTCAATTTCTGGACCCAACGGGAATCGAAGTGGTCGTTGCGCTTCTTTACGCCGGGAGCATCACATTGGTCTTTGTCGTCGTTCGCGAATTCAGCGTGGTGGGCGCCTGGGCGCTCAATGCGCTTCTCGGCGTAAACTTGTGGCTCTTTCGATGGTTTAATTCGGTCGGGTCGGAAACGCTGCAAACCGTCCTCTTGTGCCTTTGGTTCTGCTTTGCCTTCTTTGCCATGCGCGCCGCGACGCCGCGCGCCTGGATGGGTGTCGCTTTGGTCGTCTTTCTGCTGGTTCTCAACCGCCCGGGAAACCAAACCTTCGCGCTGTGCTTTGTGCTTCCGCTCTTTATCGCGGGCGTCTCGACCAGGCGCCGGCTCGCCCTCTCCGGATCTTTCCTGATCACCTACACCGCGGCGCACCTGGCATTCTGCTCGCTCAATTATTTGCGATACGGCGAATTCTGCGTCGCAAAGCTCGGCGATGCCCATCTTCCCTTTTACCGGCTCTTTGTTCAGGAACACTTGATCTCGCCAAGCAACGGCCCCGCCTCGGAACGGCTGGCGAGTTTCGTTGCTGAGAAGGTGCTCACGAACCCGATTTACCAGGAGCATGAAATCACGCTGGATGCCTTTTTCCGCTGCTCCACGCAAAGGATGTTCAATTCACTGATTTATGCGTTTCAGGAAGATGGATCGGCCAACGATTTCGCGATGCTTCGCGACGCGGGTATGGAATCGATCCGGCGAGATCTCAAGGGATCGTTCCTGCGCTATTCGGAGCACCTGATCACCGTCTTCGACTATCGAGACCGTAAACCATTTAGTATCAGTAATCTGAGAGATCTTTCTCGCGCTTTTGTGCGCGAGAGGGAGCAGCATTACGCGCGTTACGCCGCGAAAGGCTTGCCGCTGCCAACGGAAGGCGACCTTCTCCCGTCGATGCCATTATTCGCCGCCCGCGAAGGAAGACAGGACCAAAATTGGCTCGGGTGGCAACGCGTCGTGAGAGAGTGGAAACTGCGCCCCTCCCCCGCTGCAAGTCCCGCCGCCGAGACGCTCTACGGAATCAGCCGAAAGCTCATTCCCAACTATAACTGGCTGTTGTTCGGTGCCCTCTGCCTGCTTTTCGCCTCTTTGACCGGGCCGATCGACTTGAGAGTTCCTCTCTTGAGCGCAATCGCACTGATCAGCCTTTTGGTAACGTTGTTTGGTTCCGTTCAATGGGAGTTCCGCTATCCGTTCGACCCAATCTTCACGGCATTTACCGTGCATGCTTTCTCTTGCTTGCTGGCGAGCCTTCGCAAATCCCGAATGGCCCTCTTATCCGAGCGCATTTCCTCGCTCTTGAGGAGGCTCCGCGCCGGGTTCCGAAGATTCAAACTTGCGCGTTGAAAGTTCCGGCTTTCACGCGGAGCGTTCAGGTATGAAGATTCATCTGCGCCAGATTCCGCAAGGCGGGACACTCCATGTCGAAGATGCCGAGGAAGCCAGGTTTTTGGAGCTGGAGGAGATCGGGGCAACTCCTATTTCGCCGCTTGGCTACGCGTTGGACGTCGGGGTTTCCGGCGGTGGGATCTTCGCGACCGGGCGTCTCAGTCTCCGCGTCCGCCTGAGATGCGTAGCCTGTCTGAATGAATTTGAGACCGAGTTGATCATCGACCCGTTTGCCCTTCAAGAGGAGCTTGACGGGCGGGAGTCGGTTGACTTAACCGCCCATATGCGAGAAGATATTCATCTTGCGCTGCCGGCTCATCCCCGATGTGATGCCGACGGACGCAAGCTCTGTCCAGCTCGCTTCTCGCAGGCGCCCGCCGATGCATCCCAACCACCCGGCAATGCGCCATGGAGCGTTCTGGACAAGCTGAAGACCGAAAAATTAGAAAATCAATAATCCGGATTTTATGGGAGTTCCAAAACGCAAGACCTCGAAGATGCGCCTTCGCACGCGCAAGGCGGCCAACCGCTGGCATGCTCCGAAGCTTTCCAAGTGCCCTCAATGCGGCGCCAGCGTGCGCGGGCACACCGCTTGTCCGGCGTGCGGATATTACAAGGGTCGTCAGGTTCTTACGGTGGACGCAGGATAGTCCCCCCATGAGAATCGCCCTCGATGCCATGGGCGGCGATTATGCCCCGCGGAATACCGTCGCCGGAGCGGTGATGGCGTTGAAAGAGTATCCCCAAATCAGGAAGCTTTTTTTGACGGGCGACCAAGCCGCGGTAAAAAAGGAACTTCAAGAGCACGGCTGCGGCGACTCGCGCATCGAAGTCGTCCATACGACACAGATTGTCGGGATGAGCGAACACGCCGTCGATGCGATCCGCCGAAAGAAAGATTCTTCTGTAAGCCGCGCCATCGATTTGGTGAAACGCGGTGACGCCGACGCGATCGTGAGCGCCGGCCACACCGGGGCGATGGTCGCCGGCACGACGATCAAGCTGCGCACGCTGAAGGGCGTCGAGCGCCCCGGCATCGCCTCGTATCTGCCCACCGAGCGCAACGTTTGCGTGCTCATTGACGCGGGCGCGAATGTGGACGCCAGGCCCGAGCATATGCTGCAATACGCGATCATGGGCACGGTCATCTCCAAGTATGTGCTCGGCTTCGAGAATCCGGCCGTCGGACTGATGTCGATCGGCGGTGAAGACGTGAAGGGGAGCGAGTTTACCAAGGACATTTTCAAGCTCCTCAAGAAGAGCAAGCTGAACTTCCGCGGGAACGTCGAGGGACACGATCTCTTCGAGAATCCCGTTGAGGTCGTGCTGTGTGACGGGTTCGTCGGCAACGTGACACTAAAGGTTTGCGAGGCAACCGCCAGCGCGGTGTTCCATTGGCTGAAGCGGGAGTTGCTGGCGAGCCCTATTCGTAAATTCGGCGCGCTGCTGGCCAAAAACGCCTTTCTCACCATCCGCAACAGGACAAACTACGAGATGTATGGGGGCAGTCCACTGGTTGGCGTGAATGGAACGGCCATCATTGCTCACGGCGCCAGCAGCGCACTTGCGATCAAAAATGCCTTGCGTGTCGCGTGCGAATTCGTCGAACTGCGCATCAACCCCCGCATCGTCGAGGCCATCAAGCGCTACAATGAAGAAAATCCCGCGGACGCGGTCCCGCCAACTTAGCCGCACGGTTTCCATTATCGGAACCGGCAGCTACGTCCCCGAGCGGATCCTCACCAACGCAGATCTCGAAAAGATCGTCGAGACGAGCGATGACTGGATCACCACCCGCACCGGAATCAAGGAGCGCCGGATCGCCGCAGAGGGCGAGCATACCAGCCATATGGCGGCCCGAGCGGCAGAGAGTGCCATGGATCAGGCTGGCGTGTTCGCTTCGGAAATCGACCTGATTATCGTTGCGACCGTTACCCCGGACACCTTCTTTCCTTCCACCGCGTGTCACGTTCAGCGATTGCTTGGCGCGGTGAACGCGGCGTGCTTCGATGTTTCCGCGGCCTGCTCGGGTTTCCTCTACGGAATCGAAGTGGCCCAGCAATTCATTAGCAACCATACCTATAACACCATTCTGGTCGTCGGGGCAGACAAGCTCAGTTCGATCGTCAATTGGACCGACCGCAACACCTGCGTGCTTTTTGGCGACGGCGCGGGAGCGGCGATCCTTCGGTGGCGCGCCGGTTCGCACGGAGTCATCACCACCTTTATGGGGAGCGATGGAAATTTCGGGGAAATCCTGCACATGCCCGGCGGCGGATGCGCGATCCCGGTGACCGAGGAAAACATCGACCGGCGCTTGAACACGCTGCACATGAACGGGCGGGAGACCTTCAAGCAGGCTGTCACGTCGATGCTGGCCGCCGCCAACAAGGCGCTCCGGCAAAGCGGGCTTTCCGTCGAGGACCTCACCTGCATCATTCCCCATCAAGCCAACCTGCGCATCATCGAGGCGTTGGCAGGCCGTCTGGGAGTGCCGCTTTCGAAATTCCAGGTGAACCTCGATCGCTATGGCAACACCTCTGCGGCGGCCGTGGCCATTGCGCTGGACGAAGGGAATCGCATGGGCCGCTTCAAGGTCGGCGATTACATTCTGATGGTGGTTTTCGGCGGCGGACTGACTTACGCGAGTTCCGTCGTGCAGTGGTAAGCAGCTGCCCGATTCGGCGGGATGTGACGTTTTTCAGCAAAGCGTCCCGAGAAGTGTCGCCTGCCTGACAGGCTGCTAACGGACTCTGAGCTTTTCCGGTGCGAAGATCGGCGCGGAGCAGCTCCGGTCAGTGCAGAGAAAGGCCGCCGCCTTATCGATCCGCGGATATTCGACATCCGCGTTTCGCAGGGGACCCTCGCTTTCGTCCAGCCATTCGATGCGCTTGTAAGTTGCAGGCTGCTTCAATGCGGCGAGAAACAACCCGCGCGCGGCTGGATCATTCTTGCTTCCCACCACCGTGATATGCAGAGGCGGCGCGGAAATTTCCCGGTCCGCCAGGAGAATGCCGCCAACCTGAAATCCCCGGCGTTCCGCGATTGCCGGAGCGGCGATGTGGCGCATCGCGTGTTCCGCCATCTCCCGAAAGGCCGCCTCCCCCGTATAGTGATTGAGCAGGTTGGCAAACCGCACGGCGACGACGTTCTCATCGAGTTGCCGAGTTGGGCGCACCGTGCCCGAGCTCGATACGGTGGCAAATCCCGTATCACTCTTGAAGTTCGCGTTGATGAACTGCGCGGCGGATGTCGCCCGGTCCAGCCAGGAGAGATCGCCCGTCACCGTGTAGAGAGCAAGGAAGGCGGCGCCCATCGAAAGGGTGTCGCCCAGATAGGGACCCGCAACGTCTTTCTCGTCATGAGAAAATCCTCCGCCCGGCAGCGAGCGATGGGCGAGGATCCAATTCGCTGCCCGAACGGCATCGTCCAAATGTTCCTTTTCGCCTGTGACGGCGTAGAGATTGGCGAGCGCCTGGATCGCCCAGCCGTTTTCGCGCGAATAGGCGTGAGTGTCGACGCGCGGAATTCCCTTCTTGCGCCGCCCGTCGTCGTCCAGCGCGAAAAATTCCTCCGAGTGCTCTCCGGGAACGAGATCGGCATCCTGGCTGGTGTAGAAGACGCCTTCGGGGCTCGTCAAAAATTCCTTCATGTACCGGCGGATCAGCTTTGCGTCCTTCAGATATTCGGGATCTCCCCAGCGCGCATAGGCAGCGGCATAAATACGAAGATTCTCGGCCTGGAATTGCAGCAGCTTCTCGTAATGGGGATGCTTCCAGTCCCCATCGGTCGAATATTGATAAACGCCGCCCCACACGGGATCGATGAGATTGCGTTGAGCGCCGAGCGTCTCCCGCGCCATGCGCTCGAAGCCGTCGTCGTTTCCGCCGCGGGGCGTCGCGGACATGCAATACTCGACGACATTCCAGTCCAGGAACTTGTGGACCGTTCCCCAGCCGAGATTCTTCGGATCGTAGGCGTCGACAAGGCGCGCTCGAAGCGCCTGAGCGCTTTCGGCAGACAAGGATGCGCTGCTGGCTGGAACGATCTCTTCCTCGGGAACGACGGACGGCCCCGGGGTAGGGTCGTCGATGATCGCCTGCAGCATGGAGGCCATCGGGCGCGGCGGGATATAGCCCTGGCGCTTGACGATCTCGTTGCCCTCGGCATCAAAGACGATCGTTGCGGGCCAGCCGTAATCTTCATAGCGGTTCGACAGATCGGGTCGAGAATCCTGATCCACGCCGACCGCGATGTAGCGTTCACCGATGAGCCTGATAACCTCCGGATCGCGGTAAGTGATCTCCTCCATCACGTGGCACCAGTGACACCACACCGCGCCGAGATCGAGGAGCACGAAGCGGTTCTCCTTTTTCGCGCGCTCAAAGATCGCTTCCGACCATGGATGCCATTCGATGGCTTCTTTGGCTTGAGCGGCGATGGACTGGAAGCAAATGCCAGCCACCAGGATGGCGGAGCGGAGTGACATAAACTAGAACTTTAAGGAGCCCGCGCGTTCACGCGGGGTGAATCGCTTGATCAACGCATCGATCGAGATGGCACCCGGGCCAAAGGCGAGAACCAGAAGCGCGGTGAAAAGGAATGGAAAAGGCGCGGCTGCGACAAACTTGTCGGGATCAGTGAAGATGCTGGTCAGGGCTTCAAAGTCGGCCGTGACATAGGCGACAATCATGGTGAAGGCCACGGGAATGGCCACCAGACGCGACGCGATTCCGGCGACGAGCAGCAGGCCTCCGAAGCATTCCGTCGCTCCGGCAAGATAGGCGTTCACAAGAGGCATCGGGATATTGAGGCTGCCAAAAAACTCCGCGGTTTTCTCGATATTCAGAAGTTTGCCTTTGCCAGCGAGAAAGAGCTGCCAGAAGAAATATACACGCAAGAAAAGCAGCAGAGGTGCCTGAAGGAAATTCCCAACCAAGACGAGCAGCTCGTAGGGACGTCGGATGAACTGAGGAGGGCCGCTCATTTCGCGCGACAGAGCCAGCCCAGCGCCGCCCAGTTTTGAAACCATTCCTTGATCCGCGCCGTCCAATCAACATCCCCGCGCTTGCTTGAGGCAATCGCTTCGACGCACGCGTCTTCCAACGTCGCGCCGCGGCTCAATGCCGAGAGGATCGCGAACGCTTCAGGTTCGAGGCGCTTGAAATAGAGCCGGTTGTCGTGCCGATGCACCGCAAGGTCGACGTCCATCCGGGCGGGCAGACGAACGGGCTTTTTGCGTCCGCTGGCCTTGGGCGCGGACTCGACAGCATTGCTGGCTTCACCGCGCAACCCATCCGTGCTTCGTCTTTTCAGCGCGATGAGGAAATCATCCACCGCATACCGCAGGGCCAGGATGCTCAAATAAGGCTGAAGCTCGAGCCGCAACTTGCCGGGTGGCGTGTCCAGGATTTCGTCGGGAGTGATCGGTGGCTTCGAAAGACCGTCAAACGCGACGACCTGGGCCCATTCGAAGCGAACCATGTCCAGCGCCAGAGCCTCCCGAGGGGCACTCCACTGCGGCTCATCCCTAAGAAATTGCTCCAAGCGCGCGCCAAGGTCGCGCAACGCAAAGGAATCAGACGGATAACGCTCGAGATACGCCGTCGCAAACTTCAGGAATTTTCGCTGTCCAAGCACTGCAAGCAGGCCAGGATAGTCGTCGTAAAGGCAGTCGAGCAGGCGAAACCAATACTGACGATTGTAAATTTCCAGCCGCTCAAAGGAGCTTAGCCGATCGTTCGGCTTGATGAATTCGGAGGCCTCGGCACGCAGGTTCCGCCCATCCTCCAGACGCCTCTGCATGCGCCAACGCGCATCGAGAGGTCGGAGGATCGCGCCCGCCATCGCCCGTTGCAAATCGAGCAGGTCGGCCCGCGAGCGAACCTTACGCGGCTCCGGCGGCGAGGTGTTGCTCCTGAAACTTGACGGCTTTGAGCGCTTCATGGTGGACTTCATCAAAGGAAGGGATGCGATCGTCCCATTCGAGCAAGGTGGCCGTGTGGCCGATCCTCTTCATCGCATGGCCGTACATCTGCCACACAGGATCCAGGACGGGGTGGTCGTGTGTGTCGAGGATATACTTCTCAAACTTGGAGTGGCCGGCGATATGGATCTGGCCCACGCGATGGTGCGGAATATTGTTCAGATAATCGTACGGATCGAAATTGTGGTTCTTCGAGGAAACATAGATGTTGTTGACATCGAGAAGGATGCCGCAGTCTGCAAGCTCGACAACTTCACTTAAAAACTCCCACTCGGTCATGTCCGAGGCATGAAACTCCGCATAGCTGCTGACGTTCTCGACGCAGATCGGCACCTCGAGAAAGTCACGCGCTTCCCGGATCTTTTGCGCGGTCACCCGCGCCGCGGCAAATGTATAGGGCATCGGCAGCAAATCGTGGGTGTAGCGTCCGTCCACGCTTCCCCAGCACAAATGGTCGGAGAGCCAGGGCGTGTTGGTGCGTTTGACGAGGCGTTTGAGTTTCTTGAGGTGGTCGCGGTTGAGCTTGTCCGCCGATCCGAAATAGATCGCGACACCGTGTTGCACGACCCGGTACTGTTCCAGAATGGCGTCGAGCACCTCAAGGGGCCGCCCGCCGTCGACCATGAAGTTTTCCGAGATGATCTCGAACCAGTCCACGACAGGCTTCTTCTCGAGGATGTGACGGTAGTGCGGGACGCGCAACCCGATCCCGATCCCATAGTCAGTGTGGGCGTTGAAAGGATTTGCGGGCATTTCCGGTGTGTTTAAAGGGCTTCGTTGCTTCGAAGAGCCGCCGCTTTGGAAAGCGGCGGCTGTTTTCGACAGATGCGGTCAAACCACCCAAAGGTGGCTGACGCACTCTCCTCGTTAGTGACCCTTCGTGGCGCAGCCGCCTTTGCCTTTGCAGGAGTTTTTCCCTTTGCAACCGTTGTCGCCGGTTTTGCAGCCACCTTGGCCTTTACAGGCGTTCTGCCCTTTGCAGGCATGGGCGCCCTTGTCCGCCATGGTCTGGAGAGAGACTCCGGCCTGGGTGGTTGCATTGGCAGCGAAGGCGCGGACCGGAAGCGACCCGGCCATAAGCCCGGCCACCGCGGCACCCGCGATGAGTGTTTTCGTTGTATTCATTTGGTTTTTTGTTTCTTGCTTTTGAACTCCTCAACTTGCGGCAAGCCGCCATGAGGCGCTCAAAATGGTTTGGATTTGTGAGGTTTAGACGTTTTTCAAGAAGATTTACGCTCCGTTCGGTCGAATGGAGCTTGAATTTCTTGAAGGTTCCTCGACGAATGGTCTGGAGAAGATTTCGATATGCCACGCATGCCGGTGCTAAGGATGTGTCGTGAATGTTTCAGCTTCCTTACAAAAAAAACAGGATGTCTGTTCTGGATGACTTGAGCATTCGCCCCAACGGGACAATTGTGGGAGACGTCGGTCGCACACTGAAGGAATTTTAGCAGAATCGAGCACGATATAAAGGACATTCCCATGTTGATCGATACCCATGCTCACCTCGACTACCCGGATTTTTCCGCCGACCTTGATGAGGTGATCCAGCGAGCGGCGGAGGCCGGCGTCACGAGGCTCATCACCATCGGGACGGGAATCGAAAGCAGCCGGAGAGCCGTGGCGCTCGCCGAGAAATATCCGGGCGTTTACGCAGTTGTCGGCATCCATCCGACGAACGTCCAGGACGAGGTGGAGGATTTTCTTCCTGAGTTGCGCGGTTTGGCGGAGCATCCGAAGGTCGCGGCGATCGGTGAGACTGGCCTCGACTATCATCATTTGCCGAGCAGTGAGCTCGAAACGTCCCCGGCGATGGCCGCACTTCAAGCGGAAGTCTCCCAGGACGCTGAGGCCGCCGTTATGGACGGGGCCTATAAATCCGCGCAAGCCGAGGCCTTTCGCGCCCAGTTGGACCTTGCCGACGCTCTCGACCTCAACGTCGTCATCCATCAGCGCGACGCTTGGGAGGACACCCTGGAGATCCTGAAATCGCACAACGGGAGGGTGCGCGGCGTGTTTCATTGTTTCGGGAATCGACCGGACCAAGCCATGGAAGTCATTGCCCTCGGCCATCTGGTCTCCTTTACCGGGATCGTGACTTTCAAGAATGCGAAGCTTGTGCGCGAAACGGTCGTCACAGTTCCCGAGGATTGTTATATGGTTGAAACGGATTGCCCGTATCTCGCGCCGGTTCCCCATCGGGGAGAGCGTTGCGAGCCTGCGCACACCCGGCTTGTTGCCGAGCAGATCGCCCGGGAGCGTGGTGTCTCACTTGACGAGATCGCGCGACAGACCACGGCAACAGCCGAAAAATTCTTTCGCCTCGGATAGCGCTCTGTCAAACTTGTGACGCCTGCACAATGAATGGACCACGCTTTGGGAATGACGTCTTTCCGACCGGCACCCTGCTAAAAGCGGCGACGACCTATGCCATCTTTTGACGTCGTATCCGAAGTGGATCGCATGGAAGTCAGGAACGCTGTCGATCAAGCCCAGCGCGAGCTGACCTCGCGGTTTGATTTCAAGGGCGTCCGCGCGACGATTGAGATCGATGCCAAAACCGGTTCAGTGCTTCTCTCTGTGGATGACGGCGCGCGACTCAAGGGCCTGCGCGAGATTATCATCAGCAAACTTGCCAAGCGCGACATCGACTTGCGAAATGTCGAGCAGAAGGATCCCGACATC
Source organism: uncultured Verrucomicrobiae bacterium (assembly GCA_963731945.1). Taxonomy (GTDB): domain Bacteria; phylum Verrucomicrobiota; class Verrucomicrobiia; order Chthoniobacterales; family Terrimicrobiaceae; genus DASTFP01. The sequence goes on along the minus strand of CAVSXN010000005.1, from coordinate 46,155 downwards.
TCTCCTCTTGGCCATTCGCGACAGGAACTGGCGATCAAGCAGGGTCTCGAGGGAGACAAGGCCAAGGAGATTACGAAGGCCATTAAAGCATTGGGATTGAAAGTTCAGGCGGCGCTTCAGGATCGACAGGTGCGCGTCACCGGAGGCAAAAGAGACGATCTGCAAAAGGTCATTGGCACTCTGCGGGCAGCCGATTTTGGCGTTGGCTTGGCGTTCAAGAATTTCCGAGACTGAGCTCGTGGCGGACCATGCGGGCTCAACCGCGATCGCTCCGCCCGGCGGGCCGAAGCAATGGTTGCGGAACTGACCATAAATTACGGTATTCCGAATGCGCGGTTGTTTCCGTTTGGTGCCTCCTTCGCGAAACCGGTGGCGCCGAACGATACGGAAGAGGAGCGGCGCGCAAGAAACCGCCGCGTCCAATTGGTAAAAAAGGTCGCAGTTTCTCGGCTCGGCAATCTGCTACCCCGGGCCTGGCAGGCTGTTCGCGATCTCGTCGGCGATGCGCAGCGCCGCTTCGCGCGGCGAGGTCGCGGCAGTGATCGGGCGGCCTATGACCAAATGGGCGGCTCCGGCGCGCACGGCTTCGCCGGGAGTCATCACACGCTGCTGGTCATCCGCCGCCGAGCCCGACGGCCTCACGCCCGGCGTGACGATTGTCAACGAATCACCGAACTTGCTTCGCAACGGCGCGATTTCCAGAGGGCTGCAGACGACACCGCGCAAACCCCATCGACACCCCATCGCGACGAGTTCAGCGACCTGCTCCTGCGGAGTCCGCTCGACTCCGACTCCGCGCAGTTCGGCTTCGTCAAAGCTTGTGAGCACCGTCACACCCAGGACGAGCAAGGGAGATCCCGTGGCCGCTTCGATGGCGCTTCGCACCATCTTGCCTCCGCCCGAGAGATGAATCGTGGCCATGTCGGCGCCGAGTCTGACCGCTGAGCGCACCGCTTCGTGAGCCGTGTTGGGAATGTCGTGAAACTTGAGATCCAGAAACACCTTGAGGCGCCGTTCTTTCAAAGCCCTGACAATTGAAGGGCCTTCCGCGGTGAATAGCTGCAGACCGACCTTGACCCAGGAGACGGCGTCGCCGAGATCGTCAACCAGGCGAAAAGCTCGCGTCGAATCCGGCGCGTCCAGCGCCACGATGATTTTTTCTTTAGCGGGGCTGGTCATTTGCACGAGAATGCGCGCGCCATGAAGCTGCGTGCGCCCGCCAAAGTCAATTTGCATTTGCGGGTCGATGGCCGGCGCGCGGACGGTTTTCATGACATCGAAACTCTCGTCGTTCCCATTTCCCTGGTCGACGACATAACGGTGGAGACCTCTCTCGAACAGACGATTAGGATCTCGTGCGACGATCCGGACGTTCCAACGGGCAGGAACAACCTGGCCGCGGCGGCGGCCTACGAATACTCGCTCCACACTGGTCTGCAATTCGGTGCGCGCATCGAGATTAACAAGCGCATTCCCGTAGGAGCCGGGTTGGGCGGGGGCAGCAGCGATGCCGCGGCAGTCTTGCTGGCATTGGATTCGATTTTTGAAACCCATCTCGCGGCTGAGGAACTGGAGAAGCTCGCCGCGAAACTGGGATCAGACGTGCCGTTCTTCATTCGCGGACTTCCGGCGATCTGCCGCGGGCGCGGAGAGATTATCGAACCCTTTGTCCTCCCCGAAAAGATGAGGCTTCTCCTGCTCAAACCGCCGTTCGCTGTGGAAACCCCGTGGGCCTACCAGGCTTGGGCCGGCTCGCATGGGCTCCCGGGCGGCGTCCAGCAAGAGCAAGACCTTGGCTGGATCAAGATCTTCAACTCGCTGGAGCGTCCGGTCTTTGAAAAATTCCTGCTGCTACCGGTCATGAAGGATTGGTTAATGAAGCAGCCTGAGGTGCGAGCTGCCGCCATGTCCGGTTCGGGTTCAACGGTCTTTGCGGTCCTGAGGGAGGACGGATCGGGCTCCGGTCTCGAAGAGCGAGCAAAGGCCCGGTTTGGGGATACCCTCTGGACAGCGCTCTGCGACGCGCCTGTGTGATTCGCCTCAGCTCGGCACGTCGCCGGAGATGCACGGTCACATCCGAGCTTGTCGATCTGCGCGTCACCTCTTTTTTATCGATCGCAGAGGATGCCTGAAGCACAGGTTGACCGTCGCAGGTCGCCGGTGAAACTGGAGACGTCTACTCGAATCTTACCGCGCGGGCGGGGGCAACGCGGGCCGCGCGCCAGGCCGGGAGGAGAGCCGCGAGCAGGGCGGCTCCGATGATCCAAAGGGGCAGCGTGACCATGGGGAGAGTCGGATAGCTTAGATCGATCGTCCAGCCGAAGAAGGCTCGGTTGATAACCCAGGTCAACACCATCGCCAGCGCTCCGCCCGAGGCGAGCCCGCTGAAGGCGGCAGTGAGCGCGATGAGTGTGGCCTCTGTCAGAAACACGCCAAGCACCTGCGGTCGGGAGGCGCCCATGGCCCGCAAGACCCCGATCTCCCGCTCGCGCTCGATGACGAGAGCGCTCAATGAGAAAAGCACGCCCCCGATCGCAACGAAGACGGCGATGCTTCTGAGAACAGAAGTCACCGCGAAGGTCTCGTCGAAGATGTCGAAGACGCGCTGCCGAAGCGCGGCATTGTCGTACAGCGCGAACTGACCCTCGCTTCCAAACCGTTCGCGAAACGAATCGCCGACGGATCCTCCCAAAGAAGGGTCGCGCAGTTTGAGAGCAAGGGAGTGCACACGATTGTCACGCCAATACTGATCGAAGAGGGTTCTCGGCATCAGGATTGTCCCGCGATCGCGCGCGAAATCCCGGTAGATTCCGCAAACCGCGAATTCCCGAACACCGGCAGGAGTCGGCAGAGCAATTTTCTCCTTGGGCGCCACTCGAAACCGGGTCGCGAAGCTTTCTGAAATCGCCAGGAATCCGCCCGATTGAAATTCCTGTTCAGCGCTGTCGCCTTCCAGAAAATCCAGTTTTCCCCGGGCCTTGCCGTTGATGACCGCGAGCGTGGTGGGCTCATCGCGAAAGCGAATCGGGACCTCGCGAAATGTACCCGCCTCAAGAACATGGGATTGGCTTTCGGCCCATGCGACAGATTCGTCGGGCAGAAAAGCCTGCAAGCCGGCCACTTCATTGCCGGCTGGAGCGATGTAAAGATCCGCGGTCAGCGTATGCTCGATCCATCGCTGAACGCTTGAGCGAAACGAATGGATCATGACCGTCACGCTAATCGTCATGGCGATGGCCGCAGCCAGCGCGGCGATAGTAAGAGTGTTACGGTGCAGCGAGCGAACGAAGTGATTGGTTGCGAGGCGGGAAAGCACGCCGAACCTCCGGCAGAAGAACGCCACGGCGACGGCGAGCCATGGAACCAACAGAGAGAACCCGGCAATGACCGCGCCGGCAGCGGCGAACCCGGAGTATTTCGAGCCGCCCTCCAGCGAATAAAGACACAACCCGGCAGCTGCCCCGAGAAGAAGGATCGCCCAAGCCAAACCGCGCTTGCGCAAAGGAGAAAAAACCTCAATCCCTGAACCGGGATGCAGGATGCGCGCAGGGTCACAATTCGCAGCCTCCGAAGCGGGAAGCCACGCCGCGACGAAGGCTGCCACGATCCCGATGCCGGCCGCTTCCAGCATCTGCCGGTGCGAAATTACCGGATTCTCAATTCGAACGAGTTCATAAAGCGAAGAGATACTTTGCGACACCGGCTGGGCAATCCAGCCGGCAAGAATCGGAGCCAGCCAGATCCCAATCGCGACGCCAACGATGGCCTCAAGCGCTGCCTCGCCGAGGAACAATCGTCGAATTTCTCCCCGGGTCACGCCGTTCGCCCTCAGGATCGCGATTTCGACGCGCCGGCGAATGACGGCTGCGCCGACGCTATTGCAGATGAGAAACATTCCCACAATGAGAGAAACCAAACTCATCGCCGTGACATTGAGCTGAAAGGCACCCAGCATGGATTCCATCTCCTGGCTGCGCGCCGCGGGAGGGGCGACGCGGGCGTCCGGAGGCGCGATTCGGCTCAACGCTTCCGCCACTGCTTCCGATTGGGCCGGATCCCCCAAGAGGATCTGGATGGAGGAAACGCGGCCCGCCGATCCAAAGAGTTCCTGCGCCCAGCCAATATCCATCGCCGCAAGGCGCGGATCCCCTCGCGTGAGAATGTCATCCGGTTTGAAGACGAAAGCCGGGCGCAGGGTGCGAATGGTGCTGCCGGCGAGCACTTGAAAGGATCCGGTTCTCGTAAAACCCGGTTGCACAGCGATTGCCTCCGGATCGCTAAGCCACTTTTCGAGATCGAGCGAACGATCATCCCCGCTTTGCAAGCGAAACGGGAAAATTTCCCCGCCGGTGAACGGATCAACTCCCAGGATGCGGAGATACTCGCCCGGAGCGTCCGGAAAGGTGACCACACCCTCCACGAGAGGCGTGGCGGCCTTGACTCCAGCGATCGCGGCTACGGCGGGCAGCAGAGAATCGTCAAGGTTGCCGCGAATTTCAAGGTGGGCTCGGCCGGTTGTCAGCTCCGCGGCCGAGCGAAAGCTCGCGATGGCTCCGCGGTTGGCAATCTGAATCGCCAGAAATACCGTGATCCCGAGCGCTATTCCGAGGATGTTGAGACTGGTGAGGAGGGGGTGCCGCCAGGCCTGCCGCACAACCTGCCGCCAAAACAGACGCGCGAAACGCAGAACCATGCCTGGGCTCCCCTATCCCGGCGAGCGCACTGAGGCCCGCTGGAGGAGGCGCTGGATGCGTTTGATGGCGGATTCGTCGACTTTCTCGCCGTTTCCATCCGTGACGTAGAACGTATCCATCGCCACATCCATTTCGGTGGTAATGCGGGAAAGCTCAATATCGACGTCGGCCTCGCCCAGAGCGCGCAGCAGGTCGTAGAGGAGGCCGAGTCGGTCGGGAGTCTGAATGTCTAAGAGAGTGAAGGTCGGATGCGATGTATTGTCCACGACGATCTTGGTCGGTATTTCGGCCTCCTGCGACATGCGATAGGTACGCAGGAGCGCGTCTTTGTTGAGCAGCGGACTGAAGTCGTAATCTTCGAAGGCCAGTGAGTCGCAAAGCCGCGTCTCGACCCGAGTAATGTCCCGGGGACTTGTGACCGGGGCAAGCTGGGTGCTGCACACGCGAAAAATGTCGAGCGCAAGATTGTCGCCGCGGGTAAAGACGTCAGCGCTCAGAATATTGACCTGGGCCGAGAGGAAAGCGCCCGCGATCCGCTCGAGAAGCCGCGGCCGGTTCCATCCGCAAACCCAAACCTCGCTGTGCCCTTGCTCGGGCCTCGCGATCCATTTGAAGACAGGCGCGTAGGCTGGCGGGTCCTCGCGCGTGAGATGCGTTTCCAGGAACGTCCTGAAGAGCCGGATGTGGCCGGCGATTTGTTCCGAATCAAACATTTGGAAATATCGCTCCGGCATGTGATCGAAGTGCGCTTCGATCTCGTCCGCGAAATCCTTCGCCAACCGCTTGGAGGACGCTTCGCGAAGGTCCTCCAGGTTCTTGTGAAGCTGCGCGATGGTGATTCGCCCGCCCTCGAGATAATCCGTGGCGCGACGGTAAAGGGTCCAGACCAGACCCTCCTTCCAGTCCGACCAGTTCTGGTCGCTCGTCCCCTGGCCGTCGGCGAGAGTGAGAAGCATGAGGGCGTCGAGATTGGCCCGGTTGCTCACGATACCCGCGAATTCCGAGATCGTGGTCGGATCGTCGAGGTTTCGTTTTTGCGCCGCAAAAGAGATCTCGTAGTGGGAATTGACAAGGGTAATGAGCATGCGGCGGCGTTCCGGGGAAAGCTGCAGGCGCCGGGCGACCTTTTGCGCGAGAAAGGCGCTGGTATCTTCGTGCCGCCTCCTGTTGGCCGCCTTTCCGGTGTCGTGCAAGAGCAAAGAAAGATAGAGCATCGCCGGATCTTCAAGCTTCTGAAACAGGACGCGATACCCGCGGAATCGTTCCTCTTCCGCGAACAAAACACCGTCAAGCTTCTCGATGCAGACAAGCGTGTGTTCGTCGGCGGTATAGCGGTGGTAGAATTCGTGCTGAACAAGGCACGTCAGGGCCCCGAACTCGGGAATGTAGCGCCCGAGGAAACCAAGATCGTGCATCTCGCGAAGAATGCGGCCGACCTCGCCCTTGCGAGAGAGAATAGCAAGAAAAGTCTCCCTCGCGACCCGGGCGTACTGGAAGGTCCGGTCCACCAGGCGAAGACGCCGGCGAATGGAATCGCGCAACTCCGCGCTGAAATCGAGCTGGCGCACTTGCGCGTGGTGAAAGGCTCGGATGAGCCGGTACGGATCCTCGGTGAATGTTTCTTTGCTCTCCTCATATAACTTGCCGCTGCGGACGACAAAGCCATCGACTTTTTCCGGCTTGGGGCGAAGAATCCCGAAGAAACTCGGCTTTTCGACAACCGCGTTGATCCGCTCGATCGCAGATTGGGTGAGGAGATGGATATTGCGCGCGTGGCTGAAATATTCGCGCATGAAGGCCTCCACGCGATGCAGGATATGCTTTTGGGGAAAATTGAATCCTGCGGCCACCCGCCCCTGCAGCTGAAGGGTGAGGCCGTCGAGCGGCCTTCCCGTCAGGTAATGCATCTCGGTGCGCACGCGCAGCAGGAAATCATAGCTCTTTTCAAGGGCGCGGCGTTCCGAATCGCGCAAAAATCGATTCTCAACGAGTTTGGCGGTCGTGCTGATGCGCTCCTTGAAATAGCTGATCCAGAGCAAGCTGTGATAGTCGCGCAGGCCCCCGACACCATTCTTGACATTGGGCTCCTGCATAAAGACGCTGCGCCCGTACTTTTCGCGTGTCTCCGCTTGGTTCGCCAGACGCCAGGAGATGTATTCGCCCTCGCGGCCGCGCACGCATTCGGTTTCAAAACGTGCCTTGAACTCGACCAACAGCTCCCGGTCGCCGCTCAGATAGCGGGACTCGAGCAGGGAAGTCTTGGTGATCATGTCGCCGTTGGCCTGCTTGATGGTCTGCGCAATTGAACGCGTGGAGTGGCCGACCTTGTAACCGATGTCCCAGAGCGTCGTGAGGGTCTTGCGGATGATTTCCTCGGAGGCCTTGGAGGGCTGAGGCTTCGGAATCACAAACATGATGTCAACGTCGCTGAAAGGAGTCAGCTCCCGACGGCCGTAACCGCCGAGCGCGGTCACCACCAGCGGCTCGGGGAGACCCTTGGGAACCACCGACCGAACGACGCCTTCAAAAAGCTCTTTGAAGAGAATGTCCACCAGATCAGAGCGCTGCCGCGCGACCTCGCGCCCGCCGGCGCCCGCATGGTGCCACATGCGCAGGCGATGCTCTTCAACTTTCCGAAAGCCCCGGAAGATCTCGATGCTCTCGCCGACCCGCTTGAGGGACTTTTCCCGGAGCGTTCGTGCCGCCAGTTCGAGGGCGTGTTCGTTGGGGGTGATCATCGATTGCGGCATGCAAAATGTTGAGGACCCAAAAGATAAACGGCCGAACCCGCTGCTTGCGAGGTGCGGCCGGTCCTTCTCGTCGTCATTTCCTCCGGAATTTCCGAATTTCTTGGGGGGTTGGATTGTCCGGATTACTTTGCCCGGATAACAATTTCAACGCGGCGATTGATCTGCTGCTCCTCGATGGTTCCGGGCGCGGGCGCGATGAGCCGCGATTCGCCGAAGCCTTGGGCCGCGATTCGGTCGGGAGGGATCTTCATCATATTGACGAGCCAGGCTTTCACAGTGTCCGCACGGCGGCGACTGAGATCGAGATTGTATTCCTCGGAGCCGAAGGAATCCGTATGGCCTTCAATGATGAAAGTGGCCTGCGGGTTTCGCCTGATGAGGGTGCCCAGTTTCTCGAGACTGGCCAACGCCTCGACGCGAAGGTCGATCTGATCGTAGTCGAACAGCAGATCCGTCGGCATCAGAATCGGCGCCGTCTCCGAGCTGAGAGGGCCCGTGCGCGCGAGGAGTTCATCAAGGTTGCTGAAACCCGGCACGTCGCCTCCCCGCAATTCGCCGGTCTTTATCGCCGCGCGTCCCGTGAGCGCCTGCGGGTCGAGCAGCTTTCCGGTCGGCCGGCCGGTAACATCCGGCTTATCTGCGAGCAGAGCAGTCTGTAACGACCTGGTATCCTCGAGGATGCTTTGCGCGCCGCTGCGCTTCGCCATCTGCGCGGTGTCTTCAAGCGACGCGGAGGAAGCCGTGGGCTTTTCCGAGAGAACGGCCTGATCGATTTTGGGTGCCGCCGGCTCTCCCTTGTTCTTCGCCATAAGTTTCTCGAAGGCAGCCTCCTCTTCCGGGAGATTGACGCTTTCGGGCGCCAACGACTTCTGTTTCTCCGAGGACGGGTCGGGCGCGAGAAGCTCAGAGTCAATTTCCACCCGTTCGAGATGAAATGTGCGGGGAACGATGCGGTCGTAAACTTCGCGGCCGGAGGAAGGCAGCGAAAAACCGCGCGCCCAGTACCAGAAGAGCAGGTGAAGAAAGATCGAGACGATCAGCGCTGGGATAAGCCAGTGAGAAAAGGGGGACGCCGAATCGCCCCGAGCATCCTCAAAGTCAGCCGCAATCATCAAGGTGCAGGTTATCGCGGCCTCGGGGGAATTTCAATCTGGAAGCGGACAGGGCATCGAATTATCCGTGTGCGAGTGAAAAAACTGGTCAGCCATATCAAGGGCCTGGGAGCGAAACTGGTTACTCTGCGGGATACTCCGCACGCGATCGCCGGAGGAGTTGCGATCGGAGTGTTCATCGGCTTCACGCCGCTCTTCGGGGTCAAAACCCTTCTCACGCTGGGCGTCGCCTACTTGCTGCGCTGCAATCCGATTGCCGCGGTGATTGCGGTCTCCTTACACGATGTGGTCACGCCCCTCTGGCCGGTCCTTCTTCGCCTGGAATACGATATTGGCTATTGGGTGCTGAGCAATCCGCACCATTTCCCACCGCAAATGGAGCTCCACCACCTCCATGTCAGCGAGTTGTTGAAATGGACGACTTTCTTCCACATCGGGCTTCCCCTCCTGGTCGGTTCGCTTTTCCTCGCCGCTCCCGCAGCCTTAATCTTCTACTTCGTCCTGCTCCAGATCCTGAAGGCCCGTCAATCCCGCAAGTGACGGCTCTGCTCAAACAGCATTTTGAGCCAGCTTTTCCCTTGCGGGATGCGGAGAACTGGCTGTTAATCCGCCTTCCGCATGTCTTCCAAAATCCTTACCCTTGGATTGCCCTCCGGCAGCCTGATGGAGGCGACTCTCAGCCTGTTCGCCAAGGCGGGTTTTGCCATTTCAGGATCCAAGCGCTCCTATCGGCCGTCAATCGATGACCCCGAATTAGAGATTCGCCTGCTGCGAGCCCAGGAGATCAGCCGCTACGTCGAGCACGGTTATCTGGACGCCGGCATCACGGGGCGTGACTGGGTGGCGGAAAATGAATCTGACGTCCGCGAGTTGACCGAGTTGAGCTTCAGCAAGGCCAGCGCCAGACCCACGCGCTGGGTGCTGGTCGTGCCCGAGGATTCGCCTATCCGCAGCGTGGGCGATCTGGAAGGAAAGCGCGTCGCAACCGAAGCCGTTGGACTGACCAGGCGGTTTTTCGAGCGCGCCGGAGTGAATGTCGACCTCGAGTTTTCCTGGGGCGCGACCGAGGTAAAGGTTCCCGACCTCGTCGACGCCATCATCGATATTACCGAAACAGGTTCTTCTCTGCGGGATAACAAGCTGCGCATCGTCGAGACGCTTCTGGAATCGTTTCCCGTGTTTATCACCAATCACACGGCATTCGAGGACGAATGGAAGCGCACCAAGCTCGAAACGCTGACCCTCCTGCTAAAGGGCGCCCTCAACGCCAGAGACCTGGTTGGCCTCAAGATGAACCTCCTGGAATCAAACCTGAAGAATTTGCTTGAGGCATTGCCCGCGCTCCGAAATCCTACCGTTTCGCCATTGGCCCAGTCCGGATGGGTTGCTGTCGAGACGGTGATCGGAGAGAAGATTGTCCGCGAGATCATCCCGAGGCTCAAGGCACTGGGCGCGGAGGGGATAATCGAGTATCCGCTCAACAAGGTCGTTTACTAGCTTTAGGAGTTCACACACTGCTCATGGGTTCACTGAAAAAGAAAAGAAAGGCGAAGATCGCGAAGCACAAGCGCCGAAAGCGCATGCGCGAAAATCGTCACAAGAAGCGTTTGCGCTACAAATCGTAGGAGTTACAGTTTCGGGCATGAGCAGGAAGGGACGATTCGAGGCTGCCGGTTGCAGAGCTCGGCAGGTCCTCCTTCTTTACACGAGCGTGGCGATCGGGCTGGCGTGCCTTGCGGCGCATGGCGCCGTGGCCGACCTGTTGCCCGCCGAGACCCCGGAAACCGGCCGGGCGCTTGAAGCCAAGGGGCAGCGAAAAGCGGATGCCCTGGCGTGGTTCGTGAATGGTCTCTTCGAGGAGGAGAGCGACGGACCGGAGAAGGCGCTTGAGAGCTACCGTAAGGCGCTCGCTTTGGATCCCGCCAATACTGACCTGGCTGTTAAAGTGGCCTACGATTATTTGCGGCGCGGCGAGACGGCGGATGCCATCTCGGTGCTTAAAGACGCCGTCAAGGCAGCGCCAAAGGAAACCGCACCGTGCCTTGCCCTGAGCTCCACGTATCTCCGGCATCTCCACAAGCCGGACCTGGCCGCAAAATACGCTCAAACCGCGATCGAAATTGCACCAAGAACGTTCGCTCCGTACGAGGCGCTCTGGGAGGTATACCTTTCGGGAGGCCAGACCGCAAAAGCGGAGCAGGTCCTCGAAAAAGCCGCCCGTTCCAAGAGCACAGATCCTAGTTTCTGGATCTCGCTGGCCGAATTGAACTGCCGGAATGTCCTGCGTGACGCAGGAGCCTCGCTCTCGGAGGCTGAGTTCCAGCGTGTTGGCCGCCTGCTCGAAAAGGCCGCGGCATGCGGCGAAAAAGACCCGGCCGCATTGAGCAAGATCGGCGATCTTTACGTTCTCACCCGCCAAACGGACAAAGCCCTGCCGTTCTATAGAGCGGTCGTCGCGCTGAAGCCGTCCTACCCTCAGATTCGAGAAAAACTCGCCGGTTGCCTCGTTGAAACGGGGCAAACGGATGCCGCCATCGAGGTCATTGAAGATCTTGTCAAAGGAAATCCCCTGAGCGTCGCCGCTTACGATCAACTGACCCAGCTTTACCTCAAGGCCGGCCACCAGCAAAAAGCGCTTTCCAGCGCGCGACAGGCGCTCCTGATGGAGCCCCAATTGCTTGCGCGACACCTCCAGGTCATCGATCTGCTCTTCAAACAGAAGGACTATCTCGGCGCGGTCTCAGCGCTGGCGGATGCGCGTAAGCGCTTTCCGCAGGCTGGTCTGCTGACCTACTACCACGGAGTTGCCCTCAGCCAGATCAAGCAGCACAATGAGGCGATGCGCGCCTTCGAGCGTGCGCTGGTGGAAGCGGGAAACAGCCAGCCCGACCTGCTCAATGCCGATTTCTATTTCGACTACGGCGCCGCCGCCGAGCAGGCCGGCCAGTATGTGAAGGCGACCGAGCTTTTTCGGAAGTCCATCGAGCTCGATCCAAACAATGCCGCAAGATCCTACAACTATCTCGGCTACATGTGGGTCGAGCGAAGTGAAAATCTGGACGAGGCCGGCCAGTTCATCCGCCGCGCCTTGGAAATGGAGCCGACCAATGGCGCCTACATCGACAGTTTGGGCTGGCTCTATTTCAAGCAGGGCAAGTTTAGCGAGGCTCTGACCGAACTGCTGCGCGCGGCGGAATCACTTCCCGAGCCGGACGCCGTGGTCTTCGAGCACATCGGAGATGCCTGCGATAAGCTCGGCAGAAGGGCCGAGGCCGTTCTCTACTGGCAGAAGGCGCTCCAGTTGAATCCCCTGAGCAAGGAGGTGAGCGCAAAGCTCGACAAAGCGTCCGAAAAGGTCGCCAAACAGCCTCAGACCAGACCGTCGGCTAGCTCACAAACTCCAGAGCGCTAAGCCTCGGAATCAGCTTTTGTTCGGCGGCCTCCCTCAGGAACTGTCTCACAGCGGCGCGCCCGTCTTCGCCGTAGTCGAGAGTCAGGTCGTTTACATACATGCCGATGAACCGGTCGGTCAGCGGAACGTCCAATCCGCGGGCGTGGGCCATGCTGTGCGTGATGGCGGGCGCGCGATGATCAAGCCCGTAGGCGATGCTTTCGCGCAAGATGTCGCTGATTTCGCTTCTCACCTCGGGCGGAATGTCCTTGCGGATGACGTTTCCGCCAAGGGGAAGAGGCAATCCCCGCGTGCGCTTCCACCACTCTCCAAGATCGAAGACGCCTTCGAAACCTTCCTGCGCATAGGTGAGCTGGCCCTCGTGAATGATCAAGCCGGCGCCAGCCTTGCCTGAGCGCACCGCCTCGAAAATCTCGTCGAACGGCACCACGATGCAGTCGAAATCCCTTCCGAGGAAAAGCTGAGCCGCCAGGAAGGCGCTCGTCATTCGGCCCGGAATGGCGATCGTCTTTTGGAGAAGCCAGTTCTTCCTGGCGTCGTCATCCGCCCCGTTGGGAAGACCGCCGGTCTCTGCCGCGACGAACAGGGGCCCGTAACCGTCGCCCATGCTCGCGCCGCTTGGCAAAAGGGCGTATTTGTCCAGAACATAGGCCAGGGCGTGGATGGAAACGGCGGTAATGTGGAGCTCGCCGCGGGTAGCGCGCTCGTTCAGCGTCTGGATGTCTTGCAGGATGTGCGAGAAGCGGTAGCCCCTGAGGTCGATCTTGCTTTCAGCCATCGCAAAAAACATGAAGGCATCGTCCGGATCGGGGGAATGGCCAAGCGTAAGGGTGATCGATTTCCAGTCGGGCATTTAGTGCGGGTGAAGAGTTGAGAGTTGAGAGTTGAGGCAAGCGATTTCCCGGATCAATTGCGGCCCGCGATACACGAGGCCCGTGTAGATTTGAACGAGCCGCGCTCCAGCGTCAAACTTCTCCTTTGCCGAGGCGGCATCCGTGACCCCGCCGGAGGCGATGATGGGGAGCGAAGTATTCGATTTGAGGATTCGCACCAGGCCGGTTGCGCGCTGCTGGAGTGGTTCGCCACTCAGACCGCCCTGGTTCATCGCGTTCCTTCGCCAATGCCGAGTGGTCAAGGGTCGTGTTGGTCGCGATGAGACCGGCGAGCCCTTCCCTCTCGCAAAGTGCCGCGATCTCGAGAGCTTGCTGGTCGGGAAGATCCGGAGCAATTTTGACGAGCAGCGGTTTCTCAAGCGTTTCGCCGTGCAATACGCGGATGATTTCACGCAGACGCGGGATCTCCTGCAGATCACGCAAGCCGGGCGTGTTGGGCGAGCTCACGTTGATCACGAAATAGTCTCCAAATTTCCGGAGCTTCCGAAAGCTCTGCAGATAGTCATCAGGCGCCCGGTCGAGCGGCGTGACCTTGGATTTTCCGAGATTGATGCCGACCGGTATTTTGGGCCATTTTCCGGCCTTTTGCAGGCCATCCAGCCGGGCGGCGATGACGTCCGCGCCGTCATTGTTGAATCCCATTCGATTAACCAGGGCCCTCTGGCGCGGATAACGAAAGAGGCGCGGCCGCGGGTTGCCCGGCTGCGCCTTGGCCGTGATGGTCCCTATTTCCACAAAGCCGAAACCGAGCGCTTCCCACGCGGGCAGCGCCACGGCGTTCTTGTCCAATCCGGCGGCGAGACCAATCGGGTTGGGGAAATCAATGCCAAAAACGTTTCGCGATTCGCAACCGGCCATCCCGCGAAAGAGCAGGCGCAGCACGGTTGGCGGAACGAGGGAAAGCTGCCGCAAAGCCAAATGGTGCGCCCTCTCGGCATCCAGCCGAAACAAAAGCGGCCGGAGAATCGCAGTGTAGAAACTCACTTCCCAATGCAAAACGTGCTGAAGATTTTTCCGAGGATCTCCTCGATATCCGTTGCGCCAACGACCTCACCCGCCGCGTCAAGAGCTTCCCGCAACGGGACTGCGACCAGTTCCGGATCGGCTTGTTCTCGAAGTCCTTCCTCTGCCTCCCGCAGGCACAATCTGGCGCGTTCGAGGCAAACCTGGTGGCGCGCGTTTATCGCCGCAAGCATCGGAGCGCCGCCGGCCTGACCTCCACGCGCGCTCTGCGCAATCGCCTCGACAAGTTGGCCGATTCCCTCTCCGGTGAGGCAGGAAATGGCGATGAAGGGCGCGTTTCGAAATTTCGAGCCGGCGACACCGTTCCCGGCAAGATCGATCTTGTTCGCAGCCAGAATCTCGCCGTTCCGCGGTTTTTCTTCCCAAAGATGGGTGACGTCGACCACTCGCACGACAACGTCTGCCCTCTCCATAGCCCTCTTCGCCCGTTCGACCCCTTCGCGTTCGACGGCGTCTTCCGTTTCGCGCAGTCCCGCGGTGTCCGCGATGCGGAAAGGGATCCCCCGCAGGCTTGCAAATTCTTCGATCGTGTCGCGAGTGGTTCCCGGCGACGCGCTCACGATTGCCCGGTCGAAGCCAAGGAGCCGATTGAGGAGGCTGGATTTTCCAGCGTTCGGAGCGCCGCACAGAACCAGGCGCACTCCTTCACGCAGGATCCGGCCCTCCTCGGCAGTCGCCAGCAGGGTTTCAATCCGGCAACGAGTTTCCCGGACCTCGGAAAGGAGCTGTTCTCCCGTGCCGGGATCAATGCCTTCTTCGGGAAAATCGATAGTGGCTTCGAGATGCGCCGCGATCCCGAGGAGGGTATTCCGAATTGTCCCAACCTCCCGGCCGAGGCGGCCGGCGAGCTGTTCCTCGGCGGCCCGCAGGGCAACCGACGTGCTCGCACGGATGACATCCATTACGGCTTCGGCTTGGGTCAGGTCCATCTTGCCGTTGAGAAACGCCCTCCGCGTGAATTCGCCCGGCTCGGCCGCGCGCGCGCCCGCCCGCAAGACCGCTCCGAGGATGCGGGAAGCCACCAGCACGCCTCCATGGCAATGGAATTCCGCCATGTCTTCCCCCGTATAGCTGCGCGGCGCCCGAAAAACGACAGCCATCCCGTCGTCCAATCGCCCATCCTCATCCCGAAAGCAGCCGAAATGCAGCATGCGCTCGACGGCGCGGCCCGCTTTGTTCCATCTCACAAAAAGGCGCTCGGCGATCGCGAGAGCCTGCGGACCGGAAAGGCGAATTACGGCGATGGCACCTTCGCCGGGGGGCGTCGAGATCGCCGCGATGGTATCCTCGGCGAGCACGTTAGGCGCTTGCCGTCTCGGCCGCGCGGTGTTCCAAAGACCCCTCGGAATCCAAGCGCCGCAACTCGGCGACGAAGCGCCTGTTTTGATCCCTGGTTCCAACAGAAACACGAAGCCATTCCGGCAGCTTGTAACTTCGCATCGCCCGGACGATGATGCCCCGGCGAAGCAGAGCTTGAAACACCTGGTCGCCATCGCCCACGCGCAAGAGGACAAAATTCGCCGCGCTCGGGACAAATTCGAGACCCATCGACGAAAACTCGGACTGCAGGAACTCGCGACCCTCCTTCGTAAGCTCACGGGTCTTGCGCATGTGCTCGTCATCCTGAAGTCCTGCCAAAGCCCCCGCTTGCGCGATGCTGTTCGTATTGAAGGGCTGGCGCGTCTTCTGAAGAACGCCGGCGATTTCCCGCGATGCCAGCCCGTAACCGATACGCAAGCCCGCCAAGCCCTGGATCTTCGAAAACGTGCGCATCACGACGACATTTCGGCCGTCCCGCAAAAATTTCAACACGTCCGGCGGGTTGTCCAGAAACTCGTAATACGCTTCGTCGAAGACAACGATCACCTCTTCGGGCACGCGATCCATGAAGCGATCGATCTCCTGCTGACCAACCATCGTGCCGGTTGGATTGTTGGGGTTTGCGATGAAAACTTGGCGGGTCCGCCAAGCGATCGAAGCAAGCATCGCATCCAGATCGTGGGTGTATCCCGGGTCGGGCACCTCCACCGTCTTCGCGCCGAAGAGCTGGGCCATCAAAGCGTAAACCGCAAAGGCATGGCGGGCCGTCACCACTTCGTCGCCGGGCCGCAGGAAGGCATGCCCGATAAACTCGATGATTTCGTTCGACCCGTTTCCAAGGACGACGTTTTCCCGGTCAAGTCCGAGTTTGTCGGCGATGGCGCCCCGCAACGCCCATCCGCCACCATCGGGATAATAGTGCGCGCGATCGAGCGCCTCACGCATGGCCGCAAGGGCTTTGGGAGAAGGTCCCAGCGGATTTTCGTTGGAAGCCAGCTTGACGATTTCCGCCGGCTGCAGACCCATTTCACGCGCCAGCTCCTCGACCGGCTTGCCGGGCTCGTAGGAGACAAGTTTCAGGATATGCTGGTGCGCGGTTTTCCACATGGGACGTTTACGGTTTTAGAGGTTGTCAAGATCAAGGAGAACGTCGCGTCGGGTTGATCACTTGAAGGTGGCGGGACGTCGTCCAGTTATGTCACTTTACACGGGGAGACTGTAAACAGAAAACTCATCATGCTTATCGCCGTTATTGCCGACACTCACGGGAAGTTTCCAGCCGCTGTCGCCAAGGAATTGAAGAGAGCCGATGAGGTCTGGCATCTTGGGGATTTTTGTGACCAGACGACTCTCGAAGCGGTCAAGGCCGTCGGCAGGCCGTTTTTTGGTGTGCTTGGCAACAATGACTGGAGGCTCAACCTGCCCAGACGCCTTATCCTCGAGCGTCTGCGGAAAACCTTCCTCCTGGTCCACATTCCTCCCTCGCGCATCGGGGGAGCCGACTTCTTGCTTCACGGTCATACCCATGTCCCGCGCGATGAAACCATCGGCCTTACCCGCGTTTTGAACCCGGGGACTCTCGGCGGACCCAGCAAAGGCGCGCCCCCGAGCTGGGCGTGGATGGATCTGGACGAGGGAACCGCAGCCGTTACCTGGCGAGTCGTGCGGGTTTGATTCAACGACCCCATCCCCGGCTGGATTTTCCGGGTTCTCAAGCCAACCTCTCTCCCCTGGTAAAGTGACGCACGGAAGAACAAGAGTTGGCACTTCAAGTTCCGAGCGTCAGTTTCAACTCCGATGCAGGCATCCTCCGATCCCTGTCACTTCTCGATCTCGATGACCGGTGCATCGGCCGCCTCCCGGACGAGTTTGATAGCCTCCTCGCAGTCCTTCTGGCTGGCATAACCCTCGCCACTGATCGCCACGGTCTTCTTGTTTTTTGCTCTGAGGCGCCAGCGCCATTCGCCAGCCGCATCGTGATAAATGTAGAAGATCATAGTTGCGAAATTTTCCCACGTTCGGTCCCGCCTCTGATTGGCGGGCCGCGCGATCTCATGAGCAAGTGCTCGGGGGGGACTTGAACCCCCATGCCTTTCGGCATACGCCCCTCAAACGTACGTGTCTGCCATTTCACCACCCGAGCGAAACTGGGGAGGAAAGTTTGACGCTGAGGGATCGCCGCGCAAGGGAAAAATTTCGCTTGATGGGCGATCGCCGGTGTGAGATTCTCGCAGGTTCTCACGGAGGAGACAATCTCATGGCATACGCAGTCATTCAAACAGGGGGCAAGCAATACCGCGTCGCGGAAGGTGATGTGATCGAAGTCGAAAAACTCGACGTCGAGGCCGGCGCGGAGGCAAAGTTCGAGCAGGTGCTCTTGGTTTCCAACGGTGGAAGCCTTTCGATAGGCGTGCCCCTCGTGGCGGGCGCCTCTGTCACGGCCGAGGTTGTCGAACAAACCAAGGCGCCGAAGGTTATCGCCTTCAAGTATAAGCGCCGGAAGGGCTACCACCGTACAGTCGGTCATCGCCGGCAGCTCACCCGGCTCAAAATCAAAACCATCAGCGTCTAACCAGGCTTATGGCTCATAAAAAAGGTCAAGGCAGCGTCAAAAATGGACGCGACAGCGCCGGCAAACGTCTCGGCGTCAAGAAATTTGGCGGCGAGTCCGTCATCGCGGGAAACATCATCCTTCGCCAGCGGGGCACGAAATTCCATCCCGGCCGCAATGTCGGTCTTGGGCGCGATTACACCATCTTCGCACTCGTTGATGGACACGTGAAGTTTGATCGCAATGGCCGCCGGGTCAACGTCGAGCCAGTGGCGACGATGTCCCCACCGTCGTCCCTGTAGGCAAGCTTCCCGCGGACACAGTTAAAGGCGCCCTCGCTTATCTTGAGGCTCGCTCGGGGCGGATTTTCCACCATCCCGCTTGTCAACAGAGAAGGGACTGCATACTTTTTCTGGCTTCTCCTAGCAGGCTGGGTAGCTCAGTTGGCAGAGCAGAGGACTGAAAATCCTCGTGTCGGGGGTTCGATTCCCTCCCCAGCCACGTCTTTGTAATCAATGACTTAGGTGTGGTCGTAGCAAAAAACGTAGCAAGTCAACTCGCTTGCGACGCTGCGAAATTTATTAATCCCCATCGCCTGTTTCATGGCATATGGCTGCCGCAATCGCTTGAAGAGCGTTCGGAGGTCTCTGAAAAGGCCAAGAAACTCTATGCCTATTTGACCTATTTCGCGGGCGGTAAAGGCTACGCTTGGCCCTCGTTTAAGATCCTCGCGGATAAGCTTCACTGTTCCCGGCGCCATGTGGTCCGGCTCGTTCAGGAACTCTCCGCGCATCGGTTGATCACCGTAACAAACGTTAGCAACCCGGAGCACGGCCATTGCGCCAATCGCGAAGGTATCTTCCAGGCGTTCATCGAGCACCTGAGTGCGCATTTGCAGCACGGATGGGCACTTTTCTTCGTCCATTGCATCTGCTGCTTTTTGGCAAAACGCTTGCTTCCAATTCTGGTTTGTCGGCCCGATGACCGTGAGCGCCCCTCGCAATGTTGATTCCGAATGGACCTACCATCTCCTCTGAGCTATCGAGAGGGTCAACTTGTCGTAGAATACCCTAACGTATGTTTTCGCAGCCATGAGGACTGTGGGCCATTCGCTTGAGAGCGTCAAAAGGTCGGAGGTACTTGCCAGCTACGTACGACATCGTGTAGAGGATTCAGGGGCGCTGGGGCGCGCACACTTGCCGTTGCAGCCGCAGTCTCGGCGGCTTTCGACCCCCGACTTCTTGACGCTCTCCAATTTGGACCCCGCGCCACAAGTCGTTTCGATAGAGAGTTCGTTATTTTCGAAATTCGCGGCTCCGGAAGCTGTAGAAAGAAGTAGCAAATCGTTTCACGAAATGAACGCTACCGCTAGAAATTGCAAATGTTTGACAGAGAAAGGTCTCTGTGAACACGAATTGTCCTCAACGGGATGGTTTCGTGATTCGCTCCCACCCGGCGTGATCTTTCGGCCCTATCCTGCAGGTCCGCCCAATCCAAAGCTGGCTGGCGAAAGCGACGTGCCGAAGGCAACGGCGCGGGAAGTTCAGGCCAGCAATGTTAGCGGACGCCTTTCTCTCCTGTTGCAAGATTCCCTTGCGCACCGCTTCGCGAGTTCTCGCAGCACACGCCCCAATCTCATTTTAACTTCCAAATAGCAACAACAAGGGGCTATGGCCCCACAATCAAAACCAAACAGAAAGATCAACATATGAGCAAGAAAATGAAAATCGTCGTTATTGGCGGCAGCGGCCTTATTGGAACGAGGGTCGTTAACAACCTTCGCCAGCGCGGCCACGAAGTCGTGGCGGGCTCGCCCTCCGCGGGCGTCAATACCATCACGGGAGAAGGTTTGGCTGACGCACTGGCTGGAGCAGACGTCGTGGTAGATGTCGCAAACGCGCCCTCGTGGGAGGACAAGGCCGTCCTCGAGTTCTTCGAAACGTCGGGGAGAAATCTCCTCGCCGCGGAAGCTAAAGCCGGGGTCAAACATCACGTGGCGTTGTCGGTCGTCGGCACCGAGCGCCTGCTCGCGAGCGGATATTTCCGCGCGAAGATGGCGCAGGAAAACCTGATCAAGGCGTCGCCGATTCCCTACACCATTGTGCGCGCCACCCAGTTCTTCGAATTCGTCGGCGGCATTGCCCAGGGGGCGACCGAAGGACTAACCGTTCGGGTTCCGGCAGCCATGATGCAACCAATCGCCGCGGATGATGTTGCCGCCGCCGTGGCGAAGGTTGCCCTGGAGGAACCGCTGAACGGCATGGTCGAAACGGCCGGTCCCGACCCGATCCGTCAGGACGAACTTGTCCGGCAATTCCTGAGTGCAACAGGAGACCTACGGACGGTAAACACCGATCCCAAAGCCCTGTATTCCGGCGCGGCAATCAATGACCAAAGTCTCACGCCGGGCGACAAGCCGATCCTCGGTCCCACGCATTTTAAGGACTGGCTCGCCAGCCAGCCGAGACCAAGCGAAGCCAAGACGGCCTAGTGTGTAGTCCCGTAAATAGGATTGTATGTTTCTTCCAGCATGGCTTCCCAGGCGCGGTCGATTTTCTCCAGAACACGGTGCGGGTTGGCCGTCCAACGATAAGGCTTCGGGTTAAGGTTATGATGATCAAGGAAGCGGAAAATGTCTGCGACCAAGGCCCCGACACTTCGAAAACTGCCCGAGCGAATCACCTTGCGGGTAATTTCCCCAAAGAAGCGTTCGACCAGGTTGAGCCAGGAAGAGGAGGTTGGCGTAAGATGCAAATGAAAGCGGGAATGGCGCTTAACCAGGCAATGACCTTGGGATGTTTGTGAGTGGCGTAGTTGTCGCAGATGATGTGAATGTCAAACTCGGCGGAGACCTCGTGGTCGATCTTGCGCAGAAAGGCGAGCCACTCCTGATGGCGATGACGCGGGGCGGTGTGAGCAAAGACCTTGCCCGAGAGATAGTCGAGGGCGGCAAACAAGGTCACCGTTCCGTGACGGTAATAATCGTGGGTTTGGGTGCGGATTATGACCTTGGCTCAAGGGCAGACCGGGCTGACTGCGCTCGAGGGCCTGACACTGGCACTTCTCATCGCAACAGAGCAGGAGGGCACGATCAGGCGAATTGAGATAGAGGCCCACGACATCCCAGAATTTCTCTTCAAAGGCCAAATCCTTGGAAAGTTTGAAGCTCTTGAGTCGGTGGGGAGCAATTGCGTGAGCCGACCACAAGCGTTGAATGCTCGATTTGCTCAAACCGGTTTCCCGCGCCATCGTGCGCACGCTCCAGGGTCCTCCGCCAGGAGCCTGTCGAGCAGCCAAACTCATGGCCGAGCGGATGGTCGCTGCTGCAATGGTCGGTTTTCGCCCTCGCCCCGGAGCGTCTTTAAGCCCCGATAGCGAAAAGTCGGGTATCGCAAAAGCCAAGAATGGTCGCGAGGTCGCAACGCGCGTGCGGTTACAATAATACATTCTCTGAAAGATCCGCGCGAGGCGTGTCAAGAGCCGGCCATCGCCGCTGTTAGGACTAAAGCCGGAAATCGCTTTCGCTTCATTCTCGCTTCGTGTGATGGGAGAAAACCCTTTCTTAAATCATCGATTGGATCGGGTGAAGCGGCTCACGGACGCAGCAGCGTCTTGATCGCGCGTCGTTCGTCGATGGCGCGGTAGCCCTCCGCCACCTCCTCGAGAGGCAGGGTCAGGTCGAAAACCTTGCCGGGATTGATCAATCTTTTAACGAGCAGTGCCCGAAACATGGTCGTTCCTCCATTAAGTTGTGCGTTTCACCGCCTGCCAGGCAGTTCGGCGACGAGGACGATCCACAGGCCCGATTCGACCGGGTCAGTTCAGGATTCTCGTCTCGTACTCTTACTGGGAGTTGCGGGTGGACAAGAAATTCGACAAAATGTCCCTAGCCGCTTGTCTGCTCGGGTAACCTTGGCCATGGACGAAGCACCGACCACCGTCATCATCCAGAGACACCTGGACGCCCTTCCTGGGGACACCGCCGCCGAGCCGATCGTTCGGGAGCCGTTGAAACAGGCGGCCGGACGGCTGTGCACTACGTTACTTTACAAAAGCTATCCGCGGCTCACACGTCCGCCCGTGAACCTGGAGACGGATGAGCTGCTCGGGGGCATCGTGGCCGGGCTGCTCACGGCCCTGCGGACGACCCGCCCCCGACGGTGCGCCGGTTCTTCGCGCTGCCAACCGAGCACATGCGCTGGCAGCTCAATGACCTGGCCCGCCGCCTGGATGAACGGGCCTCCCCGAGGACGAGCGGGAGGTCTTCGACCTGGTCGGCATTCAGGGGTTGCTCGACCGCTAGGCCCCTCATCTCCTTCGAAGATGTCGAGAGTCCTTTTCCACCGCGAAACCAAAGCTGGAAGCAGACGTTCTGGACCGGGACCCGAGAGCCAAATTCCTATCCCTATCCCTAACTGCCGTGTCTTGCTTCCTCGCAGGACGGTTGCATACGCTCTGCAGTCTGACCTGGCGTCACGCGCTGGGTCGCTGTGGTCAAGTTATTTTCTGTGATGCTTAGCGCGCGAGAACTAAAGTTCCTTTCCTTCCTTGCGCTGCTTGCCTTGATGGGGCTCGTCGGTGGTGCGTTTGCGTTGCGATCGCGCCAGAGGCGCACGACCCCACTTTCGCTTGCGCAGGCGGCCTATGCTCGGTGGATTGCGCATCCGGACGATCTTGGGGCGTCGACGAATTACTACCACTGCTTGGCAAGGTTAGTGAAGTGGTTGGACGCCTTGCCCGTAGCACGGCGGGCCGAAGCCTGCCGCGACGCGGGACTCGTTGTGGAGATGGATCCAATGGAAGAGATCGGACTCTCCCGTTTCACTGTCGCGGACAAGGTGCCCTTGTATCGTTTGATGCGCTGCCATACGCGTTCCGGAATTGGCGTGCCCGTGGTTGCGTGGCGGCAAAATGACGGCTCGGATCGATGGGATTCGCTGAGGCCTCCGGAAGGAATTTTTGCGCCGGCGACCGCCGTGCTTGCTCGAGAAGACGCAGGTCGATGGACACTGCGATTCCTCTCACCATACTCTCGCGAGACTGTCATCGTGGAAGGACGCACCTACGCCCTGGCCGCAAACTTCAGCGCGCCCATTGCCAAACTCGTGCGGCGGGCCGCAGCATTGCGTCGAAGCGCGTTTCGCGGCATGCTCGATCCTTCGGTCATTGTGCGTCGCGAAAAGCTCTATGTGATGCAACGATACGATCCGAAGCGCATTCCGCTCCTCATGGTGCATGGCTTGATGTCGACTCCGGTCTCCTTTGCCAATCTGACGAACGATCTGCTCGCCGATCCGGTGATTCATTCGCGCTACCAGATCTGGCACTACCATTATCCCACCGGCACACCGCTGCTGCAGAATGCCGCCGTCTTGCGCCGTATTCTCAAACAGACGTTGAGTGAGATTGATCCGCCGGGCAGGGACTTTGCGACTAACCACCTCGTCGTGCTCGGCCACAGCATGGGCGGCATCATGGCCCATACATTGATCAGTGATTCCGGCTATAAGCTTTGGGACAGTGTGATCACCGCTCGGCCGGAGGCGTTCCGCTGTGACGTGAAAACCGGCCGAGCGCTAAACGCGGTCTTCCTTTTCGAGCGCGAAAACCGTATCCGCCGCGCCATTCTGATTTCGGTCCCACACCGCGGCAGCCCGATTGCAGGCAATTGGATCGGAAGCCTCGGCCAACGCCTCTATCGGGCAGATCGCGAACTCCAGGAGGCCTTCTGGACCCTTGTGGAAAATCACCTCGATCAGATAAACCCCTTCTTCTCAAGGCCTCTGAAGGAAGGAAAGCTCAGTGCCATCCACACGCTTTCGGCCAACAGCCCGGTGCTTATGGCCTTGGCAGAGACTCCGCCTGCGATTCCCTTTCACAGCATCATCGGCCAAATAAATGTCGGCCCGCGGCAAACGGGACACGACGGCGTCGTCGCCTACTCCAGCAGCCATCTCGACGGAGCGGAATCCGAGGCTATCGTTCGCTTCGGTCACGAAACCTTCCTCCACCCTGACGCTGTCACCGAGATCAAACGGATCCTTCATGAACATCTCCGGAGCCTATGAAGGGATGCAGTGCCGCTGTCACCGTCCATCTGGCTATTACAAAATTAGTTTCCAATGCGTCGGAGCGTAACTGCGGCCTGATCGGCTGGACTAAAGGGAACCGAGGAGGAGTAGAATCGACCGACGAGAACGATTCGGACGAAATCCTCACACAATGTAGGTGAATTATAAGTTGAGCTAATCGAAAGATTGCCGCCCTTTATTCTCACTGCCCGCGGATTTACACAGAGCGGGTGGCAGCGGCTCTGGGGTTCGGGATCGGGACTGTAGGGCGGCAGGTAATCGAGTGGAAAGCTTCGCTCATGTTCTTGGCGCCTGCCTCAGCCTTGTTGTGCATTTTCTTTACATGGCGGACAAACATGTCGGCCACATCATCCAGCGCCCGTGCCACTTGCTTGAGGATCAAGGCAGCCGCCAGGGTAAGGCGCTTGCGTTCCGGCATGTCGTTCAATGATGTCAAATCGAGCGATCGAGCCTCGGCCGCGAATTGACGGATTTTAGTCTCCGGAATCTCCTGGAAAGCGCTGGCTGCAACATTCTGCTCTTGGAGCCACCGGAGGTGGTCCAAGAAATCCTTCAGTTGTGGCACCGTTGAGGGTTTAGGTTCGCGCTTGACCTGATCCCATAAACTACGCGATTCGCCAACGGTCGGCTGAGGATCGCCAGCAAACGATGCCGGGCGCCGGCGTCCAGCAATTCACAGACGCGCGACTGATAGCGACGATTCACCGTGTTCCGGGTAGTTCGAGCGATTCTCAACAGGGTACTAAAGGCTGGAAGCTCGAAGCGCTGTCGGATCAGTTCCTCAATCGCCATATTGATTATGTCGGGCAAATCGTCGCGGTCCGCGCGGCCTGCAGGCAGGTCTCGACGACTACCTGCCTGGCAGTGGGGCCGTACGCTGTGACGCCGAGAAATTCACGGATCAGCGCGGTATGTCGATCCCTGGCAGTACTGGCATCATACGCTCGCAGTTGCTCAGGTGAGTCGTTAAAGGCTGCGCAGCGGAATACATGGCGCACGATTGGAATCGGAATTTCGGCGCAGTCGACAAAATAGCCTAAGCGCTGAGAGGTTTTCAATAACAGTAAAAGACCGGCCCACTGCATGGGTTGGCGGGCCCGTTCTTGGGCGAAAGCCAGCTCGTATACTGTCGGGGAATAGAGCTCGTTGAGCTCTTTGGCCGTGGGATTCATTTTTAAACGTGGGTAAGCGGTATCACTGGCGCTGGGCATGGTAGCCGCGCATTTTAGTCGTAGACTAGACTAGTGCAGTGTATCCTTGAAAACGGCTACGAATTCGCTATGATTGCTCGATGGCATTCAAACGTCTGAAGTTGAGTCCGCCCGAACGTCGTGAACTTAGTCGCCGTCTGCGTTCGCGCAGCGTGCGTTGCGAGGATGCCCGCCGTGCCGATGTCATCTTGAGGAGTGCGCGCGGGCAGAGCGTGCGCGAGATCGCCGGCGCCTTGGGGTGCAGCACTTCGTATGTTCAGCGCTGGACCAAGCGGTTTCGCCAAACACGCTTGAGCGGTCTGGTCGCCCAGCATCGCGGGCGGAAGGCAAGAGCCAATGCCGCCGCTCTGGAGGCCAAAGTGTTGGAGTGGACCCGGCGCGGCCCCGATGACGGCAGCACTCACTGGAGCAGCCGTCGTCTGGCACGCAAACTCGGCATCGGGCACATGAGCGTCGCTCGCATCTGGAGGCGCCACGGGCTGCAACCTCATCGGCTGCGCCACTTCATGGCTTCCAACGATCCAGCTTTTGAAGCGAAAGCCGCCGACATCATTGGACTGTATCTGGCCCCGCCAGCCCATGCCGCGGTCTTCTGCGTGGACGAAAAGACCGCCATCCAGGCCCTCGACCGGCTCGATCCTGTGCTGCCGCTTTCTCCGGGACGGGCCGAGCGTCATGGGTTCGAGTATTTCCGTCATGGCACCCTCTCCCTTTATGCCGCCCTCGAGACCCGAAGCGGCCAGGTCATCGGAGGCCCTGCCAGCCGCCACACCAGCCAGGAGTTTGTCCGCTTTCTCCAAGAGATCGTAACCACACAGCCCTCCGGCAAGGAAATCCACCTCATTGTGGACAACCTCTCCGCTGATCTGAGCGAACCGCAGGCGGTCACGCCTCATTCCGTTGACGTCGAAGATGACCGGCGGAAGCAAAACACGCCCGCGGAGGACGCCTAGCCTCCGCGCGCTAACCATGGCCCTGGAAGGCGTTTTGTAGGGCGGGCCGCCAACATTTCGCGCACTGCCAGCCAAATTTCGCGAGAAATCAGGGAGGGAATGGCCGTTCTGAGCGCTCGAAGAGCCTTCGGAGACCGACCCCTGTTGCCTCAGAACCGATTTCCCCCCAACCCAAAAAAGCCCAAAAGGCGTCCGCGCCAGCGTGAAATCGCCAAGAAAGCTTTTGACGGCCTTTCAGGATTTCTCTAATTCCCCTCCAAGCTGGTCGATACTCCTCTTCCACCGCGAAACCAAGCTTGGAAGGAGACATTCTGGACCGGGACCCGAAAACCAAATTCCTTTCCCTCGCAGGCACGGGAAATCCTGACCTTGGTCTTAGTGCTGCCAAGTGCGGCCGCTCGGAGAGCTTACCGCACAGAGCGGCCGGGGCGGAAAGGACGCTATGTGATCATGGACGTTTACGAAGCGGTCAGAACCCGACGGGCTGTGCGCGGGTTTATCGAGCGGCCCGTGCCGGTGAAGGTGCTGGAGCGGGTGGTATCCGCCGCGACTTGGGCGCCGTCCGGGTCGAATATTCAGCCGTGGCACATCTACGTGGTGACCGGCGCGCGGCTGGCCGAGCTCAAGCGGCTCGCCGGCGCGCGCGTGGCCGCGGGCGACCCGTGGGACGAGCGGGAGTACGAGATGTATCCGCCCGAGCTGAAGTCCCCCTACCGCGAGCGCAAGTCCGCCTTCGGCGCGCAGCGGTACGGCGCGCTCGGCATCGCGCGCGGGGACCTGGAGGCGCGGCAGCGGGCGGCGTCCGCGAACTGGGCCTTCTTCGGCGCGCCCGCCGGCCTGTTCTGCTACATCCACCGCGACATGGGCCCGCCGCAGTGGGCCGACGTCGGCATGTACCTGCAGACGGTCATGCTGCTGCTCCGCGCC
Organism: uncultured Verrucomicrobiae bacterium; assembly: GCA_963731945.1. Lineage (GTDB taxonomy): Bacteria > Verrucomicrobiota > Verrucomicrobiia > Chthoniobacterales > Terrimicrobiaceae > DASTFP01. The sequence continues at coordinate 19,217 of CAVSXN010000005.1, read as the reverse complement.
GAAGGGCTGCACAGCTGCCCGCAGATGGCGTGGTCGGTGTACCGCAAGACGGTCGCGCAGTTGCTGTCGCCCCCGGACGGGCTCATCCTCTTTTGCGGCATGTCGATCGGGTACGAGGACACCACGGTCGTCCACCCCCGTACGCCCCGCGCGCCGCTGGCAGAGACGGTCACGTTCGCGGCGTAGGCAGGTTGGGCGGTGGGGCGTTCGCCCGGCCGAGAATACCCGGTCGATCGGCTAATCGGCCATAAAGAAAGGCAAACATGAGTACGCAGACAATAGAAACCGAAGGAAGCACAAATCGCGTCAAGGCGGTTCCGGATGGCTACCACACGTTGACTCCTCACCTGGTCGTCAAAGGGGCCAGTGAGGCCATCGAATTCTACAAGAAGGCCTTTGGGGCTGAGGAAATCGGGCGCGTGCCGGGACCGGATGGCAAAACTCTCATGCATGCTGAGCTCAAAATCGGGGACTCCCGGCTCTTTCTCGTCGATGAGTGGCTCTTTTTCGTCGATGAGTTTCCGGAGATGCAATGCCGGGGACCCCAAAGCGTCGGTGGAACCCCCGTCACCATTCACATGTATGTCGAGGACGTGGACGCCGCCTTCAAAAGAGCGGTGGCCGCCGGCGCGCAGGTGCGCATGCCGTTGGAAGATATGTTCTGGGGCGATCGATACGGTGTCCTTGCTGATCCATTTGGGCATGCCTGGTCCCTGGCCACGCACAAGGAGGATCTGAAGCCGGAGGAGATCGCCGCACGCGCTCAGACAGCGTTCAGTGGATGCGCTCCGCCTGCGTGAGCAGATGGCAGTCCGGGGCATCGCGCGAAAGTTCTTCCTGCGTTTTGCTTCCATTGTAGTAGGTGCCCTGACTGATGCCGTGGCGACGGCAAAGTTCCTACGATGGTAGCTCCGGCCTGGGCTTCCTGTAGGACCGCGATGATCTGCTCTTCACTGTGTCGTTGTCGCTTCATGGCTTCGGATCGGTATGCCCCTTTCGGGGCCGATCCTCAACCCAGCTCTGGCCTAATCAGAGGGGAAGCTCAAAGAGAGATGGCAAAAGGAAAATATCCCGAACCTCTCAGCCACAGAACTTTACGAACTGGTCGACCGCGACCTGCCATGTGAAATTCGGCAAGCAATTCTGGAAGAGATGAGGATGATGACGTAATCTCAACTCTACGCCACTTGCTTGAAACCTTCAGCGTTACAACCGAGCCGGAAGCTTCCATCCGCACGAAGATTGTCGTAGCCCTCAAACGGATCAACCGGTGCGGCGAACAGAATCCGCGTTGGTTCTCTGATGCGAAAGTTCAAGGACGAAACGGAAACTTCCACCGGATAGACTTCAAAGATGGACTGGATCAGCGGCAGTTCAAAGACTTTGACGACTATCTCATGCCCAAAGCAGAGTTCGATCGCCAGTATGCTGCAGACCGGCTTGGGCTTTCAATTCCAAGCTCCGCCCGGCATACCTCGACGACCCGTCCAAGTGGTCAGGGCTGAATGCGTTCGCCTTCGCGGTCGAAGTAAAGCGGGTGGCGGAGATTCAATCCGACTTCGTCGCCAGTGCCAAGAGTTGATTCCGGCGGAACGAGCACGAGAACCTGCGTTCCCTTGACGTCGATGAGAAGGTTGGATTGGTTCCCGAGGTGTTCGGCGAGGACAACTCGGCCGTCTGCTTTTCCATTTTGACCCCGGGAGATGGTAATATGTTCGGTGCGCGCGCCGAACGTCACAGTGTTCGGCGGCTTCGGTTCCGCGGGCATGAGTTCAGCCGGGATGAGGTTGATGGCGGGCTGGCCGAGCTTGAGCGCAGCGTAAATGTTGCGCGGCCTTTCATAGATCTCGCGCGGGCTGCCTTGTTGGACGAGCTGCCCCTCGCGCAGGATGCCGATGCGATCTGCCAGCGTCATCGCTTCGACTGCGTCGTGGGTCACATACAGAATGGTGGCGCCCATGTCTCGCTGGATGCGCTTGATCTCGAGCCGGAGGTCAACCCGCAGCTTGGCGTCGAGTGAGGAGAGCGGTTCGTCCATAAGGTAGATGTTCGGCTCGCGGATAAGCGCGCGTCCAATCGCGACGCGCTGCATTTCGCCGCCCGAAAGCCGTGTGGAACGGTTCTGCAGCTTGTGATCGATGCGAACCATCTTCGCGACGCGCTCGACGCGTTGAACGATTTCAGCCGCAGGCATTTTGCGGTTGGGAGCGCGCAGCGGGAAGGCGAGATTCTCATAAACGCTCAAGTGCGGATAGAGCGAATATTGTTGGAAAACGAAGGAAACGTCCCGCTGCGCCGGAGCATCTGAGGTGGCGTCCTGCCCAGCTATGATAATGGTCCCCTCTTCCGGTTTCTCCAGTCCCGCGATCAGTCGCAAGGTGGTCGTTTTACCTGCGCCGGTCGGTCCGAGCAGCACGAAGAACTCGCCATCGCGAATCGTGAGATCGAGTTCCGAAATGGCCGTGGTCCGGCCGAAACGTTTCGAAACCTTTTTGAGTGTGACTTCCGCCATGGGCGCCTATTCGTCGTGGAGAGCGGTCCGAACGGCCCGGCCGCTGGATTCGTGAAAGACCGACAAACGGCTGGAAAGAAAGCGCAGCCCGACATTGTCACCGATCTCGACAGGCTCACTCGATGAAATCCGCGCTTTGACGACGCCTTGGGGAGTATCCATCGTCAGAATCTGCGTCGTGCCGAGATATTCGACACCAGAAACGCTGCCCCGCAGGTCAGAGACCGGATCGAGTCGGACATGTTCGGGCCGGATACCGAGGAGAAAATTGTCTGCGGCGAAGCCTTCGCGCACTTCGGGGATTGGCACTTGGGCACCATTGACCTGCACGCTTGTGTCGCCGGGTCGCAATTCGCCGTGAAACTTCAAAAAGCTCATGGGCGGCGAACCAATGAAATCCGCCACAAAGACAGACGCCGGTTTGTCGTAAACTTCCTGAGGCGGGCCGAGCTGTTCCATCACGCCCTGGTTCATGACCGCAATTCTGTCGGCCATGGCCATCGCCTCCATCTGATCGTGCGTGACATACACCGTCGTCGCGTCGATGCGATCGTGTAAGGCGCGCAGTTCGTTGATCATGAGATCGCGAAACTCCGTGTCGAGCGTGCCGAGCGGTTCGTCCATGAGGAAGGCTTTCGGGCGGCGGACGATCGCGCGACCCAACGCGACCCGCTGGCGGTCGCCCCCGGCGAGACCGGAAACAGATTTGCTGAGCAGATGGTCGATTCGCAATAGCTGCGCCGTTTCCTCCACTCTCTTCCGAATCTCCGAGCGGGAAAGGCCGGAACATTTAAGCGGGAAAGCGATGTTGTTGCGGGTGCTCATGTGCGGGTAGAGCGCGAACATTTGGAAAACGAAGGCAATGTCGCGCCTGCCCGCCCGCTCAAATGTCACGTCCTCGCCGTCGAGCAGAATGGTGCCCGAGGTGGGCAGTTCCAATCCCGCAATCATCCGCAAGGTTGTCGTTTTGCCGCAACCGGACGGTCCCAGGAGGACGAAGAACTCGCCGTGGTGCACAGTAAAATCCGAGCCATTGACGGCGACGAAGTCGTCGAAGCGTTTGTGCAGAGCGGAAACCTGGATCGATGCCATGCTTTATTCCGGAAAATGACTAACGACGATGAACATCGCCGTTCCGATCAGAATTGTAATGAACGAGTAGGCGTAAAGCGAAAGGGAGAAGGGTTGCATGAGCAGGAAGGCTCCGGCGAGGATGAGAAAGCTGGCAACATTCTCCATGCGGCCACGGCGCAAAGGCTTTGGCCATTTCCGCCCTGCCTCCGGCGAGGCCGCCAGATTTGGAACTGCAGATACAGACGGAAGAATATTTCGCCTCTCACGCTTCATGGCGAATTACTTTCTCAGCGCTCCAAAGGTAATCCCGCGCAGGAGATTCTTGCGCAGGAGAATGGTGAAAAACACGACCGGAATCATGAACAACGTCGCGCCGGCTCCCACGGCGGGCCAATCGAGGCCGCCTTCGCCAATGATCGTGGGAATAAAGGGCGGCGCCGTCTGCGCGCGGGAGGAGGTCAGGAGGAGGGCAAAGGCGTATTCGTTCCAGGCGAAGATCAGGCAAAAGATCGCGGTGGCGGCGATGCCGGAAAGCATTTGCGGGAGCACCACCTTCGTGAATGCCTGGAAACGGGTATAGCCATCGATCATCGCGGCCTCTTCGTACTCGCGGGGAATTTCATCGACGAAACCCTTCAGCAGCCAGACCGCCAGTGAGATGTTCACCGCCGTGTAGAGCAGGATCATCCCGACGTGCGTATCGGATAAACCAAGTTGCCGGTACATGAGGAAAATAGGGATGGCGACGGCGATCGGCGGCATCATGCGGGTCGAGAGGATGAAGAACATCAAGTCATCCTTCATCGGGACTTTGAATCGCGAAAATCCGTAGGCTGCAAGCGTGCCCAGGAATATGGAGAGAAAGGTCGATCCGAAGCCGATGATGGCTGAATTCCAGAAGCGTTCCGCGAAACGCGAAGGCCCCGCGATCACCATGCCGTGTGATCGCACTAGCTTGTCATACCATGTCCGCGCCGGGGGCAGGCTCGCAATATACTCGGATGTCTGACGCGTTCGCGCCGTAAAGAGATTCACGTAGCCTTCCATCGAAGGCTGGAAAAGGATCTTGGGCGGATACGCAATTGAGTCCTGGGGCGACTTGAAGCTCGTCACGAAAATCCAGAGCATCGGCACCATGGTGATCAGGGCGTATGCGATCACGACAACCGCGGCGAACCGCTTGACGACGCGGCTTGGCTCGATGGCGGACAGGTTGGGAGGTGGCTTCCTCACCTTTGCTTCACCCTGTTGAGAAATTTCACGTAGATATTGGCGATCCCGAACACGGTGACGAAGAGTATCACCGCGAAGGCCGATGAATAACCGGTCCGCCATTTTTCAAATGCTTCGCGCTTGAGATTGATCGACGCCAGCTCGGTGACCGATCCCGGCCCGCCGGACGTAAGATTTACCACGAGGTCGAACATCTTGAAGTTTTCGATTCCGCGGAAAAGCACGGCGAGCATCAGAAACGGTGCAACCATCGGCAAGGTGATGGACCAGAAAGTCCGCCATGCCGAAGCGCGATCAACCTCGGCCGCTTCGTAGATGTAATCGGGAATGGATCGCAGGCCGGCCAGGCAGATCAGCATCACGTATGGAGTCCACATCCAGGTATCCACAATGATGATCGCCCAAGGCGCCAGCTTCACCTCGCCGATCATCTGGAAGGAGGACGGATCAGCCCCGGTGATGAATGAGACGACATAATTGAAAAGCCCAATTTGCGGCTGAAAGAGAAACTTCCAGAAGTTTCCTACCACCGCCGGCGAGAGCATCATCGGAAGGAGGATGATCGTCGTCCAGAAGGAGTGCCCGCGGAACTTGCGGTTGACCAGCCACGCCAGCGAAAATCCCAGCAGCACTTGCAGCAGGATCGTCCAGAAAAGAAAGTGCGCGGTGATCTGCAGGGCGCTCCAAATCTCCTCGTCGTGCAGAATATTGATGTAATTAAGGATTCCGACATTTTGAATTCCCTGGACCGCCCGGTTCGCCTTGAAGTTGGTGAAGGAGAGCTGAATCGACCAAATGAGCGGAAATATATTGATGACCAGCAGTAGAAGAATGGTCGGAGCAATGAAGAGCCACGCGATCATCCGGTCGGATAGACCGTGGGACCGTCGCCTGCCCGCACCACCCCTCGGTCCTGCTGGATGCCCGTCTCCCGGAGCAGAAGAAAAGCCAATGGTGGGCGCTGGCATTACTCGTTGGCTATGGGAGCCTGGGTTGGTTGGGGAATGCGTTTGCTGCTGAAGCCGCCAAAGCTCTTCGTGCCGGCTGACCGGTAAGATGGGGACTCCGGACGCGGCGATTTTCTAAATTGCTCCCGCTACCCAAGGTCCCCGAAAGTCAACCCTTGCCGGCGCGGGAAGCGATCAGAGCTTACCCTCTTCTTGGAATATTTTGTTCCAGTCTTCCACCAGCTTGTCCAGGGCCTCTTTGGCTGTCCCCTTGTCCGCCACAACGTAGTCGTGGACGCGACGCTGCATTGCCGAAAGTAGTTCGGCGTAGGCGGGTTCCTGCCAGAAATCCTTCACTTGGGACATGGCGGTGAGAAACTCTCCTGCGAACGGTGCGCTGGCCGAGAACTTGGGGTCGAGAAGAACACCTTTACTGCAGGTGTAGCCGCCGAGCGCCCACCACTTCTTCTGCACCTCCGGATCGACAAACCATTTTATGTATTCGAACGCAGCATCCTTATTCTTCGAATAAGATACGACTGAGATGCCTTGTCCCCCTAGCGTAGAAGCCTTGACCTTCTGCTCGGGATTGACGAAGAAGCCGATCTTGTCTCCTCCCACAACGGGATCCTTGTAAAGTCCCGGGAAGAAGGCAAACCAGTTCATCATCATCGCCACCTGGCCCGATTTGAACGCGTCCAAGCCCTCTTGCATGTAGGCGTCGGTGTATCCGGGAGGCGTGCATTCCTTGAAAAGCTTCTTATAGAACTCCAATGCCTCCACCGCGGCCGGCGAATTCGTGAAACCATCCAGCTGATACGGTTTGTTCGGATCGTCATAATTGACACCCCAGGGATAAAGTGCCGAGCTCAGCCCCAGGGTGATCCCTTCCGAGCCACGCTCGGTGAAAATCGCCGCGCCATAGACTTTCTTGCCGTCAATTTCGCGTCCCTGAAAGAACTTCGCCACCTCGTAAAGCTCCTGCCACGTCTTTGGCGGGGCCAGTTCACGGTTATACTGGGCTTTGAACGCCTCCTTAATCTCGGGTCTAGAGAACCAATCCTTCCGATAGGTCCAGCCATTGGCGTCGCCCATTAACGGCACGGCCCAATAGTTCTTGGTCCCCTTCGGCCAGGTCGAGTAGCCCTCGACCGTGGGCTCTAGGAAGCTGTCCATCGAAATTCCCTCCTTCGTGAGGAAATCATTGAGCTTTACATAATGTCCATTCTCGGCCGAACCGCCAATCCACTGACTGTCGCCGATCAGCAGATCCATTCGATCGCTGTGTGAGTTCAGCTCATTGAGCATTCGATCCGCAAAATTGGGCCACGGAACGAATTCAAACCCGACTTCAATGCCGGTTTTGGCGGTGAAGTCCTTCGACAACTCGACGAGCGCATTCGCTGGATCCCAGGCGGCCCAGCCAATAGTGATTTTCTCTGCCCCGGCTGCAAGCGGGAGAGAACCGGCGAGAGCCATCAACGCAACCGTCAATGACTCTACGATATTATTGAATCTGATCATATAAGTACATGGGATAATGACATGGCTGGGGGGAAACCGCCGAACCCTTCGGGATTTTTCGCCGTGCACCAAACCGACTATCTGAGAAGCCCAAAAATTGCGAGCGTTTTTCTTACCTGTGCTTAGGGCCGGCATATTGTCCCGGAACGAGGGGAAAAGCGATTGACTGCAGGATGCCGCAGATTCCTGCGCAGCGGATGATGCTTCGGTGGTTAGCGCACGGCCGCGAGCGCGGCAAAGACTTCTGCGACGGCCACGGCGCCGGGATCAGGTCCATCGGTCAGCGAGCGCGCGCTCAGGTAGGAGGAACGGCCGGCTCCCGCACGATCCATCTTCGCCGTTGCCTCGGCACCCGCACGCGCCATTTCCGCCGCGCGGGGGAGCCCCTCGCCCGCCAGCAGAGCTTTGTTGGCTGGCACATGGGCATCGATCATGGTGCGATCTCCGACCGCGGCACCGCCATAGGTTTGCAGACTCGCAATCCCACTCTCGAGCGCCTTCGGCCACGCTCCGGTCTGCGCATACGCGCGACCGATGGAAGTGAGGAAAATCGAGAGAAGCACACCGCTCGATCCTCCCACAAGGGGTCAGTCCTTGCAGGCGTGCAAGAGCGTTGACGGGAAGTGTTTGAACCGGTATTGAAGAGAGGGCATGCCGCGGAAAGTTCGCATTGAGTTTGATGGCGCTCTCTACCACATCATGTGTCGCGGCAATCGTCGGGAGGAGATCTTTCGGGACGAGCAAGACAGGGAACTCTTCCTTTCAACGCTCGGTCAAGCCTGCGAGAGATGCGGTTTCGTCGTGCATAGCTACGTGCTCATGAGAAACCACTATCATCTTCTGCTTGAGACGCCGGCTGGAAACTTGGTTGCTGGGATGAAGTGGTTTCAGGGAACGTATACAGTGAGATTCAACGCGCGCCACCGGCTCGACGGACACCTCTTCGCAGGGCGCTACAAGGCGGTGCCAGTGGAACGCGAAGAGCCCTCCTACGCTCGTGTCCTCAGCGATTACATCCATCTCAACCCGGCACGGGCGGGCCTGGTCAACGAGGAGAATCCTCGGCTTGGCTCCTTTCGCTGGAGCAGCTTCCCGCGGTTCTGCGAGAGGGGAAAGCTTCCGCCATGGCTTCGGGCCGATGACGTCTATTCGTGGCATCGCCTCGACTGGAGACGCGCCCGCGACCGCAAAACCTATGGGCACTACTTGGAGAAGCGAGCGAAGGAGCTCTGGGAGGTTGCGAGTTCGAGCCGAGCACGCCAGGAGGCGACACTGCTCAAAGAGCTTCGCAGGGGCTGGGTGCTTGGCGGTGAAGAATTCCGCGATCGGATGAGTGATCTTGCAAGTGGCATTGTCAGAAGCCGCAAGCGAGAATCCTACTCAGGCGAGGAAGTGCGCCGCTACGATAAAACCGCGGCCCGTGAACTGCTCGCGCGCGGACTCGATGCCCTGGGGATAGATCTCGCCGCGATGAAACTGCTGCGCCCCAGCGATCCTCGCAAGCAGGCTTTGGCATGGCTGATCAGAACGAAATCCATTGTCGACGGCTCTTGGATTACCAGAGAACTGGATATGGGTCATCCCAGCAACGTCAGTCGTGCCGTCAACGTCTTCCGAATCGCAAATCAACAGAAAATTAAGAATCTGAAGCGTCAACTGCTCGTATGCAAGGACTGACCCCTCGACGACCCCTCGACCCATGATGATCGGCGCCTTATTCATCATTGGCCATGATGCGGCCCACAACAGCTTTACACCGTACAGCTGGCTGAACCGTCTGCTGGGGCGGCTGGTGCTGCTGCCGGCCTGGCATCCCTACACGTCTTGGGCTTATGCTCACAACACGCTCCACCACGGCGGCACCAACCTGCGTGGAAAGCACCCGGATTTCACGCCGCTGACCAAGGAGGAATACGATCGGCTGCCGCGCTGGCGCCGACTTCTGGAAAATTTCTATCGCTCGCCGTTTGGCCCCGGGTCCAGCTATCTCATCGGCTTTTACTTTGGTTACATTCTCTTTCCGAGGCAAGAGCGCCGCCCGCCGCTCCGTCGGCAGTTCGAGTGCGATCGGCTGCTGGTGTTCGGGTTCTTCGCCCTGCAAATCCTTGGGATGTATCTCTTGGCTCGCCAGACATCGGGACTGTTTTTACCGCCGCTCGCCGTTGCGTTCGTCGATGTGATCCTGCCCTGGATGGTCTGGATCCAGTTCATGGGATTTATCTCGTTCGTTCAGCATACCCATCCTCGACTGGCTTGGTACGACAATCCGAAGGAGTGGTCCTTCTACCACGTGCAGCTCAAAAGCTCGACGCATGTGGTTTTTCCGTTCCCCATCGAAAGGCTCCTAAACAACATCATGGACCACGCTGCTCATCATATCGACCCAGCGATTCCGCTCTATCATCTGCCCGAAAGCCAGCGCTTGCTCGAGCAAAGTTGCGAGGAACATGCGGCGGTCATTCGCTGGTCTCCCTGGCAATACTTGGAATTGTGCCGCGTCTGTAAGCTCTACGATTTCGAGCGGCACTGCTGGACCGATTTTGAAGGCAATGCCACTTCCGAGACGGGATTGCCCAGGCTGGCCTTCACGAGCGGGAAGCCCCTTGCTGATCTTGCGTCTCGTTAGGTGACTTGTACGTTACGGCCCTCTTCGGCGCGAACTCGGGGTCAGCGTGCATAATCGTACACCTTCAATTCATCTGAGGTCATTAGCTTCCCGCTCGATGAAGCGCAGCATCGCCTTTGGGACTTTCCTCCTCACACTCTGCCACGGCCGCGTTTCGCACGTATTGCCTCACGTTCGCCGCCCCTCCGGTGGTCCTCATCCAGAAAAATCTCTTCCCTGCGGTTCCCTCTCGCCATCACGTGGTAATACGCACCCGGACACTACCCCGCCGCCGACCGCCGAGCTTCGACGGCAGTTAGCAAGTGTCCAACTTGGACAAATCGCGGGAGCGCCGGAGGCCCTTTTTGCGGAGAGAATTCCTGCCACTAAGGTGCCATGCAGGCGAGCCGTGCTACTTGCGCGGTGGCACGCGCCGTCGGGCTTTCCGGAATCGGTCTAATGTTTTCGTTGGCCAAGTCGGGATGGTCAACTGCGACAGGACCATCGATGAGCCCGACCACAATATCGGGGCTGCCGCTTGTCCGATCCCGCAGCGCGGTCAGGCGGACCAAGTCAATCGGCGTCATACAGGGGTCTCTGTTAAGAACTTGCGCTTAGAATAAGCGCAGGGTAAACCGGGAGGAAAATATGAAGCTTGCGAAGACCTTGAGCAGACTGGCCGTCGGCCTGTCGGCGGCAGCGTTCATCGCGTCGTCGGCCGCGGCTATGGCCAAAGACTTGGTGATGTGGGAGCGGAGCGGCGGCAACGCCAAGATGGTCGATACGCTCGTTGCCATGTGGAACGAGAAGAATCCCGATCGTAAGATCAACCTCACCTATATCCCGCATGCCGAAATGGTCGCGAAACTTGCCCAGGCCATTGCTTCCGGCGAAGTGCCTGACCTCATGGGCATGGACCTCATCTACGCCCCGCAATTCGAGAAGGCCGGACAACTCGTCGACATCACCGACAAGGTCAAGGATTGGCCGGAACTGAAGACCGCCAGCCCCGGGCACATGACCGTCGCGACATATGACGGACGCATCTACGGCGTGCCGCTCTACGCTGACGTCTCCGCGCTTTTCTACAACATCGACCTCTTTGAGAAGGCCGGCCTCGATCCCAAGAAGCCGCCGACCAGCCTTGCCGAACTCCGTCAGGATGCCGACAAGATCACCGCACTCGGCGGAGACGTGAAGGGTTACTTCCTGCCGGGCTCCTGCGCCGGCTGCAACATCTTCACCGTCGGCCCGCTGCTCTGGGCGTCCGGCATCAAGATCGAAGCCATCGGTCCGGGCGACGAACCGCTCGTCGGCGACAAGCTCCCGGAGGTCCTTCAGTGGCTTCGGGACATGGTGAAGTCCCGTAACGTCCATGAGGACGCCCGCTCGGAGAACGGCGAAACGTTCGCCAAGCGCTTTGGCGCCGGCAACATCGGTCTGATGGGCACCGGAAACTTCCAGATCACCCTCGTCCGCGACGCGAATCCCAACATGAAATTCGGCATCACCCTTCTGCCTGGCCTCGAGCCGGGCTCGAAGGCCTCGTTCATTGGCGGCGATCTGGTGGTCGTGCCGAAAGGGTCGAAGCGGGTCGACGACGCGGTCGACTTCATGAAGTTCCTTCTCTCGGACGAGGTCCAGGTCGAGGGCTATGCCAAGCTCCTCAACCTCACCACGCGCTCCGACATGACCGACAATCAGTACTTCAAAGCCGAGCCGCTGGTTCAGGACGTGGCGAAGGCGCTCGCGGTCGGCCAGACGCCTTATACGCTTACCTTCTTCGAGCAGATCAACTCGCCGCAGGGTCCGTGGCTGCAGATGCTCCAGCGCGTCTACTATACCGACGATCCGATCGACCAGATCATCGCGGACGCGAAGGAACAGATGAAGGCGATCGCCAACCAGTAGAAGCTGCATTTATATGCCGGGATGACCGCGGCGGTCGATAGCGCCGCGGTCCTTCGACAAAGCTAGCGAAATCACCGCCCGGACGGGCGCAAATGAAAGGCCGAGATGTACTCGACGACACGCCGGAAGATGCTGGGGCTGTTGTATCTGGCGCCGTTGGTGATCTTCGTCGCCATGTTCACCGCGTACCCGCTCATCCAGATGGTCTGGATGTCGTTTCACAATTGGTCGATCATCGAGCCGGCGAAATGGGTCGGCGTTGCCAATTTCGTGAAGGCTTGGAACGATCGGCAGTTCTGGGTATCGCTCGGCTTCACGCTCAAATACACCGTCTACATCACACCGATCCTGATGATCCTCGGCTACCTGATCGCGCTCCTCGTCGCGACCAACACGCCCTTGCGGAAATTCACGCGGGCGGTGGTATTCGTTCCGGTGGTGATCGGGCTCAGCGTCTCGAGCCTCCTCTGGTACTGGCTGTTCAGCTACCATTACGGCCTCATCAACAAGGGGCTGATGGACCTCGGCATCGTCGACAAGCCCGTCGTGTGGTTCGGCGAGGACGCCGACCGCGCACTTTGGGCGGTGATCATATCGATCGTGTGGAAAGTGGTTGGCTTCGGCATGCTCCTCTTCGTCGCTGCCATCCAGGCGATCCCCCAGGACATCGACGAGGCGGCGAGGGCGGACGGGGCCGGCTACTGGCAGCGCGTGCGGTGGATCGTGTTGCCGCTCACTGCGCGGACAGTGCTGCTCGTCACGCTCTTCAGCATCATCGGGTCGCTGCTCGCATTCGACCAGTTCTTCCTGATGACCGCTGGCCAGCCGTTCAACCAGACGGCGTCGTCGGTCTTCTGGATGTATCTGAATTCTTTCCCTTACCTGAAGCTCGGCTACGGCGCGGCGCTGTCGCTCATCCTCGCGGTGGTCATCCTCTTCTGCACCGTGCTGCAGACGTATTTCTCCCGCCGAGCCCATGCCTGAGCGAGGGCCAAGGTGAGCGCGGAATCCACCCTCAACGAACGCTCCGGAACGGCGGCGAGCCTCCGCAGCCTCGTGGCCGGCGGCCTCGAGGGGCGCACCAAATATCTGATCGGCGCCATCTGCATGGCCATTTGCGCGATCATGCTCGCACCGCTGGTGCTGACCGTCGTCGCATCGCTGAAGACCACCATGGAGCAGGCGGCGGTCCCGCCGACGTGGTTCCCCCACGAACTCAGCCTCGACAGCTACGTCAAGCTGTGGAACTACCAGGACGGCCTGCCGGTCTACCTCTTCAACAGCGCCGCCACGGCGTTCCTGACGAACGCCTTCTGCCTTGGGCTGACCATCCCTGCCGGCTACGCGCTCGCCCGCTTCCCGATTCCGGGAAAGGAGCTTCTCTTCGTCTTCCTGCTCCTCGCCCTTATCATCCCTTACCAGGCGCTGATCACGCCGCTGTTCTTCATGTTCGCGACGCTGGGGTTGACCAACACCGTCTTCGGCCTCGCCATCATTCACACCGCTATCCAGATCCCCTTCAGCGTCTACATCATGCGGAACAGCTTCGAGGCGGTGCCGCGCGAGCTGGAAGAGGCCGCGATCATCGACGGCTGCTCGAGCTGGCAGCTGCTCACTCGCATCTGTCTGCCGGCAATCAGGCCGGCGATCGTGACCGTGTCGCTGTTCGCGTTCGTCACCTCGTGGAACGAGTTCCTTGCCGCCCTCGTGATCATGAATCGCGGCGTCACCTTCACCCTGCCGCTTGTGCTCGCCGCTGCGCGGCAGGAGACCTCGATCGGCGGGACGGACTGGGGTCTGCTGCAGGCCGGGATCACCATCTCGGTGATCCCTTGCATCCTCTTCTACGTGCTCCTCCAGAAATACTACGTCTCCGGCTTCCTGAGCGGTGCGGTGAAATAAGGGCGACGCATGTCTGAACGACCCACCGCCGGCAACGGCGTGTGGATGCGATGCGCTTTTGCTTCTACACGAAAATCCATCCGGAAGCTTCTTTCTAACCAAGAGGACACAGAGGAGGACACTTAGATTTGGGGAGCATCGCCCAGCCGAAATCCCCGGGTGTATTGCCCGGCTTCATCAATCCGGCAGCAGCCGGATCCGGCCACCGCCGGACCATCAACTGAGTCCAACTCCCCCTCCGGCCGACGATCCGCGACGTGGCACGAGCCGCCTCGGTCAGCGTCGGCACCGTGTCGAAGGCCCTCAACAACAACGGTAGCCTCCGCAGGAGACGCGCGGGCGCGTGATCGCGGCGGCGAAGGCGCTCGGCTTCCGTCCGAACGACGCCACCGACGACTCGGAACGCGAAGCGCAGCACGTCGAGTCGCCCGCCTTGGTGACTGGAGCTAATAAAGGGATTGGGCACGAAGTGGCCCGGCAGCTCGGCAGTATGGGATTTCACGTTCTGGTCGGTGCGCGCAGGCAACGTCTCGGTATCCATCAACCACCCTTGGGCGCCGAAGCCTTGGCGAAGAAGACTGGCCGCCGAAGCCCTGGCGAAGGAGGATCATCTCTCAACCCCCTGGGCGCCGAAGCCTTGGCGAAGGAGACATCAACTGAGTCCAACTCCTACTCCGCCACGGCCGCGCTCGTACGTAGTGCACGACGTTCACCGCCCTCCCATACACAGCGCCCGCACCACCCATTCTAAGGAAACCGTAGTCCGTTCCTTGAGGAACTTCGCCAACGCCACCTTCCGCGCGTTCACCTCTTCAGGCAATCTGAACCGGATTGCGTTTACTCCCGTAGTCGCCATCGTCAAATCCTTCACAAGAATTCGGAACGTGGTGACCGACGACCGGAATCGGCTATGCAATCTCCAAGACAGCGCTTCAATTTTTGCCGATGGCTTGCGCTCGTAAAAAAGCTTAGCCCTGCTCGAGTTCAGCTTCGAGAGTGGCCGTCAGTAATTAAGGACGCTCTAGGGGGATAGTTGTTACGAGCCTTGGGGCTTCAAATGCTCGACAAACCACGTCGTCGCCAGCCGCGCAACCTCTTCAAGCTTGCCCGGCTCCTCGAAAAGATGGGTCGCCCCGGGAATGATTTCGAGGCGTTTCTCTCCGCGAAGTTCTGCGAAAGATTCGCGGTTCCAAGTGAGCACCTGGGTATCGGCTTCTCCGACGATGAGCAGCGTTGGTGCCGTAACTTCCGTCAGCACTCCGGCGGCCATGTCGGTTCGGCTGCCGCGGCACACGATCGCCCGCACGGCTCTCGGTCGCTGCACCGCTGCCAGCAACGCAGCAGCTCCTCCCGTGCTCGAGCCGAAGTAGCCCAGGAAGACACCGCACATATCGTCTCGCCCCAGCAACCAGTCGCTCGCAGCCAAGAGCCGTTGGGAGAGAAGGGAGATGTCAAAACGCAATCGTGCCGTGCGAAGATCAATCGCCTCCTCCTCCTTTGTGAGCAGATCGAAGAGCAGCGTGCCCAGGCCGGCGCGGTTCAGCACTCCGGCGACGAAGTTATTGCGCGGACTGAACCGGCTGCTGCCGCTCCCGTGCGCGAAGAGCACCACAGCGGCCGGCTCGGCCGGCAGCGTCAGGGTGCCGTCCAGCGTCAGATGGCTGGCAGCGAAGCGCGCTTCGATCGACTTCATGACACGATGATATCTTTGACCCGCGACCTCAGAATGGCATACGGATGTTTGTGGATCCAAGCCTATCGGGAGAGTCTTTTGGCGATGATCGAGCACCCCAAAGGAAATCGGGTCAACACTAGGGGTCAGCCTTTCATGTCGCCTGACCCCTAGTCCCTAGTCTTACCCGCCCCCTTGCCTTCACCCCAATCTCCGAATCCGAGTCCGGAAAAATTGGTTATTGCAAGATCGCGCATCTCAGATGACAAGGTGTCAGTTGCCTCAACCTCATATGGATACAGGTCGATTCAGTGCTCTCGTTCACGAATTTCTCAAGGCCGTCGGCATGATGGAAACTCCGCCCCCGTTGGACGATTTGGAGTTCCTCTCGCTGGAACACGACGGCAGGAGCTGCCGGGTGTTCCCGCATGAAACCGACGATTTGCTTATTTTGGAAGTGGAAGTGCTGCATATTCCAAAGCAAAACCTCGGCCAGGAGTCCGCAAATAAAGCAGCGCTGTTTCTCCATAAAATCAACAACGCCGCCAGATTTTCCAATCAGATCATTGCGGTGATCACCGATGACGACGCGCTTCTGGTCTCCAAAATCCTTCCCGCTCAACTGGCTACGGGAGAAAGTTTATGCGCGGAACTGGCGATGCTTGTGGATGCCGCCGATCAACTGGCATCGGCGTGGGAAGGCTTGATGTCCGCAGGGCAGCAAAAGGAAGACTTCGGAAGTCAGGCGCCTGGAAGCATGCTGGATAGAGCTTAAAAACGAAACTCTATGTGCACCGTCCGACTTGATGCAGCCACTCTTGCCAGCATCCAAGATGGCACCATCAGCAAGGAACAAGCGCAAGAAATCCTCCATGGCTTAAAGGGCCAACTCCGCAATACGGACGGCAGCATCAAGCCGGGAGTGCTCTCGTTCTCCCGCGAAACCGGCGTCATCTCGACCGCGCGGTGGTGGAATTTCGGCTCTCGCAGTTCTGGAAAGATGGCTGAAACGGCGGACCTGATGAAACAACTGATCCGCAGCGCTTACGGTGACGCTGTTTACGCGGACGGCGTCCAGGCGGATTTAGAGGCATATTTGACGACCACGTCCTCCAAGTTTGGGTCCGAAAGTTTTGTCAAACTCATCGACTCGCTCCGCGGGGAAGGACCAGCCAAGGGAGCCCCGACCCCGGGGAGACTGCAACTCGGCAAACTGGAAGCGCTGACTTTCCATCGCAGGTTGGCGGAAGCGGAACCGGACGAAGCGGCAAGGCTGCAACTCGAAGAGCTCGATGCGCATTTGTCGCCCCAGACCAAGACATACTTCCTCGCTCTCCTGGCTCCGCGCGCGCTTGGCGCGGGAACCACGCGCGTTTTGGGAGATGGCGACGGCAGCGTGGCACGAATGACTCTCATGGCCATCCACAGCGGAAGAATGCAACTGGGGCCGGACGGACTTAAAAAACTTGCGACCGCCATGAATAAGGAGGCCGCTGCTGGGAATTCCCGGCACCCTTCCGCATTGACAGATTTTCAGAGCGACCCGCAACTGGCGAGGGATCTGGATGAGATGGTTTCAGGGGCGAGATTTTTGCCGGGCCAGCGTGATCTGGTTTTCATCGGCGACATCATGCATGACCGTTTTTCCTGCGACAAACGGGTGACCGCCAAGTTGGTGAGCGCACTACACGACACGGGCGCGGTGTTCATCAAAGGCAATCACGATGTCTACGACGAATGCTTTGCCGGCCACAGATCGGTATTGCGTCAGGATCAGTCCGGCGAGAGTGCCATCCAGTTATCCCCGACCGAAGCTCGCGAGGTCGAGAGACTGTTTGTGCATGCGCACTACGATAGTACGACAGGCACATTCTACTCGCACAATGGGGTCCGGTTGAAACCTGGAACAGAAAATGTTTATCAGACGGCCTTCGGCGAAATTATCGCGGATTCGCCGCAAAAATTGGCCGAGCGAATGCGGGAGACGGAATACCTGGTTAGCGACAAAAGGGTTTTCACCAACTATCGTCCGAAGGACACGGAGATGCAGACCAGCCACATGGGCTTGGCCGGTCGGACAGGAACACACGATGTCCGGTTTGTTCATGGACACAATGACAACTTCGGCGTTAGCGGCAATGTAGTGAATGTAAATGCCCGACAAAGTTCCCGGTTTGCACCAGTAGGTGTCGTGCTCTGAGCTGCCTGGATCCGTGCCGAGGTGGTTGGCCAGGACGGCGCCGACCGATCCGCCGCAGATCTCGAATTGGGTGATCAATCTGTTTCCTACTGAAAATCGCGCGGGATTTTTCCCTTCCAGGTCGCGGTCTCCTTTAACCACGCCATTCTCGAAAATCGTCCGATGCACGATGATGTGGAAATCCTTCAGATCGGATTCCACGTCGAGCGCCGTGACGATTTCAATCTTGCGGCCTTTTCTTTCGATGGAGACGTATCCCTCGCCCGCAAATCCGGCGCTGGCGGGGTCGGCAGGGTCCACCCGGTAGATCACGGCCTCGCGGTCGAAGTAGGTCGTGTCGCGAATCTTCCAATGCTGCTCTTCCTCCTGCCGCACTTTCACCCATTTCCCCTCGCGGCTGACCATGGGCGGAGGCGCATTGCCGAGGTCGGCGCCGGAAAAAAGCGTGAAATCCGAAGGCAGGGGCAGTTCCACCGGTTTGAGCAAAAAATCAGCAGGCTTTCCCGGGCTCGTCAGGACGGGCAGGGTCAGAGACGAGACTCTTTCGCCCACGGCAAGCTTCGTTGGCACCCGATGGCAGAAGGGGTCAGACCTTATTAAAGCAGAAGGCAGAAGGGGTCAGACCTTATTAAAGGGAGATTGACACTTTGGCATGCGGTGTTCAGTATTGCCAGGATCATGCCACGGCCGTTGCGAGTGGAGTACGAAGGCGCCCGATACCACGTGCTGAGCCGCGGGGATCGCCGGGAAGATATCGTCCTGGACGACGGCGACCGCGAGCGATTTGTCAAGACCCTGGGAGAAGCTGCTGTCTATGCCGGCTGGCAGATCCACGCCTTTTGTCTGATGAGCAACCACTTTCACCTGGTCATCGAGACGCCGGAACCGACTCTGGTCAAAGGCATGCAATGGATGCTGGGAACCTTTACGGCGAGGTTCAACGCTCGTCACCGATTGCGTGGGCATTTGTTTTCCGGACGCTACAAGGCCATTGTCGTGGACCACGTTGATGACTGGTACTTGCGACGGGCGTGCGACTATAGCCATCTCAATCCCGTGCGCGCAGGAATTCTGGGGCCTCAACAGAGGCTGGAACAGTATGCCTGGAGCAGCTATCCCATGTATCTGCAGAGCCCGCGCAAGCGGCCGGCATGGTTGAGGGTGGACAGGCTCTTAGGCGAGCATGGCGTCGCCAGGGACTCCGCAGCGGGACGGCGCGAATTCTCAAAGCGCGTGGAGGTGCGGCGATTGGAAGAGGACGCGGAGCTTCGTCAGACTCTTAAGAGAGGCTGGCGTCTGGGAGCGCAGGATTTCCTCGATCGTCTCCAGGATAGTCTGGGCCTCTCGCTCTCAGAGGATCACGCGGCTGCGGCCCGGCGGGAAACTCTGGAAGTCCGGGCGCAGAGACTCATAGACGAGGAACTACACAAGCAAAAGCGAAGCCGGGAGGACCTTGTCTCCTTGCCCAAAGGAGCTTCGCTCAAGGTGACAATCGCCGAGAGACTTCATCGGGAAACGCCCATGACCATGCGCTGGATTGCAGATGCCCTTCACATGGGAACCTGGCGTTACCTTTCCTTCCTGCTCTACCAGCGACGCTCCGCCAGCCAATAAGCCACATATCATATTAATAAGGT
>CAVSXN010000004.1:0-55991 GCA_963731945.1 uncultured Verrucomicrobiae bacterium | reverse complement strand
CAGTCCGCGCAATTGCGCCCGCTGCTCTTCGCCCTTTTTCCTACCTTTATTTTCCGCATTGTGACGGACCTCACGTCGGGAACGGAATTCGAGCTACCGAAGTTTTCCGCCTACACAGTATCGCGTCACGGTCTCCAACGATATCGACATGGCCCGGGAGGCTCGCGAGGCGCATGATGGTGACACCACTTATTTCTTCCCTCATCGGCAGCCAATCTTCTTCACCGTGGATGTAAGGACGTGACGGTCACTGTGGATGGGCAGCCCGCGACGCAAGACGGTACGGTGGTGCTCGTCCAGACACAGCGGGCGAGGATCGATGTCGCGCAGAGGGATGAGCGTGCCTATGTCGCGCGGCTGCTGCGGCCCAGCACGGGTCCCGCTTTGCAACTTTCGCCGGACGATCCATTGATCATTGTCGGATTTGCTCCGAGCGCGGCGAAATCGTCGAACTGAACCGGCTCAACACACCCGACGCGCCGATCTTCGCCCCGCACGGTCTCTGCACATGGCACGCGACATCCACATCCCGGTGCGACGCTTCACCGCACAGATCGTGGACGTGATTCCGGTCCGCCGGCCGCTGCCAGATGTAGCAGCGCTCCTCGCAGATTTTCAGGGCGCGAATGCCGTGGCGACACTCCTGCCAGGCGAGGAAGCGTTTCTGATCGTGCCGACGCAGGTGAATTCCCGCCTCACGCTACGCTCGGTGAATGGCGTTCCGACCACGGTGAATGACCCGCGACCGGACGAGTCGTCGCCTACGGTCGACATTTCCGCGCTCAACCCATTTCTCGGAGAAGACCAGATTGTCTTTGCTGCGAATGAGCCGCCAGAGGAGGCTCTGGATCTGGCATATACGATCGAGGCGGGCCGGCCTAGCAACAGCGCAAATCTCAGAGCCGACATCCAGCTGGCACCACATTTCCGGCTGCTGGCCGGCTCATTTGATGTTCCGCGAAATTCAACGATCACCCTTCGCTGTGAAGACGCGGCCGGCACTCTCGTGGACGCCGCCACCGCCACCGTGACGCCCTCGGCGGACACCGAAGTAACGATCGCTGGAAGCTCCGTTTCCATCGAGGTTCGCACCAATGCCGCTCCCGGTCCAAGACGCGTCCTCGTCGAGGACGGTTCCGCGCCCACCAGAAGGGCCCGTCGAACGATCAGTGTCGTGTAGATCGTTGGCAGATTGGTCAAATCGATCTGGGGTGACGCTCATGCTCGCTGGCAGCGGAGGTATGTCTGTACGCAGTTGTGCGAACAATTTGTGAAACGTCATCGATCAAACCCCAACTGAATGATGCCCAAAATCAATCGACTCTGAGCCATAGACAACTTCAGATACTTAGCTATGGTATCAGGGCCGCGCGCTCCTGCAATCAGGCGTGCGTAACGGCTCAAGTCCTGTGAGTGCTCTTGCGATAGCTTCGACAGTGGCCGATGAAACTCAGCCGGGTAGCGGCGGGCCGATCACCGTCGTCATTCCAATCTGGCGAGACCTGGGAGCGCTCGTCGAGTTGATGCCGATGTTGAGAGCCTCACAAGAGGTACGGGAGATCATAGTGTCCCTCGCTGAAGCCGATTCCACGACGGGGCGCCAGCTGCGGCAACTCGGAGCGACTTGCCTGGAAGGAAACGAGCCCAATCGCGGCCGGCAACTGGATGCGGGGGCCGCGGTTGCGACGGGACGCTGGATACTTTTTCACCATGCCGATTCGCAAATTACGCCCGAGCATCTGCAGGCGCTCGCGGCGCTTGATGTTGAGAAGAATGTTGTCGGCGGCGCGTTTTACCGGCGGTTCGACCAGCGGCATCCGGCGCTTCGCCGATTTGAGCCGGTCGAGCGCTGGCACAATCGCAGTTTCGGCCCGCTTTATGGCGACCAGTCCCTATTCGCGCGTCGCGAAGTCTTCACCGCGCTGGGTGGCTTCCGCGGACTGCCGTTGATGGAAGATGTCAATTTCTCCTTGCGGCTCCGGCGGACAGGGCGCGTTGTCGTGCTTGACCCGCCGATGGCTTCATCGCCGCGCCGGCATCTCGCGCGCGGTCCATGGCGGACGACTCTTTTGAATGCCATGTTGCTGCTGCTCTTCCGCGTCGGTGTTTCGCCCCGCCGATTGCACACCTGGTATTACGGTCAAAGCGCATCCCGGCAAATCGCCGGCGCGCACCCTTTTGGCAAGCAGGCGCAGCCTTTTCCGCCGAGCTTAAACTCGGGTGTCGGCCTGATGACTCGACCGTCCAGCACACGCTCACGCTATGAACGCCGCGGCGACGTCTTCCGAAAAATGGCGGGTGCGCTGGGAAGCGTTTCGCCGGCCCGTGCATCGGGAAAAGGCGGCGATCCTGCGCGAGCGTGGCAGGCTTTGCCGCCGGAACTGCGGACGTCGAATCAAATTTCCGGCCGGCACCTGACACACTGCGGTTTCACGCTCGGTGCCAGCTACTGCTCGTTTCATTGCACGCACTGCTATCTGCCGAAGAACGCGAATCAAGTGCCGTTACCGTCGCTCGTGCAGATGAAGGAGCAAATCGCCGCGAATCGGCGCTTTCAAGGGCCTGGCGGCGGTTTGCAGATCACGGGCGGCGATGTGGTCGATGCCTACTGGGGCTCGGGTCGGCAGGATGAGCTCGTCGAAATCATCCGCTATGCCTACGCCGTCGGGCTTGTGCCGATGCTTATGACGCATGGCCAGACGCTCCTTGAGCATCCCGCTTCGGTCTTGATGCGTCCGATCACACGGTCGGCATCGGCATGCATAATTTCATGGATGCCGCTGTGACCGCCACCGCGGCGCACGACCCGGTGATCAAAGCCCGGCTGGATTCCTGGGTCTTCAAAGGCGCGGTGAAGCAGGGCGGCGAATGGGTGTCCGTGCCGATGTGCCAGATGAATCAGGAACGCTGGAGCAAGGTTTACGACGAGCGCCTCGCTGATCCGGTGTTGAGAGCCGAGCCCCAAATTCCGGGTGCGCGCACTCCGGGCCTCCACCCGCTAGTCGCCGAGTGAATCGCTTCAAGCAATCTCTTTCGATCAGGGCACGCCGCTCCGGCGCGGCCAGACGGAGATTTCGCAGCTCAATGTCGGCAAGCTTTGCAACCTGACTGGCACCGCGCTGACATGAGCGGAAACGCGAATTCGGGGAGAGCAAAGCGGGCTCGCGATGAGCTGCGCCGCGTGTCATGATTTCGGTCATCATTCCGACGTTCAATGAAGGCGCCGAGTTGCCGAGGACGCTCGCCGCATTCAGGAGCCAGGGCGTTCCCCACGAAGTCCTCGTGGTCGATGCGCAAAGCACCGACTCCACCGCGATCCTGGCGAGAGAAGGGGGAGTGAACTTGATCGGCAGCCCGCGTCGGCAGCGTGCGTTCCAAATGAATCTCGGCGCGGCCTTTGCGCGAGGCGAAACCCTCCTTTTCCTTCACGCCGATACGCGCCTTGCCGCTGGCGCTCTCGCGAAGATAACCGCCGCACTCGCAAAGCCCAGCGTGGTCGGCGGCGGGTTTGCGCGGCGCTACGATTCACCGTCCCTGTTCCTTCGCCTCACGTGCGCGCTGGCGGAAGTGCGCACCCGAACCTTCGGCTGGTTCCTCGGCGATCAGGCGATCTTTGTGCGCCAAACCGCCTTTGCCGCGCTCGGAGGCTTTCGAGAGTGGTACAGCTTCGAAGATCTCGACTTCTCGCGCCGGATGGCGCGCATGGGGCGGGTCGTTACGCTGCGTCCGCCGGTCCTCTCTGCCGCGCGCCGTTTCGCCGCCCGCGGCGCGGTGTGGACGACGTGGCGCGATTTCCGGCTCACCGTACGTTATTTGAGCGGCTGCTACCCGAAGGACGACTGGCTTCCGCCCTTTGGGGCTGATGAACAAACTTCCCGCTTCCAGAGGGAGGGAAGCCCTCTCGCCGCGCAGGCTGGCCGCGTGCCCTCCAAGGCGAAAACGTCGCGCCTATGAGTGGCGAACGCTACAATGCCGTAATCATTGGTGCCGGCACCGCTGGCCTCGTCACTGCTGCCGCCACGGCTGGGCTCGGCGGACGCGTGGCGCTGATCGAGCGCGAACACATGGGGGGCGATTGCTTGAACTTTGGCTGCGTGCCGAGCAAGGCGCTCATCGCTTCGGCACGAGCGGCGGATCGCATTCGCCACGCCGACCGCTGGGGACTCGAAGCAGCTGAACCTGCGTTCGTCTTCGAGCGGGTGATGGAGCGGATGCGCGCGCGCCGCGCCCACATCGCGCCGAACGACTCGCAGGAGCGCTTTGAAAAGCTCGGAGTCGAAGTGCTGCGCGGCGAAGCGTCCTTCGTCTCGCCCCACGAAGTTATGGTCAACGGCCGCAGTTTGCGCGCGCAGCATTTCGTTATTGCCACCGGTACGCGGCCGGCGATGCCCCGTATCGAGGGTCTGGATCGCGTCCGCTTCTTCACCAACGAAACGATTTTCGACGAACTGAGCGCGAAACCCGCCAGTCTTCTTGTGTTCGGCGGAGGACCGATCGGCTGCGAATTGGCCCAGGTCTTCGCTCGGCTCGGCGTGAAGGTGACGCTCGCACATCGCGGCCCGCGGCTCTTGCCCAGGGAGGACCTCGATGCGTCAAACCTCGCTCAACGCTCGCTCGAGGCTGATGGCATCGAGTGCTTGTTTGGCGCACAGTTCACCCGCGTGCGGCCGGACGGCAGAGAGATTGTCGCAATGCGGGAACGCGGCGAAGTCCGCGCCGAGGCGTTGCTCATTGCCACCGGCCGAATTCCAAACACGAGCGCGCTCAACCTTGAAGCCGCGGGCGTTCACTTCAATGAGAAAGGTGTCATTGTCAACGAGCGCCTGCAAACTTCGCAGCCGCATATCTATGCTGCGGGAGACATCGCCGGGCCCTATCGCTTCACGCACATGGCCGACTACCAGGCACGGATTGTCGCGCGCAATATGCTCGTTCCTTTCCCCTTCATGCGATCGAAGACCGACTACGCGACGGTCCCGTGGTGCACCTATCTCGATCCTGAGGTCGCGCGCGTCGGCCTTAGCGAAACCCAGGCCAAGGAACGCGGCATCGAGTACAATCTCTTCACTTCACAACTCGCCGACCTCGACCGTGCGGTTGTTGAAGATGAAGCGTGCGGCTTTGTGAAGGTCCTCACCGCTCGCGGCCGCGACCGCATTCTTGGGGTCACGCTGGTCGCCGCTCACGCCGGCGATCTCATTCACGAGTTTGTCCTTGCGATGCGCTGCGGCATCGGCCTGGGCAAAATCAGCGGCGTTATCCACGTCTATCCCACGTTCGCCGAGATCGCGCGAAAGGCCGGCGATTCGTATCAAAAAACGCGCCTAACCCCGTTTGCGAAAAAGCTCTTCCAATGGCTCTATGAAAGGGGCCGCCGCTCATGAACACCGCAAACTTTTGGATGCGCTACGGGAGATGGCTTGGGCTCGCGCTGGTTTTGATTGCATTTGCGACGGCGTGGTCGTTTCTGCCGGTTAAGGAATGGGTGAAGGCGTTCAACGACTGGATCGAACAGCGCGGCGCCTTGGGCTACGTCATTTTCATCGCAGCCTATGCCATCGCTGCGGTGCTCTTCTTTCCGGGGTCGCTCCTCACCATCGGCGCTGGCCTGGCGTTCGGTCTTTGGCGCGGTTTCGCGGTCGTGTCCGCAGGCGCTACCCTCGGCGCGGCGCTCGCTTTTCTCGTCGCGCGCTATTTTCTCCGGCATCGTGTGGAGGAGGCGGCGAAAAACAATCCGAAGTTTGCCGCGATGGACGAAGCGATCGGTCGGGAAGGCTGGAAAATGGTCGCGCTCTTACGGCTCAGCCCGCTTGTCCCGTTCAACCTCAGCAATTACCTCTACGGCGTGACGAAGATTGGCTTTTGGCCTTACGTCGCGGCCAGTTGGGCCGGGATGCTGCCCGGAACTTTTCTCTATGTCTATATCGGCGCCGCGGGCAAGGAGGCGACGAGCGGCGAGGCCGCGGGACCGTGGAAATGGGCGCTCTTCGGCGCCGGGCTTGCAGCCACGATCGTCGTCACCGTCTGGATTTCGCGCGTCGCGAAGAAGGCCGTCCCCGGCAAGAAATAACTTCTAATATGAAATCTACCGCACTCCGCACCATCGGCGCGTTCGCATTGGCGCTCGCGCTTCTCCTCATACCCAGCCACAGCGCGTTCGCCAAACCCAAGGGCGAACTCGTGAAGTTCCCCGCTGGCGTCCGCCACGATGCTTGGGACGCTCTGCTAAAAAAATACGTCAACGAGCGAGGTCTCGTCGCATACGAGAAATGGAAAGCGAGCGAGGCGGATCGCAAGGCGCTTGACGACTATCTTGCGCAGTTCGCAGTCGCGGGTCCGCCGGTGGCGGGTGACGATCTCGCCGCCTCCGCGATCAACGCCTATAACGCTTTTGCGATCCGTTGGATCCTCGAAAACTACCCGACGGAAAGCATCCTCGCGCTGGACAAATCCTTCTCGCGTAAAGCACACCCTGTTGGGGGCAAAAAAGTTTCGTTAGACGACATCGAGCACGGGACGTCACGTCCGGCAATCGGGTTACCGAGCCCATTCGGCGCTGGTCCGCTGCGCGCGCAGTTGCCCGCCGCTGCGCCGCACCGCTTATAACGCCGCGGCCGTCGATGGGCAGATCAGCGCGGCTTACAACGCCTGGTTGGCGCGCGAGGATCTAAATCAATTCGAGCCTGCCAGCAACCGCGTGAAGATTTCGAGCATCTTTAAGTGGTTCAAGGAGGATTTCGATAAGGCGGGCGGCGTGCCGAAAATTCTTGCCCGGTATGCACCGCAGGCGTCACGCGAGTTTCTCGCGAAAGACGGCTACCAGATCGAATACCTGCCGTATCAGTGGGGCCTAAACGATCAGAGCGGCCGCGGTAAAGGCTACAGCAGCGCCAACGCTATCTTCGACTTCATTTTCTAATCGATGGCAGCCTCCTTGCCGCATTTTTGCAACGATCCGGCCGGACTTTCTCCGGGAAACGCGCTCTTCTCCGCCGGGGCGCACCGTCTTATCGGAGCGCTCAGGTGCAGGCATGTTCAATCGGAACGTTGGTAGCGGGCGAGGAAGGCGCGGTCGATCTGGTCCTTCAGCCAGAACGAGGAACGGCCAAACCAGTAAAAATGAGCCCAGCGTGCGAGGCCGTACCCGTGCGCGAGGTTGAGGATAAGCAGACAGTGGCGCTGGGGATGGAAAGGGCGCAGCGGCCGGCCTTCGAAAGTCGCGAGCAGATTGGCAAAGAGCACGGGCGCCTGTCGAACCGCGTGAACACCGATCTTTTCCAGGTTGCGCCCGCGCAGCTTCATGCAATCTCCGCCTGCGAATACGCGCGGATCGCCGGGTGAACGGAGAAACTCATCGACGATCAACTCGCCGTGTTCGCTGACCGGCAGGCCGCTCTGGGCCAGCCATGCCGGCGGATGCAGGCCGGTGGCATTGATGAGAAAATCAAACTCGCAGCGCTCGCCCGATTCAATGACGGCAGCGCGGCCTTCAACCCGTTTGACCGGCGCCGTGAGCCGGACAGTGATGCCAAGGTCTGACAAGCGGCGGGCAAGCCGTTGCGCCGCCCATTCGGAAAAAGCCGGCGCCAGACGCGATGTGCCGGAAAGGAGCGTGATCTGGCCTCCGGTCTCGCCCAGTAGTGCTCGCAGATTAGCCGCAATTTCGCAGCCCGATGCGCCAGCGCCGGCTATGAGGAGGTGTGGCTTCCGACCGGCCGAACGCTCTTTTTCCAAGCTTATGCGCAGCTGCGCAAGATTGCGCAACGGTTTGATCGCGATGACGCCGTCGTTTTCACCCGGGATCGGCCGCACTTCGCTGCCAACGTTCAGCGAGAGGACGTCGTAGGAAATCGTTTCACCGTTGGCGAGGCGAAGGGCGCGGCTTGCCGGATCCAGCGCGACGATGCGATCGCGCATAAAGCGCCCGGCCGATCCGAGCAACGCGCCCACTTCCACCCGATCCTGAGAGGGTTCGTAGCGTCCTCCCAGTACGCCGGTGGCGAGACCTGAATACCAGAAATCCTCGGGAGCGATCGTCACGACCTCGATCCCGCGTCGAGTAAACGCCGGCGCGCGCTTGAGTGCAAAGAGGTGCGCGTGGCCTGCGCCTACGAAAACGATGCGACGAGCGATCATCGCGGCAGACCCGCGCCTTCGAGGTCCGGAGGGATCGCGATGGCGCATCGCGAGCTTGCAAGCTCGCCCTTAGGCTTATCTCGTGCCGCGCAGTCCATCTTTCGCGACTCGGATCCGAATTTTCATCATTGCCGCCGGGATGCGCGACGGAATCTCTAAAAACGGGTCTGCGACCAAGGCTCGCGTGGCGATTAACCGGGAACTGCGGTCAGCTGCGGGAAGCGAAACGGATTCGCGGTTATGGCAAACAGGGATGCCACCCTCAAAAACCTCTCTGATCCGCGTTAAGTAGCTTGCCAAAGGCTGCATTGTAGGGATGCACCTTGTTCACGGGACGACTCGAGGGGGCCACCCTCCTTCGCCCACTGGAAAATCGAACCTTCGAGGTTAAAAACCGACGGCACGCTCGCTTTCATCAGCCGCTGAACGAGCGCGGAAGAACGATATCCGACCGAGCAATAAGCGACGACCGCAGCGTCCGGGCTCAACAGCGGAAGAATCGCAGCTGCCTTTGAGGATGGCTCCACGCGGATAGCGCCAGGCAGATGGCTAAACGCGTATTCTTCGACCGTGCGCACATCAAGCAACACCGGTTTTTGGCGCGACGGATCAGCCAGCCACGCCTTGAGCTCCGCGGTCGAAAGCTGGACGACACTCGGAAAACGTGAGCGCACCAAACGCTTCATCCCGTCCAGACTCGCTTCTTCGGCGTACACCCGAGCCGAGCCGTTCCAGAGAAGAAGGAAGGGAATCAGCAAGAATATTGGCAGCCTTCGCATTCCCATTCCTATCGCACATCGCGGCTATGGAATCGCAGCAAAAAATGGGAAATAGCCGCTGAATTGCCGATCCCTCGCTCGAGCGGAAGTTGGTGAAAAGCGCGGTCAGACGCATCCTCCTGGTCGAAGTTTAGTCTACCCGGGATTTTCCGGGATCGGATACCGCAGGCGTGCGATCGACATGACCCAGGGGCTGACCGTTGGCATTTTGCGAAGCCCAAGGAGCGATTCTATCCGGACCGCTGGCGCGACGAGAGGCGAATTACTCTGCCGGCTAAATGGGAACCAGCAGAAGCCTTCCTCACGCACGATCTCGAATCCCAGATGAACAAGGGTCTCGCGAAGACTCCCGTACGTCGGGCCGTTGTAGTAGTAGGGCTTTAAGCGGCGGCCGCCCCAGATGCTCTGGAGCTGGTAGCCAGCGCGATAGGCCAGCGCGCGATACGACCCTGAGTTAAGATGGCTGAATACGAGCGCGCCGTTCCGGCGGAGCACCCGGCGGGCTTCCGCCGGGAACCATGCAGCCTCGGTCACCGGCGGCACTTCGCAGACCAGCAGAAGGCCGACACTTACGTCCTCCACCGGAAGGCGCTCATCAGTTTCTTTCACAAGAATGCACTCCGCGCCGGGCAGCCGGCGCCGGGTTCTTTCGACTGACTCAGAGACAATGTCCGTGCAGACATTGCTCCACCCCAAACCGCGGAGCACTACCGACCAGCGGCCCCCGTCGCACCCCAGTTCCAAAGCGGTTCCCGGGGGCCCTGCAAGCTCGCTTGCCTCTCGCAACGCGCGCCTCTCGATCTCCGTCAGATATGTTCCCCATGCGCTGCGCGCAGCAGTCTCCCACAAAGTCTCGTCGCTCCCAGCTTGCGAAGCTTCCTTGGTTTGAACTTCGTCAGGCTTGGAGATTAAAGACACTTTATCGGGCAGATGGGCGACTTCGCGAGAGCAGCCGATGAATGGGACTGGCGGCTGCCAATGATGAAAAGCTTTGCCCCCGCTTACGCTCTGTCAAGTGACGTTTCGCCCGCGAAAGTGGCGACAGCGGGCCTCATTCCTTCAGCGAGCGAGGCCGCGTCTGAGTGCCCTCGGAGTTCTTACTTCAGTCAATCTGTGGCAAAATGCGCCTGGGAAGGGGAGCAGTTGTAGGCGGGCCACCGAGTTTCTACCGGCAGTTTTGTATTTGTATGTAGAGCCATTGTTACTCCAAGTGCGACAGTAAAGAAACTATCATAAGCAATTTAGACGATCTGAACAAGTTTACTACGAAAAGAGCCTTGTGCGGAAGGTCGTTTTGGATACGGTTCGGCGCTTGAATCCTTTCATAGTCTTATTTGCCGCGCTGGCTTTTGCGCAGGGAGTTTTAGCACAGGGAACACAGTCAACGGTTTCCTTCGACTGGGTTACCGTCGGTGATCCCGGCAATCCGAACGATCCGCTGACTAACGTGCCAGGAGTCGGTTCCATTCCACATCCTGAACGCGGTGCCGTTCCCTACGTTTACAGCATTTCCAAGTACGAAACGACAATTGGCCAATACGCCGCCTATCTGAATGCTACCGGGCAGGGGTATATGGACGTTGTAGACTACACTGTCTCAGGCATAGCCCGGGTCGGAACGGGTGGCAACTACGCCTATCATGTAAGGAACCTGCATTCCTTCTCCGGGGGCCGGGCCAACGCCAATCTCCCGGTCACCTACATAGATTACTTGGACGCCGTCCGCTTCGTAAACTGGCTCCACAATGGACAGGGAAACGGAAGTACGGAGACGGGCGCCTACACCATCAGTGGGGGCCAGATCACGCGTAATCCGGACGCGCGGTATTGGATACCGACGGAAAATGAATGGTATAAGGCGGCGTACTACGATCCAAGCCCTGACGGTCCCGCGGATGACTACTGGTTGTATCCATGGCGGAGCGATGTTCTGCAGGGCCGCCCGGCCAATTTCTACAATGGCACCTATACAGTCACCGGCCAGCCGACCCAAGGCTCCTTCATCACTTTCTTGACCGACGTCGGTTTCGGAACACCCAGCTACTATGGGACTGCAGGCCAGGCAGGAAACGTCGAGGAGTATACCGAAGGAGATGCGTTCTCAGAAGGACCTCGTTTCCGCGGCGGCCATTGGCAGGCTCCAGCGGAGCAGGCTGATTTTCGCATGAGGTCCTTTGCCGGCAATAATTCCATAGTCCCGCACAGCCAAGGTAGACTCGTTGGCTTTCGCGTTGCTACCGTTGCGACCCCTCCTCCAGGGGGGTTGTGGAACGGCGACAAGATTCGTTTTTATCCGAGGGCGGGCCTCAATAATCGCATGGTGGGGGGAGTCTTCGAGGCAGATGGCACCGTTCTTCATACCATAACTGAGGTTCCTTCGACAGGCTGGACGGAGATCAAAGTGAACTTTGAGGGAGCCCGTTATCTGCGCTATCGCTCTCCCAATGGCGGGTATGGAAACGTGGCAGAAATTGAATTTTATCGCAGCGGAGCCAAAGTCATTGGGGCAGCCTCGGGAACGCCTGGTTCGTGGAGCGGAAAGGAAAACGACACTTTTAAAGCCGCGCTTGACGGAAATACTTCGACCTTCTTCGACGCGCCGCAAGGCGACGGCGCCTATGTGGAAATCGACACGGGAAGCGGAACAAGTGGGTTCTTACCTCCTGGACACGTAGATCGTTTGACGATCAACAGTGGGTCCGGCGCCGTTGAGCAGCCAACTGGGCCGCCTGGCACACGCATTCTCGTCGATTCGCGGACGCCGCCAGCCGGTCAGTACTTCGCGGGCTGGGAGGGCTTTACGAGTATTCTCGACGATCCATTTTCCTCGGGGACTATGGCGACACTCCCTGGGATCGGAGTCGATCTATGGGTTACCGCGATATTCAAACCCCTGCCACCTGGGAGTTCGAATTTGGAAGTTCGGAGCGGCAGTGGGGACGGTGTCTATCCGACGGGGACGATCGTCACGGTGAGCGCCAACCTGCCGCCCGCCGGCCAACAATTTACGCGCTGGAGTGGCGACACAGCCATCCTTTCTAATCCGTTCTTGCCTACGACGACGGGAATAATTCCGTCGATGAATGTGCTTGTTAGCGCAAACTACAGTGAGGCGGGCCTCAACGATAAGATCAGATTCTCTCCGAGGCCGGGTTGGACCGAGCGTATGGTGGGAGGAGTCTTTGAGGGCACCCACGAGGATCCGCTGACCGGACCTTACAGGACCCTCTATACGGTGACGAACAACCCGCCGGCAGGATGGTCGGAAGTTAGCGTTAGTCTGGTTGATGACCGGCTTTCGGATGTTCCTCAATACCGGTATCTGCGTTATCGCGGACCCAACGGCTCCCATGGAAATGTCGCAGAGATTGAGTTTTATCGCGCCGGAGCGAAATTAACGGGAACCGGTTTCGGGACGCCCGGTTCGTGGTCCGGCAGCGGGAACACCTTTGAGAAGGCGCTCGATGGGGACGTGAACAGCTTTTTCGATGCGCCGAATGGTGATGGAAACTACACCGGCATTGATACCAGCAGCGGTGGGACGGTTTCAGGCGATAAGATCAGGTTCTATCCGAGGTCGGGGTGGACCGAGCGCATGTGGGGGGGAGTCTTTGAAGGTACCAACGGGGATCCGGTGAATGGACCCTACACGACCATCCACACAGTGACGAACAATCCGGCGCTGGCATGGAACGAAGTGAGCGTGAGCTTGGGCAATTACCGCTACCTGCGCTATCGCGGACCGATTGGCTCCCACGGCAATGTCGCGGAGATCGAGTTTTACCGCAATGGAGTGAAATTGACGGGAACCGGCTTCGGGACGCCCGGTTCGTGGTCCGACAGCGGGAACACCTTTGAGAAAGCGCTGGATGGGGGCGTGAACACCTTTTTCGATGCGCCTACCCATAGTGGAAACTATGTGGGTATTGATACACAATGACACCCGCCTCCGGCCGATCTCAACATGATGCAGCGGGACCGTTTGCATCGGTGTCGAGCGCGGCGCAGATGTGACGCGCCAGAGACGATGAGACCCGTAGGCCGTCAGGACCTGTTGCACGTGCCGTTAAAGGACGGTTCCGTGTGGTAGGCTGAACCGCTCGGCCGCACAAACAGCACTCTGGGATGGCTACCGCGGAATTTTCCAACCCGCTAACGTCGATGGGACCACGTTGAGGGCGACGGTCACTCCGATTCGGTCGTCGCTTCAGTGCCGGAGGGCCGGAAGCGCGGCAGTCTCCTCGCGTTGAGTGTTGTTGCGACATCCTGGGTCATCAAAGGAAAAGCCTCACTTGAGGATTTGGGAATACAAGAAAGGAGGACACTCAGACCCGGCCACGGCGGCTGTGTGGGCAACATGGCGTGTCGCAGTTTATTTCGCAAAGGCTCGGCGCCGAAAATTTGATCTGATTTTTCCGGAGTCCGTCCGCTGGACTCTAAGTATGTTCCTTGATGGAAGATTCTGCCTGGAGAGAGGACGCGACGCCACCTTCGAACACTAGCTCTCACTCCTCATGGTCGTCCTACCGGGGCCGGATCGCTCCGACGCCGACTGGCCATCTCCATCTGGGCCACGCGGCGACATTCTGGAAGGCTTATGAACGAGCTGTGCAGGCCCGAGGGGTTGCCATCCTGCGGATTGACGATCTCGATCCCAATCGATGCAAGTCGGAGTATTCGGATGCGGCCATCGAAGAACTGAAATGGCTCGGAATCGAGTGGCAGGAGGGCCCGTTCTACCAAAGCCAGCGCAGGGCTTTGTATCTCGAGGCATGGCGCAGGCTGCGCGACGGAGGATTTATCTATCCGTGCATGCGTTCGCGAAAGGATGTTTCGCGGGCCGCCATTGCTCCCCATGAGGAGGAACCCGTCTTTCCGGTCGAATGGCGCACGCCGGTTGAGGTGGGAAGAGAATTCCAGGATCCGGAGGGCCGCAACTGGAGATTTCGTGTTCCGGATCGGGAAGTTATCGGCTTCCACGATGGAAATTGCGGCGATGTCAGCCGCACGGCACTGCGGGATTTTGGTGATTTCCTGGTCTGGAATCGGGAGAATGTTCCCGCCTACGAACTAGCGGTCGTCGTCGACGACCTCGCAATGCGCATCACCGAGATCGTTCGTGGAGAAGATCTCCTGACATCGACCGCACGTCAGATCCTTCTTTATCGGGCCCTGGACGCGCCGCCGCCGGTTTTCTTTCATTGTCCCCTGGTTTTGGACAAAGACGGGCGTCGCCTGGCGAAGCGTGATGCCTCTCTCAGCTTGCAAACATTGCGCGGCCGAGGCTGCTCGGCCGAGTGGGTGATTGCGCAAGCGAAGTCGCTGACAACAAGCTACCTCCCCTAGCAACGAAGGGTGCGCTAGCTTGTTGCCAGCCGAAAGCGGAAAGAGGTCGAAGCGGACCATGCAGTATCCACCCTGGAGGCCGTGTAGGAGGTCGCGCGCGCGAATTCTGAAACGATCTTCGAGCGCCAAAGTCGGCGCCACAGCATCACCATCCGGGAGTTCGATGCCGCCGCGCGAAAGATCCGTTCCGGGTTCTCCCTCAGATGCTTCGATTTTCCCTGTTCAATGAACAGGTTCGTCCCTTCGGAATCGTCAGCGTGGACTGGAAGGGAAACTTTTCCGCGTATTCTCCGGAACTGCTGGCGATGACCCTCGATCCGTAGGGTGATTTTTGCTTCGGGAATGTGACTCACCACCATTTCGCCGACGCGCTGGAAACGCCCAGGTTCCGCCAGGTTCTCACGGACATCCAGGTGGCCATCAAGCGCTGCACAGAGCAATGCGAATAGCCCGAACTTTCTTTTCGTCCGTCGGCCCGGTTGTCCCGAGAACTTGGGAAGGGAAGCAGTCCTATCCGGCGTCTTTTGCTCGTTGTCCTCGTTGAAGCTGCTAGAATTGCCCCATGCGTCCCGACAAGTTCACCGCGAAGATGCAAGAGGCCTTGAATGCGTCGCTCGATCTGGCCTCAAAACGCAATCACTCCGAGATTTCCAACGAGCACTTTCTGCTCGCCCTCCTTCGTCAGCCCGAGGGTCTTGTCCGCCCGTTGCTCGAAAGGCTCGGTATGCAGCCCGTGGAGCTCGAGGGGCAGCTCGAAGCCGAACTTTCCCGTCGCGCCAGCGTCCACGGTGGCACGTCACCGATTCTGGGGGCCGACCTTCGCCGGACAATCGATGCTGGCGAGGGTGAGATGGCGAAACTCAAAGACGAATACCTCAGTGCCGAGCATTTCCTGCTCGCTTTGCTGGAGTCCGGAAGCCCTGGCGCCAAGTTGCTCAAGAGCGCGGGCATTACCCGCGACAAGCTCATGCAGACCCTTCAGGGTATCCGCGGCAACCAGCGCGTGACGGATCAGGATCCGGAAGGCAAGTATCAGACGCTGGAAAAATACGGCCGCGATCTCACCGATCTCGCCCGCAAGGGGAAGATTGACCCCGTGATCGGCCGCGACAAGGAGATCCGGCGCACGATGCAGGTTCTCTCGCGCCGGACCAAGAATAACCCGGTCCTGATCGGCGAACCGGGAGTCGGCAAGACCGCCATCGTGGAGGGACTCGCAAGACGCATCGTAGCCGGCGATGTGCCGGAATCGCTCAAGAACAAGCGCGTGATCGCGATGGACATCGGTGCGATGATCGCCGGCGCCAAGTTCCGCGGCGAGTTCGAGGACCGGCTGAAGGCGTTTCTCAAGGAAGTGACCTCTTCAGAGGGCAAGATCATCCTCTTCATCGACGAACTCCACACAATCGTCGGTGCTGGTGCCGCGGAGGGCTCCGCCGATGCGTCAAATATGCTCAAACCCCAGCTGGCCCGTGGCGAACTGCGCACGATTGGCGCAACCACGCTCGATGAATATCGCAAATACATCGAGAAGGACGCCGCCCTCGAGCGTCGCTTTCAGCCTGTCATGGTGGACGAGCCGAGTGTCGAAGATACCATCGCTATCCTCCGCGGACTCAAGGAGCGTTACGAGGTTCATCATGGCGTGCGCATTCAGGATGCTGCCCTCATCGCGGCGTCCACGCTCTCCGACCGTTACATCAGCGACCGCTTCCTGCCCGATAAGGCTGTGGACCTCATCGACGAGGCCGCCTCGCGCCTCAAGATCGAACTCGACTCCATGCCGACGGAGATCGACCAGCTTGAACGCCAGATCATGCAGCTCGAAATGGAAAAGCAGGCGCTCAAGAAAGAAAAGGACGCCGCAAGCAAGGAGCGTCTTGCCAAGCTCGAAAAGGAGCTTGCCGACATCAAGGAGCAGTCAAGCCGCCTCAAAGCTGAATGGCAGAAGGAAAAGGAAGAGATCACGAAATCTCAGAAAATCGCCGAGCAAATCGAACAGTTGAAAATGGAGCTCGAGCAGGCCCAGCGAAGAGGAGACCTGCAACGGGCCTCGGAAATTCAGTACGGGAGGCTTCCCGAGCTTCAGACGCAGCTTGAGGCTCTCAAGCTCAATCAGGACGTGGGCGGCCAGACCCTGCTCAAGGAGGAAGTGACCGAGGAGGATATTGCGAAGGTGGTCTCGACCTGGACGGGCATTCCCGTTTCGCGCCTTCAGGAGGGCGAGCGCCAGAAGCTGGTCAAGATGGAGGAAAGGCTGATGGAACGCGTCGTGGGCCAGGAACAGGCCATCAAGGCGGTCTCCAGCGCCGTCCGACGAGCACGCGCCGGGCTTCAGGACGAGAATCGTCCGATTGGATCGTTCATGTTTCTCGGCCCCACCGGTGTCGGAAAGACCGAGCTATCGAAGGCCCTCGCCGCGTTCTTGTTCGACGATGAACGTGCGATCATCCGGATCGACATGAGCGAGTACATGGAGAAGCACACGGTGGCCAGGCTCATCGGGGCGCCGCCCGGGTACGTCGGCTACGAGGAAGGCGGCCAGCTTAGCGAGGCCGTTCGTCGCAAACCTTACTCCGTCGTGCTTTTTGACGAGGTCGAGAAAGCGCACCACGACGTGTTCAACGTTCTGCTCCAGGTGCTCGACGATGGACGCATCACAGACGGTCAAGGGCGCACGGTCGATTTCAAGAACACCGTTATCATCCTTACTTCGAATATCGGCAGCCAGTATATCATGGAGGATTTGCGAAAAGATGAGCGGGACCGTCGCGTGACCGAGGCATTGCGTGGGCATTTTCGGCCGGAGTTTCTCAATCGGATCGATGAGATCATCATCTTTGACCGCCTCGATGACCGACAGATCACCAGGATCGTAGATATCCAGCTCCAACGCTTGGTGGAGCGCCTCGCTGCCAAAAACATCTCCCTCCAGTTGACCGATGCCGCGAAAAAGTTTCTGGCCAGGGAGGGCTACGACCCCGCCTATGGCGCCCGCCCGCTCAAGCGAGTCATCCAAAGGGAAATCCTCGATCCGCTGAGTATGGAGATCCTGGACGGAAAATTTCACGAAGGCGACCGGATCACGGTGGACGCCGCGGGGGATCATCTCGCTTTCGACAATTCTTAGACCGCCAAACTATTCTGGCGGCGCCCTGCCCTGCGCTTCGAACCACATGCGGGGAATTGCAATTCACCTCGATCCTTCTCGCGGTCGTTCGGTTTTCAGGCGCCAAAGCAATTCCGGGCTGGCAAAGGGAATGCGCACGCCGTCCAGTTCGTGGATCGCCACACTTTCCGAAGCTTCGGATAGTCAATCCCCGAAGCCCTTGCCATTAGATCGACCTGAATTTCGTCGGCAATTCGCACAACGAGCTACTTAGAAACTTCCCCGGGCTCGAGTTCTTTCACGGATTGGTCACTCAGGATTTCAAGCGCTTCAAACACTTTCCCTTCATTCTCCAAATTCGCATCAATCAAGAGGTCCAAATCACCCGTCGTGCGCGCATAGCCCGCCGCGATGATCGCGAACCCGCCAATGACGAGATAGCGGGCGCCCTGCTCAGTCAACTCTCTGCACAGGTTCACAAGATCCGGGCGTTCCGGCGCCCGGGAAGTCAACTCGCCCGTTTCCGAGTTAAGCGGTCCATCAACCATCGGTCGGCCTCCTCATGCGAGCGAAAGCGACAAACTCCTCGCGGAATCGGCGGAGGAGCAATTTGGTTCAGAGCGCGCTGCAATCCAAAAGCGTAGCTCATGGCGTTTCTCGGCGCTTTTCTTCGCCCGACAGTTTTTCCCGCCGGATCGTCCAGATTGATGATCTGGCTCCATGCCGGAGCTTATCAGGAGCCAGGGGAGCCTGCAAGCACCGCGGAGCGCAGCCTTTTTGCCGATGGAATCTCGTGACTTCGTTACCGATTGGAGCGGAGCACTTGATTTGTGCTTAGCCGCTGGCCTGCCGTTGATGTTTGGAGCAGCTACTAGGGTGTTTCGTTATTTGCCAAGGCGAGAATACAGCTTCGGGCATCATCTCGAGGGCTTCTCGCACACTTCGCGAATGGCGCGTCGAATGGCGTTGATCGCGCGTTCAAGTTGCTCCTGGGTCGTGCACAAAGGCGGCATGAGGACAATCGTGTCGAGGATTGGCCGAGTGAGCAAGCCGTGCTGCCGCGCGGCGAGGCAGACCCGGGCACCCACTTGATTCTGCCATGGGAAGGGCTTGCCGTCGCCTTCCTGGATTTCGATCCCGGCGATGTAGCCGCATTGGCGAATCTCGCTGACGTTGGGGAGGGCTCGCAGGCTGTCCAGCAATTCGCGCAGGAGCGGGATTCTTCCTTTCAGGGTTTCCAGGGTGCCTTCCTCTTGGAAAATGTTCAGACTCGCGAGGGCCGCGACGCAGCCGAGGGGGTTTCCGCAGTAGCTGTGGCCGTAGAAGAAGGTTTTCAGCTCATCGGTACTCGCCGAGGAAGGCGTTAAACACGCGATCGGTGGTTAGCGTGGCCGCGAGCGGCAGATAGCCGCCGCTCAGGCCCTTGGCGAGGCAGAGAAAATCGGGAAGGACGCTTTCGTGCTCGCAGGCGAACAGGCGCCCTGTTCGTCCGAATGCCGTCAACACCTCATCGAAGATGAGAAGCACGTTGTGTGCGTCGCACCATGCGCGCAGAGCCTTGAGCATGCCTGGTGGCCAAAGACGAATGCCCGCCGCACCCTGGACGAGAGGCTCGATGATAACGGCGGCGAGCCGGTCGGGGTCGAGGGTTGGAAGGGCGTCGATGTTGGCGATACGTTCGACCGGAAAATGAATTGCCGAAAAACGGCTCGAAAACGTGCCGACGCCTCCGAGACTCGCTGCGCCGGTCGTGTCTCCATGGTATGCGTTTTCAAAAGTGGCAAAGCGCGTCTTCGCCGGGCGGTCGCACAGCTGCCAGTATTGGAGCGTCAACTTGACCGCCACCTCCACGGCGGTTGAACCGTCGTCGGAGTAAAAGATCCTCGTCAGAGTGCGTGGGGGGAAGCATCCGGCGAGTTTCCCGGCGAGTTCGATGGCCGGGATGTTGGTTGAGCCTAGAAACGAGACATGAGCCACTTTGTCGAGTTGAGATTTGATGGCGGCATTGATCGCGGGATGGCAATGGCCGTGGATGTTCGTCCAAATGGAGGAGTTTCCGTCGATATACTCGCGACCCTCGCTGTCCCGGAGGATTGCGCCAGCGCCCTCGACGAGCACGAGCGGGTCATGCTCTGGTGCGCACCACGACTTCATTTGCGTGAAGGGATGCCAAAGGTGCCGTTTATCGGCGGCGATGAGCAGATTGGTATCCACGGGTGGAAATAATGGCGCGGTTGACACCAGCGGCTCGACAACATTCTCTCTTTGGGGTGCCAGCGCTGGGCAAAATTCTTCTTTATCTCGTCGTGGTTGTGTTTTTAGGCGCGGTGTTGGCACCGCCGATTTACTGGATGCTGCACGAGGTCGTGGATTTTCCGTTTTATCGCTACCTGAGTCGGGTGACGCAAGTGACGGCGTTTGTTCTGCTTGTTCCTCTCTTGTGGTGGCTCGGGATTCGCAGTTCGAGCGAGTTCGGTCTTGAGCGAAATCCGCGTGCCGCTCGAGACGCCTTGACGGGATTGTTCCTTGCGCTGGCGCCGGGAGCATTGTTCGGAGTCGTTTTTCTCATGCTCGACGTGTATCGGATCAAACAGGATTTGATGCCCTTCCTGCTGTTGCGCATCGCGTTGACGGCGGGATTCGTCGCCTTGGTCGAGGAATTTCTCTTTCGCGGTGTCTTGCTCGGGCTTGCGGTCAAATCCTTCGGCCGATGGTCTGCGGTCCTGGGTGTTTCCACGGTTTTCGCGGGGGTGCATTTCTTGCGACCGGGCAAGCAGCCTGACTCCGTCGTCGAATGGTGGTCCGGCTTGGCCCAGATCCTGCGGGTTTTCGATGCCGCGCCGCCCCCGTCGCTTTGGATAGCGGGTTTTCTTTCCTTGCTGACCGGCGGGATGATTCTTGCCTTTGCCACGCTTGGCACCCGCTCGCTCTGGTTGCCAATTGGGCTTCATGCCGGATGGATCTTTTGTCAGCAGGCATTGCAATGGCTGGCGAAATATCGCGTAAAGCCGCCCGAAG
This sequence comes from uncultured Verrucomicrobiae bacterium, assembly GCA_963731945.1. Classification (GTDB taxonomy): domain Bacteria; phylum Verrucomicrobiota; class Verrucomicrobiia; order Chthoniobacterales; family Terrimicrobiaceae; genus DASTFP01. The sequence goes on along the minus strand of CAVSXN010000004.1, from coordinate 35,603 downwards.
CGCTCATGCCATGGATCGGTCCGAATGTGGTCAGTGGAGCTGTTCCGACCGGGCTTGTGCCACTGGGCGTCCTCCTATTGACCGGAGCGGGAGTTTGGATTTATCTGCGGGATGCCTCGGCGGACTCGCGTGGTTTTTCAGGCTCTTGAGGGATTGTTTTTCCCCGCGCACTGCGCCGGGTGCGGAGTAGCGATACGATCGGGCTGGTTCTGCGCGAAATGCTCCGACTCGCTCGCGCCGATCACGCCGCCACGATGCGAAGCCTGTTCTCAACCGTATTCAGGGGCGCTTGACTCTTTCGTTTGTGCGAACTGCCGGGGAAGAGCCTTCCACTTCGTGTGCGCCGTGGCCGTCATGCAGTCGCGCGGAATTCTGCGCGACCTCATCCATCAGTTCAAATATGATGGTCAGCTTTGGGTCGGCGACCTTCTGAGCGATTTTCTCAAGCAAGGCCTTCGCGACCCTAGACTGGAGGGCTGCGCGTTTGATGCGGTCGTGCCCGTGCCCCTGCACCCTTTGCGCAGACGCGAGCGTGAGTTCAACCAAGCAGAAGTGCTCAGTCGTGCGCTGGCAAGAAAGAGTAAGCTTGCATTTTGCGAGGCTCTCGAGCGCGTTCGCTACACGGTGACGCAGACTCACTTCGACCGGCGCCGTCGCATGCATAACCTGAGGGATGCCTTCAAGCTTCGCCGGAATGCACCCGTGCACGGAAAAGACCTTCTGCTTATCGATGATGTGCTGACCACTGGTTCAACGCTCGATGAATGCGCCCGGGTGCTCTTGACGGCAGGCGCGCGATCCGTGAGGGCTCTCACTGTGGCGCGTGGCTGATGGCGGCCGTAGCGCCGCGCCCAAAAACCGATTCCCCAACAAGCGCCTCGGAAGCAGCTTCGCGTCTTGTCACTCAGCGAGATTTTGCCGCGGCTTCGCCTTGCGCTTGGGGCTGCCTTCCGGCAGGCTGTGAATGTCCGGCGATATTGCTACTAATCATGCCGATCTTTCGAAAACCCATTCTCAAACCCATCGGAGGCAAGACTCGCGAGATGCCGGAGGGTCTTTGGACGAAGTGCCCATCCTGCGGCGAAGTGATTCATAACCTCGCCCTCGCCGAGAACGTGCGTGTCTGTCCGAAGTGCGAGCATCACTTCACCATGAGCGCCAGCGAGCGGATCGCCAGCCTGGTCGACCCAGATTCTTTCCAGGAGACCAACGCCAGCCTCACTTCGGTGGACACATTGGAATTCAAGGGAGTGGCCACCTATGCCGACCGCTTGAAAAGCTATCAGGAAGCGACCGGCCTCAAAGACGCCGTGACGACGGGCACCGCAAAAATTCACGGTCATGCCCTGGGCCTGGCGGTGATGGATTTTAACTTTCTCGCTGCCACGATGGGATCTGTTGTCGGAGAGAAAATCACCCGCACCATCGAGCTCTCCACGAAGAAGAAATGGCCGATTGTCATAGTCTGTGCTTCGGGGGGCGCGCGCATGTATGAGGGCATGCTCAGCCTGATGCAGATGGCCAAGACAAGCGGCGCGCTGGCGTTGCATAACGAAGCCGGACTTCTTTACCTGAGCGTGCTTACCAATCCGACCACGGCCGGCGTGATGGCCAGCTATGCTTCCTTAGGCGACGTCATCATCGCCGAACCAAAGAGCATGATTGGTTTCGCAGGGCCGCGCGTCATCAAGGAAACGACCCATCAGGATTTGCCCGACGGTTTTCAGACTGCGGAATTTCTTGAGAAGCACGGCCTGATTGACATGGTCATACCGCGTTCAAAACTGCGAATGGTGATCGGTCAGCTTCTCGACTATCTGACGCCGCTGCGAAAGTGATCTACGAGGAATCGCTGGCGTGGCTTTATGCCACGCAGCAATTCGGCATCAAGCTTGGGCTTGAGAATGTTCGGGGCTTGCTTGAAGCCCTCGGTGATCCGCGGAAGGAACTAAGCTTTGTGCACGTCGCAGGCACGAACGGCAAGGGCTCGGTTTGCGCAATGCTGGACGCAATCCTCCGAGACCCGAGTCGCAGGGTAGGATTGTACACTTCCCCTCATCTCGTGGACTTTCGAGAGCGCATCCGTGTCGATGGCGAGAAAATCCCGCCGCAGGATGTCGCGCGCGGGTTGACGATTCTTCGCAAAGTCTCGGCGGGCTGGAGCCACTCGCCGACATTCTTTGAAATTTCCACTGCCCTCGCTTTGCGCCATTTCGCCGACGAACACTGCGACCTAGTCGTCCTGGAAACCGGCATGGGAGGCGCGCTGGATGCTACTAATGCCGTCATGCCTCTTGTTGCGGTCATCACGCCCATTGCCATGGACCATATGCTATGGCTTGGCGGCACGCTGGCCGAGATCGCGAGAGAAAAGGCGGGAATTATCAAAGATGGCACGCCCGTGGTAAGCGCCGCGCAACCCCCGGAGGCCGCCGCAGCGCTGGCCGATCGAGCGGCCGCGGCGGGTTCGTCTTTGGAATTCGTCGAAGCACCTCTCGAGCAAGCGGAGATCGGGCTGCGAGGCGTTCACCAGCGGGAGAATGCGGCGCTGGCAGTGGCTGCTCTGCGGGCCGCCGGCGTGCGTGTTTCCGGCGAGGCCGTTAGGCGGGGATTGCGAGATGTCCGCTGGCCCGGGCGCTTTCAGGTCGTTGACGAACGCTTCGTCCTTGACGGTTGTCATAACCCTCACGCGGCCGAGAAACTCTTGGTCAATTGGAGGGACGCCTACGGAACAGAAAAGGCGACGGTGATCTTCGGAGCATTAGCCGACAAGGATTACTCCGCGATGCTGAAGATCCTTGAACCGATTAGCCGGGAGGTTCTCCTTGTCCCGATTGTCAGCGAGCGATCGGCGGCTACGCAAGCCCTTGCGGCCGCCTGCACCGTTCCTTATCGAGTCTTTAAGTCGGTAAGCCAGGCGTTGGAAGCGTCGCAGGGGCGGACCCTTGTTACGGGCTCGTTGTTTCTGGTCGGCGAAGTGCTTAAGCTTCTGGGTATCGAACCCTAGGGACGCCGGAGTTTGGTGCGAGCGCGGGAAGGCGCAACAGAGACCTGCGGAATATGTTTGGCTTCGACGTTTGGATGGAGGAACTTGCGACAAGCTTGATGACGACATGCGAAATTTGGGGGCTTCCCCGCCTGGTCCGCGCATCTTCCACTCCGAGGGCGCCTGTTGCTGGCCTTGGGCGCGACCGGATCCGGCCATGTGATCTTGGCGGAGGTATTTGTCGTGCCAACAATCTGACGAACACCGCATGATGCGATCAGCGCCTCAAGAGCGTCAGATGGGCCGGCGAACGTCAATTGTGGCGTGGTATCAGGCGATCGGCCGCGGCTCCCATTTTGTTTGTTGGAAAGGGGATCCGGCTCGGGTTTCGAAATCCAACAATCTCTCGGATCCGGTCTCTTCTCGTGGACGGTAAACTCCAGCTCAGAATCAACGAAATCTATCTCTCTGTGCAAGGGGAGAGCACGTGGGCAGGACTGCCGTGCGTTTTCGTGCGACTGACGGGGTGCGATTCACGATGCACTTACTGCGACACAGAGTACGCGTTTTACGAGGGTGTCAGGAAATCGACCCACGAGGTATTCGCCGAAGTGATGGCTTTCGAATGCCCGCTTGTTGAGATCACCGGAGGAGAACCGTTGCTTCAAAGAAACGTTCTTCCGTTGATGGCGGGAATTTGTGATGCAGATCGAACGGTGCTCATTGAGACCGGCGGCGCGCATGACATCTCCCAAATCGACCCGCGCGTGCACCGAATCATGGATCTCAAGACGCCTTCCAGTGGCGAGCTTGCCAACAATCTCTATTCGAATATCGCGGTTCTAAACCACCGCGATGAGGTGAAATTTGTCATTGGATCGCGAGAGGATTACGAGTGGTCGCGGGAACAGATCAAGATCCACGCGCTTGCGGAACGCGTCAAGGCGGTGCTGCTGAGCCCCGTTTTCGGGCGCATCGAGCCGCGCCAGATCGTCGAATGGATGCTGGAGGACCGGTTGCCAGCGCGGTTTCAACTGCAGATTCACAAGTTCATTTGGGAACCGCGCGCGCGGGGGGTATGAGCCGGCTTGGTGCCTGATTGGTGATGCGAAAGCGGAAGAATAAGTTGTTCGTTCGACGAATTTTGCTGATCGGCTCCGCGTTGGGTGCGGGCGCTGTGCTGACGGTTTTCTTCCTGCCAGTAAGCCGTTCGTTTGTATATTATCCTTCCGATAAGATACTTCCATATGATGAAGCGGTGCGAGAACTTCGAAGTTTGATCTCCGCCTCGCCGTCCAACGTTCGTCCCGAGTGTTTTGTTCAGCTTCTTGAGCACGGTCATCCGACCGAACGGGTCTTTGTCCTCATGCATGGACTTTCGAATTGTCCCGCGCAATTCGCCAAGCTCGGACGGCTGCTTTTCGAGCGCGGACACAATGTCATCATCCCTCGCATTCCTTATCATGGTGAAAAGGACCGGCTTGCCACAGATTGGGGACGACTCACTGCGGGCGACATGCTCGACTCGGGAAATCAAGCGGTTGATCTCGCGCGAAGCCTTGGCGCCAAGACGACAGCGGTCGGACTTTCGGTTAGTGGTACTGCGGTTGCCTGGATGGCTCAAAACCGAAGCGATTTGGATAAGGCCGTTCTCCTCGCTCCTTTCCTGTCCCCGATGGGACTTCCTCTCTGGGCGATGTCGCCGGTGGAGCGGCTCCTTCTTCGACTTCCGAACATGTTTTTTTGGTGGGATCCCCGGTTGAGGGAGAGCTTGGAAGGGCCGCCCTACGCCTATCCCCGCTTTCCAACACGGGTGATCGGCGAGACCATGCTTCTCGGAGGGGAAGTCTTACGCGAATCCCGCAGTCGATCGCCGCGATGCGGCTCGATTCTGGTCGTGACAACTGCCTCTGATACCGCGGCGAACAATCATGTGACGAGCGAACTGGTCGCAAACTGGCGCCGTCTTCGCCCAAGCGGCATCGAGACTTTCGAGTTTCCCGCCGCTGACAATATTCCCCATGACTTCATAGACCCGAACCAGCCCAACCAGCAAACGGCTCTCGTCTATCCGAAGATCATTGGATTTCTTGAAGAATAGGCGCAGTAACGCAAGTTTCCGCGCGTTCGCGAGATGTGTCGCGTCGGTCTGTCCAACGAGCGGCCTGAAAAGGATGGAACGGTCGTCAACGGAAAGGAATAGTCATGTCGCGCGATTCCGTAAGCTGACCCTACAGCGTCAGTTCGTCGATCCAGAGCGACGGATCCTCGGAGGCGACGAGCGACTGGAGATCGGCGGCGCTGTCGAAGTAAGCGTTAAACGCATCCTGCTTGTCCTGTTGGTAGATAGGCCAGCCAATGATGAGCGCGGCGCAAGCGGCTGCCGGGATGACCCACCGGAGAAGCATGGCTATGGAGAACCGTGGTCGTTCTTCCTCGCGAATGGCATTCAGCACTTTACGCGTGAAATAGGGGGAGGGATTAACGCGCCGCGCGCGCCCAAGCAGATCCCATAACGGATCGTGTTCCTTGAAATCATCCATAACGAAAGAAACCCTCCTCCTGAGGATAAGTTTCGAGTATTCTACCACAGGGCGAAGGCAGCCACAGCAAAAACCCGCAACTTCCAGTCAATGCCGGAAGTGGCGGACTCCGGTGAACGCCATGGCCAGACCCCTTGCGTCGGCGGCGGCGATGACCTCATCATCGCGAATCGAGCCGCCGGGCTGGATCACGCAGGTCGCGCCAGCTTCTGCCGCGGCGATGAGCCCATCCGCAAAGGGGAAGAAAGCATCGCTGCAAAGGGCGCTGCCTTTCAGCGAGAGGCCCGCTTCGGCTGCCTTCCAGACAGCGATACGCGAGGAGTCCACGCGGGACATTTGGCCTGCCCCAATTCCCAGCGTCCGATCCCTGCCGGCGTAGACAATGGCGTTGGATTTGACGTGCTTGACGACCTTCCAGCCGAATTCCATGGCCTCGATCTCGTCACGGGTCGGTGGCCGCGAGGTGACGACCTTGTGCTCCAGCTCGAGCAGGTTCGTTGAATCCGAATCTTGCACAAGAAGCCCGCCAACGACGGAGCGGACGTCGCGGCTGCGTTCCGGGGGCGGCTTGAGCATCCTCATCAACCGGAGGTTTTTCTTTTTGGAGAGCAGAGAGCGCGCATCGGAGTTGAATTCCGGGCCGATGATCACCTCGCTGAAGATTTCCGAAATTGCCTTGGCGAGGGCAAGGGTGATCGGGCGGTTGCAGACGATGATTCCGCCGAAAGGTGCTCGCTTATCTGTCGCGAAAGCTTTGTCCCACGCCTCCCGAAGGTCGGCGTCTGTGCCGACCCCGCAAGGGTTCGTGTGCTTGAGGATCGCCGCTGCGGGCTTCGTGAACTCCGAAATGAGCTGAGCGGCCGCGCTGATATCGAGGATGTTGTTGTGTGAGAGTTCCTTGCCCTGAAGTTTCTCAAAATAGGATCCAAAGTCACCGTAGAGCTCGCCGTGCTGGTGGGGGTTTTCACCATAGCGGAGCCGCAGCTCCAGGGGGAGGTCCAGGCGAAAAGTCGCAAAGGCTTCCTGTTCCTGGTTGAGAAAGCCGGCGATCGTGCGGTCGTAGGCGGCTGTGGTCGTGAACGCCTTGATCGCGAGACGTTCGCGCAATCCACGGCTCGTGCCGCCGTTCCCTTTCTTCATATCTTCGAGCACGATCGCGTAATCGACGGGATCGGTGACGACGGTCACGGACTGGAAATTCTTGGCGGCGCTGCGAATGATCGACGGCCCTCCGATGTCAATTTGCTCAATGGCTTCCGGAAGAGTGCTGCCGCGGGCGATGGTGGCCCCGAAGGGATAGAGGTTTACGACGACAAGGTCGATGGGAAGGAGGCCGTGAGTCTCGGTCTGCTTTTCGTGTTCCTCGTCGCCGCGCAGGTAGAGGAGTCCTCCATGGATTCTCGGATGCAGAGTCTTGACGCGTCCGCCAAGGATTTCGGGGAATCCTGTAAATTCCGAGACCTCGACGATGGGGATGCCTTCGGCTTGTAAGACGCGGCCCGTTCCCCCCGTTGAGAGGATTTCAACTCCGAGTTCCTTCAGCCCTCGGGCAAGATCGACGATGCCGACCTTATCGGAAACGGAGATCAAGGCGCGTTGAATTCTCATGACGAGAAGTGCATTCGTGATGCTGGCGAGAAGAATCGCGGGTGACAAGTGACGATTGAAAAGTTCTTGCGCATTTGCTGGCCGTCGCCACTCATCGCTGCTGAATGCCGAGCAAATACTGGAGCGTGTTTACGACGGGTTTGCAGAACACCTTTGTCTACCGGTGGAATTTTCTTTTGCGATCACTTTTCAGTATCATCCCGCTGGCAGGGACGGTCTTCATTTGGCGGGCGCTCTTCGAGTCTCGCGGAGAGGATATCCGGGGTTACAGCTTCGGTCAGATGGTCTACTATTTTCTTGTGATCCTGCTCGTGGACAACCTCGTGACGCCGACGGACGACGAGTGGCAGATCGCGGCGGAGATTCGCGAGGGACAGATCAACAATTTTCTTTCAAAGCCGATTGATCACCTCGCATACCGGACAAGTCTCTTTTTGAGTGCGCGCCTGCTCTACACGGGGGTGACGATCCTTCCGGTGATAGCGGTATTCGCTTGGTTCCGTGAATTTATCGTCCTCCCGACCGATCCCCTGACTTGGCCGCTGTTTCTTGTGTCGCTTTTGATGGCAGGGGCCATTCAATTTTTGATCGCCTACTCAGTGGCAATGCTCGCGTTCTGGATTCTTGAAATTTCAACCATCGTTTTCATCCTCTACTCTTTTGAATACTATTTGAGCGGACGATTGTTCCCGCTCGACGTCATGCCCGACGCGATGCGCACCGTGATGATGTTCCTGCCCTTTACCTACGAGCTCTACTTTCCTGTCGCTGTGTTGATGGAAAAGGTGCGCGGGACGGAACTGTGGATGGGGCTTGCCATCCAGGCGGGATGGGTTGTCGCCTGTTTCCTGGTGGCGCGACTGATGTGGCGCGCGGGTCTCCGCAGGTATGAGTCGGTCGGCGGATAGAATGACCTTTTTGATTGTCTTCGCGGGCCGCTTCCAGACCGGCAAAAAAAGGAGCGTCAAGCGGCTACTCGAAATGCGGTCAATTGCCGGGCACAATGAAATATCGTAGCAAAGTGATCGTCCCGCTCATGGCGATGGTCTTCGTGACGACAGTCATTTCGATCGGGGTTCTGTTCTTTAATCGACCTTCAAGGGGCGATCGCCAAGGGGGTGCGCCAGTGTGATCCTCCTCAAATCGGCCGGAACTTTACGTGGACATCGGACCGCCGGGGGTTCTCGTCAATCAATCCTGCGCACCGAATGCCGGAATTCGCGACAACGTGAGGTTGATTGCCATTACGGACATTCGGGCGGGAGCGGAGATCTTCTATGACCACGATGAACGAGGATCACCGGTCGCTTGAATGCCTTTGCGGAAGCGCCCCCTGCGCCGCGGGAAGGTTGGCGACTTTGAGGACCTGCCTGTGCGCACACGCCGGAGCTATTTGCGTTTGGGAATCGTGCAGGCTTATTTTGCCGCCGATTTGCCTGTCCCTTCAGCGACCAGCCGTAGGTGCAAAAACAGGGAGCAAGATCTGGACGGCAGCCGGCAGGGGGGCGGCGAGCGAACGAGCGTTTGCCGCCTGAAAAAGCCGGCTCTTGTCAGTTTTGGATTCTGGTTTCGCAAATTGGCGGTTTAATCCGGCGTCATGTGGATTGTATATGCTCTTGCCGCGGCGATCATCTGGGGGATCAGCTACGCTTCCAGCGGCAGAGTGATCGAGCGTGGCATGACGCCGCTCGTCTTTTTCTTCCTCTACACTTTTTTCGGCGCAGCTGCTGCTGTGACAGCGCTGACCCTCACGGGAAAGACGGGGGCTATATTTTCCGAGATCCGCGCCTTGGGACAGGATTGGGTTTGGCTCGCGGTTGCGGTCGTGTCCTCCGCCGCCGGCGGTCTTCTCATTTACATCGCCATCGGGGAGAAGAACGCGACGCTCGCCTCGTTGATCGAGATTTCCTACCCGTTTTTCGTGGCAGTATTTGCATGGGTTTTCTTTCGTGAAACGCAATTCACCTGGTCGACTATTCTCGGGGGCGTGTTGATTCTTGGAGGGGTAGGAGTCGTCTTCCTCGGAGAAAGGCATTAAAGATGCCGACGCCTGCACGGGCAGGCCGCGAGGGTTTCGTCCGCCGAGGGCTTCCTCGATTCAAATGCGGTGCGGAGGAGCCACGAGGTGTTTTTCTCTTGCCAGCGGTGGACGGCAAAATAGCCTCCCGGGATCGAATGAGAAGGTGTTTTTTTCCGGCGGCGTTTGCCTGGCTGATCTGGGCGGCCTGCGCTTTTGGGCAGTTCGGGAGCTTTGGAGACGTTCCCGTGTCAATTACCGCCGACGGCAACACCCGATTCGAGGGGGGCGTCGCTGTGGCCGAGGACAACGTCCAGATCCACTACGGTGACTACAGTATTTATTGCGACTACGCCGAATACAACCCGGACACGCGCGATGTATTGCTCATTGGCAACATCCGCCTCTACACACCGAGAGAGGTGTTGGTCGGGCAGCGCGCGCTTTTCAATCTTGAGACCAAGCAGATGCGTGCGCTCGAGTTCTCAGGAGCTCATTTTCCGCTGCTCTTTCGCGCGTTTAGTTTGCGCGCCCCCTCGCTGCGGGAATTTCGCGTCAGAGACGCGATCTTCACGACCGACGATTCGTCGAAACCTGATTTTCACGTCCGATCGAAAAGCGTTCGCATCTACCCGGACAGCAGGGTCGTCTTCTCGAATTCAACGGTCTATATCGGCCAAACGCCAATCTTTTGGTTCCCCTACATTTTTGCCAACATCAACAACACCGGCTTTGAGTTCCTCCCGGGCTTCTATTCGCCTTGGGGCGCTTATTTGCTGACAGCATATAGCTTTCCGATCGGAAGCGGCGACAGCGTAATCGGGAAGGTGCACGTCGATCTTCGCTCAGAGCTTGGCGCTGCCTTTGGGTTCGATACGAAGTTCAAATATGGAAAGGACGATCGCAGCTACGGCGATTTCATTTCTTACTATGCTTTTGACACGCAGCCGGACCAGGCACTGGCCGGAGAGCCGCCGGAGGAGGGCGATGAAGGCCGCTATCGGGTGACGTTCAAGCACCGCCTGTTTTTGACCGACGACATTTACGCGACGGCGGACATCAATCTTCTCAGCGATGTCGATTTCCTGGAAGACTACTTTCCGGGTGAGTTTCGTCTCGATCCGCAGCCCGATACCTATCTCTCCCTCACAAAATGGGATGAGTTCTACACGCTCACTTTCCTCGGACGCTGGCAGATCAACGACTTTCAAGATACCACCGAGCGCCTGCCCGAACTGGTATTCGATTTTAAGCAGCATCGATTTTTTGGCCTGCCGGTCTATTATGACGGCGAGACAAGTGTCGGCCAATACAAACGGGCCTTTGGAGTAGGACCGGAATTCGACCAGTTCGATTTTCCCGACTATAATTCCGGTCGCTTCGACACCTACCACCAGCTTTCCTTTCCAGCCCAGTTGTTTGGGTGGCTCAACATCACTCCCAGGGTGGGCTTTCGTGCCACTTACTACAGCGAAAGCGGGACCTTTCAGAGTTTTGGCGGTCAGGTCACGGAAATCGATCCGGTCACGGGGCTTGTGCAGGTCGTGACCAGTCCGTCAATCGAAAGTACGCCTCTCAATTCACCCACCCCGAATCTTCAAGAGGGCGGATCCATCTTTCGGCCGGTAGCCAACTTTGGCGTGGAGGTATCTGCCAAAGCCTCCAAGGCCTATGAGCGGGTGCAGTCTCGATGGCTCGGGCTCGACGGACTTCGCCACGTTGTCCAACCCTATGCAAATTATTCTCTTGTCGGTAATTTCGGTCCGAGCCCTGAAGAGATTCTTCAATTCGACCGCGTGGTGCCGGCGACCCAATTGCTCCCGATAGACTTTCCGCAGTTTACCGCCATCGACACGATTGACACTTGGAACATCCTGCGCCTTGGCGTGCGCAACCGGCTGCAAACCCGCCGGAATGAGGGCACCCTTCAATGGATGACGCTGGACACCTTCCTGGATGTGAATTTCGACAATCCCTACTCGGACGCCGACGTGTCCAACCTGTTTAATGTCTACACCTTCCAGCCGGTCCCCTGGGTCGCCTTGACCGTGGCGTCGCAGCTCCCGATTGTCGACGAGGGATTCACCGAGTTTAACACCGCCGTTAGCGTTCATGCCGACTCGCAATTTCTCTTTCCGGGTGTCCCACCAGTATATCGTCGACAACCCGTTTTTTGCTGACAACAGCCAGGTCGACTTCTACGCCTACTGGCGCATAAACGACAATTGGGCACTCAGTTTCTACGAGCAATACGAATTTGAGTCACAAGTCTGGCAGTATCAGCGCTACATGATTCATCGCGATCTCTCGAGCTGGGTGGCTTCCTTTGGAACCCAGATACGCGATAGCCAGGGTGAAGAGGACCCAGACTTAGGTGTTCTCTTCATTCTTACGCTTAAAGACGCACCCCAGGTCACTTTGCCAATCTCATTTGACACGGCGACTTCGCCGATCGAGCCCGGAGCCAGCGCAAACTAAGCTAAGCTACCAATTGACCTTCCATTGCTCGGTTTTTGTCGAAGCGCACCGGGAAAAGAGGTCGAAGAAATTCGTTCCGTTCCGGTTGGCGTCGCCAGGATATTGATATCCGTAGTTTTCACCAAACGGATCCACGATGTTGCCGGCGTTGGTCATGGACTTGTTGAATTCGAAATAGACCTTCCCCGTATTGGGCATCAGACTATTGAGGAGGAAGCCGTTGTCTGCCGGCGCGCCGGCTCCGTTGACGTTGTTCCCCGTCGGATAGTCTCCGTTGTCCGCCTTGTAGTTTTCGAGCGCGACCGCGAGCGCAGCCATTTCGGCCTCCGCGCGAGACGTTCGCCCTTTTTGCTGAATGTAACCCGCGGTATTCAAGATGAGGCCGGCAAGGATTGCGATGATGGCGATGACCACCAGGAGTTCGATAAGCGTGAACGAACGCTTTGCCGACGGCCACCGTTCCATAACCGCTACGACTGCTGCTGCAGGCCGCTGATAATGCTGATCAGCGGGAGGAACAGAGCGATGACGATCGTTCCGACGACCACGGCGAGGAACACGATCATGATGGGCTCCAGCAGCGAAGTCAGACCGGTTACCGCACTATCCACTTCGTCGTCGTACACTTCCGCGATCTTCAGGAGCATTTCTGGCAGCTGCCCGGTTTCCTCACCCACGTCGATCATGCTAATGACCATCGGCGGGAAAACTTCGCTGGCCTCAAGCGGATGAACGATGGACTCGCCTTCCTTCACGCTATCGTGAACTTTCAAGATCGCATTGGCGATCACGGCGTTTCCCGCCGTCTCCCGTGTGATATTGAGGGCTTGAAGGATCGGAACGCCGCTCGTGACGAGGGTTCCCAGCGTCCGGCTGAATCGCGAGATCGCATTTTTGCGGGTCAGGTCACCGAATAGAGGCGCTTTCAGTTTTAGGGTGTCAAGGATCAGAGCACCTCTCGCCGTCTTTGCGATGAATTTGAGGAGGATCGCAATTCCAACTAACGCTCCGATGATCAAAAAAATATTGCTTTTGACGGCGCTGCTGGCGTCGATGACAAACTGGGTAAGCGGGGGCAACGGTCTTCCTCCGAGCATGTCCGCAAAAATCGCCTGAAATTTCGGCACGATAAACACGAGCAGGAAACCCAGGATCAGAATGGCGATGAGCAAAACGATGATCGGATAAAACATCGCCGAAACCACCTTGTTTTTGATCTTTTGCGCCTTTTCCTGAAATTCGGCGAGGCGCAGGAGCACAAGCTCAAGGACGCCGCCGAGTTCGCCCGCCTTCACCATGTTGACGTAGAGTTTGTTAAAAATCCTGGGATGGCTGGCGAGGCTTTCGGAGAACGTCCCACCACCCTGAACCCCCTCAGCCAGGCTCACGATTACTCTTCTCAGCAGCGGATCGCGTTCCTGCTTCGCCAGAACAGTTAAGCCGCGCAGGAGTGGGAGGCCCGCATCGATCAGGGTGGCAATCTGCCGGGTGAATATCATGAGCGATTTCCCCTTGATTGTCTTTCGGTCGAGGAAAGGCAGAGAAATGCTGATTGGTTTTTTCGCGGAGGCGGGTTGTCTGGTGGCGGCGGCTTTCACCGCCTTGGCCATCTTTCCGCCTTTGCCTTCCTCGGCGATTGCCTTTGGAAAATAGCCCGCCTGTCTTAGTTGCCCCACCGCGTCATTTTGCGAGTCGGCTTCAATTACGCCGGAAGCTTCTTGTCCACGTGAGTCGAGGGCAACGTAGTTGTATCGCGGCATGATAGGGGTTTAGGAGCGGGGTATAATGTAGGGAAAATGTTTAAAATCGCTGACTTGCGATGTCGAGCACAGATTCCTTCAATTCGCGAGAAACGGATTCTCGCTCCGCTCCCATCCGATAGTGGTGGGCGGCCCGTGCCCGGGAAGTATGGTGATGGCGTCCTCGAGGGGAAGCAACTTCTGCCGAATGCCTTCCAGGAGCAGGTCTCTATCCCCGCCGGGAAGATCCCAGCGCCCGACACTTCCACGGAAAAGAACGTCTCCGCCGATAATAATCTTCTCATCCAGAAGATGAAAGCACAGGCTCCCAGGGCAATGTCCCGGCACGTGGTAAATCTGCACGGAGGCGCCGAGCAGCTCGGTGGGCTCGTTTTCGGCGAGCAGGAGGTCGGCTTCGAAAGGTTCGATTTCCAATCCGAAGCCCCAATTGCGGAAAAATTCACGGTCTCTCACCATGAGCGCGGTTTCGGAGTGCATGGCGGCCTTGCAACCGTGGCGCCGGATGATCGCCGCGGCATCAGCGACGTGGTCGAAGTGGCCGTGGGTCAGCACCAAGAGATGCACCGGTTCGCCAGCGAACGCGGAATCTGCTCCTTGCGGAGCGTCGAAAAGAATGCCGCCGGCCGGTGCTGCATAGTAGAAACAATTGGTGTCAAACACGCCCCCGGTAAAGGTTTTGAACCGATTCATGAGAAAATGGTCAGAGAAAAAGTAATGTCGAAGTTTGATTTTCTGAGCTCTGTCTGCAAGCTTTTCACGTCCTGTCGAATGAAGCGCGCGTTATCATGTCTCTCTTGTGCCGCAGCAATGGTCCTTGCAGGCTTCGTTCCTGCCCCTCTTGCCGCCCGGAGTTCCGTCGATCCGGGCCAGGTGGCAATCTCGGTCGCGCGGTGGCTTGAGCAAGGTCACTACACGCGTGAGAAACTTGACGACAAGATGTCAGGCAGGTTCTTGCAGACTTACCTGACAACACTTGATTACAACAAGCTGTACTTCATACAGCCGGATATTGACGAATTCGCGGGCAAGTACTCTACGACGCTTGGCGATAGTGTCTTGCGGGGGGATCTGGGGCCAGCCCGCGAGATCTTTGCCCGTTTCAGGCAGCGCGTGGAAGACCGTGTCGCCAAGAACAAGAAGCTCGCCCAGAAAAAATACGCTTTCGACAGCAGCCGCGCGGTGGAGATCAACCGTCAGGACGCTCCATGGCCCAAGAACCAGGAGGAAGCGGACCGAATTTGGCAAAGCCGCATCGAAGCAGAACTCCTCAAGGAGACCCTTGCGGAACTCAAACTCAGGCCTCCGCAGGAAACGGTGACCCGGCGATATGACCAGGTCCTCCGCAACGTTCGCGAGATGGAGGATGATGATGTGGTCAAGGCATTTTTGAGCGCCCTGGCGCAGACCTACGATCCGCATTCGGAATACCTTAGCCCGTCAGATCTGGAGAATTTCCAAATCTCGATGAAACTTTCCCTGGTTGGCGTAGGCGCCGTCCTTTCTTCCGAAGACGGCTATGCGAAGGTTAAGGAAATTGTTCCCGGCGGGCCCGCCGACCGCGACGGGCGCTTGACGGTCAGCGACCGCGTTGCTGCCGTGGCGCAGGGAGATGCAGAATTTGAGGATGTCGTGGACATGAAGCTCGACAAGGTCGTGGAGAAAATCCGCGGCAAGAAGGGCACCGTTGTCCGACTTCTCGTCATTCCCGGTGACGCCACGGATCCCTCCAAGAGGAAGATTGTCGAAATCCGCCGGGACGAAGTGAAGCTTAAGGACCAGGAAGCCAAGGCGGAAGTGCTCGACCTTGACGAGAACGGGGGGCGTCCGGTCCGCATCGGTTGGATCACTCTTCCCTCGTTTTACGCGAACATGGAGAATCGAGGCACCCCGAAGAGCACCACGGAGGACGTCGCCTTGCTCATCGCGCGCCTAAAGCGAGAAGGCATTCAGGGGCTTGTCATTGATCTTCGTCGCGATGGCGGGGGTTCGCTCGAAGAGGCCATCAACCTCACGGGCCTCTTCATCCCCAAGGGACCAGTCGTTCAAGCCAAAGATTCCAACGGAAAGATCACCGTCTCGCAGGACACCAATCCCGTTCTCGCCTACAGCGGCCCGCTCATCGTGCTCACCAATCGGCTGAGCGCCTCCGCGAGCGAAATTTTTGCCGCCGCTTTGCAGGATTATGGCCGGGCTGTCGTCATCGGTGACGAGCGCACCTTCGGAAAGGGCACCGTGCAAACCGTTCTCGACCTCGGTCGTCTCATGTCGCCCTTCAGCTTGGGCACGGCCGATGCGGGCGCACTCAAATTGACAATTCAAAAATTTTACCGGGTCCGGGGTGGCTCGACACAGCTCAATGGCGTGGAGTCCGACATGATTTTGCCCTCTCTGACTGACAACTCCGAGATCGGCGAGGGGTCATTGAAGAACAGGCTTGCTTACGACGAGGTTGCGCCGGTGAAGATCGCGGATTCGATGGCAGCAACGCCGCTTTTCCTCAACCAGCTGAAAGCGCGATCAGGGCCGCGTGTCGCCGCCGACCCGGAGTTTCTTTACACGATGGAGGATATGCGCCGCGTTCGTGAAAAGATTACCGAGAATAAGATCTCGCTTAATGAAAAGGTTCGGCGCAAGGAACTCGTTGAGGACAAGAAACGAAAGGAACTTCGGGAAAAGGAAAGGCAATCGCGCGGACCGGCGCTGGAAGTGCAGGCCTACGAGCTTACCCTCGATGATCTCGCGGCTCCGAAGTTGCGGCCGGTTGCCTTTGACCGCAAGCAGGATAAGAGCTTGCTCGACTCGGACGACGATGAGACGGAGACCAAGAAAGCGACCCCTGAGCCTGACCCCATTCGCAACGAATCGCTGCGCATCATGCGCGACTTCATTGAATTTAACCAACAAATGAAGACTGCCAGTATCCAAGGCGAGAGTCCGCTTTAGGACATCGAAGTGTCGTTTGTTACCTTTGGCGAACTATTGACAGGAGATCATCAATTTGTGAACATGCAAGCTGTACGGCGCGACCTATGCTGTGCCGAACCGGTAAACTCCCATGTCTGAACCCAAGAAGGAAACTGTGCGCATTGTTCTTCCTCCGCGTCGGGACGGTCAACCCCCGGCGTCGAGTTCTCGCGAGACTGCGATGATTAACCTGCCTCCGAAGCCGGTGCTGAAGCCCGGCGCTCCTGAAGCGGGTTCGGAGCCGGCTCCTGCGAAAGAGCCGCCCGCGTTTCCGCCGCTTCCCAAACCGTCCTTCGTTCCAAAGGTCCCTCCCGTCGAAGGGCTATCCGCGCCACCCCCCGCTCCCAAGCCGCCCTCGATCGCGGGCGTGGCACCCCCAGCTCCCAGACCGCCTTCCATAGCGCCCATTGCTCCGAAGCCACCTTCTGTGGTTGGGGTTCCTCCCGGCCCGCCCAAATCGGCCTCGTTCGCTGGCCCACCGCCGCTGGTTCCGAAACCGGGCACAGCGATGCCGTCGGCGTCAATCGGCCCGTCGGCTTCGAAGGCACCGTCCGTATCTGGGGTTCCCTCAGGTGCGCCCGAGGGTAAGAAGGAGACGGCAAAGGTTCCGCCCAGCACGTCGGCTCCCAGGCCGGGGTTGCCTCAGGCCTCCGTGCATCTGCAGAGGAGGCCGGGTGCGTCGTCCACGGCCTCCAGCTCCGCCATCACTGTGACACCCCAAGTCCAGGCCGAGAGGGGAGTGGGGTTGCTGGTTGGCGTCCTTGCGCTTGCAGCTTCGCTGATCGCTGTGGGTATCCAAGTCTGGATGTTCCTTTAAATCAGGCGAAAAAGGCTGGCATTTTGACGCCTGCGGCCCGGGTAGAATTCCGCGCCAGATCCTGGCTTTTTCGCAAGCGTCTGCTACGTTTTTGAGCGTTATGGCTAGTGAAAACGTCGTAGAGCTAAACGATCTCAATTTCGACAGTGTGGTTTCGAAAGCCTCGGAGCCGTTGCTGGTCGACTTTTGGGCTCCATGGTGTGCGCCATGCCGCATGCTAACTCCGGTAGTCGAGGAAATCGCCGGGGAAAGCGCGGGAAAGTTCACGGTCACCAAAGTTAACGTGGACGAGTCGCCCGCCCTCTCGGAGAAATTCGGCATCCGCAGCGTTCCGACGTTGCTTTTCTTCAAGGCCGGGGAGAAACGGGACCAAACGGTTGGCGTCCTCGGAAAGGCAGAGATTATTCGCCGGCTTCAGGCTCTGGCCTAATCATCTTGGAAGGGACGGAATCCCTTCTAGTTCCCTGATGGCTGCGGTTCCCTTCGTTCACCTGCATTGCCACACGGAATATTCCCTGCTTGATGGTGCGATTCGGACAAAGGACCTTGTTGGAAAGGCGGCTGAATTCGGCATGCCGGCGGTCGCCATCACTGATCATGGCAATCTCTACGGTGCGATCGAGTTTTATCAAGCCGCGGAGAAGGCTGGAATTCGGCCGATAATCGGCTGCGAGGCATACGTGGCGCCCGGTTCGCTGCGGGATCGCAACGCCTCTTCCGCAAAGCAAGCCGCCTTTCATCTGACGCTTCTTGCGGTCAATGCGGAGGGGTATCGCAACCTGGTCAAGCTCTTAACCGCCGCGCATCTTGAAGGCTTCTATTATAAGCCCCGTGTTGACAAGGAGTTGTTGGCGAGCCATTCGCGGGGAATTATTGCACTGAGCGGCTGTATCAAGGGCGAGGTCAACAGCAGGTTGCTGGCGGGCGATTCCGCCGGCGCAAGAAAGATCGCCGGCCAGTATCGCGAGATTTTCGGACGGAATGAGTTTTTCGTGGAGTTGCACGATCATAGTCTCGACGCCCAGCGCCGCTGCAATCCTGAGCTCGTGCGGATCGCTCGCGAGCTCGATTTGGGACTGGTTGCCGCAAATGACGTTCATTTTCTGGAACGCGGGCATCACGATTCGCACGACGTGATGCTCTGCATCGGCACCGGCGCGATGGTTTTTGACGAGAAGCGGATGCGATACGCGCCCGAGCTTTACTTCAAGAGCAGTGAGGAAATGGCCTCACTTTTCAGGGAGGTTCCAGACGCGCTGGCCAATACCGTGCGCATTGCCGAGAGGTGCGAGCTCAAGCTCGAATTCAGACAGCCAAAATATCCCGCCTTTGAGGTGCCCGCCGGGAGGAAGCGAGAGGAGTATTTTCGCGAGCTTTGCTGGCGCGGGCTCCATGAGCGTTACGGACAAAGGGCGGAATCCGATCACGATCTCCGCGAGCGCCTTGAATACGAGCTTTCCGTCATCGAAAAGACAGGATTTGTCAGCTATTTCCTGATCGTTTGGGACTTCATCAATCATGCCAGACTTCAGGGGATTCCCGTTGGACCTGGCCGTGGTTCTGCGGCGGGATCACTGATCGCCTTCGTCCTGCGCATCACCGATATCGATCCGTTGCGCTACGGCCTGATCTTTGAACGCTTTCTCAACCCTGAGCGCGTCAGCCCGCCGGATATCGATGTGGATTTCTGCATGGAGCGCCGCGGAGAAGTCATCGACTACGTGCGCCGGAAGTATGGCGAACGCTGCGTTTCGCAGATTGTTACGTTCGGCACCCTCGGCGCCAAGAGTGTGGTCCGCGATGTCGGCCGGGTTCTCGGCTGGAGTTACACGGACGCGGACCGGCTCGCCAGAATGATCCCGAACGAGTTGAACATCACTCTTGCCGGTGCGGCTGAGAAAAATTCCGAGCTTCGAACGGCGCTGGATGGCGAGCCCGCTACTCGACAACTCTGGGATCACGCCCTCGTCCTTGAGGGTCTGAGTCGCAACACCGGGGTTCACGCGGCTGGCGTTGTCATTGGTGATCGGCCGCTCGATGAATACATCCCGTTGTGCCGTGGCAAGGACAACGAAGTCATCACTCAGTACGAGATGAATGCTCTGACCGAGCTCGGCATGCTCAAGATGGACTTTCTCGGTTTGCGGACGCTTACCGTGCTGGAAGAGACGGTGCAGAGGATTCGGGAGGCGGAACCGGAATTCGATCTCAGCGCGATCCCGACGGACGATCAACAGGCGTTCGATATTTACAATCGCGGCGAAACGCTCGGTGTCTTCCAGATGGAGGGCGGTGGCATTACCAGCTGCTGCAGGCGCTTTGGCGTGAGTTCCATCGAGGACATTATCGCTATCGGCGCCCTCTATCGGCCCGGACCCATGAGGTTCATCGACGATTACATTGCGCGCAAGAAGGGCCAGAGAAGCATCGAATACGCTCATCCCTTGCTCGAACGGGTCTGCGCCGAAACCTATGGAATCATGGTCTATCAGGAGCAGGTTCAGCGCGCCGCGAACGTGCTCGCGGGCTATTCCCTCGGCGAGGCCGATCTTCTCCGGCGCGCCATGGGCAAGAAGGATAGGGAAAAAATGAGCAACGAACGCAGTCGCTTCGTCGAGGGTTGCGGTCGTGTTAACGGAATCCCCGAAGCCACCGCCAACGCGATCTTCGACTTCATAGCGCGGTTTGCGGAATACGGTTTCAACAAATCGCACAGCGCCGCTTACGGCTGGATTTCTTACCAAACCGCCTACCTCAAGGCGCACTACCCGGTTGAGTTCATGGCGGCGCTGCTGACGCACGACGCTTCGACGACAGATCGCATCGCCGAGGTCATCGGGGAGTGCTCGAGAATGCGCATCAAGATTCTCGCCCCGGATGTCAATTCCAGCAGTCTGCATTTTACTCCGGAGAACTCCGGCCAAGGCATGGCGCTTCGTTTCGGCCTCGCTTCGATCAAGAACGTCGGCAGCGCCGCGATGCAGTATGTCATCGAGGAGCGCAGTAAGTCGGGCGCATTTCGTTCTCTCGAGGACTTCTGCGCGCGTCTCGACTCCCACAGCGTAAACAGGAAAATTTTGGAGAGCCTTGTAAAATGCGGCGCATTCGATTGCTTCCGCAAGTCCCGGGCGCAACTTTTTGTCGATCTCGATCAGGCGATGTCCTCAGCGGCGGCTTTTCAGCGTGACCGTGCCACGGGCCAAGGGGCCCTGTTCGACAGACTGGACGCCCTGCCGCGGCCAGCGGATGCCCTGCGCGCGGTCGAGCCGTGGCCTCGCAATGAAATGCTGGCCTACGAGAGGGAGTTGCTCGGCTTTTACCTCACCGGGCATCCGCTGGAGGCCTATGCTGGCCATTTCGACAATCCGAAGATCACATCGATCGCTGCGGCTCAGCAAATCGAGGAGCCCTCGACGGTCCGTCTCGCGGGCATCGTGTGTTCGGTCGAGAAAAAGTTTACCAAGAAGGGCGGCAGGCCCTTCGCCGTTCTCGTCTTGGAGGATTTCACGGGACAGATCGAGATAACGGTTTGGGACGATGTTTACAACGAGCATCAGGGTCTTCTCCATCCCGGATCGATCGTGGCTCTCTCCACACGCCTGATCCGACGGGAGGATACTATCCGGGCGACCGCCAGCACGTTGTCCGCTCTGAAGCCGAAGGCCTCTGCGAAGCCCGTCCGCCTACGGCTTGCTCGAGCAAAACTCTCGGAGGGCATCTTGCCGGAAATACTCGAGACCGTGAGAAGGTTTCCCGGCAAGCGGCGGCTTATCATAGAGATCGTGAATGACGAAGGGCTTTCCTTTGAGTTTCGGGCGTCCGACGACCTTGCAGTAGGTGACGAGAGCGGGCTGCAAACCGCTGTCCTTCAATTTACTGCGATAGAAAATCCTGCGGCTTGAGTTCTCGTTGTTGATTGTCCTGGGGCTTCAGGATAGCGTTCCGCGTTTTCATGAAGACCATTTTTGTCACCGGCGGAGCGGGTTACATTGGGAGTATCTGCGTCGAGCAGTTGATCAGTGAAGGTTACGAGGTCGCGGTTTTCGACAATTTGACTGAGGGGCACCGAAAGGCGGTCGAGCCACGCGCCGAATTCTTCCAAGGTGATTTGGCTGACAGGAGGGTTGTCAAACACGCCATCGGGGAAGTGAAACCAGACGCCGTCATGCATTTCGCCGCCAATGCGCTCGTCGGCGAGTCGATGCAGAATCCTTCGAAGTATTTTCGCAACAACGTCGCCAACGGGGTGAACCTCTTGGACGCCGCGGTGGAACACGGCGTGAAGAAGTTTGTCTTTTCATCGACTTGCGCGACTTTTGGCATCCCCGAGCGCGTTCCGATCGATGACTCGATGCCGCAAGTTCCGATCAATCCGTACGGAGAATCCAAATTTCTGTTCGAAAAGATTCTCCGATGGTACGACGAGATTCACGGTCTGAAGTATGTGGCCCTCCGCTACTTCAACGCTGCGGGTGCGACCCAGAAGTATGGCGAGGATCATCGAATCGAAACTCATTTGATTCCGAATGTTCTCAAGGTGGCTCTCGGCAAACGCGAAGCAGTGGACGTTTACGGGACTGATTATCCCACGCCGGACGGAACGTGCATTCGCGATTACATCCACATCCTCGACCTCGCGCAGGCTCATATCCTTGCCCTCAAATCCGAAAAGAGCGAACGCTTCAATCTTGGCACCGGAGGCGGGACATCTGTCAAGGAAGTCATCGATACCTGCCGGGCCGTCACTGGCAAGGACATCAAGGCCGTCGAAAAGCCGCGCCGACCCGGCGATCCCCCCCGGCTGATAGCCTCCTCCGAGCGAATCAGAGAGACGCTCGGATGGCAGCCAAAGTTTCAGGATATTCGCGCCATCGTCGAAAGTGCATGGGCCTGGCATGTCAGGAATCCAGGAGGCTACGGGGACTAGAGCCGGGACGGAGCTGAGCCGGTGTTCGTTGTCCGCCCGCATGCGGAACTGGCTTCGTCCTTGCCTTGCTTCGGTCGGCCGCGGATTTCTTTGGCCGGCTTGCTTTGAGAAGGGCGTTTCATCGGTTTGATGGTTGGCAGTGCAATTTGAGAAGAGTGCGGACCATATCAATTATAGTGGCATGAACGACAGGCCACCCTCGATTCGAACCCTGCAACAGGCCAAGGCTTTCGTTTTGCGGGCTGGAATGTGCGGCATCTTTTCTGACGCCAAGGGCACGCTGCCCTGCTTGTGGAATGTGGTAGATCTGCCGGGGAGAAAACCCGGAGAAAAAGGCTGGGGACAGAAGATCACCGCCATATGGAGTTGGAAGAACGAACTGCCCGCAAAGTATCCGAGCGCGATTTTCTACGGAAAGATCAAGGGTGGTCACGCCGTGCTAATGAGCATCGAGCACCTGCGCGAGGAACACTATCCAATGCATCACCGCCCGCTTAAGGACTGCAGCGCGCTCGCTCGGAAGCTCTATGAAATCATTCGCCTGGATCCAGTCATGACGGGCCCTTTGCGTGAGGAGTTGAATATGACACGACGCCCGGAGCGAAATCAGTTTGAACGAGCCTTGCAGGAGCTCCAGGTCACCCTAAATATTGCCCGCCGGAACAGTGAACGTGACGAGAGGGACACCTGGGTACCCTTCTCCGAACAGTATCTTGAAATCGTGCGCGCCCGAGGCGAATCAGGATAGTAACGTGAGCGCCCGGCGTTTACGTTGCCTTTTCTGGCAAGCGGTTGAAGGCCTCCTCGATTTGGTCGGGTGCAACCGAGACCACCAAATCCATCATGCTCGTGTTCGACTTGAGGTGATTTTCGGCGTCCTTGACATGCGAGGCTGTCAAGAGTTGATCGCCAGCGTCGTTGGTGTTGGAAAAGCCTTCGGGGACCGATAAGCGCTTTGCGGGGGCCCGTCCTGCCAGGATTTCCTGTGCGGGCCGCTGGCCAGGAGCCCGCGATACGCTCGTTCGCGACTGCCATTCAGCGCACCGACCGCGGGCCATGCGCCCAGGCTGATCATTTGCGCTCTGACAGCCGCTGTGTTAAGCGAAGGAATGCTTCGATGGCTCTTCCTTCCTCTGCTTGCCATTGCGGCACACGCGCAGGTTTACCAAGGCAAGACACTCGTTACGGCTTCCCTGGTGTCAAACACAGCTGGGATTGTTCCTGGTAAGCCTTTTGAGATCGGCGTGCTCCTGGAGATGGCGCCTCACTGGCACACTTATTGGGAATACCCTGGAGACGCGGGGATTCCGACCGCGATTACCTGGACGCTTCCCGAAGGGTTTGTTGCCGGGCCAATTCAATGGCCCTTGCCGGATCGAGTGATCGAACCGGGAGAAATTGAGGTTTACGCCTACAAGGACAAGGTTCTCTTGCTGACCGCGATCGTTCCTCCCCCCGAGATTGCCGAGAAGAATGTGACACTGCGCGCGAAGGTGGACTGGCTCGTTTGTGAGGAGATTTGTATCCCTGGTTCGGCGGATTTGGAGATCTCTCTTCCGGTCGCTCGTGAATCTGCCGAAGCGAACGCGGAGCTCTTTTCCACGTTTCGGAAACTTCTTCCCGCCGCCACGCCGGCTCCTTACGAACTCTCTTGGAAGAGAAGCGGCAATCTTCTCGAGTTGAGCGTGAACGGTTTGAAGGATGCGAAGGCGGTGGACCTTTTCCCCCTTCCGCCGAAAGGCGAGCAAGTCGGACATCCAAAAGGTGGGCCGATCCGAGACGGCGCTGCGACGATAACGTTTGAGAATCCCGGCGACTTGCGCGGAGTGCTGGTCGTCGAGACCGAAAGCGGACGCCAAGGCTGGCTTGTTTCTTCGAGCGAACAGGTGGCGTCTCGCGGCCCGCCAAGTTCTTCGATCGCGTCGGTGCCGATCGCGAACCAGCCGGGTCTCTGGCAAGCGCTAATCTTTGGATTTCTGGGCGGCTTCATCCTGAACCTCATGCCGTGTGTGCTGCCCGTGATCTCGTTGAAGATCTTCGGTTTCATCCGACAGGCCGGTGATCATCCCGAAAGAATCCTGCGCCACGGTCTGGCATTTATCGCCGGGATCTTCGCGTGGTTTCTGGGCCTTGGATTGGTTATTCTCGCCCTGAAGTCGACCGGAAGGGAGGTCACCTGGGCGTTTCAGTTTCAGAATCCATGGTTCAACCTGGTCATCGGCTGCATTGTTTTCGTCTTTGCGCTGAATCTTTTCGGTGTCTTCGAAATCGTTCTCCCGGGCCGGGCGAGCACGGCCTTGGCGGAGGCGTCCTCGCGGGAGGGATACTCGGGGTCGTTCTTTCAAGGTATTTTCGCGACTTTGCTCGCCACGCCCTGCACAGCGCCTTTTTTGGGCACCGCTCTCGGGTTTGCCTTCAGCCAGTCTCCGTTCGTGATCCTGCTGATGTTTGCTTCCGTGGCGCTCGGCATGAGCGCGCCTTACTTCCTCCTCTCAGCCCGACCCGGATGGATGAAGCTCCTGCCGAAACCGGGCGAATGGATGGAGCGCGTGAAGCAGTTCATGGGATTTCCATTGCTGGCAACGCTGATTTGGCTGCTTTACATCTTGGGGAATCAAAGAGGGGTCGAGGCCGTGATTTGGGCCGCCGCTTTTCTGCTGTGCCTTGCGCTGGCCTGCTGGATTTACGGTGCATTTTGCGGGCCGCTCTCCTCTGTGAGGACGCGTGTCGTGTCGCTGGCGGCGATCGTGTTGATTGTTTTCGGCGGCGGCCGATTTTTTCTCGCCGATAGATTTGCGGGCTCGACCGTGCCCGGGACAACGAGCCGTTCGGGCGATGCGATCGCCTGGAAACCTTTTTCACAAAAGGCGCTCGACGATCTGCTGGGGGCGGGCGAACCGGTATTCGTCGATTTTACGGCAGACTGGTGTATCTCTTGCAAGTTCAATGAGCGGACGGCCATCGACGTTCCCGCCGTGCGGGAGGCTTTCTCAAAGGGCGGTATCGTCCCCATGAAGGCAGACTGGACGAATGCCAATCCTGAGATCACCGCCGCCCTGAAAAAGTTCGGACGTGTCGGAGTTCCCTTCTATGTGGTTTATCCCCGCGGAGAGTCCGACCGACCTCTCATTCTCCCCGAGATTCTCACCGAAAGCATCGTCCTTGAGGCGCTCTCCAAGGCGGCCCGATAGCGGCGTAGCGCGACAGATGCCCGGCAAAAGAGGCCATTGCAACTTGCGTGGTCGGTCGAACTGGATAGCTTTCCCAAACATGAAAATCTTGTCTGTTTTCTTCGCAGTTGCTCTCGCAGCCTCGGTGTACGCTAAACCGGAGGTCGGCAAACCGGCGCCGGATTTTGCCCTGACTGATCTGTCGGGCAACAAACACAATCTGTCCGATTTTAAGGGCAAATACGTCGTTCTCGAGTGGGTCAATTTCGGATGCCCATTTGTCAAAAAGCACTATGGCACGGCGAATATGCAAAAGCTGCAAAAGGAGTTCGTCGATAAGGGCGTTGCTTGGCTCTCGATCTGTTCTTCGGCTCCCGGTAAGCAGGGAAATGAAACGCCTGACGCGGCGAAAAGCGGCTTTAAGAAATTCGGCTCCGCCGCGACGGCCTACCTTGTTGATGGCGATGGCAAGGTCGGCAAGCTCTACGGTGCAAAGACGACACCGCAAATGTTCGTCATTAATCCCGAGGGCGCGCTGATCTACACGGGAGCGATCGATGATAAGCCGACGCCCAAGCCAGAGACGGTCGCGAACTCGAAGAATTTCGTCAAGGCAGCCCTCACCGAAGCGGCGTCAGGCAAAGAGGTATCCATCTCATCGACGAAGCCTTACGGCTGTGCGATCAAATATTGAGCCGAGGAGCCCGCTTCTGCAAATTCTAGAAAGGCTCGGAGGCGGAACGGTCCTCGAGGCAAAACTGCGGTTTTCAGGGCAACGCCCGCAGATTCCCGTGTTTCCGGGCTTTCCTTTCGCGCGGATTCTCGGTAAAGCGCCATACATTCCCCACCGCTATGGCCAAAGACCGCATCCGGCTCGACGAACTTGATCAGTCGAAATCTCTCGAGAAAGACGAATACAAGAAGCTCCTCAAGAAGAATCAACTGGAGCTTCTCAACGCCCAGCTCGTCTTGCGGGAAAGCAAGAAATCGCTGATCATCGTATTCGAAGGCCCTGATGCGGCGGGCAAGGGTGGGGCCATTAAGCGTGTGACCGAACGGCTCGATCCCCGCCTCGTTCGCGTCTATTCGATCATCAAGCCCACGCCGGAGGAGTTCCAGCATCACTACATGTGGCGCTTCTGGAGCAAACTGCCGCCGCATGGTCAAATAACCATCTTCGACCGGTCGTGGTATGGGCGCGTGCTCGTGGAGCGCGTTGAAAGATTCTGCACGGAGTCCGAGTGGAAGCGCGCCTACCGCGAGATCAATGAATTTGAGCGACAGCTGGCCGATGACGGCGCGATCATCATGAAATTCTACCTTCATATCTCCAAGGACGAGCAACTCGACCGCTTCAAGCGCCGCGAGGCCGACCCCTACAAACACTGGAAGATCAGCGACGAGGATTGGCGGAATCGAAATCATTGGGACCAGCACAACGAGGCTGCGGAGGATCTTTTCGAGAAAACCTCTTTCGACCACGCGCCGTGGATCGTCATACCCGCGAATTACAAATGGTTTGCGCGCGTGAAGGTTGTCAAGTCCGTCGCGGAGCGCGTCGCCAAGACTTTGAAAACGTAGACGCCTATCCTGCGATCCGTACTTGGACCGAGTTGACGCCCGGGGTTCGCAGAGCCGCGTCAATAGCTCTGGCCGCGCTCGGGGCGGGAAGAGCGTCATCAATCTTCAGAAAGGCCCTGGCATCGCGGACCGTGGCCATGGCCAAGAGAGAATCGGGAATCCCCCCTGTCTCTTTCAACGTGCGGCGAAGCCGGCCCAAGAGAATCGCATCTTCGTAGAGGCCTGATCCCGCAAAGCCCTTGGGTCTGGCTTTCGAGAACACAAGTGCGCCCTTGGCTTCGTCAACGAGGTATCCTTCGCGGACCAGCGTGATGATCTGTTCCGTTTTCGTCGGCTCTTTTCTGGGGACTACCTCCTGAAGCGTCACCTTTCTTTCCTGGGGAACTGTGACTGTCGCCGGAGCCTTGGGCGATTCCTTGGCCGGTGTTATCCGAGCAGCGGGACCCGGCGAAACCGCAGCCCTCGTGCGGCCGGCCGGTGTTCGGTGCGCGCAGGATCCCAAAATCAGCAAGACGGCGCAGACGCGCGGGGTGAGTCGGTAACTTTCCTTCGCGAGATCCATGCGGGACACGTGCCACGGATGCACTGGAAACTCAAGTCGGCAGGCGAGAACAATTTCGCAAATTTGCTCTTGCCGGTTGCGTGAGGAAAAATACGTTCGTTGTATGAGACAGACGGGTCCTGTCGCGTACGATTCGAAGATCGAAGGCAACGTAATAATTACTCGTCTCGACGCGGCCATCAATTGGATGCGAAGCAATTCTCTCTGGCCAATGCCGATGGGATTGGCTTGTTGTGCCATCGAGTTGATGGCGGCTTCCTCGTCTCGCTACGACATTTCCAGGTTTGGCGCCGAGGTGATGCGATTTTCTCCCCGGCAGAGCGACGTGATGATTGTTGCGGGCACCGTGACTTACAAGATGGCTCTCGCTGTCAAACGCATTTGGGAACAGATGCCGGAGCCGAAATGGTGCATCGCCATGGGAGCCTGTGCGTCCAGTGGCGGCATGTACCGCAGCTATGCGGTGCTTCAGGGAATCGACCACTTGCTGCCCGTTGATGTCTATGTGTCCGGTTGTCCTCCGCGGCCCGAGGCTTTGCTCGATGGCCTGATCAAACTGCAGAAGAAGATCATGACTGAGCACTCGGTGAGGGACCAAAAAAAGGCCCTTGCAGAAGCCGTATGACCGTCGAGCAAGCCTTGGCGCGCCTGCGCGAGTCTCCGCACAGCGAAGCGATGCTTTCCGAAGCGGAATTTCGCGGGGAGAAATCTCTTTCCGTAAAAATCGAATCCTTGCCCGGACTGTGCAAATTTTGCCGCGACGAGCTCGGTTTCGACTACCTCATCGATATCGCGAGCATCGACCACTTCGGCGACTATCCCCGCTATGAAATCGTTTACGAACTCTATTCGATGGCGAGCGGTCTTCATCTGCGCCTCAAGACGCTGGTGCCTGACGAAGATAATCCCGTCGCGCCCACGGTTACCGGTATTTGGCCGACCGCGGACTGGCACGAACGGGAAGTCTACGATATGATGGGCATTCGGTTCGACGGTCATCCCGATCTGCGCCGGATCCTGATGTGGGATGGATATCCGTTTTTCCCGCTGCGCAAAGACTTTCCCCTCGAGGGAAAACGGAGCGAGTTGGCTGAGGTGGCGTTTACCGATGTCGCGCCGCTGGACGGTGGACCGTTTGTTACGGCTCCCACCGACGGCACCACGCAGGTGCGGGAACCCCGCGCGCGCCGGGCAGGAGATGATCTCCCGCGCGACAAATTCGTCGCCGAGCCTTGATCGCCGACCCCCAGGGCTTGGCGGAGCTGATCGCCAGGCTCATTCCCCTCTCGCGAATCGCTTTGGATACCGAGGCCGACAGCCTCCATAGCTACTTTGAGAAGCTGTGCCTCATCCAAATCAGCACCGAATACGAGAACATCCTGGTTGATCCTCTGGCAGGGTTCTCACTCCAACCGCTTTACGAGACCTTCGTGAGAAGACAGCTCGTCCTGCACGGTGCCGACTACGATCTGCGCATGCTCCACCGCGGCGGACAGTTCGCCGCGACGAATATTTTCGACACCATGATCGCCGCACGGCTTTGTGGCTATCAAGAGCTTGGCCTGGCAGCTTTAGTAGCGCGGCACTTTGGAGTGAAACTTTCCAAGGCTTCGCAAAAGGCAAACTGGGCGCTGCGCCCTTTGTCGCATCAGATGATCGAATACGCGATCAACGATACCAAATACCTCCTCCCGCTTGCCCAGATCCTCGAGGCGGAACTTCGCCGCTTGAACCGTTTGGATTGGTTCGCCGAATCGTGTGAGAGGATGATTGCCTCGGCGCGCGAGCCGCGTGAGCGGGACGAGAGCAGGGCCTGGAGAATTCCAGGCAGCGCGGCTTTGGGCCCACGGGCGCAATCGGTGTTGCGCGTGCTTTGGTATTGGCGCGACGCCGAGGCGCGCGAATGGGACCGCCCGCCCTTTCACGTGATGAGTAATGACGACATCGTCCGGATCGCGGAACGGGCCGTCGACGGGAGGGCCTTCTCGACTCCCCGGATGAGCAATCGTCGCCGGAAGAGCTTCGAGATCATTTTGGCGCTCGCCTTGCACATTCCCGAGGGCGAGTGGCCCGTTCCGACGAGGTCCGGGCGGAGACGTCCCAGCCGGGAGCAGACCGAGCGCTTCGAGCACCTGAAAAGCACCCGCGACAAGGTCGCCGCCGAATTGGGCCTCGATTCCTCCATCGTGGCGCCAAGGAGCGCGCTCGAAGCGGCTTCGATCGATCCCCAGACTCCGTTTCTAATGCGCTGGCAAAAGCACCTGCTCGACCTTGGCGCGACCATCAAGATTGCGCATGTCTCGTGAAAGCGATCTCATCGCTCTAGCCCTTGCCGAGGACCTCGGCGATGGCGATGTGACGACGCAGTATTTTACCGACCCGAACCGCCGCGCCGCGGCGAAAGTGGTTGCGCGCGAAGCTTGCATCATTGCGGGTCTTGATGTTGCCGTAGAGGTGTTCCGGCGGGTGGACCCGAAGCTCTCGATCAAGAAACTCCTCGAAGACGGGGCGCAAATGCGCGCAGGAAGCGTCGCCATGGAACTGTGCGGGCGCGCGGCGTCTTTGCTGACCGCGGAACGCGTCGCCCTTAACTTCCTCCAGCACCTTTCTGGCGTAGCCACGCTCGCTGGAAAATTCGTCGCGGCTGTGCACGGTACTTCCGCCAGGATTCTTGACACCCGGAAGACCACGCCCGGAATGCGCCTCCTCGAGAAGGCCGCCGTGGTCGCCGCCGGTGCCGCCAACCATCGGTTCGGTCTGCATGATATGGTTATGATAAAGGACAACCATCTCGCAGCCCGGACGAATTTGGAGGATCTGCAAGCGTCGATTTTGAGGGTGAAATCCGAGCGGCCGCACATTCGCGTTGAACTTGAGGCGGACACTCTTGACCAGGTGCGCCAATTTTTGAGTTTGGAAGGCGTGGACGTGATTCTCCTCGACAATATGGAGCTTTCAGAACTGCGCGAGGCCGTTTCGCTGCGAAGGCGTGGGATTGCCTTTGAGGCGAGCGGCGGCGTGACGCTGCGATCCGTCCGTCAAATCGCCGAAACGGGCGTCGACCTGATTTCAGTTGGCGAATTGACCCATTCCGCTCGGGCCGTGGACCTCTCCCTCGAGATTGCCCCTGACGAATCTGGGGTCATGGCAAACTTGCAACCGGCGAAAATGTGATAGCTTTTCCGATGTTCAGGAAAATCGCCGCTGCCCTGCTGATTGCCGCCGTCAGCGGTTTGCACGCGCAGGAGGGAGAACCGGCCCAAGAGATGGATCCGGAATCGCCCTACGACAACGTCCAGGTCCTGGCCCGGGCAATGCAGCTCATCCGGCAGGACTACGTGGATGACGGGAAAATTTCCTATCGGGATCTGACCTACAGTGCCCTGCGTGGCATGCTCGCCGAGCTTGACCCTCACAGCCAGTTCATGGAGCCGCGCGATTTTCGCGGCATGCAGGAGGATACCAGAAGCGAGTTTGGCGGTCTGGGAGTTGTCGTCACGATGGAGGACGGGGCCCTGACCATCGTCAACCCCATGGAGGACAGCCCCGGCTTCGAAGCAGGACTTAAGCCCGGCGACCGGGTTTTACGCATCAATGGCACTTCGACCGAGAAACTAACTCTCATCCAAGCAGTGGACAAACTGCGCGGCGAGGCAGGGGAGAAAGTGACCTTGACCATCCAGCGGCCCTCCACCAAGGAGATCAAAGACTACGAGCTCACTCGGGTAATCATCAAGGTCAAGAGCGTGAAGGACGCGCAGATTTTGCCTTCTGCCGATCCATCGGACCTCAAAGTCGGTTACGTGCGAATCACGCAATTCAATGAGCCGACGGCAGGCGAGTTGGCCAAGACTCTGGACAAGCTCGAAAAGGACGGAATGCAAGCCCTCGTTCTCGATCTGCGCTACAATCCTGGTGGCTTGCTCAGTAGCGCCGTGGATGTCAGCGGCCTTTTTCTGCCGCAGGGTACCAAAGTGGTCTCCACGGAAGGCCGGCTGCCGGGTCGCGAGTATCGAACAACGGCCCGCGGCGGAAAGACGCGAACTTACCCTGTTGTTCTCCTGGTCAACTATGCCAGCGCCAGCGGTTCGGAAGTGGTAGCTGGTGCCTTGAAGGATCTCAAACGTGCGCTTGTTGTTGGCGAAACGACCTTCGGCAAAGGCTCGGTGCAGAGTGTGATTTCGCTTCCCGATGGTTCCGCGCTCCGCCTGACGACGGCGAAATACTTCACCCCGGGACGCCAGGTTATCCACCAAGTGGGGGTTACGCCGAATATCCGCGTCGGACTTACCCAGCAGCAGGAGTTTGATCTTCTCGAGTCGCGGCGCGACCCGGAGAACGCGGGCATGAGGCGAATTTCCGCCGACAGCGATCCCCAATTGGCCCGAGCAGTCGACATTTTGCGCGGCTCGCTCATTTTTTCGGAGCGGAACCAAAGCAAGAAGAAGAATTCTGCCGGAAAGGGCTCTTGAGCCGGGTCGTCCTTGCGATCGAGACGTCCTGCGACGAAACGGCCACATCGATATTGCGGGGGCACAGTCAGGTGCTCGCCCATCGGGTGGCCTCTCAGGCGGCTATTCATGCAAAATATGGAGGCGTTGTTCCCGAGGTGGCTTCGCGGAACCACCTGGCCGTCCTTCCCGGTCTGGTCAACGACGCGCTCGCCGAGTCGGGCATCACCGCGGGCCGAATCGATGCCTTTGCGGCAACGACGGGGCCGGGTCTCGCCGCCGCGCTGCTTGTCGGAGCGTCCGCGGCGAAGGGACTTGCGTTGGGTTCCGGCAAGCCCTTCCTGGCTATCAACCATCTGGAAGGCCATCTGCTTTCGCCGTTCTTCGGTGAGAGTGTCATCCCGGCGCACGTTGCCTTGATCGTGAGTGGAGGGCATACCCTTCTCTTCGACGTCGAGGGTTATGGATCCTATCGGTTGCTCGGCCGAACGCTCGATGACGCCGCAGGAGAGGCTTTCGACAAGGTCGCCAAACTGCTGGGTCTCGGTTATCCGGGCGGCCAGGAAGTGGACCGCCTCGCAAAGGGGGGCAATCCCCGACGATTTAACTTTCCCCGCAGTATGATCGCTTCGGAGAATTTCGACTTTAGCTTCAGCGGCCTGAAGACTTCTGTGAGATACTTCTTGGAGAACGGGTTTTGCTCCCAGGATTTGCCCGACATCTGCGCCTCGTTTCAGGAAGCCGTGGTCGAGGTATTGGTCGCGAAGCTCGCGGGAGCCGCGAAAGCCTTCGGTCGGCCGCTTGTGGCTTTCAGCGGCGGCGTCAGCGCGAATGAGCGCCTGAGGGAGAGGGTTGCGCGAATGTGCGAAGCTTCCGGGCTTCGCTGGCGAATACCCCGGCTGGAGTTGCGTACAGATAATGCGTTAATGATCGCTTACGCCGCTTCCCATCGCGGGAATCGCCCGTCTCCAATTGCCTTGGATATTCAACCGAGCTTCGACGCTGCCTCACTCGCTGCCTCCCAGACATTGAACTTTGGAAAATAGTGTAGCATAGTATCCGATGAATTCGCTTCGCCTCTGTTTGACGACCCTTCTGGCCTATTGTTGCGCGCTGATGTCTGCGCAAAGCGCCGAACAATGGCAAACCGATTACAGCGCAGCGCTCGAGCAGGCGGGCAAGGAAAACAAGATGGTGCTGCTCGATTTCACGGGCTCGGATTGGTGCGGATGGTGCATCAAGCTTAAGAAGGATACGTTCTCCAAGCCAGAGTTTCAGAAGTTTGCTGAAGGGAGTCTTGTCCTCGTCGAGTTGGACTTCCCGCGCAAAAAGGAGCAAAGCGCTGAGTTGAAAAAGCAGAATCAGGAGCTCGCTGAGAAATTCGGCATTGAGGGGTTCCCTACATTGGTTTTGCTAGATCCCCAAGGGAAAGAAGCGGCTCGCAACGTCGGCTATCTACCAGGCGGGCCAGAGGGTTTTGTCAAGTGGGTCGAAGCTGCGGGTAAGCCGTAAAGATTTGCACCCTAAAGGGATCGGCTAAGCCGTGCAGCTCTTCTTTGGGTCGCGCCTGAAGTTGATCCAAGGTCACGCGACAGGTTGTAGATGCAGCCGATAAATATTACTCCAGCAGCGACTTGTGCGCGCGCTGCTCTTTTCGGAGGCAGGTCTCACAGGAACCGTAAAGGATGATGTCATGGTCTTCGACCCGAAATCGCGGAGGCGCCATTGTCTTAATACCGGCCAGGCATCTTTCCAGTTCAAAGACTCCGCCGCACACGCGGCAAAGAAAGTGATGGTGATGGCCTTTGTCAGCCCGTTCGTAACGCGGCATTTGGCCGGGGATTTCCACGGAGACTACGCGGCCATCTTTGGCGAGAGCCTTTAGCGAACGATAAACCGTTGCGATTCCGAGGGTTGGCGCTTCCTTGATCGCAAGGCGCTGGATCTCCGGAGCGGTCAGGGGATTGGTATGATTCTCCAGCACGGCCTCGATGGCTCGCTTCTGCCGTGTGCTTCGTTCCATTTCCCGAAGGTTACGAGGGTGAATGAACGAGATCAACGCTCTGATAGTTTCCTCTCAATCTTTCGAAAAGGAAACGTCGATATCTGGGGTCACTGTATCGCGCGTCAGAGGCTTCGGAATAAGCTGAAGGCCGGTTGGTTCTTGCGAGTGGAAGGGCTCCGGCCTCGTCTATCCGAGCAACAATAAGCGGAGTTCCCTCTGCGGGTCCGGGTGCCTTTGGTCTTTTGCTCTGGTAAACGAAGAATCGATGTTGCCAAACCATAGCTGGACAAGTGTCCAGTCGGTGACGTCGATATCTCTTCTTGATGATCCGGATCCGAAACCGAGAGAAGCGGCGATGCCTGCGACAAATCAAAATTCTCAACCGGCAGACGGCCAATTCAGGTGCTGATCTGTTCAAGAAGCGCCGGCAATTCCATAAGCCCCGCGATCGTGAAATCTGGTTTGGCGGCCGCAGGTTCTTCCGATCCCGCCACCTTTAGCCAGATGGACCTGATGCCAGCATTTCGTGCCCCGGCGATGTCCCTTTCCAAGCTGTTTCCCACCATGACCGCCTCGCCCGGAGCAACTCCGAGGCGATCAGTAAGGTGGAGAAAGATCTCCGGACGCGGTTTCCCAATGCCGTACACGCCGGAAATGACCACTTCCTTGAAAAGACTCTCGAGACCGCTTGTCGCAATCTTCTCGCGTTGCAAGTCCGGCGCGCCATTGGTCAACATCCCAAGCGCGTAGCGTGCCGAAAGTCGCGTCAACGTTTCGCGGGCGTCTGGCATGAGGCGCTGCAACAACCGTCTCTCCCTGCTGAAAGCCTCAGCCAGATCGCGCGAACCTTCGGCGCTTTCAATCATCTGCTGGCGCAACGCGTGGTCAAAGGCCTGCTCGCGGAAACTCAACGCCCACTTCCTGAGCTGAGCGAGTTCTCCCTCCCCTTCGAACTGTCCCCATAGGCACTCAAAAGCGCTGATTCCGAGATCGCGGCAGAACGCCTGACAGGGCCCCGCCTGCCACAGAGTCCTGGCTTCCTCGGCTGCGTCGCGGGCAAAGCGTTCTACTTCCGCTCCGTGCCGATCCCGAGCGTAGCGAGCCACAGCTTGAAACGCCTCACGCGACACCGCTTCGTCCACGATCAGCGTGTCGTCCAGATCTATCAGAACCGCTCTCAGTGCCATCTGCGGAGAAGAGTTTCATACCGCTTCGGGCTCAAGAGCAAAATGCCTTTGTGGTGACGGAAGATCTGACCTCGCCGGCCGTGCTTCCGCTCAACCGCGAGAGAGGGCACGAGGTTTTACTCCTTGTCGCCGGTCAATGCTGAAAGAAGGAGATTCGCTTCCTGACCCTTTCGCTCGATCTTTTCGCCGTTGGAGAGGATGACCTTGATGGAGCTCGGAGTAGCCGCCTTCACCTTTTTTGGCAGATTATAATCGCTGCCGTCGCTCGCTTCTTTGGTGCCAGTCTTGGCTGGTTCGTAGGTGACCGTTACGACGTGATCTGTGTTGATGAACTTGTTCGGCGCTATCTCGATTAGGGGCATAGGAAGGCTATCGTCAAGGAAGGCTATCGTCAGAGCTTACCTTTGGCTTATCAAGTTCTATCCCTTCAACAAGGGAGCATTTTTCCGGCGGCGAGGAGTGCATGCGTCCCGGCGTGCACCCGCCGGCGAATGAACGCCTGATTCCGCATGCCAGGTATGGGATTATCCCGACTGCGTCGGGCTCT
>CAVSXN010000003.1:0-71526 GCA_963731945.1 uncultured Verrucomicrobiae bacterium | reverse complement strand
CTGCTTTGATCGCAAGTAACTTCTCTGCAACTGGTTATAATTGATCACAATTACCGTCGAGAACCGAGGTCCGGGCTCAGGCCGGCGCCCACTCCCGGAATAGCGCCGCCTGCCCATGCGTCGCCCCTCGACTACCACCGTCCACACCATCGCGCTCGAGATGCGGAAGCGCGTGCCGTCCTTCGCGATCCGCACGCCCTGGTAGTCGTCGATGAAGCCATGCGCGCGCACGCGCGCTAGCAGCCCGTCGCGCTCGGCCTGGATCAGCGGCTCGGCCGAGAGCCGCGACGGCAGACGGATGAATTCATCCCAGGTCAGACCCCAAAGACCTTGCGCGGTGCGGTTGGCGTCGCTGAACACCGGATCGGCCTCGTTACCGTGCATCAGCAGCGCCGCCAGCGCGTCGTAGAGATCTCCGCCCGCATCGGGTGCGCAGGTCCCGACCGACCACCGTCCGATAGCTCGCCTCCAGCAGTCGTTCGAGGTCACGCCGCATCCCAGACCTCGTTGATTCGCGCCACTCTCCATCCCAGCGCGCGTTTCCGCTATCGCTCTCTCTCTCAAAGTCATCGAAGTGTCGCAGATTGAGAATGGACACCCCGTGGACTTTCAGGTGCGCGAGATAGGCGTTTTCATGCGCCATCCCGCGCTCCTGAAGCACCGGGGCGTCAGGGGAATGCCACGTCGGGGCAGATCGCGCCCCGAGCGAGACCGCAAGATCCAGCGATGTCAGATGATGGCACGCCAGATGATTGCTAAGATCACTGGCTGACGGGCGGACGATTCCGGAACCAGCCTTCATATGGTCGAGGTCTCGCTCTGTCTCGCTAAATCGAGTTCTCTTCATGTTCTGCTCTTTTTTTAGCGGAACTCCAGCTGCTCACCTTCCCGGGGTCTCGCCCTGAAGCTTTGGAAGTGGCGGGTTTGGAATGCGAAGATTCATGAAATGCCTTACTATGTTGATCACGCTTCCGTATTCACTCTCAAACTTGTTAAAGTCCCTAATATCTATTTCAATTATGAACATTGAATTGCCTAAAGGAGATACGGATTTCACTATCTCGTCTTTGTTAATTGTTTCCCTAACGATCTTCTGAAATTCTTCTCGAGTACAGCAAGATTGTTTTCTTGAAATCGATAGCGCTATACATGGCAGTTTGTAGACTTCCAGGGTGTCGCCCTCTTGCCTCCAGTGGCGAACCACCAACTTATACACGATATAACAGCCAAATAAAACTGCGGCTGTGTATCCAATAGCATACAAGACTGCGGAAAGAGTCATAAAGTTCCAATCCCGGAAATTACTACTGAGATGCGCATAAATCAAATTACAGCGCTGTACTTCAATGCCTTATAGTCGCCTAATATCACATTAGTGGCTATGTGCACAACAAATCCTAAGCTGCCCAGCGCGCCCTTTTGCATGAACCGGGAGGGCCGGGTTTCGGGAGGCTCTACCAGATTGAGAACGCCGGTTCCTCGAGAGGTATGAAGACCACTACACCGGAACGCCCTCTATGATCGAAAGTCCGCCTGCGAATATGAGCCGGCTGAGACGGAAGCCTGCGGCTGCATAAACATCGCGAAACTCGTCTGCGGTTCGCTCAGCACCAAAATCACATGCATGTTCAAATCCAGCTATTTTGAGAAGTCCGGCTGATTTGGACGGCTTGACTACGAATAAGCAAGGCCTTTTCGTTGTCCTGGATTCCCTTCCGGCAATTGCGCAAGATCTGAACAGGCTCCTCGTCGCGCGATCACCTTCACAGCGTGGCCAGTTATAGTGCGGTAGGGGCGAGAAGCGCGCCCATTGCAATGCTAAAGACTCGCAATCGCGAGTCCACCCCGAGCCAGTTCGCAGGGGGGTGCCTACCCAAGCCCAGGTCATAAGACACTTCCCATGGCCGCGATCGAAAAGACGATCGCCATAATTGCAATGCTGGCAAACGTCGCATTGCTCGTCATGAACAATCCGGCGGTGGCCGCAACGGGCATCCATGCCTTCGGATTGGCGTATTGAAACGCAGCAGACTGCCAGAAGGAAAGCGGTTTCATGGCAGGACGATTGGTCTCCTCGCCTGTCACTTGCGGGCGCGCGAGCTGCCATGAAATGAAAAGCGGATAGGCAATGCCGCCCACTTGAGCAATGCGGCAATGAAGGGAAAGGTGAGCAACAGAGCCGCGACTCCGAGGGCTCCGGCGGTCAGCATGCTCGCAAACCGGAATGGCACGCCAAATACATGCAGCAGCGCGGCGCGAAAACAGTGATTCGCCGATCACCGTGGCAATCATGTTACTGGGTCCCGGGTAAAGGAACCGACGAACGCCAGGACTGTCAGCGCGAGCAGTTGTTCAAGCGGTGTTGCGAATTTTACTTGTTTCTTGGAAAGGATCACCCAGGGAGCAGCCTGAGGAAGAACATGCTAAAGGATAAAGCGATGAAAAGCTTATTGAATTAACTCGATCAATCCCGGCAGCACCGTCGGCGACCGAGGTTCCGGCTCAGAGCGCGGGAGCTTATGCGCTTTGAGCACAAGCAAATGACCTGCAACGAGTTATACTTATATCGAGGCCATCGGCAATTGAGGTTCCGGCCAGGTGAGCATCCACTCCCTGAACAGCGCAGCCTGCCCGTCCGCCGCGCTGTCGACCGCCACCACCCACACCGCCGCACCCGAGATTCGTTTGGTCCTACGCTACTTGCATCAGAGCGTTCAGCACGACAGTAGCATTTCTAATCCCAACGCAGTTTTTGATCTTGGCCATTCTGACCAGTCAGAGTAACCGGTTCTCTATGGAGCTCAATGCGACGGAATTTAAGGCGAAGTGCCTCAGCCTGATCGACCAGGTTCATGAGGGGGGCGAACCTGTAGTCATCACAAAGCACGGAAAGGTGGTCGCAAAGCTCGTCGGGGCCTCGACGGCCAGCCCTATAAAGGAAATCCGGGAGAAACTCGCCGGCTCTGTGAAATCCTATATCGATCCATTCGAACCCGCGGTGAGCGATGACGAAATCGAGGCGTATAAGTGATCCGCTGTGCGACCTCCGCTGTTCGATACGCACATCTGGATCTGGTATTTGGGAGATCAGACGAAGCTCACTTGGGCTGAGTTGAACGCCCTCGATGCGCTCGATTTCGAGAATCGACCTTTCATCTCAGACTTCAGCTTGTGGGAGATTGCG
Organism: uncultured Verrucomicrobiae bacterium; assembly: GCA_963731945.1. Classification (GTDB taxonomy): domain Bacteria; phylum Verrucomicrobiota; class Verrucomicrobiia; order Chthoniobacterales; family Terrimicrobiaceae; genus DASTFP01. Next base: position 68,342 of record CAVSXN010000003.1, on the reverse strand, counting down.
ACGCTGACCAGCATCAAACGGCTGACGCTGGATCGTCCGCTGGATCGATGGCTTTCGATTGCTGCGAGACCCGCTTCAGTCCGAATTCTCGCGGTGTCGGTTTCAGTGGCGATCGAACTGGCGGAGCTACCGGACACGTTTCATCGTGACCCGGCCGATCGGGCGATCGTTGCAACAGCCAGAGCACATGGTTTACCCGTCCTGACGCGTGATCGCAAAATCATCGACTCCAAGCTCGTGGAAATATGGGCACCAGAATAAGGGAGAGTCCCTTGCCAGGCAGGTAAGAGGTAGGAAGGAAGCCACAAGGCGCGCCTTGGCGGGAACTAAAAAATCGATAGGTCGGTCCCAGGTCTCACTGTCGAACAGGATTTCACGCATGACCTTCATCGGAGCATCGGAGCCGTCGCTGTAGCCTTCCGGCCAGTCGTCTCCCTCCCCGCATCAGGATGTCTGTCGTTGCAACTTCCTCTTCTTCAGGGATGTCGTTCATGAACAACGCATGAGTCGCACGGGAATCAGCGCGCACAATCGCGGATCTCGCAGGGAGAAGCGATCCTCGCATCGAAGGCGCCAGAGATCAGCGCAAAGTCCTGGCTCTCCTCACCGCTTCGACTTGGAGGGTGTAGCCGTTGCTGTTGGCGAAAGGCTTAACCTTGCCGCTGACTTCGACTACGGGATGGCGGATCGTTTCAACGCCGAATCTCCGATACGCGCTTGCGAAAAGCTCGCATTCCAGGATGCCGGAGTAATCACAAATAGAAATGAACTTCATGATTCGACCATCCATCTGATGATGCAGCCTGTCTTCGACGATCATCCCTGCGACCGTGACGCGTCTTGTGGGATAGTTTCGGACGTCGGCAATTGGACAATAGGTGTTCCACTGGATATCCGAATACAGATCGAGCGGGTGTCCCGAAACCGCAAAACCCAGCAGTTCGGTTTCAGCTTTGAGCAGTTCCGTGCGATCAGGCTCCGACAACGGAACAAGGGGAAGGACGGGCTTCTCCCCGCCCAGCAGCAATCCTTGGCCCGCCACGTGTGGCCATTGCGCCAATTCGCGAAACTCCCAAAACTGTGTCGTGCGAGACTCTCCGAAAGAGTCAAACGCGCCGACGCGGATGAGATTGTTCATTTCGTCTGTCGATGGACGCACGCGCAGATAGAAATCCCGCAGTGACGCAAATGGCTTTCCGGCTCGCCAGCGTTCCAGGGTGGCAGCGCTGATGCCCGCTTACCTGGCATAATGGAACGCGGATGAACCCTCGTTCGGGAAAATACGCATCTGAGGACAAATTGACATCGGGGGATAGAAAGCCAATCCCGAGTCGCCGGCATTCCAGGCTGTAAACAAGGCGTGAATAAAACCCCTTTCCGTGCGTGAGCACACAAGAGAGAAACTCCGCCGGGTAATATCGTTTCAGATGCGCCGCCTCGTACGCTTCCACGCCATAGGCCGTGGAGTGTGCCCGGCAGAACGCGTAACCCATGAATCCGATGAGCAGCTTCCAAACGGCCACAATTTCGGCGTCCGTGCGGCCGCGCTTCTTTGCAGCCGAAACGAACTCTCCCAGCATCGCCTGGGCTTTTTCGGGCTGAATCTTGACGAGCGCGCGCCGAAGGAAATCCGCGCGTCCGGCGGTCAGGCCAGCGAAGGCCTCGCAGATTTGTAGAATGTGCTCTTCGTAGGCGATGACGCCGTAGGTCGACCGCAAAACGGGCTCCAATGAGGGATGCGCATACTCGACCGGCTCGATCCCTTGCGCTCGGTTCGCAAAGCTCTCCTTGCGCATGGAGTTTGCCGCGCCAGGGCGAATCACCGAAACAATCGCGATCAGATCGTCGATGTTGTTCACGTTGACCATGCGTTCCAGCGTGCACATGGCCGGCGATTCAATGTGATGGACGCCACGGGCATTGCCTGAGGCGATCATCCTCCAGACCTCCTTGTCCTCCCAGGGTTCGAGCGCCTTCAAATCGACGGTGACGCCGCGCTTGCGCAGCAGCTCCTTTGTGTCCCGCATCACGGCGAGCCCGGCTTGGGCAAGGATGTCGATCTTGACGAGGCCGATAGCCTCGACCTGCTCCATGTCGAAATGCGTCGTCGGGTAGCCCTTGGCGGATGTGAACATCGGCGAAAGGTGCATCACCGGCAGCCGTGAGAGAACCACCCCGCAGGGATGCATTTTCGGATGGCGGGGAAACCCATCGAGCCGATGAGCCAAGCGCAGAGCCGTTTTGTATGGATCTTCTTCGAAGGTCCCGTCGCGGCATTCCTGGCTATACGCCACGGCCTCTTCGACGTGCGAGGCGTCCGTCCAGGGAATCCCTTCCGTCATGCGGCGCACCTGGAATTCACTGACCCCCATCACCTTTGCAATGTCCGCAAACGCCGAGCGCCCACGGAACGTGTTGAAACCACCGACAATGGCGGCGTGCTCGCCGTACTTGGCGAAAATGAGGTCAACCACGTCATCTTTTCGGTCCACCGCGAAATCGATGTCGATGTCCGGCAGTTTGTTCAGGACCATGCGGTCACGGTTCAGAAACCGCCTGAAATAAAGCTCGAATCGGATTGGGCAAACGTCGGAGATGCCGAGGCAATAGCAAACAAGGCTATCCGCGGCGCTTCCTCGCGTGATCCATTCGATGCCGCGAAGCTTGCAATCTTCGAGAATATCCCACACGAGCAGGAAATACTCCTCGTAGCCCACCTCCGCGATGATGCGCAGTTCCTCTTCGATTTGGCCCAGGATCCGTGCTGGGATCGGACCGGTCCTGGCATATCGGCGGTGCGCTCCTTCGATGGTCAAACGATGCAGGAAACTCCGGGCCGTGCTGCCATCCTTGGGCTGATAGCGTGGGAATCGCAGGCCACCCAATTGAAATTCGAAATCGCATTGTTCGGATATTTCCAACGAATCGCGAGCGGCCCCGGCATAAGAGCCCGCGAGGTCATGGCCGTTAGGAAAATGAAATATGCCGGTCCGCTTGGCGGGGTTATGCTCGTCAGCGAGAGATAATGTGCGGATCGCTTGCAAGACATCGAACATCGGCTTGTCGCGTGGAGCGCCATAGCGGACCTGGGGAAGAAAGCCCGTCGGACGAAGAATCAGGCCCTCGCGGCGGCCCTGAAAGTCTTCCCTACGGATCGACGGAAGGGACATTAGCGCGCACAGATTGACGTAGCCGGTGCGGTCGCGGACGTAGGCGCAATGGGACACGTTGCCAACCGTGATTTCCGCCCCGATCACGGCCTTTATCCCGGCATCCTTTGCAGCGATGAAAAATTCGACCGCACCGTGCAGGTTTGGGTCAGTAAGAGAAACCGCCTGGCACCCTCGCTCAACCGCGAGGCGAACCACATGCTCAGGCATGAGCAGGGAATCGAGAAAACTGTATCCGCTACGACAATTGAGCGCTGCCCATTCGACCTTCCCCTTCTTGTGGACGACGGCGGCAGGCGGCGGCTTTGCAGCCTCGCCGTAGCGCTGCAAAAACAAATCATGCCCGCGCATGACGGCGCCCGCGCCGTATCGCGCCCGAAGCCGGTCAACGACCACTGCCGCGCGACGTTGTTGAGCGGTGTCTACCCCGGCATTCACGAGTGGCAGGCCGGCTTGAAACACAGCATCATAGACGCCGCTAACCTTTATCGAGACGAGCCGCAGGCTGACACGCCGCTCCCACGCCTTTTTCAACAGCCGATACAGAATTGGATAGACTTCGCTCTCCAAATCGGTCGGCTCATTGAGGCTTTCGCTTCGCCGGCATTCGTCGAAGTCGTTGTAACGGACGCGAACCTCGACGGTGCGTATCGCCTTTCCGTCGCCACGGACCTTGCCGAGGAGCCGGTCGGCAATGCTGCGCAGCTTGGCGAGAATCCAGTCTTCATCGGTGACATCTTGCTCGAACGTCTCCTGCTCGCTGTAGGATTTAGCGGCGGGCGCCTCCGAGACGACAGGACGCTCGTCAATCCCGTGAGCGAATTCCCACAATTGCCGCGCAGCCCTTCCGACGAAAAGGGAAAGCTGCTCCGGCCGGACCTCCGCGAGTTGGCCGATCCGGACAAGCCCCGCCTGATTGAGGGTCTTTGACATTTGAGGCCCTACACCTGGGAGCCACTTGGTTCCCAGCGGACAAAGGAAATCTCGCTCACCGCCTGAGGCGACCTCCAGAAAGCAAGATGGTTTTTTCAGTTTTGAAGCCACGGCGCTAACCAGCTTGTTCGTCGCGATACCCTCGGAAACTGAGATTTTCAGGCTTTGGCCGATGACCTTGCGGATAACTTCCGCGATTTCTCGAGCGGAGCGTTTCCGATTGCCGCGCAGATCGAAATAGCCTTCGTCTATCGAGGCGACTTCGACGGTGGGCGTGAAGTCGTAGGCGTAGCTAAACATGAAGCGGCTGAACCGTTCATATTTTTCAAAATCGCCCGGAACCACGACCAGGCGCGGACAAATCTTCCGCGCTCTGGCCGTTGGCATTGTGCGAGTAGATGCCGAGCTTGCGAGCTTCGTAGCTGGCGGATGTGACGACGCCCCGCGCTGTTCCGCCCACTGCCACAGGTCGTCGGCGCAGTTTCGGGTCGGCGGCTTGTTCGACGCTCGCGAAGAAGGCGTCAGCATCGAGGTGGACGATCATGGGCCATCGTCCTCATACCCTTCGTTTGTCCGTGCGAATCAGAGCGCGGAACACGCCCTGAATGACCAATTCCTGGGCCGGAATCAGGTCGGGATATTTCGGGTTTTCAGCCCGCAGAAAGGGCTTGCCGCGTTGGACGAGGTACCGCTTGAGCGTGGTTTCGCCGTCAATCAGTGCCGCCACGATGTCGCCACTTCGCGGCTCGCAAAACTCCATGATTACCACATCGCCTTCCACAATGGCGGCGTCTTTCATCGAGTCACCCCGCACCTGGAGAGCAAACGTCCGGGCATTTCGCGGAAGATGGATGGAATCAGGATCAATGGAAATGCAGCGGTCGGATTCCTGTTGCTGGTCGGACGGACGACCAGCGGGAATCGTTCCAAGAATGGGGATGTCGATAAGACGCGCCTTCCGGCCCGTTAGAACGATATTGCGCGCTCTCCTAGGCTCCCGCTGGATTGCACCCTTCTTTTCAAGCAGGTCAAGATGAGCCGACACCGTGGCAGGCGAGGCGAATCCGAAATGCTTCTGAATCTCGCTGCATGTGGGCGAACTTCCCCGCCGTGCCAAAAATCCACGGACGAACTCAATAATTTCCCGTTGGCGCGACGTCAGGTTCATACCGTATATATATACGGTATATGGCCTATGTCGCCGTGCAAGCCCTCATTTTTCCCGACAGGATGACCCAATGCTGCCTGCCCCCACGGGCAGGATTTTCAACGACATGCCGACGCTCGCACCGCTCCGCAAGCGTCTCGGCGAACTCGCGTCGCGGAACATCTTCATCGACACCAGTGCGTGGAAGTATGAGGCCCCATGGCCAGCGCAACTCTTTCCCTCCATCGTTTGCGCTTCGGCTGAACTGGCTTACGTGTTCTCTGGCGGCGGATAAAGTTCGTATTTCGGAATTGCCGGGTCCATTTGGTCCCACGGCTGTGCGTCTGAAACGAAAAAATCCATTTGCGGACGAAACCCGCTTGGATCGTCCAAGCTGCCCGCAGTAACTCCGACGAATCCGGTGGGCCGCTCATCGGATTGCCCGCCGGTAATTCGCGAGCCGCATTCAGCACAGAAGCCACGCTTGTGTTTGCCGCCCGCCATGCTTGGTGTGAAATGAAAGCGCAGTTGCCCCTTGGTCAGACGGAACGCCGACTCCGGCACCAGCAGCCCGGCGACGAATCCGCCGCCGGTCACTTTCTGGCAGTCACGGCAGTGGCACTTGAACATCATGATCGGTTCAGCCGAGCATTCGTAACGAATCGCTCCGCACTCGCAGCCGCCGGTAAAGGGAATGTTCATGCTCCGCTTGGAATGGTTATTCCACAGATTGTTTCACGGCTGGTCGGGAATTTCAGCCTCGACAAGTTTCGCCAACAGCGTCAGCGATTCCTGCCAGCCGAGATAGCAAGCCTCCGCTGGGATGACCGCGGGCACCCCTTCTTGCGTGATGTTCAATTCGGTTCCGCAGAATACCTGTTTCAACGCAATCGTCGTTTGCATTTCTCCGGGCAGGTTCGGATCGTCGAATTTGTCCGTGTAGCGGATGCGCTCGTGGGGCGTCAGTTCGAGATAGGTTCCGCCGAAAGAGTGGCTCTTGCCGGTGGTGAAATTGGTGAACGACATCTTGTAGGTTCCGCCGACTTTGGCGTCCAGATGATGAACCTTGCACGTGAATCCATTCGGCGGAAGCCACTTGGTCATCGCGTCCGCATCAAGGAACGCCCGATAAATTCTCTCCGGCGTCGCCCGAAGCACTCGGTGGAGTCGGATGGTGTTTACGTCTGTTGGCATAAATTTTCTTTGGGTTTTGATTTTCACTATTACGACGAAGGGAGCGGGCGTTTCAGGACATGAGTCGCACGGAAATCACCGCGCACCATCGCGGATCTCGCAGGGAAAAGCGATTCTCGCATCGAAGGCGCCAGAGATCACCGCAAAGTACTGGTTCTCCTCACCGCTTCGACTTGGAGAGCGTAGCCGTTGCTGATGGCGAAAGGCTTAACCTTGCCGCGGATTCTTGGAAAAAGGGCGGTGTGCGGCTCAAGGAGCCCATTTTGCGCAAGGATTCAATTTTGTCCTTCCGCACATTAAATAGAAAGTGCCAGACGGCCTGAGGGTCAATGGATGGGGCAGCGTCTTCTTAACGCAGCGGGCCAAAACTCGTTCTCTCCAGTGGTGGAGCAAATTCGAACCGCTGGGGACACAAGTCCGTATTTCTCGAGTTTCGCAAAGTTCATGAGTCAGCTCAGCGGTAATCGCAATCCGTGCCCTGCCAACCCGCTCCCTTTTTGGCGGCGGTATTCTGCGTAGGTTGCTTCTGCGCGTTTTTCTAGTGAAACCGACTTCTGTTGCTTGGCGATGCTGATGGCTGCACGGAACGAAGTCTCAATTTGCGGTTCGTCAGCACCAATGGCCGCTAAAAACACACGCGCGGAGTCGGTGCAGTTCGGCACAGCACCAGCGCTCTTCGGATCTTTCGACCAGTGTTTCTGCTTCATCGATAGACTCAAGAGCTTCGTGAGTGCGATCTGCCAGGTGCAGAGCTTCGGCCCGTAGCGCGAGCCAGAAAGGCATATTCAGCATCGCTCCGGTTGCGCGATAGTCTCTTAATCCATTGTTGATCCGAGAGAGTCCTTCAGCTGTGTCACCGGCAACGCTACGAGCCCAACCGTGAAGAACGGTTCCGATAGCCAGCCACAGCACAAAATTTTGGCGCGTCGAGTGTTCAATCAATTCCGATGCCAACCGCTCTACTTTAGCGCAATCACCTTCAAAGTGGGCGAGGTGCGCCGTGAAAGTTAGTGCAATGGCTATTGCGTATGTATAGTTCAGCTCTTTAGCTAGTGAGACCGCATCTGCCATAGATGCTTGGCTCGAGACAATCTCTCCAAAATGCCAATGGCAAAGGGCCTTAAAGCAGAGGCAAGTGACCGCGGGCGCTTTGCTCTCCTCAATGGGAGACTCTAGCCTTCCCGCACGCCAGATCTCGACTCCGCGCACGGCGTGTTCACGGGCGGCCCCGAAATCGCCCAAAAAGTAGAGCGGGCATACCAAGCATCGGTTGGCTCCCATCATCAGCGCAGGGTCATCCTGCTCCTGTGCTAATGAGTAAGCTCGTTTGGCAATGTGCAGCGTTGCCGTCAGTTTATCAGTCCAAAGAGAATAACGCCACTGACTTATCTGGGCGGAATACAGGACGAGCGGACGATCAAGGGAATGGCACAAAGACTCCGCGCGTTCGTAACATATTCGTGCTTCCGGTGCTGCGAATCCTCGCGTAACCGACAGGTGTAACCCCGCTTGCATTAGGATGAACAGCTGATCTTCTGACGTGAGACGCTGTTCCTTGACGCCCGCTTCGGTAGGTGATCCCCAATGGTCGTGTTCGAAAAAATGAATTAGAGTCGAGAGCAAGGCCCCTCGAGCTCCGAGGACATTAACGGCGAAGCACTCATTGCCTCGCTGAATCCGCGGGATGTAGACATCGTGAAGCGCTTCTCGAAATAGTCCAGCATTGCACGCGCAAATTACCGCCAGAAAAAGCGGTTCCATCTCGCCAAAATTCTCGGGCAACCGGCGCGCAAGCGTTCGATAATGATCATACAGCCGCCTGTTACCCTCTTTCCAAGCGGCCGTCCGTTCACCCCGCAGCTGTCCGCCAAAGTATTCGCGAACGAGAGGATGAGCGTCGAGTTGCCCGCGATCGTGCGGATCCTCCCTCGCGAGAAGTCTCGCTCTTCTTAGTCTGGCAAGAATCGCTCGCCACTCGCTCGGGCTCAAGTTAGTTAATGACTCTGTAAGACCTGGGATAGCCGGTGGACTCAGCAGAGTCTGCAGCACCTTCTCTTCAGCCGGTCGATCAAACAGACCGAGCATACGAAGAACCGATAGTTCGGGGCCCTCTCCAAACCAAGTCTGATAAGACTCCATGACTTTTTGTGCATGAACTCCCTGTCGTGCGTCATGAGAAAGATGTTCTGACACTTCCCTGCGACAACGGATATCGCCATCGTACGCATCTGTCAAATAACTGCCCAACAGCGTGAGCGCAAGACAGTGGCCACCGAACTCGTCGCTGGCACTTCGAAGCTCGGCTTGATCGCCTCTAGCGCCCAGCGCTCGGAGCAGCTTTGCGCCGGCATCGCTGGAGAGGTGTTCCAGGTCGCGACGCGGGGCTGAGGTCCGCTCGTGATCCGCTATATCGGCGACCGGCAGCCTTGTGGTAACCACACAAAGCCCCGTATTGGAAGCGGCCAGCTCCTTCAAAAGCGCCTGGAGGGAAGGATCGCGGAGCCGTCCTTCTTGCGAACCAGGCGGGTTTTGGAGCGGCTCCAAGCCGTCCAGAACCAGCAGGGTTCGACGATGCGACGATCAGTTTCGCCAACCTTTCGCCTTTCTCCCACGCCGTCCCAATCCGGGATCGGGATCTCCAAACCAAGTGAGAGCAGCGTCAAGAAATTCATCTGCGGAGGAAGTGCCTCCGCTAGTGCCCTGCCGGTAGAAGGACCAGCCATAGACGAGCTCAGCAGAACGATAATGTTCGAGCAGCCATCCCTCGAAGCCAATGGTTGATCAAGCGTGGACTTTCCGACACCAGCCCAGGCAACGATCGTAACGAGATTCACATCTGGGTTTGCCCATGCCTCATTCAGGAAAGTGATATCTTCCTCTCGACCGAAAAGATCGCTTCCGGTTACGGGCAATCTGGCTATTGAAATGTTCTCCGGTCCCTCTCTTGTTGAGGGCTTGCGAGTTGCGGAGTGGGAACGTCCATCTCCCATCTGCCCCAAGCTCTGATAAGTGATTGTGCGGCCTTCATCGATAGCGTCCGTTATCGTCGGCAATGCCTTCAGAAGTTCGGCCGGTGTCTGAAAACGGCTGCCGGGATCTTTATCGAGGAGCACTTCGATGAGACTGATAACCGGTTGCGGAATGCCTTGGAGTTTCTCGAGCGGCAATGCAGCGTGCTGATGTTGAGACATCACTCCGGCCGCGCTACCCCGAAAGGGCACCTGACCAGTCAGCATCTGCCAGAGCGAAACACCCAGCGAGTAGAGATCCGAACGGATATCCACCTCTCCTCCTGCAATTTGTTCGGGACTGGCGAACTCCGGTGTTCCGGCAAAGGCCCCGGTCGCCGAGATCGTGGTTTGAGCACCGGCTTCATCGACCGCCTTGGCCAAGCCAAGATCGATGATCTTGGCTATCACAGCGCCCTCCTCCTCAAAGCTCACCATGATATTGCTTGGCTTGATGTCCCGGTGAACGAGCTTTTTCTTGTGCACCGCAGCCAAACCGGCTGCGACTTGCATCGTAATTTCCAGAGCGAGCTTTACTTCAAGCGGTCCTGAGCGCTTGACGAGGCTGTCGAGAGTTTCCCCTTCCACAAACTCCATCGCGTAGAAGTAATCCTGTCCCCTCCTCCCAAGGTGGAAGACCGAGGCGACGTTGGGATGACGCACGCTCGCGGCCGCACGCGCTTCCCGCAAGAAACGAAGCCGCGCCGCCTCGTCACCGAGATACTTTTCGCTGATGACTTTCAAGGTCACCGGGCAACGTAAATCGACGTCAAACGCCTTGTAAGTGACACCCATCGCACCCCGACCCAATTCCAGCGGTTGGCCGTCCTCGTCCGTCACCAACTCGTAATGCTCTAAGCGTTGCGCTGCATCCTTCGAAGTCGAATTGGCCAGCATCCTCAGGAAAAGACTCACCGGACTCAACTCCGCCGGCGAGAGCCCTTCGCAGCATGCAAACCGGGCAAAATTCACTTTCTCTTGTGGCGGAGAAATTTGCACCGCAGACGATACAGGCCCGTATTTCTCGAGCCATCGAGTCCTCCTGTCTCTCTGTTTGGGACTTCGTATTCATGGCACGATTCGTCCTTCGGCAACCACCAAAGCTTCGCAAAGTTCATGAATCTCGGCGTCGACGTCGCCGGGGTCTGAGACCGTTCGTTCAACCTCCTCGCGCACCAGCAGCGCATACTGCTTGCGCAAGCGATGGATCAACGTCTTTACCGCCCCCACACTGACCTGCAGCGTTGCCGCCGCTTCTTCGTACGAGGGCGGGGCTTTGCTATTTTCAACATCTAAAAAGGCCTTGAGCACCTCCAGCGTCGCCGCCTTTTGTGGCGTCGCGTATTCCTGGCGTAAGCGCTTCATTGCTTCCCCCAGCAGCGCGACGGCCCAGCGGGCGGCAAATATCTTTTCAGGAGTCAACGCGTCAATCGGTTCGAGCCGGTATCGGTTCTCCGCATTCTGTAAATCCAGAGGGATGAACTCCACTCCGCCGCCTCGTTTCTGGCAGCGAGCCCGCTCTGCCTCGGTCGAAAGATAGTTTTGCAACGACCCGAGCAAAAACGACCGAAACTTGCCCTTCAGCGGATCCGCGCGTCCCAGCGTCTTGTGCTCGAGCAAATGCAGGAAAAACCCCTGGGTCAGATCCTGAGACTCTTCCGGGGCGTGACCGCGGCGGCGCACGTACGCATAGAGCGGATACCAGTAGATCTTGTAAAGCTCGCTGAGCGCCGCTTGGAAACCCGGTGCCTGGCTCTGGGCGGAGAGCAACACCACGCTCCACCGAGTCGTATGAAATCGGTATTGATCGGCTCCGACCGAGATCTGGTTCTCCTTCAACTTTCAGTCCTCACGGCGCTAGGTACCACGTTCAGTCTAAATTTGAAGCCAAACCTACCGCCGACAGGGCCCAAGAAGTCGTTCGAGGTTGGGGCTTATCCCGAATTTCTTCGAATTTCTGAAACTCGGGCGGCCCAATCCCTGTGTACATAGGAAACTGATCTCGTTATTGCAGTCCGAGGCCTGTGATCAAAAAGGAAGAGAAGAGCCGAAAACATCAAGAACCTGAGTTTAAAACGCCAGGAGAAGGACAAATGATATGTCGCCGCTAAACATGAATGAACCGATCTTCGACGTTGCCCAGCTGGCCCATGTCGAACTACTGACGCCCGACCTCGAGGGCACTCTGAGTTTCTTCAAGGACTTGCTGGGCGTGGAGGAAACCGAGCGCCGGGCCCGGTCGGTCTATCTCCGCGGCTATGAGGAGCAATATCATCATTCGCTGAAGCTGACCGCGGCGCCTCGCCCCGGGCTGGGACATGTCGCGTGGCGCACCCGAAGCCCGCAGGCCTTGCAACGGCGCGTTGCAGCCATCGAGGCAACCGGCCTCGGACGAGGCTGGATCAATGGCGACGTAGGACATGGCCGCGCCTACCGGTTTGACACCCCGGAGGGCCACCACATGGAGCTGCTCTGGGACGTCGACTACGTCACCGCGTCAGCTGGAAAGGAGACGCCCTTGCGCAATCGTCCGACGCGGCGCCCCTGGACTGGAGTGCCAGTCCGCCGCATTGACCACGTCAACTTACTGACAGCCAACTCCGGCGCGGTTCGCGACTTCATGGTCGATATTCTCGGCTTCCGAGAACGTGAGCGGGTCGTCAGTGACGACGACGGATCGGTCGTGGCGAGTTTCATGAGCGTGACCAACCTTTCGCACGATATCGCGATCGTGCCGGAGCCGACGGATATGCGCGGGCGGCTCCACCATGTCTGCTTCCACTACATTTCCGTGCAGCACCTCTTCGATGTGGCGGAACTGGCCAAGGAAGCCGGCATCGCGATCGAACACGGACCCGCCCGGCATGGCATCGGCGGGGCCTCGTTTCTCTACATGCTGGAGCCGGGTGGCAATCGCATCGAGCTCATGGGCGATCCTGGCTACATGATTTTCGATCCAGCCTGGAGAACCGTGGTCTGGAAGGGATCGGAGGTTCCCAATGTCGGCGCTATCTGGACCGGCTCGCCGTTGCCGGATTCGTTCTGGAGCTACGGGACGCCGGCGGAGGAGCAGCCAGCTATACCAACGGCCGCCGCTGCCTGAGGCAGGCATCCTCACTGATCGGTCCCGCGAACCGGGCGCCTCACTCTGGGCAGAAAGCAAACCTCTGCTCCAGCGAGGGCTTCAACCCTTAGTATACCCTTAGAGACGAGGTTATGCTTGCCGTTCGGTGATTGACGCGCAACGGCAAATGTTCTCTTGGATAGGCCTAGTCTTTTTATCAGCGTTAGCGATTTGGTAATCGAAAGCGAAAATGGTGCGACGTTGCGAAGTCTATCGGTGTGAGCCTTCCGTGCGCAGGGGCAGCGGAAGAAGACGGTTCCTTCCGCAAGGTGATTTCGTGCAGAAATCGCAATCCCGTAACAGACCTGAGATACTCTGACACCTCATGCTGCAACTCGGTTCGACGATGAGGGTCATTTGCCCCGCTCCAAACGTTTTCGCTTTTTACGACGGCCGCGTCGAAGGGGTGCGGGCCTACTCCGATGACCCGAACTGGCTGGATGATGGCGCATATTCTCTCGGCATCTGTTCGTATGCGATCGTCGATGGTCCGGAAGCCCTGGTTTACGATACGCACATTTCAATCGCTCACGCGAAGACGATTCGAGAGTCCCTGCACGCCATGGCGGTCAGGTCGATCCGGGTTGTTCTCAGCCACTGGCACGATGATCATGTGGCGGGCAACGAAGTTTTTGCCGATTGCGAAATAATCGCCCATGCCCTCACGTTCAACGCGCTTGCCGGCCACAGGGAAGCCCTCGAGAGCGCCAATCCGCCAATCAAACCGCTCGTTCTGCCAAATCGTCTCTACGAGGGCCGGCTTGATTTGAGCGTTGGGCAGATCCCCGTCGAGTTGCGTCACGCCGACATTCATAGCCATGACGGCACCGTGCTTGTCCTTCCCGGAAGAAGCCTCCTTCTGGCGGGCGATACGCTGGAAGACACCGTTACTTATGTCGACGAACCGACCCGGCTTGACATCCATCTGGAAAATCTCCGGCGCATGTCGGAGTGGGACATCTCACGGATTCTGCCGAACCACGGCGCGCCGGAGCAAATTGAAGCCGGCGGATACGGACCATCGCTGATCGCCGCCACGCGGCGGTATGTCGAAAAACTTCTGCGCTGCCGCACCGAGCAGGAATTGGCGGAACAGGACCTCAGAACCTTCGTTGCCGAAGACCTCGCCGCCCGTTCGATCTTCTATTTCGAGCCTTACGAAGCCGTTCATCGCCAGAACGTCCGGGCTGTCACCACAAGTTTCGTCGATCCGAAGCCGTGAGCGCGTAACCCAACGGCGCCATCCGTGGTCTTCATTCTCCTCAGCGGAGTTCCCCTTCGACCGCGAGCCGGGCACCGACGAACGCTCCGGGGTTCAGGATCGGTGAAATACTCTCCCGATCGCGATCGCCGCCTTCAGCGCAAGGTTCCTTCTCCGGACGACGGCTGCGGGAAAGAGTCGGATCGGGTGTTCGCTGTTTTCCCAGAATCCCTTATCCGCCAAGCCAGGCGGTTTTCCCTGCAGCGAAAACTTCAGGTAGTCCCTTGCCCAAGGCTTGGGCGAGTTTACTGCGTGCGACATCACATAACCGCCCGGGCGAAAGTCCATTCCCTCCGGTCCCAGTGTGCTGAGCGGAACGTCCGTCGTCATCACCACGATATTTAGCAGATCCTGGTCTGCGGCCTGCCAGGGCGACGTGCGGTCCGTGCTGGCAAGCTGGGTAGTGTCATAGCCGAATCCCTTTGCGGCATCGAGCAATGATTCCCAGACCGCCAGGACGTGCTGCAGCCTTCCCGGAACACCCACAAAGCCCCCGTTGTAATAACGGCTCGGAGCGCGTTTCGCGGTCAATCCTGCCGTTCCCGACATTTCCAACCACTTGTGGCGCAGCGGATGATCGCTCGGCAAATAGGGAAAGGTGGAGTCCTCGACCAAGGCCAGCCCGTTCTGCACCCATTCCTCGAAGAAACTCCAGCGGCACTTAATCGTAATGTCCGGGTCGAAGTAGCACAAAATATCCTCGGGCTGCAAAAACTGCTCGAACACTCGCCGCATGAAGATCGGTTTGTAACTGGTGAGGTGCAGAGAAGTGTCCAGCGGTAAGAATCGTATTTGGCAACCCTCCGCAACGGCAAAATCCGTAATGCCATTCGTTGTCGAAGCGGGACTCGCCCACGGGGGCAGGGCGCCACGATAACCCGCGATGAGAGTCCCCCGGAACCCATTACGAAAGAGGGAATTGAGCAGCGCGCCTAAGCCAATATGGTAGGTTCCCTCGAAGAGCGTGCACACGTAGGCAGTCATCCCGGGAGTTTAAACCGGCGAGCAAAATCCAGTCAATGAGGCATCCACGAATTGCCTTTGATAGCGCGAGTGGCTCGAGAAGGGAGCGACCGGCCGCGCGCGACCGAGCAGACAAACAAGCGCATCTCTTCAATTCTTCGCCAAGGCTCGCTCAGCCTCGGGAAGTCATCTTGTCGGCCTCCGCGTGAACTAGCAGGAAAACCCGCGGCCCCAGATCAAAAGCCAGACGATGATAAAAATCGGTGGCAGAATGAGTGGCGACGCGAATCCCATGTATCGCGTGAGTTTACTTCCCCGAAGTGGTGGAAACCGGAATGCGGCATCGTCGCAAAATTCCCGCGCCAGCCGGTGAATGCCAAACATGGCAAGAGCGCCAGCCAGGATACTGACATAAATCAGCGCGGCGCTGAGCAAGCCGACGGCCGGCAGAATTGCGAGCAAATCGTCTTGCAACGCCCCAACGCGGACACTCTTGGCGCGCTCCGGACCATTGAGGACAATCGCATACGCAGTGAAGAGAAATGCCTGAGACCCCATCAGCCAGGAGAGTCGCTGTGTGATGAGGTTGTCCTCATGCTGGAGTTGATCGCGCAGAATATTGTAGGACTCAACCGCGGACAGCTGGGAAGCTGGAGCAGGCTGAAATTGGGCAGGCACGTTTCACGCTTTAGCCCTCGCTTGGCGCAAAGCCAATCCCGAAGTCGCTGCCAAACGCTTCTGCTCATCGCTCGCCTTAAAAACGCTCGGGCCGAGCCTCGCTGCGGCGGGATTGCGAAGAATTAGCCGCCCGCCGTGCGATTCTCACATGTGCCGCTTGAAAAGCGGTAGCGCAATTGACAGGATATCCGCCCAGTGGCTGGAATTTTTCAGCCCCAAATCCCAAAAACATTATGCGCCGCACCAAAATCGTAGCCACCCTCGGGCCCGCCAGCAATTCACGGGAAGTCATTCGCCAACTTGTCGAAGCGGGGATGGACGTGGCGCGGCTGAATTTTTCCCATGGCAGTTATGAGCAGCACGCGCAGACCATCGCAAATCTGCGCGAGATTTCACGAGAACTCGATGCTCCCGTGACGATTCTGCAAGACTTGCAGGGTCCGAAGATTCGCGTGGGACAATTGCCCGGCGGAGAAATGGCGCTGGCTCCGGGTAGCGTGGTCGCGATGATCCCGGAGGCTGATTTTACTGGTCAGCCCGTCACGATCCCGCTCGATTATCCGCACGCCGCGGAGGAGGCCAAGGCCGGCATGCGCGTCCTGCTCGATGATGGCCTCATGCAACTCGAGGTCCTTGAAACTTCAGGCCGTGTGCTGCGCTGTCGCGTCGTTGACGGCGGCGCGCTCAAGAGCCGCAAGGGCGTTAACTTTCCGGAATTGAACCTTCGCCTGCTGCCTTCGCTCACGGAGAAGGACAAAAAAGACCTCAAATTTGGGCTCTCGCAGGATGTTGATTGGATTTCGTTGAGCTTTGTTCGCAGCGGTGAGGACGTGCACAGCCTGAAGGAACTGATCGCGGCCGAGGGAGTCTTCAAACCGGTTGTCGCCAAGATCGAGAAACCGCAGGCGATCGAAAACCTGGAGGGAATTCTCCGGGAGACCAATGGTGTGATGGTCGCCCGGGGAGATCTCGGTGTGGAGTTGAATACGGAAAAGGTTCCCATGCTCCAGAAGCACATCATCGAAAGCTGCAATCGCAAAGGCCTTCCCGTGATCACGGCCACGCAGATGCTGGAAAGCATGATCCGCGATCCGCGTCCCACCCGCGCAGAGGCCAGCGACGTGGCCAATGCGATAATCGATGGAACCGATGCCGTGATGCTCTCCGGAGAATCGGCCGTCGGAGCTTACCCGGTGCGCGCCGTCGAGATGATGGACCGCATTGCCCGCGAGGTCGAATCATCGATCAGCTTCAAGGCCTACCCGGCCGAAGGTCGCGGCAACGCCCACGCTTTGAGCGAAGCGGCCAGAGTGGTCGCCCGGACAATCGAGCCTTCCTGCATCGTTGTGCTAACGACGACGGGGCATACGGCGCATTCGATCGCCGCCGAACGGCCCAAGACTAGCGTGATCGCCATCTCGGGAAGCGAGCAAGTCTACCACGCGCTGAACCTGTTCTGGGGGCTCAAACCTCTGCTCGTGAAAAAACCATGCGCCAACTCCGAGGAGTTGGTCGGACTGGCAGAATCCACCGTCTGCGCGCACGGTCTCGCCTCCCCTGGCGACAAAATATTGGTGATTGGCGGCGTGCCGACCTCGTCACCGTTGGGTGCTAACTTCCTCAAGATTCACTCAATCCCGCCGAGCTAGGCGGGGCGGGGCTTGCGAGCCGTCCCCCTAGCCTTTTCTACCGGGACCAAAATCCCGATAATGGCTGCGGACGCTTCGATTAACTCGATCGGCGTGCGCACGCGATGACGAACGGAAAAAATTCCCCTTGCGATTTTTGACGAGAGGGTACACTATTCTCATCGTTCTGGGGGGAACAGCAGGCCATCGCAGCTCTCGTTGCGGTGGCCTGTATTTTTTTCCGCTCTCGATCCCGATTCATGCGGGCCAATGTCCTGGTTGGGAAAACGATTCCTGAGGAAGCGTGATCTTGGGATTCCCGCCGGCTTGAATGGTATTTGACCGGTTGACGGCACCCGTCTCACTTTCTATTTTCCTTCCATGATCGTATTCGGCCTGAAAGTTCTTCTGGCGGTTGGGGCGGGTCTCGCAATGACCGCCCTCCTGTGAAGCCATTCCGTTACGCGCTCGACCCGCTTTGCTTATCGGCTTGCTTCCTCTATTTCGCCAATCGCTGGTTGATTAGACCCGTTTGCGCCTGGCCGTTTCTTCACAATCATTTCGACGATTTGCTCCTCATTCCCGCCGCGCTGCCGCTCATTCTCGGGCTTCAGCGATGGCTCAAACTGCGCAACCACGACCGACCGCCGACAGGATGGGAAGTTTTCGGGCATTTCCTGGTTTGGTCGATCGTTTCCGAATGGTTGGGGCCATCGCTGTTTCCCTGGGCGGTCGGGGATTCTGTTGATATCGCTGCGTTTGCGCTGGGAGCCGTCGTCGCGGGTCTTTGGTGGAATCGAAAGGCCCTCTTTAGGCGGGTTACGGACGCCTTGCAGCCGGCTCCGACGGCACGATTCGATTGCCTGGCCAGGCACTACGATTTGATGGAAGCGCTGCTCGCGGGGCGAAAACTGGAGAGGTGCCGGAACGCGTTTTGGGATGAAATCCCTCTTGTCGAGAACGCTCTGCTGGTCGGCGAAGGCCACGGGAAATTCCTGGCATCGTTGCTACTGCGCAACCCGTCTGTCCAGGTGACCTGCGTGGATGCGAGTGCCAGGATGATCGAGGTTGCTCGCGAACGCCTGCTCCGGGCGGCGCTGCCGATCGATCATGTGCGATTCATTCACGCAGAAGTTCCCGCCTGGAATCCACCGGCCAATCGCTATGATTTGGTCGCGACGCATTTCTTCCTCGATTGCTTCCCTCGCGAGCAGCTTGCAGCAGTCATCAGCAGCCTGCAAAGGGCCGCGCGCCCCGGCGCATGGTGGCTCGTGTCGGATTTTCAAATACCGCGCGCGGGCCCAAAGCGTCTTCGCGCGCTCATCATTCACCGGCTCATGTACGGCTTCTTCCGTATCGCCACAAAACTTCCTGCCTCCGCGCTCGTCGTCCCGCAGCCCTTGCTCAGACAGAACGGCTTCGTGCGCGTCAGCCGCTCAGAGTTCGATTGGGGACTGCTCTGCGCGGAACTTTGGAAACGCGCGTAAGGGTCAAACGCTCACGCGCCAGTCGGCGACGCGCGGAACAGTTCCCCCACACTTCCCGCGAGCGCCGGGGTCCCTGTCTATACCAATTGCCAAAAGACTTTTCCGAATAGCCCAAGCGAAAAAATCTGTCTGCCAGGAAGATTCCTTGGCCGATGTCCATGACCTTGACCTTCCGCGACACCGCAGACAGGCCATTGGGCTCGGGGTGCCTCTCATGCACTCGCAAACGGGTTGGTTCAGAAGGAACTGACGGGGCGATAGGTCTGGGGAGGGCACGCGTCCCGCGTGCGATTTCCGGCGTCCCGCCCGAAAACCCGTGTTCGGCGAGACGCCGAAGACCACACGCGGGACGCGTATGCTCCCCCCAGACCACCGCAGCGCTGCCAACGTTTCGGAAATTCTTTCTGAGAACCGCTCCATCCAGCCGAAGCGCTCTCGCGCCGAGAATCCTGATCTCTCCGCGAGCCATCCATTTCCTCAGCCCGGCCGCAGGGGAAAATAACATGTCAAAAACTTAAACTCAATCAAACGTGGCAGGCGTAATAAGGAACAAAACAGCTTACAAACATATGATACGCTATCCATCAAGACGGTTTGCCTTGCTTAACGCAATTGTCAGCTTGGTCGTGAAAGGCCAGAAAAGACGCTTGAGTCCACATCGGCCTGCCAAGCTGAGACCCGCGCTATTGCTGGCCGTCGCTGTGCTGTTGGGGTCCGCTTTTCAAGCGCAAGCAATCACAATCTATGGATTGACCAATACAAACGGGCTTATTCAGTTTGACAGCGCGACTCCGCAGAACCCGACCTTTGCCGTCGATAAGATCGGCGGGCTTGTCGCAAACGACGACTTGATCGGAATCGATTTCCGCCCCGCGAATGGTTCGCTCTACGCTGTCGGCACTGGCGGGGGCGCGGGTGGTTCGGCCCGGGTCTACACAATTGACCTGTTAACCGGCGTGGCCAATCAGGTTTCCGAGCTTAACATGAGCTTAAATGGCTCCCGCTTCGGTTTTGACTTCAATCCCGTGCCCGACCGACTCCGGATCGTGAGCAATACGGACCAAAATCTGCGGGCCAACGTCGATACTGGCGTTACGCTCAAGGACACAGACCTCAGCTACCAGGCGGGAGATCTTTTCTTCGGTCAGAATCCCAACGTCATCGCTTCCGCCTACACCAATAGCTTTCAACCGTCGCCGCGGACCTCTCCCGGCACGCAACTTTACGGCATCGATTCCGTCCGCAACACACTCGTCCTTCAGGTCGACCCGAATGCCGGACTACTGCAGACCGTCGGGTCGTTGGGGGTGGACGTTTCACAGCTCGCAGGATTTGATATATTTTTCGACCCGCTCACTCAGACGAACATCGGATACGCCGCTCTCCAGGATATCGCCGAGGGGGTTTCCCGGTTTTACACGATCGATCTCCTGACAGGTCAGGCCAACGCGGTTGGTACCGAGTTGGGTGACCTGATCGACGGCATCGCCGCTGCTCCTTCGAGTGTTCCGGAAACTGGCAATACCCTGGCCTTTCTCGCTCTGGCAATTGGGGGGATGTTCGCGGTGCAGAAACTCTGCGCCAGCCCTCGGCGTTCCGCGCTGTGATCGTCCGGGAAGACAGAGGCCACAACAGCCGGAACCAGTTACAGAAGACCGGCTTACCGACCGCTACTTGCTCTTAGATAGCGCAGCTCTCACAAATCATTTCCGGACAGCACCCTGAGAAGCCGCGGTTACGGGCAGATCCGGCGAGCGCACGAGTCCTGCGTGCGATTTCCGGCGTCCCGCCGGAAAACTCTGTTCGGCGAGAAGCCGAACACCACACGCGAGGACGCGCATGCTCCCCGGATGCCTGTCCGCGCGGCAATGAAATCAAAACATCTTCTCAAGCTTGTCGAAGCTGCCGCTCCAGCCGTGCTCGTGGTTTTTAACACTGTCGGCGCTCGGAAGATTCTCATGGGTAAGCCGCACTTCGGTTGAGCCCCCGGCGTCAAGAAACTCCACAGTCACCCGCGTCTCCTGGTCCGCAAAATCGGGATCATTCTCCCACTGCCATGTGTAGACGAGTTTCGCGGGCGGAATTACCTCGCGGTATTCGCCGCGCAGGCTGAACTCCCCCATTCGCGGACTGGTCGCCCGAAATCGATATTCTCCCCCCACACGGAGATCGACGTGCGCTTCGATGACTTCACAGGCGTCCGGACCAAACCATTTCTTGATCTGCTCCGGTTCCGTCCAAGCCGCGAAAACACGCTCGCGCGAAGCGGCAAACGTTCGGCTAAGGGTCAGGATCGCTCTCTCCGTGGCTGTGCTCATGGCGTGCTCTTCCTTCGGGTTGGCTGTGGCTGATGGCAATCTTTAACCATAAGGTTAAATATTGTCGACGCGTCTGGAGCTGGCAAGCAGAAAAGCTGAGGAGATTGGCCGTGAAGCCAAAGGCAGGGCTTCCGCCTTCTGTTTCTCTGCATGAATTCGCCGACTTCAGTCAGTTGGCGGCGGTGAGCGTCGCGGGTCTCGCTTGGCGAAACAGGAGACGAGGGTCACTTGGACCGGGAAATTTCGCTCTCGAGCCGCTTCTTTATGCGCGCGGCAGAAGCCGATGGCATTCCTGATCCCGGAGGCGAGACGTCCGGGTCGTTTGCGTGCCGCACCCACCTGCGCAAGAGGCGAAGCTGGCGCATGTACTTTCGGCAGTAGCTGCAAAGCAGTCCGTGCGTGGACAACTTGACTCGCTCGCCAAAGGTCAGCGGGCGATCCATTGCGTGAGCTGCAAGTCGAGTCGCCTCCCGGCACGTCAGGCCCTGCAAGTGCCAGAGCCAATCAAACACGCGCCGCAACACCTCAGTCACCTCGCCTTTCTGTGAAATCGAATCGCCAGTTTACCGGACCGCGGGTCCCCGGCGACGTTTCAAGAGCAAGGTTAGCCGCGGATCTCCAAAGAGAATTCATCAAATATAGTGTCGCTTCGCCGGCCGAAACCTTACAGACAGACGAGCGCAATCACCGAAAAACTCTGCTCCCTTCGACCCTCAATGCATTTTCGACGAGAGCGTTCGGTCGAAATAGGCTCAATTGCCGATCTCCTTGAGCGCTTTCTTTAGACGTTCGCGAGCGCTCGAGGGCAGGGTTTCGCCACCCTGCTCGCATCCTTTTCCCGCGAATTCTGAGCTGTATTTTCGCAAGAACTTTAGCTGTGCGTCATATCGCCGGCACCAAACGCAAATGGTGAAATGAAGGCGAATGAGCAGACGCGTCCGCAGGGGCAAACGACGCTCCATCGACTCCGAGAGCAACCGGGTGATGTCGCGGCAATGGGGTGTGAGGTTTGCCACACACTGCACGACCTTCTTGCTTACTCTGTTGATCGATTCGATCACGATTTCGGGGCTCAGCCCACGGGGCGCGGCCAGGCTCCGAAGGCCATCTTTGAGAACCGCGCCGCCCCCAAGCGGTTGTCTTTGATGGTCATGGGGACGCCGTGAAGAGGCCTCCAACTCTCGCCGCGAGCAAGCGCATCATCGGCCCTGCGCGCATTTTGGAGCGTGTCTTCCGATAAACTTGACAACTTGCGACTCCAGCCAACTGCGGCGCTTGAACAGGGGGAGGAATTCCGGCGGGCGACGGATTGTGCGGCAGGCGCATCAGTGTCCTTTCGGTGGATTCATTTTGTCGAACCAATTGATTTCGAGACACTCGCGCAACGCCATGCGCGCGCGGTGCAGCATGACCCACAAGTTACTCTCAGAAATGTTCAGCGCGCGGCAAATTTCCCTGCTTGGCACGTCATCCATCTCGCGCATCATGAACACGTCCGCGACGCGCAGAGGCAGCTTCGAAAGACAGTCCCGCATCGTCTGCCAGAATTCTCCCTTGTGCATCACCTCATCCGCCTCCGGCGCCCATTCATGCGGGCCCAGTTCGTGATTCCAGAAGCCCTGTTCAACGAACTTATGAGAGCATTCGTCCTTTAGAAACTCCATGTCCGTGAACGAT
This sequence comes from uncultured Verrucomicrobiae bacterium, assembly GCA_963731945.1. Classification (GTDB taxonomy): domain Bacteria; phylum Verrucomicrobiota; class Verrucomicrobiia; order Chthoniobacterales; family Terrimicrobiaceae; genus DASTFP01. The sequence continues at coordinate 45,754 of CAVSXN010000003.1, read as the reverse complement.
GTCTCGCGGCCGAGCTTGCGATAGTAATCGACGATCTTGTTCTTCAGGATGCCCACAAGCCAGCTCCGCTGCGAGGAACGCCCCGCAAACTTGTCTTGCGAACGAATGGCCACCAGCAGCGTCTCCTGCACGAGATCCTCGGCGACTTCCGGCGTGCGCACCCGCACCAGCGCGTAACGGTAGAGGCAGTCTCCATGTTCGTCTACCCACCGGTTTGGGTCTGACGCTTCCGCAGGCGCGGATCTGCTTGCAGGTTCCATAAATCTCCCGCCCCTGACTAATCAAGCCTCTCCCTTCTGAAAAGGAAGATTTCGATCCGCGTCGACCTCAGACGGCCTTCTTTGCTCCTCGCTGCGGCTTCTTCGAACGCGTCTTGCCTCGCTTTGCGGGAAGCGACCGAACGTAGGCGAAGGACTTCCCGAGCCACTCCCGAACCTGACCTGAATCCTTCACGACACCCGGCGGCAAAGTCGCGTATTCTCTCATGACACGTCCCATCGGGGCGAATTCAGTGCCGCCGGATGCGAGCAATGCCTCGCGGTCAGGGGGGTTTAGGCGGATGATCCAGGACTCTTCATGAAGGCCGCTGACCATGTTTGCATTCAGAAAAACGCACGGGCAGCCGAACATCTGCCTCCGCTCGGCATCCGGAAAATCCAAAAAAGCACGCTCGAACGCCTCGACGAGCCCGGCAGGCGGCTTCTTCCACTTACCAGCCACGCCGATCAGCTTGCAAACTGCCAGAGCCCAAATACCGCACCTTGCGGATCAGCCACGATGGCGAAGCGTCCCATCGAAATGGACGTGATGTCCTTGTGGATCGTCGCCCCGAGTTCGCGAGCCTTGGCCACCGACGCTTCGAGATTCTCGACCGTGATGTAACTCATCCACATGACGGGCATCGATTCCGCGTCAGCGGGGAGCCCTATCATCCCGCCAACCGGACGCGCACCGGCCTTGAACATGTGGTAGGTGGTACCTCCCATGTCCATGTCTTCGCGCGTCCAGCCGAAGAGTGCCGTGTAAAATGTGGAGCTTGCGCCGGCGTCGCGCGTCATCAGTTCATTCCAGCTGACAATGCCGGGAGTGGTATCCATTTCGCTTGAAGTTTGTTCGCTCATCGTATTCCAGTAGTATATGGTTTGTTATTAGACACTTAAGTTATCTCCAAGTAACGCGCCGGTCATTTGCCCCGATTTTTTGATTCTTTGCTCGTGTGATCGATCCTTTCGACGCCGCGTTCGAGATAGTCCGCGAGAGCGTCGAAAGTGCCCTCCCAAAACCGCCGATAGGCGGCGATCCACGCATCAGCCTGTTTCATGGGTTCGGGTTCGAGCGTCAGGACATGATTTCGTCCGTTCCGGCGCCGCTGGAGCAGTCCGGCCCGCTCGAGAACGCGCAGGTGCTTTGTGACCGCGGGCCAGGAGATCCGCAACGGCCTGGCCAACTCACCAGGAGTCGCCTCGCCGCGGCTGAGGCGTTCAAGAATCACCCGCCGCGTCGGATCTGCCAGCGCGGCGAATGTCGCGTTCAAGCCAGGGGATTTCGCTTCCGTCATCATGCGTTTCGCAAACTCTTGTCCATTCTTTAACTATGTGGTTAAGTATTGCAACTGGAAAGTTGGTCACTTCCACGTCCCCTGCGCGGATCTCCTCGCGAGCATTGCGGATCCATCTCGGTCCGGTAGTGGTCGACGGTTGTGAAGGCCGCGACAAAAGAGACAACTTTTCTGAATTCGCAGATGATGGCCGATTCAGCCCGACGCGCGCCGCGTGCCTTCATGCCGTCACAGATGGACAGCAGACCGCGCGGGAGTTGAAGCGGCCATCCCTTTCCCGGCTTCGAGAATTCCAAGCCTTGTGCCAAGGAGCGGACTCATGGTGAAGAGTCACTTTGATCAGCATTCTTGACTTTGCTTAGCTCTGCCTCCAGCTCGGCGATGCGAATCTTTAGCGGACCGACCAACTCCTCGACTTCGCCGGTCGTGTAACGCGGGGTAATGTATTTGGGGCAGTTCCAGTCGAAGGACACGACGTCGATGATAAATATCCGTTCAACGACCGGCCGAAGCTTTGGCTCGATTAGTTGTTCGAGCGCTTCGGAATGCACACGGGCATCTGCCACCCGCGCGTGGCCGAGAATTTTGAGACGCTGGCGTTGCACATAGTCCATTAGGAAAAGTGAAACGCGGTCGTCGTGCGCCAGATTCCCCGGTACTGAGCAACTGCCGGTTGCCCTTGTAGTCGGCAAAGGCCAGGGTCCGCGCGTCAAGAACCCGAAGGAAGCCCGGCGGGCCACCGCGATGTTGAAGGTAGGGCCAACCGGTCTCGGTCACGGTCGCCATGTAGAAACTATCTCTTGATCGAATGAAGGCCTCCTCATCCGGGCCGAGGGGATCGCAACCCGCGACGGAACTCTCCTTCTGCGAACGCCCGTAGTAAAGCCGCTGCGCCTCCGCGACGGCGGGGGTGACGACGCGGTTCAAATAATTTTTTGCCATATTGAAGAGATCCGGTTCTCAGATGCGCCCCTGCAGGAAACTGCGCATGAGTGTGGCGATGAGCGGAGCGTCCTCCTCCAGGGAAAGGTGGCCAGTTTCGAGAAGATGCAGTTCCGCTCGAGGCAGGTCGCGAAAGTAGGCTCGCCCGGTCTCGGGATAAGCGGGAAAAGTGTTCATGGTTATTCAAAGTTGAGCTGTGAGAATCAGGCGGCCTGAATCTTGCGAAAACCCACGCATGGCCGATTCAGAACACCAATGTGCTCCAGCCCTCGGCGAGATAGCGCCGCACACTAAGCAGTCCAGGCGTGCCAGGCACGGCGTTTTCCGAGGCCAGCGGGAGACCGCACGCTTCCACGTCTTCCCTGGCTCCGAAGACGGTCGCGCAGGCGCAGGAGGCACCTTTGACCACTTCTCGGACGCTGTCGTAAAGCGCGTTGAATGGGTGACTGAGTTTCGCTAGCTCCGCAGGCCAGCGGGTCGCCGCACCGATGAAGGCCACCTCGACCTCGTCTCCGTGTTGCTTGCATTCCCGGGCCAGAGCCAGGGCGTTGAAAAGACGTCCCTTGGCCTCCTCGGTTTCCGATTTGGGATCCGCGACAATGATAATTGCTGTTTTCACGAATGGTTGTTTTCAGATTTGTTCCGGCTTCCCTGGTGTGGGCCCGCAGTTCACCGCCGGATAGCGAACGCAGACACTATCTACCTATAGGTAGAGTTGGCGGGGAAAACCTTACAAAATCATTTTTCATTCAAGGTGAGGCGACGGAGCGCCTTGGCGACATCATCCAAAATTTCCGCGCGTCCCGCCCGGCCGAGCAGCAACCCTCCCTGCAAGGCGGCGTACCAGAGCCGGGCCAGGGAAGCCGGGTCGCTTTCTTTGGTGATTTCCGCACGGTTGCGCCCCTCCGCCAGAAAGCGGACGATCCACCCTTCGCTGTCGGAGATCAATTTGCCAAGCTCGGTCTTCACTTCGCGGGGCAGGCTCAAATACTCGCCGGCCAGTGCGGCGCAGACACAGACCCGGCCATCATTGTTCAAGGTATCGATATAGAGTTTGGCGGTGGCTTCCAACCTCTCGGCCAGCGAAGTTTTCTTGACAGCGATGTCGGCCATCGCCTCACCAAGTGCCTCGCGATAACGCCGCACCAAGGCGACCGCGAGATCCGTTTTGGTCGGAAAATGATAGTGGATACTGGCGGTCCTGATACCTACCTCCAGGCTCAAATCACGGAAGCTGAATCCGTTGTGCCCACGTGTCTGAACGAGGCGCTGGGCCGCATCAAGCAACTGCGTCTTGATATCCGACTTCACGAATCCAATCTGACTATCTTCTGATAGATAGCAAATACGAACTCGCGAAGCTCTCGGATCATGGTCGATGGTGGGCGTGGCGGCTGGCCTAGGATCGTCGAGTTCGATACGAATTTCGTGCGGATTCGAGGACCCTCTCGAACCCTCAAAAGAGGGGACCGTTCGTTCCTGTCGGCGGAGGGTTCCGGAGAGGGCCGCCATGCTCCAAACGACCGTCAGTCCGAGACGCCGGCTTGCGCCGTCCGGCGACGCACCGCAGAAATGTATCGCTTTTTGCGCCAAGCGCTTGTTATTGAGACTGGAAAAGCGACTGGGACAGCGGTCGCATGAGACGGCTCAATGCCAAGGTGTTGTTCCGTGCGGTGAGCGGATCGATCAACATCCCGCTCTCAAAATTTCCGTTCGACCGATGAGCAAGGCCGCCACCACCATCAGAGCAAATCCCAAGAGAAATTTTCCAAATGGCCACCGCCTGTAGCTCCGAATCAGATCCGGCCTGTAATAGACGGGGCAAGCCGCATGCACTCGCCGATCGCAGGCCGTCTCAAGCCATTATCATTGCGGCCGGGCGCGGGAGCCGCCTTAGCGAAGGTAAAGCGAGCCCTCCCAAGCCGCTCGCCCGCGTCGGCGGCATTACTCTGCTCGAGCGCACTCTCCTCACGCTCAAAAAGGCGGGCGTGACCGAGTTTGTCATCGTGATCGGCCATCGAGGAGAGGAGATCCGCAACACGATCGAGCTGAGCCGTCCAAACCTGTGCATCACCTGGATCACCAACCCGGAATGGGAGAAACAAAATGGTGTCTCAGTGCTCGCCGCGGAAGGCTGCGCGCAAGACCGCTTCCTGCTCACCATGGCCGACCACGTGTTCTTCCCGGAAACCATAAGGCGCCTGCGCGAAGCCGAACTTCTCGACGGCGAGGCGCTGCTCGCGATCGACAGGAAGATTGCGGCCTGCCCGGATCTCGATGATGCTACAAAAGTCCTGCTCCACGGCAATCACATCAAGGCCATCGGAAAAGACCTGACTGCGTTCGACGCGATCGATACCGGGATTTTTCACTGCGGCGGCGCTCTGTTCGACGCTCTGCGCCAGAGCGCAAAGGCGGGTGATTGCACGCTATCCGATGGAATTCGCATCCTCGCTGGGACGGGCCGCATGAAAGCCTTCGATATCGGCGGGGAGGAATGGCTCGATGTCGATACTCCCGCGATGCACGGACTCGCAGAGACCCTGCTCTATCGCCGTTTGACCAAGCCGCAGGACGGCCCGTTCGCGCGCTGGCTGAACCGCCCGATTTCGCTCCGCGTGACCCGTTGGCTCGCCGAAACACCTGTCACCCCAAATCAAATCACATTGGCGCTATTGCTGCTCGGACTTCTGGCCGCCTTATTGTTTGCCACGGGCGGCTACTGGCTGATGCTGGTGGCGGCGATTTTCTTCCATGCGCAGTCGGTGCTCGACGGCTGCGACGGAGAAATCGCTCGTCTGAAGTTTATGGAATCACGCTGGGGTGGCGTCCTCGATGTCGCGTGTGACGGCGTGGTGACATCGGCGGGTTTTCTCGGCATCGGCGTCGGCCTTGCACGGCAAGTGGGGCAACCTATCTACACATGGCTTGGCCTGGCCTGCGCGCTGGCCGCACTGGGCTGCACCTCCATGCTCTTCTTACTGGTGCACCGATCCGGGCGCTTCAACGGCAGCTACCAATCGATGTCTCCATTTAAGAAAGGCGCCGCCACCTCTCCGCATCCTCCGATGGGCCGCCTCACGCGGATTCTGGATGGACTTTCCCGACGCGACTACACCTACCTCGTGCTCGCCCTCGCCGTCTTCGGCAAACTCACATGGTTTCTCTGGGTGACGGCGTTCGGCATCGGTCTTTATCTGGCGGGATTGCTGGTTCTCTTTGTGGTGTCGTTTTGGGATGAAAATGCTCAACCCGAACCAGCGAGCCCGCCAGGCTGCTGATCAGTCCCCCTGCGTCTCCAGACGCGCTACACCCCTCGCGGTTGTCCATCCCGGAGAACTTCTCCGGTCGAACAGATTCCCTGCAAAGAGTGATAAATTCCGTTGGAGAAATCAGCTTTCTCCACGATCTGAGGAGTCGCCGCCCTGCGAAGCCGGAAGTTAGCGGTGATCGTTTTCGATGCGATTGGCGGCGTCGAATTCCGCTACCACGATCTCACGCTGCCGCCAGCGCTCGATCTTTTCCGGCGGAATTCCGAGAGCGGCGGCGTGCTCGCCAAGCAGGAGCACGGGGAAGGCCGGCGCCCCATCCAAGAGAGTTGGATACGGACAACGGACGCACACAATAATTAAATAGGATTTAATCCCAGCGAGCGGGCACCTCGACGGCGATCATTCCAACCTGGACCCGGTTTGGCTCGCGCCGGTTTCTCCTTCATGGCAAGTCCTGTAAGGTATCGACCGCCGTCTCCGACCAACATATCCCGCCATGAACAATGCTCTTGAAGCCACAGCCGAGTATCTTCGGCTCGAAGAGGAAAATCGCTACAAGGCCCAGAACGGTCTCTGGCGCAAATGGGGGCCTTATCTCAGCGAGCGCCAATGGGGTACGGTGCGTGAAGATTACAGCGAGCACGGCAACGCCTGGGAGTATCTGCCCCACGACCACGCCCGCAGCCGCGCTTATCGATGGGGCGAGGACGGCATCGCCGGATTCAGCGACCATCACCAGAGGCTCTGTCTCTCGCTCGTTCTTTGGAACGGGCGCGATCCGATTCTCAAGGAACGTCTTTTCGGCCTCACCAACAGCGAAGGCAACCACGGGGAGGACTGCAAAGAACTCTACTACTACCTGGACGCCACCCCCACGCACGCTTACCTGAAGATGCTCTATAAGTATCCGCAGGGGGAATTTCCCTACGCGGACCTGGTTGAGACCAACCGCATCCGGGGAAAACACGAACCGGAATATGAGTTGCTCGATACCGGGGTTTTTGGCGAGGACCGCTATTTCGACGTCTTCGTCGAATACGCAAGAATCAACCCCACGGACGTGAACATGCTTGTCACCGTCCACAATCGCGGGCCCGAAAATGCGATCATCCACCTTCTCCCGCAGCTTTGGTTTCGCAATACCTGGTCGTGGAAGGCCGGATCAGCAAAGCCTCAGGTCTCCGAAAGAAATCCACAGTCCGTCAATGTCGTCCATCGCGACATGGGCCAATTCCAGTTCTGCGTCGAGAACACGAACGAATGGCTTTTCACGGACAACGAAACCAATGTCCGGCGGCTCTATAACCAAGAGGCGGACGGCTATTTCAAGGACGCCTTTCATGAACACATCGTCCATGGAGACACGTCGGCGGTGAACCCCGGTCGCACTGGAACGAAAGCGGCCGCGCACATCATTCGCGGGGTTCCAGCCGGCGGTTCCGTTCAGGTGCGAGCTTGCCTGGGCGCCCCTGCGAGCGGCAACGCTTTCGAGTCCTTTGACGAAGTAATGGATACCCGGCGCGCGGAAGCAGACGCCTACTACGCTGAAGTGCAAAAGGACCTCACCGACGCGGACGCTCGTCTCGTCCAACGCCAGGCCCTGGCTGGCATGATCTGGAGCAAGCAGTACTTCTACTACGACGTTCCGGAATGGCTGAACGGCGATCCGCAACAGCCGCCGCCTCCATCCGGGCGCGCGCATGGGCGCAACTTCGAATGGAAGCACCTCAACAATGCCGACATCATCTCAATGCCGGACAAATGGGAGTATCCATGGTATGCGGCGTGGGATCTCGCGTTTCACACGGTCGCCATTGCGCTCATCGACACGGAGTTCGCCAAATCTCAGCTCCTGCTCATGACGCGGGAGTGGTACATGCACCCGAACGGCCAGTTGCCCGCCTACGAATGGGCATTCGGCGACGTGAACCCCCCTGTCCATGCCTGGGCCACGTGGCGGGTCTTTCAAATGGATCGGGAGCGCCGGAAGGAACGTGGCGATTCCGGCGCGGGCGACCTTGCCTTCCTGGAGCGGGTCTTCCACAAGTTGATGCTCAACTTTACCTGGTGGGTGAACCGCAAGGACGCGCAGGGCCGCAACATCTTTCAAGGCGGCTTTCTTGGCCTCGACAATATCGGGGTCTTCGATCGCAGCGCGCCGCTGCCTACCGGTGGATTTATCAATCAAGCCGATGGCACAAGCTGGATGGCGATGTATTCGCTGAACCTGATGCGCATAGCCCTTGAACTTGCGCGGCACAACCCGGTTTACGAAGACATCGCCACGAAGTTCTTCGAGCACTTTCTCCACATCGCCGAGGCGATGAACAATATCGGTGAATCCGGAATCGGCCTCTGGGATGAGCAGGACGAATTCTACTACGACGTCCTGAACCTCCCCGATGGACGCATGGTTCCGCTCAAGGTCCGCTCGATGGTAGGTTTGATTCCGCTCTATGCCGTTGAGGTTCTCGAGCCGGAGAGCCTTGAGCAAGCCCCGCAATTCGCCCAGCGCCTCAAATGGTTCCTCAACTACCGGCCGGATCTCGCAAAGCTTGTTTCACGATGGGAGGAGCCCGGCCGCGGCGAGCGCCATCTGCTTTCGCTGCTTCGCGGGCACCGGATGAAATGTCTGCTCCGCCGGATGCTCGACGAGACGGAGTTTCTCTCCGAATACGGCGTGCGCGGAATCTCGAAAGCCCACGAAGCGAATCCCTACATCTTCGGCTGTTGCGGAAATGAAGTGGGCGTTAGCTATCAGCCCGCTGAATCGAACTCCGGGCTTTTCGGCGGAAACTCGAACTGGCGCGGACCGATCTGGATGCCTGTTAATTACCTGCTCGTCGAATCGCTCCAGAAGTTCCACAAGTACTACGGTAACGATTTCAAGATCGAGTGCCCGACCGGCTCCGGAAAATACCTGACCATCCGTGAGGTGGCGAACGAGCTCGCCGGACGCCTCACCCGCATCTTTCTCAAGGATGAATCGGCTCGCCGCCCAGTCTTCAACCACTCGGAAAAAATGCAGAACGACCCGCATTTCCGCGACCACGTTCTCTTTTACGAATACTTCCATGGCGACAATGGCCGGGGCGTCGGGGCAACGCATCAAACCGGTTGGACCGGCCTCGTGGCCAACCTCCTCAAACCTGACCAGGGAGGACTTCGGCTATGAGCGCCGCGCGTCTTCACGAAGCTATCAGGCTCTTTCTGGCAGACAGGTTTTTTCGCTTGGGCTATTCGGAAAAGCCTTTTGGCAATTGGTATAGAGCGAAGTTTCGCCTTAAATCGACGAGGATTGGTCGAACAATCCGCAGATGGAACAGATGAGCGCAGATTGAAGACCACCTCAAATCGAGTCGCCGCTGTGCCGATGTCGAGCCGGTTTATGCCAGCCGCCTGGCTTGCACGGGCCCTGGGAGAAGGGCATCAACAACTGTCGAACGCCTCGCCAGACATCGCCGTGCGCCTCGGCTTGTCCTTTTCTCCATCTGCGTGAACCTGACTCGTTTCCGGACTAAGGAAAACTTGCCTCGGTCTTTACCCATGCAACACTTGAAGACAAGCAGCTGTGATTGGCGCTCTCATGGAGCGATCGCCGGCAAGACGCACAGGAACGTGGCACCGGGACCGGTATTTGCTGTCGCCCAAAGGCGCCCGCCATGCGCCTCCACAGTCGTGCGGCTAATTGGCAATCCCATGCCGATGCCGTCCGGTTTGGTGGAGTAGAAGGCATCGAAGAGTCGGTCCAATGCGTCGGGCCCAAAGCCGATACCGCCATCCTGCACCGCGATCCGAAGCGCTGCCATGCCATCCAGTTCGTCACGCGCTCCGTGGATCGTCAAGACTCGCCTCTCATCTTCCACGCTGCTCATGGCCTCGATGCCGTTCACGACCAGATTGAGCAGAACCTGTCGAAGCTCGACGCGATCGCCCGATACATCGGGCAGGTCCTCGGCCAGATCGGTTCGAACCGATATCCGATTTTCATCCAACTCACGGCGCGTGAGTTCAAGAACGTCAGAGACCAGATCCCGAATATCGAAGCGCGCGTTTTCGCGTGCCGATCTTTCGGTCATCGTTCGAATTCGAGCGATGATGGCGCTGATACGGTCGGCCTCTTTAACGATTTCCAGCAAGGCCTCGCGCGCTTCGTAGGGAGATCCTCCCGTGGCTTCCGCCAGCCGAAGACAGAAGTTGCTTTTCTCGACAATGGCGCTGAGTGCCTGATTGGCCTCGTGAGCAATCGATGTTCCCAGCTTTCCAATCGTCGTCAAGCGCGTGACGCGCGCAAGTTCCGCCCGGGTCTTGCCCAAATCCCCTTCCGCCAGCCGCTGCCCGGTCACATCCCTGATCGCACCCACAAACTCGGCCAGGCCAGATTCCCTGGAAACCGGGTGACCCAAACTTTGGAGATACTTGATCGACCCATCTGGCAGAGCGATTCGAAACGCCATTTCGAATTCGATTCTCTCCCGGTTCGCCCTGGCCAGGACCTCTTCCACAGACGCCCTATCCTCGGGATGCACATGCTCGACGAGGAATTCGTAAGAAGGCTTCACTTCCCGCCGATCGGCGCCAAGAATCCGAAAGGTTTCCCGTGACCAAAACATTTCGTCGGCCGAATTGTTCCAGCCCCAACTGCCTGTTTGGCCGAGTTTCTGCACCTGGGCCAGGCAGGCCTCGCTTCGCCACAAGTCATCCTCCGCTCGCTTACGCTCGGTAAGGTCCCGGGTCACGGTCGCGAAACCCCGAAGCGCGCCCGTATCGTCCCTCAAGGCGGTGAGGGCCACACTCGCCCAAAATCGCGAACCATCCTTCCGGACCCGCCAACCCTGCTCCTGGAAGCGGCCCTCGGTAGAGGCAACATTCAGCGCTTGGTCCGGCTTTTTCATATCGTCCGGCTCGAAAAACAGAGAGAGATGCTGGCCCAGGATTTCCTGTGCGCTATAGCCTTCGATGCGCTCCGCCCCCGTGTTCCAAGTGACCACCCGCCCGCCTGGATCCAGGATGAATATGGCGTAATCCCTTGCCGCCTCGGTCAAAAGGAGGAAACGCTCCTCACTCTCCATCAGAGCCGCATCCCCCTGCTCGCGCTCGATCGCCTCCGCGACCTGGCGGGCGTAAAGGTCTGTCAATTGCAGTTCGCGCTCCGACGGACGATGCGGTTGACGAAAGTGCGTGGAGATAATACCGAGCGGTTCGCCCCTGCGACTGAAAAGAGGGGTGGATTGCATCGCCCGAAAGCCGGCAAAGGCGGCCATCGCCCGGTGCAGCTCAAAATCCCCATCGGCCAGAACGTCTTCAATGATGACGCGTTCACCCCGACTCAGGGCGGGCCCCATGGCGACTTCGGCTTCGCTCACACTCCTGAAACGATCAAGGAACTCTTCCCGAAATCCGCGCTGGGCTGCGATTTCGAATGCCTGGGATTTCGGGTCGTAGAGTTGAATGGTCCCAAAGTCTGCGCTCTGCAGGGCGACACAGAGTGCGAGCACCTCCTCGAGTAGTGGCTGAAGCTCCGTAGTCGCCGACATTCGCGTGCCGAATTCGTTCAGGCGGGCCAATGATTCCTGATGATCAGCCAGTTCGTGCTGGACACCCGCCAACGCCTCGGCGTGTTCCTTGACCCGCCGTTCGAAATTGTCGCGCTCTGCAGCCAACGCGGTCTCGGCCCGCTCGCGTTCTGCGATCTCACTTTCCAAGGCAAGGTTTGTCCGGCGCAAATCTTCGGGCGCCGGCAGGCCCAACGCGCGCGGCAGAAGCCTTATGAGCACAATCAAGGTGAGCATCGAAGCAACCGCCGTCGCCGCTTTGACCACTCCGGAAAGCCGATAGGTGCCGTGCCAAACCGACCAGATTTCCATGAGATGCGTCACGCCACCGGCGAAAATGAAAAAGCCCAGCACGATAAACATCCCGGCTGACGGCAGGTCGCGCCGTTTGCGGACGAAGCAGGCCAGGATGAACAGGATGCAAAAATAAGCGATGGCGATCAGGGCGTCCGAGGCAACATGGAGCCAGATGATCTCCGGCCGCATCAGGTAGGACTGCCCATGCGGCGTAAAGCCGGAGTCGAAAATCCCTCTGAAAAACTCAATCATCGCGACGCTATTTCACGGAGTATGGCCACCAATCCAAGCATCGGCGTCCGCCGGTCGGAAGCCAACAAATGATTTTGGGAAGCCTTAACAGCAAGCAACAGAAAAACGGCAGAGCCTCGCGGCCCTTTGCGGAAGTCAACCGCGAGCCGGCTTTGGATTCTTCAGGAACTCCTTTCGCGAAGCTCCCGACTGGGCTTACTTTACGAAGTCACTCGCGTCGTCCCATGCGCCCGAACTTGCTGATCCTGGCCGCTGTGATCCTGGCTGGCGCGACCGCAGCCTGCGGCAGAAAACCGGTCGAAGCAACGACGAGCGAGCGGCCCCACTTCGTCCAAACCGGAGTGGCCTCCTGGTATGGAAGCGGCTTCGACGGAGGAAAGACCGCCAGCGGCGAACGATTTGATCCGGATGAAATGACGGCTGCGCATCGCAGCTTGCCGTTCGGGACGACGGTTCGGGTCACCAATCTGCGCAATAATCGCAGCGCCCACGTGCGGATCACCAATCGCGGTCCCTTCGTCAAGGGAAGAATCATTGATCTCAGTCCGGCGGCAGCGAAGCAATTGCAGATCGGCAAGGCGGGCGTGGTCAGGGTTCGGATCGAAGCTTCACCCGCCAGAAAAAAAACTCCCGGTCAGTGAGACCGAAGTCCCGCGCTGCTCCAACAGGCCTCGCAGTGTTTCCAATTACCGCTGCCGGCACGCCCGAAGAGCAGCAACCCTTGCTCGAACCCGGTCAACCCTTTGCCTTGAGGGCTACCACTTATTTAACCGCCGAAGAAAGAAGATGGCCCCCCCGGCCGTGATGGCGAGAATGTTGATAAGCCAAAACGGCCAGGCTGCCCCCTCCATCGGAAGAGGCAGTGCGACGTTCATTGAGAAGAGCCCAATGACGAGCGTCGCCAGCATGATTGCCACCGTCCAGATGGTGAAGTTCTTGATGAGATGGTTCAGGTTGTGGCCAACGATGGAAGCCCGTGTCCCCATGAGATTGCCGAGCACCTGCGTGTGAATCTCGGCGCGCCGATAACACTGCTGATTCTCGATAATGAGATCTTCGATAATTCCAGTTTGATCGCTATCGAAACCGAGCTTCTCGGCCAAACTCTTCATACGTTCCAGAAGCGCTCCATTCGAGGTGATCGAGTTGAGGATGTAGACGAGGCTCTTCTCAAGGGAGAACATGTTCAGGAGATACTTGTTCTCGAGGGACGTGTTAATGCGCCGCTCGAGGGAATCGGCCAGCATATTGATCGCCTTGAGGTGACCCTCGAAATGCATCGTTGCCTGATAGAGCAGGCGCAGAATGACGTCCTGAATGGACTTCACCGGAAAGGGAACCCGGCCTTCGAAGATCGGCGAGTCGTCCGCCATGACGATGACCAGGTAGCCATCGTAGACGAAGATCCCTGTGGAGGTCAGCTTCATCAGGAAATTGTCGCCGGCGCAGAAGCTCTTGGGACGCTTGAAAATGATCGCGGCATGGTCCGGCTCTATCTCCAATCGCGAGAGCTCGTCGGGATCCAGCGATGACTGAAGGGTGTGGTAATCGATTTTGTACTGCTCGTGGAGCTCGGCCTCGTCGTTGATCGTCGGCGACGTGTAGGTTATGACCTGCGCCGCATTGGGCTCGCAGGGAACCAGACAGCCGTTTTCAATGCGGTAAAAACTGCGAGCGGTATCGGCCGCGTTGCTTTCTTCGGCGGACGAAACTTCCGGTAGCGGCACCTCCACCTCGGATGCCGCCTCGGTGACACTGTTAGCCGTTGACGCCATACGTTAATCTCCTGTCAGTTCCAGAGTCTGTCCAGTCCCCGGCGCATGCAATCGAAAAGTTAGCCAATCTCTGCAATGAAAGGATTGTGGAGCGACGCGATTCAATTTCGCGGCAGAGCGAAAGGCGCGCTTTTCGAAGAAGAGTTCCCCGGTGGCAAACAGCCGCCCGAGCCGCTAAGGCTTATCCTTGGCCTCGTCCGCGGCTTCCTTGGTTGCGACATCATCGGTAGAGTGTAATCTCTTAATTTCGGCAAGCAGCGTTTCGTGATCATCAGCCACCGCGATCAACACCGGATCCGTCGAGCCCGATATGGCAGCCAGCCACCGGCCTTCCTTCTGCCCTTTCCACTTCTTTAGAGCGACATCGTTCGCGTTTTCCGTCGCAGTGGTGTCGTAGAGTGCGCCGAAGATGGTCCGATTGGCGTCGGTTTTCGGGCCGCTGGCAATTTCACCGCTCTCGCCCAGCGAGTTGATCTTCGCATGAAGGTTGATCTGCAGTGATTTCATTTTTTATCTGGTCTCAGCGATCGTCGGCTCAGACTATGTGCGTTACACAATGGCGAAGAAAAACCTCCTTGTCGCTGTCGATTTTAGCGAAGCATCGAAACTCATCGTGCAAAAAGCCGCTGAGCTTGCTCAACAGCTTTCGGCCAGGATTGTGCTGTTGCACGTTGTCGAGCCAACGGTCGCCCCCGTGCCCGGCGAGGGCGCCAAAGGGGTCGCCGCCGCCTGGCCTCTGAAGACCCCCAAACGCGTCTCCAATCTTAAAACGCGGTTGAACGCTCTCGCCAAGCCCTTGAAGGCCGCCGGGATCGAAGTGGAATTCGCGGCTCCCGTTGGCCTCCTCGCGGATGAAATTCTCGATCTGGCGGTCAAATGCCAGGCAGACTACATCATCCTGGGCTCCCATGGACACCCCGACGCGCGCCATCTCACCGTCAACCACTTCACCGGAATGCTGGCGCGACTTACCTGCCCGCTAATCATCGTTCCAGGAAAAACCGGGACATAGCAAGCTGTCAGACTGGCGCTCGCTGCCGATGGAGCGCGGAGATTTTTGAGTTTCATTCGCGCTTTTGCGCAGGCATTCACTCTTTCGCTTTGCGCGCGGCAAGCTGGCGTTCGAGTTCCTTCACTCGCTTCTCCAATGCCGCGATCATTTTCTTTTGGCTTGCGAGCGTTTTTTCGCAGTCATCGAGCGCGCCAGGCTTCTTAAGAGCCGCCAGCTGTTGGCTTTTGGCCATCATGCCGAGCTCTTTGGTGTTCATCGGCTCCTGCTGCGCATGGGCGAAGAGGGGCATTCCAGCAGCAAGGCAAACGATGGCACTGAGAGCCGCGAGCCTCTGTCTTCTTTTCGCGAGTTCGAATCTAATCTGACCGGGCAACATTCGGCTTGGCTTACGAGAAGAGCCACCCTGGTCAAGCCGAAAGGCGGCACGATGCGCGAAAAAGAACGCCCGGGCGCAGTTCCGAGTCTTTGTGGCAGCCGGATCCCGCCGTTGGTGAGACGACAGGTCCATGTTTCCCGGCCGCGGAATGATCGTCCACGCGTTTTCAAGCGGAGTGCCGGCGGCGCGCAGCTCCCTTGTGGTGACCGTGGCGGTGATGCATGTCGGGATAATGCGGGTGCGCATGCGTCAGTCGCGCGTGCTTATGGCGATGAGCGTGCGGCTCGCCTGAAGGATCGCCGGGAGAATGCTCGTGCCGGTGGTGCTCGTCGTGGAAATGGAGATGTTCATGTTCCTCTGGCTCATGAACATGTTGGTGTTCGTGGCGCTCGCTGATGTGCAGCCAAACGCCGATCAGCATGAGGACCGCCGCGGCACAGAACGCCCAGTCGAGCCGGCCTTGTCCGATTGCGAAGGAGAGCGCGGCGCCTGCGAAAGGCGCGGTGGAGAAATAAGCCCCCGTGCGAGCCGCGCCGAGATGACGGAGGGCCCTGACGAAAAGCACAAGACTAACGCCATAACCCAGAAAACCAATAGCGGTCACCGCGAGAATGATGCGCGGCTCAGGCAGCTTCGCGCCTGTGAAAAGAGCCAGGCTGATATTCACCGAGCCGGCAGTAAGACCCTTCCACATGGCGATCTGCGACGGGTCACTGCCTGATATCTTGCGGGTGAGGTTGTTGTCAATTCCCCAGCAAAGGCAGGCTGCCCCGATAAGAAAGGCGCCACCGGAAACGGCAAAAAAACCGGCTTCCTGCCGGAGGGAAAGGAAGATACCTCCCATCAGGATAAGCGCGAAGCCCGCACCAACGCGTCTGTCCACGTTCTCCCGGAAAATGACCCACGCAATACCCGCAGTCGCGACTGCCTCCAGGTTGAGGAGCAGGGAGGCGGTGCTTGCCTCAGTGGTGAGCATCCCCAGCAGGAGGAGTGCAGGTCCGGCCACGCCCCCCACGAGAATGGCGCCGGCGAGCCAGGGAAGGTCTGCCGGTGAAAGTGGAGTTTCAATTCGCTCGGGGAGGGCTCTCGCGCGAATGGCCCGTGAGATTGCCAGGCCGATCCCGGAGCCAACATAGAGCAAACCAGCGATGAGGACCGGGTCCGCCGACGAAACGGCGAGCTTGGCGAGCGGCGTGCTTGCGCCAAACAACAGCGCCGAGCCAAGGGCGCTCAAGATGCCGCGACGCGGACTCACGCTGCGAGTTTCAAGGCTTCCTCCAGATCTGCCAATCTTTATTGCCTTCGAAGACCGGCGACACCGCGCGGAGCGTTGACCAGATGATGATGCCGACCGGGGCGAGCGCGCGCCGCAACTCGGCAATCGCTCCATGGCCGGGAGCCACAAAACCGGCGCCGGCGATCATGGCAGTCATCATCACAGGCCCCCAGGCGGCCAGGGGATTCCCCGAAGTCGGCTTCAGCGCCGCCCACGGGTTCAGCTTCCCTCGGGATGCGCCGTCGCATGGTAGGTCACGCGAATCGCGACCGCTTGCCGCGCCTGATCGAGTGGAAAGCTCGTCCTGAACGAATAGCTGCCGCTTTGCGACTGTAAACGACGCAGACTGCTCACGGTCTCGATATAATCCTGCTTCTCTGTGAGGACTTTGCCATTCTTGCCGATCAGCTGAATGTCCGCATGGACAGGATAGTTGACCGTGTAGCTGCTTTTTCTCCGCATGAAACCGGTTACGAAGAGCGTGTCGCCAGATTCGTAGGCACGAACGCTTTCAATCCGGCCGGATGGCGCGTTGACGGCTTCGACCGGGAGCGGAGAATTGGCTCGTTTGTCGAACGGCGCGCATGCGGAGAGCGAAATCAGTGCAGCTGCTGGCACGACCAGTTTGGCAAGGCGGAAAAGGGTCGCCGCCCCCGCGGGAAACCTTGCCACCGTCCGCGCGCAAGATACGCCACGCCATGACTCGCGCGGGTTTGCCATACGGGTTCCAGTAAGTGCGGACCTTGGATTTGTCAACTCGCACACCGCGGTCAAAAGGCGTTGTTTCAATGGCGCGAGCGACCCCGCAAGCGAACCTTTCCAACGAACTCTCCCTGCCGGCCGCTCGCGGCACCTGGCGCCGGAAAGCGCGTCATTTCCTCGTCGAGCCATTGTCGAACACTTATCTCGCTCGCTAAAGCCGTGCCCGCGCAACCCCTCAACGATCGATTTGACCCTCCGAGGTGATGCTCTCCGTTGGCGACGTCGGCAGTGCCTATTCGCTGCGTTGATCGCGCTCCATCTCAGCGCAAAAACCGTCGGAGCGCTTCCGGAGAATTCTCAATTCGCACCTGCCTACCAGGTTGGTCAAGCTGCGCGCTCACTGGACGATCAATTTTCCAGCCATCGGAGGATGCATCAAACAGGCGTAGGTCAGGGTGCCGCGCTTGGTCGGCCGGACCGTCACAGTCAACGTTTGGCCCGCGTCGATACTTGGTGTTTTGACATCAAGTCCGCTGATCGCGAAGCAGTGGAGGACGCGATTGGGGTCGTCGTTGCGCAGAACCAGTTCGGCGACCTGGCCTCGCTTGAGGGTGATCGGCGGGTTGCGCAGCTCGGGATTGCCTTCGAGATGGAACGCCTGGTCTTTGGCCACCAGCGTGATCCGGACTTTCGGCGCGTCGCCCACGCTCGAGTCGCCGCAACCCGCGAGCGTCAACCCGAGCAGGCAGACCAGCGGCAGCGCGAATTTGTTTGTGATGGTTTTCATAAGTTTTGATCGCTGTTTTTGCCTAAGCCGAGACGAGGAGTGCCGTCGCCCACATGACGACCATGCCGAGCACCAGCCCTGCCGCGTTGCTCAAATGGAAAAGATTGCCCTCAGCCGTTTTCATCATCTGAGCGCCGATCGCCCAGACGACTTGGAAGACCGCGCCCGCGCCGATCGCCAAGAAGAAGGCCGAGGCGATGTCCGAGTAGGAAAAACCTCCCATCCAGCAACCGAGGATCGCCGGCGCGCCGCCGACGATGCCAAGCAGGGCAAGATGAACGAGGCTCACCTTTGAGCGCGTGAGCGGCGACACAATGGCCAGGCCTTCGGTTGTATTGTGAATGGTAAAGCCAAGCAGCAAAAGGGCTCCGAGCGCAACCTCTCCCGAGGCATAAGCGCTTCCGATCGCAAGTCCCTCACCGAGATTGTGAATGCCGATGCCGAAGGCGATCATATAGGCCAGGATCAATGAAGCGTCCCGACCCCGCGCGCCGGGCCGGGCGCGCAGAAACTGGTCGATGCCGGTGATAAAGAGGAATGCCAGCAGAAAGCCGATGGCCAGGAGCCCCACCCCCGAAAACACGCCCGGAAGCGTGCCCGCAATCTCAAGGCCTTCGTGCAGCGCATCGACGCCGAGGAAAATCAGCAGGCCGATGGTGAAACTGAGAAAAAAGTTGATCCAGCGTTTCCCCAACTGCCGCAAGAACGGGAGCCACAGGATGCCGAAGGCCACGGGAAGAATGCCAACATACAATCCCATCGCAGAAAACACGAGGAACATGCGCGTCGATGGCCTCGGCGTCTCCACCGCGACCGGGATTTCCTTTTCGAATGAGACCCCGTTGGCAGTGAAAAGCTCTATCTTGTACGGGTCGCCGGCCACCCAATCGAACGGGATGCGCACGGTGGCCTCCTGCAACCGCTCCAAGTGCCGGCTCGGGCTGAACTCCGCTTTCCAGATCGCTTCGTCTACCGTCACCAAAGTCATTTCGACCGGCATCGGGCCAGTGTTGCGAATCGTCAGCTTGAACTCCCCGGGCTTTAGCTCCACTCGCCGGATGCTGATTTCTTCAATCGGCGGCACGGGGCGTTCAACCAGCCGGCTGCCACCGTGGAAGAACCACCAGATCAATCCGGCAAGCAGCACGAGCGGCGCAATCGCGCTGAGCACCGCAAGCGATTTTGAAAGCCTCACAGAGATGGGCGCGGCGGCATCCATGGTCGCTAGCCTTTCACGTTGAAGAACCCCATCCAGCCCAACTCGGCGAATTCCGAGGTGTGAGCGTGAAACATATACATGCCCGGATACTTGTAGCTGAACTCCAGGATGCCGCGCTGCCCCTGACAAAGGTTCACCGTGTCCGTCAGCTCCGCCGGCTGCAATGAGGTGCCGTTGGGATAGTAGTCGAACATGTTTGCGTGGAGGTGAAAGTTGTTCACGAGGTCGAACTCCGTCATGTTGGAGAGGTAGATGCGCACTTTCTCGCCAACTTTGATCTCCACGGGGTGCTCCGCGTAGTAGTTCGCGACACCGTTGACGGCATAGAACTCATTCTCCATGTCGAGATCCGTATCGAGCCCGTGCATCACCATGATCATCTCGGTGGCTGAAGGGCGCGGCGGATTCGGATCGACGATCAACGTGCCGTAAAGCCCGCGCGAGATGTGCTTGCGCAGCGGCATCATATGACAGTGATACGGAAACACTCCGAACGGCTCGGCAAGAAAATCGTAGGTGAAGGTCTTGCCCTCCGGCACGACCTCGAATACGCCGTCCATATTCGCCGGGTGAACCCCGTGAAAATGCATCGTGTGCGGTTTGCTCCCGCGATTCTCAAAATGAATGATGAGCCGGTCGCCGACCGTCGCCCGGAGAGTTGGGCCGGGCATAAAGCCGTTGTAGACCCAGGCTGGGAACTTGATCCCTTCGGCGATCTCAATCTCTTTGTCCTCCGCGATCACCACATATTCGCGCTGCGACGTCCCGTCCGGCCGCGACGTCACGCGTCCGGGATCAAACGTCGTCAAATACTTCATCGGGTCCATCGCCCCATCCTGTGCCGGCTGATACGGCCTTTGGGGCGGGACGACGGCAGCTTCGCCGGCCGAGCCGACGGAGATCACCTGGTCGCCAACCAGCGCCGTCTTGCCGATCGGATACCTGCCGTCGAGCTTTTCCGTCACGCATTCCATGCAGCCATTTGCCTTTCGCGCCGGAATCGCGGCCAACGCCGCCGCCCCGGCCACCGTGATCGCTCCACGGCGCAAAAACCTGCGTCGCGAAATGGCAACGGAACCGGAATTCTCGAAAGAGGTCATTCAGCCGTGGAACGAGTCGTCTCGATCCTCTCAAGATATGGATACGCCCAACTGTTTTTACGTCAATAAATAAGTTTGTGCATAAAACTTTTATTTGCTGCACTCCACTTTCCGGCCAGACGAAGCTCATTGCTTTTCAAAGCCATCTGGGGCTGCTAGACTTCCTGCGTCATGCCGAAACGAGAATCAGCCACGAAGAAGACTCCCAAAAGGCCCCAGGCGCTCACGGTGCAGACCGAGGACTACCTCGAGCGCATTCAGGAGCTTCTGGATCGCAAAGGTTACGCCCGCGTTTCGGACATTGCCGACGAGCTCAACCTTTCGCCCTCGACCGTCTCGAATATGGTGCGCCGCCTCGCCAGCCAGGATCTCATCGAGTTCGAGAACTACCGCGGCCTGAGGCTGACGAGCAAGGGTCACGCGGTCGCCCATCGGATTCAAGCACGCCATGCGATCCTCGCTGAGTTTCTCGATGTGCTTGGAATCGACGCGGCCGACATTTCCCAGGACGTCGAGGGTATCGAGCACCACATCAGCCGGTCGACGCTCGAGGCGCTCGATGCGCTCACCAAGGCGTTGCGGAAACATCCGCTTGTTCTCGCCGAAGTACTTAAGCGCGGACGGTCTGGTTGAGTTGGGCGTTCCAACGCGAGACTACCAGGATAGCACAAGAAGGGTCATTTTGCCCGCTAAGTTGAGGAGCAACTCCCTGCTGTCGGGAGCGGCAGGGTCGCCACCACTGGCAGGGGGCCATCGGCCCGACCGAGGTGCGAGCACCACCCCGTAGTCAATGCATGGCGTCAGGCAATACCGAGAGCACATTAAGCCGCACCAAGGGTCGGAACAGCACTATCACGGCTAGCAAGAGTGGCACTACGGCGAAATTGGTGAAGAGCGGCGTGACAAGAAGCCGGCCGCGAACAAAGGCTCAAATATGATCAGAAGCATGGTCCTTTGCTGGCCTGATTTTCAGAAAGGCTTTGAATTTCCAGCGCATGCCGTGCCACCTGAATCTTGGCGCGATTCAATTGCACAAGGAAGGTACCGCGTTGCCGATATAGCCAATACGACCAGCGTCATGCGCAATTCGCTGTTGGCGTTCTTTTTGTGCACGCCAAAGTGAGGTCTCCCTTGTGGATAAGGATTGATCGGTCGCGCATCCGAGGACCATCAAGGAGATTGCGGCTGCGAGGAGCGTAAAACGAAAGCTCATATCAATCATATACGCACCCGGCGCTTGTTTGAGTATTTCTCCTGACTTATCAGTTTCGGTCAGGCTCCTGGGCAAACACCACTTCCTTTGCTCCGGAAGGAAGCGGGGGAACAAGCCAGCGGAAAAGAACAGTCGCAATAAAAGCGCCGAGAAGCTGTGCCACCATGAAGCCGGCCGCGTCGACCGGGCGAATCCCTGCGAATGTATTTGTGAATGCTCGCGCAAGCGTTACAGCCGGATTGGCAAAGGATGTGGAAGCCGTGAACCAGTACGCGCCAGTGATGTAAAGACCAACCGCAACCGGAACCGCCTCGGAACGCAGACGGACACAGCCCCAAATGACGCAGAGGAGTCCGAACGTCGCAACGAACTCGCTAAAAAGCTGCCCGCCACCGGAGCGCGCGTGCTGCGAGACCTGTATCAAGGCTTCGCCAAACATCAAATGCGCCGCGCCCACGCCGATGAATGCACCCAACACCTGGCCGATGACGTACGCTGGGGCATCGCTCCAGGAAATCCCGCCTTGCGAGGCATCAGCAAGCGTTACCGCCGGATTAAAATGCGCTCCCGAGATTGGCCCGAATGTGAAGATGAGGGTCACCAACATGGCACCCGTGGCCAGCGTATTGGCCAGCAGGGCTATGGCAATATTGCCGCCAGCCAGCTTCTCTCCCATGATGCCGGAGCCAACTACCGCCGCCAGAAGAAACGCGGTTCCTAAGACTTCTGCGACGATGCGGCGCGAAAGACTCATCCCTTTCCGGAGCAGCAATCAGGCGCGCAGCACGTCGCTGGAGCAGGCTTGTTCGCATGGATAAAGGCGCTGATGAACTTGCCTTCCACCTCTCTGGCCAGCGCATCGACGTCGAGGCCCCGACCCGAGAGAAAACTGCGCGCATCCTCGATGCCGTAAACGCGCGTGGGCTCGATATCGATATCGTCGAAGCCGGCTTTGGCGAGTTTCGTCACGTAATCGTAATCGCGCAAGGCCCCGGCGACGCAGCCTATCCAAAGCTCGAGGCTCTTTCCTATTTCGGCGGGGACCTTTCCCCGGACAACCACATCGGAGATGGCTAAGCGACCGCCCGGTTTGAGCACCCGAAACGCTTCCTTGAGCACGCGATCCTTGTCGCCTGAAAGGTTGACGACGCAGTTCGAGATGATCACATCCACCGAATTGTCGGGGAGCGGGATGTTCTCCATCTCGCCTTTCAGGAACTCGACGTTGAGAAGGCCGCTCTTGCGCTTATTCTCTTCGGCGAGCGCCAGCATCTCCTCGGTCATGTCGAGACCGTATGCTTTCCCTGTCGGGCCGACGCGGCGAGCGGAAAGCAACACGTCAATGCCGCCGCCGGAGCCGAGGTCCAGCACGATTTCACCAGGTCCTAGTTCGGCAAGGGCTGTGGGGTTGCCGCAGCCCAGCGAGGCTTTGATCGCGCTGTCAGGAACCTCGCCTTCCTGCGAAGCATTGTAGAGGCTTGAGGTTATCGGATCACAAGAGGCTTCCGGCGCGGACGGGTCGCCGCAGCAAAAACTGCTGGCGCCCGACGCGACTCGCCTGGCCATCTGTGCATACTTCTCGCGAACCTCTTCTCTAATCCTCGGAATACTCATAAGTTTCCTTTATTTACGTTGCTAAGCAGGCTGCAACTGGCGGCTTCCTCAGTTTTGAGTTGGTCGCGCCTGCCGGCGGCATAGGCTTCGAAAGTGCGTTGCATTTCGTCACGAACCGCGCGAAAGACCGCGAGTTGATCTTCATCCGTGCCCTGCGCCTTGGCCGGATCGTCAAACCCCCAATGGTAACGGTTCACTTGCCCCGGAAAAATGGGACAGGCTTGATCGGCGTTCCCACAGACGGTGATGACGGTCTCGATCTTCTCTTGTCCAAGAAATTGCTCCAAATGCTTTGACCGATGGCCGGAAATATCGATCCCAATTTCCCGCATGACCTCGATGGCTTTTGGATGGACGTAACCGGCAGGCTTCGAGCCAGCGCTTTGGACATCGATAAAATCGCCGGCAGCGTGTCTCAAAATGCCTTCCGCCATGTGACTGCGGCAGGAATTGCCGGTACAGAGAATCAGAACCGTTGGCTTACTGCTCATGAGTCGGATAGGCGTCGCTGCCGCGGATCAAGCGGGAGTTTGACTGCCAGGCTGGATGCTTTCGCGAACGCCGATTTTGCTTGGTTGCGGCTTCCGCACGCTGAACGTCGACCTTCTCGAAGCGAGTTCTGGTTGAGATTCATGGAAGCTGGCAGCCGCACGTGCGTTTGTCTTCGAGGGCTTCATCAATCCATCCGCAGTCGGCTCGCACCTTCGCAAGAGCCTTCAGATCACGACGGAAGCGCTTATCGGTATTCGTGCAGTCCTGAAGGCATTTGAGATTGGCTTCGAGCTCAGGCCGTGGGTTTGCCGGGAGGCTGTAAATCATCCAGGTCCCATGTCTTGTGCATTCCACGATGCCCCTCTTGCGAAGATACGCGAGATGCTGGGAGACCTTGGTTTGCGCGACGCCAAGAATCTCCTGGAAGTGGCAGACGCAAAGCGGACCACGTGTCAGGAGGTGGATGATACGCAAGCGCGTAGCGTCGCAGAAACATTGATAAATCTGAATCAATTCCACGGGCGAAATATGGCGGTCTCCGTTATATTTGTAAAGGCATATATTCATATATACGAATATTATTGGGCAAGCGCAAAGCCGGGCAAACCTTGGAAAAGGCTCGACTTTGGAGAGGCATTTCGCAGAAAAGCGTCGGCAATGATCCGAGCTCGCCGAAAACTACTCCGCGCAATCGGGCTGCCTCTGATGGGCCTGGCGATGTTTTCGGTAGCGGGCGGTCATTGGGCCATCCTTCAGACCGTTGCTTGGGCGAGGATGCTTCAGGACTATTCCCGTGGAGCGTCGCTTCCAGTCGCTATCACGAAGACCTTCAACGGGAAAAATCCGTGTGGTCTCTGCCTGAAAGTTGAAGAGGGGCGCAAGAAGGAAAAAGCCCCCGCCACTTTCAAGGCGGACAAGAAAACGGAAGGGTTTCTCTGCGCTGAAAATCCCGCCCCTCAGTCGCGCCTCCCCCGAGATTTTTCGTATCCGCCCGCCGTGCAACTCGCATGCATCGGACGGTCAAACGCTCCGCCGTCGCCTCCGCCAAGACTGGTGTCGATTTAGCGACTGTGTCGCGCTAGCGTTCCACGCGCCCATCGGCGCGTAACAGATCCGTGCTCCTTTTTGGGGAGACACACTCTAAGCCCAAAGGACCGCCGTTCGTTTGTTTGCGGGAAACCTGTCGGGGCATGCACTTCATCTCATTCAGTGAAAATATTTTACCACATTTCATTCTCAACTTGCGTGGCGCTCGTGCCCTTGTTCGCGCAAGCTCCGCCCGAAGTCGCGCCAATGCCTGAAGTCGTCGTGCGGGCGAAACCAGACCCTTCTCTCATCGCGCCCGAGATTGAGACGAAGCGGCGGGAATTGGCGAAGATTCCCGGAGCCGCGGAAGTCATCGATGCGGATTCGTATAAACGGGGACGCTCGACGACCATCCGAGACGCGCTTGATTTCGCACCCGGCGTCTTCGTCCAACCCCGCTTCGGAGCCGAGGAGGCGCGTATTTCCATTCGCGGCTCTGGAATTCAGCGCACCTTCCATGGCCGAGGTATCCAACTGCTCCAGGATGGCGTTCCGTTGAATCTCGCCGACGGCGGTTTTGACTTTCAGGCCGTGGAGCCGCTGGCGACGCGCTACATCGAGGTCTATCGGGGGGCGAACTCGCTGCAATTCGGCTCCACGACACTCGGCGGCGCGCTTAACTTCGTCTCTTTCACCGGCTACGACGCCTCGCCGCTCACCGCCCGCCTTGAATACGGTAGCTTCCAGTCGTTTCGCGCCCAGCTCAGCTCCGGCCTGGCGGTCGGACCGCTCGACTACTACGTCAGCCTGACCACCGGCTTCACGGACGGGTATCGCGAGCACAGCAAACAGGCCAGCTTCCGCATCTTTTCCAACGCGGGCTACCGGCCGAGCGAGGAAGTGGAGACCCGATTCTATTTCACTTACGTCCTAACGGACTCAGAACTTCCGGGCGCGCTGACCAAGGAGCAGCTGGAGGAGGACCCGCGGCAGGCGGCTCGCACCAATCTGATCAACAATTGGAAACGCGATTTCTATCTCGTCCGATTCGCCAACAAGACCGTCTGGGAAAGAGACGATCACCGCCTCGAGTTCACCGCATTCTGGTCGTATAAGGATCTCCATCATCCCATTTTCGTGGTGATCGACCAGCTAAGCAACGACTTCGGGCTTTCGCTAAGATATGACTATTCCGGGGAGATTCTCGGGCACGCAAACAAGTTCACCATCGGCTTTAACCCCACCTACGGCCTCACCGAGGACGATCGGTATCTGAACGTTTTCGGAAGTCCCGGAATGCCGATCAGTGATAGCGATCAATATTCGCTCAACCTGAATCTGTTCGTGCAAGACCGCTTTTATCTTACCGACCGGTTCGCTGTCGTTGCCGGGACCGCGATCACCTACGCGCGGCGTCAGAATGTTGACCATTTCCCGGTGTCAGCCATGGACCCCGACAATAGCGGAACAGAAACCTACTGGGGTTACAGTCCGCAGATCGGACTGCTCTACGAGATGACCGACACCGCCCAGGCGTTCTTCAATGTCAGCCGAAGTTTTGAGCCGCCGACATTTGGCGAATTGGGCAATCCTGCTGATGCCGGTGCCGGCATCATCCTTCTTCGAAGCTAAGAACGTCACCAATACCAACTACGCGGCCACGACCGGTGTCACCGCTAAGCAGAGCGCTCTCAATCAAGCACAGTTCCTCCCGGGAGACGGCACCGCATTCTACGGCGGCGTCGAGTGGGATTGGTAACCACCATCATGAAACGCACATTCCTCCGCAAAGCCCACCGCTGGCTGGGACTTCTCTTCAGTCTCAGCATCCTGGCCTCCTCCGGCAGCGGAATCCTGCACAATGTGATGACACATACCCAGGCACCGCCTCCACCCGCTCTCCCCTTGGGCGGTGGACTGGCCGCCGAAAGGATCCGGCTTCCGGTCGCCGACGCCATCGCCAAGCTCCCAGAAAAGGACGCGCAGGCGGTGAACGTGCGCGCGATTCACGGGGAACCGTGGTATCAGATCTTCACGAGCGGCACGAATCAACCGGTTTACGTGAGCGCCGCGGACGGCCGGATCGACCCTCTGCAGGACGAGCGCTACGCGGCGCAAATCGCCTCGGCTTTCCTGGGGGGAGCAAAGGTCCGCAAAGCAGACTATCTCACCGCTTTCAACAACGAGTATATCAACATCTTCCGCCTCCTTCCCGTCTATCGATTCGACACGGACGACGCATTGAACAGCCGCGTTTATGTGTCGACCATCACGGGCAGCGTCACCCGGCACACCGACGACGGTCGCCAATTCGAAGCCAACGTATTTACCAATCTGCATAAACTCGGGTTTATCCCAAACAAGCTCGCGCGGGATGTGATCCTGACCGCCCTCACGCTCGGGGTCTTTGCGGCTGCTTGTCTGGGAGTAATCCTTTTTTTCCTTACCTCGCCACTCCGGAATCGGAAACGGGAATCCGGGTTGAAGGAAGACGCCTAACTGGCGATCTTATCATTCGCTCGCCTCCCAAGAGATTCGCAAGTGCCCGATGCCGCACCAGCCAGATCTCTCTCCGAGGGATTTCGGACCGGCAATCTGGATCAGGCCTGTGAAGTGGGTCTGCAGCAAAAGGCCGGCCGGGATGCTTTAGAGAACAATGGGTGCAGATCGCGGCGGCGCAGGTTCCGCCAGAAGGAGCTCGATCTGCTTTTCCAAGGCGTCGTAGCCGGGTTCGCCCTTGAAAAACGCCCCGCCAGGGTGGACGTGACGGATTCTGCCATACCGGTCGAGGAGCATGGTTACCGAGGTCCAGGCATTGTCAGTCTTGTCAAGCCACCAACGGCGCAAAGTAGTCCACTGCGGATCGGTGGCGATCGGAAACTGGAAACCCAGCTTCCGGGCCTGCTCCGCCACGTGGGCGGTGGTCAGCGGCGCAGAGGACTTATGATGGTATAATCCGACCACCGTCAGCCCACGCCGGCGGTATCGTTCCCAGAACTCGTTCAACGCCGGAGCGCTTGCCTCGCAGAATGGACAGCCCGGCGCCGTCCACCAGCGCACCAGCACCACCTTCCCGCGGAGCGCATTCAGCGTCAGCGGCTGCGAGTTAATCCAGTCGCGCGCCCGCCAGTCTTCCGGTCGAACTCCGATCAAAGAAGCATTCCAAGTTGACGGCGCTGAGTACTCTTCAACGCTCGCGACGGAGGACGGGCGATCCGCGGATTCCGCTTCCAACCCGGAACTGAAGAGCGCCGCGCATAACCACCCGGTTGCGACAAATCTACTCGGATGCCGCCGCCACCCGCCTCTGTGCCCGGTTCCGTTCTCGCTCATCGCCTTGATTTTATGACCGGGCCGCCGGAAAGCAACCGGCTCAGCGGTCCAAGAATACCGCGGACCAATCCACGCCCGCTAACGCAGCAATCTCTCAACAGCATCATCTCTATCGGCGAAGGCAAGTTGGAGCATCTCTCATAAATCATTTCCGAAGAAGCGCACTGAGAGGCCGCGGTTTCGGGTAAGTCCGGGGAGCGCGTATGCTCCCCAGACGCTTCGGCGCCGCCAACATTTTGGAAACTTCCTGTGAGAACCGCTCCAGGATCGGGCATTGTCGAGTATCGAACACTGGCCTAACCTGAAGGTAAGAGAGAACAGGCAGAAAACCAGAACGCCTCAGGGTCACTGAGAGCGCGTTTCCCCACCAAAACGAGGACCGTTCTTGCAGCTTGTCCTTACCGACAACTCGTCCGGCGGCTGCCCGCTGCTGCCGGAGCAGCCACACCGCCCTATCCAAGGCTGCGCGGCCCCGTCCGAAGCGGTTCGGCAGCCATAAAGTCCAGGCCACTGAGACCCTTTCGCCGCCGACATCACCAAAGCGAAAAATGACTGTCTTGATGTCTTGAAGCCACTCGCGCATTCGTCGCATCTTTGAACATACGAAAACCTGATATACAAATAATTATGGCCACCATAACCACGCCCTTCTCAGGCGGATGCGCTTGCGGCGCGATTCGCTACGAATCCACAGCAGAACCGGTGATGATGCTTCACTGTCACTGTCGAGATTGCCAGCGATCCAGCGGAGGTCCGTTTTCGTCTTTCGTCATCGTGCCGACAGAAGCTTTCAAGCTCGTGCGAGGCTCACTTCGCTTCCATGCCTCGCCCAGTGAGGCGGGCGGCAAGACCCATCGGGGCTTTTGCCCTGAATGCGGCTCGCCGATTCAGGTCAAGACCGACGCGGCCCCTCACATCGCCGCGATCCGAACTGCGAGCTTGGATGATCCGAGCTGGTTCAACCTGCAAGTGGATGTATGGACATCAGACGCGCATCCGTGGGACCAAATGAATCCCGCGCTGCCAAAGTTTGCAAAATATCCTTCGTGAGGATCGCCGACCACGGACGTTGATATGGCCGGGTTGTGTCAAGAGGCAAAAGGAGTGAGTTGATGAGTTTTCAAGTGGCTGCAACTGAGTAAGGGAGAACGGGCAGAAGGCTCTCGCGGATGAGGCGCGCGAATCGCTTTAGTTTGCGTAGATGGGATACGTCTGGCGATGAAACCGGAAGCAAATGAGACTCTGCAAGGCAGTCCCGGCGCGAAAGGAAGAAAGGCCGACAACCGGCAGGACGCTTGGGGAACTTGCTGTGAGCAATGAAACCCCAGCCCCGCTGCCCGTCGGGTTCCGCGACGTCGATGCGACCGCCCCCGAGAGAATCCTCCGTTGTCTCGATTGCATTCCGGCACTGGAAACGGGCTGGGCGTACAAAGGTTCGCGCCCTGGAGTTGCTCAAATTGATCTGAGGAGGGCCACGCCTCCCGCGTGTGCACCTGTCGGCGCCGCACTTACGGTGGGTTTTCGCCGCGGCGCTGCGCGTTTGATCCAGAAAGACGTGTCTTTGCCGAAGAGGGCGGCCAAAGGTCCAATCAAGGCCTCGGACCGCCGATCATGATACACGCAATCGCTACGCGAACCTCGGCGGCGTCGCCAGCGCGCTCCGCGTAGCCGCCTCTTCCACCGGCTACTCCGTTGCGAGATTGGATTCTGCCGGACCAGCGATGAGTTCGCCCGTGGCAGTGAAACGCGAGCCGTGACAGGGACAATCCCATGTCTTTTCGGCATCATTCCATGCAACAATACAACCCATGTGCGGACACACTGGAGAGAGCACGGTGCGCTTTCCCTTTGCGTTGCAGTAAATCGCACGCTTTTTACCGGCGATCTTGAAGACCCCACCATTATTGCGTTTAATCTCTTCTAAGGGAGAAGAAGGCTCCAACCAGTCCTTAACGAAATAGGCGAGGAAGTCCTTATTCTCGCGGACATAGTCCCAGGTTCCGCTAACCGATTTGCGATTTGGCGAAAACAGCCCGGTCCAGGGGTTGGACTTTCCGGTAATGAGATCTCGGATCAACATCCCGGAAAACGTTCCCAGTGTCATACCATTGCCAGAAAATCCGGTGGCTAGATATTGGCCGGGCCCGACTTCACCAATATACGGTAAGCCATCGGTCGTTTCCACAACTTGGCCGGACCAACGATGCTTTAGCTTCGCGGTTGGGAAGGTCGTCCTGAGTATTTTTTCCAGGGTTTGGTATCGCGCTTCAGTGTTCTCTGCTTGACCGGTCTTGTGATCTTCGCCTCCGATGATCACAAAGCTCGAATCGCCTCTTTGGTCGAATCGCAGATAGAGATAGGGGTCATTTGTGTCCCAATAAAGGGATTCAGTCATCGGCTTAATTTCGGCCTCCAAAGTGTACGTGGAATAACCGGCCAATTTTGTTTGGAAAAGCGCCGCGCCGAAAGTGCCGCGCTCGCCCTGGATCGGCACGTGCGTTGCAGCAACCACGGAGTCATAACTGATTGTTCCGTCGGCCGTGTGGAGCTCATGGTTCTCACTGTCGACGTTGCTCCCACTTGTCTCGGAAAACACGTGACAGTCGTCTCCCACTATTGCTTTGGCCAATGCGTTGACATACTTCAGTGGATGAAACTTTAGCTGATTGGGGAATCGCACCGCAGGACGGTTAAAAAGCGGATCACTCGGCATGAAGGCTGCATCGAATCCATATTCGTTGGCCAACAAAGTGTCTTCTTGTAATGATTTACTTTCCGTAGCCGAATCTTTGTCTACGGCGGCGAACAAATAACCAGGTATTCGCTTTAACTCACAATCAACTTTCAACTCGTGGACGGTTTTTTCAATCTGCCGCATCGCCCGATGGCCCGCTCCCCATAAGGCCTGGGCCTCCTTTGCTCCCAAGCGGGAAACCAGTTCGTGCAGGCGGGCGTCTGTCACGAAAGTGATATGGGCAGTCGTATGAGAGGTTTCTCCGCCGCCGATGCTTTTTTGATCGACGATCGCCACGCTCCGACCGGCTTGCTTCAAAAGATATCCGGTTGTTAGACCAGTTATGCCCCCTCCTACGACAAGCACATCTACTTTTATGAGCCCTTTCGGTTGCGGAAATTGCGGCGGAGCTGCAGCGTCGAGCCAAAGCGATTGTTTCTTCATGAGCTTTCCTATTACTATTCCCCAATTACACCCACCTTCTTCTCGCCTCGCTGGTGCTTACGATTCTCCGGTGCCGGTCGACCAACATAATTAGCGAAACTTTGCTTCGTCATCAAGGGCCTTGATGATGGAGTTAAGCTCTCTATTTGCGTCCTCCAGTTTATCCAAGAGATATTCGGCCTCTTTTGCTTCCGGAGCGTGCATCCGGATTAAGCTTGCAGCCAATCCACCAGCTGCCAGAACAGCGTTATCGAGGTGTTGACTCAACTTGTCATAAAGCCTCTCAGTCTCTTTGCCGGAACTTCCTCCATCTTCAAGATTAGCTTTTCCCTTGGCTTTGCGCATTGAACCTGTTTAAAGTGGGGGACGAAGCCGCTTCATGGGCATCATCCATGCTCGTCGGTTTTTTTCTGAACGCCGGCTTCGCAATCCCTTTTGGCACTTTCGGTAGTCGAGGAGGCTTCCCGCTTCAGATGCTCTAAGGTTAAACTCTCATCCTTCGCCGCCGTTCCCGCTTCTTCCTTGGCTTTCTGAGCGACTTCGCCGACTTTGCCAGCGAATTCGGAAATCTTCTCGCCGACGACCTCTGGCGTAAGGCCCTGCTGTCGGGCTTCCTCGACCGCGCTTTCGGTGACACGTTGCGCCACAGCTTTGCCGCGTTCGAGCAGTTCCTCGCCTTTTGCCTTCGATGCTTGCACCAGTTGGTCGGAGTGCTCTCCCAGCAGTTCGTCCTCACGGCGGGTGCGTGGAAGAAGCACCCCGACTAGGGCGCCCAAAGCCGCGAAACCGAATCCCACAGCGAGTGGGTAGTCCTCCATCGCGCTCTCCACTTGTTCCGCGCTTGAATGATATCCACGCTGGATTTCACGGCCAACGCTGGTCGCTCTCGAGCGGCCTCGCTGATAGACATCTTGTGCGTGCCGGCCGAGGTCCTCTGCAGTCCGGCTCGCGGCCTCGCTGGCCGCGGTAACTTTCTCCTTGACGGTGTCAGCGACTCCAGAGACGGCTTCTTTGGCTTCTCCTAATTTGTGCTTCGCGCTCTCAGCGAGTCCGGCACTCTCTCCGGTTTCCTTTTGCTCGTCGAAGTATTCGACGGCATACGAGGGGGACGTGCCACCCTCATCGGAACGCCTCGCCTTTGAGCGAAAATCGGGCCATTCACCCGTGGATCCTATTTCCTCGTCATTCTTGGTTGTGGCATCAATGATCATCCAGACCAAACCAAACCCGATCAATAGAGAGGGCATGGGATTCTCCCTGACCCGCCGAGCGACGGTCTGATAAGCTTCGCTCGTCGCGTTGGGGCCTGGAGCGCCGGCCTTTCGAGATTCCCACCAGTCCAGGGCAGAATTCAACAGCGAGCGCGCCGACATGCGGTCGCTGAGCTCATCGAGGGTTGCGTCCATTCGCCCACGCGTTTGGCGGATGTCAGATTCAATTTCAGTGGAAGAGCGGGGCTCTTTGTCTTGGAGATCTTCGTTCATCATGGCACTTTGCTTTGGACCCACTCTTTATTTTCTTTGAGGGTCTCGGCGGTTTTGGTTGGAGTAAGGGGTTCCTTCTTCAGCGTTTCCAAGGCCTTAATGATCAGGAAGGCGCCAATCGCGCCGACGACGGCCCCGACAATAAGAAAACCGAGGAGAGTCGCAGTGGCCGCGCTCGCCCCCCACAAGATGAAGAGTTCCCCAACTAAGAAACTGATCCCCTGAAGAATCAGAATGAGGGCGGCGTAGGCCACAAGGGCCCCGATGGCGAGGTAGCTGACGTTGCGAGCGCTGCTGGCAATTTTCTCGCTGATCTCTGTTTTCGCGAGCGAGATCTCGTCATGCACCAAGGCGGTCGTGTCGTCCCGGAGCTTTTTGAGAAGATAGACAATGCTGGATTCCTCGGAATTCATGGGACTAAAGAGTTTAGCTCTTTCGAGGGTGCCATCGATGGTTCAGCGCGGCGTGGTCTTCTCCTGGAAGCCTTGAAAAATCTCGCCGCCGCTAAACCGACGACGAAGAATCCGCCGAATACGACCTCAGGCCTGCGTCTGGCATAAGATTCCAGGTCGTCGAAGAGGTCAACGGGCTGTTTTTCACGCAAATAGCCGGACATTCGTTCGAGTTGGTCGGCTGCGTTTTGGGCGGGACCCGCGAGCACATTGCCTTCCTCACTGCGCAGCCTTTCACAAGCCGCACGCATCGCCTCCGCGTATTGATCAACCTTCCGGGCAAGGTTTTCCTTTTGCTCGTCAACGAAGTTGCGCCCCGCCTCCTGAGCTTGTCGAGTCGCGGACTGGGCAACCGTTTTAATCTCCTCAACGGCTGCGCCACCTTGCTCCTGAGCTGCGCTCTTCAACGTTTCTAGCTTTTCTTTTGCAGTTTGGGCAGTCTCCTTCGCCACTTGCTTCAAGCCGCTGCCAGGCGGCGGAGGCATACGGGACGTCATTTCGGGTGGACTGGAATCGGGTGGTGAGATCTTCTCCTCGTTCATGGCGGTCATTAATAGTTCGGCTCAGCTGTCGTGCTGCGAGCTAACGGGGAACGCTCCCACCCGGTTTCGTGCGCGCATAATTTCTTACGCATGACCTGACGGTCAGGGAATGCCCTTACCAAAGCGGATTTTGAGCCCGCTCAATAGGCTCTCGAGCTGGAAACGATGCTTTCGCCTAGGGATTTGCCCTGGGTCTAGCCTAAGGAGACGGCCGGTGGCCGTCGCCCCGCGAAACTCTACGCGATATCACCATGAAACTAGATTTTTTCCAGACCTTCTTCCACTGCTGCAATTTTTGGCACCGGTTGGACACAAGAGGCGCACGCTGACAACAGTTCCAAACACAAGCGGATCGCGACGGTCAATCCCAAACCGCAACGTCAGTCAATGATTCTGCCGATATCAGGATTACCGCCGAGATTCGCAGGATGGTCGTTAAAGATGATTCCTTCTCGATGATGTCCAAAAAACGTCAAGATTGTTACCCCTAGTGGCGGTGTAACTTTGCGCGGGCCTGTTGAGACAGAGAGAGAAACCGACCATTGAGAGCCACGCCAAAGACGGTGGAGCCGTCACCAACGAACTTGAATCAAAAGTCCTAAACCTCGGAAAGAATACATTTATGCCTAAATCTATTGTCGGAATCGCCAAGAGCTTGAACCAGCTCGAATACACTCTCGAAGATCTCCAAAGCGATGGTCTAATTCCCTCCAGCGACATATCCGTCTTGCTGCCCGACTCAGGAGCTGTGCCAGACTCAGAAACTCCGTTGGATTCAGGAGTGCGGAACTTTGGAAACACCCCGGCCCTCGGTGCGGTCAAAGCCACCAAGGCGCCCGAAGGAGCAACGGCCGGTGCTGTCACAGGAGGCGCAATTGGTGGCACGTTAGGGCTGCTGGCTGGAATCGGAGCGTTAGCTATTCCGGGCTTGGGGCCATTTATTGCCGCGGGTCCTATCATGGCTGCGTTGAGTGGCGCCGCGGCCGGAGCGGCCGCAGGGGGCGTCGCCGGCGCGCTTGTAGGCTTTGGAATTCCTGAATTTGAAGCCAAGCTCTATGAAGACCGGATCAAGAAAGGCAGGTATCTAGTGGCAGTCCATGTTGAGGACAGCCAGAAGGGCGATGTTGTTAGGGACATCATGAAGAAAAACGATCTGGAAAACATTTCCTCGGTTTCAGAAAAGTAAAGACCACGAATCGGAGAGTGTCACCCGTTGAAGGAGAACTCCCTTGGCGGTGTTTGCCTTTGCAGCAGCCGCGGGATGCGGGCTCGCCCCCGTGGATCAGACCTCTTTGCCCTACGTCTTCACTTTGAGTTGGGAGTTGACGGCTCAGGAGGGCAGGCTGATGAGGCTTAGGCGGCTACGACTTCCGATAACCGGGTATGCCACTGGAGGTCCACTCACCCGTGCCACCGATGGAAGTGTTATCTGTGAGAGCCATTCCACGAGGCAAGCAGTGGCAATACGAGCCGAAGTGGGATGGCTTTCGCTCTTTAGCTCTTCGCGACGGCAGCACCACTGAGCTGCAATCGAAGTCAAACAACCTCTCGCGCGCTGCTTTCCCGAACTCGTGAAAGCCCTTTCCGAGCTTAAAGCAAGGCAATTCGTGCTCGACGGGGAGATCGCAGTTCCTGAGGGACGCTACTTCTCCTTTGATGCGCTTCTGCAACGCATTCATCCCGCGGCCTCGCGCGTGGCACGACTCGCCCGGCAAACTCCGGCAATCCTCGTCGTCTTCGACCTCCTCGACGCGGAACCGGCTCAAAGACGACGGGACAAGCACTTCGATGCCAGTAAAAGCCTCGCAGCCCAGTCCTCTGTGATAGGGCCGACCAATCTCTGTCCCACGTGCGACAAACTTCGCGGCCAAAATCCTCCAACGGCGATCTGAAAAAGGGTTACAGCCAGAGAACCGCTGTTGTCCAAAAAGCTGCGGTCATAGATCTGATAAACCCACCTCCCGCACTCCGCGAAATCGTCATAACACAGCTAGGTTTTGGCGGCGCAAAAGAGCATTAGAAATTTCGTCACGTTGTCCATATTCGAAAAGGCCCTACCTCCAATCTGCATTCGAAGACCGATTTGAGAATATGAGTGAGCGAGAGATTAAGCCCAACCCAGAAAAAGACCCGGGCGACTGGACGACTGGCAACGAACCAATGACGGGCCCGCAAGCATCCTATCTCAGGACCCTTTGTCAGGAAGCCAAAGTGGACTTCGACAAGAGCCTCACGAAAGCGCAGGCATCGCAAAAAATCGATGAGTTGCAGAGAATAACTGGACGGGGCATATCACCTGAAGATTAGTGAACGGCTGAGGCATCTGGATAGCACAAGAGTGAACGCCGAAATTTAATCTCATCGGAGCTAGTGGAGAGCTCGCTTACGCCCGGGCGTGCAGCATCCACCGCGCCTGCCATCATGACACACAGTGGCTTGACCTGGAGATGCTGTCATCGGTAAGTGATTTCCGCAGGAGTGACAGTGCAATTACAGTCGAATCCCGGGCCGGCACACTCGACGCATACGCCATTACAACAGTTCCTGTAGCTTGGGACGATGCCATTCGATCCAATGATATAGACAAGCGCGCGAATCGCT
The DNA here is from genome assembly GCA_963731945.1 of uncultured Verrucomicrobiae bacterium. Taxonomy (GTDB): domain Bacteria; phylum Verrucomicrobiota; class Verrucomicrobiia; order Chthoniobacterales; family Terrimicrobiaceae; genus DASTFP01. Next base: position 9,696 of record CAVSXN010000003.1, on the reverse strand, counting down.
TTAGGTTGCGCGTGCATGGGATACGTCTGGCGATGAAACCGACAAGGCAGTCCCGCCGCGAAAGGAAGAAAGGCCGAGAACCGGCAGGACGCTTGGGGAACTTGCTGTGAGCAATGAAACCCCAGCCCCGCTGCCCGTCGGGTTCCGCGACGTCGATGCGACCGCCACCGAGAAAATCCTCCGTTGTCTCGATTGCATTCCGTCTCTGGAAGCGGGCCGGGCGTACAAGGCTCGCGCGCTCGAGCTGCTAAAGCTCGGGTCGGGGTCATCGGCCCTCGATGTGGCCTGCGGCCTGGGTGACGACGTCGCGCGGATGAAGGCCGGCTGTGCCCGGGCCGTGGGCGTCGATCGCAGTCGGACGCTGATTGCGGCGGCGCGGTCACGCCATCCGGATAGTGGCTGCGAGTTCCACGTGGCCGAGGGCGAGGCCCTCCCGTTCGCGGACGGAACCTTCGACGCAGTCCGGGTCGACCGCGCCCTCCAGCACATCGCCAGCCCGGCCCGGGTCGTCCTGGAGATGGCCCGCGTCGCCCGCCGGGGTGGCGTGGTCCTGTGCGTCGAGCCCGACTGGGGGACGTTCCTGATTGGCGGCCGCCACAGCCCCGTCACCGAGCGGATCCAGCACGACTGGATCCGGACCTTCCAGAACCCGTGGATCGGTCGCGAGCTATCGAGCCTCCTGGCCGACGCCGGGGTGGGCGATCGGTGCCAGGAAGCACTCTGGCTGTCCACCCACGGGTTCGCCGAGTCGGACCTCTTGTTCGAAATCGACGTCAACGCCCGGCGCCTCTCCGCCGAACTCCCCGAGGCGCTCCCCTGGCTCGAAGCCTACCGCCAGGGCGAGGCCTACGCGGGCGTCCTGATGCTGATCAGCTGGGGCCGCAAGGTCTGACCGAGCAAGTTCGACGCCTGCGCTCGCGCCGCAGAAAGATGCGGAACGCGATCGGGGACGATGATCCGCTCGTCGGCTCGGAATGTTCGCCAAACGGATCCTTCCTGCTGATCGGCCGAAGGAAAACGGACACTTTCCTCTTTGATTTCCTGCATATTCTCGCGAACGACAACCAAGGCATCTTTGTTAGTGCTAGGTTGCATGGTGTGATTAGCGCATTGTGTAATCGAAAGCTCCCATGAAAAAGCCGGCGTCGTCCCCCGGGCGCGTCTTGACCACCGAAGCGGTGGAACGCCTCGCCAGGCAGCTAGTCCCGAAATACAGCCAACAACCCGCAGGCGCGGCGGTGCGGCGCAAGCTCCAGGCGCTGGAGCGCAATCGCCGATTCACTCCCAGATCCCGGCAGCTGTTTGAAGAGCTTCTCGGTCGCGTTGGAGTCGCTTCGACACAGGGAATTTCTCTGCCCATCAGCGATCAACCCTTCTGGTTTCGCGCCGGGCATCCGCTGGCTAATTATCAATCGGCGCCGACATTGCCCCCATCCGTAGACGTGCTGATTATCGGCGCAGGACTGACGGGCGCATCGGCGGCCTATCATCTCGGGCCGGCCGTGCGCGATCGCAGCCTGCAAGTCGCCGTCATCGATCGAGGCGATCCCGCCACCGAAGCGAGTGGTCGCAACGGCGGCAGCTTCGAGCTGCTTCCCCAGAATTCCGTCGGTCTGTACCAGGGCCTGGCGCGCGAGCGGCTTCAGTATCTCCTGCACGTCTACCGTTCTGTGCCGATTGAAGTCCTTCGCGCCGAAAGCGAACGGCAGGCGTCGCTGGTCCTGGGAATGGCCCTTCGCAACCGCGATCGACTTCAGCAGATCATCGATGACGAATCGATCGATTGCGATTTTTCGCCGCGCGGATGGATGTACCTCGCCCACACCGACAGCGAAGAACAGGCAATGTGCGAGGAAGTCATGCTCGCTGCCCAGCACGGCCAGCGCACCGAGCTCTGGTCGCGGCGGAAAATCTTCGAGGAGTTCGACATTCGCACCGATTTCGTCGGCCGGTTCATCCCCGGCGATGGAACGTATCATCCGTTCAAATATGTCTGCGGCGTGATCAGCGCGGCGCTGAAGAGTGGCGTTGAGCTGTTTACGCGCGTGCGCGTGAAACGCATTCGATCGATGTCGCCCGATCGTCATTACGTGACCACCGACCGTGGTCGCATCGTCGCCCGGCGCGTGATCGTCGCAACCAACGCATTCACGCGCGAGCTGCTGCCGGAGATGCGCAGCATCTCGCCGCGGCAAAGCCAGATCATGCTCACCGAACACGCGCTGGATCGGGCGCGGGGACGCATCATCACCACCGAGCAAGGCCCAGCCTTCTTCAATCAGCCGCGCGCCGGGGCACGCAACGGGCGTGCCCCGCTGTTGTTTGGCGGCGGCAACGATCGCCCAATGAAGAATCCCGCGTCACGCCGCAGATCGCCGGGAATTCACAACCTGCTGCTGCGGCTGCGCGATCGATATTATCCCGAGTTGTCCGGACAGCCGCCGACTTCCGAGTGGGTCGGGCCGATGGCGTTCACGCCGGATGCATTACCGGCGGTCGGATTTGTTCGTCCCGGGGTCATCCTCGCCGCCGGTTTCAACGGATATGGCGGCAGTTACACCACCGCGGCCGGGCAAGCCAGCGCCGAGATGGCGCTCACCGACGAATCCCCCGATTGGACACCGCAGGATGTCTTCTCCCCGCGCCGGTTCCTCAGCAAACAGCCTCTGTTCCTCTCGGCCAAGGACAATCTCTGGCGAATCGCACAGGCGTTGTGCAAGCGATTGATCGCGGTCAACGAGCAGATCTCCTTCGAGTGCACCTACGGTGCGAACAGCGTCCCGGGCGAAAGAACGCCGGAGATTTCGACCATAACGCTGGAGTTGATGACCTCGCAGCCGGGGTCGACGATCAAGCCGGACGCACTGCGCGACTTTCCCCTCTTTGCTGATTTCAGCGATCGCGAGCTTCGACAATTGTTGCGACTCATGCGCCGCTGGGACCTGCTGCAGGGAACTGTGGTGGTCAGCGAAGGCGGTCCCGGCGGCAGCTGCTTCATCATCGTCAGCGGCAGCGTTGACGTGACCGTCCACGTGCGCAGCCACCAGCAACTCCTTGCCCAACTCCCCGCCGGCAGCATCTTCGGTCATGTCAGCCTCATCAGCGGCGAGGCGCGCACCGCGACGTGTTCGATGCCCAACGACGGCATCATCCTCGAGCTGGAGCGCGGACCGTGCGAAACCTTCCTCTCCGCCGGCTCCCAAACCGCCCTTAAATTCCTCGCCGCCTTGAACCAGGGCCTGATCAGCGCCCTCCGCGGCGCCGATCAGCGACTCCTGCAGCTCAGCGCCACCGGGCGCGCGGCGTGTGTGGTCTGAACGCGAAGCCTGTGAGTCTCGGAGGCAAGCTACCAGGCCTTGTCATTCAAACATGCGGGCGCTTGGTTTTGACAAGACGGCTATCGCTCTATTTTTTTCAATTCGCGACGTCGTTTTCCGCGCTTCCATCGTTCGGTGCTCAATCCGCCGCCGTTACAATAGTGACCGTTATTGTATCCAGCGGAACTCTTTCTAACCGGGCCACAATGGGCAAATTGCCGAGCTCGATCTCTCCTTAGCAGTTTTACGGTCCTGTAACCCGGCAATTGTTGGCGCGGTTCATTGCCGGTGGGAAAAAGAGGGGGAGCAAACTGTTTTTCTGGGCAGGACTCAGGTGATGGATGCCTCATAAATGCTCTGAGTGGCGATATCCAGCTTGGCGTCGAACTGCGAATCGGATTGCTGGGCAGATAGGCCCTCGACGAGCGCTCGCGAGAAGCTAGCCACCACGCCATGATTCCTGCGGAGACGATCATTGCCTTCTTCTCGCGAATAACCGCCCGACAGCGCAACCACCTTCAGAACCTTCGGATGCTTGACGAGCTCGGCGTAAAAGTCAGCCTGCTCCGGGAGCGTGATCTTGAGCATCACCATTTGATCGGCCGGCAGCCTGTTGAGGCTTTCGAGGAGGGTCGCTTTGAGCAGGGCCTCGGCCCGGGCTTTATCCGGAGAATGAATATCCACTTCCGGCTCGACGATCGGCACAAGGCCAGCCGCAAGGATCTGCGCGGCCACCTCAAACTGCTGATCGACGATGGCCTGTATACCGCCCTCACTGGCCTTCTTGATGACGGAGCGCATTTTCGTTCCGAAGATGCGCTTGGCCTTGGCCTTGTCGAGCAAGGCAGGCAGCCCCGGCATGGGCTTCATTATCTGGACGCCGTCGTTCTCATCCGCAAGGCCCTTGTCCACTTTCAGAAACGGGACAACGCGCTTTACGTTCCAAAGATAATCCGCGGTCGGCTTTCCCTCGATGTCCCGATCCATCGTTCCCTCGAAGAGGATCGCGGCGAGAATCCGGTCGCCGTTAAAACTGGGGCTGGTAATGATGCGCGCACGCATCTGATGCACGAGCGCGAACATCTCTTCCTCGTTGGACCACGCACCTTCCTTGATTCCGTAATTGCTCAACGCCTTGGGCGTGCTGCCACCGCTTTGGTCCAGTGCGGCAAGGAAGCCGGACTGCGTCTTGATTTTCCGCTGCTGTTGTTCTTTCAAGCCGTTCATAACGTGTCTTTCATTTTCCGGCCGCGCCGGAGCAGGCATGATCCCCTACCGGTGTCGCCAAATGCCTGACATTTTTCTTGTGCTACTTTGTATTGGCGCGGTCAGATAGTCGATGTTTTATAATCGCTGGGGTTGTACCCATGAGCTGGCTCAGTGTCAGGCTCCAAGCAAGTGCGACCGTAGTTCGGCTGAAAGCATCGAGATATCGCTTTTGCGAATGGAGTCACGGGTCGGAAGGTTGGTGCGGCCGCCAAACTTGAGCGCAACTCAGGCCGCGACCCAGGCAGCGAAGTCCTTGCAGAGGTGCAAAGGAAGACCCTCCAGCAAAGCAGCGGCGTAACCGCCGTGAAAAGCATCGCCGCGGCCCGTGGTGTCCACGACCTCGACCGCGATCGCCGGTTGGTTAATGACACCTTCTGGCGAGAGCGTCCAGCCGCCACGAGTCCCATGAGTTGCTCAACATGCTGAGCCAGGCTGTGAACCTCCTTCGGAGCGTGTCATATCCGCCCGGAAGAACTCGACGCCAAGCTCCCGGCGGACGATCTCTCCACCATCGGCGTTGATGTCGGAGATCACGACGGTGGCACCGTGATCCTGCAGAGCCTTGGAGCCTTAAAGCCGATTCCACCGGCAGCGCCGGTAACGATTGCTACGCGATCCTTTAAGGAAGCTGTAGAAGTATATCCCATGGCTGATCGGCGGGTCGTAGATGGGCGAGGGTTCAGCGAGGACATGGATGGACCCTGCGACACTGGCTAGACGGATTGCGGCTTAGCAGAGAGCGCCTCCAGGTCGCCCTTGGCGTCTTCAAGCAGACGAAGGAGCGGCTTCGCATGAGAGGAGGCGCCCATCAACGACAGCTTGGTCCGCGCCACCTCGGCAACGGTCCTGGAAGCGTGATTCATCATGATATGATGTGGCGGTTCGTGGCTGTGCCCGCTCTCCAGTTGCGCGCCCTCTTTGACGCCAGTCATCCACGCGCGAAAGATGTCCGCGCCAATATTGACCTTGACTACGTTCATGGGGATGGCTGAGCGCAAATCATCCGGATGAATTCCGCTACCGCCATGGAGGACCAATGGGACTGGCGTCTCCTTGGCAAGAGTTTCCAACAGCGCCAGATCGAGTCGGCTGCTATGACCGTGGACGGATCCGACGGATACGGCCAAGGTGTCGACACCGCTCTCCCCGACCAATTGCTTGGCTTCCTCCGGAGAGGTTTTCACAATGTCACCGCCTTCGGTTTCGCCTCCGAAGGTCCCCAGTTCCGCTTCCACGACGGCTCCCATGACATGCGCTATCTTGGCGATGTAGGTTGCTCCCTGAATATTCTCCTTCAGCGGAAAGTGTGCACCGTCGTACATCACGGAGTAGTAGCCGCGCCGAAGGGTCCGCAGGATCAATTCGGGGGTGTCAGGATGGTCTTGATGAACCAGGACGGGAACGCGGGCCTTTTCGGCGAGGATGCGCAGCAATTGGGGGAAGACATCAAGGTCGCCGTAGTAGAGATCGCCGAAATAACTCTGCAGCATGACGGGTGCGTCCTCGGCTTCCGCACCGGCAATGACGGCGCGAGCGATTTCGAGATTGCACACGTTGAACGACGGGAAAGCAAACCCGTGCTTCAGTGCATAGTTGAAGAATAAGCGAGGCTTGGTGACAAACATAAGTGAATAGGATGTGAGGTTGTGGTTGGTGAGAGTAAGACTTATAACAGCGCGGTGTCTCTTCCTGTTTTGGAAAACGTCGTCGCAGCTTTGGAAGGCACCGGGTCGAAAGAGCTCGTGGTGGAGCTATCAATGGAATGGCCATTCGCGCGCATGACCCCATTGACGCCTCCTTGGCGTCTCCATTCGCTGGGAGTTGCGCCAAAGTGACGGCGAAAAGCCCGAGCGAATTCATGCTTTCGGCAGTATCCAATCTCCCGGGCGATTTCTTTGACTGAGAGGTTGCTGGCGCGGCTCATCGCCGAAAGCGGTAAGACTTCAAGAGAAAAGGACATCGGGGACTAAGCGCGTTTGGTGCAACCACACGCCTGCGAGTTGTGCACGTGTGCTGCCGTTGAGTCCTGCGAAGGCGGATAGCGCCGGAGCGGAGCCTCGGATCGAAGGATGCTTCATATTTCAAGTTCGGGGATCAAGATTGCGACATGAACATGGAAGTGGGCCGTGTCGTGATGAATCCCGTAGGGTAACCGATCGAGTCATTGGGATGAAATCTCTCGTTGAACCTTCGCATGACTTTCCTCATCGTCGAATGAATGACTTGGTCGGGATTGATGCGCCCGCGTCGGTCAGCGCATCGTGCTGTTCCTTCGACATCGAGAACAACAAATCGATGAGCGACAACAGGACGTTTCGCGGTCGATGAAAATTCGCCAGATGTGCGGGAAAGTGCTATGCGACTATCCCGGCGACTTTCCGCAGCGCAAAATAGAAGTGTCGCAATCCCAAAATTGCGCCACATAGCCCGCTTTAGTGGCGCAATTAGTAGAATCGCACCACTATCGACCATTTTAGTGGCGCAATTGATTGCGCCACTATCGTCCAAACCATGGCTAGGCAGGGGTCCCTCCGCGCGGCGTTGGCCCGGAAGTCTGAAGCCGAAAGCGCTTCCACGAGAGCGCAGAGTGACAAATGTCGGCCCCCGGAAGTCAAGGCCGCCTCCGGTGTGCGGCCCGAAAAGGTAAGGATCGCGTGCGAGGTTACGGGGCTTGCGCAGCGCGATGGCGTCCCATAAAGTCAAGGATTATGTGGGGACCATTTTTCGACCTTAACGGCCTCGGAAGCTTTTTCAGGACTTCTTCACACCACGATCCGTGCCTGATCCCGAGTTCGAGCCCCTCGACATGAGAGCGCTTGACGTTGAGCATCCCGAGTCGACCGAGAAAGGGGAGCAGTTCGATTCGAAGGCCGACAAGGCGGCAGGATCGTAGCCACTCCCGCAAGTCCCCGCCAGTTTGTCGAAAGGCGACTGAAGGCTTGAGAGGAACCACCGATCCGAACTGGCTGAAGGACGAGGAAAAATAAGGTCACTTTGTCCGCAATCCTGCGGCGACAACATCCACGATCAGGGGATCTCCTTCTGGAAGTCCGAACGCTGCTTCCTCGTATCATTCCACCCAGGCCGCGAATTCGTCCTGAGACGGCACTCCATCGAGTTGCGTGAACTCTATCTGTCCGCCATTGGGAAGATCAACTGTTACCCGAAACTTCCCCGGATTCGAGGGATCATCTTCGGTTGAATATTCCATGGACTCAGAGACTGCCTGTTTTCTCGCTTGAAGGTCAATTTCGTTCCAAAAAGAGGACGGCTCATGAAACTGAAAATCGAAATCAATGACGGTGATGACCTCTCCTTCCTGCGGGCGATCCTTGAACTCACGGCGGTCGTCCGCAAGCATGCACCGGATGCTTGCCGCTCTTGCCTGCCCGTTGACAGACGGACCGGTATCCCCTATCGGTAGAGGTGAGCCGCTAATTTGTCGGCCAAGATCCTCTCCACCCAAGGCGGTCAACCGCACGGCCGCTTCCTTTTTGTTCGCGCCGCAAACAATCGCGCCCGGGAGGGTTAGGAGTTCGGCGATCCACCGGCCGTCCTCCTCTTTGTTCAAACTCAAAACTGATCTCCCGCCCGCCGCTCATGGCAGCAATATCCATACACCCACGCCGCTGGTCCTGGACAGGTCCTGCCTTCGGCTAAGACCACTCCGGAGCTGCGGTGTGCGCGATCACGCCGGAATATTTCCAGGCAGTCGGGCAATTTTACGAAGATTCTTCGCAGACCACCGACGAGGAAGTGCGCGAACTGGTCGCAAGCGCCGCGCAACGGAGTTGAGCAGTGCGCGGCCACATTTTGGGGCGCACTTGCGGCATCAAATTCGATACGATGCTATGAGAACAACACTGATTACGGCACTAACGCTGGCATTTGCGCTCGGTTCGCCGGTGCTGGCGCAGCAGGAGGAATCCACGACCGAAAAGGTCAAAGGCGCCGCCAGGGCACTGCTCGGCGAAAAAAAGGAAGCCCAGGAGCAGAGGGCGAAGGTGACAATCGCCGAAGGCAGCCTCGATATGCCCAACCGCTTTACGTCGGGCGAGATCACGTTTGCGGTCAAGAACGACGCCGATGAAAAGCGCAACTTTCAAATCGCCGGAAAGGGCATTCGCGAGTCACTCGGCAAGATCAAGCCCGGTGAGACCAGCACTCTCACAGTGAAGCTGGAACCTGGCAGCTATACGGCGTCCTGCCCCGAACAGCGCGGAGAGCGGATGACTTTTAAAGTCACGGAAGAATAAAGACGCTTCAACGGCAGCTATGTACGGTCTTCGATTTCAGCCTTGCGCCGGGTTTCGGCCAATAACTTGCGGGTCGCTGCTATAAACTCATCGTCAGAAATGCCCGCGTCGTAGACGTAACGGCAGGCGCAGCGGAGGTGCTGGCTCGCCCGGTAACTCTGTTCGTCCTCCAAGACCGTAGCCCAGTCTTCTTCTGACGGCTCAAGTGGCGGCTCCTGCTTCATCCCCGCTTGAAATGCGGCAATCCGGGCGGCTGCCCTGCCCACGTCGGCTGGTTCGCCCGCAGGGCTGCCCCCGCGGCTGCCGCCCGCTCCTGCCTGGTCCGGGCAGCCTTCTCCTCCGAAAGAAGGGCCGGGAGGGCAGCCGGTATATGATCGGTTAAAACTTTGAGGACGGATCGGATCGAGGGTTTGGATTCTTTGCCAACTGCATGTAGACCTGAGCTGTTCGTTCACTGTCGGGCCAATTGTCTTTAAGCCAGGGCCGAAACTTGCCGTGGCCTAGCTGAGTATTTATTTTGAGCAGCCACTCGCCGGATTGGTGCGCGTAATCAAGGGCTTTGTCCCTCTGCTCAACGGAAACTGCGGGCTGCTTCCTTGGCGAGCCAGTATGTTCTAATCGCCTCCGCTGCAATAGTAGCGAGAGAAGGAATCGCCGGTTCCACATGCTCTTCGTTCATTTGAGCCAAGGCCCGCGGCGGGTTTTTCACTCTTACGATACGTGGCGGCGCGAATTCCTTGCGCCTGTTTTCGATCCGCTCTGGCGCACGCTAGGAGTCTAAAAGTGGCCGCAAAGTGGCCGCAATCGCGTAACTGCGTCTTTGCCGCATCAGCGCAATCTGCTGATATTCAATT
>CAVSXN010000002.1:0-105548 GCA_963731945.1 uncultured Verrucomicrobiae bacterium | reverse complement strand
TATTCGGTCCAAGTTCCTCGCAGTTTCGCTGGCTGGCGTTTGCGTTTTGGACATTTTTGCCAGTGTGGGGTGTGTTGTCTATCCCGCTCGGCCCGCGGTTGTTGTTCGGCCCGGCCCGGTCGTAGTTCGTCCGCGTGCGGTCGTGGTTCGCCCAGGCCCGGTCGTGGTTCGCCCGGTCCCGCGCGTTCGCTACCGCCGCTGGTAGGGACAGACAGACTCACCCGGTTTTGGCTCGACGAGCGGCAGACGCAATTGCGCCCACGCCGCCAGCGTGCGGCCGTTTTCGATGCGGGTCGCGCCGGGCCCTGGTTGCTTGGTTGAGCCTCATAGATCGCACTTTCGTGAATTTGCCTGGTCCCCTGGTGGTAAACTATCGTTTCCGCTTCGATGATCTCCACAAGAAGCTGAGACCCTGCTTTTGGCAGCTTCTTGTGAATTCATGCGCTTTTCCGCAGGTGACCAATTGCGTAAGATGGCAAGCGTTATATTTAGTCTTAGCATCCGCGGATGACGCAGATTGGCGGGCATGTAGTCATGCAAGGAAAAAGTTTAGGTGTGTTTTCGACGAATTCGGCCACGATGATTTTTCCTGGCACGAAGTTCTAAAGTTTCTTGAACACCACCCCGCATGGGACGAGATCAACCGGCACATGGACCAGAGGAAAGTGTGAGCACTCCGGAGGGCCACCGTTTGCTGATTCGCGCGGACGCCAGCCACCAGATTGGCAGCGGTCATGTCATGCGGTCTCTTGCTCTCGCCCAGGCCTGGCAGAAAGCGGGCGGAGAGGTCTGCCTGGCTGCCCGTCTGCTGCCGGAAACGCTCGAATCCCGGTGGCGCGACGAGCGAATCGAGACCCGCCAGGTCGCGGAATTGAGCGACGATGCGGAGGAGACGGCAAAGCTGGCACGCGAGATCGGCGCGGATTGGGTGGTCCTGGACGGCTATCAGTTCGGGACGGAATTTCAGCGGACCATCAAAAATGCGGGAATGCGGTTGCTGGTTATCGATGACGATGGGTGCGCGCGTCACTATGTGGCCGACCTGATCTTGAACCAGAACCCTTGCGCCTTGCAGGCCATGTACCCGAGCCGCGATCCCAGCGCGGCGTTGCTGCTCGGAACGCGGTACGCGTTGTTGCGCCGTGAGTTTCTCCCAGCGCGCCCGGCAAACCGGGCGCACGCAGCGCGCGCAACGAGAATGCTCGTGACGCTTGGCGGGGGCGATCACGATAATTGCACGCGCGTCATCCTCGAGGCCATCGGCGGTATCGAAAAGCTGACGACGATCGCGGTCGTCGGGCCGAACAACCCGCGGGCGCCCGAACTCGAGTGCTTGGCCCAGCGATCGGGCGGAAGCATCGCGATCCGCCGAAACCCGCCTGACATGCCTCAGTTGATGGCCTGGGCAGATTTCGCCTTTTCCGCGGCAGGAACCACATGCTGGGAGCTGGCTTTTATGGGCTTGCCGATGCTCCTGGTGGTGCTTGCCGGCAACCAGCGACCCAACGCCGCGTGCCTCGACGGGCTTGGTGTGGCGAGAAATCTTGGCTGGCACGGCGGTCTCGCAGAGGACAAAGTGCGCGCCGCGGTCATGCATGCTCTCAGCGATCCCGCGCTGCGCGCGTCAATGTCACAAAACGGTTCTGCGCTCGTCGACGGACGCGGAGCGGGCCGCGTCGTCGCGGAGATGCGGAGCCGGCTCTTCACGCTGCGCAGGGCGGGTGGAGAGGATTCGCAACTTCTGTTGGAATGGGCGAACGAGCCTGGAGTGCGCGCAGCTTCCTTTGCGGCGGAGCCGATTTCAACGGAAGAACACCACATTTGGCTCATGCGCAAACTGAGCGATCCCGCTTGTGCGTTTTTCATCGCCATCGATCACCGGCAAACCCCGTTGGGACAGGTGCGATTCAACCTGGATGGAAGCGATGCCGTAATTTCTGTGAGCGTCGATCTGAAGTTCCGTGGACGGGGCATTGGCAGCGCGGTCATCTTGCTCGCCTGCCGGCGGCTTTTCAAAGAGACCGAAGCGCGATTGATTCATGCCTACGTCAAACCAGAGAATGAGATTTCTGCCCGCGCGTTTGTTAAGGCAGGCTTCGCCGAGACAGAGGCAACGGTCTTTTGGGGGCGGAACGCGACGCATTTCGTTTTGCGATCCAAAGATTGCGCGCCATGAAAACCGAGATTGAAATCGAACGCTTTGAATTGCAAGCGGATGGTCCTATGCTCCGACGTTTAATCGGTGTCCGCCTGTGGCCGAAAGACGGGCAGCCACAGAGGATCGGGACGAAACACGGATTAGATGGCTCGCAGGTGTGCTGACGCCTTGCCTCAATGTAAACGTGCGCCCATCCGGTCATCTGCGGATTGTTCAATCGCCGGCGCGTTCTGTCTCGGCTGCAATCAAGCCTTAGCGGTCACGAATTTCCTTAGGACTCCCAACACCACGATCGCCACTGCCATCAAGGCAAGGGTGGAGCCCGTATCCGGCACCAATGAAGGCGGCGCATTGTTGGCGGTGATTACGCCTACGAGTGTGGCCGAGGATCCCGCACCTTCCAAGACAGAGAATTTGTCGATCTGACTGTATCCACTGCCTTTGCCGATCACCGAACCAAATCCCATTCTTAGCGTGTAGTCTATGCCATCGAGCGTGAAGATTGTCGTCGGAAAGAGGCTTGTCAGAAACACACTGTCTGCGTTTTGCGCCGCGCTCCCCGTGTTTGGCGTGTTGAGCAGCTGAAAGTCGAAGTCAAGGCTCTTCGTGAGTCCCATCGGAGATGTAAATCCAAGAATCGCGCGGAGATCCGCAGAGTAGGCCTCGGTTCCTGCCAGGAGCGTGCCGTTAAAGTAGGATAGAGTGCCAAGGCTGAAGAATTGATCGGGTGCAACGCCAGCGAATTCCAGACCATTGAACTTAAGCGAGCTTGGCGGGGATTGGTAGCCAACGCCCCACTGGAAGTGATTGGTGCCAGTCCCTTTTGTCACCATACCGGGCGACCCGGTTGGATTAACAAAAATCCCGGACGTGGTCCCGCTGAAACTGATGGCTCCGGCTTGGGTCGCGCAGGCAAGACAGGCCACGATGATCGCAACGCAAATGCCTCGAGCCGCTCCCGCGGCGGGTTCTAGTCTACGCTTCTCCTGATGTGATCGCTTCGACACGTAGCGTGAATACGCGGCTTCCGGCCGGCTTTGCAAAATTTCTTAAGAAATCTTTATTCGGCTCCCGGAGCGGATCCCTGGTATTGGCATCAGCCCCGCCAAGCCGGCCCGTAATCATCTTCAATCTCCTTGCCCTTTTCTGGGCACCAGTCGCTGTGCCATGGAGCGCCAAATACCATGGTCAGTAGCATCAAGTGCGTCAACCGGACCGATGCACCGCTCGGCCGGGCTGAAGGCAAGGCCTTTTCCACCGTGATCAGCGTCAGGATGCGACGGGACGTCGAATATTTTTCGCGAGCCTGCACATATTGATCGCAAGATCTATTGGGTCGCGCGTAACTACTGAGAGGAAGGACGCTTCCTCGCAATGGCTCCTCAAGCTGCTTGAGTGAAGCAATCATCGGCGGGGGTGGCATATCGACTGAAGACTTGATCGAGATCGATTAGATTTTCGGGCACTGGTATGCCCCCTCCGACGAGCTTTTGGCGGTTGCTCTATGTGCCTTCGCCTGTTCGCGGCGTAGGTGGCTCGGTGGGGCAAGTTGAGCCCGGTTTACGCCGGAGACTCCAGGAGAGAGTCAAGAACTCCGGGTCCGCTCACGACTGATCTTTCGCCGCCACTTCCTCGTTTCGTTGGATGATTTTCACCCATTCCTTGCCACTTCGAGTGAGGTAGACGTAGTCCCCAAGGTTCACCGCCCGATCATCCCTGATATCACCAATATTATGTAAGGGGTGCTTCTCCAGGAGACCCATCGAACGTAAACGACGCAGTTCGGCGCGAAGGGGTTTGTTGCCTTTATAATCTGAAGTCTTTCCGAGGCCCAGGTTTATGAGATGCTGTTGTTCTTCTTTCGGCAGCAGGAGGGGAAGCACCATTTGCATAACGCGGAGGTGGTCTTGCTGCCATTCCTGCGTGCGCTTGACTTCATCGAGTTCGACTTTCGCCAACTCCTTGCGGAGATGCTCGCTGACAAGTCGCTCGAATTCATCCGGTTGATCATAGAATTTTACAAATGCGGGATGCCTGCCGCCTGCTTCACAATCCTTAAAGAAGCGCTCGATCGCTCCGAGTTGAGCGCCTTCGACATTTTTAAGCGACGCTGGCGCCCGCATGGATCGATAGATGAGCACGCGCGGGCGAGCGTGCATCTTATGCATGTCGATGACTTTCAGCATCTCGGCCTCGGTCCCGGTAAGCTCGCGGCCTGTTTCGGGATCGAGAATTCCGCATCCAGTTCCAAACCGGGTCCACAGAATGCCAATGAAAATGTCCCATGCTTCGGGATTCAGTTGGTCGAAGATGATTTCTTGCGGCACGCCGAGGTCAGGCACGCATTGGCGCCATTCGGCCAGTTCAAGGACGAATCCATGACTGGCTGCGTCGAACTGAAGACTCTCGATTACTTTTCCAAGCCGCTTCTTTTCGTCCTCAACGTCGCCCGGGCAGGCGATGAACACGCGGAGTTTCCGAAATCTTCTCTCAGAAGGCATTCCAACTCGTGACGTCTAACAGGAATAGGTTGAAGGACCAGACGATTTTGTTTCGCAACAAGGAGCCTGCGGCGGGCGAGGCGAAATTGTTGATGGTTGAGAGTTGATAGTTGAGGGGCGAGGCAGGCGCGGGCAGTCGAACTGAAGTTCCAATCTTTTGCTTTGCAAAACCCCACCACAAACTGGTGGAGCCTAGGGAATATCCCGACATGCGTCGGGCTCTGCGAGCGAGGCTTCGCTGGAGGGATGCGCTATTGCGCGGGCAGTCGGGAAATTGTTGATGGTTGAGAGTTGATAGTTGAGGGGCGATTGCAGGCCCGGGCAGTCGAACTGAAGTTCGAATCTTTTGCTAACGCAAAACTCCACCACAAACTGGTGGAGCCTAGGGGATTCGAACCCCTGAAAAGAACAATCTCTCTGTAACGCGCGTCGCGCGATGACGCGGAAAGGAAGACGACACTCATCAATCTCAAAGGCCAGCACGTTCGCCCTGGCGATGCCACCATCCGGAAGGATGGCGAGGTCATCATCAACGGATGGATTTACATCGGGCGCAAAGTTCCCCGGCTCAAGATTCCCGAAAGCATATGGCACAATCCTTTCCATGAAGGCCGGGATGGGACTCGCCAGGAAGTCATCGAGAAGTTTGAAACCTACATCCTGGCCGATCGCTATCTGCGCATCCATGCTCGCGAGACACTCAAAGGCGCGACGCTTTGCTGCTGGTGTGCGCCAGAGCCCTGCCATGGGGATGTTTTGCAAAGGCTGGCCGACGCATCATGAAAAAGCCTGAGCGCACCTTCACCATCTCGATTGAGCCGGGAGGCAACTCGATCATCGGCATTCCACCGGGCAACTCGCTTTCGATCGCTCTGGCTGGCGGAAAGGTCTATCACGCGCCCATCGAATGGGTTCACGCAGCGGTGTCTCGCCGGCATCTCAAGGCGAACCCTGGCAAGCCCACGCGCCGACGCTTGCTCACCAGCAGCGCAGAGATGAAAGATTGGAAGGAATGAACATCAGTGGGCAAGAATATGGCCGGGAAATGGCTCGCTGCCGGCGAGCTGGGCCATGGGAACTCGATGGCGTTCGAGACTATCTCGATGAGCGGGGACAGGGAGATCCCCGCTTAAGTTCCTGCGATCTGTGTGGAACAGCGATCCGCTATATCCATTCGGTCAGCAACGCCAAGCTCAACGAGCAGATTGAAGTTGGCTGCTGCTGTGCTGAGCATCTTTGCCGCAGCAAGGAGCCTCGTCTCCGCGAGGAGGAATTCAAGCGCCGGCAAGCCAAGAGGGCCACTGTCCTGCGCCAGCGGCAGGCGTTCTTCGATGGCTTCCCTGACGGCTGGATTCACACCTACAAAGGCAACCTTCGAAGGACTGTCAAAGGACAGAACATCGTGCTCTTCAGGGCTCAATTCGGAAAGGACAAAGGAAAGTTCTGCATCTGCATCGATGGCGAGTTTGGAAAGGGATATTTGACCGGCGATGAGTGTCTGCAAGAGACTGCGCTGCTGCTTTATCCTGACCCTTAAAACCAACCGTTATGTTTGAATCTGAATCTGAATGGTCGCCAACACTTGAAATCGAAATCGACACCGAAGCCCAACGTGCACGCCACTACGAGGATGCACGCTCGATTGGCTGCTCGCGAAGCATCTGGAGTCAAGTCCTGGGCGTCGTGGATCTCTGCGAGACGATGGGAAACTGCGGCCCATGCGCTCTCATCGCCAAGCTGCCCGAGATCACTGTCCTGATCCCTGCGCAGCATCACGAGTACGTTCTTCGCTTTGAGGCATCAGGCTTCGATTTGCCGGCGGCAACTGTGCCGCTGACTGACAAGTTCGAGCTGGCGCGAAGATCGCTCGACCATCCCGGCGACGTGCCTGAAAAACTGATGGCCGGCTACTTTGGCTCGCTGGTGGATCTCAACCGGCTTTCCTCGTGGATTCTGGATGGCCGGGAGCCTCAGCTGACTGAATATGAGCGGCTGACCAGGATGTTCGAGGAAGGGCAGCGAAGAGGCATCTGCTAGCCGGCCCTTGCTTTTGGCTTGCGAGGGCATGGCCGGCCAATAGCCGACAAGAAAAGGCATGCTTGCCAGTGCCTTGGCAGCGTGTTACCTGATTCCCCAGGTCTGTTGCTTATTAAACTTTTGCGTGAGCCGCTCTGCGCAGATCGCTTGGAATTGAATTGTTGCGCTGCCTTGAGGTGGCGTTAGTCAGTCTCCTGGCTCACAGAAAGGATACTTTTATGCCCACAACAGATGTTCCCCTGGAGACTTTGTATCGAACAGAGGCACTGATCGATGGTTTGGTCCAGATTCCCCCGGCAGCAACCTTCCTTCGAGATCGATTGTTTGGCGTCCTTCAGACCACTGATGCCGATCTCGTATCCATCGAATTTTACCGAGGTCGCCAGAAATTGGCGCCTTTTTGTAGCCGCTATTCCAAAGGCACTGCCGTTCCTCGCGAGAAAACACAGCTCTCGCTGTTCAGTCCTCCATTCGTCAAACCAAACAGAATGTTGCATGCCGATGACCTTCTCCGGCGAAACATCGGCGGCAGTCGCAATGGCGGCAATGCCTCGAACCGGGATGCCGAGCTTTTGCTGATCGACCAGCAGGAACTCGACGCCTCGATTTCGCGCACCGAAAATTGGCAGTGCTCGCAAGTTTTGTTCGTCGGCAAAGTCCAATGTAAAGATGGCGATACCGGCGAACTCACTGCCGAAATCGACTATGGGCCGATCTCGCGCACCGTTACCACGAAGCCCTGGAGCGATCCCACTGCCGATCCGCTTACCGATCTCAAGTCCGCTCAGCGTTTGGTTTCGGGAGCTTGTGGATTCGCCGCCAACTTCATCGTGATGGGCCGGCTGGCTGGCGATGCGTTTGAGTCGAACACCAAGGTCTTGGAAAGCTACAACAAGCTGCACATTCAGCCTGGAACCCTCAGCGCAGAGTTCGAGCAATTTGGCGTTGTGCTGCTGGGCACGTGGCGTGGAGTGAACCTCTACGTTTCGGAGGAGATGTACGAGGACACCGATGGAACGATGAAATATTACGTTCCTGAAAAGGACGTTTTGGTGGCGGCTACCGGCATCCAGAATGTGATGGCTTATGCCGGCGTCGCTCAAGCCTCCGATGGCGGGATGCAGGTTTATGAGGGTCGCCGGATTCCCTTGGTCTACTGGGACCCTTCAGGTGAAGACTACCGGAGGCTGAGGCTTTCCAGCCGGCCGATTCCGATTCCCGGCAACGTCGATTCTTGGACTGTCTTGCAGGTGCTCGCTTAACCCTCAACTTCTAATATTTATGGCAAATCAAACTTATGATCTTCCCCTGAATCTCGGGGACCTGATGGGTGCTTATGACGAGGCTCACTGGCAAACCCAGGTGTGTGAAATCAAGGCCGGCATCGGTGTTCTTCAACGTGGCACCATTCTCGCCAGCGGCACAGCCGGCGACATTGGCAAACTGGTCCCACTGTCAGCGGGGACAGAAGCCCAGACGTGCCGGAGAGGAGGTCCCCGATTCCGAAGTGCCGGCGCATGCGGCCAAGTGGGTGGTCGAGCCTGATGCCGATCCCCTTCCCAAGCCACCAATCGCTCCACCTTTAACGCGCCCACATGCAGCAAAAGCACCTAGAAAGCCCGGCAAGAGGTAGGAGCGCAGTGTGATGACCCTCCCGAGCAATCAAATGGCCTACAGCGCGAACTATTGGCACTAGAAACGTGGCATGGGCAAGCGAGCAGATTCCGAGATCCGGCCGCGAAAGCCTGAGCCGCTCGCCAAGCGGGCCGGATGGGAAAGAAAGATCCGAGATCGTTCTCGCGTCGAGAAGCTCTGCGCTGCGCCAGCAGCTTAAGTCGCAGAACTGTAGAGCTTATTAAGCTCGTTTCGGCACGCTTGACCGAATTCCTTCAAGGGATCCTCGATGTCCAAATACGCCCCGCTGCGAATTTCCTCTGCTGTCAAATTCGGGCGCTTGTAAGATTGAACAATATTTGCGATTGCGTGGTCTGCGGCCTGAACGACCTCCTCCGATGCGTTTAGGCGAATCCGGTTGTGCAGCGCGTAAATGGCCACCAATCCACTGGCTTTCTCCATTTGGCTATCGAGCGATTCGACACTAAGACGTGCAGCTTCATTAATGAATTCAGTATAGAGCGTCTCACGTTGAGAGATTTGTTTGCTGAAAAAATCACGTCGACTCTGATTGCGCTGATTGGCGTAGGTGGTTAGGAACGAAGTCAAGCCCCCTACGAGTGAGCCCATGACCGCCGAAAAGGCACCGATCAATGCAGTGTCCACACTGCAACTCTGGACTTGTCTGTCTCTTGAGCCAACCTATTTATCGACGGCGAGAACGAATGCGCTCTCAGTCGCAATCAAGGGTGGCTTGCAGGGCAAGCGGAAGTAGGTTCTGTACACAATCTGAGGCTGACATGCGAGGCTTCAGACCCCGCAATCCGACCTGGATTTGGCCACAGATTATTGATTATCAACATGTTGACTGAAGTCATTCCATGATTGGAGAAGCACCGGCCCAAATAAAAGGCACCAAGCCGAGGTTTCGGCCCAAGGGAAAGACCGGAGAAATCACTCGCCAGAGGGTGAGCGAGCTTTCCGAGGCGTATCTCGAAGTCCGGAATGCCAAGCTCCGATCCCAGGCGTTTCTCGTCGAAGCGCAGGCTAAAGAAAAAGCCGGTGAACTGATCAGCCGGCAATTGGTCCAACGTCAGGCGCAATACATCTTCGTTTGCCTGAGGCAGGCAGTCTTGAATTTTCCCACCCGCTATGCGCGCCACGTCCTTGGCATCACCGATGAGCACCAGGCCAAAGCAGTCCTCACCAAGGCCGCTCATGAGTTCCTGACCGAACTCGCGAACTTTTCCGAAAAGGCGATCGACTCCAATTGGCTCCAGAGCCTTGAGGGAGATGGCCAGGGTGAAGCGGCCGGCGATTCCCTCCGCCCATCAAGCGGCCAGGAGATCAGGGCTCAGCAGAAGAAGGCGGCACGTCGCCGGAAACAGAAGACAGCGACGATGCGAAGACTTCGCGCCAAAGGCTGAAATCGTTGGGATCATCCCAATCTTTGACGATATCCCGGCAGCGGCGAACCTTCGCAATTTGTTCCTCGCGCAGCAGGGAGCGACCTTCCGGCGTTTTCTTCAAGACTTCGCGAATGGCAGGATGGTTCTTGTCCATGTGAGGTGCAGAAGAATCAGTCTGGCACGAACGCGGGCGCAATGCGATAATAGGACCGCAGGAATCAAAACTATGAACGCCATTGAGGTTGTAAAACGTTATGCCGAGGCCTGGCACCGTCACGATGCCGATGCGATCGTCGCGCTCTTCGTGGAAGGCGGCACCTACAGTAATCCCGACGTAGGTCAAGGTCTTACCGGCCAAGCCATCGCGGACTTCGCTAAAGTGCTTTTTGCGGCTTTCCCGGACATGTCCCTTGAGATCGTCAGCATCGGCGATACCGGCGGGGGCTTGGTGGCCTGGCAGTGGCTGGCGCGTGCTACGAACACTGGCCCGTTAGCCGACGGCATCCCACCGACAGGTCGCTCCGTTACGCAGCCGGGCGCGAGCTTCACTCAAGTGGAGGGCGACAAGATCCGCTCCGACCAGGTCTATCATGACCGAAAGACGTTGGATGAGCAATTGGGGCTCAAACCGAAGTAATTAACAGTCGCTTCGATTGCTCTGGGGAAATTGCCGGGATCTATTTTTGGGTAGGGGAGGCAAACGCACAGGGATGGACACTAGCTTCCACAGTTTGCGCCACACCGCGGTTTCGCTTTTAAAAGATGGCGGCGTTCCGGATGCGGTCGTGCAGGCTTTAGTCGGCCATGAGTCGGCGGCCATGAGCCACCGCTACACGCACGTCGGTCGCGAAGCACTCCCATCCTGCAAAATAGCAATCCGCTGACCGGCTGCTTTTCGCTGTCTTTCGGGAAGGGCGCGCAGCTGCTCGCGAGCCATCTCCTTGATTTCAAGCCTGTATTTCACTCGTCTTCGTCCGCATGAGGGCGGAAAAGCTCGATCTCGACGAAGCTCGCAGCGTAGTCTTTCCACTTCTCGTGTCTGAGATGAACTGCGAACACATCCAGATCGTTTGCTCTGACGTCGAGGTGTGCAGCTTCCGGATGGTCGTGTTTTATCAATTCCAATTGTTCGATAAGCTCTGTGATGTTCATAAGGCGAAGATCGCTTGACCCTTTTGGCGCGCGCAGGAACTCCCAACGCGCCTACTCTTCCGATTCGTAAAGCTTCATCTGCTTCCCCTGGCGGCGTTTCGCAGGATAGATGAGAAAACTCCACTGCTCCTCGGGAAGACCTCCGGCATACCCTGCCATCTCCCGAGCGAGTTCATCGATGCAGGTTTCGTAGTCGTCTGCCATGGTGGCCTCGAAGGTATGTTTGGGCGAATGGCGAACCTGGAACGTGAATCCGGTCCACCGGCCTTCCGGCCTCTGGTGATTATCACGCAGCCAGCGTGCGAAGTCTTCTTGGGTCCAGTCTGAAAAGTTGCTGTTCATTTGATGGAGCGATCGGCGAGCTGCCGCATGCATTCCTCCAGGAGCTGGGGATAGACCACTGCGATCGCCGAGTAGACCCTGGCGCGAATGGCGGTCAGGATGTCCAGGTCTCCGGCGTCGAACCTTTCAAGCAGCTGGTGGTAGTTGGTCAGCCGATGCCGGGCATAATCGACGCAGAGCTTGTCCTGGGTAGCGCCTTTGCCTTGATGAATCCACTTGCCGGCTTCTTGCTGGAGTTCCTCGAGAGGGAGGACCTGGACCGGAATCTGAAGCTGCGAGATCTCGAGCAGTTGCGCCTCGCGTCGAGCGATTTTCTCCTTGGTTTCCCAGCGGCGAAAATCGACGAGCTGTTGAAACAGGAGCCCATCGACCGGGATTTTCTCGAAGGTGCCACACCACTCGGCAGGATTGGCACCCTGCTCGCGCCCCACCTTCATGAGTGGAATTGCGCAACCATGCGCGAATGCCGGCGCGCTTGCCGATCTCCGGCCACCTGATGAGCCGAGCAGCCGGCCAGCCAAAGCGGTAAAGACCCTCGCCCATCTCGGCATTCTCCTGCATCGAGAGCGTGCGGGATGGCAGACTGCTTCCGGATTCTATCCGCTCCTTCATGGATAGTGCGACCCCTTTGGCCGAGGTGGGCTCCCAGTAGGGCGCAGTGGAAAACCACAAGACTGGCCGCTCATCAGGCCCGATGCCTGCGTCTGTGGGGCGCAGGACGCCGGATTCCTGGATGAGAGGAAGCTTGCGCCCTGTGGTGTAGTGCCAAGCGATCATGGGTTACCGATTACGCTTGGCCTGAGGCAAACTTGCTCAAACCTGGTCACATCATGTTGTGACCTGGCGTTGTGATGCCGGGTTTCTGATTCTGCAAATCCCTCCAGCTGAGGGATTTGGAGCCTAGGGGACTCGAACCCCTGACCTCCTCAATGCCATTGAGGCGCTCTACCAACTGAGCTAAGACCCCGCATCTGTGAGCCAGGAAGTATTATTGCGTGAAGATGAAGCGCGGCAAGAGGCATTTTCCCTTTCGACGTCAGGAGCAATCAAGTTTGTCCGACCGTGTAGCGCAGGATCAGGACAATATCCTCGATCGCGCTGGGATCGATTTGATTCGGTGGCCCCTCCAGATCATTACCGACACTGGCGACGGCAAGCGTCCACTCACCCGGTTGGCTGTTCACGTCAAGGGATACCTGGCGCACGTTGCCAAAGGAAATTGATGCGGTCAGATCTACGGCATTTTCCCCTCCAGGGTGCGTTAGCGTAAACTCGGTGCCGGAAGCGCTGGCGGCGCTGAGTTCATCTGCCAGCCGCACCAAGATGTGGGCCTGGTTAAGAATGATCGCCCGGTGCCTGAACATAAAGGGGAAGCGGTTCTGGACCAGGTTCAGCGTGAGAATCTGTTGTCCTGGTTCACCGACAGGATGCAGGAAGCGATGAAACTCGGAGGGGAAATCGTGACGGGCACTGAAGGCTTGAAGCAAACCCGGAGCGTCCTCGCCCGTAACCAAGGCATTGATACCGGCCTGCAGGTGATGGATGGCAGCATCCCGCAAAGCGCCGCCGCCCTCCCGCGCGGTATAGTTGAGGTGCAGGATGAGGTCGGTCATGGAATCGTGATCGAACTGACGGAATTCG
The DNA here is from genome assembly GCA_963731945.1 of uncultured Verrucomicrobiae bacterium. GTDB lineage: Bacteria > Verrucomicrobiota > Verrucomicrobiia > Chthoniobacterales > Terrimicrobiaceae > DASTFP01. Next base: position 92,694 of record CAVSXN010000002.1, on the reverse strand, counting down.
TTCTGCATCTCCAATCGCCAGCGGCTGATGGCGCCAGCGCGCTCGAACGGCAGATAGCGCTCGTCCTGGAAGTTGAGTTCGAAAAGACCGCTGTCGGCTTGGCCGCTGCTCGTGGCAATGGACTGGATCGCGCCGAAACTGTCGCTGAATCTCGGATCGTCGCTCTCCAAGTCGCGGGCGTACTGGCCGTTGAGCAGCGTGCTTTGCCGCCGAGTCGAACTGCGGACCAGGCGCAGGGTGCAGGAGAGAGTGGTGTAAGGTCCCGTGACCGCGGGAATGGTGACGCTGACTGACTTGATGCGCCGGAAGTAGTGGCCCGGGCAGTCCAGGTCAAAAATCGTTTCGGGCAGCTCTATCTCGCAGCGCCCCTCTTCTTTCAGCCGCAAGAGCGCCATCGGATTGTGCATGGCCAGCGAGACATGTTTGGTCAGTTCGTATTCGCGGCGGTTTTCGTCCAAATAGGCGCCCTCGAGGCGCCGAAGCTGGAGTTCGAGCCGTTCGCCGGAAAGCAGCCCCTTGCGCAGATTGTCCCAGTTTCCAAATTCGATGAACGAACTCTGCTCGATTCCGAGCTCGTGGCGAAAGGCGCGCTCGGCGCGCAGCGCGAGATCGTAGGCAAGTTCGTAGGATTGAAAAAAAGCGTGGCGAGTTGAGAAACGCGCCAGGCGTGCAGCTCTTCGTTGGTGTATTTCTCGCGCATAAAGGCGTCCACGGACTCCGCCTGCGATGTCTGGCGCTCATGCGTCTCCAGTTCCTTCCGGGCGATTGCCTCGCGGATTTCCGCCGCGGTGATCTGCTGGCCGATTTGGCGGGTCTCAGCGGCGGCTTGCGCGGCTAGGAATTTCCACTCGTCGCTTCGGCGCAACCAATTGCCGCGAATCCCCGCCAAAGATGACTTATGCGACGCTTGCGTGGCGGTAGCGGATTTTTCCCGACTGCGAAAATCAAAGAACGCCAGAACGTTGGCCCGCCCGATACTTATCGAGGTCAGCGGTCCCATCCCAGACCAACCCAAAGCGAAATCGGGAATGAACCGCGCCGCGTCGGCAGAGACCAGATCGTGGGACAAGGCCTGATCCTGCGCCCGGCCGGCAGATTCGAGCTCGTCGAGGTGCTCGGTTTCCTCTGCGATGCGATCGGGACGTTCTTGATAGAAGAGTTCCCGTTCCTCGGCCACGGTGCGGCTGCTCCGAAGGGCGGCCGCCTGTTCGACGGCCTCGGTGATCTGCCGTTGCTTAGTCTCATGAATCATTTTGAGGAGCTCGACCTCGTGCGCGGCGCGAATTTTCGCCAGAACCTCGCCGTCCCTTTGCGCGAGCGCGTCGAGAAGCGAGGATCCGAGGGCTTTCACCGCGGCGTTGAACTCGAGCGCCTTCTCAACCAGAAAGCGAAAACGGTACGGTCCCAAGGGGGCGTGCAGATCATTGACTGCGCTGCTGATGTCGATACCCGCGGCGGCGGCTTGAACCAGCAGACCGGGATCAATCGGGGGCGAAAAGAGCGGCAGCTCGCGGACCAGTCCCTCGATGTTCAGACAATGGCGAATCTTGAAAAGGCGGTCTTCCACCGTGTTCCAGTAGCCGGCGAGTTTCTCGTTTTTCGGAATGCAGAAATAGAGGGTCGTCGCGAGCGGCGGTGATGAAGGGGACGTCGCTCCCCCGCCGAACGTGAAGTTCGTCGTGCTGGCATAGCCATTGAAACCAAGATGATTTTCAAGCTCGACGAGCGCGTTGGAGAACGCGTCCAGGGACTCTTCGAGTTCGCTGAACGTTCTGGCGGGCGGATGCTCTCCCGTATCGATTTCCTCCGGGCGCGGACCGAGGATCTGGGTGGCCAGGATGTAGAGCTGAGTCGCTTCGTTCAACGTCTCGAGAGTGTCCTGGCGAAACAAGCCGTCGGCCCAGGCAATCAAGTTGTCGAGATACTTCATGACGACCGTTTTTTGGTAAGCGATCGTTCGAAGCCGGGCGATGGCGTGGGGATCGAAGGGATTGTCCCGCCAGGCCTCCACCTGTTTGGCCAGAGCCGTGTTCCCTTCGCTGAGGGTGACCATGAGATCCTGCACCGGCTGGCTTTCGGGGTCGCTGAGGTCGTACTCGAAGAAGGGCCGGACTTTCCAGTAGCATTGCGGAGCGTTGTCGCCGTCGCACTGAGTCGGATTGAACACGTAATGAAACCAGCGTAGCGCCTCTTCAAAGCGCTGCTCCCGCCGGAGACGGTCCGCGACCAGGAGAGGAATATGGAAAAACAACTCCCAGTTGTAGACGCTGTAGGCGCCATCCGAGGAGAAATCGACCCCGTCCCGTGGATGCGGCGACGCCACATGCGAGGGGACCGGTTCGTATCTGTTTTCAAAGAATGAGGCCCCCCCTTTTTCTTGGATCTCAAGGTGACCGAGCAATCCCTCCAAGCCCTCGTCGAAAAGCGCCGAGAGGAACTGGCGAGCGCGGGGATGGTAGTGGGTGAAAAACCGGAACTTCTTGCCCGGAGAACCGGACGCGGAAACGAACGGGCTGACGGAAAGAGCATCAGCGAGGTTTCCGGTGTCCAATGGGCCGGGCAGGCCAATCGTGAGGGACGCCCGTTCGAGGGCCAGCGGGAATACGCTGCCAACGTCGTCCGGCGTGATGCCGTGCGTGTGCCTGATTCCGGCGCTAAGTTCCAGGTCGCCGAGCGAGCCGCCGCCACCTAAACCGCCGGAACCTACCTCCGCGCGTTGGATCGGTTGGACAAAAAAGGCCGCGCTGGAATCCTCGTAAATAAAGGCGGACTGCGTGACGAAGCCCTCGAATTGGTGCGGATAGACAATCCGAAAAATATCGGGAGTGGCTTTGAGGGTCAGGAGGTGGCTGACACTCCCTTGGTTCGAGTCCCCCAGGAAATCCGTGGAGTTCCCAAAGAGATTTGTCGTGCCAGTGGGAAGGCTGAGCGGTCCCGAGTTGGTTTCTACCACTGCCATGCCGAACAGGAGTCCACGCGACGGACCCGATTCGAAAATTAGGTCGGGGTTGACCAATTCTTGCACCGTCAGGCTCCCGTCATCAGCGAACTGAAACCGGCCGAGTTCCAGGCTGAGCAGTGGACCCGGCAGGAGTCGAACGACAATTTTCCGCGGGGTAGAAGAAAAGTCGTGCGGCTCGGTGCCGCCGCCGCCAAAACCTTCAGATCCTCCATTGCTTGCCGGTTCGCTCAAGCGCTGCACCGCGCGAAAGAGATAGCGATCCAGGTTCCAGGCGCCCGAAAGCTTCAATGTTACTTTCGAGAGTTGCTTGGCGGACCACTGACCGTCCTGCCAGGTGCTCCATGCCAGACGCAGCTCGTGATACGTTTTTGCGTTTTCCTGTTCGTCGTTTTGCGGTTCGGTCTGTTCCTGAAAAATCGGCCAAAACAGGTAAAATCGTCGTCCCATTAGCGCCGGGACCAGATGCTCGCCCTCCAAGTCGAGAGGGATGCGCTCCCAAGGCGTCCAGGTGCGGGCTCGCTCCCAGCGTCGATGATAGTAGACGTGGGGCAATTCACGAGTTCTCGCGAAGAGGTGATGTGTGTGTGTCTCGGGATCTCGGTAGATGGCGCAGGTCTCCGGCCGCGCGATCGCCGCCAGTCCTTCGACGTAAGCGGAGACCCCGCTTTCCAGCATTCGGTCGGTGATATCGCCCTGAAGCAGGGCTTTTTCGAAATCCCGGAAGAGGGGGGTCTTGTCGCGGCGGAGCTCCGGCTCGATCCAGTTCTCCGGATAAAGGAAAACCTTACGATTCGCCTCCCATACTCGGTAGTGTTTCATCCAATGCCAATCCTCGGCGGCTTCCGGAGAAATGGCGGTGCCGGCCTCAAGGTTCAGCAGGGCCCGCTGGACGAACAGTTGCACCGAACCGATCGCCTGCTGGATCCGCGAAGTTAATTGGCAGGCGCTCATCTTGGGATCGATGAGGAAATGGCCATGAAGATCCTCCGGGTCGCGAAATTCCGTGCGCGAGGCCAAAAGATGGGCGACGAGGGCATCGCGCTGGCGCTCCCGCAAAGGGTCATTGATGCCACGCGCGACCTCGAGCCACTGCGCCGTATCGTACTTTGCTTTCGCCGCGCTACGGATCGCGCTGGCGGCAGCAGGCGACAAGTCCGCGGTAATCCAGCTGGGCACGACATGAGGCGAGGCCAGCCCGAGCCGCTTGAGCGCCTGGAAGCAGGCCTGAAAACGCCGCACGGCATGTCCATTCTGGTAGTGCTCCGGGAAAGTCAGAGCGAGCCCGTCCTCGCCCGCCAGGAAGACCAGGCTACTCAACTCCCACCCGGTCAGCTGATGAAGATGCTGCAGGAAAGTTTGCGTCGCGGCAGCGGGATCATCGGCCGGACCAAACGCAAGAGATTCGCCGAGGAGATCGAACAGGCGCGTTCCGCCCACCGTTTGGCGGAGAGCGGCGATCTCAACGAGTCTTGAGAATGAGGCGAACAACTCGGGCAAGGCATCGAGCTCCGGTGGAGAATCGGGCAGTGATTGGAGATTCGGCAAGCGCAGCGGGGCGGAGTGTGTAATCAGGAACTCGACCTCGCCATCGGTGAGGCTCAGGGTGGAGACGATGGTCGCCGATTTCCAGAGGCGTCGTGCCGCTTGAAATAATTCCGGAAAATCCGCCGGCGTGACCTCCAACTCGTCTTCCAAGAATTGTTCGTTCTCGAATACCGCCAGATCGCCGGCGAGGATCGAGGCGAGCGTTCCCGCGGAGAGATCGAACTCCGAAGCCAGGGTTTGAATGATCGTCGACCTGCCGAGTGTCTGGTGCAAGTGGGCCACGAGTGGGACAAGGACCAAGGCAAAGCGCTCCGCGGCATGGGTCGCAGGCTCGAGCGACGGCGGGTTGCCGCCGGTGCCCACGAGCGCATCAAGGGCCTCTGAAGAGTCGAGAAAAGGGAGATGCTCCTCGAGGAACGCCTCGGGATCTTGAGCGGGAATGAGCACTCCGTCGCGAATGAGGCCGAAAGCAGACCGCAGATGAGGTTCCTCGAGGACAACGCCCAATGTTTTCTCCGTCACGGCGCCGTCCGGGTCGGCCACGACGACGAATCGCGCGCGAATCTCACGGATCGCGTTTCGAAGCCGAATCAGCTTCGCCGCGATCTCCGTATCGGTGGGCGCGACGGGCACGCCCGGCGATTCCGTATGACGGAGAAGATAAGCGATTTGAGGCAGAGTGAAGCCGGCGTCGGCCGCTTCAATCAAGTCGTGGTGAAAGCGCATCGTCTCCGCCGGGGACGCAAACGGATCGTGCGCGCTCAGTGGTCTAAAGGTGAAGAGATCACGCACGGGAATCCGAAGGGCTCGCGCGAACGAGACGACACGATAAAGTCCCGAAAGCGTGGCGAGGCTGAGCGTCGCATCGGCGGCGGCGGCGAGTTGCAAATCCTCGGTGCGCGCGCCCAGTGCTGCCGCGAGGGAGGGCAAGTGATCGGTCAGCGCCTCGCCGCTGTGCGTCAGCTCGTTCCCGCTATCGTCCAGGGCGAACAACGCCAGCGTTTGCGTGTCGAATACCACGGGGTTTTGAAATATCCGCTGATAGGGCGAGGGGACGATGTCGCGGCCCTGGGGTCGATAGATGCGCGTGTCCAGGTCCGCCCACCATACCAGCATTTCTTCGAGCGGAACGTTGAACTCCGCCTGAACGCGCCTGAAATTGGAAAGCGCGATGAGGAGGTCGCTATTGATCTCCGCGGGCTGGAAGGCGGCGATGACACGATCGAGTTCGTAGAATGACCAACCCAACTTGCGGCGGAGCCGTTCGAAGCGATGAATTCGGCTCAATTGTTGCTGGGATGGTTGGGGAACGATCAGCGCGGTGGCCAGATCGCACCCGCCCTCCTCGAAATCGATTTCGACATCCGCTCCCGGGCTGACGAACCGGGTCGCGAAAAGCTCCACCACTTCCGCGTAGCTGAGTTCGGCCTGGAGAAGGAAGTTCTCCGGCTGGACGAGGCGGGCGCGCAGCTGTTCAAGGGACAGCCCGGAAAGCCCCCAGAGCGTCTGGAGCGTTCGCGGCGGGTTCAGGGGTTCGCCGGCGACAATCCGGCGCATGATCGGCGTAAGGCCAAGCTCGTCAGCCGCGATATCAAGGTCAGTTGGCGCGGGAGACTCCCCTTCCGGCCGAAAATCCCCCATCAGCCGATCCCGCGGAATACCCAAATGGCTCAGGTAAGCCCGAGCTTCCTCGGCGGAACGCGAAAACGGCAAGTTCCAGGGATACACCGCGGCGGAGAGGATGGCATCCGCCGCCGGATTACGATGTTCGGGCTGGGCGCGCAATTCCTCGGAGCCCGCGGTGGTTTGTCGTGCAGCGCCACCCGACGAGGCAACCGCCTCAGACAGGATCTCGTTGACGATATCGATGTACGGCAGGGTGGTCCCGGTGTTCCGGCAAGTGAGTTCGATCTCGACGAGGTCGGGGCGTCGCCCGCCTGCGGTCAAAGCCTCCAGTGCGCTTTGGTTCCGGACAAAGGCGAGGAGGTCGACCAGATAGGCGGCCGGGCCATGAATCGAAGCGCAATGCTCGCAGGCACAAAAATCGATCGAGCCAAAAAGCGTTCGCCAGTCGGGAATATCCGGCAGTTGCGGCAACATTGTGGTCCACAGGATACTGGCGGGGGCAATAGCCTGCGGCATGGCTTGGTGCAGGGCGGGACTGAACTGGGCAAAGAGGGTGTGTGCGACCGCCACCTGCTGGCGAGCGGCGCGGAAGATGGCTTTCGCGCGCGATTCTCCCAGTGAATCTCTGAAGCGGGAAACGAAAGCCCCGCCGGTGCGTTCGATCGCGAGGGCGGACGTGAAACCTTGTCTGAGAAGAGGCTGAATGATCTCGTGCCGCCCCACGGGACCCGCAATCGGCGCAAGCCTTGCGATGGCCCGAAGATTGGCCCGGAGCGTCTCGACATTGGAGATTCCTTCCAGGGCTGCTTCGCCGCGTTCCTCCAGATACCGATCGACGCGCTTGTTCTCGAAGGCGAAGTCTGGATTGCGCCTCAGAAACTCGACGACGTCCGCCTGCCCTGGAAAACCGGAGGCCGTTCCGCTTGCCAGGCGTGCGGCCAGAAATGAAGTGGGAAAGGCTTCCTCGATCGTCGCAGCCATGACGGTCGCATAGGTTTCCTCGCGTTCTTCATCTGAAGCGCCGGGAACTCCTGGCGGAACGCCCGCTCCCTCGCTTCCCCGAATGAGGTCCAGCCAAGCCTGACGATCCAGGCCAACGAGGTCACGCGTGCTCGCCGGGTGGTGCCGCCTGATCAGTGCGCGGACGAGCGGAACATGGTTTTTCGTCAGAGCGCCCAGCTGAAGCGTCAGTTGGACCTCGTCGATCGTGCGTCCGGGAACGGTTCCGCTCGCTCGCAGCCGCGCCCAAAAATCCTCCACTGTTCCCTCGCGCTCCAAATAGCGCCGGAGGATCTCTTCCTGCTGACCGCGTGAGATCTGTGCCGTGGAGAGAAGCTCCGACAACGAAGATGAACTGGTGACTTCGGGCCGGGAAAAACTTTGTTCAACCGAGATTTCCCCCAGACGGCGGAAAAACAGGTCCAATTCGTCCGGCGGAATCTGATTTTCTTCGATCGCTCCTTCGAGGATCGACCGCAACACGTCAGGGCGTTCTTGCAGAATGGCGGGTAATCGCGCGGGGACATTCTGGCGGAACAGGCCGTAAAGCGCGGATGCGGGCAAACGGGTCTCCCTGGCAATTCGCTGGCTATCGACGTAGTGGCGAAGGTGGTCCCGGTTGAGGTCGTGCCGGCACGCCAAGAGACGGAGGTCTGCCGGCTCCAACTCACTCGGCGCGACATGCTCGGCTGCAAGGACCGGGGCAATCCGTTCATCGATGAGCCGAAATTCCGAAGGTCCTCTCAGCACTCCGCCCACGATCAGATCGATCGTTTCCACCGGGCGCGCCGGACAGATGAGTGGCGATGCGATCAGCTCATTGCCTGCGGAATCAGACGCCCGGACAATCAGGGTCAGCTGGGCGGCCTGCGGAACAGGATAGACAATATCGAAATGCCCGCGTCCATCCACCGGCGCATCTCCCAGCCTCACCTCGCGGCGCAAATGCTTCTCAAAGGCGCGGACCCGTGCGCTCACTACGGGCGTGCCGTCCGAGCGCAGGAGCCGTCCGCGGACGCGGTAGGTGTCGCGCGGTTGCGCATTCACCGCCGCGTTGATCGCCCGGGCCGTCCGTGCGTCCACCACCCCGGTGAGGGGATCGATCCTGTTCAGGTTTTGAAACTCCCGGACGGCTCTCAAGGTCGTTTCGCCAAAAAAGCCTTCGCGATCGGTCATCGAGAAGCCGAGCAGCCCCAGTTCACCCTGGAGCAGCCTGACGTCGTCACCCTGCAGATTGAGTTCGAGGTTGCGGCCCTGGAGTTTCATGTCGTCTCTCCGCTGCTGATGAAGTTCCTGGCCGGCAGCGCGCCGCCATCGTTCGACCGCGCGCCCGTTGCCGTTGGGAAGCCTTCCGTTTTCATGAGATCACTGCTCATCTGAGGCCGCGTCGACTCGGTTGAATCTCGGTAGCCCCTCTAAGTCACTAAGCCCCGCAGGAATCTCTATCTCATCCAAGAAGTATGTCGACGTCGCTTTGAGGTTACCGCACAAAGCGAGGGACTTAGTGACCATCTCGACAAACTGCGTCGAGCATGTTGAGAATCGTGAAATCACGAAGATCACTTCTACCACGTGTCGAAGTTCGGGGACTTCCTCTGCCGTTCTCACGAAGGTTTTCTCTCGCGCTTTGCGCAAAGGCCAAGCCGTGGCCAGGCGCGCCTGGTCAACGAACAGGACGACGATCCCGATAGAATCAGATTTGTGGGACATCATTAGAGGCCTGCCATTTTTCTTACCTGTTTCAGGGATACTTCGGCGCCGCCGAGATAAAAGCGTGCGTGCTCGGAATACTCCGACAGCACGCGACGCAACTCCCGAGAAGTGTAACTCTCAAAGACATCCTTGCCGAAGCGATCAGTGGCGATTCCCGGCTTGAAGGCCGCTTTGAGATCCATTCTGTCGAGATTAAATCGGATCGTGCCGCCGGCCGAGACCGTCTCATCGACCCCTCGGAAGATCGCATTCAGCAAGGGTTCGTCTCCAATCGTTTTAAAGTCTATGCCTATCTTCGCTTCGCCGCGGAAATAGGCCAGATCCTCATTCACACCGAAAGCGATGTCCTTTGCTTTAAAGGTTCCCGGCCCCGCCGGCGGCCCCGCTTTGAGACCGCCTTCAAGTGCCTCGGCGACCGTATTAGGTTTTCCACCACGCAGCGCGCTCACGATTCCGCCCAGAACGCGACCGGCACCATAGAGTATGCCTCCTGTGGCCGCGCCGTAAGCACTTCCTTCAACGCCCGCGCCAAAGGCTTTGCCAAGATCGAGGTCTCCCCCGGATTCGGATTGCTCAATCAGCTCTTCTCCGCCTCCAAAGATGAACCCCCCCGTTCCGCCCTCAACCATCGCCCCGCCGAGCCCACCGAGGCCGAGAGACCCTCCGGTGATGCTTGCGACGACGAACAACCCGAACCGATTAACGAATCCCTCGGCGTTATTGAATGTCTGCAGAATTTCTCGTCGTTCCCGATCCGCAAGCAGTTGCGCGACTGTGAATCTTGTGCGGGCCTCGGGTAACTCTCGCCGTTGCTGCATGAGCGCACGATAGTCCTGCTGGAGCTGTCTGCGCACATCCTCGATATTGCTGGCAATCGCTTGCTGAACCTCCGGGGAATTTTTATCTCGATTAGCCCGATAGTCCTTTTGCGCCAGACCGAATTGGTAAAGGCTTTTGTTGTATTCCGCCAGTGCGCTACGATAGGCGGCATCGGGATCACTGTGCGCAACAACAACAACAGGCTCGGTTCCGCGGGGATCGGCGAGCACAACGGGATTATTCTTGGCGTAAGCGTAGGTATTTGCCCCGCCGGCGATCCCGATCGGATCCGCGGCTGTCCAGCGGCCCAGCCAACAGGCATAGAAGCGCGCTCCGTAGTAGTATAACTCTGTCTCTTCATCCCGCTCCTTCCCTGCATACCGATACCGCTTCAAGCTCACTTCTGCAGCCGTTCGCCCCGACCGATAGGCCGAAGTGCCATGAGGATGATATTCCTCATGGGAGAGAACATTGGCCTGGTCGTCGAGTTCCAGAAAGATCGAACCGAGATGGTCGCTTAGTTGAAAACGCCGGCTCTGCGTGGGGGTATTGCTCTGGCTTTGCGTTAGCGTATCGACCTGGGCGATCCGGTGCTGGTCGTCCGCGACGTGGAGCGTTGCGCGCTCCAGCGCGACGGCCTGCCCGTCGCCATGGTACTGGCGGTGAATTTCATAAGCACCGATGTAGATCCGTTCATGGCGGCGTGTTGGCGTCTGACCGGTGGCGGCGGGCCGCTCAGTAACCTTACGCACGCGCTCGCCGATGGCGTTGTAAACATAATAAGTCGTGCCCGGCGTATACCATTGCTCACCGACTGAGTTGAGGACGCGTGCAGCTGATCTTTAAAGTCCCATTCGATCATTGGCAAATGGGGCATCGTGAGCATGTTGCCGTGGGCGTCATAAGCATAGCGGGCCGAAAACTCATTCTCGCCATCGCCGGGCAGGCTGGTGCCCAACAGGCGGTTACTGTCTATGGCGTAATCATAGCGACGATTCCAACGTTCGACCGCGCCGCCGATGTGCCGCAGGCGCAGGATGTTGCCGGCGCCGTCATAGGCGTATTCCCGCACATAGCGCTGGAGCGCTCCGGGGCTGTCGGGAAAGGGAATGCCGACGACCGGGTCGAAGTCGGTCGCGTCCCGCTGGAAGTTGGTCTGCGCAGCATGTTCGCGTCCTTCGGCCCGAGTCAGTCGATAGAGGGCATCGTAGGTGTAGTCGTTGTGCGGCTCGACCTGCGCATTGCTAAAGAAGATGGTTTGCTCGGCGGTGTTTCGAATGGAGGTGAGGTTGCCTACCGGGTCGTAGGCGTAGTTCAGGTCCAGCAGGGTGCGGTCATCCCGGCGGCGGACTGTGCGCACCCGGGTCAACCGGAAAGTTTCCGGATCGTAGGTGTAGGTGGAGCTGCAGTTAGTCCCGTCGGTGGTCGTGTAGTCAATTCGTTGCCGATGTCTTCGCGCGTTGTACTCGATATTGGCTACGAAAAGCGTCGCCTGGTCCGCGCCCCGAAGCCGAACCGCCAAACCTTCCAGCAAGTTGGCCTCGTTGTAGGCAGGCAGGGTGACGCTGGCGTCGGGTGCGGTGATGGCAATTGGGCGGTTGAACGCGTCGTAGCTTGTCTCGCTGAAGAAGATCTCGGCGTCCAAAGCCGGATTCAGGCTCCAATCGACCGCGTCCTTGTAATTGACCGGCAATTGGCGGGAACTGCGCAACAAATTGCCTTTGAAATCATAGACCTCGTTGGTCACCACGCCCGCGCCATCAAAGACCTGAAATACGCGCCCGCGGTGGTTGAGCGTGTCGCCCTGATCTTCGCCGTAAACCGTGTGCTCAAAAACGATCTCCCGGTTCGGATTGTTCGCATCCGCGCCCGCTACGAAGGACCGCGCTGGACGGCGAAGCTCGTCATACTCGGTTCGAAACGCGTGTCCCCGGCTGTTCCAACTGCGGATCGGCCGGCCGCCGACGTCGGCCAGCACCCGGCGTTCGCCGGCATCCATGCTGTTTTCGAAGAGTAGACGCCGTGCCAGATCATACCCCGACACTCGCGGATTCCCGTCGACCCCCACCTGATAGGACATCACCGGATTGCCCCGGTCATCGATGACCAGCAGCGGGTTGCTCCGGATATCCTGCTCGGTGCGGGTTTCTTGCCGTCCGTTGACTCCAATGTCGGCGATACTCAGGAAGGGACGCCCTAGTGAGTCGAAGTGGACAACGGCGGGAGTGCTCGCGTGGACGGCAGCTTTCTCAGCGGCGTCCTGCTCGGGCTGGCCCAAACCCCCATCGATACGGGCCTGATGCCACGTGGGTAGATATTCCGAATCGTCAAGGCGCTCAAAATAGCCGCCCACGTCCGAATCGTTGGCCGGGTCGGCCACGAGCACTGTGTCGTTCACATCCCAGCTCACCTGCCGCCACGGATCGAAAATGACCTTCTCCCATGTGTGGTTGGGACACAGGATCGTGACGACGCGACCGACCGGATCGTAAAGGAGCATCGGGCTGACGCCGACCGAAACACCAAACTCAAAACCATGGCCGGCGCTGAAAAACGGCTCGTACTGTTTAACCGGCTTGCCCTTGTTATTGAAGATCGTCCAGCCGCTCGTGGTCCACCGGGGAGCGACGGTCTCGCCGTTTTCCTCGACCGGTCCCGGCTCGGCCTGCACTTTGTTTTGAATGGTTCGGCCAAAGCCGTCCGAATACGCGAGACTGACCTGGAAGGAAACTTCCTGGCCATCACCCAGGTCGCTGGTGTGAATTTCGCGGACGATGCTTGCGGCGAAGGCGGGCAGGCCCAGCCGCTGAAATCGGGTCTCGTCATAGATGATGCGTGAAGTCGCGCTGCCCAGCAGTTCCCGAGAGTCCGCACCTCTGGGACCGGCGAAAAAGCTGTCGATCTGGGCCTGCGTCGGTTGGGTTTGAAAACCTTCCAGCGAATCGCCGACAGATTCGGACTCTTTGCCCATCTGAGCGGTTCCCGTCACCAGGCCCAGGACATCGAAGGCCACGGCCGAGCGGTTGGCATTCGGGTCGGTGAGAGTTTCGGGCGACAGGACGCGGTAGTTGTTTCGGGCCGTTATTCTGTTCTCCAGCGGGTCGGTCGTGCGCACCATCAGCAGGTCGTGAGCGTCATGTTCGACCGTCGCAGTCTGGCCGAACGGATCGCGAAACCGAAGCGGCAAGAAGAAGTGCTGCCGGGCGAATGCCAATTCCCCGGCGGCAGCGTCATCTCGGTGTGGGGACAGAAAGCCCCGCCCCGATGGAATCCACCAGTTGCCATCACCGCCGAAATGAACATAGCGTCCCTCATCGCTCAGGGTGGTGTCATCCAGTCGATCGCCAAAGACCAAGTCGAGATGCCCGGGAGTGAAGGCCAGTTGATAGCTCTCAAACGGCAGGGCCAGCGATTGCAGTTCGCCCAACGCCAGCGCGTCGGTCAGATCGTCGCGGCGATACAGAGTCCGGGCATGTTCAAGGAGGCGCTTTTGCAAACCGCCGGTGGGCGTCTGGTGGTAGTCGATACGCTCTGCCGACTCGATCGCGTTCTGCGTTTCCGCAAACCTGAATCGCGGCTGATCTGGTTCCAGGGACAAACCGGTTATCTCAAAGCCCAGCGTCTCAAAGGGGAGCGGGGCCCGGTAATGGTCGTCCTCTTCAACCGCATTGGTATACGCATTCTCAGCGCAGGTGATCAGCAGTTGCCCCTGCTTTTCCTGATCGGCGGGCCGCAACGCGGGATCAGGGTGACGGCGGCCGTAAGCCACGGCGGCCGACCGAAGCACGTTTCCGTAGTCGTCTACCACCAGGGTAAGTGCATGGCTGGTCCGCGGGTCTCCGGGGTTGCGTTCGTAATGAAAACTTAGCGCCTCGCGGGCGTGGGTGAAAAACACCGCATGGCGATTCTCGCCTCGCGCTTGCAGAACTCGAATCGTGAAGTTCTGCTCAGTGACCGTGTAGGGGTGTGGCTCCCGGACAGTTCCGTCCAGAGCGTAGACCTCCTGGCGCAGCATGGCGCCTTTAAGAGCGCGGCAGGCCTCCCGTTCTTCATCGACCGTCAGCCCGTCGGGCAGAACCGTGTCGGGCAGGAGCAGCCCGGCGCGCTTCCTCATCCGACAGGCCAGGTTCGCGGTAGTATTCTCCGGTGTCTCCTTCGTCCAGGAGTCCGGCGAAGAAGTTGGAGACGTGCTGGCGGCCAAGACACACCCCCGTATGAAACCAGCTTCGGGTCACGACCGGTGGAAGATGCGAGGCCTCATCGATGTTTTCACCGGTGGGAAATGCGTCGCTCTGGCTGAGAGCCGCGAACTCCTCGGTGTCCATCTGCTCGACCATGCCAAAACCGTGAAACTCCCGCTCGATGCCGTCGAAATAACCATGATGGTAGCCATAGCGAGTCACGAAGCGATTGCGGCTGATGTGGTCATAGGTTTCGGTCCGCTCGACCACATGAACCGGGAACGGGAGAAGGGTGACCCAGGGGCGCCCGGCGGCCTTGTCCTCAAGATAAAATTTGGTGGAGGCCGCATATTGCACACGCGTTTCGGCGCCCAGGTTATTGCGGGACCCGATCATCAGATGCGGCTTTAAGCCGCCCATCAGGTCGACATAGCGCATCTGCCGGCCGGTGTCTTTCGGCAGGGGCGACGACCAAACGAGGCAGGCGGTGCCGTTGCCGAAGAGATCGGTTACGGTGACGTCGGAAAGGTTGTCCGCGCTCGGGAGAGGGTCGATCAAGCGCGCGGCTGACCAGCCGTTGCCCGCCTGGTTGAAATAGACGGCAACCTGGGAGGGCCCGATGTAGAGAATATCGGTAATGCCCGAGCCATCGACATCGCCGAGGCGGATGCGCTCCTGGTCGAAGAGATCGGGCGCGTCGAACCAGGGGGCGTCGTCCATCGTCACCTTCGCTCCGAAATTCCCGTACCCGAGATTCGGCCAGTAACAGACCTCGCCGTTGCGAATTCGAACAAGGTCAGTCAGCCCATCGCCACTCATGTCGGCAAGATAAATGGACTGGCTGGCATCGGCGAAAACCAGGCGGGGTCCGGTCTCCTCATCGTCGGACTGAGGGGTGCGGCGACTCGCAGCGTATCCTTCCTCCGCCATCGAGGGATACCAGGTGAGGACCCGATCTTCGGTAACCATCACATCGGCGTGGCCGTCACCGGTAAGATCCACGAAACGCAGATTGGGATCACTCCAGGCTACCGATGGCATAGATTCGAAAGTCCGGTGGCCGGCCCATGCCCGGTCGTGGGTGCGTTCGTAGAAGCCGGGGGCAGGACCGCCGAGCGTGACAAGATCAAGCTGTCCATCCCCGGCCAAATCGATCAGTTGCTGGCCGCGGCTCAGAGCAGCCAGTGACGGTTGCGCCGCGACGGTCTCCAAAGGAGCAAAGCGAGCATTTCCCAGATTGGCTTTGTAGAACCAGCTTCCGCCCTGCTCGGTGAGGATGCCGGAGATCCCTTCCCCATCCAGGTCTACCCATTGGTAACGCGAATTGGTGAAACTCAGATTCTCCAGGCTCTCGCTGTCGATCTCGTGGACGTCGCTCTGGATTTCCGCCTGGCTATATTCGAACTCGACCGCGGGCAGCGATCGCTCCTGATATCGGCCGTCCGACTGCCGCAGATAACCGGATTGGACCACAGCGGTCATGACCGTGTTGATGGGGCTTTCGCCGTAATCGAAGTGGGTCGCGCGGACCAGATAGTCGGCGGTGCCCAGCTCATCCGGGAAATGGTGGAACATGAGGACGCGCCGGCAGAGGCGGTAGGTGCGCACCTCGAAGCAGGCACGGTAGCTCGAGATCGGATCCTGCCGGACGGGCCAAAGCCGATTCCCCTCGATGGCCGATTCGACAAACTGGCGTCCCTCAATGTCCGTCTCGAGCCGGGCGAGATGGCC
This sequence comes from uncultured Verrucomicrobiae bacterium, assembly GCA_963731945.1. GTDB lineage: Bacteria > Verrucomicrobiota > Verrucomicrobiia > Chthoniobacterales > Terrimicrobiaceae > DASTFP01. The sequence goes on along the minus strand of CAVSXN010000002.1, from coordinate 77,118 downwards.
TTCGCCGTAGTCGAAGACCACCTCGAACATCCAGTCCGTCCGTTCGCTCAGATTCTCTGCGGACTGGCGCGGCGTCCGGTTGCCGTAGTGGACCCGTTTGAGGTAGCGGTTGGCCGAGCGAGACGCTGCGGTGCGATTGCGCTCGTGGGCCTTGGCGAGATCGACATTCGAGGAGTCCTCGGCTTTGTAACTGTAGAGGATGGCATTGCCTTTGTCGTCGTAGCTTTCACAGATGAGCCAGCTGAAGATTCGCAAGGGATCCTCGGGGTCCGCGATTCGGCTTTCGTCCGTGCGACCGTAGACGGTTGTCACATTGTCCCGGGTGATCGAACGCCAATGGATCGCGCCCGTCTGCAGGTTGGTCCAACGTTCGATGCGGGCGAACAGTCCCTCGATTCTCGGTCGGTAGCGCTGGACGCGGTATTGAGTTCCATCGAGCAGGCGTGTCTGACTGTGACGCGTCAATTGGCCGACGTTCCCTACCAGCATCGGGACCAGGTCCTCTGCTCCCGAAAGAATGAAGATATCCGACTCTCCGGCGTCCCGGTAGGTAGGCAGCCCCTTGTCGGTCTTGCGGGTGACTCGAGGAAAGGAAAGACTCCAGCCCAGGCCGAAAGGTCCGCTGCCGCTCCCGGAGTCATAGCTGAGTGAAAGCTGAGGACCAAATCCCTGGCGGGCAGGCGAAGTGGCGATCGGGACTGTCATCGCGCCCGAGCCGGTGGCCGGATTGACCTGGAATTTTTCGTCGATCCCGCGAATCGCGCCGCCACCAGTCGGTAAAGTAATCGCGGGTGCTTGGGTGGTATTCTGGTTGGCAGTGGGTGTCTGGCCAGAACTCCGCGCAGGCACTCGAACTTGCTGGGTCGAGCGTTGCGGGTCTTGATACATCGTAATCTAACCCTGCTTCTCTGATCGTGACGCCGCTGCCAGCCGGGCGCAAGCACGAACGGCCAAAAGTCGGCGTGAAACTCAGGCGTTGCTTTGCCAAGATTCGTTCCTTCGACCTGACAAGCGTGCCTTCGGTAGGATCGAATAAACGGAAGCCTTTTGGACTAAGTTGGCGCGTCACGGCAATGACGAGCCTAACGCGACCGCGAAAGCGATCGCTTCAACAATGCGTCTTGTCGCGCATCTTGCTCAGCTTGCGAGACGCGCCTTGCAGATCTCTTCGACATGGCGGTGATCTGTCCCGCAGCAACCTCCAAGAACGTTCAATCTTTTCAGTTTGGTCAGGAGCGCGCGATGCTGCCGTCCCAATTCGACAGGGTCCCCCTCGTCCAGTTCCGTGCTGTCGTTGAGTTCCGCGTGACTCTTGGTTGACGCGTTGGCCCTCAGACCCCGAATCCGGTTCAGCCAGGGTGCATCTTCGGTCAGGACCCCTTCGAAGTGCGTGGGATGCGCGCAGTTGATCATGTAATACGCCGGGGCGCTGCCGGTGGCGTCGTCCACCTCCTGGATCGCATCCCGCAGAGCTTGCCCGGTCGGCAGCTTGCCGTCGGTTTCGACCGTAAACGATATTGCTGCGGGCATTTCGAGTGATTTGGCGGATCGGGCGATTCCGATGGCTTCTTCGACGTAGTTCATCGTGATGGCGGTCACCATATCGGCAGCGGTATCTCGGAAAACGCGGATCTGCGCGCCGTGATACTTCTCCGCCTCTTCAACGGACATCAGGTTGCCAGGATTGTAGCCGTCTCCGCGAGGTCCGAGACATCCACTGATCACTGCCGGCGTTTCGGAAGTCTCGAAATCAGTCCGGATCTCTTGCAACAACTCGATTGATTTGCGGTTTGCCTCCGCCAGGGCTTCTTCGGTGTAGCCAAGCTTCGCGCCCCAATCCGGGTTGGCTCGCCAAGTGGGGCTTTCAAGGATGAACCCCACCTTGTATCGCCTGGCGAGGGCCGCGTAGGTGCGGAAATATTTGCTGAGCGCCTCATAGCCGGGACGATCCTTGAGCAGATCAAATGCGGCGAAGTGTGGCAGTTCGAATCCTTCGTGAAAAATGAGAGTCGTTTCAATGCCACCGTCGGTGAGGAAGATCGCATCGGAGAGCTGTGGCAGTTGCTTGCGATATTTTGTCATGGGAATGCTTAGTTCAATGAACGAGGCGTGAGAAATCACCTCACATTGTCAGGGCGAGGGCTTTACATGAACCAGGGAATCGGTTTTTCGGGGCTATTAGGAGCAGAGCCCCGTGCGAATGGAGCTCTCGAGGTACCGGGCGAACGGGATGGACGCCACGGTATTCACAATTGAAGACACGGGCTTTGCTTCAGGAACGATTCGTAGGCGCCTCGGATTCCATCGCGCAGGGCGATTGCCGGGCGCCACCCCAGCCCAAACAGCTTGCTCATGTCGAGAAGCTTTCGTGGCGTCCCGTCGGGCTTGGAGGTGTCAAAAACCAGGTCACCTTGAAATCCCAGCACCTGGCAAACCGTTTCCGCCAACTCTCGGATGGTCACATCTTCACCGCATCCGATATTGATGATTTCTGGCGAATCGTAATGATCCAGGAGAAAGAAGCAGGCATCAGCAAGGTCTTCGACGTGCAGAAACTCGCGGCGGGGGGTTCCGGTGCCCCATACCACGACGGACTTCTCGCCGCGCTTCATGGCCTCATGCACCTTGCGAATCAGCGCGGGAAGAACGTGGGAGCTTTGCAGGTCGAAATTGTCGTTTGGTCCGTAGAGGTTCGTTGGCATGCCCGAGATGAAAGTTTTTCCAAATTCGCGCGCATAGGCCTGGCAAAGCTTGATGCCTTCGATCTTGGCAAGGGCATAGGCCTCGTTCGTCGGCTCCAACGCGCCTGTGAGGAGGGCGCTCTCGGGAATGGGCTGAGGGGCGAACTTGGGGTAGATGCAGGAACTGCCCAGGAAGAGAAGCTTGGCGGCGCCAAAATCCGCAGCTGCCTCGATAACGTTGTTCTGGATCGTGACGTTCTGCAGCAAAAACTCGACGGGCAGCTCGTTATTGGCAGCGATGCCCCCCACCTTGGCGGCAGCGTCTACGACGATCGCCGGGCGCTCCTTTTCAAAGAAGGCGCGCACCGCCGCACGGTCCAGGAGATCGAGCTCCGATCGCGAGCGAGTGAGAATCTCACCGAATCCTGCCCTCTGCAGCCGACGCATTATGGCGCTTCCCACCATCCCTCGGTGACCCGCGACATAGACTGATTGGTTGTTGTCCATCTTGAAATCATGAGATGGTAGCGCCTGTACGATTAACTGGAAAGCACCTTCAAGTGGTGAGATGGGATTGCTTGCGCTATTGAACGGTTTTCCGTTGGTATCAGTCTGCAGCGTAATTTCCATGAGTAAACAGGACCTCCTGATTTCCCGTTTGGATGAGATTGGCTTCTCGCTCGCCCGATCGAATAAAGCGTTGGCCCTGATCGGATTAGGTTCGGTCGGGATCGAGTTGGATCGGCTCGACGCCTATTCCGACCTGGACTTCTTCGCCGTCGTTGAAGCGGGCTTCAAGGGCGAGTTTCTCGACAGTCTCGCCTGGCTCAGTTCGATTTGTCCAATCGCCTATTGTTTCCGCAATACCCGTGACGGCTACAAGCTCCTGTTTCAGGATGGGGTCTTCTGCGAGTTCGCGGTCTTTGAGGAGCCTGAGTTGCGAGAGATCCCTTTTGCGCCCGGACGCATCATCTGGAAGAAAGAGGGTGCCTCTGACGCCCTGGCGATGCCTCGGATGATCAGGGATGTCCCCGGCGAATGGTCGCCGGAGTGGCTGGTGGGTGAGGCTCTGACCAATTTGTACGTGGGCCTGAGCCGGTTTCACCGGGGAGAAAAGCTTTCCGCCATGCGCCTTATCCAGTGCCATGCAGTCGACCGGATCCTCGAGCTCTCCGAGAAGATCGAGGGGGCGGGGAAGGAGTTCCGGGATGCCTTCGGCCCCGAGCGCCGGTTTGAACAACGGCACCCTTCCATCGCTCAAGCTTTGCCTTCCTTTTCTCAAGGTTATGAGCGAAGCGTCGAGTCGGCCCAAGCCATCTTGCGGTTCTTGGAAAGGCATTTTGAAGTCAATCCCTTGATGAGGCGAGAGCTTCTTGAATTGTGCCGCGCGCAGCGCAATTGAAAGCGAAGGCCGGCTGGCGCCGTTTGGAGGGACCGGAGTTTGTTGACTTGCCGCACCTTGATAGTTCGGTGAAATATAGAGATGGCCAGTGATCTGACACGACGGGAATTGCTGCGTCTTGGCGCGGGAGGGTTACTGGCGCTTGGTTTGTGGCCCGGTCGTCTTCTCGGAGAGAGTCCAGCCGCGGGCAGAGATTTTACGTTCGTTGTGGTGAACGACCTCCATTTTCGCGAGTCGGCCTGCGCACCGTGGTTTGCGGAAGCGGTCGCGGCATTGAGAGCGAGCGCGCCCGAGGCTGAGCTCTGTTTGATCGCCGGAGACCTGGCGGACGACGGCACATCGGAGCAACTCACTGGCGTGCGTGACGCATTTGAGAAGCTCGGGATTCCTACGTTTGCGGCGATTGGCAACCATGATTACCTCACCGCGACCGACAGGCGAGCCTATGAGGCAACTTTTGGAAACCAGATCAACTATGAATTTGATCACGGCGGGTGGCAATTTGTCGGACTCGACACGACCCAGGGCGTCCGATGGAAAAACACCACCGTCTCGTCGACAACCCTCGCTTGGCTCGATGAGCGCTTGCCAAGGCTGGACAAGCGCAAGCCGACCGTCATCTTCACGCATTTCCCGCTGGGCGCCGGGGTATCGATGCGTCCCCTTAACGCGGACGCGGTTCTGGACCGTTTTCTTGAGTTTAATCTGAGTGCCGCGTTCTGCGGGCACTACCATGGTTTCACAGAGCGAATGGCGCGCGCGGCGACGATCACCACCGACCGGTGCTGCGCGCGCGTGCGCGGCAACCACGACGGGAGCCAGGAGAAGGGCTGGTTCGTTTGTCGTGCGAGGGAATCGGGAGAAGTGACGCGGCGGTTTGTCGAGTTCAAGCCCTCTGCGCTCGCGGATCATTTTAACGCGGATCACCCAGATGAACATGGATGAGGAGGCCGGCCAGTTGATCCGTATTTCTTACCTTCCCGACGCTCGCGAGGTGGGGGCTTCGGCAGGCGACACGATTCTTCAAGCCGCATTGCGCGCGGGGATCCGGCTGACCCATGCCTGTGGCAGCAATGCCCGCTGCTCAACCTGCCGCGTAGCGATCCTCGAAGGTCTCGATAATTGCTCACCCCGCAACGAGGCGGAACAGGCGATCGCCGAACATCTTGAGTTCAAGCCAATGATCCGGCTCGCCTGCCAGACGCAGGTGACGGGCTCAATGTCCGCAAGGAGGCTTGTGCTTGACGACGAGGATGAAGAGCTCGCCGTCGAGAGCATGAGCGATCCGCTTGCGGAAGCGGCTGGCGAGGAACGGCACGTGGCCATCCTCTTTATCGACATTCGCGGATTCACCGCGTTTGCCGAGAGACTATTGCCCTACGATGTGATCCATGCGCTCAATCGGTATTACCGCCAGGTTGGGCGAATCATCCACCGCCACGGCGGCGTAATCGATAATTACATGGGCGACGGCATTCTCACGATCTTCGGCCTCGCGGAAACCGATCGCGCCGTCTCGCGCGCGCTGCAAGCGGGGCTGGAAGTGCTGGAAGCTGTCGAGGCGATGAAGCCTTACTTTCATGCGCTCCATGGGCGGAGCTTCGACATCGGAATAGGTCTTCATTATGGCGCGGTCATCAGCGGCACCATCGGGTGGGGAGACTACAAGCGGCGCACGATTGTCGGCGACGCGGTTAATTTTGCCAGCCGGGTCGAGGCGGCGAACAAAACCGTCGGGACCAACTTTCTTATCTCGGAAGATGCGTATGACCGCGCGGGTCACGAGGTCCAGGTCAATCAGTGCCCGCCTTGGGAGATCCGCGGCAAGACGGGCGTGTATCAACTCTACGAAGTTGTCGGGGCCAAAGCCATTTGACGGCGCGGTGCTTGATGAGCGATTTCTTCCAGGAGCCTCCGCGGCTCGGCAACCAATTTGAAGACGACCGGGTCTTGCAGTCCTTTCTCAGGCGCCACCTCGCGCCGCCAGCGCTCGCCGAGGCCGAACCGGCGCTGAGAAGGCTCGGCGCTCGTGCGGCGGGCGAGATGATTGATCTGGGGCGCGAGGCAGAGCAAGCACCGCCGGTCCTCGTTAAGTTCGACGCATGGGGGCGCCGGATTGACGCGATCCGCGTCTCTCCGGCGTGGCGGGCGCTGCACCGCATCGCGGCCGAGGAGGGAATTGTCGCCACGGCATACGAACGGAGGCACGAGCTGTCCAGGGTGCACCAATTCGCCCTCCTTTACCTGTATCACCCGTCCTCTGCGATCTACAGCTGCCCTCTGGCGATGACCGACGGAGCGGCCCGAGTCCTTGAGATAGACGCTGAGGCGGGCCTTCGGCGCGAGATTTTCCCCCATCTTGTGACGCGTGATCCCGAGGCAATGTGGACTGCCGGGCAATGGATGACGGAGCGCCGAGGCGGGTCGGATGTCAGCGGGATCGAGACGGTCGCGCAACCCGAGGGTGGCCGGTTCCGCCTCTACGGAGAAAAGTGGTTTACCTCGGCGACGACCTCGGAGATCGCGCTGACCCTCGCGAGACTGGAGGGGTCGCGCGAGCTGAGTCTCTTTCTGGTTCGTTTGCGCGATGGTGAGGGCCGCTTGCGTCAGATTCGAATTGATCGGCTCAAGGACAAGCTCGGGACGCGCGCACTCCCGACGGCCGAGATCGTCCTGGAGGGAACGCCGGCGGATCTGATCGGCGGCGAGGGCAACGGGGTGAGGAAGATCGCGACCGTGCTCAATATCACGCGCCTCTACAACGCCTGCTGTGCGGCCGGCTTCATGCGGCGCGGCCTCGCTCTTGCGCGGGACTACGCGACGCGACGGCGAGCGTTCGGCAGGGCGCTCTCCGAACAGCCGCTTCACGTCGAGACGCTGGCCAGACTCCAAGTCGACTTTGAGGCGTCGTTCCATCTTGTGTTCTTCGCGGTGCGGCTTCTCGGCAAGGATGAGACAGGCGCGGCGACGGAGCAGGAACGCAAGCTTCTTCGGCTCCTGACGCCGCTGGCAAAGCTCTTTACCGCCAAGCAGGCGGTCGCGGTCGTCAGCGAGATTCTCGAGTGTTTCGGTGGCGCCGGATATGTGGAAGACACCGGCCTCCCGGTGCTTCTGCGCGATAGCCAGGTGCTGACGATTTGGGAGGGGACGACGAACGTGCTGAGTCTTGACCTTCTGCGCGTGTTCCGGCGCGATGATCCCCTGGAGGCTTTGCTGGGCGACCTGACCGAGCGACTCGAACGCGTTCCCCCGGTGCTTGCACCTGCGCGGGAGAGGGTTCGCGAGGCGATCGTTCAGATCCGGCGACACTTCGCCTGGCTCGCTTCAGCCGAACCCGCGCAGATCGAAGCGGGCGCGAGGCACCTTGCGATGAGTCTTTCGCGCACCGTCGCAGCGGCTCTGCTTATCGACCACGGCGCCTGGAGTCTCGAGCATGAGAACGACACGCGTCCCTTGATATCCGCGCAGCGCTGGTGCGAAGCGGGCCTGGTGGGTTTGCAGCCATTGTCTGAACTATGGATGGAGGAATCGCGAAGGCTCGCGCTCGACGATGTCGTTGCCGGTGGTGAGCATGCAGGCATCTAGGGCAATCCGGCGTTAGCGAAGATACGCATCAAACAGATGAGGATTGGTCGAACAATTCGCAGATGACGCAGATGCACGCAGATTGAAGACCAAGGGCCTGGACTCGAGGCGCGGGCAGCCCGCCTTCATGAGGGGTCTGGCGAGCACACGCGTCCTGGCGTGTCGGTGGATTCAACTGGCAAACTTGCCTCATTTTTCACAATTGAGGGCAAGCAGGATCGCGGTCCCGCTATCCTCGCGAGTATTGCTTTGCCGCCGGACGCGAATGCACTAAATTCGAGGAGCAATGTGCGGGAATGAGACAGCCCGATCAACGCGAACGCAGGCCGAAGTCTACGAGGAGTTCTTCGTTCCCGCGCTCTTTCAGCAGTGGGGAGGCGTCGTGGCGAGTTTGGCGGGTGTGGGGCCAAATCAGTGCGTGCTCGATGTGGCCTGCGGCACAGGCGTTCTTGCTTGCGCGGCGGCCGATCGCGTCGGCCCCGGGGGATCGGTGGTGGGGCTGGATCCCAATGAGGAGATGCTCGCAGTGGCCAGGCGCAAGAACTCCGCAATCGAGTGGCGTGCGGGGCGAGCGGAATCGCTTCCTTTTTCAGGCGAGAGTTTCGATGCGGTCGTCAGCCAATTCGGCTTCATGTTCTTCGGGGACCGGCGCGCGGCCCTTCGGGAAATGATGCGCGTTCTGCGGCCGGGCGGGCATCTGGTTGTCGCGGTGTGCGACGCCCTCGGCAATTCGCCGGGCTACGCGGCATTCGCTGAGTTGCTGCGGCGGCTCTTCGGCGATCGCGTGGCGAACGCGTTCCATGCGCCCTTCGTGCTGGGCGATCGGCAACTTCTTTTTTCCCTGTGCGCCGACGCAGGGATCTTCGACGCGAAAATCGCGCGGCACGACGGGATGGTTCGCTTTGCGTCGATCCAATCTTTGGTCTCAACCGAGAGGGCGTGTGCTTGGACGCTTGGCGGCATTCTCGACGATGCGCAGTTCGACCAGCTTCTCAGGGCATCCGAACAGGAACTGCGGCCCTTCCTGACGGCAGAGGGGACCCTCGTCTTCGCGATGCCCGTGTTGATTGTCACAGCCGCCAAAGCGTGTGCCGAACTTCGCGAGTAGCAACGGCGCCACGCGAGCAGCCGATCCGCTACAGCGTTGCGGACATGTCCTCATCGCCGATTGGAGGACACGCGCCAAAGTTGGAATATTCGTCGCGCCGCCCGGAATTCTCCTTTAGACTCGACACGCCGCCTTGCAGCCAATTGAGAATATCCTTATCGCGCAACCCCGTGAAGGTATGCTAAGAAGGAAATCGGCAGGCTTAGCCTTCCAAATATGAAAAACAGCAAAAAGCCATGGTACCAACTGAAGGACAGCGAAACAAAGTGGTACCATCACCTCATGCATGGCAGAGTTCTAATCATGCTTGTTTTGATGGCAATCGTTTGCCTCGTCGCCCTGGGAATGGTTATCTTTGCGCTCTTCGGGATATGAGTGTGACTGCTGGCGGACTGGTGCTATGCAATCGATAAGGACGCGGCGTCGAGCTTCCCAAGAACCGGAAAGGTCTTGTCGACGTGCCGGCAGGCTGTTTGATTGAGAGGGCTGCGACAGGCCTCTGGCGAATCCGACCCGATGAAGAGGTGCCGTTCCCATCAAATCCCCAGGTCATGAACTCCGTGTTCAACGATCCGGCATTCTGGCACCGGCTTCAGTTCGCTTTCCCGATCACCTATCGCTATCTGTTTCCTCAGCGCCTACTTCTGGTTCGTCCTTCGCCACTTCTCCGGGAAAGCCAAGGCCGTGGAGAACCCCAGGGACTATATTAGCAAAGCTGCGCCTCAAACCGGCGAGGCTTGGTCGAACGATCCGCAGATGGCGCAGACGCGCGCAGATCAAAGAGCAAGCGCCTGTCATCGAGGCGCGGGCAGGGCGCCCTTCCTCTCTCCATCTGCGTTAGCTGCGGATTTGACGAGCTCCGCGTCACCCGCGGTTCAAACCCTGAGCTTCTACCTGGCCACCACTTGCTCCAGAAGGGAATTGATTCGCTTGAGCATGGCTTGCGGGTCTTCGAGAAGGCCTGCCGCGATCAGCGCGTTGTCGTAGATTTGCTCGGCAACTTGCTTGGACACATCGGGACGGGTTTGGCGGAAGCTGTCCAGCCCGATAAGCATCGGATGGTTCGGATTGATCTCCAAATCTTGCTTGAATGGACTCTGGGTGCCCCGATTCAGATTTTTTAGAATGCGCCGCATGCTCGAGGTCATGCCTTTGTCGCTTTCGACGACAACCGCGGGGCTGTCCACGAGCCGGCTTGAGACTCGGACTTCGCCGATCTTGTCGCCCAAACTTTCCTTGATGAAATTGCAGAGCAGGCGAGCGGCAGTGTCATCGAGCTTTTTCTCCCCGCTCTCAAGAGCGATCTCGGCTCGTTCGGCGGCGACCAATTTTTTGCCATCGAATTCCCGCAGGTGGTCCATCACGAATTCGTCCCACGGATCGAATAGGAACAGGGTTTCGTAGTTTTTCGCGTTGAGGCCTTCGTAGTAAGGGCTCGCCAGGCAGGCTTCGCGTGTGGGCGCCGAGATAAAGTAAATCTCCTTTTGTTCTTCGGGCATCCTCGCGACGTAATCAGCGATGCCAACCGGTGCTGGCGATTGCGAAGTTTCGTAGCGCAACAGCTTGGCGAGGGCGTCTCGGTGGGTAAAATCGCTGACGACGCCTTCCTTGAGAAAATGACCAAACTCCTTGAAGAAGCCGGCATATTTGTCGGCATCGGCCTTCGCTTCCTCCTCAAGGAATTTCAGGAACCGGCCGCTGAGGACTTTGTTGAGCTTCTGGAGCAAGGCGGAGTCCTGCATCGTTTCGCGCGAGATGTTCAGCGGGAGATCCTCGCTGTCCACGACGCCTCGCAGGAATCGCAGCCAATCGGGAAGCAGGCCTTTGGCCTTCGACTGGATGAGGATCTTACGGCAGTAAAGGTGCACTTCCGATTCGGTCTTCGGCATGCCCAGCTTTTCCATGCTATTTTTCGGGACGAAGAGCAGCGCGTTGATCGCCAGCGGGGCATCTGCGCTGAAATGAAACCGGTAGAGTGGCGGCTCGATATCATGGCCAATGAACTTGTAAAACTCCTCGTAGTCCGTGGAGGTGAGCTCCGACTTGCTTCGTGTCCAGATCGCGCGAATCGTGTTGACCGCGTTGCCGTTCAATTCGATCGGAAATCCCACAAAATTTGAGTATTTTTGGATGATCGATTCCACGCGATGCGACCTTGAGAATTCGCGATCAGCTTCCTTTAAGTTGATAACGATCTTCGTTCCGCGGGCAAGATCCTGGCCAGGCTCGAGGTCGTACGAGTTCACGCCATCCGAGGTCCAGATCCAGCCGGCCTCGTCGGGCTTGTACGAGCGAGTAAAGACGGTGACCTTCGTGCCGACCATAAAGGAGGAGTAAAATCCGACTCCAAACTGGCCGATGAGGCTCGGGTTGCCGGCGTTTTCCTTTACCTGCTGGAGAAACGCCTTTGACCCGGAGTGCGCGATGGTCCCAAGATTCTCGATCAGCTCATCGCGAGTCATTCCGACCCCCGAGTCGGCGAACGAGATCGTGTGACCGGTATCGTCGGTATTGACCGAGATGGTCAGGGGGCGGTCCGGCTGGAAAACCTCGGTTCCCGAAGTCTGCAGAAACCGGAGTTTTTCCGTGGCATCCGCCGCGTTCGAGATAAGCTCGCGGATGAAGATCTCCTTATCCGTGTAAAGAGAATGGATGACGATATCGAGGAGCTGGGCGATCTCCGCCTGAAAGTCGTGCTTTTCAATGGTGCTCATTTTGTGTGCTGATTCGAAACGAGGGGGCATTTTGTCAGCAAGGTCCCGCCCGTGGAAAGAGACTTTTGGCCTGATTCCTTAACCGGGATGGGGAGATATGGCGGAGAGATGATGGCCGCGGAGTCCGTTCCGCTCTATCGCGTCATAGTGGTTCGAAGGGTCAGGAAAGGTTCGGCGTTTCGATTGTGCTATTGTGAAGGCTTGTGGCTCGTCGCTTTTGATGATTAATATTCCGTGCATCCCGAACCGCCCCAAGAAAGTGCCCGCGGGTGATCTGCGCGCATGAAAAGAAGTAAACAATCGTTCACACTCCGTTGAGCTAACGCTTTAATTGGGACGATAAATCGAAATCCATCATGAACTCCAGAACGTCGTCGGCTTCCGCCGAAAAAGCAGCTTCAGAATCGAACAACCCGAAATCCTCCGATGTTTCCGATTCGCATTCACGACCATTGACGAAAAACAAGCACCTCCTGAAGTGGATTGAAAAGATGGCGGCGCTCACGCAGCCGGCTGCGATCCACTGGGTGGACGGCTCGAAGGAGGAATATGAATCTCTTTGCGAGCAGATGGTGGCCGGCGGAACATTTATCAAGCTCAACGAAGAGAAGTGGCCCGGTTGTTACTACGCCAAATCCGACCCGAGCGACGTGGCGCGAGTCGAAGACCGCACTTATATCTGCTCGCTGTCCAAGGATAATGCTGGCCCGACCAACAACTGGATCAATCCTTTCGAGATGCGCCGCAAGCTCAAGGAGCTCTTCAACGGGTGCATGCGCGGGCGCACGATGTATGTGCTCGCCTTTTCCATGGGACCGATCGGCTCGCCCATGTCGCAAATCGGGGTGCAACTCACTGACTCAGCCTACGCGGTGATCAATATGCGGATCATGGCGCGAGTAGGGCTGCCCGTTTTCAATGAGATCGACGCCAGCTCCAAGCGCGTCGTGCCGTGCATGCATTCAGTGGGAACTCCGCTGCAACCGGGGCAAAAAGATGTCCCGTGGCCGTGCAATTCGGATAAATACATCGTCCACTTTCCCGAAACTCGCGAGATCTGGAGCTACGGTTCCGGTTACGGTGGCAATGCGCTGCTCGGCAAGAAATGCTTTGCGCTGCGCATTGCCTCGAACATCGCGCGCGACGAAGGTTGGATGGCCGAGCACATGCTCATCCTTGGTGTCGAGGATCCCAAAGGAGAGAAGACTTACGTGGCAGCCGCTTTTCCCAGCGCCTGTGGCAAGACCAATTTCGCCATGCTCATCCCACCGGCCCATTTCCAGCAGCAGGGCTGGAAGATTTGGACGGTCGGCGATGACATCGCTTGGCTGCGCGCGGATTCGGAAGGCCGCCTGCGCGCGATCAATCCGGAATCCGGTTTCTTCGGCGTGGCTCCCGGCACCTCAGCCAAAACCAACCCCAACGCCATGGCCTCCCTGGCCAAGAACACCATCTTCACCAACGTGGCGCTGACGCCGGAAGGTGGCGTCTGGTGGGAAGGAATGACGGACACTCCGCCTGCCGAATGCCTCGATTGGCAGGGCAAGAAGTGGACGCCCGAAATCGCGAAGGAGACCGGGGCCAAAGCCGCCCATCCCAACGCCCGTTTCACCGCGCCCGCTGCGCAATGTCCCACCATCGATCCGGCGTGGGAGGACCCTGAAGGAGTGCCCATCAGCGCCTTCATCTTCGGCGGGCGGCGCGCGACAACGCTACCGTTGATTCACCAGGCTTTCAACTGGAGCTCGGGCGTCTATCTGGGCGCGACCATGGGTTCCGAAATGACTGCCGCGGCCGCGGGCACCGTTGGCAAAGTGCGCCGCGATCCCATGGCGATGCTCCCCTTTTGCGGCTACCACATGGGCGACTACTTTCGCCACTGGATAAATATGCAGCGCGCGCTCAGCGAGACGCCCCGGGTGTTTCACGTCAACTGGTTCCGCAAGGACGCGGACGGCAAGTTCCTGTGGCCCGGCTTCGGCGAGAACATGCGTGTGCTCAAATGGATCGTTGATCGCGTGCGCGGCCGCGCGCTGGCGAAGGAGACGCCGCTTGGCTGGCAGCCACACTACGAGGATATGGAATGGGAAGGACTGGACTTCTCCAAGGATGAATTCGAGGAACTGCAGCGCGTGGACGACGCCGCCTGGCATCAGGAAGTCATCGGCCACGAAGAGCTCTTTCTTAGCCTGCACACTCACCTTCCCAAGGAGCTCATCTACGAGCGCCAGCTCCTCATCTGCCGTATGTAAGGACTGGCGATAAAGGCCCTTTATGGTGTGCCAGGTCGCGATTTCTCTTTTGAGAACGCGAGGATGGCGAGACGGATCAGGAGGGCGCTGAAGACGCCGAGGCTTAACATCGAACCGAGCATGGCTTCGGCGACAGGAGGAAGTCCGGCTTGGGCGCCCTGAAGCCAGGCGTCGTGAGCGAGGGTGCCAAGAGCCAGTAGAAACGGAACGCCCACCTGCCAGAGGAAGCCAGGGGAATCGCGGTCCTTCTCGATTTCGTGGAGACCCGGCAGAGCCATGGCAATGCCGTAGAAAATGAGCAGGGGTCCGGCCGCACAGGCGGAAGCTCCGGCGATCATGCCGAGTAAACCAGGAAAGAAGCCAAGAAGGCAGAGGAGGAATGCGACCAGCCAAGCGATGCGGGGATTGCCGGTCTCGGCCGCCTTTTCCGCCGGGATGGAATTGAGCGCGACACAGGTACCGATCGATCCAGCCAGGCCGCAAAGCACCGTGCCCGCGGCATCGCCGCTCACACCGCCCGCCGTGCGGACCGAACCCGGGGCCTCCACGGTTTCGTGCAGGACTTTGACGCCTCCAATCGTTCGAATAGCGGAGGCGAGAGAGGCTGCAAGAAAGGGCAACGCGAGCTCGAAGCGAAAAGCGTAGTCGGTGCCTGGCAGAGATGGCCAGGCAGCAATGGGCATGGCTGCTCCCACGGAGCGATGTCCGAGGAGGGCATCCAGAAATGCCGCTGCGGCAAACACGACGAGCGGCGCAACGGTCTTGACGAGCGTGCCGCCCTTTTCCCAGGCCAGGACGATCCCCATGGTTGCGACGAGTGAAATTACAACGACGGGAATGGCCCCGCCGGGAGTAGCTGCGCGAAGCGCTGCCTCGGTGAAGATTTCATGAAGCCCGGCCAGGCCAATTTCCATCCCAACGAGAAAAAGGATGAGACCGGTGATGGAGTTGGTGAACAGGGGACGCATCCAGCGCAGGAAACAGGAAAAAACCGCCTCGCTCAGGCCGGCGAACAAGGTCATTCCCGCCAGCAAAGGCACCCCGCCCAGCTTGATAGCCAGCAACGATGGGGCGAGATGCAGACCGGAGCTGAGCGAGGGCAGCAACAGGCCGGAGCCGATCGGACCGCGACGCCGAGATTGCAAGACGGTTGCCGCCGCCAGCGCGAACAGCGTCCAACTCAGCGTGCTCGCGATCTCGCCTGGTGCAACGCCCACCGAACGCAGGACCAGGGCTGGGTAAACCAGAGTGAGCGCGGATGGCAAGGCAAGCTGCAGCGCAAGCCCCCAACCGATTGGGGTGAAAGGGGATTCGGGCTTCGGCTTTCCGATCATCGTCTTGCCGGGTGTAAGCGTATAAAAATCACTGGTCAGTGCGTATGGGCTCGCGCGCGCGCGATTTTTTCGCAGTCCTCGCAAAGACCGTCAACGTGGAGGACGTCGAGACCCTCATTGCGGAGGAAAGACGCCGCCAGCGCCGCGCGCTTGCCTGAGCCGCAGTGGATGTATAGCCTCTTATCGCGAGGCAGCTCAACTAGGCGCGACTTCAGCCTCGTGTAGGGGACATTCGCGGCTCCGGGCAGGTGTCCTTCCGCGAATTCAGACGCGTTGCGCACGTCGAGAATCATTTCGTCGGAAACCGAGGCTTCACGGTTCCAGGTCGCAAAATCCACACGCGGGGTTCTTTCTGTCATCAAGCCCGCAAGGGATGCTTCGCTCGCCAACACGTAGCCTGCAACCCGGTCAAACGCCACGCGGTAGAGTTGGCGGTTCATCTCTTTCACCTCAGCTTCACGCTCGACGAGGAGCAGAATCTGCTCGTCCTCACCGACGTAGGAGCCCGCAGACGCCAGAAAAAAGGCGTTTGGATAAGGTGCGTGAAGGGCGCCCAAAGGGTGACCTGCATCAAAGACGGCGCGATCCGGACGCGTATCGAGGAGTTTCCCAATTCGCTGCGACGAAAAAACGGCCGCGTCACGGGCCACAAGTTTCCTGCAATTGGGGACAGCCCCAGTAACCGAAATCCCGTCGCGATTTATCTTCTTCATGCGCGCAAAGTAAAGGGGAGGGTCGGGCTGACCGGAAAGAATGTCTTCGAGAAAACCTGCCGGGTCCGCATTCGCGAGTCTGAGCGCATGGTTGAACCTGCGCTCGTAGCCAAGAACAGAGGTGGGAATCACGCTAAGAGCCTTGCCGCATGAGCTGCCGGAGCGTGCGCGGGCAACACTTGAAGAAAGTCGGGCAGGCCGCAAAGCCGTTCAACTAACGATCTCTGGAGTTGCCTGGCTGAGGGTTCCTTTGCGCCCGGCAACCCGGCGGCCGTTTCAAGGAGATCGGGACGTCCAACATCACCGACGAAGAGAAAGTCCCCCGTGGCTAGAGCCAGGGGAGCATCCGCGTCTCCACCACGGTCCGCGATCACATAGCTCAAGTGCTCTGGGGTATGACCAGGCGTGTGCATTGCCGTCACATCGACGCTCCCCACGCGAAACCTTTCGCCATGCCGGAGGAGAATCACCTTGTCCCGGCCCCGCGGCCATCGGTAGCTCCAATCTTCTCCGCCCTCGCCGGACAAATAGAGCGTGACTGAAGGATCCGCCGCGAACTCTTGCACGCCGCTCACAAAGTCCGCGTGAATGTGCGTCTCAGCCGCCGCCGTGATGCGGAGATCGTTGGCCTCGGCGAGGAAGCGATAGCGGTCGATGTCGCGCTCGGGATCGATAATGAGAGCCTCTCCCGTCCGAGGACAACCGACAAGGTAGGCGGATTGGGCAAGGCCCGGGTCGCTTACTTGACGGAGAAACATGGGAGGAGCAGGATTCGCTTCGTTGGAAACGTCTATTCGATTTTCATCAAGCTGTCGGACTTGAAAGCATCAAATTCCGATCCGACGGGGTTTAACTAAGGGCCTCGCCTGTCGGTCGGATCTGAAACTTCGAATTTCGACGCTTGAACCTTGATGAAGCTGAGTACCACCGGAGCCAGGATGATTCCCGCGATCCCAATTAGGCGCTCGCCGAAGAGCAGCGCAAGGAGCGTCAACCACATCGGATGCCGGATGCGTCCTCCTATAATCTTGCTGTTTAGGAAATATTCCAACTTGTGAATCACAACCAAATAGAGGAGCGCCCAGCCTGCGAATTGAGGCGAGATGGTGAAGGCTATGCCGACGATGATGGTGTTGCTGATGAGGTTTCCGATCACCGGCAAAAGACCGCACAGAAAAGTCAGGACGATTACGACCGCTGCGTACGGGAGGGAACTTAGATAAACAAAGGCAGATGTGAGGACGGTATTAATACCTGAAATGATGACTTGAGCGCTCATGACTCTTTCAAAATTCTCATAGAACGACCGGAATAGTTCTGCGATCCGCGCGCAATGCAGGGCATAAAGGTTGAGGGGCCGCGGCGATTGGTCGAAATCAAGCTTAGGGTTGATGAAGATGCTCACGGCCACCACCACCCCGACAACTACGAAGATGAATTCCTTCGTCGCGACCTTGGCGTAACCTCCGATATAGACAAACGTCTTGTGAACACTCTCCAGAGCGAGGGACTTAAGGCTCTCAAGGTCGGTAAACGGCATCTCGACTCCCCACTCCATGGCATAGCGCACGATCACCGGAATCGCAGTGGAGGCGATTTCCGGCAGGGCTACGATCGCGTGATTGACAAAGAACACGAAACCGTAGAACAGCGCGGTAAGCAAAACCAGAAATAATCCAATGGCCCTCCACTTGTATTTTCCAAAGGAAAGCGCGCGAAGCGCCAGAGAGGCGAATAGGACTGTGACGAAGACCGTTGTCAATTGCAGCACTCCGACCGCAACTAAGATCAGGATAAAAAAGGCGTAAGAGGCGGTAAGCGACTTATCCTGAAAAGCAGACATCTCTGTGAAGCATTTAGGAACGCGCGCCTTAGCGCAAGGTCTCGCTTTTCCTGGTCGCCCTTTTGCTCGATCTTAGGAGGTTCTGATGCAGGACGAATCCCGCGATCGCAACCGGTGGAAAGACCAGCCACCGCCAAAAAGCCACCGCAGGGGGCAAGGGCGGCCGAACGTCGATGTCACATGAAAGCGACGCTTTCCGATCGCCTTGCGCTACACTGATCGTGAGCTTGGACGGTCCGGAGGATTTCATCGGCACAATCGCGGAATAGAGCAGCCTGTTGTTCGAGTGAGCCCGAATGGCAGGGATCCTCTCCGCGCTAGTTTCCATGGAGCAGCACGGAGGCAGCCATTCAGGCGAGGAAGACGGGGAGGCCAACCAAGCGACTTCAACTGTGGCGTCGAGAACGGATGTTTCGCCGTCCTGCACGAGCACGCTGACGTCCACGGGTCCGGCGCGCAGCGGCGCCGGCGAGGCGAAGACCGTCAGGCCAAGACCGTTGATGGTCTGCCTGGCAAGGATTGCGCCCCCGTCGGCCCGACAGCAGACGGCGGCGAGCAGAGTAAAGGCGAGGAAAGCGTGGAAGCGTTTTCTCATGTGTCGATTTGGCGGTAGGACTCGCATGCTGCGTTGGCAGATTGCCGGCGGAGATCCGTCATTGGAGCGCGGATTTTCAAGGGCGAGGTTGAGCCGATATTACAGGTCCGGCAAGCTGCTAATGCATCATCAGTCCGCGCATTTGCATCGGCTGAAAGATAATCCAAACCCCCGCGGAATAAAGAGCCGCGGCAAGCACACCCCATGGCAGGAACGTGGCGAATCTTCGTTTTGCATTCATCTGTCCGGCGATGCGCCAGCCGACGTAGAGCGCCAGCAGAAAGCCCAGATCGAGAAGGAGCAGTTCAAGCCCAGGCAGGTCATAGAATGCCAGTGACGGGACAGACCAGACGGGCTCAGCGTTCCTGAGCCCAAGATCGCTCGCAATGCGCTCCGCGACGGGAATCGGCGTCAGGGCGGCGGTGAAAAAATGAAAGATGAAGTGCGCCAGCCACATCCCGATGCCGACCGGGGCAAGCGACATGGAAAACCGGCAGAGATTCTCCCGCAGCGAGTTTCCGGCGATCGCGCTGCTGCACGCCGCGGCGGCTCCCGCCAATGCCGCCGGAAGGAGGATGAGACACAAGGCGCTGAGAAGAGTGACGACACCCATATCCGATGAAAGTTTCAGAGCCGCTTCGATTTGCGTGATGCCGCTTAAGACCGGAGCGACCATACCCGCCGCGTTTGCGAAGGCCCCAAAGGTCAAGACCAATACCAGAGCGGCCAGATCGGGACGCTTTGCATATCGCCTGACGGAGGATCTCGGCAGGTCGTCGATCAAGTCGCCTCCGGGCCGCACCGCAAGAATGCCGACGTTGTCGTGCGGACACGCCTTGATGCAGTCGAGGCAGAAAGTGCAATCCATGTTCCCCGCCTTGCGTGGCTGAAAAAGCTGCAGTTCGCATCCGCGTTGCGAGGCGTTGCCCTTTATGCAATCGAAGGTCCGGCACGAAGCGCAAATATCAGGGCGGCGAACTTTTACTTCAAACGGAGAAGCGAGCGATTGCACGAAATGGAACTGCCCGATCGGGCAGACGAATTTGCAAAAGCTGGCGCCGGCAAAAAACCCGTCGATGAGGAGTGCGGCACCAAAATACCCAAGGATGATCAACGCCGTGACCGCGGGCGCGTCCCAGAGGTCGAAGGCTTCGTAGGCCCAAAGGTAGAGGAGAATGAGCCCGACCGCGAGCCATTTTGAGCTAAGCGCGCGAGGCCACCGAAGGCGGGCCGGCAGGATCTTCCGGCCCAAATCCCGCACGAATGTGAAGGGACACGCCATGCAAAACAGGTTGCCGATGGCGAGCAGGCCGATGACCGTGAGGGCACGCCAATGAGTCCAAGGGAGCACGCCTGCCAGGTTCATCGGGCTGATCTCAGGGCCGAGCAGGCCATCGAGCACAATCGCTGCGGCAATGAGCAAACTCGCCACCTGAAGCGTTCTGCGAAAATAGCGAGAGCGAATGATTGCGCCGATCACCGGGACTTTCATGATGTCGAAAGACGGAGTCCTCGCGACGGGCGTTTCCGCCTTTGGCCTCTTGGTCCTGGGTTGAGAGCCCATTTGCGACGGCCGGACCAGGCCCTTCGGTGACAGGAACTGCACGGCGATGAGAGCCGCGGGAACGATGAACGCGATCGACCCGGGCACCCACATGATCGCGCCCGCAGCGGCTTGGTCAGCCAGCGGATTTATCCAAATGCGCGGGGCATTCGCGTAGGTCGGATAAGCGATTCGGTCGTAAAACGAAAGAAATGCGGCCAGGACCGTGTTCTGAAGATCGGCGAGAAGAAGATACGGAATCATGGCCCAGCGCGGCCAATAAGGACGGCTCGGCCAAGGCTGGACGATGTGCCACCAGAAGAGCAGAGCCGTGGCCAGGAAGGAGAAGTGCTCGACCTTGTGCCACGCCGGGGAACGAAGCGCCAAATCGTAATAATCGGGAATGTGCCAAAGAATATTGCTGAGGATGAAAAGAACCCAGCACACGGCGGGATGCATCAGCCGATGGAGAAAATTCTTGAGCAAGGGCCATTGAAGGAAAGGCCCGAGCGCGTGACTCACGACGCGCCGGGGCAGGCCGCACAGGAGCGGCAACTGCGGAGCGCCGAGGAGGAGCAGCGGAGGGACGACCATGGTCAAGAGCAAATGCTGCACCATGTGAGCGGTCAGAAGGAATGAGGAGAAAGCATCCAAAGGCGAGGCGAGCGACACGTAAATCGCAGCCAGTCCGGCGAAAAAGGATACCAGCCGCGAGAGCGGATAACGTGCCGGGACCTGGCGGCGAAGCTTTCCCCAGCCGCGGAGATAGATCAGCGCCGTCGCCAGCAGGCCAAAGGCGGGCAGAGGCAGAAAAGCCCAGGAGGCCAGGGCTGCGGTTTCCACGTTCACGGAAACTTACATTACCGCAGGAACGCAGATGTGCAGGGAAATCGGGACAACCAATAATTCCGGCTCAACCTTCGCCGTGTTTCTTTTGCGTGGCGGCCGCCTCTTTCGTAGGCGGAACGCCGGGGAACGTGGAATCGCGCGCAGGCGGTTGCCCCTTCGGCCGCAGAGCCGTCATGTAGCTGACGACGGCTTCGACCTCGTACGGTGAAAGATTCTTACCATAGGCCGGCATGTTACCGCCGCCCTGAACGACCTGGCGAACGAGTTGATCCTTGGTCAAACGGGCCCCGACGTCAGCAAGATCGGGGCCGCGATGACCGCCCGCCCCATCGATCGCATGACAGTTGCGGCATTGCATGTTTTGCATGACAACGAGGCCCTGAAGTTCGAGCGGAGCGCGACCTTTGATGAAAGATGCGGGCGTTGGGGCCCCGCTCCACGCATCCATCTGCGGCGACCAGGGTGAGGTATAGCCGAGATAGGTAAGGATACCCATCACCAGATAAATGAGGATGACCGTGAGCACCGCGATCGGACGGCGCCGCCAGCTTTTTTCGCCGGTGTTGTTGAAGAAAGGCAGCGCGAAAAGAATCAGAATGACGACCGGCGGCACCACGAGGAGCCCGAACGTTTCCATGTATTCCGGCATGAGCGCGGCGACCGCGAAGATCCACATAAAGAAGAAGTCGGGGCGCGGGAGGGTGTCGATGTCGGCCGGGTAAGGCGGGCCGGTCGGGCCTTTCGGGCCAAAGACCGCCGAGCAAAACAGGATGCCGCCGATGACGATGGCCGCCGCCGCGAGGTCCTTCCAAATGCCATGAGGAGCGAAGGGAATGCCCTCCTTCTTGATGATCGCCGCGTATTCCTTGTCGTACGTCTCCCGGCGGACGAGGTGCCCCGGTTTCGGATACTCGTTGATGCCCTTGGTGAGAACCATCCGAAGGTGGACTGCGACGAGCGCAAGGATGGTGCCGGGAATGATGAAGACGTGAAGCGAAAAGAAGCGCGAAAGTGTTTCGGAGGCGATGATCGGCCCGCCAAGCATGAGACTCACGAGGCCTTCGCCAATAAAGGGGACGCGGCCCATGATGGCAGCGCCGATGCCGAGACCCCAGTAAGCGTCCTCATCCCAGCGCAACACCTGCCCGGTGAACGCCATTCCCAAAGTGCACAGCATCAGCACGCACCCCGTAATCCAGGTAATCTCGCGAGGATATTTGTAGGCCCCGAAGAGATAGACCTGGGTCATGTGCAGGAGCATGATGCCCACCATGAAATTGGATCCCCAATAGTGCATGGCCCGCATGAACCATCCCAGATCCTGCTCGTAGGTCAGATAAAGGAGGCTTTCGTAAGCTTCGGAGGCGGAGGGAACGTAAGCGAACGCCAGCAAGCTGCCGGTGATGATCTGAATGATCAGGGACAGGAGTGTCGCGCTGCCGAACACGTAGAACCAGCTGGCGGCACTCTTCGGTATCGGGTGCCCGGCCGTGTGCTCCCACAAATGCGAAATGTGAAGGCGGTCGTCGAGCCAGAGAAAGACGCCCTGAGCGGCCTGAAAGGCGGACGTTGTCAGCGATTTTTTTGGTGTCCCGTTCATACGTCGGGCCTCGCCAGGGTCGGCATGATTCCGGCCGCGATGAAAAGTTCGTTGTTTTCCACCTTATACTTGTAAGTATAGAGCGCCCGCGGAGGCGGTCCGGCGGCGTGCTCGCCGTCTTCATAAAAGACGCCGCCGTGGCAGGGACACATGAAGAGTTTGGACTCTTCGAACCAGCGCACCGGGCAGCCGAGGTGGGTGCAATTGATTGCGAAGACTTGGAATTCCTCGCCGCTGACGCGGCGAACCCAGCAGGGAATGATCGCCGCTTCGCCGTCCCACGGACGCTTGTAGGCATTCTCGAACGTCGCCAGCCGGGTCGTGCCCTCCGGGAACTTGTCCAACGCGCCCAGCAATGTCCACTGCGGCGGGAGGATCTTGACAAAGCTCGACATGACATAGCCGATGAGCGGAATCGAAATCATCGCCCCCGCCACGATATTGAGTCCGATACCAAGCTTCAGGAGGAAGTCGCGGCGGCTAAAGTTGCCGTTTCCCTCTCGGAGGCAGCTTCCTTCGTGTCCTTAGGGTTGTGCGTGCTCATGCTTCAATATTCCGGCTTCATTGCTACCGCTGGGTTAAGGGGAGTGGTTGTCCGAATTCATTCCTTCTCTGGGACACCAGCCAGGCGACCACGCCGGAAATCTCCTCTTCCGACATTGCTTTGCCAGTTACGCGGCTCTGAAAATCGGGGCACCCGAGATCATTGCGTCCCGCGATAACGATGGTGCGCAAATATTGATCGCTCACCAGTCCCACGTAGGCCGGATTGATTACGGAACCGGCCTTCCCGCCATTTCCGTCCGCACCATGGCAACTCGCGCAATAGGTCGCGAAAGCTGCTTCGCCCTCACCGGCCTTTCCGAGGGGAGCACTGTAGGCCGGCAACGCCCCGGAGGGTGGATTTTTGGACCAGGCGCTGATGCCTTCCACAAGGATGTCGATCTGCTTTTCGGTAAGGGGGCCGCCATGCTCCTCCGAGAAACCGATCATCGCCGTGCCTGGCGACACCGGTGGCAATGATGGTTCGCAAGGTGTCGTGGGGAACAACGGCAAGATACATGGGATTGTCCAACGCGATGGCACCGGACATCTCACCCTGTGCGCCGTGGCAGCCGCGGCAATTCTCCGCGTAGAGCTTCGTGAAATCAACGACCGCGTGCGGGGACTGCCATTGCTGCGCCCGCGTGGGCTTTCCGGGCATCCAATCGCATCCGGGGAGCAAGACTGTGAAAGCCATCGCGACTGCCCATCGAACGGGCAGCCGCTTCGTGCGCCGGTCGGAACTCGCCGACAGTCTCACGCCTTCTCCTCCGTCTTGTGCTGGGCCTCAACGCCGAGTCTCTCCGCGACCGACCAGCTCTGTTGCGTTTCCACCTTGGCGGACTTGAAGACAACGAACCCGCAAACCGCTCCGAAAGCAACCTGGCAGAAAATGAACCACGGCCAATCGATGCCTATGGCGAGCTTTGGATTGATGACGCGCAGCGACGCGAAGATCAGCGCGGTCCAAATCAACGGAGTCACGATGCCCCCCCACAGCCACTCGAAGCGCGCCGGCAACATGGGAAGGAGCACCGCATAGAGGAGACCAACCAGAATCGAGATGGAGATATGGGCGATCGAGCCGACAACCAAGCCGGACAGACTGAACTGCCGAAGAGTTTCCAGACTCGCCTCGGCGAGCGACGGAACCCCGGCGGCAGCCAGCAGATTGATGGGATACCAGATGCTGCCATACTTGAAAATGCCGTAGACGCAGGCGAGCGCTGCCATGACAATCGCGCCAACGACGCCCCCAAAGGCACCCGCGGTGTAGGGATGCACTTCGACGGGGATGCGCGCGCGATGATGCATTTTCCCGACATCGAGAATCCGAACCACCCGACCGGCGGTGCGGATCGGTTCGGGATGCTCCGAAGGCGGACGGACGGGCACGGGCTCGTGTTTGGGATGCGGAAAAAGATCCAGGCACCAGCCCACGCCACCAGCGAGCCCGACCACTACTCCGACAACGGCAAAGATGGGATGCGTGACGAAGCCCGCAAAAAAAAGGGTCAATCCGAAGGCGGTCACGATTGGCCAAGCCGTGGGCGTGGGAAGCTCGACGGTGTCCTGCGTCTTGGAATGATCGTGCTTCATGGTCAATAGCGCGCGCTGATGATGTAAACGAGAGTGAGCACGACCACCCAGATGACATCGACAAAATGCCAGTACCAGGAGATCATCTCGGTGTGCTCGATGTGGTCCGTGGGAATCTTTCCCAGCAGCGTGAGCACGAAGATTATGCTTAGCAAAAGGAGCCCGACGAGCACGTGGCTCAGGTGCAGGCCGACCAGCGAATAGAAGGTCGTCCCGAAGACGTTGACGCTGATGGTGAGCCCCTCATGATAGATGAGTTCCATCCATTCCGTGGCGGAGTAGTAAACGAAATACGCTCCGAGCAAAATCGTGATTCCCCACCAGATGAGAAACGCCTTGCGATCGAGCTTATGCATCATTTTTTCGGCATAAACGATCGTGAAGCTCGAGCCGAAGAGTGCGAAACTTGCGAGCCACGGCGTTTTGGTGGGAAACGGAATGACTTCGTGCGGATAGGGCGGATTCAGGCTCTTGCCCATGTAATAGACATAAGCGACCACGAAGATAGCGAAGAGCGCGGATTCGGTGAGAATCAGGCAAATGACGCCGACCTTCCGTTGCGAAGGCAGCACCCAGGGCCCGGAGTCGTCGGAGGGATCATTGACAAAACCGGTGGGCTTGCCCACATGGAGACTTACGATTTTTTCGGCGCTCATTCGAATTTCCAGTCGGGATCTTCCGGGTGCTTCATATCCCAAAGCGGTCGTCGGCTGCGCACCTCGGGAATTTTGTCGAAATTGTATTCCGGCGGCGGCGAAGTCGTTGCCCACTCCAGGGTCCACGCATCCCACGGATCATCTCCCGCCTCTTTGCCTTTGATGTAGGAATAGATCATGTTAATCACGAAAATTACGACGCTGGCGCCCTGGAAAAAGACGCCGATCGTCGAGATTTGGTTCCAGATCTCCCAGCCGCGGCCCGCCTCGTAGGTGAAGATGCGGCGCGGCATTCCGAGGACGCCCGCAACGTGCTGCGGATCGAAAGTCAGGTGAAAGCCAATGAAGAACAGCCAGAAGTGCCAGAGGCCGAGTTTGACATCGAGCATTTTCCCGAACGCCTTCGGATACCAGTAATAAAAGCCGGCGAAGATGCAGAAGACGATGCCGCCGAGGATCACGTAATGAAAATGCGCCACGACGAAGTAGGAGTCCGCCAGTTGCCAGTCGAATGGCGCCACCGACAGCATGACACCGGTGAGGCCCGCAATGAGGAACTGAAAGAGGAAGGCGATACAGAAGAGCATCGGCAGCTCGAGCCTGATTTTACCGCCGTACATCGTCCCGAGCCAATTGAAGATCTTGATGCCTGTGGGTATGGCAATGATCATCGTGGAAATGGCAAAGAAGATGTTGCCAACGGAAGTCATGCCTATCGTGAACATGTGGTGCGCCCAGACGCCCAGGCTGATAAACGCGATGGAGACGGTCGCCGCAACCATGACCGGGTAGCCGAAGATCGGCTTGCGCGAAAAGACCGGAATGACTTCCGAGGCGATCGCGAAGGCGGGCAGCACCAGAATATAAACCTCCGGATGCCCGAAGATCCAAAAGAAGTGCGCCCAGAGCACCGCGGAGCCGCCCGCTTGCGTGTCAAAAAAATTCGCGTCGAGATATCGATCCAAGATCAGCATGATCTGGCAGGCGGAGAAGGGAGGCATCGCGATGACCACGAGAAACGCGGTCACGAGAAACATCCAGACCATGAGCGGCATCTTGCCAAGGGTCATGCCCTTGCATCGCAGGCAAAAAACCGTCACGAGAATATTGACCGCGGTTGCGATGCTGCCGATGCCGTTTAAAAGCAGAGAGAGCGTCCAGTAGTCCGTGCTGTACCCCTTGGAAAACGCTTTCGCGGTCAAGGGCGAATAGGCAAACCATCCGACGTTCGGAGCCGAGCCCGCGTTATAAAGACCCGGAGCTGTAAAGTAGCTCGAAAAAAGGAAAAGTCCGCTGAACAAGAAGACCCAGAAGCCGAACGCGTTGAGCCGCGGAAAGGCCATGTCGCGCGTTCCGATCATTAAGGGAACAAGATAGTTCGCGAATCCGAACACCCACGGCATGGCCACGAGAAAAATCATGGCCGTGCCGTGCATCGTGAAGAAGCGATTGAAGACGTCCGGCTCGACCAGCTTGCTGCCTGGGAAAAAGAGCTGCGCGCGGATCAGCGTGGCCATGATGCCCGCGACGATGAAAAACAAAAACCCCGAGCCAATATACATCAACCCAAGCTTCTTATGGTCCACCGTGTAGACCAATTCCTGCACGATTCGCGTTAGCGAACCGTGTTCCTCGCCCACACGCTCCGGGGGCGGTATCTTATACTCCTCCTCTTCGATGGTGGTCGTTTCATTAGCCATAATATTTAGCCGCTAAGAAACGCAAGGAGACGCTAGCCGAACGGCCGATTTTCGCGGGGTGGATGCGTTCATAATCTCTTCTCTACCTCAAGGTTTCCAGGTAGGCCACGACGGCGTTGATCTCTTTTTCGTTGAGCTGCATATCCGGCATGTACGAGCCGGGCTTTAAGATCTGCGGATCGTGCACCCACGACTTGAGAGTATCCCGGTTGAGCGGAGCGACCCCGGCGCCAATGGTCTGGCGCATCATAAGTTTGCTCAGATCGGGCCCGAAAACGCCCACTGCGACGCTGTCACTCACCTTGTGACAGTTTACGCAGGAGTTCGCAAAAAAGATGCGGTGTCCTTCAATTTCTTCCGGGGTCTTCGGCGGTGCGGGCGCCGCCTTTTGCTGTGCGACCCAATTCTGGAATCCCTCCGGAGTGTGCACGATGACCCGCAGGAGCATGTTGGCATGCTGAGTGCCGCAGGTACTCGGCGCAGTTGCCAAAATAAACACCGGTCTCGTAAGGATCGATCCAGGACTCGTTGTCCTTGTTCGGGATGAGGTCCGTCTTGCCGGCGAGTTGCGGCACCCAGAAGCTGTGCATGACATCGGCCGACTGCAGAGTCAAATGCGTCGGCGTGGCCTTGGCGGGATCGCGATCGCTGATCGGGACGTGAATTTCGTTTGCCGTGATAATTCCGAGGTCGGGGTAGTGCACTTCCCACCACCACTGGTGGCCAACGACCCGCACCTTCACCGCATTCGCGGGCATCTTCATGTCTTGAATTTCGCCGATCGTGCGACTGGTGACCAAGACCAGCACCACCGTGATGAGAATCGGAATCACCGTCCAGGCCAGCTCGATGTTCGTGCTGCCGTAAATCTGCGGAGGCTCGGTCCCATCATCGTCTACGGGCCGCCGGAATTTTACGACGATGTAAGCCAGCAATCCGGTGACGACGACGAAGATGAGCGCACTAATGACCAAGACGAGCACGGCCGTCACGTGAATCATCTCCGCAGGCCTCGAGAGAGGCTGGAAGATATCGGTGATCCGCCGCATCGGATATTCGCTTCCAGAGCCCTGGCCGAAGACCGTCGCCGCTGAGCAAAACAATATTCCCAGGACACGCAAGTAGGGGGCCGAAGTTGTTCCGGGAGCGCTCACCGCCATTCTGGTTACCCAACCTTGGGCTCGAAAGAAAATCTTTTTTTTACCAATCAACCAGATTCACCGCGATTTTTTGGCGCGGAAATTGATTGACTCCTCCGCAAAAACTGCTTTGCACAGGAAGGATTTGTGCTTTGTTGGCGAAATTCGAGAAGAGCATGCTGCCCGATAACGACCAAAAACCTTCCATGCTGACGAGACGCGGCGTCCTCCGTTTGCTTGCGCTAACGGGCGCCAGCCTCGCCGCCGGAAGCGGAACGTCTCAAGCCTTCATGGATTTCTTCTCCACCTATCAGGACGCGCCCCGCGGCATCTTGACGAAGCTTGACATTCCGGGCGAGTGGGTTCCGCAACTCGGGTCCCTGCTTCCCGGCTACGCCGACTATCTCCAGCGCTTCAAGTTCCGCCAAATGTCCGTGCGCCAGGTGATCGCTCCGCATGCCAAGTCTCACGGAGGCGTCCATAATAGACTCCCTCCGCGTTTCATGTGGAAGAACATCCGATCCACGCTGCGCGTGGTGGATTCGTTAGCCGACCGTTTGGACGTGCCCGTGAAAGAAATCGTTTCGGTCTATCGCACGCCCGCGTACAATGCGCGCTGCCGCGGCGCCAAGAGCAACTCGTACCACCTCTGCAACAACGCGATGGATGTTGTCTTCAATTGCCCGCCGGGCAAGGTGGCCGCGATGGCCCGCGCCATGCGCTCCGCCGGCTTGTTCAAAGGCGGCGTCGGCCGCTACGGAAGCTTCACCCACATCGATACCCGCGGCAGCAACGCGGATTGGTAGCGCCGTCTGCGCGGAAGGCGCGGGCGAAACGGCCCCGGCAAATTTAAACGACCCGCGCATTTTCCCTTGCAGGAAACTTAAAAAACGCTAGTAGTTTCCTTGGTGAATGCTTCTGCGGCTTCCGGAGTTCGCGATCGCATTGTGGCGGTTGCGGAGAGGGTGTTTTTGGCTTCGGGCTTCAGCCGGGTGTTGATGGATGATCTGGCGCGGGAGCTGGGGATGAGCAAGAAGACGGTATATTCGCATTTCGCGAGCAAGGAGGACCTGTTGCGTTCGGTGCTCGCGCGCCGGGTGTCCGAGATTGACGAGGGTTTGGGGGGCATTGTGAGGGCCCGGGAGTCTTTTCCGGCGAAACTCGGGCATGTGGCGCGCTTCCTGCAGGAAAAGATCGGGGAAGTGAGTCCGGTTTTTCTTGAGGACATTCGGCGGTATTCGCCGGACTGTTTCCGCGTCGTCGAGGAGTTTCGCGGGCGCGCGATTCCGAATTATTTTGGCCGGCTCTTTGACGAGGGAATTCGCTCCGGGCATGTGCGCCGGCAAGTGAACCGGGATCTCTTGATCCGGATGCTGGTGCTTTCCATTCAAGGCATCATCCGACCCGAAGCCGTCGGAGAACTGCATCTGCACCCCCGCGAGGCGCTCGATCACATCCTCGCGATCACCTTTGACGGGATTCTGACACCGAAGGGGCGCAAGGCCCGCAGGACTCGTGCGCCATCATGAAAAAGCTGCTTCCTTTTCTGATTGTTCTCTTGGTTGCGATTGCCGCGGTGGTCTGGTGGCAAGTGGGCAGAAAGGAGGCGGCCGGCGACTCCGGTTTCTTTTCGGGTTACGGCGAGGGAGAGCTTGTCTACGTCTCGTCCCCGATTGCCGGCGAGCTTGAGCAGCTGGCTGTGCGGCGCGGAGATCAGGTTGAGAAGGCGGCTTTTCTCTTCGAGTTGGAGCGCGAGGCGGAAAGGGCGGCCCGCTCGGAGGCCGAGGAAACCTTGCGGGAAAGCAAGGCGCGCCTCGACAAGGCCACGATGGACTACAGCCGCGCGAAAGGGCTGCGTGACAAGCGCGTGATTGCGCCTGAAGACTTCGACACCGCGCAGCAAAACCTTCTCGCCGCTCAGCATGCCGCGGCGGCGAGGCAGCGCGGCCTCGATCAGGCGGACTGGCGGTTTGCGCAGAAACAGCAATCGGCGCCGGCGTCCGGGCTCGTTTACGACACGTTTTTTCGGCCGGGAGAGTGGGTTCCCGCCGGGACGCCCATCCTGGCGGTGCTTCCGCCCGAATATATGAAGGTGCGCTTTTTCGTGCCCGAGAGCGAGCTTGGCAAGGTGCAGGCCGGCACGCCTCTCGAGATCCGCCTGGATGGTCTGGCGGCGCCGCTCCCGGGCAAGGTGAGTTTTGTTTCTCCGCAGGCCGAATACACCCTCCCCATAATCTACAGCCGGGAAAATCGCGACAAACTGGTCTTCCTTGTCGAAGGCTCTCTTGCGCCTGAGGACGCGCGGCAGCTGCACCCCGGCGCGCCTGTCGAGGTGCGGCTGAGAGGAGGCGACGCGGCGGGGCGTCTGGCGGAGGAGGTGAAATGAGCGCTGCGCTCTCCATGTCCAACGGGGAAACCATGGACGAACTGGCCATTGACGTTCAGGGCATTACGAAGAGCTTTGGCCGGCGTGTGGTGGTCGACGGGCTCGCCATGCAGGTGCGGCGCGGGGAGATCTATGGCTTTCTTGGCCCCAATGGCAGCGGGAAGACGACCTTCCTGCGAATTCTGTGCGGGCTGCTCAAGCCCGACTCCGGAAGCGGGACCTGCCTCGGCCACGACGTGATTACGCAGAGCGACGCCATCAAGCGCCGCGTCGGCTACATGACGCAACGCTTCAGCCTTTATGAAGATCTTTCGCTCGCGGAGAATCTGCGATTTGTCGCGGACATCTACGAACTGCCGAACTCGACGGACGCCGTGAGCAGCATGCTTGAAAGCATGGGCTTGAAGGGTCGCGGCGACCAGCTCGCCGGGCAGCTATCCGGCGGGTGGAAGCAGCGGCTGGCGCTGGCGGCTTGCCTCATCCACCAGCCGGAGCTTCTCCTTCTGGACGAACCGACCGCAGGCGTCGATCCGAAGGCACGCCGCGATTTTTGGGAGGAGATCCACCGCCTCGCTTCGGAGGGACTGACCGTGCTGGTCACGACGCACTACATGGATGAAGCCGAGCGGTGCCACCGTTTGGCCTATATCGCCTATGGAAAGCTGCTGGCAAAAGGAACGCTTGGCGACGTTCTGGCCTCCGCGCGCCTGGCCACCTGGGAAGTTTCCGGTCCCCAGCTGGGCCGGCTGTCCCCGCAACTCCAAGCGCTGCCCGGCGTCGAGCAAGTGACCGCCTTTGGCAACAAACTTCATGTGAGCGGACGCGAGGCCGGGGAGCTCGAGCGGGCCATCGTTCCCTTCCAAAAGGAGCCCTATGCCTGGCAGAGAATTGAGCCGGGCCTGGAAGACGCTTTCATCGGCCTGATGCAGGCCGCTCGCGACAATTTCGAATGAAAGACCGGGCACCTGAGCGGAGACACGCGATCACGTTTCCCCTGGTGCGACGCGGCGTATCTCGGGGTCCTTGATCATGATTTCGATGCCGTTCAACTTCATTCGCTTCGTCGCGATCGTGCGCAAAGAATTCATCCAGATGCGGCGCGACCGTCTCACCTTCGCGATGATGTTCGGCATTCCCATCATTCAGCTGATTCTTTTCGGTTTCGCGATCAACACAGACCCCAAGAATCTGCCGGTGGCGGTGCTTGCCTCGGACAACAGCCCGTTCGCACGGAGGTTCGTCCACGCCATGGAAAACAGCGGCTACTTCAGGATTGTCGGCAATGTCGAGACCGAGGAAGCTGCCCAACGTCTGCTGGCTCGCGGAGAGGTGCAATTTGTCCTAAACTTGCCCCCGGACTTCTCGCGCCGACTCGTTCGCGGAGACAAGCCGGCGATGCTCGTGCAGGCCGACGCCACGGACCCTTCCGCGGTCAGCTCCGCCGTGCAGGTCATTCAGGAAATCGCGCGCTCGGCCTTCGATCGCGACCTGGCCGGGCCGCTGCAGAATCTCGCCGCCAAGCCCGGGCCCGTGGAACTCAGAATTCACCTCGAGTACAATCCCGATCGCCTGACTCAATACAACATTGTTCCCGGTTTGATGGGTGTTGTCCTGACCATGACGATGGTCATGATCACGGCACTGGCCGTCACCCGTGAACGCGAACGCGGGACCATGGAAAGCCTTCTCGCGACACCCGCCCTGCCGTTGGAGGTTATGACGGGGAAAATCATTCCCTACATCCTCGTGGGATACGTTCAGGTGACCCTGATTCTTCTGGCTGCGAAGGTGCTCTTCCGTGTCCCCATGGTGGGCAGCTTCGGGCTCCTCTACCTTGCGGCGCTGTGCTTTATCGCCGCCACACTCGCCGTAGGCATCACGATCTCGACTCTGGCTACGAACCAACTGCAAGCCCTGCAGATGTCGTTTTTCTTCTTTCTGCCTTCGCTGTTGCTCTCCGGATTCATGTTTCCGTTCCGAGGCATGCCGGGGTGGGCTCAGGCGATCGGCCAAGTGCTGCCTTTGACCCATTTTCTTCGCGTGTTGCGGGGCATTTTGCTGAAAGGGAACGAATTCCCCGACGTCTGGCCCGAGATCTGGCCGATCCTGGTCTTCGGGTTGCTGGTGATGGCTGTCGGCGCCGTGCGCTACCGGAGGACGCTCGATTAGAGCATCTCGCACAACTCATTTCCGAAAAGCGCACTGAGAAGCCGCGGTTTCGGGTAAGTCGAGGGACCCCGGACGCTTCGCCGCCGCCAACATTTCGGAAACTTCCTATGAGCAAATCAGGCGGAATGCCGCTGCAAAGGGGAAAGAAACTGGCGCGAAGGTCAACCAGGTTTCAAGTTTCGAAAAGTCATTCGAAGCTCTCGCGGTGTAGCGGTCTTCTTGTGGACCTAATGCGTCCACATCGTGGAAAAGTCAGGTTAAGACGGTTGCAGCGACGGGTTCAGCGCCAGCGAGGCCGCGGGTCTGAGGGAGGCGAAATCAATCCTCGCTTCTCGAGCGGGTCAGATATTGCGAGATTTGCTCGCCAAGCCGGGGGCTGATGCCGGTGACCGAGGAGATTTCCTCGGCGGAGCTCTTCCGGATTCGCTCGACGGAGCCGAACGTTTCCAAGAGGGCTTTCTTGCGCGACTCGGAGACGCCCGGGATTTCGTCGAGGACACTTTCGCTGATTCGCTTCTTGAGCAGCAGGCTATGGAAGCTATTGGCGAAGCGATGCGCTTCATCGCGGATCCGCTGGAGCAACTTCAAAGCGCCGCTATCCTCCGGGAGTTGCAAAGGCAACGGGCGTCCCGGCCGGTAGATCTCCTCGAATTCCTTGGCGAGTCCGATGATCGGCTGCTCAAAAAGGCCGAGGCGTTGAAGTTCCTTGCACGCGCTCGAAAGCTGGCCCCTGCCTCCATCAACGATGATCAAATCCGGCAAGCCTGATGGTTGATGGTTGAGGGTCGAGAGTTGATGGAGAGCTTCCGCGGGGGACTGCTGGCTGAACTCCGCCGAAAAGTCGACCGGGTTATCGCCGCTGTTCACCGTCGGCTCTTGTTGCGCCTCGCGCAACAACCGGGCGTAGCGCCTTCGGACCACCTCGGCCATGCTGGCAAAATCGTCCTGAGTCGGCGTCCCTTTGATTCGGTAGCGCCGATAGTTGGCGCGATCCGGGACTCCGTCCTTGAATCGGACCATGCTGGCCACAATGTGGGTGCTGGAAATGTTGGAAATGTCGAAGCATTCCATGATTCGGGGAGCACGACCGAGTTGGAGGGCTTCCGCCAGCGCGACCAAATCTTCCTGGGGATCGATGGCGCCCGGAAGTGCCTTTCGGGTAAAACGAGTCATCGGCTTCGTCGTGCGCCGCAGATCGTCGAGGAGATTGCGCAGCTGGGCCGCCTTTTCGAAATCAAGTTTCTCGGCGGCCACCCTCATCTCGGTCTCAACCTGTTCGATGATCTGGCGGGACTCGCCGTCGAGAAATTCACAGGCCTCGTCGACCCGGCGGAGATAGTCCACCTGGGAGATCTTTCCGATGCACGGGGCGGAGCAGTTTTTGATGATGTGATCCAGGCAGTGTCGGTAGTCGCGCTCGCCCGGCACACCCGGACGGCACGAGCGGATGCCAAACTTCTTCCGGATCGCACTGAGGGTCGCACGCAAGGCGCCGCTGTGGGCAAAGGGTCCAAAGTAGCGGGCCCCGTCGTCCTTTCGCAGCCGGGTGAGTTGAAACCTTGGCCAGGGGTCGCTGGGATTCACGCGAACGAGGAGGAAGCGTTTGTCATCACGAAAGCTGACGTTGTATTTGGGCCGGAATTCCTTGATCAATCGCCCCTCGTAGAGAACGGCCTCCGCTTCGCTGCGGACGAGGTGCCATTCGAACTCCCAGATGCTGTCGATGAGCGCGCGCGTTTTCGGGTCGGCCCTCATTTGCCGCGAGGGTGTGAAATAGTGAGAGAGCCGTTTTCGCAAATCACGCGCCTTGCCGACGTAGATCACCCGCTTGAGCCGGTCCCGCATCACGTAGATGCCCGGCTTGTGGGGCACATCACGAAGTCGGGCTTGAATCTCCTCGAGCATGAAGAAAGTGTACCATGAACCTCATCAAGAACATGGAGAAATTCAGGAGCGGGCAATCCGATGCCCATTGCTGGGCTTGCGCCGCCGCTGTAAGGCACTATTCTATCGCGATTCAATGAAAATTGTCCTTACGGGGCTCGCGTCCCTCCCCTTCGGCGCAACTCTCATGGCGCAAGCCGCCGAGCCGGCGCCCGCCGCCGAAGTCATGAAAACGGCGAATCTCTGGCAGGTCATCCAGGCGGGCGGCCCCGCGATGATTCCGCTGGGCATTCTTTCCGTCATCACCCTCGCGCTGGTCATCGCTTTTTTGTTCTCACTCCGCCGGGGCAGCGTGGTCACGAGACGCTATATGCAGACTGCCGACGCGCTCATCAGGAAGAGGGACTACCTTGGGCTGCTCGCGGTTTCAAACCGGCACAACGAAGCGGTCGCCCGGGTTATTCAGCGCACCATGGATTTTCTCACGAGGAACCCGAGGGCCAGCTTTGCCGAGGTCCGGGAAATCGCCCAGACCGAAGGACTGCGACAAGCCAGTGCGCTCAATCAACGGGTCGCGTATCTCGCTGACATCGGGACAATTGCCCCCATGGTTGGACTTCTTGGAACGGTCGTCGGCATCGTCAGGTCCTTTGGTGTGATCGCAATCGACGCGGCGGCCACGCGCCCGACCCTGCTTGCGCAGGGTATCGGCGAGGCGCTCATTGCCACGGCGGCGGGTCTTCTCATCGGCATTCCCGCCATGGCGGCTTATTCATACTTTCGCGGACGCGTGCATGCGCTAATTTCCGAGTTGGAGGCCGCCAGCACCCATCTCCTCGCTCTCCTGAGCACCAGCGTCAAGCCCAGCCCGGCGGCCATCCCGACCGAGAGCCTGGAAGCGTGATGAATTTTCGAGCGCACGTCCAGCCTGAGCGCGTCGTCTTTCAGATCGCGCCGATGGTGGACATCCTGCTGTTCCTGCTGGTTTTTTTTATGCTGACGTGGAATTTTTCACGGAACGAGGCAGAGCTCGACGTGAAGGTGCCTGCGGCTCGCGAGGGCAAAGAGAACCGGCGTCCGGCCGGCGAAGTGATCCTCAACGTAAAAAAGGATGGGGTGCTCGTGATGAATCGCCGGGTCATGTCCTCCGACGAGCTCAAGGAGACCCTGACCCGGATCGCGAAGCTCTACCCCGATCAGCCCGTCGTCCTGCGCGGGGACGAAAGCGTGAACTACCGCTACGTGGTTGACGCGCTCGATATTTGCCGGGCGGCAAATATCTGGAATGTGGCTTTTGCCACGAGCAAGCCCGAGTAAAATGCGCGTCGGCATCGGAGTCCTCCTTTTGGGATCTGCCGGGATAATCTTTGGCCAGCAACAGCAGTTTTGGCAGCCGGAAGTACGCCGGGCGATTCCCGTGGAAAAGCCGACGCCAACTCCCAAGGAGGTGCGCAAAGCGATCGCTGTGGAAAAACCCGTGCCCACCCCGCAGTCCACGCCACCGAAGGCCTCGTATCCGAACCCGGCATGGATGCAACGCGTGCAACCTTCGCCGCCGCCCGCCTCCACGCCGGAGGCCGAGCCGGAATCCATCCCCTATCGTCCGCAAGGACGCATTGAGGTCGCGCCCAAGACATCAACTCCGCCTCCCGCAGCTCCGGAACCATCTCCGCAGGGCGAGAACGGCGAGATTCGCTTAAGCCCTTCGAGTTCAACGGGAGATGCCGCTGCCGACGAGGAACTCAAGGTGGCAAACAGCATCTACTCGCGGAAGATGTATGACTACGCGATCATGGAATACGAAAAATTCCTGATCGCGCACCCCTCGTCACCGGGGCGCGATACCGCGATGTTTCGCCTTGCCGAGAGTCACCGAATGCTGGGCAACGAGAGGGCGGCGCGATCCGGATACGAGAGGCTCCTGCAGGAGTTTCGCCAGGGCGAATTCGCCGGCGCCGGCGCCTACCGGCTCGGCGAATACCTCTACGCCGAAAAGAAATACGATCCCGCGCTCATCCAGTTCCGGCTTGCCGCCGCGCAGTCCGATAACGACGAAGTGCGCATTTCCGCCAAATACAATCTCGCGCGATGCCTCGATCGCCTCAAGCGATGGGACGAAGCGGCCAAGTTCTACGAAGAGGTCGCGGCAATCCAAAAGAATAACCCCTATCTTTATTACGCCCGTCTTTCGCTCGCGGAGAACGCCGCAGCCGTGGGCCGGCGGAAGGAAGCGCTCGAAGGGTTCTCGAGTATCGCGAGCAGCTCGGCTCCTGCAGGCATTCGAGCCGAAGCGGCCGTCAAGGCGGCCGCCCTGGCGGCGGAACTCGGCGATAAACAGCGTGCGCTCAAACTCTTCACCGAAGCGCTCGAGTCCCCGGAGAGCGGCGATTGGAAACCCACGGCCTTCCTCGGCGCAATCCGGCTCAATTTTCAGCTTAACGCTTACAAGAAGGTCGTGGAAATGTCCGAAAAAGCGCCTCTGGGCATCCCGGATAATGAGCGCGCCGAGATCCTCCTGCTGGCCGGGGATTCCTTCCGTCAGCTGGGAAATGCCCGTGCGGCACGGGCGATTTACGACAGGCTTCTGCTTCAATTCCCGAACGCTCCGTCCTCACAGGGTGCGCGGTTTCACCGTCTGATCAGCATGTATCAATTGGATGATCCCAAGCTCATTCAGGAGGCCGATGATTTTCTCAAACGCTCCACGGATCCTCTCGAGCGCGCGCAAACGAGCCTTTTGAAGGCCGAAGCGCTTTTCAAACAGAAGAAGTATGCCGAGGCGGGGCCGATCTACGCAAAGCTCGGTGAGACGCAGCTCCCGGACGACGTGAAGACCAAGGCGCTCTACAAGCTCGGCTGGTGCCAGGCCCAGGTCGCCGATTACGCGGGCGCGATCAAGACCTACACCCAATATATCGAAAAGAATGCCGGCAATCCGACCCTTCCGTCGGCCATCGTCCAACGCGGACTGGCCTACCAACAAAACCGGGACTACGAGCCCGCGCTGAAGGATTTTGATCGGATCATTGACACCTATCCGAATGCGTCGGAACGCGAGCTCGCCTTCCAACAGAAGGCGCTCGTGCTCGGTCAACGGGAGGATTACAAGGGGATGACGGAGACGTTTGGCAAGCTTCTCGAGTCTTACCCGAAAACCTCCGCCGCCGCGCAGGCGAACTTCTGGATCGGTTGGGCTGCCTTCGAGGATAAAGACTATAAGGGCGCCATTCAGCGGCTCGAGGCGGCGAGCAAATTGGACCCCGCGCAATACGGAGAGCGGGCCGCCTTGCGCATCATCCTTTGTTATTACTACCTCCAGGACCGTCCCGCGTTGCGACGCATGATCGCGGAAAACAAAGGCCTGAACATCCCGGTCGAAATCACCCGCTGGCTTGGTCGCAAGAGCTTCGAGGAGGGCGACTTCGTGGCCGCCGAGCAATATCTTCTTCCGGTCGTCAAGGAGTCGAAGAATTTTGATCCTGAGGTCTTGATCGAACTTGCGGAAGCAGAGATCCAGCTGGGTAAAACCGAGGAGGCGGCCCCGATCGTTACCCAGTATCTCGAAGTTGCCCACGAACCCTACAGCCGCGCGCGCGGTTTGCAGGCGAAGGCTGCCGTTTCTCTTGGCAAGAAAGATTACGACGAAGCGGCTAAACTCTGCGACGAGTCGCTGTTGCTTCAGCCCGAGGGCCGGCTCAACGCCGAAGGCCGTCTCTTGTCCGGCGAGATCTCTTTTGCGCGCGGAGACTACGACGGAGCGGCACGCGCGTTCATGACTGCCGCGGTGCTCTCTGATGATTCCTCGGTGGCACCGCGCGCGCTGCGCAGGGCTGCCGATGCCTACCGGAAGGCAAACAACGAGCCCGAAGCGGAAAAAGCCCTGCAGGAGCTGCAGCAACGCTTTCCTGATTTCGTAAAATCCCCCAAAATCTCCAGGGAGCATTGATGAAGCACTTCTTCCTTATCCTCTTGACGACAGCATGCGTCTTGGGCCAGCAAGCCCCCCTCAGAGAGCACGCCCTGCCCTCAATCAATGCGAAGATGCTTATTCCGGAGGGCTGGTTTACGAAAGAGGAGTCGGAGGACGGAGTAACCGTCTGCCAAATAAGCCGGGAGAAAGCGGATAACGAAGAGGATGTATTCAGCGCGGGTCTCATCCTCAGCGTCACCACCAAGCTGCCGGAGCGCGCATCCATGAAGCCGAGCGAATATGCCAGCGACCTCCTTTCCTCGGCCCAGGATGAAGGGGATGGCGCCAAGCTCCAGAGGACCGAGGAAGGAGCGTTCCAATGCTTGAGGCTTGAATACACCATTGAGAGCGACCAGGGGAACATCAAGGTGATCAACCTGGCAAAGGCCAATGACAAAACGGGAACGCTCTACTTCGCGACCTGGCAATCTCCTGAAAAGGAAGAACCTGAGCTTGAGAAAGTGCGCGAAGCAATTCTCGCCTCGTTGAAGTTCGATCCGGCTTTCTGATTCGTTCGTCCTTGCGAAGCGCGCGCGCTGGAGGCTTGATTGCCGGATGGAGTCAATCCTCAAGCTCAACTGTCCCGATGCGGTTGGGCTGCTTGCGCAGATCACCAGCGCCATAGCTAAAGATGGCGGCAATTTGCTGGAGGTCAGCCAATACACCGACGTTAGCACCGGCTGGTTCTTCGCGCGGCTCGCCATCGAAAAAGGCCGCGAACATTGGGACCCGGACGCCTTCGCCATTTCGTTCGCCCCGGTCGCTTCCCAGTTGCGCGCCGTCTGGTCCATCCGGCCCGCCGATTGGAAGACGCGGACCGTCATTCTCGTCAGCAAGCAGGAGCATTGCCTGGTGGATTTGCTCTGGCGCTGGCGCTCCGGCGAGCTCGGCATCGAAGTGCCGCTCGTGATTTCCAATCACGAGATCTGTCGGCCGCTTGTCGAGCGCGAAGGCATTCGTTTCGAAAGCGTCGCATTCGAAAAGCGAAACGAGGCCGCTTTCCAGTTGGTGAGCAAGCTGCTGCGCGAAGCGGGTGCGGAACTCGTCATCCTGGCGCGCTTCATGCAGATTATCCCAGGCTGGCTCTGCGAGGAATTTGCCGCTCGCGTCATCAATATCCACCACTCCTTCCTCCCTGCCTTCGTGGGAGCAAATCCCTACCAGCGCGCGTTTGAACGCGGCGTAAAACTCATCGGAGCGACCTGCCATTATGTCACGGAAGAGCTGGACGCCGGCCCGATCATTGAACAGGAAGTTGCGCGCGTCGAACATTACCACGACCCGGAGGACCTGGTTCGCCTCGGACGAGACTGCGAGCGACTCGCTCTCGCCCGGGGCGTTCGGTATCACGTTGAAAACCGCGTCCTCGTCCATGGCACCAAGGCCATCGTGTTTCGGGACTGATTCGCAAAAATGGAAGACCGGCATTCCCTTGGCCTGCCCCACCGCGAGCCATTTGTCTTTGTGGACAGGGTGCTGGCTGCGGCGGAGGGAGAAGCCCAATGCCTCAAGGTATTTTCCACAAAGGATCCCATGTTTCGGGGCCACTTTCCCGGCAATCCGATCGTTCCCGGCGTGATTCTCGCGGAAGCTTTGGCTCAGACGGCGGGAATCGCAGGCGCCTGGGGGACGAGCGATCGCTGTTTTCTGCTTTCCGCGATCCGCAACATGAAATTCGCCGCGGCTGCGCGCCCCGAAGAGCGGATCATCCTCAATGCAAGGAAGACCGGTGAGATGGGCGGTTTGTGGATGTTCGATGTTCGCGCGGAGGTGGATGGAAGCATCGTGGCGGCAGGGCAGATCGTTTTGAACGAAATGAAGAGTGCTTGGAACTCTCGCGTCGACGACTCATAGAGGGCGGGTCGCATGGACGAGTTGACGTTTGATATTCTCGTGGCAATCGGTTCTTTGCTAGCCGGCGTCATCGGCGCGCTGATTGGCCTTGGTGGTGGCGTCATCATTACTCCATTGCTGGTCCTGGGGTTTGGGGTGGATATCCGCTACGCGATGGGAGCGGCGCTTTGCTCTGTGATTGCGACCTCCTCGGGAGCCGCGGCCGCGTATCTGCGCGATGGGATTTCGAATATGCGCATCGGGCTCTTCCTCTGCGTTGCGACCACGATCGGCGCGGTTTGCGGCGCGCTGCTTGCCGTGGTGCTTGACCAGGCGGTGCTCTCCGTCATTTTCGGTTCCGCGTTGCTCGTCACGGTCCTGCTCTCTCTCAGAAAGCAGAAGGATCTGTCCGGAGCTGATGCCTCGGATCCTTTGGCGGTGAAGCTACGGCTTCCCGGCACAATGCCGGCTCCGAACGGGGCCGTGGCCTACACCGTCCACCACGTCTTGGCCGGCTTGGGCGTCATGTGGATTGCCGGCGTGCTCTCCGGATTGCTCGGCATCGGCTCGGGAGCATTCAAGGTTGTCGCCATGGATCAGATCATGCGGATCCCTTTCAAGGTCACTACCGCCACGAGCAATTTCATGATCGGAGTGACCGCGGCGGCGAGCGTGGGCGTCTATCTCAAACGCGGCTATCTCGATCCTGCGCTCGTCGCTCCGGTTGCCCTCGGGGTGCTCGCCGGGGCCTTCATCGGGGCCAGGCTCCTGCCGGTTGCCCCGGTCAAGCTGCTGAGGGCGGTCTTCCTGACGGCGGTCTCCGTGATCGCCGTGCAAATGATTGCCCGCGGACTGCAGATCAATTTTTAGCCACGGATGAACGCGGATGAAACACGGATGGAACGGCTATGGCTGGCCCATGGGGGAACAACTTCTCGAATTATTGGGGCCGCATTCGAGGTTCATCACACGCTCGGTTACGGGTTTCTCGAGAAAGTTTATCGCCGCGCGATGCAGGTCGAGCTGATCGAGCGCAGCAGCAAGGTGAAGATGGAGATCCCCATCAAGGTTCTCTATAAGCAATCGGTCGTAGGAGATCACTATGCCGATCTTTTCGTCGACGGCTGCGTCATTGTCGAAATCAAGCTGGCCAAGTGCTACGATCCCGAAGACGAGGCACAGCTGCCAAACGAACTTAAGGCGACAGGAGTGAAAGTCGGAGTGCTTGTCAACTTCGGACGCGATCGCGTTGAAGACAAACGAATGGTCCTATGATCCATGTTTCATCCGTGTCCATCCGTGGCTAAGACATGAAAGACGAGCAAATTCAAAATACGCTTGCGCGTGTCATGTTGAGCGGAGTCCTGATCGCGGCGGCGATCATGGCGGCGGGACTAGTCTGGTTCCTGGCAACCCATGACGGATTGCCGCCCGGCGACCATACTTTCAGCGGTGAGCCGAAGTATTTTGAGAATCCCATTTCCATGATCGGGCGCGCATTCGACCCGGGGGAGGTGGGGCGACGCCGCAGCGTGATTATGATCGGCGTGGTGTTGCTCCTCATCAACCCCGTCGTTCGCGTGGCCTTCGCCGCCTGCGGCTTCGCCGCGCAAGGGGATAAGACTTATACGCGGATCAGCCTCCTTGTGCTCGCAGTGCTACTCTTTAGCTTTTTCTGGTGACAGTGCGCCGCGGCTGCCGGACTTCGAACGCTCCGCGGGTCGGAGTTCCTGCACCGCCCTGTCCGCGTGCTCTTGTCCCTGCGCCTCGTCATGAGTGACACGCCGGGACCACTTGAAGTTTCGGAGCAATGCCAGAGATTCCTTGCTCGCGCCGCTCGCTTTGCCCGCATTTCGCGCAATCTGGGCGGCCAATATCGTCTCGAATATTGGGACATTGATGCAGTCAGTCGGCGCGGCCTGGTTGATGACGAGCCTCACTTCGTCCACGACGCTGGTCGGCCTGGTGCAAACCGCGGCCACTTTGCCCGTCTTTCTTGTTGGTCTCCTGGCTGGAGCCTTGGCCGATCTGGCCGACCGAAAAGCGCTTCTTTTCTGGTCTCAAGCCTGGATGTTGCTCATGGCCGTCTCACTTGGTGTGTTGACCCTGCTTGGATTTGCCTCTCCGTGGGTATTGCTCGCATTGACCTTCGGCCTGGGGCTGGGCGGTGCGATCAGCCTTCCGGCCTGGCAGGCCACCGTGCAAGATATCGTGCCCAAAGCCTGGGTAACGTCCGCCGTTTCGCTGAACAGCATCTCCTTTAACGTCGCCCGGGCCATTGGGCCGGCTCTGGGCGGATTCGTCGTAGCGTTATTTGGTGCTGCTTTCGCTTTTTTTGCAAATGCGGCATCCTTCCTGGCCGTCCTGGCGGCTGTCGCCCTCTGGAGAAGGCCGCCGGTGGCGGCGTCCCGGCTGAGCGAAGATGTATTGGGAGCGATCCGCGCCGGATTCCGGTATCTGCTTCACGCGCCGCGCTTGCAAGCTCCGATCATCCGGGCGATCGCCTTCAACCTGTGCGCTGCCGCGGTTTGGCCTTTGCTTCCGCTTTTCGCCCGGGACGTGCTCAATACGTCCGCGACGGGGTATGGCCTTCTTTTGGGAGCGTTTGGACTGGGTTCAATCGCTTCAGCAATCTCTTTGCCCCGCCTCAGGAGCCGTTTCGCGCTGGATCGCATCCTTGGCATCGGCGCCGTGCTGGGAGGGGTGGCCTTTTTCGGGCTGAGCCTGAGCACACATCCGGTCACCGCTGGCTTGCTTTTGTTTTTGTCCGGCGCGGCCTGGGTTGGCGTGCTCGTAAATTTCAACGTCGCCGTGCAGACCTCCGTTCCCGACTGGGTCCGCGGACGGGCGCTGGCCT
Source organism: uncultured Verrucomicrobiae bacterium (assembly GCA_963731945.1). GTDB lineage: Bacteria > Verrucomicrobiota > Verrucomicrobiia > Chthoniobacterales > Terrimicrobiaceae > DASTFP01. The sequence continues at coordinate 34,163 of CAVSXN010000002.1, read as the reverse complement.
TCTACTTGCTGGCCTTTCAGGGCGTGCTCGCGTTCGACGGGGCTTTGTGGGGCTGGCTGGCAGGAGTCATCGGCACCCCAAAATGTTTTGCGGCGGCCGGAGTCGGCCTCATCGCTGGGTTGATTCTCATCCGGTTCTTCCCGCTTGTCATCGACGCGACGATCGACCTGAGGCCTTCCACGCACTGGCCCGAGGCCCACGCGAATCTTCACGCGGATCTTGAGGATGGTCCCGTTCTCGTGGCCATCGAATACTCGGTGGCTCCCGAGAACTTCGAGCAGTTTCGGCTGCTGATGCGCCAGCTCCGCGAGCGCCGTTTGCGGGATGGAGCCATGCGCTGGCGGCTGTACCAGGATGCGCAGCAACCCGAAAGGTTCCTCGAATTGTTTCGACTGGATTCCTGGGGTGAGCATCTTCGACAGCACGAGAGGACCACGGTGGCCGACCGAGAGCTGGAAGCGATCGCTCTAAAACTCCATCAAGGTCCGGAACGTCCGAAAGTGACGCACTATTTCGGACTCGAAGAGTGACGCGGGCGGGTCGCTCGCGGCAGACGCTGAGAAATGTTGTCGAGCTGCGCCTTTGGTTGCATCTCGGGAATCGCGCTCTCCCGTCTCGGTCTTCCGCGCGATGCGCTCGCCGTGGTGAAAAGTCGTTGTGCCGAGGGTCTCTGAACAGATGGGCGGTTGGGACAACCGCCTCCATAACCGGGAATGCGATCGGTATCCTCACGCATCACTTGACGGCGGGGCGCTAAAGAGAGAGGAAGAGACACGACGATGAGCGCGACGGCAACCGGAGTTCCCATTTTGAACGTCCAGGTGGATGGGGAGTGGAAACAGTTTCCCAAGGGCACGCGGCTCATCGAAGCTTGCATGAAGAGCGGGCATTTCATTCCGCACTATTGCTACCACCCCAAGCTTAGCTCGCCCGGAAACTGCCGGATGTGCCTCGTCGAGCTGGGGATGCCCAAGATGACGCCCGAACGCAAGCCCGTGCTCGGTGCCGATGGGTTTCCGGAGATATCCTGGAGCCCTCGGCCGGCTATTTCCTGCGCCACCGAGGTCAGCGAGGGGATGGCCGTGCGAACCAGCTCGCCGCTCGTCGAGGAATGCCGCAAGGGCGTGATGGAGTTCTTGCTCATCAACCATCCGCTCGATTGCCCGATCTGCGACCAGGCCGGCGAGTGCCGGCTGCAGGAATTTTCCGTCCAGTTCGGCAAAGGCGAATCGCGTTTCCTGGAGGAAAAGGTAAAAAAGCCAAAGCGCGTGGACATCGGCCCGCGAATCGTCCTGGACGACGAGCGCTGCATCTTGTGTTCGCGCTGCGTGCGCTTTATGCAGGAAGTCGCCAAGGATGATGTGCTCGGCTTCGTCAACCGTGGCGGCCATACTACGCTCACCGTTTACCCGGGCAGATTGCTCGATAACAATTACTCGCTCAACACCGTGGATATTTGCCCGGTGGGAGCACTCACGTCCAAGGATTTTCGCTTTAGTATGCGGGTCTGGTTTCTCAGGGAGACGAAAAGCATCGACGTCAACTGTGGGACCGGAACGAACATCCTGATCGGCAGCCGCGAAAACATCATCCACCGGATCACCCCGCGCGAAAACGATTTCGTCAATTCCTGCTGGATGCCCGACAATCACAGGTTGAACTTCCACTACGTCAACAGCCAAGACAGGCTCAAGGAACCGATCATCAGAGGCGATGAGACCCCCGCGAGTTGGCCGAAAGCCATCCAGGCGGGCGTCCAACAGCTGACGAGCAATCCGAAGTCGACCGCGATGATCGCTTCTGCCCGGATGACAAACGAAGAGCTTTTCCTTGCCCGACGCCTTGCGAAGGCCCTGAGCATCGAGCTTTTCGATGTTTTGCCCCGCCAGCAGAGGAGTGACGGATTTCTTATTGACGAAGATGGGAATCCTAACACCATGGGGGCAAAGTTGATAGGAGTTGCCACAGGAAGGTTGCCGGAAATTGCCTCTGGAGTCTCAAGCGGAACCATCAAGTCTCTGCTCGTCCTCGGCGAAGACGCCTTGAATTGCGGAGTATCCGAAGCCGATCTCCGAAAACTCGACTCACTGGTGGTCACGGCCATTCTGCCCGACAGAACCACCGCCAGCGCCACGGTCGTTCTTCCGGCCGCGAGCTGGGCAGAGAAGCGGGGCTCGATGATCAACGTCAAGGGCCGCCTCCAGCGCCTCAATCAAGCGATTTCCTCACCCGGTGAAGCGCGCGACGACTGGGAAATTCTTCGCGATCTTATCCAGGCGATCGACGGTTCCAACGGCATTTACACCGTTGACGAGCTCTTCAAACAGCTCGCCGCGGAGTTTTCTGCGCTCGAGGGACTTTCGCTGAGCCGAATCGGCGACCTGGGCGTGGACTTGTCCGAAAAACTCGGCCCTGCGAAAAAATGAATCAATCCTTCTCAGGCGTCTTCAACGGGCCGGCCCACGTCACCCCAAAGTTCGAATTCCCCAGCGCCATCAGCGCCTTTCGCCTGTGACGGATCTCTCCATCTACGCGTTCAAGCCCGAGGTGTTTTTGGTCTGGACCTCTCTCCTGAAGACGCTCGTGTTGCTGGGAATCATCCTTGGGTTTGTTTCCTACACCGTTTACGCAGAGCGCAAGGTTTGCGCGTTTATTCAGGACCGCGTGGGACCCAACCGTGTTGGTATCCCGCTGACCCTCCTGGGATTCAAGAAGGATATCCCGTTTCTCGGACTTGGTCAGCCGGTCGCGGACGCGCTCAAGCTCTTGCTGAAGGAAAATTTCATCCCAAACAGCGTCAACAAGTTCTACTATTACATTGCCCCGAAGCTGACGATGATCCCTCCGATCCTTGTCCTCGCGGTGCTGCCCTTCGGTTCCACGCTGTTCGGGGTGCCCATGGTCATTGCCGATATCAACATCGGAGTGCTTTACGTTTTCGCGGTCTCCTCGCTCGGCGTTTACGGCATCGTCCTCGCTGGCTGGGCATCGAACTCGAAGTATCCCTTCCTTGGAGGCATTCGCTCGAGCTCGCAAATGATCTCGTATGAACTGGCGCTCGGGCTTTCCGTGATTCCGGTATTCCTTCTCTGCGGCACACTCAATCTGCCCGATATCGTCCTCTGGCAGCGCCAAAATGGCTGGATGATCGCTCCATGGTGGCCCGTAGGGCTGGACGTTCACCAAATCGCGACCGGGGACTGGCGCGGGGTGCTCGCCGCCTGCGCGGCCGGCTTCTCTTTCCAGCGCATCCTGATTTGGATCCCGATGCTCCTGTCATTTCTCGTCTTTCTGGTGGCCATGTTCGCCGAGACGAATCGACTTCCCTTCGACCTTCCCGAGGCGGAACAAGAACTCGTCGGCGGTTATCACACCGAGTACTCGTCGATGGGATTCGCCCTCTTCTTCCTGGGCGAGTATGCCGCGATGATCGCTGGCTCGGGAGTCATCGTGACGCTTTTCCTGGGAGGGTGGAGCTTTCCACTCATTCCTGACGGGTCCTCCACTTCGTTCTTCGGGCTTGCCTTTGTTCCTCCGTGGCTCGCGAGCCTCATCTGGGGCCTGGTGAACATCGGCGTCTTTTTCGCCAAAGTTTCCGCCATGCTCTTCCTCTTTATCTGGGTGCGGTGGACGCTTCCGCGCTTTCGCTACGACCAGCTCATGAAGCTGGGCTGGTATTTCTTCTTCGAGCTTGCCCTGGTGAATATTTTCATCACCGCCCTGGTGCTGGCCTACGTGAGAGTTTGACAAGCGAACGGTCCTGCCGTCAGGCGGCGTAAGCGCGATTCGGCCTGTGCCGGACAGGCTACCCGCTGAACTCAGAGGCGATCAGCGTGGCATTGTGGCCGCCGAAGCCGAAAGAATTGCTCATGGCGATCTTCACCTTCGCGGTGCGGGCCGTGTTGGGGACATAGTCGAGATCGCACTCGGGATCTGGCTGCTCGAGATTGATGGTCGGCGGGACGACTCCGTGCTTGATGGCCATGGCGCACGCGGCGAATTCCACCCCGCCAGCCGCACCGAGCAGGTGCCCGGTCATCGACTTCGTCGAACTCACCATCGTCTTCTTCGCGCAGTCACCCAGCGCCTGCTTGATGGCCTTGGTCTCGCACACATCGCCGAGGGGTGTCGACGTGCCATGCGCGTTGATGTAATCGATTTGTTCGGGGTTGACGCGCGCATGCTTCATCGCCATGCGCATACATCGCGCCGCGCCCTCGCCCTCGGGAAGCGGCTGCGTCATGTGGTAGGCGTCGGCGCTTAACCCATATCCGGCCAACTCGCAGTAGATGTGCGCGCCACGCTTCCTTGCGTGTTCCAACTCTTCAAGAACGACCAGGCCTGCGCCTTCGCCCATCACGAAACCGTCGCGGTCCTTGTCGAAGGGTCGCGAAGCGCGCTCGGGCTCGTCATTTCGTAACGAAAGGGCGCGCATCGCAGAGAATCCGCCCATGCCCAAGTGAGTGATGGTGGCTTCCGTGCCCCCGGCCACAAAGCAATCGGCATCGTCGAATTTGATCATCCGCCAAGCTTCCCCAATCGAGTGGTTGGCGGTGGCGCAGGCGGTGACGATGGACATATTCGGCCCGCGGAGATCGTATTCCATGGAAACCAGGCCGCTCGCCATGTTGCTGATCATCATGGCAATGGTGAAGGGCGAAACACGCGACGGGCCGCGATCAATGAGACGGCGGCATTCCTCTTCCATGCTCCTGAGACCTCCGATCCCGCTGCCGACCATCACCCCGAAACGCTCGTGGTCCGCATTGTCGAGATCGATTCCCGAGTCCGCCAAAGCGATTTTCGCGGCGGCCATCGCCAGCTGGGCGAACCGATCGGCGCGGCGCGCGTCCTTGGGAGACTTGAAATACTTGGCGGGATCGAATTCACTCACCTCCCCGGCAATCTTGCAATCGTAGATGGCAGAGTCGAATGCCTTGTAGCGACGGATGCCACTGCGGCCTTCGGTCAGATTCTTCCAGAAGGTGTCGAGGTCGTTGCCGACCGGGCTAATGACACCGATTCCGGTGACGACTACTCTGCGTTCGCTCATCGAATTTTTACCAGGCTCATTTGGGGAATGGCTAACTCAGCGGGTTGGTCCGCAGGTTGGCAATCAAAAAGTTACTTTGTTCCCATTCCCACGTTTTGCACAACTTGAAAGAGTTTTCCCTCAGTTTTAATGGAGGGTGCGATGATGATTTCCGTTTCCTGAAACGCTCGGATACTTGCTGCGCCAACGTTGCCCATGCACGTGGTGATGGCGCCGACAAGATTCTGGCTGCCGTCATCGACTTCGGCGGGTCCGAAGAGAATCTGCTTGAGGCTGCCGGTAACTCCGACCCTGATGCGGGTGCCCCGGGGCAGGTTCGCATGCGGTGTGGCCATTCCCCAGTGGGTCCCTCTGCCCGGGGCCTCCTGCGCCTTGGCGAAGGCGCTTCCCACCATGACCGCATCTGACCCGCATGCCAGCGCCTTGCAGACGTCGCCCCCCTTGCTCATCCCTCCATCGGTGATGATGGGAACGTAGCGCCCGGTCTTCTTGAAGTGGTAGTCCCGCGCCGCCGCGCAATCGACGGTTGCCGTCACCTGCGGAACACCCAGGCCCAGGACGCCGCGCGAGGTGCATGCGGCCCCGGGACCGACTCCAATCAGCAGCGCCGCGACGCCGGTTTGCATCAGCTCGCGCGTGGCATTGAAGGTCACCGTGTTGCCGACGATCACCGGCACCCTCATCCCCTTGCAAAAGCTCCCGAGATCGAGCGTCTTGTACTCCGTCGAAATGTGCCGGACCGTGGAAACGGTGGATTGGACCACAAACACGTCCACGCCAGCCTCCTGGGCGATGGCGCCATAGCGCTCGGCTTTTTGCGGAATGGAACTGACCGCAGAGATGACGCCGGCTTCCTTTATCTCTTCCACCCGGCGGGCGATCAGTTCTTCGCGTATTGGTTCCTGGTAAAGCTTCTGAATGAGCGAGGTGGCTCTTTCTTTGTCGGCGCCGACAACCTCGGCGAGCACCTCGCCGGGGTTCTCATAGCGGGTCTGGACGCCCTCCAGGTTAAGCACGCCGAGTCCGCCAAGCTTGCCCATCAAAATGGCCATCTTGACGTCCACCACTCCGTCCATCGCGCTGGCAAGAATAGGGATGTTGAGCTTTATCGGCTCCGCATCCCGGCGGGGAAGACGGAACGAGATATCGACCTCATTCGGGTTGATCGTGACATCTCCCGGCACGAGCGCGATTTCGTCAAACCCGTAGGTCACGCGCGCCTTGCGGTTTCTTCCAATCCACATTCCCATGTCAGTATACTTTCAATTTGTCTCGCTCATTGAGGCTGTCACAACGCGGACAGCGAGGCAGAATCGCAGGCGTTCGATCCTCAAACTCCATCCCGCAGACAGCGCAGCGCATGCGGTGTTGGCGGAAGCGATTTTCGCGAACTCTCCGAACCATCTCGTAGGCTATCCAAACGGCCAAAATCGCGGCAAGAAAAACCACCAAATATAGAAAGACCAATTCCACGAGGTTAACGCGGATCATTGCTGGCTGTCCTGCCTTATGTCTGCTCCCCAGACGAATGTGGCCGTTCCCCAGGCGGGCTCAAGCTCGGAAGGGGCCGCGGCGAAGCGCCCGCCGGCCAAATATTGCAGCGCAGCGCGGTCGAGGTTTTCGTTGCCCGACGATCGCTGAGGAAAAAGATGCATCGGCAGGCCGTCCGGCGAGACCGCGATCAGAAACTCCGCCGGGGCAAGGCCCTGCCGGGGCAGGACAGCCAGCGTGGCAAAGTCAAAGTTCTGTGGAGGAGTCCACCCGCGCCGCGCCAATGCGCCGCCGAACCGCACCGCGGTGGGAACAGGTGGCTCCCGGGGCGGCGCCGGCTTCGAAACGGAGGCCGTCGCGGCGACCGGCGCGGTTCCAGAAGCAGGCGGGAGAAATTGCGAGGCGGGCGGAGCCGGGAGGGGCGCGAGCATGGGAGTCTCTTCGTCGAAGCTCGAAACGTAGGCGGTCTCCGGAAGCTTCCAAACGTCGTGTCCAAAAATCTTCGTGGAAGAAAACAATGCCGGGTCTGACGCCGCCAGCACCGGCGCGATCCTGGCCGCTTCCAAAGAGCCCGGCAAAAGGGCATAGACCGTGGCGGAACGCTCGCGACTTCCCTGCGAACGTGGAAAGGTCGCCTGAAAGATCAACACGCACGCCGCATGCAGGAGAAATGACAGGACCAGCATGACCGGGAGCGCCAAGTGGACGTTGTGGCGCGACGGCCACTCAAAGAGGTGAATTCGGAGTTTCACAAGTCTCCGCCCTCCTCTGCGGTGGCCAGCACGACCGGCAACCCCGTCTCGAGCGCCGCGTTCATAACGGCGCTGATGTTTTCGTAAAGAGCGCGTCCGTCGGCTTTGATGATGATCGTCTGCGACCGGCCTTGCATCTTTTGAAGCGCCTCGCGCAGGCGCGACAGGCTGACCTCCTCGTTCTCAAAGAAAATTGCGGAGAGCGGCGGCGCGGTGACGCTGATGATCCGGGGATTGCGCTGGGGCGAAAGGAGGAAGGGCGAGCGCGGCACGTCTACAGCCACGCCAGGTTGAAGCAAAAACGTCGTGCTCAGCAGCAGGAAAAAAATCAGGATCAGGGCCAGGGAGAGCGCCGGCGCGAAAGCTATCAAAACGGGATGTGGAGGCGGTGAACGGCGGAGTTTCACGGTGCCGGCTTGTTGCGCCCGCGCATCTCGTCAAGGATGGCGAGTATCTCGATGCCGGCCCTTTCCATGTCGTGGATGATCGTATTGACGCGGGCGGAAAGATAACTGTAAGCCACGAACGCCGGTATGGCCACGGCGAGAGAGGCGATTGAGGTGAGCAGACTTTCGTAGACGCCATCCGCAATGTCCGTGGCCGTTGCATATCCGCTGCGGGCGGCCACCTCCTGGAAGGCCGCGAGCAAACCCAGCAGGGTTCCGAGCAGGCCGAGCAGCGGCGTGGTGTAGGCAATGGTCCCAAGAAGCGGAAGGTTCTGCTCGAGCCGCGGCACCTCCAACTGACCCGCCTCCTGCGCAACCTCGCGCAGTTCGGAACGCGGCGCGCCGTGATGCAGAATGACCGCGTGCGCAACGCGCGCGACTGGCCCGGGCGTGCCTGCGCATTCCTCCAGGGCCTCTGCATAATTTTCGTTTCGCAGGACGTTCGCGAGCCCGCGAAGAAAGTCGCCCACCGGGGTTGATGCCCTGTGAAGATGAAGCAGCCTTTCAAAGAAAATGCCGGCGGCGGTAACGCTGCAGAGAATAATGAGCCACATGAGCGGCCCGCCTTTTTGCACGAGATCCAACATGCCGGAGAGTCTCCAGAGTTCAGAGTGTGGATGGCGTCGGTGAGCTTTGCAGCCTTGAAACCCGCCAACCTAAAAAGTGGCCTCCTTTGGAGCCAAAGCCGCCCGCGAAGCAGCAACGGGCAGATTGAGACTAGCCTCCGACAGGCGCTCGACGACTTTCTGGAGCTTCTCGCGAACGCCAGGAACGAAACCGCGGTCCTTGTGCATTACCAGGAGACAAAGGTCATCCTGATGGAAAAAGGTGATCGGTCCCTTCTCGGAGTGAATGGTCACGGCAGGCACCGCGCCAACGCCCATTCGCGCGGCGGACTGCCGCATTCCCGCGAGCATCTCGAGCGCATGCGCGCTCAGCGAGACGAGATCGATCGAATCGGGCACATTGTGAGACGCGAGCACCGCCGATCCGTGAGCAAGCACGCACGATTTGATGCCTGGCAAACCGCCGCAGAGTTCCACGACGCGATCAACCGAAAGAAACTCCTCCGTCAGGAACAAGGCCTGCAGCGCATCCTGATCCGGGATCTCCGTCGAACGCCTGGGCTCAAATTTTCCCAGGTGTTCGATCTCAACGAGAACCGCTTCTTGGGCGGGTGCGGCTGGCACGAATTCCTTGGCCGCCGGTTCCGCGGTTTTGGGCTCGGGCCCCGCGCTCTCGCCCGGTGGTGGCGCCGCCTGCACGGGTGAGAATTCCGAATGGACGAGTGCTGGTTTCGGCGATTCGGCATTCCCGTCTGCCTGCGGAGACTTCGTCTCCGGCTCGACCACCTTGCGTCGAAATATCGGAAAGATGGACATAGGGCGCCAGGCCTCGGGCGCCGCCGTCGGCGGATCCCCGGGCAGACCTTCGCCGACCGTGGGAGTCGTGCTCTCTTGCTCCGCCTGCGCTTCCGGTGCTGACCGGGACGGAACGCTGTCCTTCGACTCTTCAAGCGACGCTTCCGCAGTCACAGACGCAACCGTCTCGGCCACGGAAGTTGACCCTGGCGGTGCCGCGTCAGGGGCTGCGGTGGGATTCGCGTTGGCCAGTCGCGCCACGCTCGACGGGCTCTTGAATTCCTCCTTTGGACCGTCGCATTCCGGCGTTACGCTGTCTTGCTTGCCGTCAAGGGAACTCTCAGGCGGTTCCGGTAAACCCGCGTTCGGAGTGAAATCTTCCGACGGATGGGAAGGCGCCTCCGGAATCAGGCGCGAGTTCTCGACCAGGACCGGTTCCTCGAGCAGCTCGCGTCCACTGGTGAAACGATAGCCCAGCGCCAACTGAGCCGCAGGGAGGCGGATTGGTGAATCTGGGACGCTATCGAAACGAACGTGCTCCGCCGCGATCTCGGCCAGACGCGAAAGAAGCAGCTTGGGAACCGGACCGGCGAAAACGTCTTCGCATGGAAGCTCAAGACTGTGCCCGGCATCGAAAGCGGGCAAGCGGGCCGCTTGCGGAATCTGCGAAGCAAGGTCGGCCAGACGGAGCCGAACCGTCGCCGGCGGGTTTGAAAAATAGCGATAGCGGGCGCCCCGCGGCGCACTCGGGGCCGCTGGCGACAGGTTGAACGTCTCTGATTCTTTCACGCGACATTTCCGATTATCTGACACTCTGCTATTCTGCAACAGTGGAACTCGATTTCAAATTCACCGCCGAAGGTCTCATCCCGGCTATCGTTCAGCAAGCTTGCGAGGGAGACGCCCCTCGCGGGCGCGTCCTGATGTTCGCATGGATGAATCGCGAGGCCCTTCAGAAGTCGCTCGAGACGGGACTTATGCATTACTGGAGTCGTTCACGACAAAAACTCTGGCTTAAGGGTGAGACCAGCGGGCACACGCAGAAAATCAGCCGCTGGTTTGCCGATTGCGACCGGGACGTGTTGCTCTTTGAGGTCGAGCAGGCCGGCGGCGCCTGCCACACCGGCTACTTGAGCTGCTTCTTCCAGGAATTTGATCGGGATGCCGCTCCGCTGCCCGTGCGAGAGACGAAATCCTTCGACGACGCCAGCGTCTACAAGAACGCGTAGACTGGAGAATCGCCAACCGGCGTCCAGGCTTGGCGATAGATTTTCCGCGCGCGGCGGGCCGGTTTCTGCTTTCGGCCGCAGTTCGACGAACTATTCTTGGCGCATGCAAATTGTTCATGTGCACGTGAAAGTGAAGGCCGAGTTCATTGAGGCGTTCAAAACGGCGACGGTTGCCAACGCTCGAGCCAGCCGCAAGGAATCGGGAATAGCGCGCTTCGACATCCTGCAGCAATCGGATGATCCCACTCGTTTCGTGCTCGTCGAGGCGTATCGCAGCGCAGACGCCCCGGCGGCACACAAGGACACGCAGCACTACCAGGACTGGCGGGACACCGTTGCCGAGATGATGGCGGAGCCGCGCCAGGGTCTGAAGTTTGCCAATATTGATCCGCCGGATGCGCAGTACGGATCAAAATGAATCTTCGGTTCGGCACAGCGACCTCGCAGGACCTCGCAAAGATCGACGCACGACTAAACGCGACGAAACCAATGCCGGCCGCGTCGGCCTGAATGCACTCTCCGCTGACCGATCACGAAAATCCGATCAAACGATATGAAGCTGAAGAGATTCCGCGTCCAGATGTTCAAATGCATTCTCGATTCAGGATGGGTCGATGTGACCGATCTTACGGTCCTCGTCGGAAAGAACGAAGCAGGGAAGACTTCGCTCTTGAAGGCGCTGCAGAAGTTCAATCCTCTTGCGCCCGAGCCGTATTCGATGGCGCGCGAATGGCCGCGCGGGCATCGCGGCGAACGCTCGGATCGGCAGGTCGTTTGCCAGGCGGAATTTCGCCTGGACGCAGCGGACACGACCGCCCTCGCGAATCTTACAACCGAGAACATGATGGCCGAGAATCTAACGGTGACCCGCGATTACGCCGGACGTGTTGAGGTGTTGTTTCCGGAGAATACCTTTCCCGATCGATTGCATCCGAATGATGTGGACCAAAGTTGCAGTGAATTGCCGTCACCTCCTTCCGAAGTGGCGCCAAAATTCTTCGATCTCGCTCAAAAGTGCAGAAAGGAAGCTGTTCGGCTGGCCAATGAAGGGCGTTTCTCGGAGCTCGAGTCGTTGGCCGCCCAGCAGGAGCATCAACTTGCGACGCTTAGCACAAGCGATCCGCGCAGCAGCAACGAGACTCGTTTCCGCACCCAATACGCCCACAAGCTGGGAGAGGTCGTGACCAAACTGCGCGCCACGGCCTCCATGCAGCAAAAAGCCCACGAATGCGTGATCAATCGCCTTCCGAGATTCGTCTACATGGACGAATATCGCACGTTCCGTGGAACCGCTTACTTGGATCAGGTCAAACAGCGTTTCGATTTGGGTAAACCAACCGAAGATGATGAAACCCTCGTGACCATCTTGAACCTCGCGGACCTCAGTCTGGCGGACGAGGTGAAAAAGGCCGAGCAGGAGGAGCGCGAGGAGCGGCAGTACGACCTAAGCGACGCGGCGGCGGCGCTCAATCGCAAGATTGAAAACCACTGGAAGCAGCTTCGTTACGAGGTGGATTTTCGGGCAGACGGGCATCAGTTTATGACATTTGTTCGAGGGCTGAATGAAAAGGCCTTGATCAGGCTTGAAGAACGCTCGCGCGGCTTCCAATGGTTCTTTTCGTTCGACCTCATGCTGATGCATGAAACCAAAGGCTCGCTGAGGGGCTGCGTGGTTCTGCTGGACGAGCCGGGCTTGCATCTTCATCCGGACGCCCAGGTCGATCTCCTCGTTCGGCTGGCTTCATACGCCGAGGGCAACACGCTGATCTACTCGACTCACTTGCCGTTTATGATCGATCTCAATTCGCCTGAGCGAATACGGATTATCGGCGAGACGGATGCAGGGTCGGTCGTGACCGAAAGTCTTCTCGAAACGGACCCGAGCGCCAAACTGGTCGTTCAAGCTGCGCTCGGTTTCCAAGGACGCTCCGGCTTCACGGTTGCCGATCAGAACCTCGTTGTCGAAGGCGTCGATGACTATTGGATTCTGACAACCCTCTCCAACCTGTTTCGCAAGACCGGAGAACCCGGCCTGCCCATCGACGTCTTGGTGACGCCCGCTGGCGGGGCGGCGGAGGTCACCTACATCGCCACTTTTATGGTCGGTCAGAATCTTAGCGTCTTTGCGCTATACGATTCCGATCCCGCCGGAGAGACTGCCAAAGATAAGCTCGTTACGAACTGGCTGGCGCGTTACGCCGGTCGCCATGCGGTCGCTTTCAGCTTGGGAGAGATTCTGGGCACCGAAGACAGGGAATGCTCAATCGAAGACATTTTTCCCGAGAGTTTTTATCTCAAACGGGTAAACGAGATCTATTCGAAACAATTGGCCGCCGCCGGCGCAGATCTCGAGAACCTGCCTCCGGGCGGTCAAATTTCAAACCGCCTGGAAGCTGCCTTTGCGGCGGCCGGATTGAAGTATAAGAAAGGCGCCGTCTGCAAAGCCCTCTGCCGAGATCTTCGCGAGATGAAAAATCTCAGGGATTTGCCCTCTGACACCGCCGAAAAGGCGAAAGCAATCTTTTCGGCCGTTGAGAGAGAGTTCTCGAACTTTTCGAAGCGATAGAGCGGCAGCTGCCGGCAAAGAATTTTGAACCCCGTGCCGGCCGCCAATACGCAGAGTCTCTGCAGAAGCGGGAAGGTTGAAATCACTTCAGTTCTCGGGAGACGCCGCTCGGATTTCCCCCGCGCACGCATCAGGTGCTCGAGATCGGCGGCGTCCCGCGGTGCATCCGTGAAGGGTTTCGGAAACGAATAGAGGGTGAGCCTCGGTGATCGAATTTGGAGGCGATAATCTCCGAAGATCAGTTCAAAAGGTGAATAGTTTCCGCACAATCCTGGTTTCCGGCCCGCCGACTCCCAAGCCGGCGTCCCGGTCCATTTCGAGCCCGCCGCCCTTGCATCTTTCATCGGAGGTGAGCGAGCGCACGCGCATCTTTCGTCTTGAGGCTGAGACCGCTCAGGTCACCTCCATCCACCGGAAGACGACATCTGTGCTCTCCACGCCTCTCGCGACGAGGAGCTTTCAACAAAACCCGGTCCAGCAAAATGATCTCGTAGCGTTCGCCAATCGGGCTGGAATGTGGACAGTCGTTGCTCCGGTTAACGGGAGCAAGGCGGATCTCCGGAGGAGCGAAGGCTTCGACATCCGCATCGTAACGGCACCGCTGGAGAGCATCACAGTAGTGCAACATGCGGGAAGCCCGGGATACGGTTATTGAGCTCGTCAGTTCGATGAACGTTGACCGAGACCGCGCTGTTGGCGGCGCGCCGTCGTCTCCCGTATGAGTCGGTCAGGTTCTCACCTGATTGCATTGGACATGAGTTCGTATGAGGATTTGTGTAACACTGTCTCTTATCAATCCCAGCAATCAAACGCCGTTCGTAGCCCTCCCGAAAGAATCGGAGGGAGGGCCTAAATTGGATTTGGTGAGCGAGAATAGCGAGCCAGTCGACCGATTCCAAAATGACGATTACGTTCTCCTGACAGACGACGTCGAATGCTGGATAGTTCGGATCGATGACATTGGCCTTCTCGAAGCGTGCCGTAATTTTACGCTGGTCCATTTTTCCGAAAGCAAACTTCTCATTCGACGCTCTCTCGGGGGCTGCGAGAGCCGGCTGGACAGCTCCATTTTCTTTCGAGCGAGCAGGAGCTGTTTAGTAAACCTTAGTCATGTGATACGCCCTCGACTTAGCGAAGATGGAGGCCTGATTTTTATTCTGAGAGATGGAAAGGAAGTCCTGTTGTCTCGGCGGCAAACCGCTCTCTTCCGGACGACACGATGTCTCTGACAGTGGACTTGACATTCGTTTGTTGCGGGTTTGCGGGGAACTGTTCTCACGATGGCGCCAAGGTCGTCCCACCGCGCAGACGAACACTCGTCCGTGCCGTCACTTTCGAGCCGGTCAGAAAAGGCCGAGCTGATGGATTTGATTTCCAAGCGGGAAGGGCCGGAAGATGTCACTGACAAAACCAACTCGGGTCGGCTGGCAGCACCAAGTCCGGGAAATTCTTCAAGAAAGAACGGAAGGAAGCCTGAGGCGACGGTGCTCACCGGCCTGCGACCCGCGACAATAGTTCCGTATGAAAACGTCGCCCGAATCCGCTCCTTCTCCACGGCCGCCAGGCCAAATTCGATTGCTCGTCGTGGAGGACCACCCCGACACGACTCGGATGCTTTACCTGCTCTTGGCCGGCTTCGGCTATGCTGTGAAAACCGCCGGTGAAGCAGCCACGGCGCTGGAACTTGTCTCCCAGGAATCCTTTGACATCGTGATCTGTGATATTGGTCTTCCAGATGAAACAGGCTACGAACTCATGAAAAAAATCCGGGCTCGCAAGTCAGTCAAGGGCATCGCTGTGACTGCTTACGGGGCGGACGAGGATGTTCGAAAAAGTCGCGACGCTGGATTTAGCGAACACTTCTTGAAACCCGTCGAATTGTCCCGACTCCACGAAGCGATCCAACGCGTTCTTGCAAGTGGATGACTTCCGCCTCCAAAGAGACTTGCCAGGCTTCCAATTTCGCAGCCCATGCCCACGTCCGCTCTTTGCCCGCGCGGGTCTGGGCACTGGTCAGGATTGAGGATGGCGTACTCGACACGCCAGTCGAACGAGTCGCCCTGATTCTTGTCTCCGCAATGCGCCTCGAGTCAGTGTGGATTCCATCGCGCAAAAATTGCCATCGAAAGTCCGTGCCTTTCGGGTCTGGATGCTCCAGGGATCTGCTTGAGCGGCACTCGTCGCCCTGTCCGATAATTTTTGGTCTGGACACCTGCCAGGAAACCTGTCGGAAGTGGGCTCCCAATAGCGTTCCTCCCTGAGATGTTTACCGATCCCCTATTGCCGCGTGCTCGAGCCGTTTTTGGTCTTCTCCTGATCGCCTTGTTCGCGAGCGGCTGCGCGTTGTCGTCTCGGAAGCCGGCTACCCCGCCCCCCCATGCCTTCATCTCCTACAAGGCTCCGAAGCCGGGCGACAAGTCCTTGCGCCTTGGGGTCAAGGACCTCATCGATATCAAGGGTGAGGTGACTTCGGCAGGGTCGGAATATCTCTACAAACATGGCAAACCGGCAAAGGAAGACGCGGAATGTTTGCGGATCGCACGCGAGCGCGGGGTGAACATTGTCGGGAAAACGAATCTCAGCGAGTTCGCCGTCGGGGTGTCCGGCTCCAACTACTACTTCGGAACGCCAATCAATCCGGTTGCCAAGGACCGCGTCCCTGGGGGATCTTCAAGCGGGTCTGCCGTGGCCGTGGCAATGGGTCTCGCCGATGTCGCGCTGGGGACCGACACGGCTGGCTCGATTCGGGTTCCGGCAGCCTGTTGCGGAGTCGCGGGCTTGAAGACGACGTTTGGGCTGGTCTCGATCAAGGGCGTCTACCCGATCACTCCGAGGTATCTTGATACCGTCGGACCGATGGCCAAGGACGTGAAAGGCCTCGTGGCCGGGATGGAGCTCTTGCAGGAAAACTTCGCCGCTCTTTACGCCAAGGCCAAGGCGGCGAGACCTTCGGCCGGAAAGATCCGGATCGGCCGGCTCCGGGTACCCGGGACCGATCGAGCCATTGACCGGGCAATCGACGCCAGGCTCGCGGAACGGGGGTTCCAAGTCGTTCCCCTCGGGAAGGAGTTTCTCGAGGCGTGGAAGCATGCGCAGCACGACGGGAACCTGATTGCCGCCGCCGGCGCTTACTACAATAATCGAGCCATAGGTCGCAAGGAAGGCGTCGGGACCATGGGCCGGGTAGCGATCTGGTTCGGAGACATCGTGTTTACCCTGAAATACAGCAACGAAGCGAAACGTCAGCAGGCGATCGCGCGCCGCGACGCGTGGCGAGACACTTTGCTCAAGACCTTCCAGGAAGTCGATGCCATCGCGCTCCCCGTGCTGCAGAAAGCGCCCCAGAAACGGAACGCCCTTGTCGTCGCGATTTTTGAGGCGCGGTTCATGGATATCCAGAACACGGTGGCGGTGAACTATGCCGGCGTTCCCGCATTGGCCCTGCCGATCCCTCTCCCGGGCGAAAGGTTTCCGGTGACCAGCATCCAGCTGATCGGACCGCCGAACAGCGAAGCGGCCCTGCTGAATATCGGACGGCTCATCGAGACGAAAAGCTGAGCGAGAAGTCGCCCACCCGTGGCGACCGAGCCGGAACGGGCAGCTTCCATCTCAAAACAAGACCGTTAGTCGGAACGTCAGCGCCCAGGCGCCTCCGAGGCTGGCGCTCGCCCCTGGCGTGGGGATGTAGCTCACCGCCGGCTGGAAAAACGTGCCTGCCACAAGATGCGCTTGATAGTATGCCTGGAACATCAGCTCGCTTGCACGGTCGAAAGCCTTCGGATTGAGCCATGCCCATGACATGCCGGCGCCCATCGAGTCGGCGGCCCGGCCCGGCACCAAGCCGAACCCGGTGAAGCCCATCCCAAAGTATTGATTGACCGGCAGCGCCTCAGCGTTGTTCACGCCAAATTGCCAAAACGTGGAGATGGATGCGCGCTGGGAATGCTCCGGCGCGATGAGGGGCGTGTTTTTTCCCGGTCGCGCGCCGGCCTCCGTGCCTTTGACGTGGTTTGACCAAATGCGCTGACTGCCAAACATGTAAAACCCGCCCGTGCCATCCTGTGAAGCATTTGGCCGTTGCACCAAGCCGGATTGATACCAAAGGCCCGCTCCGAACTGACCCGGGTATTGGTCGGCGATGATCCAATCCAATCCTGCTTCCCAGATATTGAAATAATAGCCATTGAAATGCGGGCCGTTCAGGCCGGTCTGCACGCCCAGAATGATGTTCCCGTCGTAGAACCCGTAGCTGAAATAGGTATTCTTGGTTGGAGCGAGCGTCAGGGTGAGGCCGCACACGGAATTGTAATATCCGCCAATGGCGCCAAGCAGAGTGGGATTGACGAAGACCGGCGTGTAAAGGAGGCCGGTCACCGCAGGAATGCTCAACCCCGCGTCTTGGGTGGGCACCGGACGGGCGACGTTGTTGAAATCAAAGGTTGGCACAACCTTGCCGATGCGGAAGATGACCCGGTCATCGAACAGGCTCTGCCGGTACCAGACCTGGTAAAGCTCGGAGCGATCCAGCGGTGGCGGCCCCGGCAGGCTGTTGTAGCCTTGCACGCTGCCGGCCTGACCGTTGGTGTCCTCACCGTTGAATTGAAGGAATTGAATGCCGAAGGAGGCCCCCGTCCAGCCGGCGAGTTTTTCCGCATTGAGATCCGCGCCGACGATAAGCGCGCTGTTCCAACTCCATTTGCCAGGCTGGGCACCGCCGGAGATCAGCCCGTTCGTGTCGGCCAGCCACACGCCGCCAAGACGAAGCCCGAGCTCGTCCAACGGCTTCCCGGGAATTAACCCGATCAGCCACGCATTCCCGGGAACGCTGCTCTCCGCCGCCGGGTTGCCGGAAACGGCTGAGGGCGGTTCGCCTCGGAGTTGGTCAAGAAAGGAAACGGAGGCTTCCTCGCAAAATGCTAGCCGGGGAAGCATCGCCGCGAGCACGGCGACAGCCGGAAGGAAAAAGTTTCGCGTCACGTGCGGGATCGGTTGATCAAGCGAGGTGCCTCAACCCTCTCCGGCATCGCGGAAGCATCCAGCGGAATTTGAGTCAGCAGAATGCCGGCGAGCAGGAGCGCCACCGTGGATCGAGACTTTGCTTCCGAGATCTGATCGTTCAACCCGGACATGGCGAGGCGTCACGCAAGACCGTCGAAAAATCCGAAGAAGATGCCGTCCGGATCGTATTTGTCGCGCAGGTCGGCCAGACGCTTCCAACTTTCCGGGGAGAAAGCTCCCGTGGCTTCCGAGGGGAAGGCGACCGGATCCGTCTCGCCAATGTAATAGCCGGCGATATGCGGTTTCATGAGGGCCGCACATTCTTGGTGCCACGCTGTGTTGGACTCGTCATCGGTCGCGTTCTGCCACATGGTCCACGGTCCTCCATAAACGCGTGCGCTCAGCGAGAGGGCGGCATTCGGCAACGGCGCCGGAACATTCGGTCCCGTGAAGATGGCGAATAAGACCAGCGTTGTTTGCGAAGGTGCCCTGGTCATGTGCCGGCAGACCGCCTGCACGAGTTCGCCGGGATTGGAGTTGGAAAAAATGGCCTTCACGCGGCTGCGCATGCCCTCCGGCCAAAGCGCGCCGGAGGCGTCGAACAGCTGGTCGAAGACGACAGACTCGGCTGATGTTCGCCGCAGGCATTTTCCGAGCGCGGGACAGCCATCCAAAGGCTTCAAAGCAGCCTTTGCGTCCTCCGCCGAATCCGCAAAGACCGTCGCCGAGACCAGGCAGACCTTGCCTCCGTCCCGGGCAGCTTCGTCCTTCAGCTCTGGCGGAGCCGTGAGGAGGAAAAAGCTGAGTTCGATGCTCGGCGACAGCTTGCTGGCGATCTCGCCGAGCCATCCGGCGACGGTGGTCGCCTCGTTCAACGAATAATAGTAGCTGATCGCATGAATGGCCCTGGGCAGCTGATACAATTTGAGGTGATACCGGGTCGCGACACCAAAGAACCCATAGCCGGCGCCGCGCGCCGCCCAAAAGTAGTCGGCATTGTCACTCTCATTGGCCGTGATGAGTTTGCCTTCGGCGGTGACGAGTTCGACAGCTTCGACGCTCTCATTGCCGTAGCCCCACACTCCCTGGTTCCACGACATTCCTCCGCCCAGCAGATAGCCGCTTAGCTTGACCTGAGGACAATGGCCGCTGGGGAAAGCAAGCCCCTTGGCATTCAGCACTCTCTGGATCTCCCGATTGCTAATGATCGGCTGCACCACGGCTTTGCGAGCTGTCACATCGATGGAGATCACTTTGTCGAGATTTTTCAGATCAATGAGCAAGCCCCCGTTTCTTAGCGACGGCTGACACCAGTTGTGGCCGCCCCCGCGGACGACCACCTTCAGTTTATTCTCCCGCGCAAATCGAATGGCGGCGATGACGTCCTGCTCGTCGGCCACGCACACCGCGATCTGCGGCGCGCGGTTGGGAACGAGACGGTTCCACAATCCTCCGGAGACTTGTTCCTCGAAACCCGGCTCGCCCCGCGCGCTGACCTCTCCCTGGCAGGCTCGTTTCAGCATTTCGATGTTCATAGGTGCGCTTTGTGGAGATTCTGCGCGGCCTGTCCGGCCCAGAAACGCGCCGCCGGCGGCAGCGGCAGCGCCCGCCACGAATTGTCGACGGGAGAACGAATTCTTATTGTCCATAGCAAGGTGGTCCGCCTGCGAAAGTTGTTTTTCACCAGGGGAGGAGTTTCCACAGGACTATCACTTCGAGGGCGAAGAGGACGCAGAGAATGCCGACGCCCTTGGTGGTGATGGCGCTCTTGTTCCCGATTGGAAAAAGCCACCAGCCAAACCAGTTCACGAAGAGCGGCATCGTCAGAAAACTGGTCAGCGCGACGCTGATGGAGTTGCCGATGAACGTGCCCAGTGAGGCATGGATGCCCAGTCCCGCCAGAATCGGGCTCAGGAATCTCATCTCCAGCATCACGATCGGAAACAACCCCAACAGCACGAGCATGGCGGCCTTCCAGTTCGGCGGGCCCTCGCCTGTCATCGGATCGATCGGCACCCATCCGGGAAAGGCCGTGGCGAGCCGCATGAGTTCCTCGCTTTCGATGAACTCCCGCGTTTCCGAAAGCAGGACCTTCCGCTCGGGTGCATTCATCCATGCCTCGAGGTGCTCGGCGGAGTCATAGCGCAGAATCGAGGTCCAGTGCCCGCCGCCACCGCCCGCGGGAGGCTGAAGATATAGCCCGCGGTATCCGGGATATTTGGCCTGCGCGGCCTGGATACGTGAAGCCCATTCCCGGTAGCGATCGGCCATGCCCGGCTTGACCTTCGAAAAAATCACTTCCGTGACGTCGGCTCCCGGAACCGATCCCGTTCCATCGGTGCTGACCGTTTCACCAAAATCGCCACCGTCCATTAGCGGAACAACCTCCCCGAGAATCGTCCCGCGTTCGGGCGACCGCTTCCAGGCGGCGAGAGTTTCCTCGGACTCAAAATTGGCAATGATAGTCCAAGGAACCTCCGGCTTGCCGGAGGGTGGCGGCACCATGTCGGTGCTGATGAATCCGGGGAATTTGGAAATGGCGGCGGAATACCGGGCCTGCCACGCGGCGAAGGCTTGCTCGAAACCAGGATGGACCTTGGCGGTCGCTATCAAGACGGCATGTTTGCTCATGCTCCGTCGGTGTTCAGTCGTTCCAGATGCGGTCCAGCCCGCCGCCAGCGATCAGCCGCGTCCCGTCAGCCAGCCAGGCGAAGCCGGATCCGTATTCGGCACGCAATGCCGTCTTTAGTAGGGATGCCTGTCGCTTTTGTTCTGCCAGGCCTCGCACGCCTTGAGCGCGTAGTCGCGTTCGAAATCCGGGAAGCACTGGA
Organism: uncultured Verrucomicrobiae bacterium; assembly: GCA_963731945.1. Classification (GTDB taxonomy): domain Bacteria; phylum Verrucomicrobiota; class Verrucomicrobiia; order Chthoniobacterales; family Terrimicrobiaceae; genus DASTFP01. Next base: position 13,436 of record CAVSXN010000002.1, on the reverse strand, counting down.
TAGCTTTCCGCTCCTTCCAGGGAAGCCGGAAATCGATGTATTGAAACTCATCGTCGAAACCGATTTTGCTCGTGTCTTCGAGGCGGGTTCCGAAATACACCCGATCGATGCGCGCCCAATAGATGGCGCTCATGCACATCGGACAGGGTGCGCCGTTCACATAGAGATCGCAACCCTTGAGCATCTGCGCCCTCTCGGGAACCGGATCCGGGGAGCCCGGCGGGCGTGGGATCATCTTCAGATTTCCTTCATAATTGTCTGAGCCGACCAGGGCCTTGGAATTGATGCGGGCGCAGGCATCGATGATGGCAGTCACCTCGGCATGATACACTGGGATCCCAGTCAAAAGGACGCGGTTCTGGCCGCGGCCAATGATCTTGCCATCCCGGACGATGACCGCCCCGAATGGGCCGCCCCATCCCTTCTCAACGGACTCGATGGCCAGGTTGGTCGCCTCATGGAGGAACTGCTTCTTGTATTCGTCGCTCTCAATATCTGCTGCGCTCATATTATGTTGGTTTGGTCGTTGTTAGTGACTTGGCTGTTCTTGCGGGGTGAATTTTTGAAATGTCCTTGGGGGCCCAATCGGGAACCTCCGGCAGATAACGTCGGCGGCAGCGGACACCGTGCGGAGGCCGCAGCGTTCTCAAGCAGGAAAGTGCCGAGATAATGTTGCCGGACGCCCTCGTTGCCAAGCCAAAAAAACGCTCGATCAAGGACGAGCGGCCGCGAACAGTGATTGAAGGACGTCGAAACCGGAGGAAAGGTCGCGACGAGTTGGCTGCCGTTCAACCTGAAGACATCATCAAGGCTGCCAGCAGCTGCGAAGACGATGACCCGAAGCACTTGTCGACCGCAAGGGAGATTGCTGCTGCCTTGCCGTGTTGATGGAAGGAATTGAAGCCTCGTACCCCAGAGCAATTCTCACAGGAAAGATGTTTGGCAGCGCCGAAGCCTCTGGGGAGCAAACGCGTCCTCGCGTGTGGTGTTCGGCGTCTGGTCGAACAGAGTTTGGACGCCCCGGCAGCCGCCGGACGGAAACGCGTGCGCTCCCCGGATCTACCCCGAAATTGCGGCCGCTCAGTGCGGTTTTCGGAAAACGCCGCAGCCAAATCCACGTGCCGATACGGCTTATCCCCGCCGGATACCCGAAGCACGCACCTGTTGCTCGAGCACCTGGAAGCGCTTCGCCAGGGTGCGCACCAGTGAATTCGTCCAACCGTCGATTCCAAGCCCCTCGGCCATAGTTTTCTTGTCGAGCACGAGCACGGTTACCTGATCAACGGCTTCCACGCTCGCGGCCCGCGGCTCGTCCAGAATGAGGGCCATCTCGCCGAATACGTCACCCGGGCCCATGGCGCCCAGCGTTTCTTGCCCCAAGGTGTTATCTTGCGCTGCGCCGACAGTCCGGAAGGCGCGACATTGACCGCTCACGATCATGTAGGCGCTGTCGCCGCGATCTCCCTCGCGAATGATCAAACTCCCCGGAGCGAATTTCTTGTGGGGCAAATACAGACCGCCGCGCAAGAACTCGCGCACGTCCTTCTGCAAATCCACCACGCTTTGATAGCGGTTCGCGGGCAGTGGCGCGATGGCCTTGTTCACGATCTCACGCAAACGCTTGGGAACGCCGTGACGCATGACAACCTGATCGATCGCGATGACTCGGCCGTGGCGCGCTTTTTCCAGGATGGCGTCGGGATTGTTCGCTTGTCCATACGGCAGCTGACCACAGACGATCTCGTAGAGCACCGCGCCAAGGCCGAAAACATCGCTTCGTTCGTCCATGTCCGCGGGGTTTCCACGCGCCTGTTCCGGCGACATGTACGCCGGCGCTCCCACCTCTCCCTGAGCTTCCATCTGTGAATAGGCCCCGGAGGCGGCGCGCGTTTTGGTCAAGCGGGCAAGGCCCCAGTCAATGACATAGACCCGACCGAAGGAGGCCAGCAGGATGTTTTCCGGCTTCAAGTCGCGATGGATCACGCCACGGTAGTGCGCGTAGGCCACCGCGTCGCAGACCTTCAGAAAAATGTCGAGGCCATCCTGCAAGCGTTCGCGCGTGCCGGGTCGGCGAGAGGGGTCCCTCAACCATTCGTCGAGTCCAACGCCGTGCACCAGCTTCATCGTGAAGTAGGGAATGCCGTCGCTCGAGACGGAGAGCTCATGCACCGGCAGAATGTTCGGGTGCTCGAGCTGTCCGGTAATTTGCGCTTCCGCAATGAAGCCATCGCGATACATCGGCTCGCGGGCGAGCTCTTTATCCAGCCGCTTCAGGGCGACGCGGCGCAGCAAGTTGCGATCCGTGGCGGCATGGACGCGGCCCATTCCACCGCGGCGGAGCTCGCGGTGCACCCGCAGGTGCGCTGGAATCGGGATGCCCTCGGATTCAATTTCACGCAGCGCCACTTCATGTTCACCACCCGTGGGGATGGTCTCGATCACGTACACGGGCTGGTTCTCAGATTCGCTTTCGCTGCTCACTGGATGCTCCTTCGAGGTCTGAAAATCGCGGCTGCGTGCTATTGGAATGGATCATGGTTCGACTGCGCCAGAATGACGGCGACCCTTGGAATTGTCACCCGAATCCCCGCGGAATTCAACTCATCGCTAGGTCCTGGCCGCCGCATTCCCGACACCGGTGCCGAGAAAGGCGGAAATCAGCCGGCGGGTTCGCCGGGGACTGTGTGGATCGCCGATACACAAACCAACAGGGAATTGGCAGAAGACATCGGCAGCGGACGATTCCGATGCCGCTTGTCGGCTTGTCGCTTGGGGAGGCAACTTCAAGTTCATGTCTCGCGCGAGGGCGTCAAGAGGTCATCCCGCTGCGGTCACACAGTCGTTGCAAGCAGCGCCTCGCGCTTCTCCGGCGGCGTCCGAACAGGGCCGACCTCATACACCTTCAAATCTCTGATTCAAGTTCCGTAGCCGTCATCGCCCATCCGATGGCGCCCATGGTGCTATTTCGTAGTGGTGCTCGACGGGATGCTTACAGGAAAATCAACGGGCAGCGGCGTGGGCCTGGTACAGCTACTGGAAAGATGAGAATATTGCCCGGTTTCCGCAGACTCAAGCAGCGCATATCCAATTTCAAGGACATGATAGGCCATTTCGTCATTTGCCCGATGGGGCCGTCCCTCTTTGATTGCGTATGCCATATCCGAAAGCCCGAGGCCTCGGGAATTTTCATTATATTTATGTCCGACAGGAAGTTCATCCCAGTCCTGGAGTTCCGGTTTTCTCGGCAGGCCGCGCCAACGGGATGTTTCCTTGGTTTTTATCAGAACAGGTCCTCCAAACAAATTGGGACCTGCCAGAGGGTCCAGATCAGGTATGCATAAGGTCCCGGCAGTCCCGTAAATTTCCATTCTCGGTAATTGTGAATCCCAGATATCGAAGCTGGTGGTTATAGTGCCGATGGCTCCATTGGAGAATTCCATGGTGCCGGAGATATGGGTAGGTATTTCCACCGGCATGGTTTCTCCAGACCTTGGACCGTAGAAAATGGTCCTTTCAGAGAAGGTTGTTTTAGCAAAGCCGCAGCATCTTCCAACGGGTCCCAGCAAGGAAACCAATGCTGTTAGATAATAAGGCCCGATATCCAGTAAGGGTCCGCCTCCGGGCTTATAAAAAAAATCCGGATTCGGGTGATGCCATTCGTGGCCGGGGCTCACGACGAATGCAGCAGCCGCGGTGGGTTCGCCAATCAGCCCTTCATCAATGGCCTTCCGGCAAGTCTGCAGCCTTCCCCCCAGAAAGGTATCCGGTGCACAGCCGACCCTTAGTTGTTTGGCTTTAGCCAGTTCAACAATCTTTTGACCATCTTCCAGGGTCGCCGCTAAAGGCTTCTCCGAATAAACATGCTTTCCTGCCTCAAGAGCTGCCAAATTGAATTTTGCATGCACTTCAGGGATCGTAAGGTTTAAGATGATATCTATTTGAGGATCGTTGATCAGATCATCGATGCTGCAGGCTTTTGGCAATCCATATTCCCGTGCCTTCTTATGGGCTTTCGCTTCATGAAGACTCGCACAAGCTGCCATATTCAGTATTTCTGATTTTATACAGTTCGCAAAATAGATATCGCAAATGTCACCGCAACCTAAGAGCCCCACATTATACTTTCTCATAGAACACCCACCTCAAAGTCTGTGTTAGCTTACCCATGAATAGATACATCAAAAGAATTAGGCACGCATACCGGCCAAAGCGACAAACAGATCGCGTGTGGCCCTCCGGATGTTGGGCCGGGAGTTTGAAGCCGAAAGCGTGCGCTTCCACGGGGCGCAGAGTGACTAAAGTGGGCCCGCAAGTCAAACACGAGCTCTTTTGAGTATTGCTACTATGATACCTCAGGCCGGTTCGCGAGAGGTTGCCTTTCTTCGAAGTTCCGCTGATTAAGGGCGAGCTCAGCGGGACAGGGCAAAAGGAAGGGCTCTTGTTCACGCTCCCGGCTATTCCGGAAGCCTGAAGACCCAATACGCGACCGGAGCCTGAATGAGTTCTGCAAACAGGTAAACGAGCAACAGCGTCGATGGTGGCCCATCAGCCACAAGACTGAGGATTCGACCGATTACCAACCCGGCAGGAAAAAGCACAACGGTGAGCACCGCCGCATTTCTGTATTTCGCGCTGAAAGCCGCGACCAGCCAAAACAAGGCAAACCCGAAATATAGGCACATCATCGCTCTGAGAATATGAGCGAGATTGAGGTCCAATTGCGAAACACCGAGAAACGTCTGGGCGAACCAATGAGGCGCCACCCCATAGAGCGAGCCGACCGCGAAAATCGTGAAAGAGGAGAGGATCAAAAAGTATTTCTTTATTTGCATGGAGCGGCCCGGGTTCGAAAGGGTCGCTACCCCCAGCGATTGCAGCGATTTACGGTTCCGCGGCTGCTAAGATTTGCCTCGCACGCGTAGACCTCAAACCTGCCAGTCTCGCTATTTAAGCGAAAACCAGAACCGTATCTGAAACGCGGGCCCTCTCCGTTCCGATAAAAGCGTTTGCTTGCTCGCTTAGTGACAGCAATTTTACGGGAAGCCAGGTCAAGCTGATAAAGGTCGGCCCGGTCCGTTTTCAGGAGGTCGACGCTCTTGTTCCCTCTCAGCCAATCTGTGTGCATACCGACGAACCATAGCGACCCATCTCGATCCGCAAACAAGTTGATATTCTGATAGGCTCCCCATCGATTATCTACAGAGCCTGCACCAAGGCCATCTGACGCCAAACTCCCAGCCTCCAAGAGGCGCAAAGCTTGTCCCGGCAGCGAAAAGGTCACTGCCGTTGCTGCGATAGAAATCCAGCCGTTCTGAATCCCAGTTCGCCACCAGAAGAAGCCAGCTGGCGCCGTCCCGGCAAAGCCCGATCGCTCCTGCAGTGTTATTGGCTGAAGGCCTATCGATCGTGAGGTGATCCAGAGCCGCGGGCGACGCGGCGTCTCTAACATCGTAAAACAGCACTACTGATGTGCCCGGGGCACCGCTTTCCAACCGCTCATAGCCGGCCGCAAGGATATCCTCGGCCACCTGGATCCCGCCAAGATGATTGAAGTCTCCCACAACAGGAGTGAGAACGCCGATTATTTTCAAGCTGCTCCCCGCTGCGAAATATATGTATCCGGAGCGCGATCCACTTCCAGAGACAACAAAGTGGCCGTCTGTCGTTCGTTGAATTCCTTGCTGATGGTTCTTCTTACCGATGGCAGGTAAACTTATTGCCGCTGGCCGCGTGATTGAAAACCGCGACGCTCCCCGTGCAGGAATAGACTTAAATAGTTGCAGCATGTGGACGTATTAGTTCTTCAAGATCCTTGAAGAGGGATCTTCCAACTGTGACCGCAGGCACGAGGGCATACGCTGCGTGGAGAGCGGCCATGGTGGGACGGGTTGTAAGCAAATCCGATCGTACAAAGATCCGTCACTATCCCATTCGATTCCGAGAATTCTGCGGTTGGATCGAGTGCGCCGCCGCGAGGCCTTTCGTTTCCTGCAAGCCGCCATGGCAAGGCCCTTCTACGTGTCTCTTGCGTGCACTTCAAGAAAAACATGGACGATGACGCAGCCAATACTGCCAAGCGCGAGGAGGCTGCACGTCAACTGCCTCAACACATTGCAGAGATGAAGAGAGCTAATTCAAGCGTGGTAAGGTGGCTACGATGGTCGCGGGCGACTTCAAGACCGATCCCACCAGACGCCGGATTCGCAGCGGAACGAACCTTCGCGATCTTGAAGGAGAAATTTGTCTGGCCTTGGGAGAGCATTCCGGTAGCCGAACGGGTGACTAATCCGACAAAGCTGCCAACTATCTAACCTTTAACCAGTTTCATCGGTCCAGCCCGTCCCATCATATGTCGTGCAAGTCGACCGGGTTTTCGCGGACGGCACTAAGACATTCCAACGGGAATGCTTCTGGATTGGTGATGTTCGAAATAGACGTGTGCGCTAGTCTGGACGATCCTTCTCGCGTAGGTGCTGGAAAAATTGAGGATCTTTTGCCGCATCGAGATGAGCAGAAAAGCGGCTTGTTTTTGCACAAGCTCTTTCGTGATCAGCTCTTCCCTCGCTTTGGCCAGCAGCGGGAGTTGGCTTCCTTTAGCTCATCGATGCGCTCGCGCACACCAGGACGATTCATCCACTTATTGGCAAGGACATCGGCGTCCTTGCCCGCATATGTTCTTACCGTTTGGTGTGATGCTTCGGACCCGGTTAATCCGCTCGCCACCATTGCGCAAACTTCTCGTGGCGGGGGCTGGATAGCCCTGGCATCTCAGTGCTTCCTGCCGGTCTTCTTTGGTTTCGGCACGAACGGCTGTCTGGGCTGGGGCTTGGCGGCGGGCTTGGCGAACTTGGGGGATGATTTAGGCATTGGCCAAATTCGTGCGATCAGCTGCCAGGGGCAAGGCAGAACCCATTGCCAGCGTCCTGGGCGTGTCGGCTTCCTCGGCAGCACCATGGTGGGAGCCAGCCTCATCTTGGGCAAAAAGCTGGAAGCGATCTTCCGCGTCTGAGACCTTTCGCCCGTGCCCGATATCGTCTTCAAGATCAATAGCGATTTCGATGATCTTCCCGCGGCGGCCGACGCAGCGACGCAGTTTCTCGAGGGCAATAACGCATCCGAAGGCGTCATTTTCGCCGCCAACCTCGCCATTGAGGAAATCGTGACCAATACCATCAAATACGGCTACGACGACGCCCGGAAGCATGAAATCATTGTCCGCCTGGAGGTTACGGAAAACAGCCTCAACATTGAAATCTGCGACGACGGAAGGGAATTCAATCCTTTCAATGAGCCCGAACCGAATGTCTCCCTTCGGTCTCACGAGCTCCAGATCGGTGGCCTTGGCATCCACTTCGTTCGCAAGATGCTGGATACCTGCGCGTACGACAGGCGCGAGGGACGAAACATCGTGAAACTCAGTAAGAAGCTTTGAAGAGCGGCAAGATCTCGGTCCGTTCCAATGTGCGGCGCTGCAAACTCAAAACGAACAAATCTGAAGCACGGCGGTGCAGCACGATGATGCCTGGCGCGAAGCGGGCTTGTCGCTGTTCATCATACCTGATTATCTTGCCACGTGCAGATTTCCGAGCGTAAGGAAGGGCAGATCCTTGTCATCACTGTGTCTGGACGACTTGACCACGACGCCGCCGAGTCCTTTCGGGAATACGCCTTGCGACGCATCAACGAGGGAGCGCGCTCCATTCTGGTCGATTTCGGTGGAACGACCTTTATCGCGAGCATGGGCATCAGCGCTCTTATCGTTCCCACACAGGAAGTTTCCAGAAACGGGGGTCGCCTCGCTCTCACCGGCCTGAGCCCTCAATTGCGCCATCTCTTTGAGGTCACCGGACTTTTGGAAGTCTTTCAGGTATACTCAACAGCGGCAGAGGCGTCCGCCGACGGCGTCTGGCCATAGAGAAGCGAAAATCGCTTCTTTATTTCTTCCGGCAACGATTCGGGCCCAACACAATGACTGGTTTACGTTAGTCAAAGCGGAAGGCTAACCGTCAAATACCCGGCCACGAGGCGGCGTCGCTAGAAGAGTGGGCCGCCTGGTGGTTTGAGTGGCCGCTCGACCGGTGGCTCGTCGAGCAACAGGGACGAAGATGGTTCCGGCGCGATGGTGAGGCCGCTGTTTGAACTCACTCAAGTTACTGCGCGATAGATGCTTATTGCCTAACGGGAGATTGGATGGACAGGAATTCCAAAAGGGAATTCGTCGCAAAGGTTACAGGGCTTTTAGGGCGATGGTCCTACGCAGCCCCGGAATTCAAATTAGGGACGCCCTGAAAGCCCGCCAATTGCCTTGAAATCAAAGTGCCTTTCTTTTCAAGCAGCGTGATTTCGGCCGATTCCGCCTTCGCGGCTTGGCCGCGGTTGCGACGGAGACGCGCTGCTCCTTCCGGAAACTGCGTCGAGAACCTCACAATCACAGCGATCGGGGGCGACCCGAGCAAGCTGGGGGCCGCCCCCCCAAAGTGCATGGATAAACTCGACGAACCCGCCGGAATTCTGGAAGACCATTCGGCGGGAGGGGGCGATGCCCATTTTCCAGATGCTCTCGCAGACAAATCAGACGTCGATCGAGGCAGTGATCGCTGCGAAAGGCATGCGAGGCGTGGATCGACGAGGCGGTGCTCGACCTTGCCAAGACCGATGGCGGCGAATTTCAGCTGCCTCTGAAGAGCGACGCGAGCGGCCCGTTCACAGTGAAGCCGAACATGCCGCTTCTGCCCTACTTCCCCAAGGGACACCACGTTACCTTGAAGAACTGGTGGTCGAGCGAGAACGGCGTTGACTGTTATCTGCGAGCTCAGAACGGAGAACAGCGCACGCCCGATTCGAGGGCGGAGAACGAGGACGGAACGGGGGTCAACGGCCAATCGCTTCCGCCGAGAGACCACTGCAGAGTCGAGGGCAGCTATTACTCATATTGCCAGCCCGCGCCGTTGTGCGCCTCCGACTCCAGCCCGCAAGAGGAGCATCTGTTGTGGAAGTTGGTGTACACCGGGGTGACGACTCAGCTCGAAACCAGCGCGCTCGGTGAGCCACAGTTCTGGATCGTCACCGACGATGAGCAGTGGGTGCTGTGCAGTTGTGTGCGTCAAGTTCAGCAAAAGGGGATTCTGGTAGAGTTGGGAAAAATGGTAAGGCTTATTCACAAACGCCGGAGGCGAGGTTGCGGCAGCCCGAGCCCCGGAGGGAAAGAGCTCGGGCGCTGGCGCCCAGCCAGAGCAACCGGTTTGTGAAGAAGCCGTCGCTTCACGTTAGGCGGCCTCCAAGAGTTGGAGTTGTTTGCGTTGTTCGCGCAGCATTTCCATGTTGAGGTAGCGGTGGGCTTCGATCCAGTCCTCGTGGATCTCGACAGCGAGAGCCCGAATGAGCCGCAGCGCGCTCTCCTCGTTGGGGAAGATGCGAATGACATGGGTGCGGCGCTTGATCTCCTGATTGAGCCGCTCGAGCATATTGGTACTCTTGAGATGCTTGTGGTGTTCTCGGGGTAGTCGGTAGAAGGTTAGCGTTTCCTCGATGTTTTCTTCCACCCAGGCGCAGAGCTTGGGATACTTTTCTTGCCAGCGCAGCAGCCAGGCCGCGAGATCCCGGCGGGCTTCCTCAGCGTTGCGTCGATCGTAAAGCCAGCGCAGTTCCAACAAGCAATCGTCGGCGACTTTGCGGGGCAGGTAATCGAGCGCGTTGCGCAGGAAATGCACATAGCAGCGTTGCCAATAAGCCTCCGGGAGCACTTCCATGATGGCGCGTTTGAGCCCAGGATGATCGTCGCTGACGGCGAAGACGACGCCCCGCAAACCACGTCTTTTTAGGCCCAGAAGGAACTCCTTCCAGCTTGTCGAGCTCTCCCGATTGGCCATTTCCACGGTGAGCACCTGTCGACGGCCCTCCCAATCGATTCCGATGGCTACCAGCACTGCTCGGGAGCAGATCACGGCGTTCTCTGCACCTTCTCATAGCGCGCGTCCAGGATCAGATAAGGATATTCACCGTCTAGCTTCCGGCGCGCTAAATGCCCCAGTTCCTCATCCAGCTTCTTTTTAAATCCACTTATCGCACTTGCGCTAAAACTGTGTCCGCAGAGCTCTTCGCTGATCGCTTTGACCTTCCGGGTCGATACTCCCTGGATATACATCTCGGTTAACGCTGCCACCAAGGCCTTCTCGCTGCGCTGATAGCGCTCGAAAATCTCGGTGGAAAACCGTCCCTTGGCGGTCCTGCGGAACTCTCAGTTCCAGCTTGCCCACCCGCGTGATCAAGCTGCGTGGGTAGTAGCCGCTGCGATAACCGAGCCGCTCTTCGACGCGTTTCGCCTTTCTCCGCACCGACCGCCTCGGCCATCTCCGCTTCCAGAAACTCCTGGATGATCGTGCGCACCATCGGGCACAGAAAATCGCCGTCCTCGGCCATCATCGCTTTGATCTCCTTCGCGGTCCTGTCACTCTTCTTTCGGGTCATGGTTCGATACTCAGTTTGGTTGTTCATCACTCCTAACTGCTTACCATGACCTCTCCTTTTGCTGAACCTTCAGGACACTACCTTCAATGACCAGGCCGGCTACTTCCGGCTGTTCAACCCGTACCACCCAGGATACCTGGCGGACTACGCCACACTACCGTCGTGGAGGAAATACATGTCACCATATACCCGAAAGTGGGGGAGTCCCCGTGGGGCGGGATGGGTGGGTCCCTTACGTACCAGCACGCGACGTCGCCCACGAGGAGGACGGACCGGACATTCAGCGAACGACGATGCGATATCCGGCTCCGACAGAGTTGGAAGAGGTCAGAGAGAGGCTCTTAAAGCCCAAGGGCAAGACCAGCGAGGCGACCAGGGAAGAGATCTCCCGGCTCTCGGCTGCTTACCTCGAAGAGAGGAACCGGAAACTCCGAGCCCAGGCATTCTGGCCGAAACCCAGGTAGAGGAAAAGGCCGGCGAACTGATCAGCCGGCAGGCGCAATACATCCTGATTTGCCTCCGTCAGGCGATCCTCAACTTCCCCACCCGCTATGCGCGTCACGTGGTGGGAATCGTTGACGAACATTTGTCGCTCTGGCTTAGCTTCACTCATCAACGCCCAGCCTCACTTCGAATCTCGGAGGTCTCGATTCGAGCCGAGAGATCGAAATGAAACTTACCGGCGATGCCGCACATAATTCTTCAGGATCTGGTCCGCCACTTTTGGATCTTCGCGCGAGTCGCCCTAGGGGTGAGATCTCGATTTCGACGAGATCACGGCATAAAAAACGCGAATCCCATTGTCTTCACCAAACCTGAGACGTGCCGCAGAAAGCGCGCTTTCTCACGGTGCCACAGATTTTGACCGTAGACCTCAAATCCGCGCTCCATCACCCGCTGACTCTCCTCAGGTTGCTCGAATACCCACAGGATTTTGGCCGCCAGGTCGTCTACATTGTTGGGTTCGAACAGCAGAATTTGGTCCGGAGCAAAGTAGTCGCAGATTCCCCGAGTGGAGGGAGCAACTACCGGACGATGCATTGACAGATACTCAAACAGGCGTGTGGGGAAGTTGATCTCGGTAAACGCCGAGCGCCGGTTGGGACCACGCCCACGTTGCATTTTAAAATGGCTTCGGCCATCTCGGAGTGGGGCCTGGCACCATGGTAGTGGACGATATCCGCTATTCCAAGTTCGTTCGAGAGTTCAAGAAGCCGGTCAAGGAAGGGGGTGCGCCCGCCGTAAATATCGAGACGCACCCCGGGTATCTTATGTCGAAGCTCGGACACCGCCTTCACCAGCAGGTCGATTCCATGCCGATACAAGATGGAGCCATGATGCATGATTTGAAACTCGCCGCCAGCAGGCTGCCGTTGTTCCGCCCCGAATCGATCCGGATCAAAGATCTCTGCCTGAGGCGAATTCATCACGATGATCATCTTTTCGGGCTGACAACTGCGTGACACAAAAAGATTTTTGAAAGTGATGTTTGGCGTGATCGCAAGATCGGCAAATGCGATGCTCCAGCGTTCAAAAGTGCGCAATGCGCGCACCAGCCAGTGGTCGGATTTTAGACCATAGATGTCCATCATGAGCTCCGGCATGGGATCATGAAGGTCAAGCATGACCTTGGCGCCTTGAAGCTTTGGAACCAGCGCCGCAAAGACGAGCACGTCCGGCATATTGTGCACGTGAACGAGGTCATACCTCCGCACCCAACTCCGTAGCGTTAGAAATGCGAAAGAGGAAACGAGGAATCGCCCATACAGAAACAAGTAGGCGAGCTTCCCACCTCGCTGATGCCTCCATGGCACACGAAAGACGTTGACGCCGTTGACGATCTCATGCTTGGGTTGGCCTTCTTTCTGGCGCAGGCACATTAAATCGACGTTCATTCCTGCGTCAGTGAGTGCCTCGGCGGCGCGCCTCGGACGAGGGTCGCCAGGATACTCGGAATAGAGAAGAACGGCCGCCCGCTTGCCGATGAGCCTTTCACGATTCGGCGTGGATATCGAGTCCGCCGAAGAGTTGGTGTAGCGGTCTTGAGCCGTCGACAAACGCCGATGGTGCTCATACTACCATTCCGCAAGCTCTCTTGGACGCGGATGCCAGAAGGCTTCGGCATAGCGATCCTTCAGGTAGACAAGAAAATCGCGGTAGTGCCTCGCCGGAAATTCCTCCCCGTTGCGGACAACTCCTGAAAAGCTGAAATAGTCGGGATGGACGTCGACAAGCGCCATGCCTCCTTTCGAAGCGATCCAATCCAGCTTCTTTTTCCAGATCTCGTTGGATTTTTCCTCAAGAAAAAGGAACATCGTTGAGTCCTGGGGAAGGGTGTAGGGAAGCTCGACGTATCCGCTGCGCGGATAGTCGAGGATTGACGGTTGAGAGTTGAGAGTTGACGGACGAAGAGCTACCCAGAACGGGAAGATCGTATTGGCGCCATCAGGTTGCGGCTCGAAGGGGTCAGTGTCAAACGTCGAAGCATCGTAACAGACGTCTAACTCACCAATCCACTCGAGGTTGTGAAGCATGAACGCGGAGCGAAATCCAACGGCGTTCCACTCTTTCAGATAGGAATTGATCCGAGCGGCGCTTCGGTGGAAGGCCTTTCTCGACGTATACAGCTTTCCATCATGACGAAGGTCATGGATACCTACTTCGAAACCACGCTCCGTGAGCCAGGATCGCAGTTCACTAGGCACGCTATATTCACCTTCAGGCACGAAATTGAAAGAAGAGCGAAAACCAAGTTCCATCTCCATTTCCGCAAGGGCTTTCACGCGATCGAGACCTCGCTGACCCTCAACGTCGTGTGTCAGAACGAAAGCAAACTGCCTTCCCTCGGGCCAACCCGGCCAACCCTCGGGTTTCGCGCCGGCGCTCTCGTTGATGGGCCATACGGAGGCGCAACGTTTGAGGATTTGGCGAGCATAAAGCCGCCTCACTCTTACGCGCAAAGCCGGTGG
>CAVSXN010000001.1:0-158098 GCA_963731945.1 uncultured Verrucomicrobiae bacterium | reverse complement strand
ATCCGCCGCCGTGTATCCTACATCTGCGTAGGCCACCGGGTCACCATTTTGATCAATCACTCTGCCATAGAAGGCGATTGGGGCATTGAAAGCGTATGTGACCTGCTCCAGCGTTCGATTCCTGCGTTCGGCTTCGGCTGAAGGATTCTCGGAATCGGAAATATTAGCTGCCGCAGGTGATTTTTTGGACAGTGCAATTGGACGGCTGCTTACTTTTGGCGATCCGGTCAGCCACCACAGAAGAGCTGCAAGAACAACGAAAAAACCGATAGTCGAGTTGGCTCGTATGCGGTTCATAAATTTCTCGGCAGCTCAAACTCATCCATGAGGGTATCATAAAATGGTCTGACTGCTCAACGTCAAAGTTGAACTGGCCGCTGTGCTCATCACCGAATCCGGAACCTGGCGACTCTGTCGGCAACTGGAAATCGGCGCCGCCGAATTACCCTGTTGGCGGCGGGAATCGCGCCTTCCGTTCGCTCTTCGGCTTTGCCCTAGGTGCGGCACGCAAAAGAGCCCCCGACTGTGCACATTCGATAACTCTGTGGCTAGTTCCATTCGGTGCATCGGCGCCGGGGCTGAGCCCTTCGTCGATCTGCCCGCTGGCATCATTTTATGGATGTCCAGGCTCCAGATTTGTGCCCCCTTTGGAATTTAGCAAGACCTGATAACGAAGCGTCTTCTTGCCTCTCATCTGGCGTAACTTAAGCAACCCATATCCTTGAGACGTTTTGATGTAGAACCGGCCGCCCTGATCAATGTCCTGCCAGCCCGGCGGACGAGGGCTGTTCTGATGCAAATCAATTGAAGACTGATAGCCTTCCTTCGGGGCGTCAAAAGGGAACTCCTCCAAAGCAGGCTGAATGCCGCCACCATCCACCGAAATCCGCCCTTTCCACTCTCTCGCCTTTGCATCGTTCTCGAACACTGTAATTTTTACCGGAGAAGCAGTTCCTGCCGCCTGGGGCATTGGGATTGGTGATGGACTTCCAAAAGTCAGCATAAGCTTGCCCTCAGAGGACACGAGCGGCGCAGGCTCGCCTTTTCTTCTCATACGGAAGATCACCGGATTATTCCGATCAGGTTCGTGATACGTTGGCTCCCAAAATCCAGCATATTCAAAACTATTGGGATTTGAGCTACGGGCCTCTACATAGCCGTCTTTCCTTAAAGATCGAACACCGAAGTTCTTTCCTTGGATGCCCGTCATCGAGAATTTGCCATCTGCATCAGTCGTCTCCATAGCATCGGAAGCGCCTTTGGGCGACATGTCAGTCCAATTCATGCTTACTTTAACACCGGGAATAGGCTGATCATTCTGGTCCACTACTTTGCCAAAAAACTCGATCGGAGTCTTCCATTCGAAGTCTCGGTCGTGTTCTCGTTTCTTCCAATAGATAGGCCAACGTGGGTCGTTCATGCCTTGGTAAGAACCTTTTGGCATCGCGTCCGGCAGAGAACTCGCAAACTGCGTCGCGCTCATGGTTGAAGCTATTGCTTGAGACCCTGCCAAAGGCATAGACGGTGTCTGCGTCGCAGCTACTGTCGCAACTGGTGTTGCTTGAGGCCCTGGCACGGTCGTAGGTGGTGTCTGTGTAAAGGGCTTCGTTGGATGAATGCTTTGGCTCCGGTCTGTCACCACCCAAATGACAGTAGCAATGACTAGGGATATCGCTATCACAATGACAAGGTTGCGAGATTTCATTATTCTTCCGCGAAGATGCCGAGCAGATTGTCGTAATACGGTTGGAGTTCTTGAATGCGCCGGCTAAACTGACCCCCGTGATCTGAATTCTTGCGGTCAAAAGCGCTTGGCGAACCTGGTCCAACATTGTAGCGTGCAGTGACAGCGCCAGCCACGGCCGTGTTTGCTCCAGCTGCTTCCGATCGGGAACGAGCCACGAACGACATGGATTCCTGAATGTCCGTGAGCTGTCGCTGATTGAATGGCGCATATACGTCGCGCAAAAAGCAGCGCTGCCCGATAGGATAAGGATCGCTCGGCAAACCGGAGTCGTAAGCGTAGGTTCGATAGCCAAGTGTCCCTAGATTTGCGTTCGGCTTAAAGTCGATCTGATTACCCTCCCAACTAACATTCTGGCCCAACTCGCGGCCTGTTTTTAGCGCATAATCAACGGTATTGTAAAAGCTAACGATTGCTCCGCTTACATTTAAGGAACCGAGATAACCGGAATATCCTAAGTCATCGGTTCCATCAGGAGTATGGCTGACCTGTTCTCGCTGCATAAAAAGATCATAAGTGTTGATCGATGAACTGGTATCATAGCAACCCGCTGGAGCCGCTGCCTGGCTCATTACGTAATTTTCCACTGAAGCGCCGAATACAGTCAACGCCGCCCCGCATACCGGCGCACCCTGGCTAAACGAATACAGGTTTTTCTTGTAGTCGTTCGGAAAACCATTAAGGAACTGAGCCAGTCCGCGACCGGATTTCCATGCACGATATTCGCTTTCATTGAACCTGAACGGGAAGGCTGGAGTTAGCGCCAGCCACTTAAACGCAGCGAACCGGCCTTTGTAGCCTTGGTGCCACAGTCGTTTAAACATTGTTTCACTATCGGTCAACCAACTCTCATATTCATTCTCTTGGCCGCCAGGGCCATTAATGCCGTGTACATAGACGATCAGGTTCTTTTCTTCGCCTGGAGGGTTGGAAAATGCATGGCCAGCGTCATATCGTTCACTGCCAATTTGCGGCGCAATCCACGCATCAATGTGATCGTAAGGATGATCTGGAAAATCAGGAACTGCACGACCGCGCTCATACATCTTTTTGATGTTTTTCAAATCCAGCCAGACGCTGGGACCCTTCGCCGACGTCGCTTCCATCTGATTTTTGGATGGTTATGACAAGTTCACCTTTGCCTTCGGACGCCCCTTCCAAGATTAAGCATTTTTTCTGAGCGCTGGAACCGCTCCAAAAGTCTGCGGGTAAAATTAGCAGATCCTCTCCGGTCGACACGGTTCCGACGGCATTCCTATTTGCTCCATCGACTTGAGCGCTCGCCGCCGAATCATCTGTCAAATACGAAGTCGATCCGCCAGTGTCCGGCGGATTTGTAAACCTTGATCGGCTGGTGCGCCTGTCGCTTCCTTCCACTTCAATCCGACCTGAAACGTGCCATTGGCGATCTCGTCGGAGAAGCCTTCGAATTGCAGCCAGAGTCGCGTGAAGTCTTCCAGGTCACGCCGGCCCTGAATGATGTCATCGAGATGATCAGCTTGACCCGCAGGGACGACGTCGTTTTCGCGAAATCCTCCAAATCGCGCGCCGTCTGAATCACGCCATCCTCATGGTCAGGGAATGACGGTCCGATTACTTCGCCTTCAGAATTCGGCAGTCCGTCGTTGTCTTCGTTACACCAAAACCTGAAAGGCGTGTCTTGGGAGGTGGTGTCCCTGGCTTCTCCGGAAAAGGCGATGGTTCCGTCCCGATTGGCATCAACTGCGATTGCAGCGGGAATGAGGTAAAGAAACAGCGTGCAGCCGTCGATGTCAGGGTAGTCGTGACGTTTGGGGTCATCGTTGTAGATGATGTTCGAGTAGTTGACGGTGATGTCGATGGGTTCTCCCGGCACGAGGGCAGTTTCAAGCACGCGAAAAGAGTCGAAAAGGTGGGGCAGGTGCTGAGGCTTCCCGATGCGTTCATGGATCAGGTTTCCATCGACATTCACATTGCAACCGTCGTCCGAGAACAAGGCGAGTCCATAGACAAATCGGCCCTTCTTCTCCTCCGGCAGCTCCGGCGGCGTGTATCTCCCGGAAAATGACCTGACATCATCCTTTTCGGAACTTCGATAGGCCGGGCCTACGCCCCGGGATTGGCGCTGCGCTTCAAGCCTTGCCTGGGTGACCGAGCCGTCACCCACGTCGCTTACGTCATGGATAAGGATTGTCACGCTTTGACCGAAGAGGCTTGAATTCTGCCCCAGATAGGCTCAGGCCCACGACCACGCAAAGGAAGAAGCGTGAGACTCTCATCGGCGGGCTCTGTTCTCCTTGAGCATCTGCTGCCAGGTTTTGATCAGTTTGGCCTGAGGTTGGGCGAGCTCTCCTCGCGGATCGACTCTTCGAGCGAGCTGCGATAGCTTCCTTCAGATTGCCTTCCGCAGCCTTCAGTCCGGCCAGGCGAAGGACAGCAAGATCGCGAAGCCCTGGGTCGCGCGACTGGCTGGAGAGCAATTCCAGAACACGCCTTTCCTTTTGCGGCTCGGCAGCCCGCTTATAGCATGCATAGGCACCTTTGACCACGTTCTCCCATGAACACGCGCTGGTGCTTGGCAGGCTGCGTAACAAAGCCACATTGGGCATCACCCACACATCGAGCAGTTCCAACGCCGCAGGCCTCGTCGCGGCGACGTCCAAAAGAACCCAAGCGCAGTTTTGCAGATTCGCGATCGCGATGCCGCGATCTTGCGGCCGGGGCGCTGTCCGCGCTTTTTCCAACCAGCCCGCCACGTCATCTCTGGTCATCCGAATTTCGCCAAATTCGGACACTTCGGGTGCGGTGCGGCCCGCGAGGAAGTCCGTGAGAGCGCTGGTGGGGACCTCAGCGAGGACCGAGACGACCGCAAACCAAAGCAATGCACCCACCAAAGCCCCCGCGGCTCGTTTGGGCATTACGTTCGCGCTTGGGAAAGCGGTTTTCACGGCCGCCTGTCCTATCACCTCATTTCAATACAGCAAAACAAATTTAATACTCTGTCATATTTTTTTGGAGTTCTAGAGCTGTCGAAGATGACTAGTAAACGGCGCGCTGCAAAAGCCTGCGGGTATAATTTCCTAGTCTGCGTTATCTTGGACTGTTCGTATGTAAATTGTTTTTCTGGAGAATCGGGCGTTCTGGGCGTTGAATCGTTTGCCGCGGAGTCCTGCCAATCGCGTCGTCGGCATGTCGCAGGCGCACCAAACGCGGAAAGCGTTGCCTCGCCCGCGGTTGGCTAGAATAAAATCAACGTGTTTGAACAAGCGCCTTGAAGGCCTCTCCGGCGCCTCCGGCGGAATGAAGAATTTCCTCCGCCCGGTTTTTTGCTGGCGAGGGATCGTATTTGGATTCCAGTTCCGCCACTGTGGTGAGCATCGCGGAGGAAAACGCCGACTCCGTTTGCAGATCGGAAAAATTCACGTCGGCGGTAAGGTCGCGAAGACCAAAGCCGCCATAGACGTCACGGCCTTCCAGCCGCTGGTGATGCGCGTAGGCCCTGAGGGTTCCGCCGGGACGCCGGAAATAGAGTGCAGGGCAAGTATCGCCATAGTCGATAGTGAGCATGCTGCCGGCCACCAACGCGGGCAGCCAACCGCGCCGCCACAACTGAAAACTCTCCTGCACTTCGACCCGCTGGCCATCCGGCCAGGGATGCAGGAATGCGGTCGAGTCGGGAAGCGGGCGGACAACCCACTCCTCCGTGATGCGCCCGTCCATCGATGCGCAGGGCAAGCTCGCGCCATCCGTCGGGACGCTTCTCGAAAACCCGGCACGGAAACGCGTCAACCAGTTCATTGGAAAGGATGAGAGCCGTCCCGCCGCAGGACGCAAGCGCTTCGGGAACGCTGGCATGCCAGTTAGCGCGCGATCCCAGGCGGCCTTGCTGGACTTGCCTCAGGCGCGGCGAAATTTCGACGATGTGGTAGCGGGGCCGGTTCCACCAACCGATCGTCTTCAATATCGAGGCGGCGAGTTCCCCGGATCCCGCGCCAATCTCGATCAGGTCCCAACGCTTGGAGGGCCTGTTTTGGAGAGCCCAGCCGGCGATGGCGCGGCCCAAACCTTTGTCCAATGCGGGCCAGGTCGTGAAGTCGCCGCGTCTTCCGAACTCGCGGATGTTTGCGGTGTAGTATCCAAACTCTCTGTGATAGAGAGCTTCGCGCATCCAACGCTCGAAGGGGATGCAGCCGCCGAGGTTTTCTTGTAGCTCGAGAAGGAACCGGAGTTTCCCGCCGGCGTCGCTCACCGAAAAAGCTGATTTAAAACCAGCGTGGCCCAGGCGGTTAAATTCGCGGCGTTATGCAGCAATTCGTGTCCGAATCCCGCCAGGGTTATCTGCGGTGAGGCAATGATCAAAAGCACCGCGATGAGCGCAAGATTGAGCACGTAGATGATCATGAGCGAGAAAAACGTCCCGCCATAGTGGAGGTCGGGCTGTCCCTTGGGAATCAGCCAGCATGTGAAGGACAAGTGCATCGCCCAGGTCGCACCGATGACCGCATAAAGCAGGGAACGGTAGGGGGCCACGTCAAGAAACAATCCGTAAACGCCGTAGATGCCTATGGCGAAAAGAGTGTAGATGGGAAAGAAATACGGCGCGAGCGCGATCCAGGTGTTCGTCCGATCCGCCAGAATATGCCCTCCGTTGCTGTCCACACGAAAGCGATGGACGCGTCCGCCGAGGAGCATCACCCAGATGGCATGGGTGAGCTCGTGACCGAAGACGTAGAGCCACTTCGGACGCGGCAACCCGAAGAAGGCCACCAGCCAGAGCACAACGCCCAGGGCGAAAAACCAAAACTCCTCGGTGATCCAAAACCGGTCACGGACCGTCGTGCGCGCAAATGCGGTAAAGAAGGTCTGCGTGAGCAGCCAGGCCGGGGGCAGCAGAAAAAGTCCGACGATCAACTTGACCCAGCGCTTGGGAACGCGGATGGGAAGCGCGCCTGCCACGGAAAGATTCATGCGACTCCGGCGCCGGTTCCGTGCCGATGCAGAGGGACGAGCGCGTTGGGGAACCCCTCTTTTCACTCGTCGCTTCTACATTTTTCTACGCGCGGCCCATATAGACGCCTGTGCGCGTGTCGATCTTGATCGACTCCCCTTCCTTGATGAAGAGCGGGACCTGGATAATCTTTCCGGTTTCGAGAGTGGCAGGCTTCTGCACGTTGTTGGCGCTGTCGCCGCGAACTCCCGTGGCGGACTCAGTGACCTTGAGCGTCACCGATGAGGGAAGTTCAACTTGAGCCGGGCGGCCCTCGATGCTCAGCACTTCCACCTTCAGGTTTTCGACAAGGTATTCCCTGGCATCGGCGACCAACTCAGCTTGAAGGGTAACCGTGTCATAGGTCTCCGGGTCTATGAAATGGTAGCCTTGAGGATCGCTATAGCTGAATTCGAGCTGGTGGCGGTTGACGTCCACCAGATCAACCTTCTCGGTCGAGGAGAAACGGACATCGGCCGACTTCCCCGTATTGATGTAGCGGATGATCGCCTGAACGAAGGCGCGCAAATTGCCGGGAGTGCGGTGCTGGACTTCAAGGACGATGGCCGGATTTCCGTGGTAACGGATGGCCATGCCTTTGCGGAGATCGTTTGCGAGAGCCATCGGGAAAACAAATAGGTGGGGTTGGTTTAAAGGGGATATCGGTTTATTGCTAGAGGATTTTAAGCCGCGAGAGATCCTGCGAGTCGACCACTCCAATCGGGCGGAGCGCGTCATCGAGCACAACGATATCGTCGATGCGGTGCGCTTGCAAAACGCGCAGAACCTCCGCAGCCAGCCGGTCGCCGGAAATCGTGATCGGCCTGCGCGTCATGAAATCACCCACCGGACACGTTCCAATGTCCGGCGTCGTCGGAAAATGCCGGGCAAAATCGCCGTGCGTAAAAATGCCCTCCAGGGTGCCCGCAGCATTGACGACCACCGCCGCGCCGGCGCGGCGCGATGTCATGCTCTTGATCACCTCCACAATGGGGGTATCCGGCGAGACTTTGGCGAATTGATCCTCTCCGCGCATGATCTGGTGAACCTTCAGGAGCAGAGCGCGCCCGAGCCGGCCGGCGGGATGATAGCGCGCGAAATCCTCCTGGTCGATGCCCCGGGCTTCCAGCAGCACCATGGCCAGGGCGTCGCCGAGCACCAGCATGGCGGTGGTGCTTGACGTCGGCGCGAGATTGAGCGGACACGCCTCCTGCGTGACACGAACGTCAAGCACGGCGTCCGACGCCTTGGCTAGCGTTGAGTTCACCGAGCCGGTGATGGCTATCTTCCTGACATCGAATCGAGCCAGCGCGGGCAGAATGTTGATCAATTCGTCCGTCTCCCCGCTGTAGCTCAGCGCAAGAACGACATCCCCATCACTTACGACGCCCAAGTCCCCATGAAGAGCGTTCAGAGAATTCAAGACCACCGCCGGCGAGCCCGTGCTGGTCAGCGTGGCTGCGATCTTGTCGCCGACGTGTCCGCTCTTGCCCACGCCCACGACGACAACCTTGCCCCGGTTTTCCACGGCCGATTTAACGAGATCCACGGCCTTGACAAATTCGGAGTCCAGACGCGCGGCCACCGCCTGCACTTCGGCAAGTTCAATTTCGACCACCTTGCGCGCCCGGGAGAGGTAATCCATACACTGTGTTTAAAGCGCGGGCACAGCGATTCAATACAGATCGCTCGCGCCAAATCGGCAGTTTGACCGTCTTGCGATCCTTGTTTTTGAAGGCCACCGTCGATTGATTAACGCGGCTAGGTTCATTTCCTCGATAACCCACTCAAAGGCTGTCGCCACGTCATCTTGCTTTATCGGTGTTTGTGCTCTTTTCATAATATTCTCCTGATAAGGAAGTAATATCTTGAAGTTACCAATCACGGTATTGCCTTATTAGTAAATCGGTATTACTTTAGCATCATGAAGACGGTCACGCTAAAGCTTCCGCCGGAAATTGATGCTGCGCTTGAGGCTGTCAGCGTCAGGCGGCGCACGTCGAAGTCTGCCGTTCTTCGCGAGGCATTGGAGAGAGAACTCGCCAGGGAAAGGTCAAGACCAACTGTCTTTGATCTTATCCAGGACAGTATCGGCTGCATCGAGAGCGGGGCCGGTGACTTGGCGACGAATCCCAGGCACATGGACGGTTACGGACAGTAAGGATGAAGGTACTCCTGGATACAGGGCCCCTCGTAGCACTTCTGGATCGCCGCGAGACCCATCATCAATGGGCGGTTGACCAGATCAAACAGTTGGTCCCGCCTCTCATCACGTGCGGAGCCGTTCTCAGCGAGGCGTTCTTCCTGTTGCGAGGCTACAGAGCCGCCATTGACAAAATCCGTCACTTTCTCCGTTCGCAGATTATTCAGCTTTCTTCAAGCGAGGCATCCTTCGCCTACCGGGCAATGGGATTGATGGAGCTTTATTCCAACGTCCCGATGTCCTACGCGGACGGGTGTCTTGTGGCGATCGCTGAGCAAACGCAGGACGGCCGCGTGTTTACCACGGATCGACATTTCCTGATTTACCGAATGCGCGGCAACCAGCCTGTCCCCACGATCATCCCGGAACGCTAGACCAAAACTCTAAATTCGTGCTCGATTCTCAGGATTTTCGAGGACGATTTTGCCGAACGCGTCGGAGGGAATCTCAAACCAGAGTTCCTTGCGAATTTACCGAGGGGGGTTACGCGGAAGCGATCCCGAGTTCGCCGAGAATGCGAGGTCCATCAGAAGCCGTCTCTTCGCAGAATCAAGACAGGAAGCACCTTGGCGCGTCCCGCGGAGATCTCGCCTCTGAAAGCGCTTGCGCCGTTTCGAGTGAGGCCTCTCAATAACCGGCTTCGATAATACGAGCCTCGGCCAGATCGATGTCGCGCTGGACCACGCGCAGCGTTTCGTCGTTGATGTGGTGTTGATTCCTCAGCTCGATCAGCTTTTGGCGCTCGACCTGCAACGCCTCGCGAACGAGGTGGTTGAAATGCGAGGCGGGCAGCTTCGAGGGATCGCGTTCGACGGTGAGCTCGCTGCAATCCTCGAGCTGCGCGAGCCGGTCGCGATACTCGTCCCGCAGTCTCCCAATCCGATGGGTGTGCTCCCCGGCCTTATCAAATAGTGTTTCGACATAGGTGAGGGCCGCTTGATTTGCTTTCTGCCGGGCAATGCGCTCCTCGTGGTGCGATTCACCGTCATCCGCAATGCCCAGCGCGCGGACGAGGAGCGGCAGGGTAAGACCCTGGAAGACCAGCGTGACAAGGATGACGCAGAACGAAAGAAAGATGATCTCGTTGCGCCCGGGAAACGGTGCTCCCGAGGCGGTGGAAAGCGGAAGCGCAAGGGCGGCCGCGAGCGACACAACACCCCGCATGCCCGACCACGCGATAACCGCGACATGTTGCCAGGCGGGATACGGATCTTTGGCGCGGACTTTCCTGCTAACGAGACGCGGCAGGTAGGCTGCCGGGAAGACCCAGAGGATTCTGGTGAGCACCACCGTGCCGCTGACTGCCGCCGCATCGAGCAGGAGGGCAAACCAGGAGCCGGCGCTCAATCCGCCGACAACCGCCGGAAGCTGCAGCCCGATCAAGATAAAGATGATTCCGTTGAGGAGGAAGACCACCATGCGCCAGAACGAGGCGGCTTCGAGACGCGTCCGGGCCGTGATCATCAAGGGGGAGCGCCAGCCGATATAAAGGCCGGAAGTAACCACCGCGAGCACGCCGGAAAGACCAAGCTGCTCCGCGGGAAGGTACGCTGCGAACGGCGTCAGCAGCGAAATCGTGACCTGCACGGGCGGGTCGTCAAGCCGGCGCTGGAGCCAATGCACCGCGACGGCCACAAGCCAACCGACAAGGATGCCTCCGAGGCCGACAACAGGGAGCTTCAGCACCGCGATCGGGAGGGAAAACGACCCCGTCACCACGGCCGCGATGCCGAAACGATAGACGACGAGGGCGATCGAGTCATTCACCAGGCTCTCGCCCTCCAGCACCGCGACGATGCGACGGGGGATCTTCATGCGCTGAAGCACCGCCGTCGCGGCGATCGCGTCGGGCGGCGAAACAATTGCGCCAAGAATCAGCGCCGCGGCCCACGGGAGACCGGGTATCACTGCATGCGCCACCGAGGCCACCGCGACGGTCGTTGTCAGCACGAGGCCGAAGGCGAGGAATGCGATCGGCCGCAAATTTCGGCGAAAATCCCGCCATGAGGTAAACAACGCTGCCGGGTAAAGCAGCGGAGGAAGGAAGACCAACAATGCCAGTTCGGGGTCGAAGCCCACGTGAGGGAGGAATGGCACCAAGCTCAAAACGAGGCCGCTTAGAACGAGCAGTACCTGGGTAGGGCAGGCCGACCTTTCGCGCCACGATGTCGAGCGCCGCGACCACCATCAGTAGAAAACAGATCAACTCAACCTCGGCCACACCGCGACCTTTAAGAAGGCAGAGGGAAAATGGAAGAAGGAAGGAACCCAACTACATCACGGTGATCCCGGCAATCGACCGGGCAAGTCCCGGCATCGATTGATGGCAATCCGCTCGCCGTTGGCGCAGTCCCAGGTCTCGGAGCATTCCCGGCAACAGTCCGACCGAATGCGACGCTGCCTTATCCTCTCGGCGCGGCCGGGATGACGAGCTTTTGGCCAACTCGAAGAGTCGCCTCTTTGGCGATGCCGTTGGCCTTCGTCAAACTCTTCACGCTCACCTTGTAACGCTTGGCAATGGAGGTCAGCGTTTCGCCTTTGGCCACGATATGCGGGGCACCCGAAGCCGAACGGCGGGGTATGTCGGCCATTTTCTTCGGCTTTTGCCCTCCGCTTTGCCTTTCGACGAACGGCTTGAGATCAGGATCTATCTCGATAATTCTCTTATTGAGTTTCTCATTCGCCCGGTCGAACGCGGCGCGAACCTTGGGATCTTTCAGCGCGATGCGCCTCACCTGATTGTATTGCTGCGCCAGGTCGCCGCCTTTAGCTGCAGGGATTGTCACGATACCAAGAACGCAGACCCCACACAGGAGTTTGGCGAAAAAGCGACTCATCCGTCTAGCCTGCCCTTTTCGGGGCAAAAGCCGAAAGCAATTTTTTCTGTTTCAGCTTGGAGCAATTAAGCTTCAGAAATGTGACGGCAACCGGAAGGACCTTTCGATAAGTTTGCGCGGTTCACTTTCTCCCCCGTCTCGGCGCAGAGCGGTCATGTCTGACGGGGCGTTCGTCTGTTGTAAGACCCTGCTCCAAAGGCCTTTCAGAGACAGGCGGCTGGCAAAATTGGCGCTACAAAGTGACGGGGCCGACCCGATTGCTGGCGTTCGGTCCTCGCCCATTGTTCCATCTGCGGATTGTCGCTCGAACCCCGAGGGTTCGAGCAGAAGCTTCCCAGCGGGCGCAACCAATTGGAATTACTTCGCGTTAGTTCTAAGCCGAGGCGTCAAGGCGAAAGCGATCCCGCCTGCGCAACGCGGCGCGGAGTTTGAGAAGCGCGATATTCTGCAACTGGCGGATGCGCTCGCGGGTAACGCCGACAGTTTCGCCGACTTCCTCCAGTGTCTTGGGCTCCTGGCCGTCGAGTCCGAAACGCGAATTGATAATCATGCGTTCGCGGTCATCAAGCACGTCAAGCAACTCCTCCACTTCTTCGAGCGTGTCTTTGTCGCGAAGAGTTTCAAACGGATTTTCCGACTCTTCGTCGCCGACGACATCTGCGATTTGGAAAGATTCGCCGTCTCGAATTGGCTGGTCGAGTGAAGCCGGCCGAAGCGCCGCGCTCTTCAAAGCGGTGACCTTGGAGGAGGAGAAGCCGATCTCCTCCGCCAATTCGTCATCGGTGGGCTCGCGTCCGAGCTCCTCCATCATTTGCGAGGAGACGCGGCGCATCTTGCCGATCTTGTCGATCAGATGAACGGGAAGGCGAATCGTCTTGGCCTGGCTCGCCAGGGCGCGTCTGATCGATTGCCTGATCCACCACGCGGCATAGGTGCTCAGCTTGCCCCCTTTCTTGGGGTCGAACCGTTCGACAGCCTTCATCAGGCCGATATTCCCTTCGGAGATGAGGTCGAGCAGCGGGAGCCCGAGGTTTCCGTAGTCGCGCGCGATCTTCACCACGAGCCTGAGGTTTGCGCGAACCATCTCGGCGCCTGCCTGTTGGTCGCCGCGTTTGATCCGATGAGCCAGCTTAACTTCCTGCTCAGGGGTCAACAAAGGAATTTGAGCGATTTGCCGCAGGTAAAGTTGAAATCCCGACTCGTTGTCTTTGGGAGCCACGGTGGTCATACTATAGAGACGTCCAAAACGTCTGAGTTTGCCCAGTTATTTACGGCAGCCCGATTTATTTCCAACGTGAACATTGTGTCGTCCTTCCGGGGGCCGATTTCAACGCGGCGGTTGTTGAAGAGCGGATTGAGCCGCGTCGCATGGATAGCTTATTTTCGCCTCATGAGTGACGCCCAGCAGCTTCAGGAGACAGAGCAGTTTTTTCACCAGCAGATACCGATCACGCGCGCGATGGGCGTGCGAGTTGCCGCCTACGACGGACGGCATTTTACTTTGGTGGCCCCGCTCGCGCTGAATTTCAACCATCTCGGCACGGCTTTCGGAGGCAGCTTGAGCGCTGTGGCAACGCTCGCCGGATACGGCTTGCTTTGGCTTGAGCTGCGCGATCGCACCTGTCATCTCGTCATCCGCCAAAGTTCCCTCTCGTTTCGACGGCCCGTGCGCAAGGAGATCGTCGCCATCTGCCGCAGGCCGGACGAAGCGGCGCTGCGAGCCTTCAAGGAGGCTTTCCGGCAGCATGACCGGGCACGAATCAGCTTGGACGTCACGATCGAAGAGGATGGGCTCGTCGCCGTCGCGTTCCAGGGGGTCTTCGTCGCGTTGAGGTAAGGCAAATGCCACACGCGGGGAGGACGGCCTGACCCGCAGATTGAAACAAACATCAGTACTTACTTGCTCTGCCCTCGAGTGTTGTAGACCGTGCGTTGAGACTAACCAAAGGAGATTACAAATTGCCAAAACCGAACTATCAGGCGGAAAAACGCCGGAAAGACCTGAAACGAAAGGCCAAGAAGGAAGAAAAGCGACTTCGCAAGAAGGAGGCGAATCAAGCTTCGCCGTCCGGAGGCTCTGAGGCGGTCGCAGGGCCCGAAAAGACGTGAAGGAACGAAGAGGCCCCGATCTTCAATTGGGAGCCAGAGTGCTGGTGCTGGTGGATGAATCGAACGTCAGCAGCTCAGCGCGCCTCTACGGTCGCAATCTCGATTGGCTGAGGCTCCGCGACTATCTCATGGACGAGAAGAGAGCGCGGCGGCTCATCGAAATGGTGATCTATATCGGGATGCCTCCGGCAATGCCGGAATGGCAGAATGAGCGAGACAAGAAGAGCAAGTTTGTTCATTGGCTCCGCTCGAACGGGTTCCTCGTGATCACGAAAGACGGTTCACCGGCCGAAGAGAGCCGCTACAAGGCGAATATCGACGTCATGATGGCCATCGACGCGGTCGAGCTATCCGTCGAGATGCGGCCAGACGCGGTAATCCTCGTCACGGGCGATGCTGATTTTTCTTATCTCGCACTGCAGTTGAGGCGACGTGGCATCCGCGTGGAAGTAGCCACTTTGACTCAGAATCTCGGGAGCGCCCTGAAAACGGCGGCCAACGAAGTGACCGATCTCGCGGCCTTGTTTGCGACGTTTGAACCGATCAGAGCGCACGATGAGTGAGTCGCGCGACTCGGTGACGCTCTCCCCGGGAAGGCCAGGCTCGTGATGCGCGAGGCGTTGCTCCGGGTCTGACCCCAGGCACGTCGGGCGAATCAGGCTATTTGACGCAACGAGACAACGGCTGCCGCAGGGCGGCTTCAAGGTGAACCCGGTCGCGACGTCGAGCCGCCTCCGATCAGAAAGACTTTGCCCTCCGTGAACGGTAGCGCCCTTAGGCGGAATCTTCCCCTCTTCATCGCCTTCCGGGTACTGTTCAACGCGCGCTGGTATTATCCCATATTGGGGGTGTTGTTTCTCGATTTCGGGCTGAGCATCCAACAATACGCCCTGCTCAATGTGGCCTGGGCGGTCGCGATCGTCGGTCTGGAGGTTCCGTCCGGAGCGCTGGCAGATCAGTTTGGGCGAAAGAGAATGGTCGTTTTCGCGGCGCTCTTGATGGTCGTCGAGATGGCGGTCTTCGCTTTTGCGCCGCGCGGAAATCCCTCGCTCCTCTTTGCGCTTTTCCTGGTGAACCGCCTGCTGAGCGGGGCCGCGGAGGCCAGCGCGAGCGGAGCCGACGAAGCACTGGCCTACGATTCGCTCGTCGTGGACGGCCGCGCCGAGGAATGGCCACGGGTCCTCGAGCGCCTGATGCGCTGGCAGGCGGCCGCGTTCTTTATTACGATGATGCTGGGGGCGATATTCTACGATGCGCGGTTTGTGCAGAGCGCACTCGACTGGCTGGGTCTGCCGTGGAAGGTAACACCGGAGGTCACGATGCGATTTCCCATCTATCTTACCCTGGGGAATGCCATCCTGGCCCTTCTGGCAGCGTTGAGCTTGCGCGAGCCGGCGCCCGCAGTCGCGGCGAACGGCGCAGCCAAAGTGAGCAAAGCTGTTTCGGTAGGCACAACCTGGCGCGCGACGCTCGCGACCGGGCGTTGGATCTTGCATACTCCATTGGCATTGGGGGTTATTCTCGCCGGAATGTGCTTCGACAGCATCGTCCGGCTCTTCCTCACCGTGGGCAGCAACTACTACAGGTTGATCGCCTTGCCTGACGCTGTCTTTGGTTTGATAGGCTCAGGCTTCGCGCTCGTCGGGTTTTTCACGCCCGCGCTCGCGCGGCAGCTCGTTTCGCGGTGGAAGATCCGCGCGAACTTTACGCTGGTCGCCGCCCTGACCCTTTCAGGGTTGGCGGGAACCGCGCTTGTTTGGCCGATCTACGGTCTGCTCTGGCTCCTGCCGCTGGGCGTGGCGATTTCGCTTGCCCAGTTTTTTGTCTCGCACTACCTGAACGAGGCTGTGACCGACTCGCGCCGGCGGGCTACAGTGCTCAGCTTTAGGGGACTGGCTTTCAATCTGGCATACGGAGGCGTGGGCGTGCTTTTCGCAGGGCTCACTCATTGGCTCGGAAAGCACCGTGCGCCAGATGCGGCCTTCGCCGAGGCGCTCGGCTGGCTGCCGTGGTATTTCGCGGCAACCGTGACCCTGCTCGCCGTGGCGTGGACCAGGCTCCAAGCAAGGCGTTAAGGAACCATTGAGCCAGCGCGCAAATTTTCCTTCGCCCACTTTGCATTATCTTCTCGATCGGAGATAAGAGAGGAAATGACCAATGCGAGAATCAAGCGGCTCCTCGTTTCCATCCTCTCCGCGATGGCACTGCCAACGTTGGGTAGCGCCGCGGATCGCGCGGCCGACCTCCCGTCGAATCCGGAGATCCAAGCCGCGTTGAATGCGGCTTACGAGAAATACCGAACGCTGCAGGAGGGCAAGAATGCAGACTATATTCCGGCTCTCTCGGCTGTAGACCCCAAGATCTATGGGATCGCGCTGGTGACCACCGACGGCCAAATCTACACTGCGGGCGACGTGACCGAAGAGGTGTCGATCCAGTCGATTTCCAAAGTGTTCACCATGGCAAAGGTCATCGAGGAATCGGGTCCGCAATCGATCGAGGACAACATTGGGGTCGACGCCACCGGCCAGGTGTTCAACTCGATTGTGGCCGTCGAGCAGTATCGCGGTTCCGAGATGAACGCCATGGTCAATGCCGGAGCCATCACCGCGACGAGCATGATTGAGGGAGGATCAGCCGAGGAGATCTGGAACAAGATCATCGCCTACTACGGCGAATTCGCCGGCCGGCCGCTCTCGGTGAACGAGGAGGTCTATAAGTCGGAAGCCGCGACAAACCAGCGGAACCAGGCGATTGCTTCGCTGATGTATGCCTACGGCCACATCAAGGACAACCCCGCGCAGGCCACCGACATCTATACGAAACAATGCTCGGTCAACGTCAATGCGAAGGATCTCGCCACCATGGCGGCCACCCTGGCAAACGGCGGCAAAAATCCGGTGACCGGCAAGCAGGTGCTTGCCGTCCGGGGACGTGCCCGAGGTGTTGGCCGTGATGGCGACGGCGGGTCTTTATGACGATTCGGGCAAGTGGCTCTACGATACCGGCCTTCCGGCGAAGAGCGGAGTCGGAGGCGGCATCCTCGCCGTGTCACCCGGCAAATTCGGCATTGCCGTCGTCTCTCCGCCCCTCGACGCTGCCGGAAACAGCGTTCGTGCCCAGAAAGCGATCGCGGATATCTCGAACGCGCTCCACGGAAATCCGTACGCAACCAAGCCTCGCGAGTAGAGCCCTATCCCAGTCGGACCGCTTGGGCCTGGGCCGTGAGAGAGAGTTCGGCGGCTTTGAACGCGTGTTCCTGCGTCATCGCCTTCTCGGTCCGGTTGAGGCAATCCAGAATGAGTTGGCCGAAGAACGGATAGCCGACTTTTCCGGCGCACGAGATATGATGCTCGCCGGCGGCATCGACGAGATAAAGCTGATCGCCTTCGAGGTTTGCGGCCGCGGGCTCGACGTACTTGCGGAGCTCAATAGTTCCTTTGGTGCCGAAGATAAACGTCCGGCCGTCGCCCCAGGCGCGAAGCCCGTCGGGAGTAAACCAATCGACGCGGTAATAGCCCGATGCGCCGTTGTCTGCCGTGAGCGACGCTTCTCCAAAATCCTCCAGCTCAGGGAATTCCGGGTTGTTGAAATTCGCCACCGCGCTGTAGTTGACCCTGGCGCCCCCCGCCCCCGCGAAAAAGAGGAACTGTTCGCTTTGATGGCTTCCAATATCGCAAAGAATTCCTCCGTAATTGGCCCGTTCGAAGAACCACGCCGGCCGTGAGGAGGCGCTGAGCCGATGGGGCCCCGAACCAATCGTCTGAAAGACCCTTCCGATGGCTCCGTCCCGAATGAGTTGGCCGGCGAGGACGGCGCATTCCGAATGCAGCCGCTCGCTGTAGTAAACCATGTATTTCCGTCCGGTTCGCGCTGCGGTTGCTCTGGCGTGCTCCAACTGATCGAGGGTCGTGAACGGCGTCTTGTCGGTAAAGTAATCTTTGCCACTTTCCATGACGCGGCATCCGAGCCGGCCACGTTGGCTCGGGACGGCCGCAGCCGCGATGAGTTTGATCGAGGCGTCATCAAGAATTTTTTCAAGATTCGCGGCCGGCTTCACGCGCGGAAACTTCTTGCAGAACGCTTCAACCCTTGATGCGTCAGGATCGTAGACCCATCTGAGATCTCCTCCGGCTTCCACCAGGCCGTTGCACTGTCCGTAGATGTGGCCGTGATCGAGGTGCGCCGCCGCGAAGGGAAAATCGCCCGGGCCGCATACGGGTGCCGGCTTGCCTTCCGGCGCGTAATTCATTCCGTGCGAGCGGGGCATCGCTAGCGTTTGAAGGATCTGCTGAAATCCTCCGTTCCGACAATCGGGAGTTTGGAGGCCTTCCTACCTCTCCTCGACGTGGCGATCTTTTCCCTTAGCAAGAGTTCATAAGCTCTGGCATCGATGGGAAGCTCGACAGTCTTATCCCTGAAGGACGAGAGGAGCATCGCGTTGGCGAGTTCCACCGAGTGAATCCCCTCCGCGGCCGGGGCGATGAGGGATTCGCCCTGCACGATGGCATCGGTAAAGTTCTGCAGAACCTCAACATGTTGTCCGCCATGGCCGCTAAGCGGAATCTCGATGTTCCAACTCGAAGGCTGGCTGAATCTCTCGGGGGATTCCTGGCAGAACTTCGACATGGCCACTTCATTCCGCGTGTAAAGGAAACGATCATCTTCGATTACCACGCGCCCTCTCTCGGCGGTCACTTCCAGCCGGTCTGTTCCGGGGGCTTCGCCAGTCGATGCAATCAGAACTCCGGTCGTGCCGTTGTCATACTCGAAATATGCGGTGACATCGTCTTCGACCTCGATGTCATGATATCGCCCAATCTGGCAAAAACCCCGGACCTTGCGCGGCATCCCGAAAAGCCAGTGCCAGAGGTCGAGCTGATGAGGGCATTGGTTGAGCAAGACCCCGCCGCCTTCGCCGGCCCAGGTGGCGCGCCAACCTCCCGAGGAATAGTAGGCAGCGGTCCGAAACCAATTCGTGATGATCCAATTAATCCGGCGGATCGTGCCCAGTTCGCCATTTTGGATAAGCTCGCGCAGTTTAAGATAATAAGGATCCGTGCGCTGATTGAACATCGCGGCGAAGACCTGCTCTTTCGAACGATGCGCCGCGATCAACCGTTCACAATCGGCCTTATGCACACAGAGAGGCTTTTCAACGAGGAGGTGCAACCCCGCCTCCAAGGCTTCGATGCCGATCGTCGTGTGCGAATAGTGTGGCGTCGCCACAAGCACCGCATCCACTTCGGCGGACTTGATCAATTCGGAGCTCGACAGAAACGGCCGCGCCTGCGCATACCTTTTCAACAGCTGCTGGTCGGGATCGCAGACCGCCGCCAGGCGGCACCGCGAAACTCTCCCTCCTGAAATCGACTCGGCGTGCGCCTGTCCCATGTTGCCAAGGCCGATGATTCCCAATCGAAGATTTTGCATGAACGACCCGTGCCTCCCGCACGTGTTAGAATAGCCATTGCTTTGTGTCAACGCAGGTGCGCGGTTTTCGCGCAGCCTCCGATCCCGGGTCACGCGCTTCCGACCGCGTCATCGGATCCCGCGTCCGAAGGCATATTTGACGCGCACTTCGGCGCATCTTCACACCTTCGTTTGCCTGACCGCTCGGAATGGTTTTCTCCAATGGCCTTCGCCGGCAGCGATACAAGTTGGAACGCTTCCTCAGTCGTGCAAATCGAACAATCCTGCCGCCTAAGCCGTTAAGTATCACGCTCTGGAAGTTCAGATCATGCAATGCCTGGTTCCCGATGCGGAGGACGAATCCGCTGGCGGCCAAATGATTAGCACGATGGACGCGAAAGCGTGAGGTCAGCGAATTAGGCTTCCAGCATGCTAGCAGCAGCAGGCAGCCTATTAGTAAGCGCGGAAGAGCGGATGCGGGATGTCAGAATAAGGATTGCCTTTCAGCGACCGCGGCTGGACACTCGGGTAGGATTGAACCGTTTGATATACCCGTGAATACTTATCGATCCTTATCCAGCAAGTTATTCAGTCTCGCCGCGCTCGCCGGCGCGAGCGTGCTTCAAGCGCAGGACGAGCCGTCACGTCGCGTAACCGGCCAGGAGAACGCGGCCGGCACCGAGGTGCGGATCAACCAGATCGAGACCTCGGAGTTTCCGAAGGTCACGATTTTCGCCACTGTGCTGAAAGACGGCTCGCCGGTGCAAGGATTGGGCGCGAGCGATTTTCGCGTGCGCGAAGACGAAGTAGATCAGGAACCGATCACGGTCGTGCCAAAGCTCACACCCCTTTCGGTCGTGCTGACACTCGACACCAGCGGGTCGATGAAAAAACGGCTGGCGGATGCGCAGACGGCGGCCAAAAGCTTTCTCAACACGCTCGAGGCGCAGGACAAGGCGCAGGTCATCCGCTTTTCCCGGGACGTGAGCACCATCTACCCGCTCGGGAGCAATCGCGCTGGTGCCGGGGCAGCGATAGACAGCACGATGGCGCGCGGTGACACCGCGTTGTGGGACGCGCTTTACGCTTCGCTGGAGTCGCTGCGAACCGTCGCCGGACGCAAGGCGATCGTGCTGCTCAGCGACGGTGTTGATGACGATGGGACGGGCAAACCCCTGAGCAAGAAAACCGTCGCCGACGTTCTCGCCCTGGCGCGTCAGGTTAACGTGCCCATCTACGCGATCGGTCTCGGAACGGAACTCGACGAAATCAATCTGAAGAAGGTCGCGACCGATTCCGGCGCTCTCTACCTGAACGCCGCCGACCCGGCCGAACTCAAGCGTCTCTACGACAGCATCGGCAAGCAGCTCGCCGGTCAATACACGATTTACTATACCTCGAATCTGCCGTCCGATGGTTCGGAACACCGCTTGCAGCTCAAATTCGGCGATATCACCGGCACGAAGTCGTTCGTCCCGCCGGTCCGCGCCGCCGCTGCGCCGCCGCCCCCGGCCAAAGCGGCCGAGCCGCCCGCGGAGCTCCCGAGCTGGCTTCCGCTCTATCCGGGAAGCAAGCCCGAGGGTGTCTCTGTGATCACCGATCCGGAGAGCGGCAAGCGCGTTGGCAGCTTCTTCTTCCGCACCTCCGACGAGGTCAAGCAAGTGCACGATTTTTACGAGGACCAAATGACACGGGTGACATGGAACGTGAACCGGGCACCCACGCAGGTCTGGGGAAGTTCTGATGTCGAGGGGCGCAAATTCGAGGTGAGCCCGGAACGACGCGGAAACCAGGTCCGGGCACGCGTCACCTTTGAGGAAAGGAAGAGCAAAGGGTCCGCGCCAGCCGCGAGCGCCTCAGCCGACGCGGCGCCGCCCGATTGGCTTCCGGCCTATCCGGGAAGCAAACCCGAAGCCGTCTCCGTGATGATCGACCCGCAAACCGGCAAACGAATTGGCAGCTATTTTTTCCGCACTTCCGACGAGATCAAGGAGGTGCACGATTTCTATGAAGACAAGATGACACAGGCGACGTGGAGCGTAAACCGCGCGCCAACGCAGGTCTGGGGAAGCTCGGATGCCGAGGGGCGCAAATTTGACGTGAGCCCGGAACGGCGCGGAGACCAGGTCCGCGCACGGGTCACTTTCGAGGAAAGCAAGGCCAAAGCGCCTGCGGCAAGCACGAGCGGGACCGGGGAATCCGTCGGGATGGCCGCGCCCGCCTGGCTTCCGCTCTACCCGGGGAGCAAACCCGAAGGCATGTCTGTCGCAATCGATCCGCAGACCGGCAACCGTGTAGGCAGCTACTTTTTCCGCACTCCCGACGAGATCGAGCAGGTGCACGATTTCTATGAAGACAACATGACTCGCGCGACCTGGGACGTGAACCGGGCGCCGACGCAAGTCTGGGGAAGCTCACAGGCCGAGGGCCGCAAGTTTGACGTGAGCCCGGTGCGGCGCGGCGACGAGACGCGAGTGCGAGTGTCGTTCGAAGAAAAAAACAAGAACTAAGGGCGCGGCCGGGCAGTATTTATCGCCGCAGAGGGCAAAGAGAAACCGCTCGTTGAGGCGGCCCGCCTCGAATTGATGGCGCAGAGCCACCTGCGTTGTTTCGCTAGTCGTCATGCTTCTTGTTCCCCTTTTCCTGCCTGTCGCCCTTGTCACTTCGATCGTCTTTGTCTCGCTTGTCGTCTTTGTCTCGCTTGTCGTCTTTGTCTCGCTTGTCGTCTTTGTCTCGCTTGTCGTCTTTGTCTCGCTTGCCGTCTTTGTCTCGCTTGTCGTCCTTGTCTCGCTTGTCGTCCTTGTCTCGCTTGTCGTCCTTGTCTCGCTTGTCCTTCCGGCTCTTTTGCCCTTTGCGATGGTCGTTTTCGTCCTGTTCGTCACCGTCACGGTAGTAGTTGTTACCGGAATAGTAGTTACTGCGGTAACGGGATCGGTCTCCGCCGAAGTATCGCCTTTTGGCGTAATAGCGGGCCTCATCGTAATCTGGCCTCTCATTATAGTAAGGGCCATCGTCGCCATACGGTCTGTCAACATAGAATGGACCTTCACCGTAGTAGGGGCCATCGCCATATCGCGGAGGCCCGGCCCGCGCGGTGTCATAGCCGGAAGAAGAGGGAAATGGCACGATGCATCCCGTCATCAGCATCGCGACGGAACCGATCAAGATGACCTCCCTCATACCGATGGATCGCTCATTGTCCGAGTTCCGGATGGTTTGGGCTACGGCCCGTTAACGACTCGATTCGCTTGTAAGGAGACGGCTGCACTGCGATGAATCTCGCATGGAAGACAAGCATTACGACCTCATAGTCTTCGGCGGCGGCAACGCGATCTCAACTGCCATCGAATGCGGCGCGGCCGGGATGAATGTCGCCCTCGTGGAACGCGGTCCCCTTGGCGGAACCTGCCCGCACCGAGGGTGCATTCCGTCGAAACTGCTCATTGGCTATGCTGACGCCGCGGAACACACGCGCGACGCGAGGCGGTTTGGCTTCGAAGCGAGTCTGCGCATTCCCAACCCCGACGCGATCCTCCGCGACACGTCCGACTTCACCGGCAAATACGACGGCATTCTCAGAGAAGCGCTTGGAAAGAATGTCGCGCTTTATCGCGACAACGCCGCCTTCGTCTCCAACCGGACGCTGGCGGTAAAAGGCGGCACGATCTCCGCCGACCGGATCGTTCTCGCCACCGGCAGCCGGCCAAAGCGCCCCACCCTCGATGTGCCGTACTGGACCAGCGATGACGTTTTCAAGCTTCGCAAAATGCCCAAATCGATTACCATCGTCGGAGGAGGCTATATCGCGTGCGAGCTGGGGCATTTTTTCCACGGCGTGGGCGTTGATACCTTGCTCGTCGTCCGTCGAGATCAACTGCTCGACCGCGAGGACGATGAGGTTCGCGCGATTTTCATAAAGGGCTTTTCGTCCCGAGTGCCGGTTACTTTCAACTCGACTATCGCTTCCGCCGCGCACGACGGCACGGTTCACCGCGTTACCATTGCACACGCCGACGGCACGGCAACCGAGCGCCACAGCGAGGCGCTGCTCTATTGCGTCGGCCGCGTGCCAAACAGCGATGATATCGGCGCAGAGAAAACGGGGCTGAAACCCAACGCGCGCGGCTTCATTGAGACCGACGACCATCTGGGCACGCCCGTCGAAGGCGTCTACGCAATGGGCGACATCGCAGGCCGCTATATGTTCACGCATGCTGCCAACTTCGAGAGCGAATATCTCGCCCAACTTCTCACAGGCAAGACGCGAGACCCCATCGACTACGGCCCGATGCCGCACGCTGTCTTCACTCTGCCCGAAATTGCCGGCGTCGGTGCGACCGAGGATGAATTGAAAAGCACGAATACGCCCTACGTCTCCGGGTCTTATCCTTTTCTCAATTCCACCAAGGGCCGCGCGGTAAAAGAAGAATACGGTCTCTGCAAGTTCCTCATCTCACCCGAGCACAAGATCCTTGGCTGCCACATCGTCGGGTATCAGGCGTCCGTGCTCCTCCACGCCGTCCTTCCAGTCATGAAATGGCGCAATGATATCCACTCGCTCGTAGACCTCATTTATATCCATCCCTCACTCGCAGAAGTTGTCCGCGGAGCGGCGCGCAAGGCGGCCGGCATGTTGTCGAGCGCGTGCAGGGATTTGGTCGTGGCCGATTAGTCGGCTCCTCTTCGATTCGGCAGCCGCGACGAGGCCGGCACCGCGGACAATTGGCCTCCTGGCGAGGCGGGAATCTACCCACCTGAAGGCGCAAGCGCGACGCGCGCGGGTGTTTCAACGGTTTCCTTTGGCAACCGGTGGCTACTCCTCGAGCCGCCTCAGCCGCTTCGTCATTTAACGTGCGTTGACTGCCTACGAAGCCCATGCGGCGATAGAGTTCCTGTGCGCCAGTCTTGCCCGGCTCGACCTCCAGGTGCAAAGCGTTCACCCCAAGTTCGGCGCAGGCGGTTTCCGCAACCCTGAGGGCTTTGCGACCGAGTCCCTGACCACGCGCCGCCGGAACGAGGTATAGCTCGTCGACGAACGCATCAAACCCGAGGTACTCAAGGCTATACCCGAGCGTAACAACGACGTAGCCGACGAGTCCTGCTGCGGAATCAACTGCCCATGCGCGTCCCAGGCTCGTGTCAGAAAGGAAGATCTCCCACGCCCGGCGCGCCTTCCCCTCGTCATGGACATAGCCGTCCTCAGCGTAGTAATCGGCCTGCAGCCGAAGGAGGGCAGCAATATCCGCCAGTTCCGCACGCCTGAACTGCACCCTCTCCTCAGGCATCCTCACATTTCGAGAAGGGCGGCAACGCCAGCCGTCAGGCAGTGAAACAAGCAGGCGCGAAGTGCCCCTGGCCGCCGCTGTTTGCAGAACTTGGCTGGACAATCTGTCTTCAAAGGGAAGGCGTTCATCATAGGCAAACGCCTTCTCGGCAGGCCAATTCTTTTAGGTGGCCAAAGCAAATCCCCGTTCGACTAAGCGCCTTCGAAGCGTGAGGGAGCTAGCTCGCCCCCACGATTCGAGACAGGACGGCGTATTCACCGCACCATTTCAACGCGAACTGGCTCTGATCCCTGATCTGACAGAATAACTCCCAACAACCGATCCGCTGAAAATGAAATTCAACGGCCAAGACGCGCACGAAATCGAGCCACGCTTCGGTGCCGTGGGACAGAACTTCCAGCTCCGACCCTTCAATATCCATCTTGAGCACGTCCACCCGTTCCCAACCGAAGTCGCGAAGCAAATCCGCGACACCGATCCCTTCCACGGTTGAGCTTTCCTTCTGGACAACTTCGGAAACCGTAAATGCCCAGGAATATTCCTCCGGGTTGTCGATCATCAGGGTTGCCCGGCGATGCCATAGACCCTTCAAAAGGGGCGTGACGAGGGGATATTGCCGCGTGTTCGCAGTCAACAACTCGAAATTTTGACGATCGACCTCCAACGCCAGGATCTGCGCGTTCGGAAAGCGGTTGGCCAAGTATGCCGATGTCAAACCGATGTTCGCTCCGGCGTCGATAATGAACGCCACATCCTGTCCGAAGTCGGTCTCCAGCTCCCGATACAAGAAAATCTGATCGAAAACCCAGAGATCGGAAGTGCCCGCCCGCATTGAGATCGGATGGGCCAGTTCCGGCAGATTAACCGTGAAAATGCTCCCCGGTGGCAGTTCCTCATTCTGCCGGAGCTGCGCTACTGATTGATCGCTCCCGAGCTTTTCGTATTTGATCCCATAATCGGGCGCATCGCTTGATTCGGGAGCCAACGGCGCCTTGCGTTGCTCGCTGCTCATTCAATCCCTCGGTAACGGAAAGTTGGGGCGCAAGACCCTAACGAAGGGCTTGGGATGGCTGTCCGGAATCCCCTTCCCGCCGACGCCGGTCGGATGAAAATCACCTGAGCCCAGTGAACTGGTCTCGGTCCACACTGAAAAAGAAGTCGCTTTTCGGGTATCACGGCTGCGTAACTTCGAGGCGTTCCCAGGGAGCCTCTCGATAAGGGACCGTGCGGAAGCGGGCTCCGTAAGTCAAGTTTGGAGCGGGTGGAAGCTCTGTCCGGATTGACGAGGCATTCCGAACCACGTGGCGCATTGATTCCGTGACGGAAATCCGGAGAACGTGGCTTCGGGCCTCCTTTGCCGCCCGTTCCCCTATGGTGCGCAAATTTTTGCTG
Organism: uncultured Verrucomicrobiae bacterium; assembly: GCA_963731945.1. Classification (GTDB taxonomy): domain Bacteria; phylum Verrucomicrobiota; class Verrucomicrobiia; order Chthoniobacterales; family Terrimicrobiaceae; genus DASTFP01. The sequence goes on along the minus strand of CAVSXN010000001.1, from coordinate 132,150 downwards.
TCCGTATCTGCCGGATTCAGCTACTGATTGGATGTGTCGTTGACGGAACCCAAGAGACGTTATGGCTGAAGTCATTTCCATATCCGGGCAGGTGCGTGGCTTTAATGAGGCGCCGATTCACATGATCAGGGTGACCGTGTATCGTGACTATGAGGTAACCCACGAATACACGAACGAAGAGGGCAGATACAGTATCTCACTGCCGCCGGATTCACCGGTCACGGTGCGCTTCGATACGCATTACTCGCTCACAAATGCACGGAAATGGCATCCGTCGGTGGTCGCCAACCTCGAGGCCAAAGAAGACATAACGCTAAATCGGTTTCTCTTGGAAGTCGGACATTATGGTCCCGACACGGCTGTCGTGGACGCGCTCGCCGCGTATCAATTCTCTGCTGTGTGGAATGCGGGCGACTCGAACACTCAATATGCGGAACACGCCGCTGCTCGTCTGGGAATGATGAAGGTTCCGAGTGTGCTCGATGGAATTTACACCAAGATCAGAGATCATTTTGCAGAACAGGCGCAAAATAATCCCTGAGAAGCTTTCAAGCATTCCGCGCGTGTCCCAGGTTGCAGGGGAGCTGATGCCAGACGCCTGTCCTTAACTCCGACCCGACAAAGCGTCCGGCAGGTTGAAAGAAAGGGCACGACGGGTCGGTCGATTTCTGTGGAAGCGTGACGGTCTCTTTGCGGCAAATCTAAGTCGCATCAGCTCCAGATTTTCCACGGAGCCAGTTCGACGCTATTACCGGCCGGGTCGCGAAAATAGAGGGATTTGGCACCGTTCGGCCAGGTGTGCTCGACCTCAATCGAAATCCCAAGCTCCAGCAGGCGCGATTTCCAGGCCCCTGTTTGCTCCTCTTCAATCTGAAAGCAGAGGTGTCCGGGCCCGCGAGTTCCATGGGGTGGAATCCCCTGATTGTCGACCGAGGTCGCCTCTGGGTTGAATAGGAGCAACATGGCTTCATCGAGCTTGAAGAACGAATAGCGTCCGACGTCCTCACGGTGGGGCTTGCGGTCGAGAAGTTTCGCATAGAACGCCGCAGCCTCGTCAAGATTCGGCGCGTAGAGCGCGGTTTCCAAAATTCGGCTTAGTTTCATCGTAAAGCCAACTTACCCGCGGAAGACCGATTCGGCGAGGACTGAGCGTCCGCCCATCGCTCCGTTTGAGGTGCGGACGCCATTGCTGCCGGGGGCGACCCAATCTTTGAAGTTTCGCTGTCGAGTGAGTGATAGAGACGGACGCCCGCCCCTACGGACCGGGCAGCGGTGCCGGAGCCTCCGTAAAAGGCCAACGTTTGGATGGGCAGGCGGACGCGCCTGGTTTCGGCCATCGAACAAATTCATTTCTCAACCAGCGACTGACGTCGCTGTCGGACTGATGTTTAACACCAAGATGAAAATATTCCGGAGTATTCGGGATGTTCCAACCGCCATCAAACCAGCCGGCGGCCCGGAGACCAATCAGCGCTGAATCCTTTACCCGGCCGTACTGGTACGGCATCCACATTGTGCCGCGGACATTTTGCGTCATGACGGCAAGGACGTGCGTGCAGTTGAGCAATGCCATCTCAATGATCGCCGCAAGGAGGATCGCGCTTTGGTAGGCCGTGAGATGTGGATTGATGCTGGCCGCGGCGATTTGTGGATCGAGGATGTCGAGCCAGTAATCGAATCTTTCCGCGTTTGCCAGCCAGGCGACCCGCAACGCCTCATCCGTGTCACTTCGCCGATGCGAGATGAAGACCCGCGGGCAGGGTAGGTTGAGGTTCCCGCGCCTCTGGCCATGGAGCACCCGAAGGTCGGACAGCGGATCCCTATCGTCGCTGTCTGAACCCGGCTCTTCCAGCCCGCTCAGGCGCTCGATCAACATGCGCCACTCTTTCAGTCCGACTGCGTCCCCGGGGAACTCGCCGCCGCGGTATGCACCCGCCGCATCGTAGCAATGATAGCTGCTCACTTCGTGACCGGCTATTCATCGTTGAGTTGATGATTTGGGGGCAAGCCTATTCTCAAGGTTAGCTCGACGAGGCCGGTTTCATCGCCGCCATATGGCGGTCAAAACAGGCTCCGAGTGAAACCAGTGAAGACATGGAGCCCGACATCTTCGGGCCTCAACGACGCCGCGTCAGAGTGATTCCGAAAACCAGCCGCGGCAATGCGTGGAATTTTCTCTTCTGTGAGCAGGCCGGGATACAAGGGGTCAAGGCAAATGGCGGGTACCATCGATCTATGGGCACGCCGGTCGAAGCGTGCACCGGTTCGCGGACTGGACGTTTGGACAGCAACTCAAGTCCCTGCTGCTCGCCCGTCGCGGCTTCACTTTTCAGCGTTTGGTCTCCTTGCGATGAATTCGTCAATCATGCCAGGTCACTTCGCAATTGCTCTTGAGTTCGATCGCCTTCCCGAGCCGAAAAGACGCTCCAGCTGCCTCCGCCAAATAGCTTGCGCGAAGCCCGATGGCATTTACCGGGAGTGGTCTGCCCGCGGCTACACAGCCAAGAAATGTTTCAATCTCCATCCGGTAGCCCTCGCCGTAACGGTCCATGTTGAGCGTGAAAATTCGATCCGGTGCCCCGAAGCTCGTGCTTGAATATCTCGTTATGCCAGTAGCTCTCGGATTGTCCGAGATGACCATGCCAGCGGAGCCGAAGGCCTCAATCCGTTGGCCGTATCCGTAAACCGCACGCCGCGAATTCAAAATCGCGGCCGCTCGCCGTGACCATGGTGACGCAAGCCGTGTCGATATCGTCAAGCTTACCGATCTCAGGGTCGACCAGGCAGCTGCCACGGCTATGGATGCTGACCGGCTCTTCACCGAGTATCCACCGCGCCATACCAAAGTCGTGGATCATCATGTCTCGAAAGAGTCCGCCTGACTTCGGGATATAATCGAGGGGCGGCGGAGCAGGATCGCGGCGGGTGATCGTTAGTTGCTCGAGGCTGCCGATTTCACCTGAGTCGATCGCCTTCTTGAGCGCCGCATGCCCGGGATCGAAACGCCGATTAAACGCTAAGAAGACGTTGCTTGCCCGAGCGCCCAAGACATCAAAACACCCCTGGGCGTCCGATAGGCTCGGCGCGAGCGGCTTTTCACACATGACGGCCTTTCCGGCCTTAACCGCTCGGAGTATGAGGTCGACATGTGTGTCCGACGAGGTCACCACCAGAACGGCATCGACCTCAGGATGCTGTAAGGCCTCCTCGACACTGCGCGCCACTGTTGCTTTGCCGTCGCAGGCTAGAGAACTGGCGCCGACTCGACGACGTCGTAAACAGTGACGAGTCTTCCTCCAGCGGGACCAATGGCCTTGGCATGCACTCGGGCCATGCGACCTGCCCCCATTAAGGCGATCCCGATCATTTTCCGTTCAAATTTGCGAAGCTCCGAAGCAACTTCAGGTCGTCGGTAGCGCGCAATTGCTCGCCAATAGACTGACCATCTTTAATGCCTGTGAGATGCTCGTTTCCGCTCTCGCTATAGCTTTTGGAGATACTCCTTGTAATTTTCTTTCGTAACCGGCTCAAACGGAACGTAGACGTAGGGGGATTCAAACTTCTCCTTCTTGAGAAGCTTTTGGACAGACTCCACCACCGCCTTGCCTTGTCCCTTGGCGTCCTGGAAGACGGTTACGGCCAGGTTGCCTTTTTCCATTTCCGCGAGCGCGTCGCGGGTTGCGTCAACACCGCCGATAAAGATTTTCTTGGGATCCTTGCCAGCCTGCTGGAGGGCGATGATTGCCCCGATCGCCATTTCGTCGTTGTTTGCGCAAACGGCATCGATCGGTGTCCCGGCGACCAACCAGTTGTTCATGAGGTCGATGGCCTCGTTTCGCTGCCAGTTGGCCGATTGCTTTCCCACGACTTTGATCCCTGGATGTTGGGCAAAAACTTTCTCAGCGCCCTCGGTGCGCATAACGGAGGCCTGGCTTGCAGGGGCGCCCATCAAAATGACGACATTTCCCTTGCCGTTGAGCAGCTTGGCAATCCCCTCGCCCTCGAGATTGCCCGAAATTTTCTCGTCGGATCCGACGTAAACGACCGGTTCGCCGGGCTTCAGTTCTTCGATGGGCGGGATGTTGACATAAACCAGGGGGATGCCGGCGGCTTTGACCAGCTTGGTCATCTGCGCCGTCGCGGAGCTGTCGACGGGATTCACCACGATTGCATCAACCTTCTTGGCAATGAAGTTTTGTATCTGGCTGAGCTGTTTGCCGATATCGCCCTGAGCGTCCTCAAATTGGACGTTGACGCCGGCTTCCTTCGCCTTTGCCTCGATGGCACCTCGAAGATTGGTGAGGAATTGATCGTCGAAAGCCATCATGGTTACTCCGACGTTCTGAGCCATCGTCCAAGTCATCATGGTGGCCCAAGCTGCAAATGCTGTTAACAAGCGTTTCATCTTATTCTGACGTTTTATCAGGGTGGATGTTAGGGGTATTGGGAGATTGCCTGATGCTAAGCCCTGCATTACGCGCTGAGCAAATCAGGTCTCCGAGCCGTTTCGGAAATTGGCATCGCAGTTTTGGAAAGCACCGCCTCAGATCTTCCCGCCGACAACGGATCGCCGGCGCACTGTCTCCATTGGCTCGGGCTCATGCCGGCACACTTCTTAAATGCACGGGTAAAATCCTGCTGCCATCCATAGCCGAGCTCGAAGGCGATTTCCTTGACCGAGAGATCGGTGGTGAGCAACAACTCCTTGGCCCGATCCACTTGAAGCCGGACCAGCAACCCACGCGGGGAAATCCCAAACAGCTTCCGGAATCGGTGACGCACCGAATCGTGGCGGGGATTCAAATTGAAGAGCATCGGTCGATGAGAGGTCGAGAGAGACGCATGCCGATAGATCTGCTGCCGCAGTTCAAAACATGGTCGGTCCACCTTCTCCCGGCCTTCCACAAGATCTATCTCAGAATGCATTGAGAACCAGCGCGCGACATCGATCAGTTGCAAAGCCAGCAAGACAGACGCAGCGGTGGTCGCGTGAGCGGGGGCAAAGCTTCCTCCTTTCTGCAAAGCGATTTTTTCAAAGGCGATCTTCTTGCAGGTATTGCAAAATCGCTGTTGTTGGTCGGCGGAAAGCTTGAGCATTCGCCGTTCAGGCGAGCGCTCAAACAGATCGTGGAATTCGGCCCTAACCTGAGAGTTGATGCGAAACTCAAGCGACCAGATGCGCGCGACGGTGGTTCCAACGTCCCAGACGCCATGTGCCTCCCCCTGCGTAAAAAGGAACAGGGTTCCGGCTTCGCCTCGAATCTCACTGCCAGCGTGCCTAACGATGGGCATGCCCGCTGAGATTAAGCAGAGTTCATCATGCTCATGAGAATGCCCTTCCGCGATGTTGAGGCGCGGAATTTGACTCGTGGCGCGCAATGGATGCAAACCGTCATAAATTAACATATTGACTTGTGGCTAATATAGATATATTTATATAGGCTATATATGGCGTCAAGTAATATATTAAGCTCAGCGGAAGAATTGAGCCAAGTGAGGCCGACTCTCTCCTGCCAAAAGCGCTAGATCGTCCGTTTCACCCTTGAAACGCTGCGAAGCCTGATATATTATCTTCTCCATGATGCCGCGACCTCCGAAATATCAGCAAGTGCTCGAGTCGATTGAAGAGGATATTCTCTCCGGCCGATATTCGCCCGGTCAGAAGCTTCCGAGCGAAACGGCCCTGCTTGAGCAATTTGAAACTTCAAGGATCACCGTCGTGCGCGCGCTGCGCGAGTTGCAGCACAAGGGGTTAATACAACGTCGTGCAGGATCAGGTACTTACGTCGCTGACATCACCGCGAAAAAGACAAATCTTTTGTTCGGATCACTGATTCCTGACTTGGAGGACGCCGAGATTTTCGGCCCGATTTGCCAAGGTATCGCTGAATACCTCCAATCCCATAAGCACGCATTGCTATGGGGAAACATCGCGCCAGGTCCGAAGGAAAAGGAAACCCAAACGCTGGAGCTTTGCCGTCAATTTATCATTCAGAAGGTTCCGGGGGTCTTCTTCGCCCCTTTGGACTTGACCGCAACGAACGACCAAACGAATCGAGCTGTGGTGTCACTGTTGGAAAACGCCGGTATTCCGATCGCGCTACTTGACCGCAGTTTCTTGCCGTATCCGGAACGCAGTTCGCATGATCTCGTCTCGATTGACCATCGGTACGCCGGCTACCTTGCCACCAATCACTTGCTTAAACTCGGCTGCCGTCGCATCGCCTTTGTGGCGTCTCGACACGCCTCGCAGACTACCGAATCGCGGGTCGCCGGCTACCGGGACGCGTTATTTCGCGCTGGCCTTCCTTTCGATTCCTCTTTACTCCAGGCACTCGGCAGCGACGACGCCCATGAGATTGCTCAATTGATGGAGAGGAAAAAGCCGGACGCCATCGTCTGTGTAAGCGATCGCACCGCGGGCCACGTCATGCAAAGCCTTATCGGCCTAAACTACCAAATTCCACAAGATGTCAGAATTGTTGGTTTCGATGACGTTCAATACGCAAATCTTTTGCCGGTGCCTCTTACAACCATACACCAACCGTGCCATGATATAGGAGTTGCCGCCGCCGCAGCGATGCTGGAACGGCTCTCCACGCCTAACCTACCCACCCGTGAGATACTTCTAGACTGCCGCCTGGTGGTGCGCGATTCCTGCGGCGCTCGCGCGTTTGGAGATCAATCGATATCGCGAAGTTCGGACGGAATGCCGGAGCTAACTCGATATAAGTAGCCGGAGAGATTACCAGACCGTCCTACCGTCCCCGTTATACCGACCGAAGTGCCGACGTTTGCGCGATCAAGAGGTTGTCAAGGGTATCATCATCCTCGTCGCGGTTCTGCTAGGGCAAGAGGCTGCCAGGGAACTCGAGACACCTTTCTTTCAAGCGGATTTGACGAAGGCTGAAGAAGTCAAGAAGGTTGCTGATCAGGTTCAGGAAAAATACGGCCGCTTAGATATCGCGTTCAACAACGCCGGCATCGGCGTGAACGTCCCTTCGGAGGATTGTTCTGATGAAGATTGGCTAAGGGTAATTAACGTCAACCTCAATGCAGTTTTCTTCTGTTGCCGCGAGTTCGGCAAGATCATGCTTCGGCAAAGGAAGGGCAGCATAATCAACACCGCCTCCATGTCGGGAATTGTTTCGAACACCCCACAACCGCAATCGGCTTATAATGCCTCCAAAGGCGGGGTGATCCTGCTTACGAAATCGCTGGCCAGCGAATGGGCCAAGCGCGGCGTGCGTGTCAATTCTGTATCCCAGGATATATCGGAACGGAGCTGACCAAGATGGGCATGTCTCGAACTGACTGGTGTGATCATTGGCTGAAGTTCATGGGACGGGTCGGGGAACCGCGCGAGGTCGCAGCCGCGGTCGTCTTTCTTGCCTCGGACGGGAGCAGCTTCTTCACCGGCAGCAATCTTGTGGTGGACGGCGGATACACCTGCTGGTGAGGGGCTGAACCAGCTTGGTGGAGCATTGGCAATTGTGTCGACGCCGACAAATGAACGCTGAACAGGTGCTCGCTTTGCGCTCGCGGTTTTCGTTTTTTCAGATCCCTACGCTCCAAAGACAGATTGGTGGTTCTAGCTTCCTCAGCTTGCGCTCCCGCAGTGCGTATGGTTGAAGCTGTTGCTCATGATTGATCTCCCATGAGCTCGCGAGATTTGTTCCTGGCCATTGATGTGGGCACCGGAAGCGTTCGCTCCGCGTTGGTCGACGCGAACGGCCAAATTCTGGCGTTCGAGGCCAAAGAACATGCTCAAATTGTACCCCGCCCCGGTTGGGCTGAGCAGAAGCCCAGCTTGTGGTGGGAAGGAACGGTCGAAACGACGCGGGCCGTCTTGAAATCTCGCAGCGACGCGCCCGGCCGAATTGTCGCGGTCGCAGCGTGCGGTCAGATGCATGCGACCGTTCTGATCGATGCGCGTGGAGAGCTAGTGCTCAATGCAGTTCCTCTTTGGAATGACAAGCGTACCCGTGATCTCGTCGCGCGTTTCGAGCAAGAGCATGCGGTTGACGAGCTATTGAAGATTACCGCGAACCCGCCTGCATCAGCGTGGCAAGCTTTCAAGTTGGTCTGGATAAAAGAGAACCATCCGAAAGCGTATCAGCGAGCGGCGACGTTGCTCATGCCGAAGGATTACATCAACTTCAAGCTGACGAATCAACGTGCCATCGACTTCCCGGAGGCGTCCTGCAGCTTTCTCTTTAGTTACCAGGAAAACGGCTGGAGCCGAAAGATCACAGACCTCCTTGAGCTCAATCACGACCTCCTTCCTCCGCTAAAGCTCCCGGCAGAGTTTGTTGGCGAAGTAAGCCGGCAAGCGGCCGACCAAACAGGACTATTAGAGGGAACTCCGGTCGTCACCGGTGTTGGAGATTTTCCCGCGAGTTTGCTCGGCTCTGGCGTTTTTCGCCCGGGGACCGGTTCAGATTCTACCGGCACTTCGACACTGGTGACACTCTGCACGAATCATCCCACCTTGGATCCAACAATCACAAACGTCATGAGCGTTGACGGTCAAAATTGGAACGCTTTCACGATCCTGGACGCAGGGGGAGATGCCATGCGCTGGGCACGGCGCGCCTTCCATCAAAACGAATATCCTTACGAACGGATTGTTGATCTCGCCCAATCGGCTCCCGCCGGTTCGGACCATTTACTTTTCGTGCCGTACCTCAATGGGGAGCGACTCGGCCCTCATCAGAACGCCAGAGCACAATTCTTCGGCCTGACGAGTGGTCACGGCATCGCTCACCTGCACCGCGCGGTCCTGGAAGGGGTGGCCTTCGCGGCTCGGCGCAACCTTCGCCTCATGAAAACGGCAGGACACCCAATGGATCGCTTAGTGGCCAGCGGCGGTGGTGCGAAAACGCGTCTTTGGTTGGAAATAAAAGCGAGCATCTATGGCTGTCCGATCGCGGTCGTCAAGAACGCGGAATGCGGTGTCGTGGGATGCGCGATTCTTGCCGGGGTTGCCAATGGCACCTTTTCTAACTTGGAGGAGGGAGTTGCGCGGTGCGTTGAGGTGGGGCCCGAGATAAACCCCAATCCTCAATGGATGGAGACATACGAGAAGATGGGCGAGCTCTTCGATGATCTCCACGAGACGAGTCAACAATTCTATGATCGTCTCGATAAACTTCCCCTCACTTTCGCCTGACTGTTCAAGCGCTGAACAGGTTCTTACCGTCGGAATGCAGAAGGCCGAGGGAATTCGCGACCATCAGCGGCGGGAGGGAATGAAATGATCTCCGGCTGTTGATCGATCTACGCTGCTCTCTCGGTTGCGATTCATCCGGCGAAACTTGGTCGGTGTTAAGCCGGTCCGTTGCTTGAAAAATCGAGCGAAGTAGGCAGCTCAGAGCCACGCAGTGCTAGTTGATAACCCAGAAATTCTCGATTGCGGGTAAGAGGCACAAGGGGGAAGCAACTTTTGCGACAGAGGCTTCGATGATCCTACGATCGACCGTATTGAAAGCGAACATCCCGAAGTGATGTGGGATTAGGTAAGGAATTCTGGCGTCCTGGCAGAATTGGATGGCCTCATCGAAAGTGAAATTCCCAGGCACACCTTTGCCCCGTCCGTTGATGGGTAAGAGAGCCAGGTCGATTTGATGCGCCTTCACTCGCTCGGCAAGCCCCGTATAAGCGATCGTATCCCCGGAATGATAAAGTGTAATCGAGCCAAGCCGGATAACGTAGCCCAAGTAACGGTATTCTCCGCGTTCGTTTTCCTCGAGCGATTCGTGTGCCGAAGGAATCGCTTCAACCGAGCACTCGGAGGAGAGCAACATCCTCTCCCACGCGTTTATACCCGCGATCTGCTTATCCGGGACATCCAGGCTTAAAAGATGCTCCCGGCTCGCCCTCGGAATGATGAATCGACATTTCGGAGATCTGGACGCCAAAATGGGCAGCGCCTCGGGATCCATGTGATCACTGTGCTGGTGCGTGCAAAGCACCCAATCGAGTCGCTCAACTTCGTGCAAATGGATTGGAGCAGCCATGAGGCGCTCATGGGGATTCTTGGTGCCCCGATATTTCTTTTCCAGGCAATCTGACAAATAGGGATCGAGCAAGATGCGCAAACCCTCGGACCGCAAGGCAAATCCTGCCTGACCGAGCCACGCCAGGCCAACTCCATCAACTTGAGGGATGTTCCAAAGGGCCCGCGTGCCGTCCGGTTGAGAGGTAATCGAGAGCGAGCGCACCCTTACATTACGGTCAAGGCTTGGCGGCGGACCGACCTGATCGTCGCCGCAGCTGAGGTGGCGAGGTCGGTAATTTCTTGCCAGGAACCGGCCTGGATCAAGTCTCGCGGAGCCAACCACGAACCTCCGAGGGCGGCAATTTTCGGATCTTGAAGATAGGAGGCCATATTTGCCGGGTTGAGCCCCCCAAGAGGCATAAACTTGATATCGAGCTGGAGGTACGGCGCCGCAATCGCGTTCAGGTAGGAAAGGCCTCCCGAGGGCTCTGCTGGGAAAAACTTGAACAAATGGCATTCGTGCTCAAGTGCCGCTTCGATATCGCTCGGCGTCGCGATTCCGGGTGCAAACGAGAGACCCGCTTCCCGCGCAGCCGCAAGCACCCTTGGGTTCATTCCGGGAGCCACGCCAAAGTGCGCCCCCGCTTCCTTGGCCAATCGCACTTGATCGGGAGTCAGGATCGTTCCGGCACCCGCGATCATATCGGGAACCGCTGCGCGCACTTCCTTCAAACCTTCGAGAGCCGCCGGGGTCCGAAAAGTAAGTTCAATGGCGTTGACGCCACCGTCCGCTAACGAGCGGGCAACCCGCACCGCGTCCTCGACGCGATCGAGGATCAACACCGCGACGATACCACAGTCAGAAATTCGACGGCCGAGTTCAGGATCGAAGAGAGGCGACATATGGGAAAGGAAGATTTGATGAACTGCCAAAATGGGACAGCTTGCAAAAGCTTCAGATGGTAGTGAAATTGCGCATCGGGGGCAATCCGAAGGGGCGATTTTCTTTGCAGGATCAACTCTCCAAAGTCTAACCATCGGTCAAGCGTCACGGCGAAAGATCGTTGTTGTAAAAAATCAAACAGCTAGTGATATTGCGCACGTCGATTCTGGCATTAACCTGCGGATGTTTGGCCGTGCGCATCGCAGATTTCCAGCTTATGAGCTCTCTTCCTCCGCCAGTTCTTTTCCGCGTCCTTACTGTGTTCAGCGCTGTTGTCGCGTAGAACTCATCAATGAACACTCCTGCCACCAAGCCCACCTTCTATTTTATCGGGGTAACCACGGCAAAGTCCTCGATCATGCGCGTGTTCCCTGCCTGGGCGAGTCACCTCGGCTTGGGCGATGTCCTGATCAAAGGCGTCGATCTCCAGCTCCATGACGACGCCGAAAATTATCGCGAAGTAGTCCAATTCATCAAGAACGATGCCAACTCTGTAGGCGGGCTGGTCACGACGCACAAAATTGATCTGCTGAAGGCGTGTCGCGATTTCTTCGAGGAGTTGGATTACTATGCGCAGCTCACCGGCGAAATCAGCTCCATCTCGAAGCGTAACGGAAAGTTGCGGGGTCACGCCAAAGACCCAATCAGCTCTGGGCTTTCGCTGGAGGCGTTCCTGCCCGAAAATCACTGGCAAAATTCGAACGCTGAAGCACTGATTTTCGGCGCTGGAGGATCAAGCATCGCGCTGACGACCTACATGCTCGAACCGAAGCGGGGTCTCAATCGTCCCTCGCGTATCCTGGTGAGCGATCGAAACGCCGGACGTCTTGAAGAAATCGAGCAAATTCATCATCAACTTACTCCATCCACGCCGGTGGAATATCACCACGTGACGCAAGCCACCGACAACGATGCCCTGATGAACAAGCTCTCTCCGGCGTCTCTGGTCGTAAACGCCACGGGCCTGGGTAAGGACGTGCAGGGATCGCCGATCACGGACAGAGCAGACTTTCCTCAGAACGGCTACGCCTGGGAGTTTAACTATCGGGGCAATCTCGTTTTTCTCGACCAGGCGCGCGCGCAAGAGCAAATCCGCCAGATCCACGTCGAAGACGGCTGGCGTTATTTCATCCATGGCTGGACGAGAGTCATCGCTGAAGTCTGCGACGTCGAAATCCCCACCAGAGGTCCGCAGTTCGAGCGGATATCGCAAATAGCCGCAGAAGTGCGCTAAGGCCTTTTCTCGTGCGAAATTTTTTGTTAAATCGGAGAGCGGGAATCCTTTCATTTGGGAGATGAAGACCCGCAGGATCTATGCGGTTGCTTTTTCCTAATGCGGGCAAGTTCTTCTAAGACGCTAAGTTCCAAGAAGGCTCTGCCAAGGAGACAACAACGAGCTACGAAATGAAGCGCATTCTGGTTACACCTCGCTCTGCAACCAAGAGCGGCCATCCTTCCCTGGCAGCGCTCAAACAGGCAGGGTTTGAGGTCGTTTTTTCCCGTCCTGGAGTTCTTCCGGCCGAGGAGGATCTCCTCCAGTATTTGCCTGGCTGCGTAGGCTATTTAGCAGGAGTAGAAACAGTATCCGCGTCGGTGCTGGAGACTGCCAAAGACCTGAAAGTCATCAGCCGCAATGGTACCGGCGCCGATGCCATTGACCTCGTTGCTGCCGAGCGGCTCGGGATCAAAGTCTTGCGAGCTCAGGGAGCCAACGCCCGCGGAGTTGCTGAGATCGCGATGGCATTGATTCTTTGCATCGCTCGGTCCCTGACACAGAGTGATCGCTCGATCAAGGCACAGCGCTGGGAACGTCACGAGGGTTTCGAATTGGAGGGACGCACACTGGGTCTCGTCGGCTGTGGCCAGATTGGGCGTCTAGTTACCGGATTTGGTCTGGCCTTCGGGATGAAGATCGTCGCCTACGATCCAATACCCGGCTGGAAAGACGCTCCAGAGGGTTTCCGGTACACAGCGTTCGATGAGTTGTTGCGGATAAGTGATGTCATCAGTTTGCATTGCCCACCTGGGCCGGAGGGTCGTCCCATTTTGGATCGGGAAAACATCGAAAAACTGAAAAGAGGAGTCTTTGTCATCAACACGGCTCGAGGCGGATTGATCGATGACGATGCGATGTTACAGGCGCTGGATTCCGGGCATGTCAAGGGCATCGGGTTGGACGTCTTCGACAACGAACCTCCCGAGGACTGGCGGCTAGCCCTACATCCCAAGGCGGTGTCGTCTCCGCACATTGGAGGATATACACCTGAAAGCATCGATCGCGCCATGGACAGCGCGGTTCAAAATCTCCTTGACGCTTTAGGATCAAGACCGGTTTAGCAGCACGTGCGGCCCCTACCAGGAGATCTCGGTGCGTGGTGGACTTCAGCGAAGAGACCTTTCTTCGGGCTGGGTAGTAAACGAACCAAGAAAGCTCCCGTGAAGCGCGATTGCGGATCATCCCGGGTGCAATAAGATTATCGTTGTGTTCCCGACCGAGTGCTATTCGAAGGTAATGCCGACAAGACGACGCGGTGCCACACAAGCTACATCACTCCATAGTTGCACGGGCTCCGTTGATAGAAGGCTCAAATTTGCATCTCAGGTCTTGCGTCTAGACGGAGGGACCACATGAGGGAGGATGCCTCGGAGACGACCGGGTCTGGCAGATTGCAGCTTTCCAGCAGGAAACTCGCGCAGATGATTGATATCAGTGCCGTGCAGGCGTTCCACAACAGGACGACATTCGCAGCCTTGCAGCCTTAGCGCTTGAGAAAAGGTTCATCGCGGCTCACGCGCTACCCCATTTCGTACCACTGCTAAGGTCACTGATTCCGGTCGGCGGCTCGACCCTTGTTGGCGGTCCGATAGGTTTTCCTTCCGGCGGTCACACCACGATGATCAAGCTCGCGGAAGCGCGCTCGCTTGTCCAAGCCGGTGCCGACGAGTTGGACATGATGATCAATCTTGGGCGCTTGAAGTCTGGCGACCTTTGCTACGTCCGAGACGAAATCAAGGCCGTCGTCGAGATCATCGCACCCATTCCGCTAAAGGTGATTCTCGAAGTCTCTCGTCTAACGGATGACGAGATTCGCCGTGGCAGCGAATCCGTCGTCGAAGGAGGTACGGCGTTCGTCAAGACCGGTACGGGTTGGACGGGTGAGACGACGACGCTCACACACATCCGGATTATCAACGCTGTCGTGCAGGGCAAGTGTCGGATCAAGGCGTCGGGAGGGATCCGGGATTTTGAGGCCGTCCGGGCCATGCTTTCACTTGGCGTAACACGCTTCGGGATCAATACACGCATGGCACTCAACCTCCTGAAGGAGTGCGCGCTTTTAGAGGTGTGTTAACCCTGTTTTTTAAGGCGAAGAGCGGGCGAAATCCCACCAGCGCTTGCAGCTACCGCCATGGGCATCTATCACCGGCCTGCCGAGGCGGAGGCGGCTGCGCCCTAGACCTTTAGACATCCGGACGCGGCGAAACGCCTGACCCACTGCCCGCTCGGGCAAGGCGCACGTTTTGAGATTGCAGGTTGAGTCTTGGTTCATTCATGCTGTTGGATTGTTACAGATCAATGCTATGGAATTAATCTATATTACTAGCCAGGACACATATTACAATCTAGCTCGTCTACTCAAAATGCAATACAAGCCAAGTAAGGATGAGATATTGGAAGGCGACATCCTAACGTTGGAAGGAGGTCGACATTTTGATGATCGAAAACGCACCGGCAGGTTTACATCCAGTTCACACTTAGAGCTCACATTCAGTATTGAGCCCCTCGATGTTGTTCATCTTACAGGTGAGGAAGCCGATAAAGTCTATGAGAACATAGTAAGCATGTCTCCACTTACTAAGAGTCCCAAATAAGTCGAACCGCTGAAACTAAGAAATCAAGGTAAAGGAAGGGCGGTCAGCACGAAAATGAAATTTTGATTGGCCTCCGAGTGCGAGTGAAGCGAACTCCCGCGGGCCGGACTCTACGCTATATAGTAAGTAAAGTCTCGCGTGCGAGTTGAGTCCCGTAAAAGGCAGAAATCCCAGCCATCGCGATCAGCACGATCCCGATGATGGCGGAGGACCGGGCGATGCGCAGTCGGGCCGCTTGGGCGCGTGGTGGGTCTGCGGTCTTAGTATCCTTTGTTACAAGTCCTTCCTCAAAGGGCGAGACGCCTTCGGACAGAGCCTCGCGGGAGTGGCGGGGAGGTTCTTGCGGGCGAAGCCGTCGGCGGGATAGGCGGAGTCGGACGTTTCAGCTCCTGGACACGATTGGAGGCGAGGAGGCGGCCTTTGGCGTCGTAAACCTCAAAGGTGATGTCGTAACCGACCTCGGTGCGGATCGCTCTTTTGTCAAACCGCGACCGAATGTCAGGGTGACAGGTAATCTGGCCACTGGCAGCTACGCGACCTTTCGCGTCATCGTGCGCTCCAAAATTTACTATTGATCGGAGGCGGATTCTCAATGCCGCGGAGTTCCGCTTGAGTTTTTCTGAACGCCGCATAGGCCTTGCGGAAATCTTCCTCGCTCAGTCCCGCGAATTCGACATCAGCACTGATATCCCACTCAGTGCCATCTTGGAAAGTTAGCCGCATTGTTGAGACTGGGATGGGCAGGTGCGTATGAGGGCGGATGATGGCCTTGCCGTTCTCGAAGAGAATTTCCGGCCGTTCAGCTTCAGGTCTAGGCGATGCCTGCACAAGCGAATCAGCCTTTGTTACAATTCTGGCGCCGGGTCGCTGCGCTTCCTCCGCGATCTCCGCCATCATTGCATCCAACGCGTCCTTGGAAGGCACGAGCAAAGGAGCGGTCCTCCAAGTCGCCCGGCCTTTCGCGATCATGCGCAGGCGCCACGCGTTGACAACATTTCGCTGCGCTCTGGGAACCCTGGGTATGCCGGAGAGCCAGTCTTTGAGCCGGTCGCAGAAAGCGACGAAGCTGATTCCCACCGCAACAAAGACAGCCATCATGACGATCAGGACTTGTTCGGTAATGCTGCTCATAGTCTTGCAAATGCTTCGTGCATGAACGCCGGCCGATTGTTGAAGCTCATTCCGGCGCCTTGATTGCTTTCTTGCTGACCCACCTTGATTTCCGATTCTGCACTGACGGCAAGCGCTGCCGATAGACCCAGTTGACGTTTCGGCGCATCCGCTCGACCAACACGGCGCCTTAACCTGCTCATGGTGAATCCGCCGCAATCCCAGGAGTAGATCGCCGAGTCAACCAGCGTCGCGCCGAGCTCACCATCGATTTTCGGATTGAGCCACAACGTCTTGAATCGGGCGCTGTCCCCGTCGTTGGTCCCGAAGCAGACGATGCATGCAAGGTCAGCTCTCACTTTTCGATCACGATCTCTGGACAGATACCGGGGCGTCGAGGAGTGAAGTTTCATGGTCGGACCTGAGAAAAAACTTTGATACAAGTATCAATACGGTAGGGTGTCACGTTTGCAAATGAACTCTTCGGAAAGGGAGGGAAACCGGATCAATGAACGCATTAGGGCAGCTCGGAAGGCGTACGGCCTCTCGCGAGTGAAAGCCGCGAAACAGTGGGGCATCGGTGCTGCGACAATCCGCTCCTGGGAGGAAAAGCAACGCGCCCCGACCGGACTTTACCTTGCCCGAATTACCCGGATCCTTGCTCGACTCGAGGCAAAAGAAAACCAGAAGGGAAGCTAGAGGAGGTGGGTTACGCACAGGACACGACAGTGGCTCTGGAAAGATCCCGTACCGAAACGGATCCTCGTTTGCCACGGAGGGACCCGCTTTGCCTATATGACCAATGAGAGTTCTGCGCTGATTTGTTTCATAACAAAGAACAAATTGGAGAAACTCCTGTTGCCGCTTCCGGATCGTAACGACAGGCGATTTTGGTTCACCCCGGCGCGAAAGCTTTTGTCCGTTGGATGGACGACTTCATGGATCCTAATCACGATGCCTGCGCTGGCTTCCAACTGCATTCGGCAAGCACGTCCTGGGGAATCAGTCGAACGGCCAATGCGACCAAGGCAGGAATAATGATTACATCGTCCAACTGTCCCAGGACAGGGATAAAATCCGGAATCAGATCAATAGGTGACGCAAGGTAAGCGATGGCGGCAACCAGTAGCCATCGCGCCAGCCACGGCGTTCGAGGATGCCGAATCGCGGCATTATAAATAGAAACCTGCGTTTTGAATTCGCGCGTGATCTGGAGCAACCGATTTCTCACTTCTTCAAGCTACGGCATCATTGCAAAACGGCGCTCCACAAATTTTACTCCACCGCATAGATCCAATCTCACAAGGGTCAGAGATCCTCATCATCAAGCGCGAACTGCCGAATGTCTTTATGGAGTTTGATGGCTTCGGCCCTCTGCCTCCGCCAGGGACACATTCGCACGCGCACCCCATGACGAGTACCGGCATGGAACGGTGACCCTCCTTGCCGCCCTGGACTACCTTTCCGGCATAGTCGTAGATTGGATTTGACAAATGGCCAGCGAACCGCCCGCAATTTGACGGACCTAGCGAAGCGTGCTGAGGCGAATCAGTCCGATGGCTCGGAGGAGCGCCATATTTGTGGCCGGGGAACATTGAACTCCGTAAGGACATACAACAGGGGGAAGGTCCGTGCGCAGATGCCAACTCAGTTCGACGGTCCTTTGATGAGCACGACAAATCTCGACAACGGTAGCGCTAGGCCGAGTTGCGCTGCCTGAATGGCATATGCAGGGACGCACCCTAAGTGTCCGGCGCGCTGCACACCCCGCATTGCGTCAAGCAGGCCCGGAAGACGCACTGGTGGCTGCATCAACCGATAACAAAGTGAAGGGAACATATGGATAAGCGCGCTCAGCATATTTCTTCGCGATCGCCGGGAATAAACTGCAGGGTAGCAAAACGCTTTCACATGGCGACAATGAAACAGCCACATCCGGCAGCTGACTTGACGATGGTGTAATTAGTACAACGATGCAAAGTTGTGTCATCCGCCCCGGTGAGAAGAAGGTGGAGACCATTCCGCGGAGCAAGCCAAGCTCAATCTCTGGAATGAACGCGGCCGGGTTGATATAGCTGTCAACTTTGCGCCGGGAGAGGCCAAGTTTCCCGCCGATTTCGCTTAACAGTTTGCGCGATATTTTCAGATCCCCAATGCTGCTACAGAGAACAAACCTACCTTCCATAAGGATCGTCACCGTTTTCTGGACCAATGCGCCTGGCAAGATTCCCTGCTTCTCCGCCGCGCTAAGCGATGGCTTGTGCCGAACGACACGTTTGTCAAGGTCGGTGACCCCCTCGTCCTTGGCGACCTCAAAAAGGAGTTGCAGACTCTCCGCTGCCATCGTGGCCACACTGAGTTCTTTCACTCTTTGGGTCAGCGCTCCACCGTCACTGATGCCGTGTTGCAGACCGTCGAGTATCTGAGAAAGAGCCGGTAGGGAATCGACGATCCGTTCAATTTCCTGGAAATCCGGCTGAGTCTGGTCGAACAGCCGCACCGGGCCCTGGAGGACGGCGCTCGTCTTAGTGTCCGGCTTTATTGCTGGTGACGTTATGAATAGGCCAATCAAATCTCTAAGGCGCTCGCTTAAAAGCGTAGCTGTCAGGCGGTAGAAGCGGACGGCAAAGCCTGGATCAGCCGTCAGATGCGCGGCAATAAGCTCGCGCGGAACTGCCAGTACGGCGCTACCGGGCTCGAGTGCCATGACCGATGCGGAAGCCGCTTTTTCGGTAAGGAGCGACATGTCACCAAGAATACCACCTGGACCAACCGTGGAAAAACTCTCGCCGACCATGGAACCGACGGAGAAAAGGCCACCTAACACGAAATAGATTTCCCGCAGGGTTTCTCCCTCACGAATCAGCATTTCATTGGGCGCCATGTCCCTCCAATTGCCATTAGTCCGGAGCCATTCCTTGTCTTCGGGCGTGAGTCCTTCGATCAAATTGAGGGTGTCTGACATAACGAAAGATCATATATCAGCAGTAACAATGTGTCTGTGAGTAAGTTGAAGATTGTGTCACTCTGACAAGTGCCCAGGTGGTGGCTGTTATCACCGTCGGGGGGGACCGCGAACGGCAGACCAGCCGAAGGGAGATGCGCCGCCGCCAGCGGGAAGTGGGCCGAACTCCTCACGCCCATTCTCCCCTGGCCACCCGGTTCTTGCCACAGCGTTTGCCCAGCTCGCGCAGATCAAGCCGCACGCGCGGGCTGCCTGAAAGTAAGCCACCCTTGGGTCATGGACAGCACTTGCCACTTCTGGCGAGGATGGGCGTCCAGGACAAGGTGAGGAACGCGCCGAGCCAACCAGGCCAACCGCCGGATGGTTCAAGCTGAGCGTAGGCATCGAAGATTTGCAGCAACGTGTCAGGTGCCTCTCTTTGAGCCTGTGTCGGAATGAGCGAAAATCTGGGCACGTGCATGTCGGGCCGCCGAGGTCGACCTCATAGCAGGTGCCTCTTTTAGTCTGTGATCTGATGCGGGTAGCGAATGAAATCGTGGGAAGCTCCGGGCGCGATAGATCAAAACTGCGAGCTGCCTCGGATGCGCTTTCGGCCGCCTGGGCAAAAGCCTCTTTTGCCTCTCGCTTGGCCGCCTCTTCTTGGCCACCTCTCACGTTGGCCAGAGCAATTCGCCGTTACCCCCAAAAAGACAGCAGATTGGCAGGGAAAACCGATTCTGAGGCTACTGGCGAAGCGAATTGCGGCCATGCTAACTCGGGTCCGGAGTCGGTGGGTGCTATCGGCCTCCTTGGTTAGCCACTTGTTCAGCCGTCTGTTACAGGTGCTTAATCACGCTGCCAACGATTACCTCCGGTGCAGCGACACCAGTGTTAGCGGCGTTCTTCGCGATCCAATCTTTCGCCTTTTGGGTGCTCTCGTCCAGCCCGGCTTGATCCTGGCAGACAGTCACCGAGAAGCCGCCGTCGCCGCTTCGCACCAGCGTGTAGGTTACCAGGCCTTCGACGGAACCCATGACTGAGTCCAGCTCTGCCGCGCGTTGTTCCAGAACGTCGATCAATTCTTTGGCTCCTTTTCCTGAATACTTTCTGATGATTGCTTTCATGATGTTTTGTTTTGCTTGTTCATTGTTGTTGGAAATACGTTTGCGTTCTCTCGTGACCTGACCGGCCGCATCACCGGCCAGCGGAAGTGGGGAGAACTCGCCGTCGCCGGTCAGGTGCATGTGGGTTTTAGCTGGCTCAGTTCATAAAACCAGCTCGATCTCGCTTGGTTGCCAGCTCCTTTCGAAGAAGGATTCGAGTGGGCTTGGCCTGACTACCAAAAGGCCGACGTGACATAACTGGAGTTCTGCTTGAGAGAAGGAGCAGAACATGAGGAGAAGTCGATTCAGCGAAGAACAGGTATTTGGCATCTTGCGAGAGGCGGAGGCGGGGAGTCCGATCAAGGCAGTCTGTGCGGCGCATCGTATCAGCACAGAGACCTACCACGCGTGGTAGAGGAGAACGCGCGCCTCAAGCGCCTGGTGGCCGACCAGACCGTGCAGATTCACATTCTCAAGGAGGTCAACGCAAAAAAGTGGTGAGCCCGTCTGCAAGACGGCGGGCTGTGAAGATGAGTGTCCTCCAACTTGATCTCCTCAAGAGCCATTGCCGCCGTCGAACATTCTCAACTCGAGATAGCCGCCGAAGCAAGAACAGCGCCTCCCAGGTGATCGGCAGTAAGGCACCGGCAATGACAGGACGACCGCGCGAAGGTCCAGATTCGAATCCGTATTGACGATGAATGCTGCGAAAATACGAACCGTCACTGATGGGATATTCGATAACGTTCAAGACCTGGAGCGAGCCGTGGATGAGGTGACATCAAGAAAAACAATCTTGTGTAAGACGCCCGCCGGCCCCTGGGCGATCCAGAGTTGGCCGCGCCCTCATAAAAAGGTTCATGCGCCAGCGGGAGCGTCAAAACGCCGGTGGTCAAGCGGAGGGAACCATCTCTCACTAAGCGTCAGGAAGTCACCCAGGTTCTGCGTGTGGCGTTCAGCAAACAAACTTCTTTGATTAGAATGACAACGACAGCCATGGGCCTGTGTGTTGCGACGCGGTCGCAGCCATTTATCGATTTGGGATCGCCACCCATAATGCTATATCGCATCGGCGGCGAAGACGAACTGACCATAGGAGAAGGAGGTGGGATAAGAAGAGTAACTAGTATCCTGCTTGCTATATTGTTTCTTCTGGCTGAAGCGAGTTACGCACAATCTGGTAAAACGTGGGTTCAACAGCGCGGCTCTGCAAAAGATATAGGTGTAGGTGGGGACGGCTCGGTGTGGATTATTGGAACCAACCCGGGCGGCACAGCCCACGACTTTGGTATTCACAGATGGACTGGAAATAATTGGCAAGGCATTGAGGGAGGTGGAGTCAGGATCGATGTGGATCAAACCGGAAATCCTTGGATTGTTAACTCTAATGGCGAAATATTTCGGAGGGTTAACGATACGTGGGAACACCTGCCCGGCTCTGCAAAAGATATTGGTGTAGGTGGCGACGGCTCAGTATGGATTATTGGAACCAACCCAGGCGGAACGGCCCACGACTTTGGTATTCACAGATGGACCGGAAGTAATTGGCAAGGCATCGAGGGAGGTGGAGTCAGGATCGATGTGGATCAAATGGGAAATCCTTGGATTGTTAACTCTAATGGCGAAATATTTCGGAGGGTTAACGATACGTGGGAGCACCTGCCCGGCTCTGCAAAAGATATTGGTGCAGGTGGGGACGGCTCAGTATGGATTATTGGAACCAACCCGGGCGGCACAGCCCACGACTTTGGCATTCACAGATGGACCGGAAGTAATTGGCAAGGCATCGAGGGAGGTGGAGTGCAAATATCTGTCGATAGCTCTGGTCTACCTTGGATAGTGAATTCAATGGGTAACATTTTCAGCCGGCCATAGCCGAATTTCAATGTCGGACGCAGTAACCGTTCGGTCGTTCCGTCGATGAAAACGAAAAGCGGATCCCAGGGCGGGCTCGTCGATCTTGCGATAGAAAAGTCGATCCAGCCTTCGCGTCGTGGTCGCTTTCAACGAGCTTTACAGCACTCGGCAAGCACGTCCTGACAGGATCAGTCCAATGGCCAATGCAACCAAGGCAGGAATCCAGATGTCCCAGCACGGGGATGAAATCTGGAACTAGTGCAGTGTAACAGATGATACGGCTACAACTGAAAGGCACGCTCGGCCAATACAAGCGGATACCCGGCGGCTATGCGTGTCTGAATCATCTGATACACTGCACTAGAACAATCGGTGACGCAAGATAAGCGATGGCGAGAACCAGTAGCCATCGAGCGAGGCGCGGCGTTCGAGGACGCCGAATCGCAGCATTATACATTGAGCTGCGTTTTGAATTTGCGCTTGATCTGGAGCGGGCATGAACCCGCGGGTGAGACACTTCATAACTGAAATTCTGCGGATTCCATAATGTTTTGGTTTTCGTTTGTTCGCCACCTTGTGGCCTTGAGTTCCCCCCGAACGCCTGCCGCGGCGAGCGGCCCGGGTTTGGGGGCACGTATCCCCCATCAAATTGGTTCGCCAGTTCGTGAGCGTATTGGTTTGGTGTTCGATATCCAAGCGCGCTGTGCGGGCGCACCGCGTTGTATTCCACGCGCCAGATTCGGGCCTCATGAAGCGAGCCGAAGAGTTCCCGGTTTAGGCACTCGTCACGCAACTTGTCGTGGAAGCTTTCAATGCGGGTCGTCCTCCCATGGGGAATCAGGGGTGATGTAGATTGTCCTGATCTTTTTCTCAGCCAGCCATTCCACGATGGCATAGGCGATAAACTCTGGCTTGCCGCTGAGCTCGGCGAGCCACCAGTCGCTTCAGCCGCGCGTTCTACTCTTCAAGTCCACGCAGCCGCCGCGCTTCGCTCACATCCATACCCCAAATTTTCGCTTCCATGCGTGATACGTCGCCTCGCTCACATTGTGCTTCGCGTACACCGCCTTGACCGAACTCCCGTTTTCTCACTCTCGCAAGATACCGATCACCTCTTCTTCGTTGATTCCTCTTCATCTCCTGCTCCTTCGTATGAAAAACGAGTTGACCATCGTTCGCCAATTCATCGAGAGGGTTCTCAACGGCGGAAATGTCGAGGCCACCGGTATTGCTTTTGGGAAGATGTCGTGGAAGAAGTGCTTTTGCCGGGACAAGGACCTGGCTTCAGCGGTCTAAAGGACCTTCTAGAAGCTATGCATTCTGCCTTTCCGGACATGCATTCGACTGCGGAAGAGCAGGTCGAGAGTGGTGACAAAGTGGTAACCTGATCACTTGGAACGGCACCCACCAATCGACTTTTCTAGGCGTTCCGGCCACAGGCAGGCGGCGTGACAGTCTGGGGCATGGTTATCGACCAGTTCGTCGGTGAAAAGATGAAGTTCACACGAATTATTATGGATGCGCCGGGCTTGATGCCGCAATCGGGCGTCCTTCCACCCCGCAAACAATCCCGCCAAAATGCCCAAGAAGGCGGCCAGAGCCAACGCTCATCTTTGACGTTAGCCGTCGAAAAGGAAGCACTGTGGGAGGCAGAAACAGCCGATGCATCTTTCGGCCTCGAGTTTTAATTGCGCGACTTCATTTCGCAGAACATTGGTACTATCGCTGTCGAGGGCAAAAGCTTCAGCTCTATGTCGATCCTACTGGCCGCGACGCCATCGAGTATCCACGGCGGTCGACCCGATCGATATTCTTGCCAGCGGGGGACTGGAATCTCTGTGTAAAGCCGTCCGACATTTTCAGACGTACATGCTATTATCCTGTAGATGTGCTACTTACGACTGACCGTCCGATCCGCATTCTGCATCTCCGTCGGTAAAGCTTACAGGCCCGGCTTATGTTAGGCGATCTGTCCGACACGGCACGCCCATAGCTGTCGCGGCGTGCAATTCGCTTTACGACACCTACTTACGCCGACAGTCGCTGGCGCACAGATGGCTTGCCGAGGTGGTTGGCACGCTCCTTGCTCAGGTAACCGGCCGCTTCCAAAGTTAAACGAAGCGTTAGGGATTGAGGGGCAAGTTAACAAAAGAAATAAATTAATAGATTAAATGAAAAACATCCTCTTCTTAGCTTCGATCGTCGTTGGATTGCTCGCGACGCACGCTGGTGCAATAACCTATAC
The DNA here is from genome assembly GCA_963731945.1 of uncultured Verrucomicrobiae bacterium. Lineage (GTDB taxonomy): Bacteria > Verrucomicrobiota > Verrucomicrobiia > Chthoniobacterales > Terrimicrobiaceae > DASTFP01. The sequence continues at coordinate 108,075 of CAVSXN010000001.1, read as the reverse complement.
AGCCACAAATTCCGATGATGTGTATTTTGGCAGCTTCGGCGGCGTTGACACTTACACCGACTCCTTTAACCTTACAAACGATGGTTACAAACCTGGGACCGAGCAGGTTTATTCCGCCACTGCCGAATTCGTGTTTTGGGATCTCTTCGGCGGGTCCGAATCGTTGTCCGTCGCCCTGGGAAACTCCCCGTTCGAACAGACGGGTTCTTTCTCCAATTTGATCACACTGAGCGACAGTGTCGTTGGTTCCGCGCTCTTTGACCTCAGTGCCGATGGCATAGTCTCCTACACTATTACTCGAAACTCTGGTGAGTTCTACCTTAGAAACGCCACTCTCACGGCCGTGGCCGGCTCCAATAGCGTACCCGACAACGGAGTTACTATCGTTCTGCTTGGAATGAGCCTCATTGGAGTTGTCGGTTTTCAGCGGAAGTTTGCTTTTGCCCGATAGTTGGAACGAGCGTCCTGAAATCCCTAAGAGCCCGCCAGCGAAAAGGCGGGCTCTTAGCTTCGTCCGAGAATTGACGTCGCGGATCCAACGCAATCAAGATATCACCTTCAACGCAGTGACTCCGCGCCAGGAGCCTTCGCTTGGTGAGGACCGTAAGGGCCTTTTGCGTTTCGCGGCCAGAAATCCGAAGCATCGAACGACGGTTTCTGGTAGCGTGGGAGCGACATTAGAGACCATCACCGAATGGAACGCGTCGGAATCCGCCAGGAAATCGGAGCTCCAACAGGCGATGGCCGAGGAAGTGCTCTCGCTGCTCGATTTCAAAGGGTCGGAGCGCATCCTGGATGTGGAACAGTGGTTAGGGCAGCCGACCACCGAGGACGGTCGTTACCTCATGCACTAACACCGACCATAAAGCGACCGTTCTGTCGCCTTGTCGATTCGTTTGACGCGCCTACCGGAACCTGGGTCTTTTTTGATCAACAGCTGTGGTTTATTACAAACAACAATGCTCTACATTTCAAGTTGTGTCGATCGGCGTGGATAAGCTAAGCGATGGAAACGTTGCCGCGATGAAGGAAATAGTACGTGAGACTGATAGCAGTGGAGCAGGCCCTGCTGGCCGGTGGCAGACTGATTTTAGCTTATCTTGTAGATGCCACGAGTTCGACTAACAATAGTCAGACTTGACGGCGCAGTTGAAGGTGAAATTTCGTTGCCATCCTTGGGAACTATTAAGGCGTTGACCGGGATTTCCAGCCGAACTGAGTTGTTCTATTCTTTCGACTCGTTCCTCCATCCGCCGAAGGTTACCGATATGATCTCTCAACGCGGACGACAGAGATAATTTATGCCCTCCGCGTAACATTCGACGCCGACCGACGTCTCATGCTTTGGGAGTCAACACGCCTCTGTGCCTGTAGCCGGCGAGCGCACAAACAATCCGGTGATGGTAGCGCAAGATGCTCCTTCCTGATAGGCCGCTGTTGCACGAAAACCGGGCTGCTCTAAGCCAGGTGAGCAATTCTGAAGGCTTATCGCTCGTTGTAAAGAGCCGGGATCATCTCATGAAACTGATCGACGCTTTGCACCCATCCAAATATCTCGATTTCCCCGTTCCGATGTCTAAAGCACCACACGCGGAGGCTCCAGCAGGCGACGATGTATCCTGCTTCGCGATAGGCCATCGCCTGATCACTTATCTTTTCGCACCTGTGACTCCCTGCCCAAAGCCGAGAGGTTCAGATCAGCGGCTCGCAATTGCTCGCTGAAGTACGAAATCTCGTGCTCAAGGAAGTCTCCGCCGTCTTGGGTTTCAAGGTTGGAATCAACAGCGGCGTGGTAGCTGGCCGGACAGTGATGCACTGCCACGTTCACCTCATTCCACGTCGGTTAGGCGACAATCCGAATCCCCGCGGGGAGGTATACGAGGCGTAATTCCGGGAAAGGCGGACTACCGGATCGATGAAAGCATTTCACAGGATTCGTTCCGGCTCAGAGCGTCGGTGACGCGAGCGGAACCATTTAAATCCGCTACCATTCCTCTCGGCTTCGAGGTAAAAGCTATTCGTGCTTGGCGAGGCCTCGCTCCATTCAGCGACCGCAAGGCTGATCGCTCTTTTGCTGGTCAGCGCCACATCGGTCCTTTGCGCCCCGATCACCTTGGAACTGACCGGAGGGAGCGCGATTAAAGGCGATCTGGTCTCCTGGAATGGCCAACAGGCAATTGTCAAAGCCGAGTTCGGCTCCCTGACTTTCAAACGCGAACAGTTGAGCCAAACCACCCTTCAAAAGCTCGAACTAACAGGCGACCTGCAGAAGCTAGCAGCGCGGATCGCCGAACTAGAAGCCACGGTCGAAAGCCTGCGAAAGGATGATCAAGATCTCGACTGGGCCGGCTTGTGGGCCGACTGCCTTGCGCGGCAAAGGGGCCTGATGTGGAACAAGGAGACGCGTCGCGCCCTGTCCGCCTATGCGGAACGCTTTGACAAACTCAGGGACAGGCCACTGGCGGAAAAATGCGCCGCCGTCAACGCGGCTGTCAACAAGGACATCGCCTTCGTATGGGACCGGTGGAATTACGGGATTGAGGAGCGTTTCGCCACCCCCGCCGAAACCCTGCGCGAGGGCAGGGGTGATTGCGAAGATTTCGCCATCATGAAATATTTCTTGCTGCGCCATCTGGATGTGCCGGCCGACAACCTGCTACTGGCGGTGGTCGACATTCCCAAGGGGTTGCACATGGTCCTTCTGGCGGGAGAGGCGCTGCCCCTCTGCCAGGCCGGAAACCGCGGCATGTTCATGGGCACGCGCCCGAAGGGCATCGTGGTCCTTGACAACAAGAATCGGGACAAACCGCCGCCCGCGCTCGAAAGCGCGCCCTATCGCGACGCCCGTATTCTCATGAACGAAAAGAAGGCTCTGAAAAAGGGCGGCGACAACGTATGGCGGATGGAGCGGGAATATAAACCAATTCCGCTGCCTAGACTCTTCCCGCTCAGAAAGGCTTCGCCACAGCCATTGCCACGATGATCAGAAGGAGGATCGCAGGCACCTCGTTCGGCGGATGGCCTCAGGGAGCTCAGGCGGATGAGAGCCTTGGATACATCTGAACTGGGCCGCACTCTGCGCGTTGGTATCCATCGGGATAATGGTGCGCTCGCCTTTCAGGAGGTGGCTGAACCCGATGACCGAGCGCTTTTTGTTCGTAATGGTTGAACGTCGTCTTGATGTCTGCATGACGGCTCAATCCGACAAGGCCTTTTGTTTCGAACTGACTTGCACAGATTGTCCAGCTTTATGAAGACGACAACATACAGTGCCGCCCGCGAACGTCTCGCCAGTTTGATCGAGGACGTGATCTCGACCCGCGAGGCAGCGCTGATCACTCGCCGAGGCTACGAGCCGGTGGCGATCATCCCTGCCGAAGAACTCGCTGGCTTGCTCGAAACCGCTCACCTGTTTCGGTCTCCGAAGAACGTTCAACGGCTTTTGGAAGCCCTCCTTCGATCTTATCAAGGCGAGGGTGAGGGCAGAGAAATGAGCCTCGATGAAATCCGGTTATTCATTAATCGTTGAGCCTAATTTCATCGAGGATCTCCGGTTCTGGGTCGAGACGCAGCCGCGAGTGACGACCAAGCTCCTGGAACTGGTCGAGGAGATCGCATGACCCTCCAGCGGGGCTCGGCAAACCCGAGAGGCTGAGAGCGATCGACGCGTGGTCGCGCAGGATCACGCAAGAGCACCGAGTCTATCGCGTCGACGACGAGCGTCGCGTCTACTTGCTGCAATGCCGGTATCACTACTAGACTAGGTCACTCGCTCACGCGCCTCAAAAACGGCACGCACGTTTTGGACGACGATCTGGCTATATTCCGCAACTCGTTGGTATTAAACGAAGCCAGCAGGGAGATTCGAACTCCCGACCTACTGATTACAAATCAGTTGCACTACCGCTGTGCTATGCTGGCGCCAACAAGCTGGAAACCATGACACGACTGGGAACGAGGGGCAAGGCGATCCGCATTGTCAGCGGGGGACAGACGGGCGTGGACCGTGCCGGGCTCGCGTGGGCAATCCGGCGAGGCTTTCCTTATGAAGGTTGGTGTCCGCAGGGACGGCGGGCCGAGGATGGAACCATTCCGGCGCGCTACAAGCTTCGCGAGACGCCCTCGAAGCTGTTCGCCGAGCGGACCGTCTGGAACGTGCGGGACAGCGACGCCACGGTCATCTTTTCGCAATCGCCGAGGCTGCTTGGGGGATCGCGGCGAACGCTGGAAGCATGCCGGGATCTAGGAAAACCCGCGCTCCGCCTCGCCAGCAGTAGCCTCACGGTTTCCAAGGGTGCCGCCCTGCTCACGAAGTTCCTGCTTCGGCATCGGGTGCGAGTCCTTAACATCGCCGGGCCTCGAAAATCGCAGGAACCCCGGGCCGGCCGCTTCGCCCGATCGATTCTCGATGCGACTTTCGGGTTTACCTCGGGCCGGGAGAAGGCTAGAGGCGGCCTGTGAATCTAAAGGCCTGTCTGTTTGCGTTACTTTGCGGAGTTCTGCTGAGCGCGTGCATCACGCCTCCGCCGGCGCCTCGCATCGTTCGAAAGGATCAATCGAAGCCACCTGACACGGGCCCATTCTGGTGGGGGATTTCTTCCAGCGCTTTCCAAACCGAAGACCGGGGAGAACGTTCCGGATCTCCAAATGATTTCAAGACGGATTGGGACTTATTTGCCGAAGCCAACCGGGTGCCTCCTAAAGGCGACAACGCGGCCTTCAGCTGGAGCAATTTCGACAGGGATCTGGAGGCGTTGAAGAAGATCGGCGTGAACCATTATCGCTTCAGCGTCGAGTGGGCGCGCGTCGAGCCGGAGCCCGGCCGTTACAATGAAGTGGCGATCCGCCGTTATGCCGAGATGGCTCGAAAGCTCAAGGCGGCCGGCATTGAACCGGTGGTGACCTTCTGGCATTTCACGTTCCCGAGCTGGTTGGTGACGAAAGGAAACGCGGGCAAGTCACGCTGGTTGCACCCTCTCTATCGCGAACGCTGGCCGCTTTATGTGGAGAAGATTGCGAAGGCCATGGCGCCTTATGTGCGCGTCTACGCGCCGCAAAACGAGGCCAATGGCGATCTCGCCCTCGGCTACATCAGCGCGACGTGGCCGCCGGGGTTGCTGCTCGACTTCGGAAAGCTCGGCGCCGCCATGCAACAGAGCGTCTGGGGTTTTCGCAAAGCGGCCGAAATCGTTCGTGAGAACCGCAAGGACGCCCTCATCCTCAGCGTGACTGCGCAGCCCTTTTGGTACTGGGGACTTTGGGACCCAACCCGCGCCTACTACAACTTCATGCAGCGTTTGAACTTCACCTACCTCGACCGAACATACGACGTCTGCGACTTGATCGGCTTCAACTACTACTATAGCGAGTATGCGGACTTCACCGCGATCGTGGCCCTCAAGGCCCGGCGCGGCCGCAACTACAGCCTGCTTGGATGGGTGATCCAACCGCGCTCGCTTTACCGGCAGATCCTCAACCTCAGCCGCCGTTACGGCAAGCCGATTGTGATCACGGAAAATGGCATCGCCACCTCCAAGGACGTCAAGCGTGTGCGCTACCTCTTCAACCACATGCTGGAGGTCAAAGAGGCGATTGATGAAGGCCACGACGTGCGCGGATATTTCGTTTGGACACTGGTGGACAACTATGAGTGGCACCACGGATACAAGGCGCCCTTCGGCTTGTCGCGCATGGATCCCTTGACCAAGCGGCGCCTGCTGCGCCCTTCGGCGCTCTTCTACAAGGGGATCATCGGGACGTCCAAGGAGGCCTCAATGCTCGACGAAGTCTCGACCCAGCCCGAGCTTCCCCCGGGCTTCATTGAACGGTGAACTCCCAGATCGGAACGGACCGAGACTAAACCGAAACTCTCATCGGCATGAGGACGTAGAGGAACGGTGTATTGATTTTGATTACGCCGGGGCTCATCTCATCGATGAGATCAAGATGAACCTCGTCATTCGCAAGATTTCGCAACGGGTCCATGAGAAACTCGGGATTGAAAGCGATGGACAGGTCGCGGCCCCGATAGACGACCGCCATGGCTTCCCGCGCCTCGCCCACCTCGGGCGTGTTGGCAGTAACGTCCAGGTTGTTTCTGGAAAAATTCAGGCGAACCGAGCTCGTCTTTTCGTTGCTGAGCAAGGACACGCGGCGCACGGTATTGAGAAGCGCCTCGCGCTCGATGGTGACGCGTTCCTTGGCCTCGCCGGGAATGACCTGCCGGTAGTTGGGATAGTTGCCCTCGACGAGCTTCGAAACCAGCTGCGCGCCGTTCAGCTCGAAGGAGACCAGATTCTCGCCAACGGAAACTTGCACTTCCCCGTCTTCGCCGAGCAAACGCTGAAGCTCGGTGACGGCCTTGGTCGGGACGATGAAATCGCGCTCATGGCTGTGGGGAAACTCGAGGTCGCTGTCAAAAAGCGCAAGGCGGCGGCCATCCGTGGCCACCAGCGTGAGTTTGTTCTCCTTGAACGAAAAAAGGATCCCGTTCAGCACATAGCGGGTCTCATCAACTGAGATGGCATAGGATGTCCGGCGCAAGCCATCCCGGAGCTCGGATTGCCTGATCGCATAAGCCTTCGCATCCTTGAAGGACGGAAAGGCCGGGAACTCCTCCTTCGCGAGGCCGAAAATCTTGAAAAAACTCGAGCCGCAGCGCAGGGTTGAGATGTTTTTCGCATCGGTTTCGACCGTGATCTCCGAGGCGGGAAGCTCGCGCACGATGGCTGAAAGGCGGCGGGCAGGCAACGTCGTGGCGCCCGCTTTGTCCACCTGGGCGAAAATATCGCACCTTACGGCGACCTCCAGGTCGGTCGTGGTGAGACGCAGGCCGGTCTTGGTGGTCTCGAGAAGGGCGTTGGTCAGAACGGGGAGCGTCGAGCGTGTGCTGACCACATTCTGGATGCGTTGCAGACCGTCGAGGAGGGCTTCTTTGGTGACTGCGAACTTCATGCGCTTGATTGAAAAGGTCTCATTTATTGAGGCGACCTTGCGAAGTCAAACATTAGTCCAAGGGGGAAGCCACGATCGCGGGGAGAAGCCGCAGGCTACGGGGGCTCGCAATCCGTATCGGTTACCGCTGAAGCTGGCTGTCAAGCAGACGGATCACGTGGCGGGTCTGTTCATCCTCTTCGATCCGGCGCTTCACCAATTTGCAGGCATGGATGACGGTGCCGTGGTCTTTTCCACCGAATGCGTCGCCGATATCGCTGAGGGAGCAGTTCGTCAGCTCCCGCGAGAGGAACATGGCGACCTGACGCGGAAAGGCGATGTTCGCAGGACGCCGCTTGCTGGTCATGTCCGCCAGGCGCACGTCGAAATGCTCGGCCACCTTGCGCTGGATTTGCTCAACGGTGACCGCGCGGCGGGCCTGCTCCTGAAAAATGTCTCGCAGCAAGTTTTCAATGACTTCGCGGGTGATTTCGCGGTCGCTCAGGGACTTGTAGGAGGCCACGCGCATGAGCGCTCCCTCCAGGCGCCGGACATTGTTGCGGATGCGGTCGGCCAGAAATTCGATCACCCACGGATCGAGCGCGATGTTCAGGCTTTCAGCTTTCTTTTTCAGAATCGCGATGCGCGTCTCGATGTCCGGAGGCTGCAGCTCCGCCGTCATGCCCCACTCGAACCTCGAAACGAGGCGCTGCTCGAGCTTTTCGATCTCGCTCGCGGGACGGTCACTTGAAAGGACAATCTGCTTGTGGCCGTCGTGCAGGGTATTGAAGGTGTGAAAAAACTCCTCCTGCGAGCGCTCCTTGCCGCCAAGAAACTGAATATCGTCAATCATGAGAATGTCCGCGTAGCGGTATTTCTTGCGGAATTTCACCAGTGTGCCGTGCTGGATGGCATCGATGAACTCGTTGGTGAACTGCTCGCTCGAGAGGTAAACGACGCGAGCGGCTTTCAGATTGTTGATCACGTAGTGGCCGATGGCCTGGAGCAGATGGGTTTTCCCCAAGCCGCTCCCGCCGTAGACGAAGAACGGATTGTAGGTCTTGGCGGGCGTCTTGGCGACCGCCATGGCGGCCCCGTGCGCAAATTGGTTGTTCGATCCCACGACAAAAGTGTCGAACGTGTTTCGCGGATTCATCCCGGAGAACGATTGACTTTGGGCGCGCTCGGAAGCGGCAGCACGAGAAGGCGGGGATTCTCCATTGGCCACCGCCGAGGGAAATAACGATCCATCGCCATCTCCCCCGCCGGGAGCGATAAATTGGATCTTTCGCGGACTCCTGAGCACTTCCGAGGCAGCCTCCTGGACCAGGCGTAGGTAGTTGCTCTCGATAAAAAATTGATGGATCCGATTTGGCACTCGGAACACAAGCTTCAGCCCGTCATCGGAAATGACATCCACATCTTGAAACCAACGTTCATATCCGTCGGCGCTGATCCGCTGGCGGATCACCTCGGAAACCGACGTCCAAATATTTCCGCAATTCAATGTCATAGAAAGTTATGCACGAGATCCCAGGAGGGCGGATCCGGCAGCCCGAACCGCGGCGACGACAACCAAAAACGCCGAGTGAGCCGAGTTCCTGTTGGGAATTCTCGTGGGGATTTTCATTATAATGTTATATGTATAAACAACTTATCAAGTTTAGCGCTTCCGCTTCTCCCGAAGCGATTCCCAGGAAACCATTCCTTCCCCCAGTCTCGTGCCACGCGCATTTCTCTTCATTGAATTGGGGGATTCAACATCTTCACAAGTTGTTCACATGCGGTCCGCTCTCGTGTGCCGCAAAGCGGCGCGAGAATAAAAACTTGAGAGAAAGTACCTCAAGAAAAAAGGTGCGAACGGTTCAAAAGAAAATTTTGCGTTTGCGGGGTAAAGTTCTTGACGAGCCGGGAAGTCAAGAAGCCATGCGGCTTTGACGGCGGACGTATTCCTCGGCGGCGAAAACCTGCGATTCGGGTGTCTTGAAACAAGCGGCCACTATGAAGGTCACGATGGCGCCGAATGCGATGCGCCAGGGAAATTCGATCCGCGGCAGCCAGGCTGGCGACCATAGCGGAGGGTGGACGACGCCGGGCGCCGCCGGATGCAGGAGAATCCAAAGGTCGTTGTGCAACCCGCTGAGAACCGCAACGACCAGAAACCCGCAGATCATGGCAAGGAGATTGCCTCCTTCGCTGCCGCGGCGTTTCGTGAGCAGGCCGACCAGGAAAACGCCGAGCAGCGAGCCGTAGGTATACCCAAAAATTCCCAAGACGATCGGAATGATCCGCGCGTTCAGGACAATCTTGGCGTAGGCGGTGGCTGAACCGATAAGGATCAAGAGCACCGAAAAAACGATCGTGCTGATGCGCGCGGCCCGAACAATCTGGGTTTGCGTGGCATTTTTTCGGACGTAGGGCCGATACCAATCCTCGGTGAAACTGGTGGCGAGCGCATTGAGCGCGGTGCTTAGCGAGCCCATCGCGGTGGCGAAGATGCCTGCCACAAGGATTCCGCGCAGACCGGGAGGAAGCTCATGGACGATGTAATAGGCAAACGGCGCGTTCTTGCCCGGCTGCTGGTAGAACGCCCAGAGCAAGATTCCCACGAAGAGAAATGCCATGACGAGGGGCAAATCCGCGAAACCCGAAAGGATCAGCGAAAGGCGGCTGCGGTGATGGTCCTTTGCTGTGAGCATGCGCTGGACCATATCTTGATCCGTGCCGTGCGTGGCGAGCGTCGTGAAAGTCGAGCCGATGAGAGCAGCCCAAATGGTGTATTCGCTCTCGAGAATGCCGCGCACATTGTCCCAAAAGCTTCTTTCGGGCTCCAAGCCGCTCGAGAAAAACTGCCAGTCTCCCGGTTGATCAAGCGTTTCGGTCACGCCCTGCCAGCCGCCCGGAATGGCATGCAACAGCGACCAGATGGCAAATCCCAGGGACCCAAACATGATGCAAGCCTGGATAACATCGGTCCACACGACCGCCTTGATGCCGCCAAGGGCGGTGTAGAGGGCCGTCAGCGCCGTGATCGCAGTCAGCGCGAGAACATACACCCAGACTTGTTGCCAGATGTTAAGGGTCTCTCCGGTTACCATTTCATAGCCCATCACGAAGACAATGGCGGCAACGTAGAGGCGCGTTCCGCTGGCGAGAGCGCGCGTAATCAGGAAGATCGCCGATGCGGAATTCTTCGTCCGGACTCCAAAGCGGAGCAGAAGATACTCGTAGATCGAGACGACACGGAAATCGTAATACGGCTTGATGAAGACGTAGGCGATGATGATGCGCGCGAGGATGGTCCCGACCGCAAGCTGTGCGTAGGTAAAATTGCGCTTCTCGTAGCCCTCGCCCGGAGCGCCCAGAAATGTCGCGGCGCTAATCTCGGCGGCAAGGATCGAGGCGAGGACGGCCCACCACGGAATGTTGCGATCGCCGACCGCAAAGCTCTCCAGATTCTTGCTGCCGCGGCCCTTGTAGAGCCCGACGGCGATGATCACGGCGAAATAGAGAAAGACGACGAATCCGTCAAGCAACAAGCCGGCTGTCGAGGTTGACGCCATACCGATTCGCGGCCCTAGTTCCCCGTGGCAATCGGTTTGACGAGAACCTTCGAATTGCGTCCGCTGGCTTCGTATTTGAGCAGGCGTTCCTCCGGCAAGGTTTCGGGAGCCGTCTCGAGGAAACCGCCTTTTTGCTGGAGATAGCTGAAAGCCTGGGTAGACAGAGCGAAGAGCCGCCTGAGGCCCTTCTCGCCCGCGAGGTTCTCCGCGAAGGCCATCAGCTTCCGGCCGTAGCCCTGATTCTCATGCGCCTTGCTGACGTAAAGGCAGGCGAGCTCGCCCGCGGCATCTTGGGGATAGACATGCAGGGCCACGCACGCGACGGGCGTGCGGTCAACTTCGAGAAGCCAATAGTCCTCCAGCCGCTCCAGGATCTCCGCGCGCGTCCGGCGCGCGAGTTCCTCGCTGAACACGGATTGCCGGATGAGCGACATCACTGCGCGGACATCCTTCTTGAAGATGCGCCGGATTTGCTGGTATTCGTTCGAATACACCATCGTGCCAAAACCGTCGTAGCTGAAAATCTCGGTCAGCAACGCCTCATTGATTCCTCCGTCGAGAAGATGCACCCGCGGCACTCCCTGCACGCAAGCCTGCGTGGCGCACTCGAGCTTGGAGACCACGCTCTTCGAAAACTCCTCACGCTGCTTTTTCAGCAATTCCCGGGTTTCAGCCACGGAAAGCTGCCGCGACAGGCTTGGGTGCCCCGCAAACGCGGAGTTTGGCGCCAGGTAAATGATCTTCGCCGCCGAGAGCTCCTCACCGACCTCCACCGCCGCTGCGTCTGAATTTACGCGGTAGGTGCGGCCTTCGCCATCGAAGCCCAGCGGCGGAACCACCGGGACGATGCCCTCGTCAAGGAGCAGGCGCAATGCCTTGACGTCCACCCGTTCGACACGTCCCGTGAATTGGTGGTCGGTCCCGCCCAGAATGCCGGCGGGATGCGCGATGATCGCGTTGATGTAGGCAGCCCGCAAGTCCACGGCCGAGAGGCCTTCCATAATCTGGTTTGTGAGACGGATTGCCGCGTCGATGCTGACCTGCAGCGTGGTCTCATCGGTCACGCCCGTCCCATCGGAGTTCGTCAGCTTGACGCGCCGCTCCTTCGCCAGTCTGAGAATCTGGTAGCCCGCTCCATGCACGAGCACGACTTTCACGCTCAGGGAACGCAACACCGCAAGGTCCAGCAGAATGTTGGGAAAATTGTCGGAGGCGATGACCTCTCCATCGACGGCAATGACGAAGACGCGCTCCCGGAAGCGGGGAACGTATTGCAGGATTTCGCGCAGATCGGAGACGTTCACTTTGATGACGGAAGGTGCCGGAATAGCAATTCAAGCGGCCCCCTCAAGGCGAAAGTCGCCGTCGAGTTCCGCCTCAATCAGCGAGGTCAACACGCCTGGCGCCTCTAATGCCGCGAGAATTCCGCAATCCGGCACGGGCACGAATCTCGCGTGCCTCAGGGTCCGCGACATCTTTTCTCCGGCAGAGGGAGGAAAGCCCAAAGCGCGGTCGGGCCAAAGGATGCTCACAGGATGCGGCACCCTCTCCAGACGCGATTCGATGTCGAAGGCGAGCTGCCCCCGCAGAAAGCCGAAGATGGCATGCTCCGCCCCGGGCTGCTGGGCGCAGGTTGTCAGAGCGCGCACCATCTCCTCGTTCATCCGCGAGGGATCGCCCAGCGCAAACTTGGTCAACCAGCCCCTGATGAACGGCGCGCGGGAGAGATATTTTCGATAAACAAACCGGTTGAGCCCGGGCAATCCAACCAGCGCGACCATGCCCGGCCCGCTCCACGCGCCCGATTCCTTTAGTCCCGTAGGCAGGAGAAGAATCAACCGCTCCACACTCTCCGGATGGCGCGAGGCCATCAGGAGCGCGATGCCCGCCGTCAGGCCGCTCGCGACAAGGACCGGGGACCGGTCGCCGCACGTGTTTCGCAAGAACTCGACGAGGCTCTCGGCGTAATCGGTCGCGTCCATGGCCACCCCCGGCCGCTCGGACTCTCCGAAGCCGATCAGGTCAGGGGCAATGATTTCCCTTCCCAGAGTGAAGTGCGGATAGACCTTGGACCATTCATACGAAGACGCGCCAAGATAGACTCCGTGGAGGAAGACGACGGGATCTCCGTCGCCAGAAATGTGATAAATCATCTCGCCAAACGTCGTTTCGGTGACCCGCGTCGCGAAGATCGCCGGCGAAATGTCATCGGGAATTCGCTCCCTCGGCGCATGGCGGAAACCGTAACGGGCGGCCAGAGCCACCGCGCCGACGAGACCCATGCCAATCCCGATTCCGAGAACCGGCTTTCGTTTCCAAAGATTCAGCACGCCTCGTTCATACCATGAAACCGATGATAACAATAGAACACTCTTCGTTGCGCGGACCGGCGCAGAAGCGCGCCGCTTCCCCCTAAACCAAGGTCACAGTCTTCGCACCCTCAACGATTTCTCCGATGACACGCCCTCGCGTTCGACGGGCGGCCTCCGCCGCCCGTTTCTTTGGCACGATCAGCACCATCCCGATTCCCATGTTGAAAACGTTGAACATCTCAGCCGGACTTACCGAGGCGGCCCGCTGGATGATCTGGAAGATTGGTGGAACCCGCCAGGAACCCCGCCGGATATTGGCTTGACAGCCGTTGGGCAGGACCCGCGGGAGATTGTCCGTCAGGCCCCCTCCCGTAATATGCGAGGCCGCATGGACCAAGCCCGCGGGAAGCGACGAAATCAGCGGCTGATAGTTCCTGTGGACACGAAGCAGCTCCTCACCGATGGTCAGGCGAAGTTCCGGCAGGCGGGAGGATGTCTTCAGGCTCATATCCTCGAAGAGCACCCTCCTGGCCAACGAAAAGCCGTTGGTATGCAATCCGTCCGAAAGCAGGCCGACGAGAACGTCGCCGGGCCGGACCAGCGAGCCATCAAGCATTTTGGGGCGGTCCACCACGCCGACGATCGTGCCGGCAAGATCGTACTCATCCTCCCGATACATTCCAGGCATTTGCGCCGTCTCGCCCCCGATCAGGGCGCAGCGGGCCGCCTTGCACGCTTTCGCGAGACCGCCGAGCAGCTGCTTGAAGACGGCGGGCTCGAGCTTGCCGGCCGCTATGTAATCGAGAAAAAAGAGCGGGCGCGCCCCGAGCACGGCGATGTCGTTGATACAATGGTTGACGAGGTCCTGGCCAACTGTGTCATGACGTCCCATGGCGAAGGCGACTTTTAGCTTCGTGCCCACGCCGTCCACGCTGGAGACAAGCACCGGCTGCTTCATGGCTTTGAAATTGGCCCTGAAGAGACCGCCGAATCCGCCGATCTTGCCGAGCACCTCCGGGCCGTGGGTCGAACGGACGATTGATTGGATTCCTCGCTTGAGAGTGTTGCCAAGCTCGACGTCCACGCCGGCCCGCGCGTAGGCGTTGGTTTTTTTCGTCTTCATAAGAGACGAGGTTCCTCTTTCTCGAGCAGCCGGATGCGGCCAAGACGCTTTTCCATGATCAATTTATCGAAGGCCGCGTCATAGGGGACGGGATAGTCGCCGCTGAAACATGCGGTGCAATACGCTTCGGCCGGCCGCCCGGTGGCGTCGATCATTCCCTTGAAATCGAGGTAGCCAATGGAATCGGCCCCAAGATATCTGCGAATTTCGTCCAGCGTGCACTGGTTTGCGAGAAGCTTCTCGGGATCAGGAAAGTCTATGCCGTAATAGCAGGCGAATTTGTGCGGCGGACAACTGATGCGCATGTGCACCTCCTTCGCTCCGGCCTCACGGAGGGTGACCACGCGAGAGCGGGCCGTCGTCCCGCGCACAATGGAGTCGTCCACGACCACCACACGCTTGTCCTTCACCGCCTCCAGGATGAGATTAAGCTTCACGCGGACATTGAAGTCGCGGATGCGCTGGGTCGGTTGAATAAAGGTCCGGCCGATGTAATGATTACGCACGAAGGCGGGATAGTACGGTATGCCGAGCTCCTCGGAAAATCCAAGCGCGGCATAGACGCCCGAGTCCGGGACGGGAATCACCAGGTCCGCGTTGATCGGATGCTGACGCGCAAGCTCGCGGCCCATCGCGACGCGAGCCTTGCTGACGTTGACGCCGGAAATGGTGCTGTCCGGCCGGGCAAAGTAGACATACTCGAAAATGCAAAACGCGCTGCGGGCCGAGGGGAACGGCCACTCCGAACGGATGCCGGAATTGTCGATGATCACCACCTCGCCGGGCTCCACCTCGCGGAGATATTCGGCTTGGATCAGGTCCAGGGCGCAACTTTCCGACGAGAGGACATAGGCGCCGTCCTTTCTGCCGATACAAAGGGGCCGGAAGCCGTAGGGATCACGAAAGCCGAGGATCTCCCGTTCGCCCATGAGCACGATCGAGAACGCGCCCTCAATGCGCCGCAACGCGGAGAGCACTCCTCCCGAGCCGCGGGGCTGGGCAAGCAGGTGCAGGATGATTTCGCTGTCGACCGTGGTTTGGAAGATGGACCCTTTGGCTTCGAGTTCCTCTCGAAGCAGCGCGGCATTGACGAGGTTGCCGTTGTGGGCAACCGCGATTTGGCCGCGGCCCGTATCGACGACGAAGGGCTGCGCGTTCTTGATCGTGCTCGATCCGGTCGTCGAATACCTCACGTGACCGATCGCTCGCGTGCCTGCTACGCGTTCGAGGGAATCCGAAGTAAAAACCTGGGAAACGAGACCCATCCCTTTGTGGACAGCGAAGGGACCCTCCGAACCTTTGGCAGACACGATGCCCGCGCTTTCCTGGCCACGATGCTGCAAGGCGAAAAGGCCATAGTAGACGATGCTCGCGGCGTCAGGATGCCCGAAAATTGCGAAGACACCGCATTCGTGGGTGGGTTTGAATTTCTGGAGCAAGGGCTTGGTCGCGTACGCTAGCGGGAAAATGGAGCGTTCACGCTGCGATTCAAGGCTTGAATGATCCGGCACGTCCGCTCAACCAGGCCTCTTCAACGCTGTCGAAAAGTTTGTTCAGCGACTCCCTGTCAACAAGCCGATACTCGACAGTGTGCGCATGGGTGCTGGTCGGATAGCTCTTGACCACCTTCGCCCGGATCTCGTCGGTCTCGACGCGAGCGCGCACGGAGTTTGCTTTGCTCTCGATCGCGCTCAAGACGGTTTGACCGGCCGGCACCGGCGCCTTCGGCGGGTTGGGCTCGATAAAGTAAAATCTCGCCAGCTGGGAGCCAGACGTCGAAACGTTGACTTCGGCAACGCGCGCGGCGCCATCGACGACGTATTCATGCAGGCTCACGGAAGTGATGGCCGACAATAGCACAATATACTCCCCTCCGGGCAACTCCGCCCGCCAGATCCCGCGGCGCACCTGATCCGGCGTCGGCGACGCCTGCTGCGCCATCATGCCAGCCAGCGGCGTCGCCATCGCAAACGCGGCGAGTCTCAACATCTTCACGGCATCCATGTCGGGTTAGTAGCGTTTGGTTCAGGCTCGCGCGCACACGGAGCCTTCGGAACAAGGTTCCCAGTTTTTTCCCGGTCACGCAAACCGGAAGTCACGCTCGAGCAGCTCAACGCACGGACGTGCGCCGCGGCGCCTTGGCAGGCGAACCTCCAAGTTTCCCCCCGCGACAGCAAACCCCAAGCGCTGTTCCGAAATCTTGGCGATTCCCAAAACCGCGCTGGCGCGATGCAGGATTGCTGATGCATAACTTCAATATGCCCGCCTATCGCCCGAATGCCGCCATCATTTTGCGGAATTCCTCCGGAGAAATCCTCGTCTGTGAGCGCAGTGACTGGTGGGGCTGCTGGCAGTTTCCACAAGGAGGAGTCAAGAAGGGCGAGACCCTGCTCGATGCCCTTCACCGGGAGGTCGAAGAAGAGCTCGGCCTCAAGCCTTCCGATTACCGCGTTATTTCGAGCAAAGGTCCCTACACGTACCTTTTCATGAATGGGAGGAAGAAGGACGGTTTTGACGGACAGGAGCAGCACTATTTCCTCGCGGAACTGACAAACCCGCAGGCCGTCATCCGCTTTGACGACTCCCATGAGTTCCGCGCCGCCCGCTGGCTGCCGCCAGCCTATTATGATCTCAACTGGATCGGCGGAATGAAACGCGATGTCTATGCCAACGTCTTTCGAGATTTTTTCGGGATAGAGCCGCGCACTCGGAAATAAGGAAATTCTGTTGACTTGCCGCGCGAATCGCAGATCCTCCGCGCGTCCTCATGTTCACACTTACCGCTTTTGTGGTTTTATGCGGCGCGCTCATCGGAGGAATCTGGTGGGTTTGCCGGAACGATTCGGATGCGACCTAGTCGCATCGATGGCCTGATGACAATTTCCTGGCTTAGGTTCGAATGGGACCTGAAGAAAATTGTTAGTGCCGAGCGGGGAGTCCCTTCACCGTTTACGCTAAGCCGCGCGCAAAGAGACGACTTCGCTGCCGTGCAGAAGGTCGCGACCAGCGCCTTCAGCATGGACACGGGTTGGAGCGACATCCAGAAGATCTTTGCGGAGACCATCCTAAGAAACGTCCGCGCCGGCTTTGCCAAGGATCCTCCCGATTGCGTGGTGGTCCAGCATGGCAGCCGGATCATTGGCGCGTCCATCGTCAACCCCGGCGTTGGCGCGGACAATCATCTCATGACCGGTCCATGCGTCCTGCACGAATACCGCGGCCGGGGACTTGGCACAGCCCTTTTGAGAGCCTCCTTGGGCGAGCTGCGCGAGGCGGGGCTTGCCTGCGCCTACGGCGTTGCGCGCGACAAGACGGCCGCGGCGCGCTTTGTCTACCCAAAATTCGGGGGACTCGGCGGGCGATGGTCGCCTGATTTTGAGGTTGCGCAAAAATTGGCTGCGTGATGCTATGGCGGCTCGCAGGAAGGAGCAGCTCGGCATGGGAAGGGAAATTAAATGAACAGGTTGTTCAAGGAATACGAGATCGGAGATTTTTTCGATGAAATGTTCTCCGCGCGTGGTGCGGTGCGCGCGCACTACCAACGCCTCGCGCGGCGCTTTTCGGAGATGGAGGACGGTGAGTTCGATCGCAAGAGACAACTCGCCGAGAAGTCTTATCTCAATCAGGGAATTACCTTCACTGTTTACAGCGGCGATGAAGGCACCGAGCGCATCTTTCCGTTTGATCTGATCCCGCGCATCATTCCAGCCAGCGAGTGGGAGCACATCGAGCGGGGTCTCATCCAGCGCCTGATGGCCTTGAATTTGTTTCTTCATGATGTCTATCACGAGCAACGGATCATCAAGGAGAAGATCGTTCCCGAGGAGATTGTGCGAAGCGCGAAGCACTTTCGGCCCGAATTCATGGGTTTCGACGTCCCGAAGAACATCTACATCCATATCTGCGGCACCGACCTCATTCGGGATCGCGACGGAGTCTACACCGTTCTCGAGGACAACGGCCGATGTCCGTCCGGCGTTTCTTATGTGCTGGAAAACCGCCAGGCCATGAAGCGGGTTTTTCCCAAGCTCTTCGCAAGATACCAGGTGCGTCCCGTCGATCGCTACGCGCAGGACTTGCTCGCGGTGCTGCGCCACGTCGCCCCGCATGGAAACCCCGATCCCACCGTCGTCGTGCTCACGCCGGGAATTTATAATTCCGCGTATTTTGAACACTCCTTCCTGGCTCGCTCGATGGGAATCGAAATCGTCACGGGCAGCGATCTGGTCGTGACGGATTCATTGGTTTACATGAAGACGACCAAGGGACTCAGAAAGGTGGACGTCATCTACCGCCGCATCGACGACGACTTCATCGACCCGACGGTTTTCCGCAAGGATTCCGTCCTCGGTGTGCCCGGGATCATCGAAGCCTACCGAAAGGGGAACGTGAACCTCGCGAATGCCATCGGCACCGGCGTCGCAGACGACAAGGTCACCTACTACTACGTTCCCAAGATGATCAAATTCTACCTGGGTGAGGAACCGATTCTTCCGAATGTCGAAACCTATCTTTCGGCGGACGACAAGGACCGGAAATTCATTTTGGAGAATTTGGAGAAGCTCGTGGTCAAAGCGGCGAACGAAAGCGGAGGCTATGGGATGCTCATTGGGCCGCATGCCACGAAAGAAGAAATCGAGAAATTCCGCGCTGCCATCGTGGCGGACCCGCGCGGCTATATCGCACAGCCCGTCGTCCTGCTGTCACGTTCACCTTCCTTCTGCGACGGCTGCGCCGAGGGCCGCCACATCGACCTGCGCCCGTACATTCTTTGCGGCGAGAAAACGAGCATCATCCCAGGGGGTCTCACCCGCGTGGCCCTGCGCAAAGGCTCGCTCGTCGTCAATTCCAGCCAAGGCGGCGGGAGCAAGGATACCTGGGTCCTCGACGAAATCGACGAACCACCGTCCCAGTCGCAATCTCAGACACAGTCACAGGTCCCATAGCATGCTTTCCCGGGTCGCCGATTCCTGTTTTTGGCTGAGCCGTTATATCGAACGCGCCGAGACCAACGCGCGCATCCTCGACGTCAACATGCAGCTCATGCTCGATTTCGAGGATCAGAACCCCAACATGCTCCAGCAGCACTGGCAACCGGTCCTGGCCACCCTGGAGGACCAGGAGCTCTTCAGCAAACACCACGAAAAGATTACGCCGGAAGCGGTGATGGAGTTTGTGACCTTCGCAAAGAAGAATCCTGGCGCCATCATCTCCTGCATCGCGGCCGCACGAGAAAATGCCCGCACCGTGCGCGAACAAATTTCGAGTGAAATGTGGGAGCAGATCAACCGGACCTTCCTTTATCTGCGCGATGGCATGGCCCGCGCAGATTTTCAGGACAGTCCCATCGACTTCTACCGCGTGTTGGTCGACAAATTGCACGCCTTCCAGGGCACATCGGACGCGACCATGATTCACGGAGAGGGGTGGGATTTTCTGCAACTCGGCAAATACGTTGAACGCGCCGACTCCACCTCGCGGGTCTTGGACATCAAATACCATATCCTTCTTCCGAGCGGAGAGCAGGTTGGCGGTCATGTCGACATCACGCAGTGGATGGCCGTTTTGCGCTCTTGCAGCGCTCTGGAAGCGTATCTCAAGACCAATGTCGGCGAGGTCACGAGCTGGCAGGTGGCGGAGTTTCTCATCCTGCACGGCGAATTTCCGCGTTCCATCCGTTTCTGCGCCAATAAGCTCAACAACGCTCTCTACAGCATCTCGGGCTGCGAAGTGGGCTACTTCAGCAACGAAGCCGAACGACTTTGCGGAATGCTTCGCTCGAAACTGAATTACACGACGATCGGAGCAATTTTTGATACCGGACTACATCAGTTCCTCGACGAAATACAGCTGAGTCTGATCGATATCGCCGGCGCCATTACGGAAACCTATTGCCGCTGGATGGACGAATGATCGTTTTCTACGGTTTTCGGAGCGCGCGCGCAAACCCGTAGAGCCCGGGCCTTTGCACCGGTAGGTTCTGGCAGTCAGTTCGCCAGCCAAGACCTCCAGACCGCTCTTGTCCGGATCGAACGCGGCGCTTCCTTGCGCGTCTTATCGAGGGTTGTATATAATCCTGAATGCATCGAAAGCGCTCACTCCGCTATGAACTTGGCGGTCTCTTTCTCCTTGGCCGAGGCGTTCGGCGTCTGATTTGCTCCTAGGCAAGTGCACTCGTTTTCGTATCGCAACGGCATCCTCCACTGCGAGGACGTGAGTCTTGAGGAATTGGCAGGCCGAACCGGCACGCCGGCGTATGTCTATTCGGCCGCCACGATCCGAAGCAACTTTCGCCGGCTCGACGCGGCCTTGGCGCCTCTTGATCACACCATCTGTTACGCCGTCAAAGCCTGCTCGAATCTTTCCATCCTGAGCCTTCTGAGCAGGGAAGGAGCCGCGTTCGACATTGTCTCCGGTGGCGAGCTTTTCCGGGTCCTGCGAGCCGGGGGCGACCCGGGTTCCTGCACGTTTGCGGGAGTCGGAAAGACGGAGGAGGAAATCGGCCTTGCCCTGCGCGAGGGAATCCATTGTTTCAACGTAGAAAGCGAGCCCGAGCTCGAGCGCATCAATGAAATTGCGGGACGCCTGAGAGTAAAGGCGCCGGTCGCCA
The DNA here is from genome assembly GCA_963731945.1 of uncultured Verrucomicrobiae bacterium. Taxonomy (GTDB): domain Bacteria; phylum Verrucomicrobiota; class Verrucomicrobiia; order Chthoniobacterales; family Terrimicrobiaceae; genus DASTFP01. Next base: position 87,534 of record CAVSXN010000001.1, on the reverse strand, counting down.
TTCGGGTGAATCCAGACGTGGATGCGAAGACCCACAAATACATCTCAACCGGAAAGAGTCGGAACAAGTTTGGCATCGGACTCGATCGCGCGCCGGACGTCTATGCGCGTGCGGCCAAACTTCCTCACCTCGACCTTGCGAGGAATCCAGACTCATATCGGCTCGCAAATTCTCGAACCTGAGCCATTCGCCGAGGCCGCCGCAAAGCTCGTCCTGCTCGTCGGGAGGCTGCGCGACCTATACGGTATCGACTTCTTCAGCATCGGCGGTGGCGTGGGCATCGTCTACGATCCGGCTCTCGCAAGCGGTAACCCTGAATGGTGGCACTCGGCCGCCCACCCTAAACGGATCACCCCGGAGGACTATGCGGCCGCGATCGTGCCGATTTTGAAACCTCTGGGAATGCGCATCCTTTTCGAGCCCGGCCGATTCATGGTGGGAAACGCAGGCGTCCTGCTGAGCACCGTCCAGTATGTCAAGAAAACGCCCGCCAAGACCTTCACGATCGTGGATGCGGCGATGAACGATCTCATCCGCCCCGCGCTCTACGAAGGCTATCATGAAATCGTCCCGCTCCGCGAGGAGCCTGGCGCTGGAACTCTTCTGATGGATGTGGTCGGTCCGGTTTGCGAAAGCGGCGATTTTTTCGCCCAGGATCGCGAAGTGGCGCCGCTGGAGCAGGGAGATCGCATTGCTCTGATGAGCGCCGGCGCCTACGGCTTCGTCATGTCATCCACCTACAACTCCCGGCCGCTCTTGCCCGAAATTCTCGTTGATGGGAATCGAGCGCACGTCGTGCGCAAACGGCAGACCTATGCAGACCTTGTGGAGGGCGAGGCCATTCCAGAATAGCAACCCGCGCGGTTTCAACTATTCGAAGAGGCGACTGCGGCCATGCGCTTCTTGCGCCTGCGCTGGGCTTCGGCAACGAACTCTGCCTGCGCGTCGAACGGCGCCCCATTGGTCTGGCGGAGCTTGTAAATGCCGTCTGGTTGCATCACTTTGGCCTTCACATTATCGCGCCAGAACCACTCGAGGATTTCGTCCACGTGCTCCTTCATTCCGGGCGTGACGACCGGAAACACCGTCTCGACGCGGCGAAATAAATTGCGCGGCATCCAGTCGGCGCTCCCGAGGTAGATTTTGGGCTCGCCGCCGTTCTCGAATCGGAAAATGCGGCTGTGTTCGAGGAACCTTCCGACGATGCTCCGCACCTCGATGTTCTCGCTCACATTGGGGATGCCGACCCGCAAAGCGCACATGCCGCGCACCATCAGCCGAGCGCCTACCCCACCCACGGAGGCGCGATAGAGAGCCTCGATCATGCCCTCCTCCACCAGTGCGTTCACCTTCACGTAGATGCCGCTGGGTCTGCCCGCCCGAGCGTGTTCGATTTCGTTTTCGATGAGTTGCTGCAGCGAATCATAGAGATTGAAGGGCGCAATGAGCAGTTCTTGCATCTCAGGAAATTTGGACACGCCCGTCAGGCAGTTGAACGCCTCCGCCAGTTCCTCGGTCACGGCCTCCCTGCAGGTGAAGAGGCCGAGATCCGTGTAAATTTTTGCCGTTGAGGGATGATAATTTCCCGTCCCGAAGTGCGCATAGCGCCGAATTCCGTCGCCCTCGCTGCGGACGATAAGCGTTGCCTTGGCGTGGGTCTTGAGGCCTGTCACGCCATAGACCACATCGACCCCCGCCTCGCGCATCAGGCGAGCCCATTTAATGTTTGCCGCCTCGTCGAATCGGGCCTTCAACTCGATGACGACAGTCACCTGCTTGCCGTTGCGCGCCGCCTCCATGAGTTCCTGAACAAAGGGCGAGTCGGAACTTGTCCGGTAGAGGGTCTGCTTGATCGCGAGCACGTGCGGGTCTTCCGCAGCCTGCGCCAGAAAGTCGACCACCGTCTGAAAGTTGTCGTAGGGATGATGCAGCAGGATGTCTCCGCGCCGGATATGAAAGAAAATGTCCGATTCTGTTTCCAGCGAAACGACCGTATTCGGCGAGAAGCGCCTGTAGCGCAAATCGGGCCTGTCGATTTGGAGGGCCAGGGGCATGAGGCGCACGAAATTGAGCGGTCCATCGATGCGGAAAACGTCCTCCTGCTCGAGATTGAAGATATCCAGCAAGCGCTCCACGGTGTGTTGAGGGCAGTCCTCCTCGACTTCCAGACGGACTGCGGCGCCTCGCTTCACCTTGCTCAGTTCGGTTTCGATTGCATGCAGAAGGTTCTGTGCCTCCTCTTCATCAACGTAGAGGTTGCTGTTTCGCGTTACCCGGAAAAGGTGCGCTCCCTTGATGCGCATCCCGTGAAACAGGCTCCCGACATGGTGCAGGATAACGTGCCCGAGAAAAACGTAATCGTCGCCGTTCTCCTGCTTCGCGAACGGCACGACCCTCGGCAGAATGCGGGGAACCTGCACGACCGCGATGTCGGTGCTCAAGTCGTCTCCCTCGAGTTCAACGATCACGTTGAGGCTCTTGTTAAGCAGCTGCGGAAAGGGATGCGCCGGGTCGATCGCCAGGGGCGTGAGCACCGGGTAAACGCTCTTCGTGAAGAAGCTCGCAAGGTGCTCCTGCTCGCTTTTCGGCACGTCGGGATAGGAGTGAAAGCGCAGGCGTTGGTCTTCAAGTTGCGGCTGGAGTTGATCGCGCCAGCAACCGTATTGATCGTCCACCATTCGCCGCACCCTGGCGCTGATGGCGGCCAGCGCCTCACTGGCCGTCAGTCCGTCCGGGCCGGTTTCAAATGAGTGCATCTGTTTCTGCTGTTTGAGGCCCGCCACGCGGACTTCGAAGAATTCGTCCAGATTCGAGCTGACGATGCACAGGAACTTCAGCCGCTCGAGAAGCGGATTCGATTCCTCGATCGCCTGATCAAGGACGCGCTGGTTGAACTCCAGCCAGCTCAGTTCACGGTTGATGAAATAAGCTCCATCGGTAAACTCCATTCCCGCATGGTCCGACTCCCTTCCATAAGGTCAAGGGGAGATTTCGGACATTCTGCCTGGCAAGATGCCGGTCTTTCAAATTCAGTCGTTCGCTGATCTTCGGTTCGCGTGGCAAGGTCCGGTCACAGCTCTAGGATACCTTCGCAAGCCAGGCGACTGTGCCGTATTTCTCAGAGACCAGTTCTTGCGTGCGAGTCCATGTGGCGCGGTTCGGAGAAAACCGCAGCGTTTTGATCGCCAAGTGCTCGAGAAGCCGGACGGCAAAATCCGGCGGCAGGCACAGATTCTGAATGCTTCCCTGGTGCAGGAAGCCTCTGCGGGTCCTTCGCTGCGCCCCTCCGCAGAGTTTGAGCCGGTCAAGGCCCATCACGTCATGCTTCGCCGGAGAGGAGAAGCAAGCCATGACCCCCGCGCCTTGCTCCGAATCGGAAAGACGCGCAGGAAATCCGAGTTCGTTCAGCGCGGCCGCGACGCGGGCGTGAATCGAGCGATAGGTGTCTTCGGGACGCGCCGCGGACAACGGTTCGATCGAGGGAACAATGAGCGCGAACGTCCAGTCGCAGCCGTGCTCGACAATGCCCCCGCCCGTCCATCTGCGGACAGCCGGCCAGGAGGGAAAGCTCTGCCTTACGGCCGCGAGGGACTGCGCATAGCCAAAGGAGACTGCCTGTCCGGCCCATCGGTACGATCGCAGCAAAGGGCGCTCCGCGTGTTCGAGCAGCGCCTCGTCCAGAGCCATCTGCTCGGGACCGTGGCGCTCCGTTTCGTCGAGAAAGAGATCGATTGCGTCGAAGAGCGGCATTGCAAAATCAGCAGCGTCCTGCGTTGATCTAGTCAATTGCGGCCAGACGGCCCAGACCGATTTTCCTACCATGGCAAAACCCGCACTTGGCAAAGGGCTCAGCGCGCTGATCAATACTCGCGTCGCCGCTCCCGCACCCGTCGAGGAACTCGGCGAGCGCATTCAAACACTGCCCCTCGACCTGATCACGCCCAGTCCTCTTCAACCGCGGCAGGAATTTCGAAGCGAGCTTTTGCAGGAACTGGTCGAGAGCATTCGCGAGCGGGGTATTATCCAGCCGCTCATCGTGCGCAAGGTCGATGACAAGTACGAGCTCATCGCGGGCGAGCGCCGGTGGCGCGCCGCGCGCGAACTTCGGATCACCGAGGCTCCCGCCATCATCCGCCAGGCGAGCGATCGAGAGGTGCTCGAGCTGGCGCTGATCGAAAACCTGCAGCGCGAAGACCTGAATCCCATCGAGGAGGCCGGGGCCTACGCGCGACTCCACCGTGATTTCGGCCTGACCCAAGACGAAATCTCCAAACGCGTCGGCAAGAGCCGTGCCTCGATCGCCAATGCCATGCGGCTTCTGGATCTGGAGCCTGACGCGCAGACGCTTCTCAAGCAGGGGCGCCTCTCCGTGGGCCACGCCAAGGTGCTCCTTTCATTAAAGTCGCATGACGAGCAACGGCTTCTGATGGACCTCATCATCCGCCAGGGCGCCTCGGTCCGGGTGGCGGAGAAGCTCGCCGCCCAGCAACTGGCCCGCACCGGCAGGTCCTCCGCGCGGCGCCCGCTGGCGTCCGAACCCGCGCTCTCGCCAGCCGTCCAACGGGTGCAGAATCTCCTGACGCACCGCTTTGCAACCCGCGTCGTCATCCATCACGGAGACAAGCGGGGGACCATCTCGATCGAGTATTACGGAAGCGACGATCTTAATCGCATTCTTGGAGAACTCGGAATCGATTCAGAGTAGCGGCCCTTTCGATGAGATCGTATCGCAAGGAGCTCTGGTTCGAGACTTCCTCCCGGCGCGCCCTCATCAACATTACCGGAGAGGTGGAAGCATGCCTCCAAGAGAGCGAAATCCGGGAGGGACTTTGCCTCGTCAACGCCATGCACATCACCGCGAGCGTCTTCGTCAACGATGACGAGCACGGCTTGCATGCGGATTTCGAAAAGTGGCTGGAAAGACTGGCTCCGGAGGAACCTCACGGACAATACCTCCACAACCGGACCGGCGAGGACAACGCGGACGCTCACTTGAAACGCCAAATCATGGGAAGGGAAACCATCGTAGCCGTCACCAAGGGAAAGCTCGACTTCGGCCCGTGGGAGCAAATTTTCTACGGCGAATTCGACGGTCGCCGCCGAAAACGGGTGCTGGTCAAGATCGTCGGCGACTAGCCCAAACCTGGTGAGAGCGGCTAGGTTGTCTTCGATGACGGCATGAAGCGCAGATCTTGAAGGAGCCCGTCGGAAAGCCGATAGACCCAGCTGTGAAGCTCGAGCTTATGCCCATTCTTCCAGGCGTTTTGCACGAAGCTGGTTTCCTCGACATGGCGCGTTTGATCCAGCACGCTGAGCTCGCAGAGCAAGTCTTCTTTCCCAGCCTGGCTCAAGCCCTCGAAACGCTCCGGCTGCCGCCGGTAAACGCTGCGCACGTGGCGAAGCCAGTTGTCGATCAAGCCGAGCTCCTGGTCGAGCAATGCCGCGCGCACGCCGCCGCAGCCGTAGTGGCCGACGACCATGATGTGCTCGACCCTCAAGACACTCACGGCGTATTGGATCACGGACAGGCAGTTAAAATCCGTGTGATTGACCACATTGGCCACGTTTCGATGAACGAAGACCTCGCCCGGCCTCAAGCCGAGAATTTCGTTCGCGGGAACACGGCTATCCGAGCAACCAATCCAGAGATACTTGGGCGTCTGGACTTCGGCAAGCTTCCTGAAAAAATCGGGCTCCTGAAGCATCATGCGCTGGGCCCATCTCCGGTTGGAGTCGAAAAGGATGTCGAGGCTCATGATCGAGCGTTAGCAGAGGTTCGCTCGGAATGCGCGAGAATTGCGTCGCCATAAACTTCTTCGATGGCGGCGACCTGGCGTTCCTTCGCGAATTGCTCGTGAACCGAGGCGGAAGCTTGCTGAGTGAGCGTTCGATAAAGGACCGCATCGTTGGCCAATCGCAAGAGCGCGGCCGCCACGCCATCCGCGTCTCGTTCCGCGCACAGCAAACCATTCCTTCCGTGCTCAATGGCTTCCGGGATACCGCCGTGGCGCGTTGCGACCACCGGCAACCCGCAGGCCATCGCCTCGAGCATCGCGTTGGGAACTCCCTCGACATCGCCTGCGGCGGTTTCGCTTGGATGAAGGAAAATGTGCGAGCCGGAGAAAAGATTTTGCAAGGCGTCTTGTGAAACAAATCCCGCAAATCGGACTCGACCGTTGATCCCGAGCTCGTTGGTCAATTTCCGCAACTCTGCTTCCATTGGTCCGTCTCCCGCGATGACGAAGGTCGCTTTGGGATATTGGCGGCCAAAGGCCGCGAACGCGTGCAGGGCCGTCGCAAAACCCTTCTTCGGGACCAATCTCGCAGCTTGCACAATTTGCCAGGCTTCATCAACGGGCGGGTCCCGCCGGGTGAATGGAAGATCTGGGAGCATGGTCCGCATCAGGCATGTCTTGGCCTCAGGGCAACCTAGTCGGACGACTCTTGAGACAAGCTGATTCGAACGGCACGGCACCACGGTCGCGAGTCCAAAAAGTTCCGCGACCGCTTCCGAATAGCCCGCGGAAGCCATGGACCCGGCAACGTCCGAACCGTGAAAGGAGATAACGGCTGGAACCGGGCACCGGCGCAGGAGCGGCAGCATATGAACAGCGACATTCCCGAAAAACACGTGCAAGAGCGCACAGTTCTCACGCTCAATCACCCTGAGAATGCGGTCGACTTCCGCATTCGAAATCTGCCAGGGATGGCCGGATCGTCCCTCCGAAGCACGTGCGAGCCATCTCCCCGGCGATCGCTTAATGATCTCAATAGAATCGACCGGCCAATCCCCTTCGCGCTTTTGCGCAATGACAACCGGTCGAAAGGATCTCAACCCGACGACGTGCCGGTGGATGTGCAACATTTCCGGTTTGAGAAACGTTGCGCAAAACAGCGCGACCGACGGCGGAGTTGGTCCCATTCGCGCCCGCCCTTAAGTGCGCGCGCCAGGATAAACCCGAACTCCGGGGAAACTCACCATTCCACGCTGGCCAGGATCAACCCCGTGGAATGAAACGGCGTGCCCGGACCGAAGTCTTTTGACACCATTCTCTTGCCGCTTCCGTACTGGGCCGGCGCCGCCGGATTCACAGCCTGCCATGGCTTCTTTGTAAAGACTTCCTTCACGATGCCTTCGATGGTCGGCCTTTGCTGGGCAGGTTCGACCGGGACGATTTCGCTGGGTTCTTCTTCGGGAGCGATAAACTCCTGCGCAGAGAGAGAGCCGGCCGCCAGCAGCCCGATCACTAAAGTTTTCAAGGCTTTGCTCATGCCTTACTAATACCATCCCCTGGCCGCCGTTGCAAGCTGCGCTGGCCGGAAGTCCCGCTCGCAGCCCATCCTCGGAAATCGCGAAAACCTCGAGCCAGTCGTCCCATTTCATCCGTGATCACCTGTGGCTGCTCGTCCCTCCCTAGGTCGCGGGGTCGAGGATCATCAGGAGATCTTTTGCATCGACGGTTTCGCCTACCTGAACGAGCCTCTCCTTTACCTTGCCCGAAACAGGCGCGTACACCGTCGTCTGCATCTTCATGGCTTCGATCACCAGCAGGCGATCCCCCTTGGATGCCGTCTGTCCGGTTTCGACGACGATGGTCGTGACAGCCCCGGGTATGGGCGCGCCCACATGACCCGAATTCGTCGGATCGGCCTTGGCGCGTTGAGGCGTCTGCTCCTTGAGCGAACTGTCTCGGACAGTGACCTCGCGAGGTTGGCCGTTCAATTCGAAGAACACGGTGCGCTTGCCTTCCGGATGCGGTTCCCCAACGGTGAGAAACTTGATGATCAGCGTTTTGCCGGGTTCGATCGCAGCGGTGATTTCCTCGCCGTGCTCCATGCCGTAGTAGAACTGAGGCGTCGGCAGCACACTGACATCACCATACAGTTGCCGTGCCTGCGCGAAGGCAAGAAAGACTTGCGGATACATAAGATAGCTCAACAAGTCCGTTCGGCTTGCGTCGCTGCCGAGCTTCTCTTTCAGCATCGCCGCGGTTTCCGCCATGTTTACGGGCGCGAGATGCTCCCCAGGACGTCCCGGTTTCGGCGCCCGACCGCGCAGCACGACTTCCGCCATCGGTCGCGGCCAGCCCCCGTCTGGTTCTCCGAGAGCACCGGAAAACATCTCAACGACAGAGTTAGGCAGCGTCAAAGTATGACTGGGGCCAAGCCGTTCCAATTCACCGATGGTGGTCCCGTGACTTACCAGAAAAATAGCCATGTCGCCGACCACCTTGCTCGAAGGAGTCACCTTGACGATGTCGCCGAACGCCATGTTCACTTGCGCATAAGCGCGTGCGATCTCCGGCCATTTTTGACCGAGGCCCATCGCATCGGCCTGTTCCTTCAGATTGGTGTACTGACCACCGGGCATCTCGTGGAGGTACACTTCGGCCGTGCCGGATTTTGGACTGCTGTCAAACGGGGTGTAATAGTGGCGAACAGTCTCCCAATAGTCGGCACATTGATTCAGGCTGTCGAGATCAAGGCTGGACTCGCGATCCGTGTTGCGCAGCGCCGCCACCAGCGAATTGAGATTAGGCTGGCTCGTGGTGCCGCTCATCGAGGCAATCGCCGCATCGGCCACGTCCACCCCAGCCTCGCCCGCCTTGAGAATCGACGACGCGTTCACTCCGCTGGTGTCATGCGTATGAAAATGGATGGGGAGACCGATCTCCTCCCTCAGGACCCTGACCAATTTCTCCGCGGCGTAGGGCCGGCAAACCCCCGCCATATCTTTGATCGCGAGGACCTGGGCGCCCATGCGCTCCAGTTCCCTGGCCTTGCTCACATAATAACTAAGCGAATACTTTTCGCGTTTCGGGTCCAGAAGATTTCCCGTGTAGCAAATAGCGGCTTCGCAAACCTTGCCGCTGTTGCGCGCTGCTTCCATCGACACCTTCATGTTGGGAAGCCAGTTCAACGAGTCGAAAATGCGGAAGATATCTATTCCCTGCGCCGCGGCCTCGTAGATAAACTCTTCCACCACGTTGTCCGGATAAGCGGTGTAGCCAACCGCATTGGAGGCGCGGAGCAGCATTTGGAAGCAGATGTTGGGAATGGCTTCGCGCAGGCGCTGCAGCCGCGCCCAAGGATCCTCAAGCAGGAACCGCAGGGCGACGTCGAAAGTTGCGCCGCCCCACATTTCCAGGCTGTAGAGGCCGTGGAGCTTGTGCGAAACGAAACTTGCGATCGCCAGCATGTCGTGGGTGCGCAGGCGCGTGGCGAACAGCGATTGGTGCGCATCCCGGAACGTCGTGTCGGTAAAGAGGAGCCGCCTTTGCTCCCGGGTCCACTTCGCGAAACCCTCCGCGCCGAGTTGCTCGAGGAGCTGTCGGGTGCCGGGCGGCGGCGCGGAAGCGTCGTGCGCGGGGATCGTGGCGGGCCGCATGTCCGTCGGCTTCGGTTTGCCCGCCACTTCCTTGTTTCCGTTGACAATGGTCTCGCCGAGGTAGCCAAGCAGTCTGGTTGCCCTATCCTGGCGTGGCGTGAACTGGAAGAGTTCCGGTGTGTCATCCAGGAACCGTGTGGTCGCCTCGCCCGATTGGAAGACCGGATTGTTGACCACATTCTCAAGAAATTGGATATTGGTCACGACGCCGCGAATGCGGAACTCGCGGAGTGCGCGATCGATACGCTGGCACGCTTCCTTGAAGGTTCCGCCCCAGCCGGTGACTTTCACGAGCAGCGAATCGTAATACGGCGTGATCACCGCGCCGCCGTAAGCCGAAGCTCCGTCCAGCCGGATTCCGAAGCCGGCTGGCGACCGGTAGGTGTGGATTTTGCCGTAGTCGGGGACAAAATTGTTCGCGGGGTCTTCTGTCGTCACACGGCATTGGAGCGCATAGCCATAGAGCGGGATCTCCTCCTGCCGGGGCAGGTGCATCTCGGAATCGTGCAACGCATGCCCCTGAGCCACGAGAATCTGGGAGCGGACGACGTCGATACCCGTAACGACCTCGGTGACGGTGTGCTCGACTTGCACCCGCGGATTCACTTCAATGAAATAGAACTTGCCGGTATCGACATCGACCAGAAATTCGATCGTTCCGGCGCTGAAGTAATTGGCCTCGCGAGCGATTCGGACGGCAGCCAGACACAGCTCTTTGCGAATCCCAGAGTCAAGATTCACGGCGGGAGCTACCTCCACCACTTTTTGATGGCGGCGCTGCACGGAGCAGTCCCGCTCGTAGAGATGGAGGATGTTCCCGTATTGATCCCCCAGGATCTGCACTTCGATATGCTTTGCCCGACGGATAAAACGCTCGAGGAAGACCGCGTCATCGCCGAACACCGCGGCGGCTTCCTGCCGGGCTTCCGCAATCTTGGTTTCGAATTCGGCTCCGTTTTCGACAATGCGCATGCCGCGACCGCCTCCGCCGAAGGCAGCTTTTACGATGAGCGGGAACCCGATCTCTTCCGAAAACTTGCGCGCAGCTTCCGCATTCGTCAGGGGCTGTTCGGTACCTGGAATTACCGGCACTGCGGCCCTCTGTGCCAGGCGACGGGCCGCCGTTTTATCGCCCAGCAATTCCAGGAGTTCCGCCGACGGACCCACGAATCGGATCCCCGCCGCGTCGCAGGCTCTGGGAAGAGCCGGGTTTTCCGAAAGAAATCCGTATCCCGGGTGGATGGCGTCCACGCCCTTTTCGGCGGCCAGCGCAACGATACCGTCCGCGTCCAAATAGGCTTGCACAGGACCTCTGCCAGCGCCTATCAAATACGCTTCATCGGCCTTGAAGCGATGCAGGCTCAGTCGATCTTCCTGTGAATAGACCGCCACCGTTCGCAAGCCCAGCTCAGAGGCAGCGCGGAGCACACGGATGGCGATCTCACCACGGTTCAATGCGAGCAATTTTTTCATGGAAAGCCGGTTTTGGATTCCGGATGGCGCCACTAACATTTTCCGTCTGTAAGGATAAGTTTTTTCATGTCCTCAAGGCGGTTTGACGAAACCCACGGAAACAACAACCCAACCCCTTGCGCGGCGGCACGGCAAGCTTGGATTTGAGGCGCTAGCCGGATATTTTGCGACCCGTGAAGATCGCATTCCGGCTCCTGCCATATTTTTATCTGCTGCTCGCGGCGCTTGTTTTGGTCTCGCTGCTTCTTGTCCTCAAAGCCGCGCATCAGGCGCCGAACGCGCGCGAGCTCGCCACGCTCATCGTTTTCCTTCTTATCGCGGTCGTATTGTCAACGGTATATCTTCTCAACGCCATCTTTCTTCTCAGGAGGGTCAAAAGGAAGGCTTCAATTATTCTTTCCCTCATCTCCTGCCTCGGCTTTCCCTTTGGAACAATCCTTGGCACCCTCAGTCTTTTCGTCCTCACGCGCAACGAGATTAAGAATGAGTATTCCTAAGAGACCGTTCGCGCCGGCGAACGATGCGAAGACGAACTCTCGGTTTGGCGCCCTGACGCGCCTTTTGATCGTCTTGTTTGCTTACAGCCTTCCTTCGTTTGCGGCGCCGGCGCAAATCGAATCCCCGGTTCCGCTGCTTCCGGAGACGTTTCGGTGGCTAAGTCCGCCAGACAATCCCGCCCTGCAGTATGCGTGGTTTTTAGGGGACGGGCAAAAGCAAGGTCCTTACATTCTTCGCGTGAAGCTCGCCGGCGGCGGAAGAATCGCTCCGCACACCCATCCAGACGAACGGATTTAGCACGGTCTTGTCGGGCACCATTCATCTCGGCTTTGGAAAGACGTTCGACGAATCGAAAATCGTCGCGATTCCGGCGGGAGCGGTTTGCGTCATCCCCGCCAATGTTCCCCACTATGTTTGGGCGAAAGATGGAGACGCGATCTACCAAGAGTCGGGTCGCGGCCCAACGGCAACATCATTCATTGAACGCTAGAGGGAGGACGGCGTCGTCTCGCGAGGATCAGCGGACGACCCTCGCGGCCTCACATTTTCTTTGTCGCGCCGTAGAGATAATCCTCTTCCTTCCCGGTTTGCATGAATTCCTCCAGCTCTTTCGCCAGACCGCGGTTGAGCTTCTTGAGAAGGGCCAGGTCCGCTTGGGCGTCCTTCGTGCGGCCCATCTGGGTATAGAGCACGCCGCGATACATGTACGCCTCGGCGAGCTTCGGTTTGAGCTGGATCGCTTTATTGTAGAACGCGAGGGACTTCTGAAAGTTCGCAGACCCCTGCCTTCGCAGCGTAAACGCCAGATTGTTGTAGGCCTCCGCAAAGTCTGGATCGAGTCTTACGGCCTCCTCGAACTTGCCTTGGGCCTGCGCGAACCGCTTGTTCTTCATCAGTTCGACGCCTTGGTTGTACGCACTTACAGCGGGACTTTCTTGTTTTGCGGCTGACTTTTCTTGTTTTGCGGCCGGCTTTTCCTGCTTTGCGGTCGGCTCGTCTGAGCTTTCGACAGGCGCGCTCCCGGCGCCGAATGCTGGAAAAACTGCAATTACCGTGATGAGGCAAATACCCAAGAAGCGTTTCATAAACGGGCTCTCCACTAATTGAACCGGCTTGCCATCGTCACGCCCAATTTGAGCAGGCATACCGGATGGTTCGAGGCTTTGTTAAAATACCGCGTTCAGGAAACCTGTCAATGCGGGGAGACCGCTCGGAGGACAGAAAGCTCGCCAATCGCAGTAGACATCCCGTTTGATATGGAGTTCATACTTTACACGTGAAGGACAGGCACCCAGCGGGACTTGCAGCAGGAGCACCCGTCAGCAGAACGCGCTCCATGGCGGGGAATGTTCGATCCCAACGGTGCGGCTCGACAGGATCCCCCAAGAGAACCCGCCCGGCACAGAAAAACTCGTGCGATACGCTTCGATGAGCCGTCCATTTGATTTCAATGGTCGCATCCGCAGCTTCAAATGCGCCTTTTGTGGGATCCTTCACCTGATTCGCTCCCAACAAAACGCACGGATCCATGCCTTGGCCACGCTTCTCGTGATATCGGCTGCTCTCTATTTTCAGCTCACTCCGGCCGAATGGTGCTGGATTGTCTTGGCCATAACCTCCGTCTGGACCGCCGAAGCACTCAATACCGCCATTGAGATGCTCGCCGACGCCACGGCGAAAGACTTTCATCCGTTGATCGGCCGGGCCAAGGATGTTGCTGCAGGTGCCGTCCTCCTGACCGCTATCGGTGCGGCAACCATTGGCCTGATCGTCTTCTTGCCTCGGGTTTGCGCGCTCCTCCTCGATGAGCGATCCGGTCAGTGACAAGCGCAGGACCGGGGCAATTTCCTGATCCGCAAGAATCTTCGCAGCGCACTTCCCATGAAAATCGAGCATGTTGCCATCTATACCAGGAACCTCGAAGCCCTGAGATCATTCTACACGAAATACTTCGAGGCGACTTCAAACGAGCTTTACGTGAATCCCACCAAAGGATTTTCCTCCTATTTCCTCTCATTTTCCGGCGGAGCGAGATTGGAACTCATGCAAATGAAATCGATACCGGATTCGCTCGACGATCCGATCGCCCAATCCACGGGAATCATTCATATCGCATTTTCTCTCGGCTCCCGAGCCGCGGTCGATCGGATGTCGGAGCGGCTTCGCGAGGACGGTTTCCGAATACTTGACGGACCGCGACAGACGGGTGATGGATATTACGAATGCGCTTTCCTCGACCCCGACAGCAATCGGATCGAGATCACTGAGTGAAGGCTGCCGACGTAATCCGAATCGCCGTCTCAAAACGCATCGAAACAACCGATCGTGTGTAGAAACATCAGGAACCTGTTCAACTTCGAACCGCCCGTGACGGAGGAAGAGATCCGCGCGGCATCGCTGCAGTTTGTCCGGAAGATCAGCGGCTTCAACAAGCCATCGAAGGCCAACGAAGCGGTTTTCTTGGCTGCCGCTGCCGAGATCGCATCGGTCTCTCACAACCTTCTCGGCTCGCTTGCGACCAACGCTCCGCCGAAGCACCGGACGGAGGAAATCGCCAAGGCACGGGCGCGCGCGGCCCAGAGGTTCGCCAAGTGAAAGAAAAGCAGTAGGCGGAATTTCGGGAAACGGCCCGCCGAACCCGCCCCCATCCGTCCGGCGTTCAGGGCAACGGCCAAGCAAACCTGGAACCGAACTGAATAGTTCGAAAAGGCTTTTCCTCTCCAGTTCCGCCCGCCTGATACGGTCGCAGGCTGCCGAGCGGGCCGGCTCGATCGTGCTTTCGCGCGGCTCACGACCCCAACGGTAGGTTCACCCCATCGAATCCTTGGTCGAAACTCGAAAAATAATTACGAACACAGCGGAATTTAGATTGACTATTGTGGTTGCAAGTGGTGAGAAGTGGGGCGTTGTGGCGAAAAATGTCACACGGAACCTAAGTTCGCATGAGTCAGGACTCAAAGACGCTCTATTCAGGGACCTTCGAGCGTTCGATGGACGCGAAGAAGCGCGTCGCTGTACCTGCGCCCTGGCTTTCGGGCGATGACGGCGAGACTTTTCACATAATTCCCCATCCTTCGGAAGGCTATCTCATGGTGATGCCACCCGCGGAATTCGATCGATGGGAGCAGCGGATTCAGGAGTCGCCAGCGCCGGCCGCGGAAAAACGCATGGCCATCCGAAAGTTTTACAGCGAGGCCCACACGGCCACGACCGACAAGCAAGGTCGCATTCTCCTAAGCGACAAGCATTGCGACCGCGCCGGCCTTGCGGGCGAGGTCGTCTTTGCCGGCGGCCGCAGCCGCTTCGAGATATGGAGCCGGGAACGCTACACGTCCATGGAGGGCGGTCATTCCGACGCCTACAAGCGTGTCGCCGGCGCCATCGGCCTCTAATTTCACGACACCATGTACCCCCACCATAACGACATGAACAAATCCTTCTGATGACCAGGCGCGGCCGGCTGTTTTGCTTCGGCTTCAGTCCCTCAAGAGCTTCCGACGGAAGGCCCCAAGGTCACGCCGCCATCAAGATCCGCCCTCGCAACGCTTATGAACTCCTGGGACTTCGACGACCCCGCAATCCAAATCTTGGAAAGGCCTGACGATTCCTACCATATCCCCATCATGGCCGAGGAAGTGGTGGCGCTCCTGCGCCCTGCCCAGGGGCTCATCTTCCTGGATGGCACCGCCGGCGGAGGTGGTCACTCGGAAAAATTTCTCCAGCACGGAGCCGAAGTGGTCGCGATTGATCAGGACGCAGAGGCCATTGCCATGTGTCGCGCGCGGCTCGCTCCCTACGCGCACCGCCTCCATCTCTGCGAGGCGAACTATGAGGATTCAGGCCTCGTTCTCGATCGATTTGGCATTGCGTCGGTGGGTGGCGCGTTTCTCGATTTGGGCATCTCCTCGTATCAGGTCGACACAGCCAGCCGGGGCTTCGCCTTGATGAAGAACGGCCCTCTTGACATGCGAATGAGCCGCAAAAACCCGCAGACGGCGGCCGACATCGTGAATACGGCCAGTCCGACCGAGCTGACCCGGATCTTCCGAGAATATGGCGAAGAGCC
Source organism: uncultured Verrucomicrobiae bacterium (assembly GCA_963731945.1). Taxonomy (GTDB): domain Bacteria; phylum Verrucomicrobiota; class Verrucomicrobiia; order Chthoniobacterales; family Terrimicrobiaceae; genus DASTFP01. The sequence continues at coordinate 72,109 of CAVSXN010000001.1, read as the reverse complement.
GCGAGCCATACACGTCGCGGCGCGAATCGCCGCGGTGCGCGAGCACCGTCCGCTGCGCACAACCTTTGATCTCGCGGCCGCGGTCACCTCGGTGGTCCCGCGGACAGGGGCACGGCATCCTGCAACCCGCATCTTTCAGGCTCTGCGCATCGCCGTCAATGACGAGCTCGGTGTCCTGACCCGCGGGCTGGAAGTCCTCAGCAGCAGGCTGGCGCATGGCGCTCGGTTCGCGGTCATCAGCTTTCACTCCCTGGAGGATCGAATCGTCAAGACCTTCTTCCGCGAGCGCAGCGCCGAGTGGATCGACCGGCCCGAGTGGCCCGAACCGCGGCGCAACCCCGCCCGAATCTTTCGCCTCCTGACTCCACGCCCGATGGACTCATCCGTCGAAGAAATCCAAACCAACCCCCGCGCCCGCAGCGCAAAGCTGCGCGTCGTCGAACGCATCTGACCCTCAATGACTGCCATCGCCAACCACCGCAAATACGTCAACCCAATCCATATCGCTCCCCTCTTCAGATGGCTGCTGCTTGCCTCCTTTGTGGCTGGCTGCGGTCTTCTCTTCGTCTTCATCAAGAACCAGCAGCACTTCCTCGGCGAGCAGACACGCGAGGTCGAGCGCCAGATCCGCGACGTCCGCGCGCAAAACGAAGTGCTGCTGGCCAGGATTTCCGCGCTCTCCTCGCGCGGCGAGCTTCAGCGCAAGCTCAAACAGGGTCTGATCGCGCTCCAGCCAATCCAGGACCACTGCATCGCTCGGATCGGGCAGCCCGCTACCGCTGAGAAGGACGGCGTCTTGCGCACTGCAGCAAACGAAAGGTTTCGACCGTGAGATGGAAGGCACGTCGGCGGGCGGCAATTGCCTGCGGGTTGATGGGGATCGTTTTTACCGGCTTCTCGGCGCGCCTGATCGACCTGCAGGTCACCAAGCATGAGGAATACACGGCTCTCGCCGCTCAGAAACACTCCATCCGCCTGGCGGTTCCCGCGCATCGCGGAATGATCCTGGATAGGAACGGGGAGATCCTCGCCGCAAACATCCCGGTGCGCAAAGTGGTCGTCGACGGCTCCCACGTCAAAAACCCGGAAGCACTGGCCGCCCTTGCCGAATCGATTCTCGGCATTCCGAAGGCCACGTTTCTGAAAGAACTCCAAACTCGCAGCAAATACAAAATCCTTCTTCCCGACCTCGAGGAAGAAAAGGCCCTCGCCATGCAACGAGCCATGGAAGAAAAATCTTTGCGCGGCATTTACTTCCACCAGAATACCACCCGCACGTATCCAAGCGGCCCGTTGCTGAGCCACGTGCTCGGCTTTCTTGCCCGCAAGGACCCCAATGACGAAAATGTCGTCGGCGTCGAGGGCATTGAACGGAGCATGGAGAACTACCTTCGCGGCATCGACGGTTTTCGCCATATCGAACGCGACCGCACCGGACGCGAGATCATGATCTACCGGGGCCAGGAACAAGCACCCCGCCATGGGATGAATGTAAAGTTGACCATCGACATGGGCATGCAAGCCATCCTGGAGGCGGAGCTCGACAACGCCTTCAGGGAGCTGAAGCCCGACAACGCCACGGGCGTCATCGTAGATCCAAAGACCGGCGAAATTCTGGCAATGACCAGCCGGCCTACCTTCGATCTCAATCAGATCAATTCCGCCAGGCATGAGGAAATGAAAAACCGGGCGATTTTCGATATGGTCGAGCCGGGATCGACGTTCAAGATCGTGGTCGCCTCCGCCGCTCTCACTGAGCGCGTGGTCACCCAAAAGACCCTTATCCATTGCGAGAACGGCGCGTTTGCCTACGGGGGGCGCATTCTGCGGGATCACCATGGCTACGGCCAAATGAACGTTCACGACATCCTGATGAAGTCCTCGAACATCGGTTCGGCCAAGATGGCTCTGATGATGGGCGACCAGAAATTCTACGAATACGTGCGACGTTTTGGCTTCGGCGAGCGCACGGGTGTTGCCCTTCCCGGCGAAATCCCGGGCCTGGTTCATCCGCCCGCCCGATGGGACAGGCTCACCATCACGCGCATGCCGATGGGTCAATCAGTGGCAGTCACCCCGCTGCAAATGGCCATGGGCATGGCTGTGATTGCCAACGGGGGCAAGCTGATGCGCCCGCAGATCATTAAATCAATTCAGGACAATGATGGCCATGAAGTTCTTTCCATGACACCGGAAGTCGTCCGGGAGGTCATTCCTCCGGAAACCGCGCGATTCGTAAGCGGAGCCCTCACCGAAGTCGTCAGCGAACGCGGGACGGCGGCGCTCGCTCGTGTCAGCGGTTTTACGGTCGCCGGCAAGACCGGCACGGCTCAAAAGGTCGATGCCAAAGGCGGCTACGCCGCGGGCAAATACGTGGTCTCCTTTGTGGGATACATCCCGGCCGAAGACCCGCGATTTGTTTGCTTGATCCTGATTGACGACGCGAAGCTGAGTTCGGGGCTAAACTACGGCGGACTCGTGGCGGCGCCCATTTTTTCCCGCGTCGCCGAAAAGGCTGCCCGCTACCTCGATCTCATACCGGCATACCCCGCGACCGCCAGTCTGCCGGTTGCGTTAGGGCAAAGCGATGCTACGGAATTGCGACAGTGAGCGAATCTCTCTTGAAACTTCTTGACGCCACCGAAGTTATTGAGTCGAACGCCGACCCGCAAACACGAATCGACTCACTTTGCTGCGATTCGCGGCGAGCCGGCCCGGGCACGCTTTTTTTTGCGTTGCGCGGAGCGCGGACGGATGGCGCCCAGTTTGTCGCGCAGGCCACTGAAAAAGGGGCGGTTGCCATCGTCTCTGACGCTGCCTTACCGGCCTGCGCGCCCTTTCATATTCGCGTGCCCGACGCGCGTGAGGCGATGGCGGATATCGCCACCGCCTTCTACGGCCACCCGGCCGACAAACTCAAGGTGGTGGGCGTCACCGGCACAAATGGCAAAACGACCACTGCTTTCCTCGTCAAGCACCTTCTGGACGCCGACCAGCGCCGTTGCGGCCTCATTGGAACAGTCAAATATTGTATCGGGGAAAGCGAGATGGATGCTCCGCGAACGACTCCCGAATCCCTGGACCTTCAGGAGATTCTCGCGCAGATGATCGATGCCGGAAACAAGGCCGTTGCCATGGAGGTTTCGAGCCACGCGCTCGTGCAGCATCGCCCGCGCGGGATCGACTTCGACACGGCCGTTTTCACGAATCTCACGCAGGATCATCTCGATTATCACAAAACGATGGAGCAATACTTCGAGGCCAAGACCGCGCTTTTCGCGGGCCTCGCTGCTCAAAGGAAGAAGAAAGGCCGCGCGGTCATCAATATCGACGACCGCTACGGACATCGCCTGAGCGAGCGCTTCAAGAGAAAGTTGCCGGTGATCACCTACGGACAGCGCGTCGGCTCCGATTTCCGCGCAAGCGATGTGCGCTTCGATGCGACGGGGAGCGCCTACCGACTCGAGGCGAAGGGCCGAAGCTATCTCGTCCGGCTCCCCCTCATCGGCTCGTTCAATATCTACAATTCCCTCGCCGCCCTCGCCGCCGCCGCTTCCACGGGGATGGAAGTGCGCGCCGCCGTCGCCGCCATCGCCAGCGCGCCGCAGGTTCCGGGACGCCTGGAACGCGTTCCCGCCAGGCGCAGCTTTCAGGTCTTCGTGGATTACGCGCACACCGAGGACGCCCTGCGCAATGTGCTGCGGACGCTGAGAGAGCTCAACCCGAACCGCCTCATCGCCGTCTTTGGATGCGGCGGCGATCGCGACCGCGCCAAGCGTCCGCTCATGGCCGCCGTCTCCGAGGAGTCCGCCGACTGGTCAATCCTGACTTCCGACAACCCCCGAACCGAGGACCCGGCGCAGATCCTCTCCGAAATGCGAGCCGGCCTTCGAGCCAACCGGCACGAGGAGATTCCCGACAGAACCGAAGCCATCCGGAAAGCCATCAAACTTGCGGCCGCGGGCGACATCGTTCTCATCGCGGGCAAGGGGCACGAAACCTACCAGGAATTCGCCGACAAGAAAATCCCGTTCGATGATTCCGCCGTCGCCCGCCGCGCCATTGAGGAGAGGCGTGTGGAGATCGAAGAGGACGACGACCGCGGGCGTGCGCACGAAAGCGACCCGCGGCATTCCTCTCGCCCGTCATTGAAACGCTGGAGGGAGCCCTGATCGTGGACGCTCTGACTCTCAGCGAGATTGCCGACATGTGCGGAGGGGTGCTCCACGCGATCGGCCCGTCGCAAACTGTCCGACGGATTTCAAAGGACACGCGCGCGCTGATCGCTGGCGATCTCTATCTCGCTCTTCAGGGCGAAAAATACGACGGGAATCTCTACGCCCGGGATGCCGCGGCCAAAGGAGCAGCCGGCGCGATTCTGGACGCGCCGCCTTCGGACCTTCCCGCGGAATTTCCAGTCATTCTCGTGGAAGACTCCCTCGCCGCACTGCACCGGCTGGCGGCGGCCTGGCGCGACCGTCTCGCCCTCAAGGTGGCGTGCGTCACCGGAAGCAGCGGAAAAACGACCACCAAGGAGTTCACCGCCGCTGTTCTCTCTGTGCGCTACCGTGTGGTCAAGACGGAGGGCAACCTCAACAATCACATTGGTCTGCCCCTCTCGATTCTCTCCGCGTCCATCACGGACGGCGCTGCGGTTTGGGAGATCGGCATGAACCACCCGGGAGAGATCGCTCCTCTGGCGAGGCTCGCGCGGCCCGACCTTGCCATCATTACCAACATCGGCGTCGCCCATATCGAATACATGGGCTCGCGAGAAGCCATTGCAGCAGAAAAAGGCGCCCTGGCGGAGGCGGTCGGCTCAAATGGATCTGTGATCCTCTCGGCAGAGGACGATTTTTCGTCGCAAATCGCGAGCCGGACAACCGCACGCGTGGTGCCCACAGGTCTCTCCTCAGGCGCAGTCACCGCCTCAAACATCGCGATGAGCCCGGAGGGCTGCCGCTTTAACGTTCATGCAGGAAACGAAATCGCCCGCACCAGCGTTTCCGCTCCAGGCGAGCACATGGTGCGCAATGCGCTGCTCGCGGTCGCCGCGGGCCTCGAACTCGGGCTTCGATTGGAAGAATGCGCGGAAGGTCTTGCCTCCGCCCGCCTCACGGGGGGACGGTTGACGCGCCGAATCCTGCACGGCATCACGGTGCTCGACGACACCTACAACGCGAATCCGGATTCGATGGAGGCCGCCCTCGATACCCTCGGGGCGCTCCCGGTCGCGGGCCGGCGCATCGCCGTCCTCGGGCGCATGGGCGAGCTCGGCGAACACGCGGCAGCCGGCTACCAGCGCGTCGGGCGCAACGCGGCAAAGATTCTCGACGCCCTCATCGCCGTCGGACCCGAGACGGACCCGCTTTCGGAAACGGCCCGCGCCGCTGGCCTCAAGGAAGTGCATGCAACGGCGGATACCACCGAGGCGGCCGGCGTGCTCCGGCAACTCGCCCAGGAGGGCGACATCGTCCTGGTCAAGGGGAGCCGCGCCGCCCGGATGGAACGCATCCTGGAAGCCTTCTGATGCTTTACTATCTCTACGAGCTCGGCGAATGGGCGCGAAAGGCCGGCTACGAAAGCGACTTTTTCAAGGCGTTGAACGTCTTCAGCTACATCACTTTCCGTTCCATTTGCGCGGCCTCCACCTCCTTCTTGCTGTCGATCGTCTTCGGCAACTGGACGATCCGAAGACTCATCTCCCTCAAGTTCGGCCAACCCATTCGCACGAAAGAGGAGGTCCACAAGCTTTTCGAGTTGCACGGGTCGAAGAAGGGAACCCCGACAATGGGAGGAATCCTCATCATCGGGTCGATCCTCGTCGCGACGCTATTGTGGGCGAGACTTGAAAACCCCTTCGTGTGGCTCGTGCTCTTCAGCACGCTATTCCTTGGCGGTATCGGCCTTTACGACGACTGGCTCAAGGTCACCAAGAAAAGCTCCAAGGGCATCAACAGCCGCCTCAAGCTCGGCCTTCAGTGCGTCCTCGCTGGAATTTTCACCGTGTTCTTCCTCAATAGCCCGAAATTGGCCGAGATCGCGCAGAAACTTTACATTCCGTTCTTCAAGGAACCCGTAATCTTTAGCCTCGGCTGGCTGACCTTTGTTTTCTATCTGCTGGTCATCGTCGGAACGTCGAACGCGGTGAATCTGACCGATGGCCTTGATGGGCTGGCGACCGGCTGCACGGCCACCGTGGCGGCCGCCTACGCTGCGCTCGCCTACCTTGGAGGCAATGCGCGCGCCGCCGAATACCTGCAGATCCCTTATGTCCCCTATTCAGGGGAGCTTGCGGTCGTTTGCAGCGCCCTGCTCGGCTCCTGTCTGGGTTTTCTATGGTGGAACGCTCATCCTGCGCGCGTCTTCATGGGCGACACGGGTTCGCTCGCCATCGGTGGGATGCTCGGCGCCGTCGCCATCTGCTGCAAGCAGGAGATCCTCCTCGTCATCGTGGGCGGCGTTTTCGTCATGGAGGCCATGTCGGTCATCCTGCAGGTCGCAAGCTTCAAAATGACCGGCAGGCGGATCATCAAGATGTCACCGATCCATCACCATTTTGAGCTCAGCGGCTGGAAGGAAAATACGGTCATCGTCCGCTTCTGGATCATGTCGATTCTCTTCGCCCTGCTCGGCCTCGCCACCTTGAAGCTGAGATGATCTATTCCGGAAAGAGAGCGGTCGTTCTCGGCCTGGGCCACAGCGGCGAAGCCGCGGCCATCCTCTTGCGCGAGGAAGGCGCCGAAGTGACGATCTGCGAGAGTTCAGACAACGCCGGCCTGCGCGAGAAATCCTCCCGGCTCAAGGCGCAGGGGATTGAGGTTCTTCTGGGTCCCGGGGCGGATTCAGACCCCGCTGCCTACGATGTCTGCGTCCTCAGCCCGGGCATCGATCCGGCCGTGCCGCTCGTCCAAAACGTCCTCCGCAAGAAAATCCCGGTAATCGGGGAGCTGGAGCTCGCCTTTGAAGAATGCATTTGCCCTGTCGTCGCCATTACCGGAACCAACGGCAAAACGACCACCACCGAGCTTACCACCGCCATGCTGCAGGGTTCGGGGGTGCGCGCCATGGCCAGCGGAAACATCGGCTTGCCCTTCGCGACGGCGGTGCGACAGAGCAACGAGCTCGACGTAATGGTCCTGGAGGCCAGCTCGTTCCAACTTGAAACCATCCACGCTTTTCGCCCGCATGTTTCGGTCTGGTTGAACTTGAGCCCCAACCACCTGGACCGCTATCGCGATATGGACGAATACCGCACGGCCAAGCTCCGGATTTTCGCGAATCAGACATCGGAGGACTACGCGGTGGTCAACGCCCGGGAGCACCTTCCCCCGATCGCCGCGCGACGAATCACCTTCAGCGCCTACGTTCCGGATGCGGACTTTTCTCTGCGCGATGGAGTCATCCACTACCGGAATGGACCCGTGCTCGACCAGGGCAAGACGCGTCTGGCCGGGGTTCACAACGCGGAAAATCTCATGGCGGCGCTCGGTGCCGGGCTCGCCCTGGGTTTGGACTTCGAAAGAATGGCCGGCGCAGTCGGTGAATACACGGCACCGGTCCACCGTTGTGAATTCGTGCGAGAACTCGACGGCGCGCGCTGGATCAACGACTCCAAGGCAACCAACCTGGATTCTGTCGAAAAGGCGATTCTCTCTCAATCCCGTCCGATCGTGCTGATCGCGGGAGGAAAAGACAAAGGATTCGAATTCGACTCGATCGCGTCGCTCGTTCGCGAGCGTGTGCGTGTTGCTATCCTCATCGGCGAAATGAAGGAGCGCATCTCCCGTTCCTGGAGCGGCGTGGATTGCCGGATCTCGGCGTCTCTTGAGGAAGCCGTCGAGGTCGCCCGTGAAGCCGCACGCGACGGCGACGCCGTGCTCTTTTCACCTGGAACGTCGTCATTCGACATGTTCCGCAACTACGGCGAGCGCGGCAACCGCTTCAAAAATGCCGTGAACGCTCTCCGGTAGAACCAACCAAACCGCACATCACGAAAATGAAGAAAATCCTGAAAATACCTCTCCGTCGGATACCGCGGCGCCCGCCCCCTGCCGAATCGCTGCGCGCGAAAGCCGCCGCCGCCAGCGCCGAGACCTACGACGAAGAAGACTACGAAACCGAAGAGGAGCCGAACATGAAGTTTTCGCACGCTTTGGTCGTGGTGCTGGCGCTCCATATCATCGCTGTGGGCGGCGTCTTCGCCTTCAACTCGATCAAAGCGGGACAAGCCTCCGCCAAGGGCGCAGACTCCCCGCCAGCAGGGCAGGGTGCCGCCCAGTCGAAGCCGTCCCCGGCAAAGGGCGCCATCGAAGGCTGGGCGGGCAAAACGCACACCGTCCAGGCGGGCGACACACTCAGCCGTATCGCCGCCCTCTACAAGACCAGTCTCGAGCTTCTCGAGAAGGAAAACGGGATCACGACTTATTCGATGATCCGCGTCGGCCAGGTCTTGAAAGTTCCGTCCTCAGCGGGCCCGGTGGTGGCCCCACCGGCGACCGATCCTCTCACGGCAGCCGCCAAGCATGCCTTTCTCGCCGCCAGGACGGACATCGCCAAACCGCCGGCCGTCGACGGCAAAACGGATATCGTCAAACCGCCGGTCGCCGCCGTCAAAACGGATATCGCCAAGCCGCCGCCCGCCGCCGTCAAAACGGATATCGCCAAGCCGCCAACCGCCGCCGCGAAGACAGACATCGCCAAGCCGCCGCCCGCCGCCGTCAAAACGGACGTCGCCAAGCCTCCAACCGCCGCCGCGAAGACAGACATCGCCAAGCCGCCGGCGGCTGCGGCCAAGACGGACGTTACCAAGCCGGCCGCGGTCGCTCATGCCGCGCCGAACCCTGCAGCCACCGCACCATCTCCAAAGCCGGCGGAAGTGCCGCCTGCCCCCACGGAGAGCGACGTTTACGTCGTGGCCAAGGGCGACAACCCGTACAACATCGCGAAGAAGCTTCATGTGAGCTACAATGACTTGATCGCGATCAACGAGATCAAAGACCCCACGCGGGTTCAGATAGGACAGAAGCTAAAAATCCCCGCCAAGAAGAATTGAAACGTCGGGCTTCGCGACGACTGCGGGCTTGGTCGCACGCGACGTCAATGTTCCAACATGCAGCGCAATGCCATCTACGCTCTTCTGCTGACCGTTGTCGGACTTACCACTATCGGCATCGTCATGCTTTTCAGCACGAGCGCATTTGCTCAAGAGAGCCATGGCGACATCTACTTTTTTGTTAAACGCCAGGGATTCTGGCTGACTATTTCCCTCCTCTGTGCGCTGGTCGGCGCGCTGGTCGATTATCATTGGTGGAAGAAAACATGGTGGATCTTCTTCGCCATCTCCTTCGCGCTGCTCATCCTTTGCTTCGTCCCTCCAATTGGATTAAAGATCAATGGCTCGTGCCGCTGGATCAACGTGGGCATCGGCACCTTTCAACCCAGCGAGCTCGCCAAGCTGGCCGTTTTGTTTTTTGTCGCCTGGTGGTTTGAGAAATTCGAAAAGGACTCCGGCCGTTTGTTCAAGGGATTCGTCTATCCGATGGCCATCGTCAGCATCATTCTCGTTCCAATCTCTCGCCAGGAGGACCTCGGCTACACGGCGCTGATTGGCGCGGTCGTGCTTTGTGTCATGTTCATGGCCGGGATGAAACTGCGCTGGATCGCGCCCATCGTGATCGCCGGAATCGCGGGCATCCTGTACCTGGCCACGCATATCAGCGAGCGCCGCGACCGCCTGCTGGCATTTCTCAACCCGGAAGAATACCAGGCAAGTGGCGGCTACCAGCAGTTGCAGGGCCTGATTGCGATCGGTTCGGGCGGCGTCGAGGGCCTCGGCCTCGGCGAGGGGCGGCAAAAGATGCTTTACCTTCCCTACGCGCACACCGACTTCATCTTTCCCATGATCGGAGAGGAATTGGGTTTGCGTGTCACGCTGCTGATCGTTTTGGGTTATCTGCTCATCTGTCTGTGTGGAACGCTGATTGCCATGAACGCCCGTGACCGTTTTGGCATGGTGCTCGGCTTCGGCTGCACAATGATGATAACCCTCCAGGCGATCGTGAATATCGGCGTGACCACGTCGCTGCTGCCGAACAAGGGAATGCCCCTCCCGTTCATAAGCTTCGGCGGCTCCAACCTGGCGGTCTGTTACTTCATCGTCGGCGTCCTCGTGAATATCCACCGGTTTGGAAACCCGTTTATCGAAGTGGCCTCGCCAGTTCTTCGCCGAGTCCGGACCGCTTGCCGACTATGACGCCGTTTCGTGTCGTCATTGCCTGCGGGGGCACCGGCGGGCACCTCTTTCCTGGCCTCGCGGTGGCGGAAACACTCAAAGAGCGCGGACACGAAGTTCTCCTGATCGTCTCTGAAAAGGAGATCGACGCGATCGCGCTTAAGGCGCACCCGGATTTTCGCGCTGAGAAGCTCCCCTCGGTCGGTATGCCGACCGTGTTTTCTCCGGCATTTGTCCGCTTCCTGCAGCGTTCGTGGGAGGGCTATGGTTACTGCAAGAGCGCCTACCGGAAATTTCGGCCGTCGGTCGTCCTTGGCATGGGTGGCTTCACCTCAACGGCCCCGATTCTCGCGGCGCGTCAGCAGAGACTGCCCACCTTCATCCACGAATCCAACGCCATTCCCGGACGCGCGAACAAACTCACGGCGCGGTTCGCCAACCGCGTCCTCCTCGGCTTTCAGGCGTGCGCCCCGCACTTTCCAAACAGGGAGTGCGTGGTCACGGGCACGCCCGTCCGGCGGAATCTCGGCTCATCGCTGGACCGGAAAGCGGCGCTGGCCGCGTTTCGGCTTGAAGACAATCGGCGCACCTTGCTGGTCATGGGCGGTAGTCAGGGAGCTTCCGGCGTAAACCAGGTGCTCTTCAAATGTGTCCCTCTGCTGAAGGACCAGCCACTGCAAATCATTCACCTCACCGGTGATCGTGACGACCGTCTCGCTGCCGCCAACTACCAGCGTGAAGGCATCCCGCAATACGTCGCTCCATTTCACCATCGCATGGAAGAGGCCTATTCCGCGGCGGACCTCGTGATCTCACGCGCCGGTGCCGCCAGCCTGAGCGAACTCTCGCAATTCGGTCTCGCTTCGGTTCTCATCCCCTATCCCTATGCAACCGACGACCATCAAACTTTCAACGCCAGGGTCTTCGTCGAGGCCGGAGCCGCCGAGATGCAACACGAGCGGCAGGTGACCCCGGAAACTTTCTCCGCGCTCATCTCCAATCTGCTGACGGACGACCGCCGGCGCGAACAAATGTCCGCCGCCGCCCGCTCGATCCTCCCTCGCCACGCCGCCGACAATGTCGCCAACGAAATAGAGCGCGCGGCCGAAACATCCTAATTGCCACCGATGAACCTCGCGACCCTTACCGAATTTCTCACCGGCTCTTCGCGCAGGGTTCATCTGATCGGCGTCGCCGGTTCCGGAATGAGCGGGATCGCCGGTTTGCTGCTCGCCCTTGGTCATCGCGTCAGCGGCTCCGACAAAGTGAATACGGTCGAAATCGGACGATTGAGAAAAAAAGGCCTTCTCTTTCACATTCCCCACCAGGCCGACGAGGTGACGGAGACCGACCTGGTAATCTATTCATCGGCCATCAAGGCGGGCAATGTCGCCTACGACGCGGCCAGGAAGCTTGGGTTGCCCACGGTGCGCCGCGCGGATGCGCTCGCCGCGATCATGAGCGCCAAAAAGGGTATCGTGATCTGCGGCATGCACGGCAAAACCACCACGTCGTCCATGGCGGCCCATGTGTTCAGAAGCTGCGGCCTCAAACCCTCGCACTACGTCGGGGCGGAGATTCCCATCCTCGGAACCAATGCGCGCTGGGACTCCGAGGGCGAATACTTTGTCGCGGAGGGCGACGAGAGCGACGGGACGCTCATCAATTATCACCCCGCCCATGCCATCGTCCTGAACATCGAGCCTGAGCACCTCGATTTCTACAAGGATCTCGCCGCGATCGATGCCGTCTATGCCAAGCTCGTCGGGCAGACGCGGGGAAAAGTCGTCTACTGCGGCGACGACCCCGGGGCGACGCGTGTCTGTTCTTCGCACCCCGGCGCGATCAGTTACGGACAGCTCGAAAGCAACCGCTACCGAATCAGCGGCATCGCGGCGCAAAACTTCCGATCCCGCTTCCAGGTCTTGAAGGATGGCACCTTGCTCGGAATCGCCAGCCTGAACATCCCCGGCATCCACAACGCGGTGAATTCGCTGGCGGTGATCGCTTTGGCCGTCGAAATCGGACTCCCTTTCGAGAAGATAGCTGCCGCGCTCGAAAACTTCCAAGGCGCAAGACGTCGCTTTGAAATCTGCTACGAAACAAGGCGCAACTTGGTCGTCGACGACTACGGGCATCATCCGACCGAGGTTGCGGCCACCATCGCGACTGCCCGCACCGGCGGCTGGAAGCGTGTGCTGGTCATGTTTCAGCCCCACCGCTACACGCGCACGCTCGCTCTCAAGGAGGAGTTCGGCAGAGCTTTCGACCAGGCCGACAGCGTCTTCATCGCGGATGTCTATCCGGCCAGCGAGAAACCGATTCCCGGTGTGTCCGGCCAAATGATCGTGGACGCGATGCGCACCCACGGACACCCGCATGTTGAGTTTCAACCCGATATCAGGCGCATTCACCGAAACGCCGGCTGGGAGATCCAGGACGGCGATCTCGTGCTAAGCCTGGGCGCCGGGAACATTCACGAGGCCGGGGCGCGGCTCGTCAGCGACCTGGCGATGCGCGACCGGCTCCTTGGCGTCATGGGTCCGGGATCAATCCGGCTCCACGAACCGCTTTCACGGCATACCACCATGCGCGTTGGCGGACCGGCCCAATTTTGGGCGGAGCCTGAAACCGAGGAGGGCTTTGCCGACTTGGTGCAACTCTGTTTCGATGAGGACATCCCGTTCATGGTCATGGGTCGCGGTTCAAACCTGCTCGTGCGCGACGGGGGAGTGGCCGGGGTGGTGGCTCATCTTTCCAAAGGTGAGTTCGCCCGTCACCTCGTGAATGGCAACGAAATTACCGCGGGGGTCGGCCTGAAGCTCAAGCAGATCACCGCCATCGCCCGCAACGCGGGCATCGGCGGCTTCGAGTGGATGGAAGGCATCCCCGGCAACCTCGGTGGCAGCCTGAGAATGAATGCCGGCGCAATGGGCGCCGAGACGTTCGATCAAGTCGTCAGCGTGCGCTATTGCGACCAGGATGGCAATATCTTCACCCGTCCCCCTGCCGAGATGGAAGTTCGTTACCGCGATGTGCGCACCCTCGACCAAAACTATGCGCTTTCCGCCACCCTGCGCGGAATTCCCGCTAACACCACAGATATCGAAACCCGCATTGCGGATTCAGAACGCAAGCGCCGCGAATCCCAACCGATTGCTGCAAGCGCAGGTTGCATTTTCAAAAATCCGGACCAAACTCCGGCTGGCAGATTGATCGAAGAGCTCGGCTTCAAGAATTTCACCGTGGGAAGGGCACGGGTTTCCGAAGTGCATGGCAACTTCATCGTCAATGACGGCGGAGCGACCGCTGAGGAGATCCTCACCCTCATCGAGGAAATTAAGGCCGCCGCCGCGCGTGAGCGTGGCATCAATCTCGAAACCGAAGTGCAGATCGTTGGAGTGGATGCATGACTGGAATTCTCAGGAACAAGAAAGTCGCGGTATTGCTTGGCGGGCCGGGCTCCGAGCGCGAAGTGTCCCTGCGCTCGGGCGCCGCCGTCGCTCGTGCCCTGCTCTCCCTTGGCGCCATCGTCGAGGAGGTCGATGTGAAGGATTCCAGCTTTTCACTGCCTTCCGACGTCGATCTCGCATATAATATGATCCACGGCACCTTCGGTGAGGACGGCCAAATCCAGGAAATCCTGGAGCAGCGCGGCGTGCCCTATACCGGCGAGGGGGTCAAGGGCAGCCACCTTGCCTTTGACAAGATTCTCAGTAAAACGCGATTCGATGAGGAAGGCGTTCCCACCGGGCGATGGCAGGTGATCACCGACGGGATGCCCCCCCGTCTCGATCCCCCGTTCGTGGTCAAGACTCCTCGACAGGGATCCAGCGTTGGCGTGCACATCATCAAGAACGTCGCCGGCCTACCCGCGGCCCTTGAGGATTGCTTTCGCTTCGGAGGGGAGGTGCTGGTTGAGGAATTTTTCCCGGGACGCGAATTGACCGTCGGCATACTCGGCGATGACGCTCTGCCCATTATCGAGATCGTCCCCCGCGAAGGATTTTACGATTATCAGCACAAATACACCAAGGGCGCGTCGGAATATTTCGTTCCCGCGGAAATCGGCAGCGCAGCCACCCAGGCCGTCCGGCACGCCGCTCTTTCGGCCAAACGCGCGCTCGGGCTCGAAGTCTATTCCCGCGTCGATGTGCTGCTCGCTCCGAACGGCCGCTTGAACGTTCTTGAAATCAATACGATTCCTGGCATGACTGAAACCAGTCTCCTTCCCAAAGCCGCTGCGGTGGCCGGACTCGATTTTCCTGCTCTCTGCGAACGCATTGCCTTACTCTCAATCCAACGCTCCTCGAACTGAATGGACAACCAGCGTTCACCTCGGAAGGTCAACCGCAGACTGGGCAACACCCTTGCGCGCGCGCAGCTGCTCGACGTGCGCATGCGCACGTCGACCAGCCGGCGGAGACGGCGAGAGGCGATCGTGCGCTGGGTTTCCAAACTGCTCCTCATTGCCGCGGTCGGCACGGCGGCGTTTTTCGGCGTTCAGGCGGCACTCGACAAGTTTCTCTTCAAGAATGCCGAATACACGTTGCGGCGCATCTCCTTCAACCTCGACGGAATCCTGACCCGCGAAGAAGCCTTGGCGGCAACCGGTTTGCGCGAAGGTTGCAACATCTTCACCGTTGACCTCGAGAAAGTGGAGGCGGCGCTCCGGGCAATCCCGCAGGTCCAGGACGTGCGCCTCGACCGAAAACTCCCGGATCAGATCGACGTCAGCATCACCGCGCGCCGTCCAGTTGCGTGGGTTGCCGCAGCCGGCGAAAAAGGAGATCCCTCCGCGTCGGACAAGTCCCTCCTGGTGGACGCCAGTGGTTTCCTCCTGCGCCCGCGGCGAGTCATGGCCGAATATTTCCATCTTCCCGCCATCTACGGCATCAAGAGCGATAACGTCCGCAATGGAGAGTCACTTCCCGGCGAGGACCTGCGCATTGCCGTTAAACTGCTTGAAACGCTTTCCCGCCATCCGGAATCACTGCTGCACATCCGCACCATCGACATTTCGCGCGGATATTGCGTCGAGGTCGTCAACGACGGCAATGCGCGCATCCTTTTCGCCATCTCGGATTTCGAAGAACAACTCGCCCGTTTGCAGCAACTCCTCACCCATTGCGGCGAGTCCGGCCGCGCGCTCGAAAGCGTCAACTTGATGGTCAAACGCAACACGCCGGTAACCTTTGTTGCTTCGGCAACGCCGCCACCGGAAGATCCCGCTGCGGCTGCCGCCGCGGCTCCTGTCACGGCCCCGCAACCGGTGCCGGCGCCCAAAACACGGAGGAACTAATGGCTCGTCCTGACATTCTCGTAGGGGTTGAAGTGGGCACGTCGAAGGTCTGCGCCGTCGTTGGCGAGATCGGACGCGAGGGCACGCTTCGCATACTCGGAGTCGGATTGGCTCCCTCACGGGGCGTGCGCAAGGGCGAAATCGTCGATCTCGCCATCGCAACCGAGTGCGTTCACGACGCCTTGGCGGACGCCGAGACCAACAGCGACGCCGAGATCGGCAGCGTGTTTGTCGCCACGACGGGGAGTCATATTCGCAGCTTCAACAGCCGGGGGGCTATCCTCATAGCTTCCGATCGCTACGAGATTGACGATGGCGATGTGCAAGAGGTGGCCGTGAAGGCTCGCGAAGTCAACATCCCGACCGAAAACCATTTTTTGCATTCCATCATTCAGCACTACTACGTGGATGGCCAGCAGGGCGTTCTCAACCCCATCGGGATGGTGGGACGAAAGCTCGAGGCGGACTTCCACATCATTCACGGCGTCCGCACACGCATGCAAAACACGTTGCGCTGCATTCGGGAAAGCGGGGTCGAGATCGATGAGATCGTGGTCAACTCCCTGGCCTCCGCCCAAGCGGTTCTCGACGAACATCAAAAAGAGCTTGGCGCGGTCGTCATCGACATCGGCGGCGGAGTTACCGATTATATCGTCTACGAAAACGGAGTCGTCAGGCATAGCGGCGTGCTGGCCGTGGGCGGCGATCATATCAGCAACGACATTTCCCTGGGGCTGCGAATTCCGCTCACCCGCGCCGAAAAACTCAAGATCGATGAAGGCTCCGCCGCGCTGGGAACGGGCACCCCCGGAGAAAAGATTACCCTCAAAAACGATGCCGGATTCGCCGGCAAGGAAGTGGAGCGTGAGATTCTCAACACGATCATTCACGCCCGCGTGCGAGAGAATTTCGAGCTGATCAAGAAACAGATCGAGCCCGAAGCCTCGCTCAGCATGCTCGGCGGCGGCATCGTCCTCACGGGCGGTTGCAGCCTGATGCGCGGGATCAAGGAGGTTGCCGAGTCCATTTTCGAGCTTCCTGTGCATCTTGCCCGCGACACTGGTGTGTCCGGCCCCAAGTCGGTTCTAAACAATCCTCAGTATTCCACCGCCATTGGCCTCATCAAATTCGCCCAGGCGCTGCGTGCCGAGATCGAGAAACCAGGCATCATCGGCTCGGTTCTTGAAAGAATCGGCGGTATTTTTCGGAAAAGAGGCTAGAGCACCCGGTCGGACTTGAGATAGTGTGACGAGTTTCCGAACCCACCTCTCCAAATGAAGTCGCCCTTCCAGACAGGCCGCCCGACCTCCGCATTGCGGAGAGAAGAAGCCCGTCTTCCGGATCTCCTTAGCGCGCAGGCCAGTTTTCGGTCCCCCGCAGCCGGATCTTTGGCACCGCGTCCCTCGGCTTCCCAACTCTTCCTACCAAACCCGACAAACTGTTAGCGTCATGATTTCCTATCCACGGTCTGATACATCTTCCGAGAGCCTTGAGCCGCCAAGCGTCCGCATCATCGGGCTGGGAAACGCCGGAGTCCACCTCGCCGACCGCCTGCAAATGAATGGACACCCCGATGTGGTCGTCATGAACACCGACGCCCAATCGCTTCTCTCGTCGATTGCCGCAAAAAAGATCGCTCTGGGCCAAAAGACCACCTACGGCCTCGGAGCGGGCGGGGACCCGGAAGTTGGCTTCGAAGCCGCCCAGGAATCACGCGGCGAAATTCGCACCGCCGTGGAAGGGGCCAATATCGTTTTCCTATGCGCGGGGCTTGGTGGGGGCACAGCATCAGGAGTCGTTCCGATTCTGGCGCAGATTGCACGGGAAACCGGAGCAGTCGTCTTCTCAATCGTCACCTCTCCGTTCAGCTTCGAGGGCCGCCGCCGCTCCAAACAGTCCGCTGAAGCCCTCGCGCTTCTCGCCAAGCAATCCAACGCGCTCATTCACTTTGAGAACGACCGCATGGCAGATATCTCATCGGCACGCTCGGGCATTGAAGAGACCTTCGCCGCTGCGAATTCGATGCTTTGCGCCTGCGTTGGCTCGCTGATTTCCATTCTCCACGGGGGTAGCCCGATGCCCATTGGTCTCGCGGACCTTCTTGCCGCCGTGGGGGGCGGCGGACCCGCCGGTCTTTTTGGACGCGGCGAGGCCACCGGCGACAACCGGGCTCACGAGGCTCTCGAGCGCGCCTTGAAGAGTCCTCTTCTGGATCGCGGACGCCTCATTGGCGAATGCCACGCCGTGATCGCCCACCTCGTCGGACCAACCTCGCTCTCGTTTTCCGAAGTGGCCGCCGTGATGCGCGAGGTGCGACGGCATACCGCTGACGACGCCAAACTGTTTCTTGGCGTCACCACGGTCACCGATGCCGACGCGCCGCTAAGCGTCACTCTCTTCGGCAACTATTCGAAGATCCCGGCCGAAGAGCCCAAGGCGGTTCCGGCGCAGGAGCAGGCGCCGGGCGCCGCGCCCACCGTTCCGGCGCAAGGCGCACCGCTCGCAGACGCTCAGACTCCGCCGGAAACGAACACCGAACAGCCAGCACCCGGGGAGGCTGACGTTCCGCACGATCCCAACGCTCCGGCTTCGCAATCCAAGAAGGTCAAGCAGGAAACGCTTCAGTTTGAATCTACTACCCGCGGACGCTTCGATAAAAGCGAACCGACCATCGTCGAGGGAGAGGATCTCGACGTCCCCGCTTTCCTAAGGTCACGCAAACCGGATTGATTCAGTTGCCAAGCGCACCGCGGTGCGGCGAACTCGAAGGAACCAGCTTCCCGCACAATCCACCGCGGTGTCCTGGCTTCGCTGCGCGAAACTTGCTTAACTAAGCTTGGATGGCGGCTGCGAATTCGCTTGCCCCGGCCGGAGTTCGCTCTAAGATTAAATTCAAGGAGAGTAACCCCCTATGAGCTTTAGTGTGACGAAAGTGGATATTTGGACTTCCAAGATTGAGGATCAACCCGGAGGTCTGGCGAAAGTCCTCGGAGCGCTCGGAAGCGCAGGTGGCAGCCTCGATTGCGTCATTGCGCGACGTGATCCGGCGAAGCCCGGTAGCGGCGTGGTGTTTCTCACACCGGCGAAGGGAGCCGCTGTGCGGAAAGCTTCGCGATCAGTCGGCCTGGCTCCCGCCAAGAACGTCGCGACGTTGAAGATCGAAGGGGACGACGCCCCCGGCCTGGGAGGCCGGATCGCCGCCGCGATCGCCGATGCGGGAATAAATTTGCGCGGGGTCTCCGCCGCGGTCATCGGCAGGAAGTTTGTGGCGTATTTTGGTTTCGATGGCGGTGCGGACGCGACCAAAGCGGCTCGCGCATTGAGGGCCTTGGCGAATCCGAAGAAATCCGCGAAAGCGAGGCGCTGACGTTCGCGCCAGGCCAGCGAGGGAGGCTCAATGCCTCCGGCGCACCAGCATGAACTCATTGCCCTCGGTGTCAACGCACATGGCAAGGTGCGGCGGCTCGCCGGGAGCATCCGACGCGGGTTCTCTGAGAAGTTGACCACCGGCCGCCACGACCTCACGCGCTCCCTCGATCACGTCTGCCACCTGGAAGCTTAGCCCCGTCCACGTGCGCTTTCCTTCGCCCCCGCCGTGGATGCCGATGATCGCGCCGGCGATCTCCACTTCGCTGATCACATCGCTCCGGCGCAGAATTGCCGCCTCCAGCGTGCTGCGATAAAATTCCACGGCGCGCTGCATGTCCGCTGCCCAGATGATGTATTTGGCACGCTCGATCTTCACGAGGCGACGATACACAGCCAACCTGTCGAGTTGAAAACCAAATCGAGACTCCTCCGCCAAACCCCAGTCGCGAAAATCTCCTCAGCTCCAGCTCAGGTCGGCAAACCTCCTCGCGGCCTCTTCTGCATTGGCGCGACTATTGAACGCAGAGATGCGGAAATAGCCTTCGCCCGCGCTTCCGAAGCCGCTTCCTGGTGTGATGACGACGTTCGCTTCGTTCAAAACGCGATCGAATATCTCCCAGCTCGTGGCACTTGCCGGACCGCGCACCCAGATGTAGGGCGCATTCACGCCCCCGTATACTGCCAGCCCGCTGCGGGTGACCGCTTCCCGAATAATTCTGGCGTTTTCCATATAGTGCGAGACCAGGGATGCGACCTGCAATCTTCCCTCGGGGGAATAGAGGGCTTCGGCCCCGCGCTGCGTGACATAGGAAACTCCGTTGAATTTCGTGCTGAAGCGACGGTTCCAGAGCGGATTCAGCGGACGTTTTTCACCTTGGGAGTCTCGGCACTCGATTTCGTCAGGCACCACCGTGAACGCGCAGCGCACGCCGGTAAACCCCCCGTTCTTGGAGAAGCTGCGAAACTCGATTGCGCACTGGCGAGCGCCGGGGATTTCGTAGATCGAATGCGGAATACCAGGCCCGCCGATATAAGCCTCATAAGCCGCGTCGTAGAGGATGATAGCTTCGTGCGCGAGCGCAAAGCTCACCCAGCTCTCGAGGCGCTCCCTCGTCGCCACCGCGCCAGTGGGATTGTTCGGTGAACAAAGGTAGATTAGATCGACGCTGTCGCCGGGCACCTCAGGCATGAAACCATTCTCCGGGGTGCACTTCAGATACCGGAGCCCATCGTAAATGCCAGCCTCATCGGCCGGTCCGGTGTGGCCGGCCATAACATTCGTATCGACGTAGACCGGATAGACCGGGTCCATCACAGCGATCCGGTTGCTGTCGCCGAAAACGTCGAGAATGTTCGCGCAGTCGCATTTCGAGCCGTCGGAGACGAAGATCTCGCCGTCCCTTACCTCGATGCCACGAGACCGGTAGTCGCTTTCCGCGATTGTGCGGCGAAGAAATTCGTATCCCTGTTCGGGTCCATAGCCGCGAAAGCTTCCACGCTCGCCGAGCTCATCAACCGCCTTGTGCATGGCAGCGCGCGCGGCGGCCGGCAATGGTTCGGTCACGTCGCCGATGCCGCAACGAATCACACGCCGCGCAGCGTCCGGATTCGCTTCGGTGAACGCCTTGACTCGCCGGTTGATCTCCGGAAAGAGGTAACCGGCTTTGAGTTTGAGGTAGTGGGAGTTGAGGTGCGCCATCGAAGCGATTCAGAACGAAAGCGGGAAAAGGGATCTGGCCTGTCGTCCGCGACTGGGAATTGACGGCAACCCGATCGGCCGGGCGCCCGCCTCAAAAGGGAAGCCGCCGCCCCGGGGAACGGGAACGGCGGCGCGGATGCTTGAGTCTTTAGGCCAAAGCGGCTTCGTAGTTCTTCGCGGCGGCGCTCCAGGAGACGACGTTCCACCATGCCTTGAGATAGTCAGGGCGGCGGTTTTGGTAGTTGAGATAGTAGGCGTGCTCCCAGACGTCCACTCCGATCACCGGCGTGCCTTCCGCGCCGGCGATGGCCTTGCCCATGAGCGGGCTGTCCTGATTCGCGGTGGAGACAACTTCAAGTTCCTTGGCCGCGTTGACGATCAACCAGGCCCAGCCGCTCCCGAATCTTGCGACGCCGGCGGCTTCCAGCTTGGCTTTGAAATCATCGAAACTGCCGAACTTTGTCTTGATGGCATCGGCCAGCTTGCCGGTCGGGGCGCCGCCCGCGTCCGCGGCCATGATTTTCCAGAAAAACGTGTGGTTCGAGTGGCCCCCGCCGTTGTTTCGCACTGGTCCTCGAATGGCTTCGGGCACCGCGGAAAGGTCGGCGATGAGCTCATCGACCGGCTTCTTCGCCAGTTCGGGCGCGCTTTCGAGGGCCTTGTTGAGATTGGTCACGTAGGCCGCATGATGCTTGCCGTGGTGGATTTCCATCGTTTTTGCGTCGATGCTAGGTTCGAGAGCGTTGGTGGGGTAGGGCAGAGGTGGTAGTTCGTATGCCATAATGTCGAGGTTCGCAAAAAACCTAGACGCTTCCTCAATCGCTTCAAGCTGGAATGTGATTTGCGATGAGTGCCGGTGCTAAGAAGGGTGCCAAGCCATTTTGCTTACGTTCACGAACGCTGTCGCTCACGCGTGCGATCTTCAACGATCGGCGCCCGCACTGCCAGTTCCCGGGAATCCGGGGGGAGCACCGCAGTTCCTATTCGTCCCAATCGAGAGTGAATAGTTCCTGCGCCCGGCGCACGCCGCGGAGCGCGAACCGCCCCGCCGAGGCGAACCGCGTCCGCTCGGCCGCGGATGTTGCGGCGACAAACTCCGCCGAGGCCAGCAAGTCGCGGTCCACCGAGCGGCACATGGAGACGATGCGGCTCACCTCGTTGACCGCCGGCCCGATCACGGTGAAGTCGAGTCGTTCGTTGCTCCCGATGTTCCCGTAAAACACATCACCCACATGCAGGCCGAGGCGCACAGTCGTCACCGGGCGGCCCTCCGCCTGGCGGCGGGCATTCAGTTCCGCGAGCCGTCGTTTCATCTCCCGAGCGGCCCCGAGCGCGCTGGCCGCCGCCGCGTCAGTTGCCTGAAAGATTGCGAGAACCCCGTCGCCGATAAGCTTGAGAACATCGCCTCCGGCTTCGTGAACTGTGGAAATCACGACCTCCGCATAATCATTGAGCAACGGAATCACTTCGCCGGGATCAATCGAGTCGGCCAGGGAGGTGTATCCGCGAAGATCGGAGAACCATAGCACCGCATGGATGCGTTCCGCCGTCCCGCGGGCAATGCGGCCCCTGAGCACGCGGCGGCCGGCGTCCTTTCCCAGATAAACCTCCACGAGGGTTTCGGCGATACGGGAGAGGGATACGCATTTTAGCCCGAGCGCCAGTCCCGGAACGAGCCGCCGCAGCGCGACGCAATCGGCTTCGCAAAACCCGTCGGGACTTCGCGTCGTCCAGTGGGAGAAGATTCCGTCCATCTCCCCGATGACCGCCTCGCTGGGAAACCGTTGCACCAGGGCCAGGTAGTCGGTGTGGCCCTGCTTCTTGAGCTCGTCGAGCCGGAGAAAGTCAGTGGGTTCGCCGAAGCCGATTCGCCGGCGCACCTCGTCGTCGCCGGTCTCCAGCAGGTGATAAAATGCGCTCTTTTTCCACCGCTCCGCCGCCTCGCCCTCGCGCGTGCTGCTGTATTCTATCGCGGACTCTTCCTCGACGCCATCATTTCGCCAGAGGAAGACGCGGCCTTCCCAGATCGGGTGCAACGTGTCGATTATCGCGACTGCGGAGGAAACGGGCAGGCCCGCCGCGTCAACGCGCTCGCAAAGGCCGCACAGCAACTCGGTTTCGGACGCTCCTGCCAGCGCCCGCTCCGTGACCCAGGTGGCAACTTGTTCGATGTCGCGTTCGTGCATACTCGCTGTTTGCGCGATCCGAGCCAAAAAGGCGACTGCTCTTTTTCCTCGGCTCGTGGCCTCAAGACAGACTGGAGCAGAATCCGACAGCTTGCGCAAATCCGGCGAAGCCCGGCGCCTGGATCACGCTGCGGCCCCGCGCGAGCCGAAGAACCCCGGTGCTGCAGCGCCGCGCCGGTCACCCGCGTCGCTCGTCGCCATCATCGAGCGCGAAGGCCTTGCGATGAGAACATGGAACGGGCGACGCGGGAGCGGCCGCTAACTTCCTTCGGGGTGCCGCCAAAGAGACGTTTGCATTCGCTCAAAAAAACCTCCGCCAAGAGGATCGGGCAAGTCTTTCGGAGAACCGTGTCTTGTGCAGACGATACGATTGGGGTCATGTTGCCTTTGTTCGAGCGGAAAGCGATCGAATCGAAAAATCAGGAAATGCCATGAACGGACTAAAAGACAAAATCGCATTGGTCACCGGCGGAAGCCGGGGCCTTGGACGCAACATCGCGCTCGCGCTTGCCGAAAACGGCGCCGACGTGATCCTCACGTATCGCCAACGGAAGGAGGAAGGCGAAGCCGTCGCCGCGGAGATCGAGCAACACGGGCGCAAAGCGGCGCTGCTCCAGATCGATGTTGCCGACCTCGGCCAGTTTGAAAAATTTGCCAACGCCGTCCGGCAGGCGCTCGAAACGACATGGCGGCGAAAGAACTTCGATTTCCTGATCAACAACGCCGGAATCGACAGCGCCGCGCCGTTCGACAGGACGACCGAGGAGAATTTCGACCGTCTCTTCCTCGTGCACTTCAAAGGGGTTTATTTTCTCACGCAAAAGCTGTTGCCGTTACTCGCCGACGGAGGCGCGATTGTCTGCACCTCGACGGGTCTCGCCCGATTCGCGATTCCGGGATACTCCGCCTACGCGTCGATGAAGGGCGCCATCGAGGTGTTCACCCGATATCTGGCAAAGGAGCTCGGCCCCCGCCGAATCCGGGCCAATGTGGTGGCTCCAGGGGCGATCGAGACCGACTTTACCAAAGGCGGCTTTGAGCAGCATCCGGAGATCAAAGAGTTCCTCGCTTCGCAGACCGCGCTCGGCCGGGTGGGGAAGCCCGATGACATCGGAGGCGTCGTTGCCTTTCTTTGCTCGGAGGAGGGACGGTGGGTCAACGCCCAACGCTTGGAAGCCTCCGGCGGAATGTTTCTGTGAGTGGCGGGACACCTTAAATCCCGAACCAGCAAAGAACAGCAAATGAAACCCAATATCGAAGACAAAGTCATCCTCATTACCGGCGCGAGCAGCGGGATTGGCGAAGCCACCGGGCGGGAGCTCGCCAGCAGGGGCGCGAAGGTGCTCCTCGGCGCCCGTCGCACCGACCGGCTCGAGAAAATCGTGGCGGACATCCGCGCGGCCGGCGGCACCGCCGAGTGCCGGACGCTCGATGTCACGAGCCTTGATGACATGAAGGCATTCGCCGCCTTCGGCGTGGAGAAACTCGGCCCAATCGACGTCCTCATCAACAACGCCGGCATCATGCCGCTCTCGCCGTTGCACGAACTCAAGGTCGACGAGTGGAATCGCATGATCGACGTGAACATCCGTGGCGTTCTCCACGGCATCGCCGCGGTCCTGCCCGAAATGCGCGTCCGGAAATCCGGACACATCATCAATATCTCCTCGATCGGCGGCCATCAGGTCTGGTCCACGTGTGCCGTGTACAGCGGCACGAAATTCGCCGTCCTGGCCATCTCCGAGGGTCTGCGCCTGGAGAACACTGACGTGCGCGTCACCGTGATCTCGCCCGGCGTTGTGGAATCGGAACTCGCCGACACGATCTCCGATCAAGGCACCCGCGAGGCGATGACGGAATTCCGCAAGGTGGCCCTCTCTGCCGACGCGATCGCCCGGGCGATCGCCTACGCAATCGAGCAGCCGCCTGACGTCGACGTGAACGAGATCATGGTCCGGCCGACTGCCGGCGCGCAATAACAAACCAGCGATGCGACACCGCCCCGCTGCAGGGCAACCTCGGAGTTTTCGTTCATTCCGGATAGGCGCTCACGACCTCGTAAAGTCCGGGCTCAAACGTGCCGAGCGTGCTCGCCTGCTCGATGTGCGGAATTGCCACGGGGTTCTTGAGCATCGCCTCGAAGTCTTCAACGCTGCGCCACTGGGCGTAGTTCGCGACCTTCGTGCCATCAAAACTGCGGTGAATGTTCGCGGAGACGAAGCCTGGCACATAGCGCATCGAAGTCTCCGTGGCTTGGATCAATAAATCCACGAGTTGTTGCTGCCTGTCGGGTTCGACCGTGAAGACGTTGATAAGGGTGACGAGTTTGCTGTCCTTACTAATCGTTGTCATAGGTGAGTAATTCTCAGGCCGCGTCCGGTGAGTCGCAAGATGCAGGGTGTTCTCAAAAAGAGCCTTGGTCCAAAACCTCAGAATCCCATTGCACGGTCGGGCCCACATCGTTCGTCAATCCGAGGGCAACTGGCTTATTGAGTTTTTTAGTTTATCGTTTGTGTCAGCAATGGAGCAACGAAGAAAAACCAGGCGTACGAGTATGGCGTCACGATGAGATTCGCGGACAAAATCGCCTTAGTTACCGGCGGCAGCAGCGGGATTGGCCTGGCCACAGCCAAACGGTTCGCCAATGAGGGCGCGCATGTCTTCATTACCGGTCGCCGGCAAGCGGAACTTGATTCCGCTGGGAAGGAGATCGGCAGCAACGTCACTACTGTTCGCAGCGATATCGCCAACCTCGCTGATCTCGACAACCTTTTCGATACGATCAAGCAGCAAAAAGGCCGTCTCGACATTCTCTTCGCCAACGCTGGCGGCGGCGAATTCGTGCCGCTTGGCCATGTCACCGAGGCGCATTTTGACAAGTATTTCGGGATCAACGTGAAGGGCACGCTCTTTACTGTGCAGAAGGCGCTGCCGCTCATGCCGGCGGGCAGCGCGATCGTCATCAACGGGTCAATGGTGTCCATCAAGGGCTTCCCGGCCTTCGGCGTCTACGCCGCAACCAAGGCGGCGCTGCGCTCGTTCGCGCGGACTTGGTCGATTGATCTCAAAGACCGACAAATCCGCGTCAACGTGGTGAGCCCGGGAACGGTCATCACGCCGGGCTATAAGAGCGAGCTTGGATTGACCGACGAGCAGATCGCGCAGATGAAAACACAAGCCGCGGCCACCACACCCTTGGGGCGCGTTGGCACTCCGGACGAAATCGCCAAGGCCGTCGTGTTCCTCGCCTCAGACGACAGCAGCTACATCACTGGCGTCGAGCTCTTCGTGGACGGCGGCGCGGCGCAAATCTGAGCCACAGGCAGGTTAAATTGCCGAGGCGATTGGGACCAACCGCCTGTCGACAAGACCCTTATCCAAGAGCCTCCATAACTACCTGAAAGCAAATGCCTTTCCGGAGACCCTCAGAAACCGGACGAACGGCCCGAACGACGCCTTTTTTTCGCCAGCCGATTCTGGTCGGGGCACCCCGCTGCCCTAACCTGCCCGGAGCAAGCTCATTCTTCACCGTCATAATATTCGAGGGCCTCGGAGCGCAAAATTCGACGTTCGGGTGAGCGCACGCCCCATTTCTTGCTGTCGGGATAATACGTCGACTCGCCAATCGGGTTGTCCGCGACCACATAAAGAACGAGATCCTGCGAACCGTCGTTGAAGAGCTGGTGGGGTTCGCCGGGCCCGAAGATGATGGCATCGCCTGGTTCGATGGGAGTCGTTCCATCCTTATGCCGGACGACGCCCGAGCCGGAAATCACGTGATAGAACTCCCATTGCGCGCTATGCAAGTGATAAGGATAGGGGCTCTGGCCGGGGAGGATACGGCAGATCTCAACATCGAAAGGATGCCGCTCGTTCAGGTCCGTGGACTGCGGCTTGCGCCCCAAAGCCTCGGAAATCTCCTTGCCCGCGCCGCTGAACTTTCCCCGGGGGGAGGACCAAGTCTCCTCCGCCAATTCATTTGTATTTATCTTGCGCATATTTTCCACGCGTGTCGCACCGATGAATTCCGCGGCAGGGATGGCGAGAAGGCGACCGGCGCCAAGCTAAGGCGCTCAAATCCCTGACGCTTCCAGCGCATCATTGATCATCCGCAGTCGCTCTTCGGGAAGGCTCCAGCGCATTTGAGCCGTTCGGCCAAGCGATCGGATTGGATCGAAATACAGAAAGCGGACGCCGGGTTTAACGCTCGGGCTGGTGAAGACGGCAATCCCGGTTTCGCGATTGTAGTGCTCGAACGAGTGGGCGTCTCGCTTTCCGCCGCCGCCCATCGTGTCCACCACGAAGCTCGGCGTGTTGAAGCCCGCCGTCGTGCCTCGCACGTGCTTCTCGATTCGCAATCCCTCATCGAGCGAGGTGCGCAAATCTTCCACGCCCGGAACCATGTCGTGGAAGTAAACGTAATAGGGATGAATATTGATAAATCCAAGCCGCCTGATGAGCAGTTGCATCGTGGCGGGGTCGTTGTTCACTCCGTGCTGCAGCACGGTCTGGCAACGAACTGTGACACCGCGCTCCGTCAGCCGATTCATGGCGTCGCGCGTTACGCCGGTGATTTCGTTCGGATGATTGAAATGGGTATGCACCACCACGTCCTTGTGCAGCTTGCGGCCCAACTCGACCACACCGGTGAGCGCGTCGAGCCACGGATGGTCGCTCAGAATCTTCTGCGGCATCACCGCCAGACCTTTCGTGGCGTAGCGAATCCGGCGAATATTCCGCATCTTGAGCAAGCGCTCGCCGATGAGCTGAATGTGGGTGGAGCGCAAATTGTAGGCGTCCCCGCCGCTGATCACGATGTCCTCAAGTTCGGGCCGCGACTCGATGTAGCGGAAAGCGGTCTCCCATCTCTCAAGGGTCCCGCTCAGCTTAAGCTTTTCAACTGTGCCAGTATCTCCGCCGATCGCATAGCTGCGAGTGCAGAACCGGCAGTAGACCGGGCACGTGAGAATCGGGAGAAAGAGCGCCTTGTCGCGGTAACGATGCGTCAGGCCAGGCACCGGCGAGTCCCGCTGCTCGCCCAAGGAGTCGAGTCGAAGCTCGGGATGATTCGGCTGCTGCTGGGATGCCAACGGCAGAAATTGCGTCCGGATCGGATCGTGGTGCGGATCGTTCCAATCAATCAGACTGAGAAGATAGGGCGAGATCCGCACCGCCATCGGCGCCCGCTCGACTCCCAAAACCACATCCTCGAAAAACGATTCCGAGGCGCGATCCCCCAGAAGGTCTTTGATTTGCCGAATGTTCGTCGCGGTATGCCGGGCCTGGAAAGTATGCGTGTGAAATTCGGACGCGGTGACGTTGGCGAATCCCGGGATTCGGCGCCAAAACTCGTCCGCCCGCAGATCGGCGTGCTGCAAGTGCGGCGCGATGACCTCCGCGACGTCGTCCGCCAGAAACTCGGGCGGATCGACGTGTGGGATGTCCAGTTCTTCAAGTGAAATCGATGACATATGTTAAGGCCAGAATATTGACGGAACCTAGGGAATCGTAAGCGGTCGCGACCGGGCGCTTACCGATCGGCGAAAGACGCCAGGCAAGGCTCACGCCGACAAGGCGGCGACTTTCGAGAGCAAATTCTGCTTGCTCGTCACACCAACGACCGTGTCTTTTACCTGGCCCTCCGCAA
Source organism: uncultured Verrucomicrobiae bacterium (assembly GCA_963731945.1). Lineage (GTDB taxonomy): Bacteria > Verrucomicrobiota > Verrucomicrobiia > Chthoniobacterales > Terrimicrobiaceae > DASTFP01. The sequence continues at coordinate 43,672 of CAVSXN010000001.1, read as the reverse complement.
AGACCAGAAGCGTGGGAACGGACCGGATCCCAAACCTCGCGGCCAGCGACGGATTATCGTCCACGTTGACCTTCGTCACGCGCAAGGTCCCCGCATTCTCGCGCGCGATCTCGTCGAGCAGCGGCGCGATCATCTTGCACGGTCCGCACCAGGGCGCCCAAAAATCGACCAGCACCGGGATCGGCGACTGGACAACCGCGCGTTCAAAACTCTCTTCGTTAATATTGATGGGCTCGGATGAGTTCATATTCTTGATTCTCGAAAATTTTTAACTTTCGAAGGCAGCATTATCGGCTTAACATCTCACGTAGTCAATTACCAACTTTCAAGTGCTATACGCACCTTATGGTACCTATACCGATGACTGCTCAAAACACCGGCTCCGGGCCCTCCGTAATGAATCCCGCGTGCGATTCACGAAAAGTGCTCGAACGGATCGCGGACAAATGGACGGCATTGATAATCCACGTCCTCTCGAGCGGCACGAAGCGACACAGCGAGTTGCACCGGCAGATTTCCGGAATCTCCCAGAAGATGCTCACGCAGACGCTGCGCAGTCTCGAAAACGATGGAATCGTCATTCGCAAGATCTATCGGGTGGTCCCGCCCATGGTCGAGTATTCTCTGACGCCGCTCGGGCGCAGTCTGATCGAGCCGCTCGAAACGATCTGCCGATGGGCCGAAAACCATCTGCCCGAACTCGAGGCAGCGCGCGCGCGTTCCCAGAAGGCGAAACACGGAAGGGCGGCGGCCCACCCGAGCCGTGAACACTCGTGCGGAGCAGCGCGCGGCCGGAATGGCAAATGACTCAGCTTCAGTATGAAACGAGTTTTCATTATCGGTAGCGGCGGCCCGGAGAAACTGCAGCTCCGTGAATCTCCCGACCCGAATCCGGGGGCGGGCGAGATCCGCATTCGAGTAAAAGCCAGCGGCGTCAACTTCGCCGACATCCTTGCGCGCCAAGGCCTGTATCCGGACTCGCCCAAAGTGCCCTGCGTCGTTGGCTACGAGGTTTCCGGCATCGCAGACGCCGCAGGACCCGGAGTGGACCAGGCCTGGATCGGCCGGGACGTCTTTGCGCTGACTCGCTTCGGCGGCTATTCGGACGTGGTTATCGTGAAGGAGAGGCAGGTCTTCGAGAAACCGGCCTCGCTCTCTCATGCGCAGGCCGCGGCGATCCCGGTGAACTACCTCACAGCGTGGCAATTGCTCGTCGTCATGGGATCCTTGAAACCCGGGGAGACCGTCCTCATTCACAATGCCGGCGGCGGCGTCGGACTGGCCGCGATCGACGTCGCTCGCCACATCGGCGCCACAATCTACGGGACGGCGAGCAGCGGCAAGCATGCCTTCCTGAAGCAGCGTGGCCTGCACGAAGCCATCGACTACCGCACAAAGGACTGGGCGACCGAACTCAAGAGGCTGACCAACGGAAAGGGCGCGGCGCTTATCACCGATCCGCTCGGCGGCAATCATTGGAAAAAAAGCTTTGGCGCGCTGCGTGCGACCGGGCGGCTCGGCATGTTCGGGATTTCGGTGGCAACAACGTCGAGACTTTTCGGGCCGTTGAGACTGCTGCCAGTTGCCCTCGGCATGCCTCTGTTCCACCCGATCTCGTTGATGAATCGAAACCGATCTGCCTTCGGCGTGAACCTCGGACACATGTGGCACGAGCCCGACTTGATCGAGGATTGGATGCGGACACTGCTGAAAGGCGTTGCGGACGGCTGGATTCGCCCCCATGTGGACAAGACTTTTCCGCTATCGAACGCCGGCGACGCGCAAACCTATCTGGAAGAGCGCAGGAACACCGGCAAGGTAATCCTGACAACTTAGGAGACGACAGCCTGCGAACGAGTTCGCCCGAATTCAGGATGCCCCATGTTCTCGCCTGGAGGGACGGGCGAGACCACGGGTTAGCGCCCTGAAGGCGGCTACAGGGCGGATGAGGTGCCCTTCGAAAACATCGCCGTAGTTCATGTCGTCCTCGGACACGTAGACAGTAATTCGTGCCTCGGGTTCGTCGCGGCAATAACTCCAGCACTTGCTTCGCAAGATCCAGCCACGCTGCTCGATCCAATCGAAGGCTTTTTTCTCGGTCGCGAAGTAGACGGGCGGTTGGGTTAAATCCCAGGACTCGAAGCGAATAGCTCGCGAGCGCCCCTCGGGATTCTCGATGGCCATGCCGGCCCGCTTGAGAAGATCCAGTAATTTCCGCGAATTCGCAGGCTTCTCACGGGTCCACTCGACAAATGCCTTTACGACCGCGAGCAGGTCTGTCGACTCCTCGAGGGCGCCATCGGATTTGGCGAGATTGGTTGATCTGCTACGGTTGTTCAAAGACTTGGAACTCTTATTACGCGCGTCTGCTTCAATCTTGCAGGGTTTTGCGAGCGAAGAGGGTCTCTCTCGGCTTCGCGGGGGGACCAGAACTTAAGGCGATTGAGGAGTGCCCCGGAAAATCATGGTTCAGACTCAGGGATCGCAATCCCGGTCCATCAGCAGGATGCCCACGTAGCCAGATCACATGACCATCCTTGCCAAACGCTGATCGCCACCTTCGAACGCGGTTCGCGAAGCCGCGATAGGATGATTTGTCGAAGGTCTCTCTGGCTCGGAATGAACTTAGATGTGCATATCCAGTCGTTCGGAGACGATCCGCCCAGCCGAGCCGTGAAATAATCGTCCCATCCTGAGGATTCACCGTCTCCTTTGACGCGCCAGTGTCCAAACTATTTCGCGCGTTTCCGCAAGTTCGCAAAGCCTGTTCGTATAGGTTAGAAACCAAAATGCTTCCCCATCACACCCTGATGATTTGCAAACGTCCACTCGGACGTAGCGATCGTGTGGCGCTCAAGCGCTGGGCGCTTTTCACGGAGGAATAGCTTCCCCCGCAGCATTGGCTGCTTTCCGTCCCCTAAGCTGTGGAGCTCCGCCTCGCGCTTGACCCCCGGAAACACCGATTTTCAATACTCTTAGCCATCAATGAAAACCAACCCTCGGCCTTTAAGCATTCGACCGGGCCGCGTCCGCCTTTCGAGCCACGCGGCGCCAGGGAAAGCGGTTCCCTTGATAGCCAAACTCGCCGTGGCCGCCTGGTTCATGAGGGGATCGACCCGCCTTGCTCGCGCAGCAAGAGGTGAGAACATTCGCTGCCCCTTCGAATGAAAAACCGCAGACCTACCAAAGCGCGAATCTCTAAACTTCAGGGAGCTGCGCTCAAAGTGTCGGGCTTCCTAGACACTCTTAAGCTTACCTGCGACGAGCGCACCGATTTGATTGCCGCGCTGCTTTACGCCCACGTTAAGAATTCTCAATGCGATATCGGAGAATTGCCAGGGCTGGAATGTGTTCTGGAGAGATTCAGCCTGACGGTTGGTCAGCTGCTCGCAAACAGGAAAACCAGCATCAAATGATATTCAACCGATCGCTTCGGTTTGAAGCAAAGGATTGAGAAGCTCACCCCTGCGCTGGGCGAGTTAGACCCTCCATGCGCGGATCGGCGCTTCAACGGTCGGAGCGGGCCGACTTCCGGACTACTTCGGTGGTATCCCCACGATCCCCGAGCGATACGATTCCGTCGAAGTCCAGCGGGGGGCGCCGCCGTGGGCCAGCGGATTAAACGGGCTTTTCTCGAGGTTATTGATCGAGTTGAGCGGCCGGGTGGAATGAGCTTCGATCACGTCTCCCACGAAGCCCGGGAAGACATGATATCCGGTGTGCGCCACACCAACAAAGAAACCCACCCGGCGAAACTCGTTCGGCACTTTCGTTCCGAAACCTACCAGGAGCGACTTATCGTCCACCTTGTTCCAGTAATAGGTCCCGCGATTCATGACCGTCGAATAACGGTAGGCGTGCCATCCCTTGCTTTTGCGATTGCCATCCTCACGGTCCCACGTGGCGTTATTCTCCGGGCTTGGATTCCAGTAGACGACTCGCCAGCCGAGCTTTTGCAGGCCGTCGAGCAAGGCGCACCCATCCAGGTCGTTGGCTCTGGTGTAGGCAAGGATCTTCTGCCAGGCATTTTCCAAGGCCGCATTTCGCGGTGCACGAAAGCCCGCACCGAGCGCGCTTAGAGTTAGCCCGACGCAACTGGTCGGTTGCAATTGATCGACGAGGGAGACGGGAGCGCCCGCCAGCCGCAGGGCCTCGATGCGCTTCTCGCGCGTATTCAACGCGAGGTTCCGGTCGCCATAGAACTTCGACACCCGATGCTTACGATAAAAGGCCAGGTGCTCTTTCCAGATATCTTCGAGATATCGCCGCGCCACCTTCGTGATGCTGCCAACATGCCGCGCGTGCGCCGCCTTCTCTTCCGCCGAGAAATCAATGCTGCCTCGAAACCCTTGGGCAAACGAGCAGACGGGAAGGATGACCGCGAGCAGCAGGGGTAGTCGCAACTGTCTCATCAGCGGGGAAGTTCTTTAGGGCGAATCAGTGAGCACGGCCAGTGGCGCTGCTGAACTGCGAGGCGGCACACACCGGGCGTATGGCCATTCGATTCAGCGCTCGTATAAACCATCAACCGACGCAAGATCGACCCAAACGGCGATAACTCTCCGCGCCATGTCCGCGAACCGATCGGTCAACTTCCCGCGTCAGCGCCCGGCTGATCAAAGGGCCCGTCCTCTCGCGACCTTGCTTGGCGCCGCCACTGAGCAACCTCCTGCTCGAGAACTTTGACTAGACTCCGAGCCTGCTGCATCTCGTTTCGCACATTGCCCAGCTCTGCCTTGAGACGCTCTACCTCCTTGACAGCAGAAAGCTTCTCCTCCTGCATCCGCCTTTCGATCAGCGCGATGCTTTCGAGCTCCGGCGCCTTGAGCGGCGACTCCTTGAGAAGATCGGTGATTAGACCCATATTATTCAATCAAACTGGGCATTGAAGAGGCTGAACGCAAGCGCTAAATGAAGCGCGCTGCCTTTGGCTTCGTGCATGCCTTGCGTGTGGATGCCTTCGACTCAAGACACCGCGCGTCGGCGATAGCGGCGCCCCAAACGGACACGCGGCAAGGCTCTCGCGCGGCGCATTGACAGTGAGAACTAAAGACTCGAGCTGTAGAGAAACGACCATGCGCTACAAACTATTAGGAAAAAGCGGGCTGCGGGTTTCCGAGCTCTGCCTGGGTACGATGACCTTCGGCGATGTCTGGCAGGACTGGGGCCTTGCCACATCGAAAGACGAATCTCGAAAGATCCTCGACGGTTTCGCCGGGGCTGGCGGAAATTTTATCGATACCGCCAACAAATACAACGAGGGCAAGAGTGAGAGTCTCCTCGGCGAATTCATTGAATCCGACCGTGACCACTTCGTCGTTGCCACCAAATATTCCCTCTCGACCCGCGAGGGCGACCCCAACTCCTGCGGCAATCAACGCAAAAACATGGCCCGCGCCCTGGAGGCAAGCCTCAAGCGGCTCAAGACCGACTACGTCGACCTCTACTGGGTTCATGCCTGGGATTTCATGACGCCGGTCGAGGAAGTGATGCGCGGGCTTGATGACATGGTCCGCGCGGGCAAGGTGCTTTATTTGGGTATTTCCGACACCCCGGCATGGATCGTGGCGCAGGCCAACACGCTCGCCCAACTCCACGGCTGGAGCTCTTTCGTTGCCTTGCAGATTGAATACAGCCTTGCGCAGCGCGACTCGGAACGCGACCTGATCCCGATGGCACGTGCCTTTGACCTCGCCGTCACTGCGTGGGGCCCCTTGGCCGGTGGCATTCTGAGCGGCAAATATAGGAAGGCAACAGGGTCCGAGACGACCCGCTACAGCGGCGAAAGTAATCCGCCGGATGAACGGAAACTGCGCGTCGGAGAAAAGGTGGCGGAACTGGCCGACGAAATAGGACGTCCCGCCGCTCAAGTGGCCCTTAACTGGCTGCGCCAGCGTCAGACCCTCACCATCCCGATCATCGGCGCTCGCCGCGCCGCGCAAGTGCAGGACAATTTGAAGTGTCTTGACTGGCAACTGACCAGTGATCAGATCGCTAGACTGGACGAAGCCACGAAAATCGAGCTCGGCTTTCCGCATGACTTCCTGGCCAACGAGTTCACCCGGCAAATTCTGTTCGGTGGAACCCAAACCGCCATCGATAACCACCGTGCATGAAGGACCGATGCGAAACTGGTGCCAAAACGGACCAGTTATTGATTAAAGAAATCCGGAGGAGGCGAACTTCCCTCGACGGCCTCAATGCCGATGTGGAGTTGCCGAGGTGGTTGTGCCAACCTCCTGTCAGTCCACGGGTCCTTGACACAAGGCATCGACAACAAATCCTTAGAGACAAGGTCAAGCTGCTTCTTCCCTAGACATAGATGCGCGCCATCCGCCGCCAATAGTGAGCACTATGCGCGCGGTCTTCCCAGACGTGCAGCTGGTGCGGCACGCCCTTCTCATTCAAGATCCGGCTGAAATACTCGTTGTTTGCGCGGAATGGGTCGAACTCACCGATAGTTAGGACGACATCCATGTTGCGCATGTGCCCGAGCCGTTGCGCGCACGTGAGGTTCGGAAGGAAATGGGTCGGGGTATGGAAGTAGACGTCTTCGTTGTAGTAGCCTTCAAAAAGATCCGGGAATCCTTCGACGTTCATCGTCAGGTCGTAGCGTCCAGAAAAGGCCGCCAGCTTGCAAAACAGATGCGGATGGCGCATTGCCATGTTGACCGCGTGGTAGGCGCCCAGGCTGCATCCGTGCACAATGACGCACGGGTGCGGGTTTTTTAGATTCATGAAAGGGAAGACCTCGTTCAAGATGTATTCCTCGTATTGCTTATGCCGTTCAATGCGCCCGCAAGGGTGCGCCCATTGGCAATAGAAGCTTTCGGAGTCGATGCCATCCAAACAGAAGAGCTGGAGATATCCCTTTTCGACTTTGTCGCGCAGAACCTCAGTCATTCGCAGGTTCTCGTATTCGTAAAAACGGCCCTCGCGCGTCGGAAAAATGATCACCTTCGCGCCGGCGTGGCCAAACACGAGGAGCTCCATATTGCGATTAAGCCGCCAGCTCCACCAACTGTAGTAGTCCCGGTTCATCCTCTCCAAAAAACCGATAGCGCATCCGGGTCAAAATGTGAATTTCCTGTAACATGCGCAGCGATTCTTCCTGCTCTTGGCCATATTGACTATTCCCGGTCGATCAACGTGACGCCCCCGACGCTGCACGCTCGCGCGCGTCGCGCACCCAGACGCGCATCCGCTCTCCGAAGTCGGCAATGAACGCGTAGAGAGCTTCGTCCCGAATCGGCTTCGGGATGTAATCTGAAAGGCGAAACGGTTCGTGCACGCGCGCGATGAGCGTTGTCCGCGTGATCTTGCGATCGAAATTCGCCACGACAACCGGAACGATCAGCGGCTCCGGTTCGACGAACGCCGCGAGGCGGAAGACGCCCGCTTTGAGCGGCAACGGAGACCGTTCGGTCAGCGTGCATGTTCCTTCGGGACATATCACGAGGTTCTTGCCGTCGCGAAGACAACGCGCAGCCGTCTCGAAAAACGCCCGCCGCCGGTGCTCCGCCAGCAGCTTCGGGTTCCGTTCGTCTTCATCCACGTGTTTCGCATACACATAGATGTATCCCAGCCGGTCAAAATACTTCTGATGCCCGTATTCATCGGGATGCGATTTTCGGACGACGCGGATCGGCGGCTCGCCATATTTCCGGCTCAGCACCATGCACGAGACGAAATGAGTGTCCAGCGTGAGCTGGAAATCGTTCGGCAACGTGTTATCCGGATGATTCGTGAGGTGGTTCATGATGAAAATGTGCCCGGATTCCGGGGGCAGATTTTCCTCGCCCTCGATGATGTGATCGACGTGCTTAAACAACCTGCGGAACTCGACGCAGCACCGTCCGCGAACCTCCTCCGGTGTCGCGTCGGCCGGCGCCTCGCTCACCACTTCGTAGATTTGCTGGAGCCGGCGATAAACTTTCAGCTCCTTGCGGACATTCTCCAGAATTTCGAGACACATTCTCGCGAGACTCGCCTCTAAAGGATCGCCATGCTTTCGCAGGAGCTCGAGTGTCTGAAAGGCATCGGAAAGGGTGAGCCGGCTCTCGAGATAGATGGGCAGCTTATGCAGCGGCGATTTCACGCTTAGCTGCGAAGCGCTCTGTTCGAGAAGGGCGCGAATGGCGAGCGCCTCCTTCTCGTAACGGCTTGCCACCAGCCGGATCCGCGCCTCGCGGAGCCGGTTTCCAAGCACCCACAGGATTCGTGTGATCAGTTCAACGCCAAACTCGGGATTCTCCTCCGCGTGGCGCTCGAGCCACTTTCGTTCGAAAACGAGCAGGCGCGTATCCTCGATCGCGGTGGCCGTGTCGCGATAATGATAAGGCTCGACGACGGCTGACCACCCGATGATCCGTCCCGGTTCCGTGAGCGTTCGGATCAGCACATGATCGTCGCCAGGCGTTCCAGGCTTAAGGAGAGCCTCGGACGTTTCAAATGACAGGCGCACTTTCCCTGTCACAATCATGAAGAGCGCCTCGGCTGGCTCATTCTCGCGCAGGATCACCGCCCCAGCGGAGACGTTGCGCATCACGGCGTGCCCGGCGAGCGCATCGATGTCATCCGGCGCGAAGGTTTCGAAAAACGGCGATTCCCGGAGGAGTTCTATGGTCGATTTCATTATGCGCCTTAGCTCGGCATCTCGCCCGTCGCCTCCGGCCTGACGAGGATGTCGCGCGTCTGTTCCAATCTGTTTGCGAGGACCGCTGCGACGCGCTTGAGCAACAGATACCCGAGACGCGGCTGCGTCTCCACCAGCTTCATGATGACCTCGCGAGGTAGCCGCAGCACCCGACATTCTTCTTCGCATCGGACCGTCGCGGTGTAGCGATGGGGCTGGCGAAAAACCGACCACCCGAGCAGAGCCCCCGGCTCGCGTATTGTGCCCACCAACAGATCGTCAACGCCGTGAAAACGAATATAAGACTGCACAGCGCCAGAGATCAAAAAAAATACATGTTCAGCGGCGGCGCGCTGAGAGATGAGGGTTCCCCCGCGCTCAAGTGCGAGCACAGTCGATTCTGCGGCGAGCTCTCGCAATGCTTCCGCCGGAAGTCCCTGAAAAAACGGAATCTGGACTACCTGTTCAACGGGGGTCATGTTCGGATAATAGATGGGCCGCAACGGCGGAGCAACCGGCGATGCGCCCAGCGCATCGTATGGAACGCGATCTACGCCCGACACTGACCCGCCCTCCGGACTTCGAATGGTTCTGGGCGAAGACATGCGAAAAACTGAGTGCCGTCGAACCGGACGTCCGCCGGATGCCCGTTACCAGCGAGTGCCGCCCGTCGCTCGAACTTTCCCGGCTGACATTTCGTTCCCTCGGCGGCGTCGAGGTCGCCGGCTACAGCATCGGGTGGCAGGACGACGAAGCGCGACCGCTCGTCGTGCACAGCCACGGTTACTGCTCGCGGTGCGATCTCCAATGGAATTGGGCGGAAGCAGGATACAACATCGTGGGCATTGACATTCGCGGTTTCGGCAGATCGGCCGCGGCCGCGCCCGCGCAATCCCGCTGGGGCTACGTGCTTACCGGGATCGCCTCGCCCGAGACGTCTATCCTTCGCGGCGCAGTCTGCGATTACCTCCGCACGATGCAGATAGCGCGCGATCTCTTCAAGGGGCGAACAACCCGGCACCTGACCTATGGGTTCAGCTTCGCAGGCGGCATCGCCCTCATGGCGGAGGCGCTATTCGGGGCGTCGGATCTCCTCGTTGTGGGCGTCCCGACGTTCGGATGGGCGGAGGGGCGGTATTTCCTCGTGAAATCGGGCTCCGGCGCGGAGATCGCTCACTACCTCGATGCGCGCCCGGAGGACTCTGAAGATGTCATGCTGGTGCTCCGCTATTTCGACGCGATGAACTTCGCCGGGATGATTCGCTGCGGCACGCTGATCGGCCTTGGGCTTCACGATCCGGTGGTTCCGGCGGAGACCGTTTATTCCATCGCGAACCATCTCTCCGCGCCGTGCGAGATCATGGAGTTCCCCGTGAGCCACACGGCGCTGCCCGCGGAAAAACGATGGGAGGAATTCGAGGCCCGCTGGCTCGCACTCGGGCGCGGCGAGGCGGAGCTGCGTCCGTCCATCACGCCGCTGCCGGGCTAACCGCCGGCCGTTTCCGCCGACGGATGGGAGCAAAATATGGGGTGACAACTTGGTTCACATCTTGACGGCTGTTGCTGAGTATTGAAGGCCGAATGCCCTCGATGGATCAACATCTGTGTCCTGAAAAGCCACCTCCCGTTCGTCATATCATGAAACAATCCCAAGAATGTCATGGTCACTTACCCCGCTCCTGAAAGACTCGAACGTCACGCGGTGATTTCCGAAGAGCAATGGCTTATCGCCCGTAAAGAGCTTTTGAAGAAAGAGAAGGAACTTACTCGTCTGCGGGACGAGGTCAGCGCTCGGCGTCGCGAACTGCCCTGGGTTCACGTCAGGAAGGGCTACGTCTTCCAGGGCGCCGGCGGTCGGGAAACGCTGGCTGATCTCTTCGATGGCCGCAGCCAGTTGTTCGTTCAGCACTTCATGCTCGGTCCCGACTGGGAAGAAGGCTTCGATGGCTGTTCGTTCCTGGCGGACCACCATGACGCTGCTAATCTGCACCTCGCTCACCACGATGTCACGCTAGTTGCCATTTCCCGCGGAACATGGGCGGACATCGAGCGGTTCAAAACAAGGATGGACTGGAAATTCAAATGGGTGTCTTCCTTCGGGAGCGACTTCAACTACGACTTTCATGTCTCGTTCACGGAAGACCAGATCGCCAAGGGCGAGGTTTTTTACAACTACGAGCGAATGCCGGACGCCACCGGATGCGAAGAACTCCCGGGATTTAGTGTCTTCTACAGAAACGCGGCGGGAGAGATCTTCCATACATATTCCGGCTACGCCCGCGCCGGGGACATCCTGATCGGCGCCTATAACTACCTCGATCATACTCCCAAGGGTCGCCACGAGCAGCGGGCTATGGACTGGGTGCGGCATCACGACACCTATCAACGCCCGTCCGCCGGCCTCCGCAGAAATTCCGAGCCGGTCTTGGCGGCTTCTGCGCAGCGGAATCCCTAATCACCCAGCACCAGTTCATGAGCTCAAAAGCAACCGAAACGAACTTGAAACTCACCACTCCCACCGACCGAGAGATCGCGATGACGCGAGTCTTTGACGCGCCGCGCATGGCGGTCTTCGACGCCCTGACCAAGCCCGAGGTGCTCAAGCGCTACTTCGCCACACCCGGCTGGTCGCTGGTGGTTTGCGAGGCTGACCTGAAGGAGGGCGGCGCCTACCGTTATGTCTGGCTTGGCGATGATGGAGCAGAAATGGGAATGCGCGGCGTCTATCGCGAGATCGTGGCGCCCAAGCGCATCGTCAACACCGAGTCGTTCGACGAACCTTGGTACCCCGGAGAGGCCCTCGACACGACCGTCCTAGCCGAGCAGGATGGTAAAACCACGCTCACGCTCACTGTGCTCTACGAATCTCGGGAGGCTCGCGATATTGTCCTCAAAACCGACATGGAGCAAGGTCTGTCCGTAATCTATGACAAGCTAGCCGAGCTGCTGGGACGAGAAGACCTGTGAAAAACGCGAGCTCGCGAGCGCAAGCTTTGCGCGGCCAAGCCGGACGCCGCAGCGCTGCGTCCGGGCAGCCGCAATTTTGAAACATCCTTGCCCTGGTTCGAACAACTGATTTTATCCCGCGCCAATGAAATACGCACCAACTATCGCCGGCGCCTTGCTTGGCTTTCTCTTCGTCGCATTCTCCCTGATGGTCCTGCTGAAACTTGTTCCGACGCCTCCTCCCCCTGCGGACGGCTCGCCCATTGCCCTCTTCATGGGAGCGTTCATACCAACCGGTTACATCACCTTCGTGAAGATCTTTGAATTGATCGGCGGCATCCTCGTGGCGATTCCCCGCACGCGGAATCTGGGACTCCTTGTGCTCGGTCCCATTATTATAAACATCGTCGCCTTTCACACCTTCATCACCAAAGGTGCCGGCCTGTTCAGTCCGCCGCTCGTGCTCATCATCTTGCTCGCCGCCTTCCTTCTCTGGTCTGAGCGCAAAGCCTTCGCGCAGCTGATTCACTGACGACGCGGCCAATCCCCAAACTGATCTGACCAAGCCGTCTATGATCTCATTCAACAGTTGGTCTTCCATCCTCACGCTCGTCACGGCGCTGGGCTGCGGAACGATCGCGGGCGTCTTTTTTGCATTCTCGACCTTCGTTATGAAGGCGCTGGCCCGCCTTCCCGCAGACGATGGCATCGCCGCGATGCAGTCGATCAACGTCGCCGTCTTAGGCTCGTGGTTCCTGGCGGCTTTTCTGGGAACCGCCGTTGCCTGCCTCCTGGTGGTCGTCGCGGCAATCATCCAATGGAGCGACCCTTCTGCCATCTTCCGGCTCCTTGGCGCAGCCGCTTATTTGGTGGGCTGCTTCCTGGTGACGATGGTCTGCAATGTGCCGATGAACGAAGCGCTGGCCTCTCTTTCACCGACCGCCCCGGACCGTGCCGCCCGGTGGGCCAGCTATCTGGCCGGTTGGACGAGCTGGAACCATCTTCGCACTCTGGCCTCGCTCGCGGCGTCGGCACTCCTAATTCTCGGATTGGGCCAGACGACCGGATAATTTTCGAAACGATACCCGCCTCGCGCCAGAAAAATCGCCTTGATGTGTCCGTTCAGCATCCGCTAGTTCGTCGATTCATTGGGCGGTTGAATGACCGGCCGGCAAGAATTTTAATCAACACACAAGAAATCTATGAGCATCAATACTGTAGTCGAAGACCAAGGAACCAAGCCCGCGGCGAAATCAAACGTAAATCCGATTCCAGACGGGATGAGCGCGGTGACGCCGCACTTGATTTGCGCAGGCGCCGCCGACGCCATTGAGTTCTACAAGAAAGCGTTCGATGCCGTCGAAGATGAACGGATCCCGGGCCCGGACGGCAAGCTCATGCACGCCTCGATCCGCATTGGCGGTTCGGTGGTGATGCTTGTCGACGAATTTCCCGAATGGGGCTCGTTTGGACCAAAATCGCTCAAGGGCTCGCCAGTTGTCATCCACCTCTACGTCAACAACGCCGACGCGGTCGTCGACAAGGCGGTGCGAGCGGGGGCGAAAATCACGATGCCGCTCGAGGACACTTTTTGGGGTGATCGTTACGGCAAACTTGAGGACCCATTCGGCCATCAGTGGTCGATCGCCACGCGCATTCGCGAAGTGAGCCCCGAAGAAATGCGGGAGGCAGCCGAGAAGATGCGGGACGATGCCGCTTGTGGCGGCTAGGCAAGGAGAACAGGCGAGAGGATCCCTTCCGCCTTGTCACAATGCGGAACGTGCCTCCGCTTTGGACGAATTTCTCATACTGACGGGCGCGTCGGACGAAACCGGAGCGCCTTGTTCGCAACCATTGCGTTCCATCCGCAATTGACGTTGGACCGCGCGTTCCGATAACGTCGGGCCGTGGAAAACGCTAACCGGGGCCAGTCCTGTTTGGCAGACCGCGCCCTGGCACTCGTTCCTTTCACCGTGGAAAGGCGCCGTGACTGAGTCCCAGGTCCTGGCTGAGCTGTTCCGTATCACGGGCGAACTGACTCCTGTGGGCCCGGCGCCATCCGGCGACCTGGCCACCCTTAGGCGCCGCCTCGCGGAGAGTCTTTTCGCGCAGTCAGGCGCCGGTATTTCGTCCGCGGTTCCCGCGGATCCTGCGAAGCGCCCCATCCTCGAGCAGCTTCAGGCCATCGTTGACGATGTGGCCGGCGCCCCGTTACGGCGTTGCCGAGTCCTTCGGCGCGAGCTTCCGCTCCGCAGCGCGCACCAGCCAGCGTCGTTCCCGTCACGTTCAGGGGGTCAGGCCATCCAGCGCACCTTTACCATGCTGGAAAGGGAAGAGCGGTTCGTCTTCTTCGATCTATGCGAGGCCGCGGACCTGCTGCCTGTCAACTTCGGCACCCCGCATTTGCTGATGTTGCTTCCGGCAGACGCGGCGAGCGAAAATGGGTCAACGACTTTCGGTGCGGGCAGCGTTTGGATCAAAGCCTCCCTATTCGGACTCTCCGTGCGGGGGTTCGTCGGGCTGCGAGTCGCCCACGGCGCGCTGACCGGCTCAGCACCCACCGCCTGGAGCCTCAACATGGTCTTGGACCCGCCAACGGTCGAGGACGAGCCCGAAGGTCTCCGCCAGGACGCCGGCCGCGCCGTGGCCACGCGCCCGCAAAGTGCCACTTTCGTGATGGAACCTGCGGGCATGCGCGTAGAAGCCGCCGAGGGAAGTCTCTCCGTCTACGGTGCCGCGACCACCCTGACCCGCAGTGATGAGGCAGTCATCCATTGGGAACAGGCCGGCAGCGTGCTCATTCCTTTCGAGTCCAGCGAACGCGAGCTCCGTCCAACGGAGGTTCACTCGAAACTGCTGCAACCCGCCGGTGTATGGAAAGTCGGCAAAGCGGGATGGCTGCTGCCGATCAGCCCTCCGTTCTTACCTCCGGACTACCTAGGGGATGCGGCCGACGCCGGGGCAATGGCGATAGTGATCGAGGACGGACTGACCGCGGCATGGCCGGGGCTCGTTGCCGGGCCCTACGCGGCTCGGAGAGCAACCATCGCCGCCAACTCGAGCGACCTCACGATCGTCGCGGATGGCCGGACGAGACGCATCGCCCGCCAGGAACTGGCGCTGTGGCGAAACTCATGGATAGACCTGCACTTCGCAAGTGACTTTCGGCTGCATTTCGCCAGCTCGCGCGGCGGGGCGGAGGCGGTCTTCGCCACGGTGCCGGCGACCGCGCATCTCGACCGCCCGCTGCAGGCCAATGGCCGACGCCCGCGCGTTCACTTCGAGGCCGCCAACGTCTCGCTCTTCTCGACCCGGGAGCTCGGTGGTGACTTCGTTGGGCTGAGCGCTTCCCGGCCGATCGAAGCGAGCGAAATCGTGCCGCTGGCCATCTCCAACGCGCTCCTGAAGGTCAACCCACCCGATGCCCTGACGCTTTGGGGTGCGCTGGGAGACGGCCAACAAGTCACCGGCGCGACGCTGCGGCTCGCCTTCGGCCTGCGCGCCATCCTGCCTTTCCTCCCGGACCCCTACGCCGCTGATTTCGCCCCACCTGCCGATGCTTTGGACGGTTCGGCAAAGGCGCGCTTGACCACTGCCATCGTCTGGGGAGGGCCGCTTTCAGCAGCTCTGGCGTCCTCAATCGCACCCTCAGGTGATGAACCCGTGGACCTCGCCGGTGCGCTCCTGCCGGACGGACTCGCGCACCAGCCCGGCGACCAGCACGAGCAGAACCTCCGCCGGTTGGTCGAGCGCACCCTTGGTGGCCGCGACACGCAGCGGCCGCTCCAGTTGCTCGACCTGTCAAGCAACGCCGATCAGTTCGGCGTGCGCACGGCGTTTCCCAAAAGCCCGGATTGGCGACCGCTGCTGACGATCGACCGCCTGCACCTGGTCGTGGATGCACGCAACCTTCGTCTCATCGCCCCGCCCCAGGTGCAATGGGAGCCGGTGCGCACGCATCCCAGCGACCTGCGCCCCGGATTCCCCCAGCCGCTCCTCTCCAAAAACGACGGCGGCCCGCTGGAAATGGGCGTCGCCGACGACACCGTCCACCTGGTCCCAATGGCCCCCAGACCGGTCCTGCAGGAAATGATCGCGATCGCGGCACGCGAAACCGCATCAGCTGCGATCAAGTTCACCCTGCCATTCGGTATCAAGGCGGTGGCGGCCATCGCTGATGATCTGCTGCTACCGCGCCCGTCAGTCGCCCTCAACCAGCCCGTCTTCGGCCCGCTTGCCGGCGGCCTGCAGATCAGTATGCGTGCGTCGACGCCCGAGGGTATGCCAGGTGGAGCGATTCAGACTTCGCATGGCACGTCAGGGTCCAATGTTCTTGACGACGTGGCAGCCTTCTTTAACGACCAGTTTGACCCGCAGGACGAGATCGCGGCGCTCCCCCTGTCGCGCATCGACCTGTCGGGATACGGGGCGAGTAGCTTGAGCCAGTGGGTGAACGAGGAGGCGGCCCCGCTTGCGATCACGAAGGTCGAATTCGAGGTGTTAGTCGGTCGCACCAGCGTCGAGGTCGTTGAGGCGCAGAGCATCCTGTGGCCCTGCATGGCGCGCGTCGTGCGGCGAATCACCATTCGACGGGAGGGCGACGGCGCGGTCCTTCGAAGGGACAGCGGCTGGGTCGCCGCGACTCCGGGGCTGTTTGAGCGCCCGGACTGCGCGTGCACCTTCCATCCCGGTCCCGTTCTGGGAATGTTCGACATCCGCGAGATCCGCGAGACCACGCAGCGGGTCCGGCTTAGCTCGAACGTTGACCTCCAAGCCGTCTACTTCGACACGGACATCGCCTTTGCGAATGTCGTCCGTGGCCATAGGTCCGAACAGGAAGGGCCAGAGGGTGTCCGGATCGGCTTCGTGCCCGCCCACCGCCAACTCGGCTTCGTGCAACTTATCAATCCCAATACCCCTCAGAAGACGCCGCTCACGCCGGCGCAGCTCGCCGAACTGCTCTCAAAGCACGGGCCGGTGGGCGGACCCGTCGACTGTGAACTCGACATCGGCGGGTCACAGCAGCGCATGCGCCTTTCGAGCTTGTATAGTGCCGTGGCCCCGGCGGCAGCCGGCGGCGCCCCGCAATTCGCCATTGCCGTCTACGGTGCGCCCGAGCTGCCGCGCGAGGGCCAATGGAGGGTCGTCCGAATGCGAAACCAGCCGCTCGACAGCCCCGAGCCGGAGCCGGTCGACTCGCGCCTCGGCGTGCCGCTCGTCCGCGTCGGCCGCATGTTTACGGTAGGTGGCAATCCCAATCCGTTCCGCTTCGCCGACCCGGCCGACCTGCTCTCGCCGGCGGAACCGGCAGTCGATTACGCGCTGCTGTTGGCAACTCAGACGTTCCGGGTTTTGTTTCCGCGGGTCAAGATTCGCCCTGGTTCGAATGAGATCACCAGTGATCTCGCACCGGTCCTGGCCGATGCCCTCGCGATGACTGCGGCGAGAGGTTTATTCCCACGACTCAAGCACGCGATCTCGTTCCCAACCAACAGCTACTCGCTGAAAATCCTCGGATCCGGCCAGCTGCGGCTCGATCCCGCTCCGCTGACGCAAACCATGCCGATGCCACCGCGCAAGCTGGATCTCGTCAAGGCGGCGGGAATTCATGCCTTCACCGAATACTGCGGTGGGAGCGAGCGCCACCAGCCCGGTCCCTCGAGGATCGAGTTGCGCTTCGACTCGACCACCCAGCCGAGCTGGGGTCTCACCATCGGGCCCGTTAGCACCGTCACCAGAATCGATCCCTTCGGCCCGCTTATGCGGTTGATCTCGACACTCGAGGCGAACAGTGACGGCAACCCGAAAGCGACGAAGCCGCTGATCGAGTACGGCGGCGCGTTGAGCGCAGTCGAGGAACTGATCACCGTCATGAAGGAATTCGGCATTCCTGAGGATCTGCTGGTTGAGACGCCGAACTCTCCCGAACCCGAGAAGTCCTACAAGTTCAAGGCAGCGGCCAAGATCGAACTCAATCTGGCCGAAATCTTCGGCATGACGAGTGGCAAGCTACTTGTCGGCATCGAGGTCGGAAGCAAGCGAACCCTGCGGGCAGAGTCCTTGTTTCCGCCTACAGATCCCCTCGGCTCACTGGAGCTTTTCGCCGAGATCGAAGGCAAGGTGACGAAGCCGGTCCTCGGCCCGATCTGTGCGGGCGGCCTGTTCCGGCTCGAATTCATTGCGGGCTACGACCCATCGGAGCGCCAACCGGCCAAGCTGGAGATCAAGTTTGCCGTGGCGGTGATGATTAGCGTTGGCGGCGAGCTCATTCCGAAGCTCTTCAAAGTTGAGGGCCAGGTTCACTACGGTTACATGCTCGTCCTCGACTATGCGAACGGCAAGGTCTATCCCGGGGTCTTGCTCGGCTTTCAGCTCGAGTGCGAGATCAAGCACGCCCTCACGATATCCATCAAGGCCGAGGTGATCGGACTGGTGAAGCGCATCGACGATGCACAAGTCTTGCTGAAGGCCGAACTCTCTTTCGCGGTCGAAATCGAACTGTTCGACCTCGTGGACGTCGAGTACACGCTCGAGACCGAATGGGAGCAGAAACTCCCAATCGTGGCGGTGGCAGCGCTGGCGCTGGCGATCGGCATCCCACCAGCGATACCACCCTAGGAATGACGCGCCATGCCTGACGTCGCCACTCGTTTGACCCTGCTCGCTTTCCCGCAGTCCTGGGACGGCGCTGAGATCGGCCTGCGTGTTCTGGTGCTTCCGAGGGGCGACCCGCGGGAGGCGCTGGTGCCTGGCGCTCCCGCCTTTGCCCAAGCCGACCTCGTCCTCGACGCCGTGCTGGTGCCGGGCCTCGAACAGATGCCCGCCCCAGGCGTTGAGGCAGCCCGTGAGCGCCTCGCCGTCGAATCCCCGAACAACCGGGGCGCGTCGTGGGATGCGCTCGCGAACCTATTTAACATCAAGCCGGCCCCGGCCGGGCAGGTTCTGCGCCCTCCGAAGACGCGCATCATGAAATTTCTCACGCCGAGCTACCGCAAGGCATTCGCGTTCGACGGGCCCCGCACCGAGTTTGCGGTTATAGACGACCGCTACAAGTGTGCGCTCACGGAGACCAACCTGGCGGGTCGCCCACCGCGACCACCACTCACCGACGAGGTGACCTGGGGACGGGTAATCGCGTTCGCCGTCAAGAATCCGCTCCTCGCCGAGCGCCTTGGGCTGATCTACAAGGACCTGACGGTGCCCGCAGCGGGGCGCTTCGAAAAGGGAGGCTTCCTCTACGCGACGCTGGCCGCGACCAGCGCGTACGCGGCCGAGGCGGCCGCCAAGCCGGAGTTACTTGCAGTCTACGCGGCGCGCATCCCGCCCCTCGTCGAGCCCAGGACGTTGTTTGGGGCGGTCCTCTTTCCAGTGCTTGAGGCACCCCCCGGCAACTACGATGAGATCTTCGTCGAGGCTGAATCCTACGACGACGGCTTCGCAAAGATCGTGCATGGCGCGCAGCCGCGCACCATGGGGGTTGCCGACCTCGATCCAACCGACCCGTTGCCTATCAAGGATGTCGGCATCCGGCTTGGCTGGGACGACGAACAGGTGGCGATCTGGCTAAACCGGCGCATCAGTCCGGATACTGTCGAGGACCCCCTGCTCGGCGTGGGCGGCTACCGTTTAGACGTGCGGCCGACGGGCTCCATGGACTGGCACTCCATGGTGCGGCTACGCGGAGAGGTGAAGATAGGCGAGATGTCCCTGGGGCTCTTCCAGGGCGAGCTGGCTGTCCGAACATCTCCGGTCCAGCTCCTTGGCGAAAAGACGGGCGACTTCTGGCTACCGAGCTTCTTTGCCGCCTGGGCGGGCCGGTCGATAATCGTAAGCGATCGTGCCGCCTTTGAGGTCTCCGGGCAGCCGAGCGTCGCCGCAAACCGCCTCATGGAGCCGGTGGACGACGATGCGGTACCGCTGCGCTACGGGAGGGACTACGAGTTTCGCGTCCGGCTTGCCGATCTAAGCGGGGGTGGGCCGGAGGTCAGCGGAGCCCCTCGCAACCCGGCTCCCGCGCCGGTCTTGCGAGCGCCGTTCCGCCGCTTCGTGCCCCCCAAGGACATCTCGCTGACTCGCGACGAAAACCGGCTTATTGTTGTCCGCCCGCGGATCGGTTACCCCGACCTGGTGTTCACCGGCTTCGACGACCCGGTGGCAGCGCTGCTCGCCGACACGCCGGCAGCGCTGGAAGAGGGCCGCGAGCCCGGTATCCACGATCCCGACGTCACCGCTGTGCAGGTGGCCGTCGAGGTCCGGTCGCTCGAGGGTGACGACCGGCTCGTGGAGGGGCGCGAGCCGTTCGTGCCTCTCTACACGACGATACGGCGCTTCGACCCAGCCGCGCCGCTTTCCGCGGCATTAGCGATCGAGCTGGCATTCAAAGATGTCGCCGATATCGCCGAGCTTCAGACGGTTGATCCCGCGCAGCCGCAGGACGGCAGCGGCCCGCTCACTCTCCCGACGGCGCGGGAAGTGAGACTGCTCCTGCGCTCCGTAGGCGACCCTGATCCGCAGCTCGAGTATTGGGGATCGGCAGCGGCGCGCATCGCGCAGATCGACGTTCGCGTTGATGTCCGGGCCGGCGCAAAAGAGGAGCGCCATCTGTTCGTAAAGGAAATCGCGGGCGAGCCGATTCGGGCATTCCTCCTCCAGGGCGAAGCGATGCCGACTAGCCAGCAAGCCGCGGAGTCCGCGCTGCAGGGGCGCCGGAACGAGGCGCCGGCGGATATCGCGCAGTTGCTCGCGCAGGAAATCGACCTGGACGTCACTGGTCTCACGTTCGGCGGCAGGACCGGCCGGCGCACTGTCTTCGGCTGCTCGTCTGGCCTCGCGCACACACTCGCGCCGGCGCGATCGTCAATAACCTTCGGGTCCAGGGCCGATCTGACCGGGCAGTGGATCGTCGTGATTCGCGTGCGCCTGAATCGTGATTGGACATGGGACGGCGTTTCCCAGCGCGGCTTTGAGGTCGAACGCGACGGCGAGATCGTCGGCACAATCGACCTGCCACGATCGGTGAGCGCGTCGGTTCTCCCTGGCGCGGCTAAGAGCACGACCGACCTTGTTTTCTTCGATGCCTTCGACGGCAAGCCGCAAGCCGGTAAGCATCCCGCGGAACTGACGCGCCTCTACGGGATCCGCCCGGTATTCCGCGAGCCGGCCCCGGCGGCTGACCCGCCGCTGAGTTGGCGCCTGCGATTGCCAATAACGACGGCGCCTCGCCAGACTCCGAAGGTCGTCTCTGCAGGTATCGCACTGTCGCCGTATACGCCGGCGGACGACTACTCCTCCACCGAACGGCGGGCGCGGATGCTCTGGCTGGAGTTCGCGACTGCGCCGGACGACCCCGGCGACACCTATTTTGCCCGTATCCTGGGCTACGCGCCCGACCCAATGCTCATTGATCCCAACGAAGAGGTGCCGATGCCCGCGGAGCCCTCTCTGCCGATCGACGCGGAGTCGATTCGCGTGATTTGGCCCGGCCAGCCGGCCGACCGCGCAGGGCTGGATGCGATGCAGGCGCTGATTCCAGCGACGCCGGAGAATCCTGACGATCCCGTGCGGCATTACCTCCTGCCGTTGCCACCCGGACTTGATGCGTCGAACCCGCGGCTCTTCGGCTTCTTCGTCTACGAGCTACGGGTCGGTCACGATGCGACCCGATGGTCCACGGCGCAGGCCCGCTTCGGACCCTCCCTGCGCGTCACTGGCGTCCAGCACCCCGCGCCGCCGCTGGACTGCGCTGTGCGGCGGCTACCCGAGGAGGTGGTGGTGAGCGCACCGCTCGCGACTCCGGTGCTCAATGGTCGAAATCTGCGGCCCAATATGCCGCGCACCGAGATCTGGGCGCTGCTCTATGCCCAAGTGACTCAAATGGACGGTGAGTCGCGGCGCAACGTGCTGATCGGGCGCGCCCTCGGCACAGCAGAAATGGCCAACACCGACCAGCGCTATGCCGATCAGCCGCTCATGCATGCGATCGGCCGTTTCGATCAGAACGCCATTCGTTCGGTCCTCGAAAAGCTCGCTCTACCGCTCGATGCGCCGCTCAGTGTCCTCGCCGCCGAAGTCTATCGCGGAGCGCTGCCCAGCTCCGATCCGCTCGGCGCAGACCTTGGACAGCTGCGTTTCCTGCGGACGTCGCGACTCATGCAAGTGCCCCAGATGTGCCTGCCGGCCTAAGGTCGGGCGCGTCGCTGCGCAACCCGCGCCAAGCACGCTTCCCCAAGCAGTCTCTGAAACCGCACCGTGCCGCACGACGAACGCGGCTCTTCCGAGTGCTCACGCGGCAATCTGCTCCCGCTTTAGCAAGGATCGTTTCCGTTCGACGCCCCAGCGGTAGCCCGAGAGCTTGCCGTCGTTGCGCAGCACCCGGTGGCAGGGGATCGCCACCGCAATGGCGTTCGCAGCGCACGCTTGAGCGACCGCGCGGGATGCCTTCGGCAAACCGATGCGGCCGGCGATTTCCGAATAGCTCGAGGTCGAACCCGCCGGTATTTCACGAAGAGCTTGCCAGACTCTTTGCTGAAATGCCGTGCCTCGCACATCGAGCGGCAAATCCAGGCCAATTCCCGGCGCTTCGATGAAGCCGACAACCTTGGCGACCATCTTTTCGAAATCGCGATCCCCGCCAATCAGGTTGGCTTTCGGAAAGCGATCCTGAAGGTCTCTAGCCAGCGCAGCCGGGTCGTCTCCCAACAGTATTCCGCAGACCCCGTTCTCCGACGCCGCAACCAGGATGGAGCCCAGTGAGCAATCTCCGATGGCGAAACGAATCTTCTCTCCTTTTCCCCCGCCCCGATAATCTTTCGGCTTCATTCCGAGCATTTGCGAAGAGGTCGCATAGAACCGGCCGTTGGAGTTAAATCCCGCTTCGTAAATCGCCTCGGTCACCGTATTCCGCTTCAGCAACTCCTCCCGCATGCGGTGGGAGCGGTGGGCCGCGGCATACGCTTTCGGGGTGAGGCCCGTTGTCGCCCTGAAAATACGGTGAAAATGAAAGCGGCTCATCCCGGCGGCGCTCGCCAGGGCGGTCAGGCCGGGCAATTTTTCCGCCGTTTCAATGGCACGACAGGCAGCGGCGACCGTCGCCGCCTGTCGTCCGGCGAGCGCGAGTTGCCTTGGCTTGCAGCGCTGGCAAGCGCGAAACCCGGCCCGCTCGGCGTCCTCGATCGATTGATGAAACGCGACATGCTCGCGTCGCGCCGGACGCGCCGGGCACGAGGGCCGGCAATAGATCCCCGTGGTCTCTACTGAGAAGAAAAATTTGCCGTCGGCGTGCCGATCCTTCCCAACGATTGCCTGCCACCTTTCCTCGTCGCTGACATACTGCGCCCGTTCGTTTGTCGATGTATTCATGATGTCCAATTTGCTTCTGAGAACACCGTAAGACCTCCGTCACCAGAAAAACTCCGGTTCTTGCTTTCAAATTCAAATTTTTCTACCGCTCGAGGAGAATTTAGCGCGCGTTCTCCAAAAATCATCCAAGCAGCCATGCAAGCAAATCGCGTCGAGCGCGCCGGTCGACCGCGATAGCGTTTCCCGAGCGAGGTAACCGCCTCCGCGGCCTGACCCCGGTTGACAAAGTGCCGTTAGGGAGAAAATTCCCAGCTGAGTGAAAACCGTTTCGCTGATTGACGCTGGAGGCGGGACGGCGGGAAGAGCTCGCGATCCGATACGATGCGCCGCGACATGGGTCCTGGCGCTCGCGATCGGCGCGGCTCTCTCAGCGTGTGCGTCGCGGAAGCCGTCTGCAGCGCGCCCGCCGGGCCCCGCAATTTGCAAGGAAGGCCCCCCGAGTTGGACGACGTCCGACGGTCGCAAGATAATGTATCGCTCGTGGGGTTCGCCGCATGCCCGGCCCCGCGCGATCGTGGTGGGCGTCCCGGGCTGGAATGGCACGGCCGGCGACATTGAACCGCTCGGACGCTACCTGGCGCGGCGCGGCATCCGGATCTACTCGACCGGCGTTCGCGGCCAGCACGGAGACCTCACGGCGGCGGCCCAGCGCATCAAAGGACACGCCGACGATGGGCGGCTCTGGGAGCGAGACTACCACGAATTTGCTGAATGGGTGCGGGACCGACATCCGGGCATACCCTTGTTTCTGTATGGCCAGAGCATGGGCTCTCTCACCGCGATCCTCGTCGCCAAGGGTGCGATCCGCTCGGGCTACATCGAGCCGTCCGGCATCATTTTGCATTCCCCAGCGGTCGCGATGATGTACGCCTCGCCGCTCTTGCGCCTCTTTGTCGCCGAGTTGCGAAGTCTTCGTCCCCGCGGACTCCTCTTTAACGTCGGCTTGATCCCGGGAGATAAGCCGGCTCTGACCAACGATCCGAAATTCGACCGATTCTGGGGCAGGTCAAAGGACCGAGTGCGGCCGGGTTTCACGTGGTCGTTCTTCGACGAGACCCTTAAATTGGGCGCGCGAGCGCGAACAGCGGCGGCCCAGACGAACCTGCCGGTCATCGTCCTCACGGGCGACAAAGATCCGATCGGAACGGCCGGAGTCGGCCAGCAAGCCTTTTCACGCCTCATGCGACGCATTCCGGCCGAAGGAAAGGAGCGACAGCGCTTCGCCGACGGGTATCATGACCTTATCCACGACAGCAACGAACCGCGGGCAGTCGAGTGCATCGGCGACTGGCTGGATCGACGGCTTCTCACGAAAACTACGCTAACCTCAATCAATATTGACAGATGAACTACAGAGAACTCGGCAAAACAGGACTAAAAGTATCGGAAATCGGCTATGGTGCGTGGGGAATCGGCAAGTCCAGCTGGATCGGCGCTTCCGACGATGAATCAGTCAAGGCCCTGCACAGGTCCGTCGATCTGGGACTGAACTTCATCGACACCGCTCTGGCTTACGGAGACGGGCACAGTGAAAAACTCGTCGGACAGCTCATCAAAGAGCGCTCCGAGCGGATCTACGTGGCCACCAAGATCCCTCCGAAGAACGAAGTATGGCCCGCGCAATCCGGGACGCCGGTGGCGGAAACGTTTCCCGCTGATCATGTCATTGCCTGCACGGAACAAAGCCTTAGAAATCTCGGCTTGGAATCAATCGACGTGCAGCAATTTCACGTGTGGTCGGATGAATGGGTCAATCAAGGGGACTGGCTGGAGGCCGTCCAAAAACTTAAGGAACAGGGCAAGATCAAGCATTTCGGCGTTTCGATAAACGACTACCAGCCGGAGAACGCGATCAAATTGATCGAGACGGGAGCCGTGGACACCGTTCAAGTGATTTATAATGTTTTCGAGCAAAGTCCGGAAGATAAGCTCTTTCCGGAATGTGAACGGCATAATGTCGGCGTGATCGTCAGGGTGGCCTTGGATGAAGGGGGATTGACCGGGAAAATCACACCCGATACGACATTCGATGAAGGTGATTTTCGAAGCAACTACTTCCGGGGGGACCGAAAGGTGCAGGTCTATGAACGCGTCCAGCGGATCGCTCTGGATCTGGGCATCAATCCAGAGCAAATGGCAGAAACCGCGCTGCGTTATGTCCTAAGCCACACGGCCGTCTCCACCGTCATTCCCGGAATGCGTTCGGTGCGGAATGTGGAACGGAATTGCCAGCTGGGCGATGGACGCGGCCTTCCCGCCGACAAGGTCAAGCGCTTGAAGGCACATCGCTGGATTCGCAACTTTTACTAGGCCGCAGCGGAAAGTTACCCGTCTTGCGGACGCGAATCGCGCGTGCAGCCCGGAATCATTCTTCGCCGAGCGGGCTGCTTGCAGCCCAATCGAAGCCGGAAGAACCGGAGGTCTCATCGACTTTTCTCAGGATCTCCGCGGCCAGGATGGACGCAATAAGAGGGGTTCCGCAGACAGCGGCAGCAAACTGATTTAGCGTCGGGCGATCATGTTCTTTTAACCCGTCGAATTCGAACTCTCGCTCTTTCATTGCGTTTCTTCGTCTAAGCAATCTGTCGCGACAGGAGGCAGATCCTTACCAACTGCCTCAAGAATCTCTTCCCCGCAATGTCCACCAGATGCCTGCTTTTCTTGCCAATCAGTTTGCAGCCGTGATCAATTCGCTCCGACGTCCCCCGAACCTGCAAACGCGCTGCCTAAGCAGTCCCGGCCTTTGATGGTGACGTTCCGTCCATGAGCTTACCCTGCGAGATCTTTTCCTAATAAGCTCTTACGGACGATTCATTCTGACTTGCGGCGAATTTGAAGAAAACTTTCGGTCATCACTGGGTGCCGAAGGCGCCCGCAGGTCATCCGCCATAAGAAATACCAAGATCGCCCAGGCGAATGGGGTTTTCCTTCGTCGAGTCCGCCAATCGCGCGAGTAATGCTCATCGCCGGGCCGGTGGCTCCATGCGATCGTGAGAGAGCAAGTTCTGTCGCGCGACCTGTTCCCGCTCCGCGGGCGGCCCCGCAGCCTATGGACTGCGTTTGACTCCCAGGTGACAGCTTCGGTTTTTTCCTCAGACGGCGCTATGGCTCGAGAGACACTCCTGTCTTGGAGCGGCGAGTGAGGTAATCCGCGTTGTTGGCCCGATAGCCGGCGAGCCGGGCGACGGGCGCGAGGACGCCAAAGAGGAGGCTTTGGATGGCGGGCGCGGGCCGCGTAAATCGAATGACGTCGCTGAATTCCCGCGCCAAGAGCGCCAGTTGCAAAAGGTTGGGAAGCCCACGGGCGTTGGTCTTGCCGTCCTGCGCCAAACCGAAAAGGTTCAGGATGAGTGCCTCAAAGCGAGCGCCAGGGCGGACTTCGACTCGCACGCGCGCTTCCTCGCCGCCGGCATTCCACCAATCGTGTGCTACCCCGGCAGGGACGTAGACCTGGCGACCGGGCTCGGCTGTCTCCTCCTTGCCTGCCAGCCGGAAGCCGACGCGCCCGCGAAGGACCACGAACCATTCCTCCATGGCCGGATGCCAATGTTCGCCAACGACCGCCCCGCCGGGCCGGATGTAGAGGTCGGCCACTCCGCGTGCGCCGCCGGTCTCCGCAGAGCCGATCCGAATCACAACCCGCTCACCCGTTACAGGATTTTCGAGCACATCACCTCTCGTTGTCATTTTAATGGCGTGATCCTTCTTTCAGGCGCGACGGCTCCAGCCGAGCCGGCGCTGAAGCGAGTCTCGCAAGTAAACGTGGCCATCGAGGCCGGCTCCCTCGTAAAAGTTCGTCGTGGCGGGAAAATTCACGCAACATGTCCCAAGCGTTTTCCTCCGTTCGTCGTATGATAGAACCCAAGCAAACATACACATCTATGCAAACAACATCCGAATATATGTTATTGTTCCGCGGCACGAACTGGCACGAAGGACTCTCCCCGGCAGAAATCCAGAGGGTGATGACACAGTGGAGGGCTTGGTTCAACGGCCTCCAGGCCGCGGGCAAGGCCAAAAGCGGGCTGCCGCTCATGAACGAAGGCAAAGTCGTTACCGGAGCCGATGGACGTTTCGTGGTGGACGGTCCGTTTGCCGAATCGAAGGAGGCCATCGGTGGATTTTTTCTGATTGAGGCGGCCAATCTCGATGAAGCGGTCGCCATCGCCAGGCAATGCCCCGGACTCAAGCACGGAGCCGTCGTGGAAGTCCGGCCCGTGGCCGAGGAGTGCGATATGGCGCAGGCCGCGCGCAAAGCCGAGACGGAGCTCGAAGGCGCCGGTGTCTGATTCCAGCAACAAAGTGATTCCACCGCACGCGGAGATGCCGCAGGTGGTGGAGAATCTTTTCCGGCGCGAATGGGGAAAGATGGTCTCCACGTTGACGAGGATTTTCGGTATCGAGCACCTCGAACTGGCGCAGGATGTTGTTCAACAGGCTCTCGTCAAAGCCCTGCAAACCTGGCCGTACTACGGCGTTCCGGAAAATCCCTCCGCGTGGATCATGCGCGTATCGCGAAACCTGGCCTTGGATCAGGTGCGCCGGGAAACCACGTTTCGCAACAAGGAGGTCGATATCGCCGGCTTCCTTGCGCAGCAATCTCCCGGTGATCTCAAGCCCTCAACGGAAGAGATCGCCGACGACAGCTTGCGCATGATGTTCGTCTGCTGCCATCCGCAAATTCCACGGGAAGCCCAGGTGGCACTCGCGTTAAGAACGCTCTGCGGATTCAGTGTCACTGAAATCGCCAGCGCCTTTCTGACCACCGAGGCGGCGGTCGCCAAACGGTTAACGCGGGCCAAACAGCGAATCCGCTCGGCGCACATTGCCTTCGAAATTCCCACCGGAAAAGAGCTGACGGCGCGCGTTACCGGCGTCTTGCAGACCCTCTACCTGGTCTTCAACGAGGGTTACAAGGCATCGGTCGGAGAAAGATTGGTGCGGGAGGAACTGTGTCAGGAAGCGATCCGGCTGACTCAATTGCTCGCAGGGCACTCCGCTGGCAATCAGCCCCGGTGCCATGCGCTGCTCGCCCTGATGCTCCTTAACGCCGCGCGTTTGCCGGCGAGAACGGACGCGGAAGGCAACATCCTCCGCCTGAAGGAACAGGACCGCACCCATTGGGACAGGCCGAAGATCGCACGGGGCATGTTTCACCTGGCGCAATCGGCCAGCGGCCCGGAAATCAGCGAATATCATCTTCAGGCAGGCATCGCGGCTTGCCACTGCGCGGCAAACACTTTTGAGGAAACAGACTGGCAGCAAATCCTTTCCCTTTACGACCGGTTGGTTGAACTCGATGATTCGCCCGTCGTCGCGCTCAATCGGGCTGTGGCCGTGGCCAACGTGCGCGGTCCAGCCGCGGGCATCGCGGCCGTAAAATCCATCCGCAATAGCAAGGAACTGCGATCGTATTACCTGCTCTACGCCGTGCTCGGTGAATTCGAAGAACGACTCGGCCGCCCACAGTCCGCCGCGAGCTATTTCCGCCAAGCTCTCGAGCAGACAGAAATCACTTCGGAACAGAGTTTTTTACTGAATAGGATGCGCGATTGCGAAACTGCGTCGTTTTCCGGGTCGCCGACGTAAAGGAGTTTGTCCTTTACGTCATGGAAACCAACGAACGCATCACCGCCAGCTTCACCGAGCACCTCCGCGAACATGGCCGCTACCCGGAGTCCGTCTACCTCTTTTGCCAGGGATTGGGAATCGAAGAGAAGGCCTTCTTTTCAGAGTTCGGTTCCTTTGAGGCGGTGGAGGCCGGGCTCTGGGAAGATCTCGTAAGCCGAGTGATTCTCGCTGTCGAGTCCGGCCCGGAGTGGACATCCTTTTCGGCGCGTCAGCGCTTGCTGACCTTTCATTTCGCGTTCCTGGAGGAAGCTCTCAGCTGGCGATCTCTCATGCTTTCGCGCTTCGGTGCGACCGGCCCGTTCGCGCGCCCGGCGTGGATGCGCGGTTTTGAAGCGCGCTTCAAGGCATTCGCCTCCGGAATCGTGGCAAAGGGCGTGGAATCGGGCGAGATCGCGGACCGGGGACGCCTCACCCCGCTTTATCCGGAGGCGCTCTACTTTCACCTGCGGTCGGTAATCGATTTTTATCTCAAGGATGACAGCAAGCGCTTCGAGCGCACCGACGCCTTCGTCGAAAAATCGGCCGCAGTGGCTTTCGATGTCATTCGCACGCAGGCTCTGGATTCTGCGGTTGACCTGGCCAGGTTTCTCGTTCCGCGCCCGCACGCCTGCAAAGGATGATCGAGCAGGATTCGATCGCGACGACCCGGTTCTCGCGCAGCGCGGCTCTGGTGGGCAGTGGCGCCAAAGTCGGCGCCAACTATTTGAAATACTACGCCCGCCGCGTGCTTTCCCTCGGCGCGGACGAGCAGGCCCTGCACGAGGAAAACGCCGAGGAGGTTTTCCGCACCTTCAGTCGCTTGAAGGGTGGTCCCCTCAAGCTGGCGCAGATGCTCAGCATTGACAGGGATCTGCTCCCGCCGGCATATGCCCGGCAGTTCGCCCAAGCGCACTATTCCGCGCCGCCCCTCTCCTACCCCCTGGTGATTCGAACCTTCCGCCGAGAGTTCGGGTGTGAACCGCAAGGGATCTTTAGCGCTTTCAGCCGCCAGGCGGCGCATGGCGCTTCCATCGGGCAAGTCCATCGTGCCGTAAAGGACGGAAAGGAATTCGCGGTGAAGGTGCAGTATCCCGGCGTGGCCGACAGCCTGCGGAGCGATCTGCGGGTGATCAAGCCGATTGCCCTGCAGATCCTCGGCCTGCGCCAGCAGGACGTTGAGGACTACTTTCAAGAGGTCGAAACGCGGCTCATTGAAGAGACCAACTACGCGCTGGAACTCCAGCGTTCAATTGAGCTTTCCCGTTCCTCTTCGCATCTCGAGAACGTGCGTTTTCCAGTTTACTACCCCCGGTTTTCATCTGCGCGCATCCTCACGATGGATTGGGTCGCGGGCGTGCCGCTGGATCGCTTCGCAGACAGCAGCACCAGCGCGGCCGTGCGTGACCGAATCGGGCAATCGCTTTGGAATTTCTACTCGCACCAAATTCATTCGCTGAAGGTCTTCCACGCGGATCCTCACCCAGGGAATTTTCTCGTGAAGGATGACGAACTCTGGGTCCTGGATTTCGGCTGCACCAAGACGATCACCGACGATTTCCATCGAAAGCAATTTGCCTTTCTGGATCCCAATCTGGTCGCGAGCCCTGCGCGGCTGGAGGCTGCCATGGAGGACCTCGATTTTCTGCTGCCCGGCGATGGACCGGCCGAACGCCAGAAAATGATCGCGCTCTTCGAGCGCTCGGTCGAGCTGCTGGCCCGGCCGTTCCGCGAAGGCTATTTCGACTTCGGCGAATCGACGCTGATGTCTGAGATCTATGAGATGGGGGAGGAAAACCGAAGAGACGAGACGTTGCGAACTCTGCGCGGACGGCGTGGATCGGCGGATAGCATCTACGTGAACAGGGCGTACTTCGGGCTCTATAGCCTCCTCAGCCGGTTGCGGGCGCGCGTCGAAGTCAGCCTGCCCGATTGGCTCACAGCCGGCGCCCGAGAATTCTTCGCGACCGGTGCCGGTTGACGGTCATTCCGATCTATTTTGTGGAGCGGTTCTCATAGAAGCTTCTGCTGGCGGCGCCGAAGCGTCTGGGGAGCATACGCGTCCTCGCGTGTGGTGTTCGACGTCTCGCCGAACAAAGTTTTCCGGCGAGACGCCGGAAATCGCATGCGGGGACGCGTGCGCTCCCCGGAAGGCGGTTGGGTGCCTGACGATTTCGATAGACGGCACAATTGCAGGCGAGCGACCCACAGGCTAGGCTTGGCAAGACGCGGCACCAAACGCCAGATTGGCTCCAAGCAACAAATTGCCTTAAGCCCCACATGCCCGACCTCGCCGACCGCTTTCCGCAAAATCCGATTCTCGCGCCACGGGACATCTGCGCCCAGCTTGCCCGGCTTTAACGTCGAATGCCTGCTCAACCCTGGCGCTTTCCGGTTCGATCACAAAACGTGGTTGTTGCTGCGCGTGGCGGAACGGCCCCCGCAGGTGCCGGGGAAAACGATCGCGCCTATCTTCAATGCCGAAGGGGGCATTCAATTGCTGGAGTTCGATCATGACGATCCGAAGCTGGATCGCACTGATCCGCGCGTCTACCGATACGATGGCGTGGACTACCTGACCACGATCTCGCACTTGCGGGCCGTTTGCAGCGACGACGGCATTCACTTTCGCGAGCAGGATATCATCCCTCCCCTCATTGGCGAAGGTCCTCTCGAGAGCTATGGCATCGAAGACTGTCGCGTCGCACAGATCGGCGAGAACTATTACCTAACCTATACCGCCGTATCTGCCAACGGGGTTGGCGTGGGACTGCGTGGCACGCGCGACTGGCGGCACTTCACCCGACACGGCCTTATCTTTCCGCCGCACAACAAAGACTGCGCGATTCTAACCGAAACCTTGAACGGCGTGTTCTTCGCCTTGCATCGCCCGAGCAGCCCTCAGATCGGCGGGAACTTCATCTGGATCGCCGAGTCGCCCGATCTGCGGCACTGGGGCAATCACCAGTGCATTGCGCGCACTCGCCGGGGCATGTGGGACAGCGCGCGCGTGGGCGCGGGCGCGGCCCCGATCCGCACGGCAGAGGGATGGCTGGAAATCTACCACGGCGCCAACGCGCAACATCGCTATTGCTTCGGTGCGTTGCTCCTCGATCTCAACGAACCCTGGCGCGTGCTGGCGCGGTCGCGGGAACCCATCATGGAGCCGATCGCGGCCTACGAATGCGAGGGGTTTTTCGGGAACGTCGTCTTCAGCAACGGCCATGTAACCGACGGCGATGAGCTGACACTTTACTACGGCGCCTCGGACAGCGTGGTTTGCGGGGCTCGCTTTTCGATTCGGGCGATCCTGACGTCGCTGCGAGGAGCGTGATAACCAGCGCAACGTCCGCGGTGTGCAACTCTTGTCATGTTCACCCGCGGAGCATCTTGACTTGCTCCCGTTGGAACCATTGTTTTTGAAACGTTACGGAGGCGTGGCGGCTCCAGTTCCGGGTGTCTGCTTCGACCCTTCTTCGCCTTTAAGTTCAACCCGATAGGCATGAAACGTCACGGCACCGATATTTTCGAATGAGTGGAGCATTTCGGGACCCATCCACAGCGGAGGCGGCTGAAGGTTATCGTTCCCAATCTCCATAGACTTGCCGATAACAACTTTGTCATCCTCGAGCGTCGCCAGGGTCAGGCGAAGCTTGGCTCCAGTAATTATGGTCATAACCGTCGGCATCAAGTGCACATGAAACGCCTCTTTTTCCCCGGGCTTTACGATAACTTCGAGAACCCTCACCTTTTCATTTTCGAAAACCACGCGATGATGGCCCGGATCAGCGACCACGGCGTCATAAGTGGCCAACTTGGCCGCGCCATCCTCCCCATGAATCCCTAAGCAGCTAACGAAGAGCAGATTAGCTGCTACCATCAATCGCCGCAATTTGGTTCTCATCTTCCTTCCTTTCCGAACACCGTTTTCGAGCGAAAGCTTGTATCGAGACTGAGCTGCCGGTCAAGCTTGGACCTGGAAGCCGGAGCTTGAAGTGCTTGTCTAAGCTTTGTGAGTCGACGATCCGCGACCGGCTGGCGGCGTGTAGATCGCGACCGGGTTGCGGAGGCAGATGCAATGCGGAGGTTACTTTCTGGCCTCCGGTGTGGCTGACAGAGTCACGAGCTTGCCGTCGCGCTGCACGACAATCTTGATTTCCTCGCCGATTTTGACGGCATCCAGCGCATAGGTGTAGTCGTAGATATTGGCAATCTTCTGTCCGGCGAACTCCACGATGACATCGCCGCCCAACAATCCGGCCCTTTCGGCGGGACTTCCGCCGCGTGTCCCGGAAATCTTTACGCCTTTGGCTTCCGTCGAGTAGTCGGGAATCGTGCCGAGGTAAGCGCGAAGATTGTCGCGACCGCCGGATTGTGAGCTCCGCTCGATTCTCGCATACTCAGGACGCTTTGGGAGAGTGGCGAGATCAAGAACGATCTGTCGGGCGAAGCGCCCGATGCGCTCCAACCCCGGATAATCGATCTTCGCGGCGGTATCAGTGGGGCGATGGTAATCCTCGTGGGCACCTGTGAAAAAGTTCAGCACCGGAATCTTCCGTTGATAGAAGCTCGTGACATCGGTAGGCAGATAGGGATCGTCCTGAACCGAGAGATTAAATCCGGCAACGACGTTGCGTTTTTCGATCAGCTTGCGCCAAACGCCGGATGATCCCGCGCCCTGCAAAATGAGCCGATTGTCCCGCAGGCGGCCGACCATGTCAAAGTTGACATAGGCGGCGATCTTGTCGACGGAAACGGGGGGATTCGCGAGGAATGCCGCGCTTCCGAGAATTCCGATCTCCTCTCCCGACCAGAGCGCGAAAAGAAGGCCCCGGCGGGGGCGGTTCGGAGTCGTTGCCGACTCCCGCGCAATGGAGTCTGCCAGTTCCATGACGAGAGCGGTCCCGCTCGCGTTGTCATCCGCTCCGGGATGCACCTTTCCTTGCTCGCTGGAATTAGCCATGGAGTTTCCGCCTCCGAGCCCGAGGTGATCGTAATGAGCTCCCACGACGATCCATTCGTCGATGCCATCCGGCGGAATCATCGCCAATACGTTCCGATCCTTTCGATTGACGCGCTCCAGCCCGAGGTTCATTTTCACCCGCAGATCGGGAAGGTTCAGCCCTCTCTCCGCATGAGGATTCTCCGTATCCAACCCCGCTTGAAGATCCTTCAGCGTCTTTCCAGAAGGCGCGAGAAGTGCATCGGCAACCGCGCCACTGATCGATGCCGCAAGGATGCTGCTGCCCGAGAGAGAGCCGTCGCCGGTGAGGGGCATCAATTCTCCAGTTTGCGGTGAGTTCGGACCTGAAACGAAAAGGACTGCTTTCGCGCCATGCGCGCGGGCGAGCATTGCCTTGTAACGCAAGCCGGCATACCGGTTGAGCTGAGCCCTGCGCGCCGGTTCAACTTCTTCCGGGACATACCGCAGGACCAGGACGATCTTATCTTTCACGTCGAGTCCTTGGTAGCTGTCATACCGGCGGCTCCCGTGCTCTTCCGGTGCGACAAGGCCATATCCCGCGAAAACGACCTCTCCTTCCACCGAGCCGTTATCGCTGTACGGCATTGGGCGGAAATCCCGATCCACTTCATATTTGCCTGGGCTTCCAACGATCTCAAAAGTGTTCTTGCCGGGTTCCAGTTTCACTCCCGCGTTGAAATCGAATTCTGCGAAAAAGCTTCCCTCGACAGCCTGGAGGCCCCCATTTTTCAGCTGGTCCGCAAGCCATTCCGCGGACTCCCGCGCTCCCTTTTCACCGGTCGCGCGGCCCTCGCGGGCTTGGTCTGCGAGCCACTCCACCTTGGCTCTTAGGGTGTCGGCGGCAATCGAATCGGGCCCTTTCGCGGAAACGAGCCCGAGAAAGAATCCAAAGAAGAACGCGAAGAGAGAGATTTTCACAGGATAAGAACGGAACGTCAGGGCGTGGTTTCTTTTGCGGAGCGCGGCGGTGCGGCCGCCAGAGCTTGCAGCGCGGATTCATCGTTCCAATCTGCCAGGAATAGCTGGGCCTTGCCGTCGCCCGTGCGGCCGGCGGCCCAGCACAGTTTTTTCCCGTCCGGTGAAAACACGGGCAGCCCGTCGAATCCGTCGGTGAAGGTCACGCGGATGGGTTCGCGCTCCCCCTGGACGTCGACGACAAACAACTCAAAGTTCTCGAACCCGTGCTTGTTGGAAGTGAATATGACGTACTTGCCGGACGGATGGTAAAACGGCGCCCACGACATGCTGTGGAAATTGGTCAGACGGCGGATATCGGAACCATCCGTTTTCATCGTGTAGATGTCGGCATTCATCCCGCTCTTGTCGAAGCGGCGCCAGATGATGCGTTGACCATCCGGCGAGAAGAACGGTCCGCCGTCATATCCCGCCGCGTCAGTCAGCCGCCGCTGATCAGAGCCGTCGGCATTCATGATGTAGATCTCCCCGGAATGCGCCGGATCTGTCGCGAAGCGTTTGCGTTCTTCCGGGGAAAGATTCTCCAGCGGGAACGCATCGCGCAGACTGCAAAAGACGATTTGCCTTCCGTCCGGCGAATACGAACCTTCAGCGTCGTAGCCGGGCGCATCCGTCAGGCGGCGCGGTTGTCCTCCGTCGAGCGGAGCAGCAAAAATATCCATGCTGTCGTCGTAATCCCAAGCATAACGGCGCAGTTTTCCCGAGGCCCGGAATTCGAATTCCGTCCGCTGTTTTTCTTTGGCCTTTGGATCAAGATGTGTGGAGGAAAAAATCGCCTCGCCATGGCCGGGTCGGAGAAATCCGCAAGTTGTTTTCCCGATCCCCGGCGAGATGCGAGAGGTATCGCCAGTTTCAAGATCCAGAAGATAAATTTGGTAAAAGGGGTTTCCCTCCTCCCGCTCGCTCTGGAAGATGATCTTCTTGCCGTCCCGAGAAAAATAGCCCTCACCGCTCCGTTTGCCGTCGTAGATCAACTGGCGCGGGTTGGAAATGAACTGACTTTCCTCCGCCGGGGAACCGGCCTGGAGATTCCCGGCCAGGGCAAGAATCGCTAAAACAAAGGCATGTTTTTTCATAAGATTGCTCCCGATCGGCAAGAGTTTGGCTGAGCCGCATCGGGAAGGGCGGATTTCTGGCGAACTTTTTAGCGGCCACAGCAGGTGTCTCGTTCACAAGCAGGGTTCAGTAGGTATCACACATGTCTGGCGTCACTCAAGAGGCCGCCGCCGGCTCGAAAGCTTTCAATCGCGATGAGACGCATATCGCCCAAGAATTAATCTTCCCCGTAGAGCTGGCGTTCTTCAGACAGGAGCCCCGGTTCTTCGAACGCTTCTACCGCACTTCCCCTTTGGAAATCCGTGCGACAGGCATTAGCGCAGATGCTCGCAACGGGGCCGGCTCGCCCCGGTGCCTCCCAGGCATGCCGGGCCGGCGATGACAAATGAATCTTAGCCAGGCCATCGATAATAAGAGGGAGACCATTTTCGCCCTAACGCAAGTTGGAGTTTCCCGGACCGTCGCCGCCGCGCTTGCGGTGAGACCGCTCCGCTGGCAGGGTAGGCATTATCGAATGGTCTATGAATCTCAGACGAAGAACAGACAAGGGTCTGTGGCAGCCGCAAAACACAAAAAGCAAATCTGAGAATGACGAGAACTCTTGAGGTCCTGTTTTCACCAGCCGAGTTTGCGGCGCTCGATCGCCTCGATTTGAGCGAGACGGTCTGTGTCGTGTTCGACATCCTGCGCGCGACCAGCAGCATGGTGACGGCTCTGGGCAACGGCGCGAAGGCGATTATCCCGGTCATGGGAATTCCCGAGGCGCTTGGTTTTCGTGCACAGCATGCCGACGTCTTCCTCGCCGGCGAACGCGAAGGAGTGCGCATTCCGGTCGAGCTTACCGGAGGCATTGCTTTCGATTTGGGCAATTCCCCGCGCGAGTTCAGAAATGAGATCGTCGCAGGGAAAACAATCGTCATGACAACCACGAACGGCACGCGCGCTCTGCGCGCGTGCGCCCATGCGAAGAGGGTCATCGCGGCTTCATTCCTCAATCTGCGCGCTGTGGCGGATCGTCTTGAGGAAGAAGCCCCGGCGCATCTCCTTCTCGTTTGCAGCGGCACGAGGGAGGAGCCGGCGTATGAAGATGCCCTCTGCGCGGGCGCGCTTTGCGATGTGCTTTGGGGCGAGTGGAGCGCGGGAAACGTTTCTGATTCTGCGCTCATTGCGCGCAAGCTCTACCGCCTGGAGAGGCCAGACCTATTGGCCGCGGTCTCTCAATCGAGCAATGGCCGCCGCTTGCTATCGCAACCTGAGCTCAGGGATGATGTCCGATTTTGCATCCGGCGAGACGTGGTGGCCATGGTTCCTGAGATGAACGCGCGTGGAGAAGTGACTGTCCTCTCACGGCCCGCCTCCGCATGAGAACCCGCCAGAAGAGACCACCGGGGATTTGAAACTTACACCCGAGCCGGTCCAAGGCTCATTCTGGCATGCCTCGCGGACGAAAACACAGATCTCTATCCTTCCTCCTCGGATTGGTGGCGCTGGGGTGGCTCGCCGTTTGTGCGATACGGCGCCGCCGCCTTGGCCGGACAATCCCCCTGGCGCTCGCGCAGGCGGCGCATGCCCGATGGGTGGCTCGCCCGGATGACCCCGGCGTGTCGAAGAACCTTTACCGGTCCGTTGCGCGCTTGTTGGAGTGGTTTGACGCCTTGCCAGCGGAGCGGCGAACCGAATCAGCCCGCAACGCCGGACTCGCCGTCGAGGTGGACCCGTTGGAAGAAAGCGACCTGTGTCGTTTCACCGTTGCGGACAAGATTCCCGCACACCGATTGCTGCGCTGCCACCTCCGGGCCGGCATCGGGGTCCCTGTCGTCGCATGGCGGGCCAACGACGGTTCGGACCGTTGGGAT
The DNA here is from genome assembly GCA_963731945.1 of uncultured Verrucomicrobiae bacterium. GTDB lineage: Bacteria > Verrucomicrobiota > Verrucomicrobiia > Chthoniobacterales > Terrimicrobiaceae > DASTFP01. The sequence continues at coordinate 6,255 of CAVSXN010000001.1, read as the reverse complement.
GTGTTCCGACCTCCCGAGGGAATCGCCGCGCCGGCTACCGCCGTACTCGAGCCCGAAGCAAATGATCGCTGGACGCTCCGTTTGTTGTCGCCCTACCGCCGCGATACAGTCGCGGCGGAAGGGCACACTTATCCGCTGGCCGCAAATTTCAGCGCGCCGATCGCCAAGATTGCCCGGCAGGCCGAACCGCTGCGCAGAAGCGGATTTCGCGGCATGCTTAATTCCGCCGCCATCCCGCGCCGTGAGAAACTCTATCTGATTCAACGATACGACCCGAACCGCATCCCGCTGTTGATGGTGCATGGCCTGCAGTCGACCCCGGTCTCCTTCGCCAATTTGGTCAACGACCTCTGCGCCGATCCGGTGCTTCATGCCCGCTACCAGATCTGGCACTACCACTATCCCACCGGCACGCCGGTGCTGCAGAACGCCGCCGTCCTCCGCCGCGTTCTCAAGCAGGCTCTTGGCGAAATCGATCCCCGGGGCGGGGACTTCGCCACCAACAATCTCGTCGTGCTCGGCCACAGCATGGGCGGCATCATGACCCACACATTGATCAGCGATTCCGGCTATAATCTCTGGGACAAGGTGATTTCTGTCCGACCGGAAACATTCAGCTGCGACCCGAAGACCAGCCGTGTCGTGAATGCGATCTTCCTGTTCGAGCGCGAAACCCGCGTCCGCCGCGCCATCCTGATCGCTGTGCCGCACCGCGGCAGTCGGATTGCCGACAACTGGCTCGGCGACCTCGGCCAGCGCCTTTACCGGGCGGACAGCGAATTGCAGGAAGCTTTTCGGTCCCTCGTGGAAAATCATCGCGATCAGATCAACCCCTTTATCATTCGACTGGTGAAGGAAGGAAAACTGATGGATACGCCCGTCAAATTGGAGCCACCGCCGGTCGTGGCCCCTGGGCTGGCGTGGCTAGGCCGATTGCCAACGCTGCCAGCGTAAATAGCAAACGTATTTTCATCGTTTTCCTCCTGATGTTTTATGCTGTGGAGCTTGTCACCGAAGAACTCAATGCAGGATATCACGCCCCAACCGTGTGCGTCTACACAAACCAAAGGAGCCGTGTTGCCATAGTGCAGCCGAGTCTTGCGGATACTAACGCTGATTTTGTTAATAACAAATTAAGCCGCGTGTTTGCGTTCCCGAGAGCGATCGGGTCGCGTGGGATTTGAAGAACGCGGTGGCGTCTGCTTGGACGATGGCCGCTCAGATCACTGGCAGTGACCGCGCAGCCTTCGCCAGCGCTTCCTGGCGGCGATGATTTTGCGGGCTGTAAGTAGTTAGTAAGCAAATTTAGTGCATTCTTGTGGCTAAAAGTGGTAATTTCGAGACACACCCGGGAGCGTGAAGCCAGACCGTGTTTTCTACCTAACTTGTTGAGGATCAATTAAGATAAGCAAAGCCGCAAATTGCGGAGCTGCTTTTAGAAGATGGTTTCGCGAACCATCTCCGCCAGCTTGTACGATACAGGTTTGCCAGGCCCCTTTCGCCGAAGAGACGGATGCGCTGCATTCCTTGAGTTTCCCGCTTTTGCCCGCACGCGCTTGATCCGGAAAACAATACCTTCACAGTCCGAGGCGCTCACACGCCTCAACCACCCGCTTTTCCATTCTCTCGGGCTCCACATTCATGGCTGGGAGAGCAGGAGTTGGCGGCATCTGGACACCTGCGGATTTGCCACGGTGATTAGGGCGGAGGTTCCCCGGGTCAAGGACGAGAAAGGACAGACCGAAACGGTGAGTGTGCCATGGGCGGAGAAGTTCAGCCGCTTTACACGCTCTTTTGAAGCCTTTGGGGTGGAAGTGCTGCGAGCGGCGCGTTCGCTGAGCGATGCCTGTGAGTTGCTTTCCATTTCCTGGGATCAGGCCCATCGCATCATGGAACGGGCTGTCGCGCGGGGTTTGGAGCGCCGATCCTTGGAAGAACTCGAGGCGGTGGGCATCGATGAAAAGAGCTTCTTGAGCGGACAGAGTTACGTTTCGGTCCTCAGCGATCCGAAAGGCTCTCGGGTGCTGAAGTCACCGAAGGTCGGGAACGAGCCAGTGCCGAGCGACTTTTCGAAAGCGTAGCGCTCGAACACCGTCAGGCTGAAGTCTTGTGACCACGCCGATACCAGGGCACTCAGTGAGCGAGTGGCCTGCGCGGTGGAAGTGGTCAACCGCATCGTGGCCAACCAGGAGGATGCTGTCGTGCGCTCGGTCGCTGCGGACAAAGGCTACTTTGCCATCGAGGAAATTGCCCATATCCAAGAATTCGACATTCGCACGGTCATCGGGGACGCCCACTGTGCCCGGCGCCGGAAGCAAGGATTGGCTGCCCCGCTGCGCAAAGCCCTTGATCGTGCCCCCCGTGCCGTCAAGAGCCAGTCTGGCAAGGCGCTTTTGCGCCAGCGCGGCATGCATCTGGAACGCAGCTTCGAGCACGTCCTTGACGAAGGCGGAATGCGCCGGGCCACGCTCCGGGGAGAAGAAAACCTCACTAAGCGACACAAGATTGCGGCGGCTTGCTTCAACCTGAGCCTGCTCCTGGGTACTCTGCTCGGGGTGGGAACCCCAAAACAATGGATCGCAAGCACTCGACGCTTTCTTCAGGCTATTCTCGCTTGCCTCTACGGGAAAGCTTTGCGCTTTCGCAGCTCTCTGCTAGGACCAGCAATATCACCCTTCTTTTTCCTAATCCTTTCAGAATCCCAACCGCTGCATGAAAATCATGGGTTCTTCAACAGTCTGCTAGACCCGATGTCGTCGCTATCAGCCAAACGAAGCAGGGCTCTCGTTTCGGTAATCGTTCCGAGCTATAATGCTTCGCGATACATTTCCGATACCCTCGAATCCGTCCTTTCCCAGACGTATAGGAATTTCGAGGTGATTGTCATTGACGATGGATCGACGGACCATACCCCCGACATTGTCGCCGACTACGCAAGGCGTGATTCCCGCATCCGCCTAGTCAATCAACCCAATGCGGGCGTCGGGGCCGCCCGCAATCGCGGAATCGCAGACGCCTCCGGTGAATTCATTGCCCCGCTCGATGCGGACGATGTCTGGTATCCACAAAAACTCGAAAAGCAGGTCTCTAGCCTTGAGAGGAAAGGAGAAAACTGGGGGTTTGCCTATTGTTGGTCGAAATCGATCAACGAACGCGGTGAGGCCTTTATCCCACTTACTCACTGGCCGATTCGTGGAAATGTTTTTTATGCGTTGATTTACAAGAACATCGTCGGGAATGCCAGCGTTCCGCTTTTCCGGACCTCCGCCGTGCGGGAGGTTGGCGGTTATTTGACCCGCGCTGAGCAAGGCGGGGTTCAGGGCTGCGAGGACTGGGACTTCATCTTGAGGGTCGCTGCGAAACACCTCGTCGATGAAGTTCCCGACTATCTTGTGGGCTACCGTCAGATCTCGTCGACAATGTCATCAAATGTTTTAGCAATGGCGGAGTCATATGAATTCATGATGAGCGAGTTGCGACGGAATTGTCCGCAGATTCCAAAGAAGCTCCTGGGCTGGTCGGCAGGACATTTTTACAACTATCTATTGCCCACCGCATACTCTAACGGAAACAATGACGCCTTTTTCCGGTTCCTGAAAATTATATACGGGTCGGACCTCGCAATATTTCTGAATCCGCCGCTCTATCGAATGACGTTCGTCGCCGCCCTCCGCAAGATCGCGGGCCCGAACTTTCTCAAGCGGCGCCATCCCGAGGATGTCGATCCGAAGCCCCACGGACCTCCAGGTTTACATTGGAGGCCGGCACAGTGGGTTGAAGCCCGGCGGTGGGCAAAGATTCAAAACGGTTCTATCTAGACATGTTGGCGATTCTGCGTGCGCTTCGACTTCTCCGGCCAGTTCTGCAGCTGCGCTGGTGGATGTTGGCGCTGCTCATCCTGCTTGGCTTACTAACTGCTATCTCCGAGGGTTTTTCAATCTCCCTTATCATTCCCCTTCTTGCAAGCGGTGCGGAGAGCGCGCAACAAAGCACGAGCCATTGGTTTGCCCAGCTCTTCAGCCGCTTCTCGGGAAACCAGCGGATAATGATGATCGCGGCATGCTTTTTGGCGGGCGTTGTGCTGAAGAACGCGCTTTCCTACGCCTACGGGGTGTTGTCACGCTGGCTCAATGCGACGATGAGCCATCGCCTCCGTTCAAGCATTCTCACGCAGGTTCTGGATCTTAGCCAGTTATACCTCGACTCCCAGCAGTCAGGAAAACTTATCAATACACTCGGAAGTGAAACGTGGCGCATGGCGTTGGCTCTTTCGACGCTTGCCGATATGTTGATAGATCTCTGCATGGTCCTGATCTTCGGCTGTTCTGCTCCTTTCGATTTCGCTCAAGCTGACGCTGGTTTGCGCGGTTTTTTTCCTCTTCGTTTCGCTCGTGAATATGATAGTGACTCGGCGCGTGAAGCGACTTGGCAACGAAGCCGTCGAAGCGAAAGGCGTCTTCACCAACCGCATGCTCGAGATCTTCAATGGCCTTCGTGTCATTCGCCTCTTCGGCCGCGAAGAGTTTGAACAGGGCCGCTTCGATAAAGCGTCGCTCGGTGTGCGAAAGACTTTTTTTCGGGTCGATCGCCTGTCGAGCATAGTCCCCCGCGCTCTCCGAGGTTTTGGCGGCAATCTTCTTCGTCTCATTGCTCGTTATCGCGAAAAAGAATCCGGCGGAGCTCGGCACAACTCTTGTCTTTTTGGTCGTTCTCTACAGAATGCAAGCGAGGATCAAGTCCCTTGACCACCAGAGAGTCGCCCTCGAAGGCCTCGCCGGCTCGGTCGAGGACGTACGCAGCTCTCCTGGATTCAACTGATAAGCCGTTCCTGCGCAGTGGCGACAAGCGCTTAACCTCTCTCACCCCGGGAATTAGGTTTGAGGACGTATCCCTCGCCTACGATACGGCGACAGATCACGCTCTCAAGGACATCACCCTGAGCATTCGCACCGGCGAAACAACCGCTCTCGTTGGGTCGTCGGGCGCAGGGAAGTCGTCCATCGCCAGCCTGATCTGCAGACTTTATGACCCTACTTCGGGGCATTGTGATCGGTGGACGATCGTGATTTGAGGGACCTGGATCTCGCCTGGTGGAGAAGTCGGATCGCGGTCGTCAGTCAGGACGTTCACCTTTTTAATACGTCGGTAGCGGAAAACATTTCCTATGGAAAAGCGGGGGCCGGGCGCAAAGATGTCCTCGAAGCTGCGAAGCGTGCGCAGGCGTCGCAGTTCATCGAGACGCTTCCTCAAGGCTATGACACAAACCTTGGCGAACGTGGGCTGCGCCTTTCCGGCGGACAGCGCCAGCGCATCGCCCTAGCCCGCGCTTTGATCCGCGACCCGGAAATCCTGATCCTCGACGAAGCAACGAATGCGCTGGATCTGATCTCCGAGCACCTTGTACAGGATGCTTTGGAAGTCTTCGCAGCTGGACGCACCGTAATCATCATTGCCCATCGGATCAGCACGATTGAAAATGCCGACCAAGTGATCGTCCTTGATGGCGGCAGAGTTCTCGAATCTGGGAAGGTTCAGGATCTGGTCGCGTCTGGAGGTTATTTCTCCAGGCTGTACGCACTCCAATTTAGGAAAACGAATGCGTCAGAGGAGGTGAAGAGTTCCGTGATACCGGACTAGCCCCAAAATAAGCGAAAAGGCCGACCCGAAGCGCGCCGGCGGCGTCTGAGTCGCATTTCGAGATCTTCGCGGCCGAATTTTGCGACCGAATGGCACGGAGTCGCAGCACGAGGGTTGCGAATCCTGGGCCAATTTCGACTTTTGGCCTTCGGCTTTGTCCAAGAGGCCGATTGGACCTGGAAACGCTGAAGCGTCTGCAAGCCGAGACCGCCACCGAACTCGCCGCTCTCCTTCCCGCCATCCTCGACCGGGCTTCAAGGGAGAACTCTGATGCTCGCTCCTATCACAGTCTGTCAATCCTACAAGGTTTGACGCCATGAAGCTTGCGTGCGAATCTTCTGGCCAAGCCGCTTGTTAAGAATCCTCGCCATGGGTTATTCGCTCAAGCCGTGGCTTCCGGCAAAAGCGCATCTGAGGCTTACAGGCAATCCGGAGCAACCGGCAAGAACGCTGACGTGCATGCCGCTCGTATGATAGTAAACGATTGTATTTCCAAGGGAGTTGCAGAACTGAAAGCCGCGCAATCGCAAAGAGCGAATTGTCGAGAGACCAGTTGCGGGAATTTCTTACCGAAGTGATTCTGACGCCTGCGGGCAAAGTCGATAAACAATCAAGGCT